>CAWCDX010000014.1:0-43549 GCA_963794435.1 uncultured Actinomycetota bacterium
AGTCCTACGTCGGTGAAGACGTCGCGATCCGCCGCCTGCTGTCCAAGGGCATGGAGCGCGCCGGCATCGCGAAGGTCGAGATCGAGCGCACCCGTGACCGTGTCCGCGTGGACATCCACACCGCTCGCCCCGGCATCGTCATCGGTCGCCGCGGCACCGAGGCCGACCGCCTGCGCGGCGAGCTCAGAAGCTCACCGGCAAGCAGGTCCAGCTCAACATCCTCGAGGTCAAGAACCCCGAGATCGACGCTCAGCTCGTCGCCCAGGGTGTGGCCGAGCAGCTCGCCGGCCGCGTGCAGTTCCGGCGCGCCATGAAGAAGGCGATGCAGACCGCGATGCGCTCGGGTGCCAAGGGCATCCGGATCCAGTGCTCGGGCCGCCTCAACGGCGCCGAGATGTCGCGCTCGGAGTTCTACCGCGAGGGCCGCGTGCCCCTGCACACGCTGCGTGCCGACATCGACTACGGGTTCTACGAGGCCAAGACCACCTTCGGCCGCATCGGCGTGAAGGTGTGGATCTACAAGGGCGAGGTCGCGGGCACCCGCGCCGAGCGTGAGGCCCAGGCGGCCGCGCGCGCCGGCGCTCCGGGCCGTGGTCGCGGTGGTGCCGGTGGCGCCCGCGGTGGCGAGCGTCCCACCCGTGGCACCCGCGGCGACCGTCCCACCCGGGCGGACCGCGCCGACGCCCCCGCCGAGACGGCTGCTCGGCAACCGCCCCAGCGGTGCCGAGGCTGCCCGCGGCGACCGGTGGGGAGGCCTGACCATGTTGATGCCTCGCAGGGTCAAGCACCGCAAGCAGCACCACCCCAAGCGCACGGGTGCTGCCAAGGGCGGCACGAAGCTCGCCTTCGGCGACTACGGGATCCAGGCGACGGAGGGTTCCTACGTCACCAACCGGCAGATCGAGTCCGCCCGTATCGCGATGACCCGTCACATCAAGCGTGGCGGCAAGGTGTGGATCAACATCTACCCCGACCGCCCGCTGACCAAGAAGCCCGCCGAGACCCGGATGGGGTCCGGCAAGGGCTCCCCCGAGTGGTGGGTCGCCAACGTCAAGCCCGGTCGCATCATGTTCGAGCTCTCCGGTGTCCCGGACGACGTGGCCCGCGAGGCGATGCGCCGCGCGATCCACAAGCTCCCGATGAAGTGCCGGTTCGTCAGCCGTGAAGCAGGTGAATTCTGATGTCGCAAGGGACCAGTGCCCACGAGCTGGACGACCTCACCGACGTCGACCTCGAAGGTCGGCTGCGGGAGGGCAAGGAAGAGCTGTTCAACCTCCGGTTCCAGGCCGCCACCGGCCAGCTGGAGAGCCACGGCCGCCTGCGTGCGGTCAAGAAGGACATCGCCCGGATCTACACCGTGGTGCGCGAGCGCGAGCTCGGCATCCGGTCGGCCCCGGCGTCGACGACGAAGGATGGTGCTGCATGAGCGAGCAGGCACCGGAGCCCGGGACCCGCAGCGCACGCAAGGTCCGTGAGGGCCTCGTGGTGAGCGACAAGATGGACAAGACCGTGGTCGTGTCCGTGGAGGACCGCGTCAAGCACGCGCTCTACGGCAAGGTCCTGCGTCGTACCAGCAAGCTCAAGGCGCACGACGACCAGAACGACTGTGGCGTCGGCGACCGTGTCCGGATCATGGAGACCCGCCCGCTCAGCGCCACCAAGCGCTGGCGCGTGGTGGAGATCCTCGAGAAGGCCAAGTAAGGCGAAACAGGAGAAGTTGAAGTGATCCAGCAGGAGTCGCGACTCAAGGTCGCCGACAACACCGGTGCCAAGGAGATCTTGTGCATCCGTGTGCTCGGTGGCTCCGGTCGGCGCTACGCCGGTATCGGTGACGTCGTCGTCGCCACCGTCAAGGACGCGATCCCGGGCGGCAACGTCAAGAAGGGTGAGGTCGTCAAGGCGGTCATCGTGCGCACCGTGAAGGAGCGCCGGCGCCCGGACGGTTCCTACATCCGGTTCGACGAGAACGCCGCCGTCATCCTCCGCGCCGATGGGGAGCCTCGCGGCACCCGCATCTTCGGCCCGGTCGGACGCGAGCTGCGCGACAAGAAGTTCATGAGGATCATCTCGCTCGCGCCGGAGGTGTTGTGATGAGCGGCAAGATCAAGAGGGGTGACACCGTCAAGGTGATCGCCGGCAAGGACAAGGGTGCCGAGGGCAAGGTCCTCCAGGTGCTCCGCGAGGAGCAGCGGGTGATCGTCGAGGGCATCAACCGGGTCAAGAAGCACACCAAGGTCGTCGACCAGGGCGGCCGCGCCGGCCGGACCGGCGGCATCGTGACCGCCGAGGCCCCCATCCACCTGTCCAACGTGATGGTCGTCGACGGCAAGGGCACCACGCGCCTGGGTTCCAAGCGCGTGGAGGCCACCAAGCGCCGGCCCGACGGCTCGACGTACACCGCCGAGCGCAGCGTGCGCGTCTCCCGCAAGTCAGGAGAAGAGATCTGATGACCGACTCGATGACCGAGATCAACGAGAACGCGGCCGCGGAGAAGAGCTCCTCGCCGCGCCTGAAGTCGCACTACCGCCAGGAGATCCTGCCCGCCATGCGCGAGCAGTTCGGCTACGCCAACGTGATGCAGGTGCCCGGGCTGACCAAGATCGTGGTCAACATGGGCGTCGGCGAGGCTGCCCGCGACTCCAAGCTGATCGAGGGCGCCGTGCGCGACCTCACCCAGATCACCGGCCAGAAGCCGCAGGTGACCCGGGCTCGCAAGTCCATCGCCCAGTTCAAGCTGCGCGAGGGGATGCCGATCGGCGCCCACGTGACGCTGCGCGGCGACCGGATGTGGGAGTTCCTCGACCGGCTGCTGGCCCTGGCGCTGCCCCGG
The DNA here is from genome assembly GCA_963794435.1 of uncultured Actinomycetota bacterium. Classification (GTDB taxonomy): domain Bacteria; phylum Actinomycetota; class Actinomycetes; order Propionibacteriales; family Nocardioidaceae; genus Marmoricola. Next base: position 2,831 of record CAWCDX010000014.1, read on the forward strand.
ATCCGCGACTTCCGCGGTCTCTCCGCCCAGCAGTTCGACGGCCGCGGCAACTACACCTTCGGACTCACCGAGCAGGTGATGTTCCACGAGATCAACCAGGACCAGATCGACCGGTCGCGGGGCATGGACATCACCGTGGTGACCACCGCGACCAACGACGAGGAGGGCCGGGCTCTGCTGAAGAAGCTGGGTTTCCCCTTCAAGGAAGGCAACTGACATGGCGAAGACCGGACTGAGGGTCAAGGCCGCCCGCAAGCCCAAGTTCGCGGTGCGCGGCTACACCCGCTGCCAGCGGTGCGGCCGTCCCAAGGCGGTCTACCGCAAGTTCGGCCTGTGCCGGATCTGCCTGCGGGAGATGGCCCACCGCGGCGAGCTCCCCGGCGTCACCAAGAGCTCTTGGTAATCCACGAACAACCTGACGTCACAGGTCCGGGGCAACCCGGAAACCGCGACGAGAGAGAACTGACACCACCATGACGATGACTGACCCGATCGCAGACATGCTCACGCGTCTGCGCAACGCCAACCAGGCGTACCACGACTCGGTGTCGATGCCGTACTCCAAGCTGAAGCAGGGTGTGGCCGAGATCCTGAAGCAGGAGGGGTACATCACCTCCTTCGAGGTGCGCGACGAGGAGGGCGTGGTCGGCCGGACGCTGGACATCCAGCTCAAGTTCGGTCGCAACCGCGAGCGCTCCATCGCCGGCGTACGCCGGATCAGCAAGCCCGGCCTGCGCGTGTACGCCAAGCACACCGCGCTGCCCAAGGTGCTCGGCGGCCTCGGCGTCGCGATCATCTCGACCAGCCAGGGTCTGCTCACCGACCGTCAGGCCAACAGCAAGGGCGTAGGTGGGGAAGTCCTCGCCTACGTCTGGTGACCAGGAAAGCAGAGGTAGATCAATGTCACGCATCGGCAAGCTGCCCGTCCCGGTCCCTGCGGCGGTCGACGTCCAGGTCCAGGAGAGCACCGTGACGGTCAAGGGCCCCAAGGGCACCCTGACCCACCGGTCGCCTCGCCCATCACGGTGGAGCAGGGTGAGGGGATTCTCGAGGTCAAGCGTCCCGACGACGAGCGGGAGAGCCGTGCCCTGCACGGGCTGACCCGGTCCCTGATCAACAACATGGTCGTGGGCGTCACCGAGGGCTACGAGAAGAAGCTCGAGATCGTGGGCGTGGGCTACCGCGTCCTGTCCAAGGGCCCGACCCAGCTGGAGTTCCAGCTCGGCTACTCCCACTCGATCACGTTCAACGCCCCCGACGGCATCACCTTCACCGTCGACGGCCCCACCCGGCTCGGTGTCCAGGGCATCGACAAGCAACTGGTCGGCGAGGTCGCCGCCAACATCCGCAAGCTGCGCAAGCCCGAGCCCTACAAGGGCAAGGGCGTGCGGTACTCGGGTGAGCGGATTCGTCGCAAGGTCGGAAAGGCTGGCAAGTAATGGCCATCTCACTGCGTGCTGGCAAGCACACCTCCGCTCGCGTCGCGTCCCGTGCGCGTCGCCAGATCCGGGGCCGCAAGAAGGTCAACGGCACGGCCGAGCGTCCGCGCCTGGTCGTGACCCGCTCCTCGAAGCACATCACCGTGCAGGTGGTCGACGACCTGGTCGGCAAGACGCTGGCCCAGGCCTCGACCATGGAGGCCGACGTGCGCTCCCTCGACGGCGACAAGACCGTCAAGGCGCGTAAGGTCGGTGAGCTGGTCGCCGAGCGGGCCAAGACCCAGGGCGTCGGCTCCGTGGTCTTCGACCGCGCGGGGAACAAGTACCACGGTCGCGTTGCAGCACTCGCGGACGGCGCCCGCGAGGGCGGCCTGGCCTTCTGACCGCCCAGAGCACCAAGACTTTTAGCAACGGAAGAGGTAGATCCCATGAGCGGACCCCAGCGCGGTGAGCGCGGAGGCGGTCGCGGTCGCGACGGTCGTCGCGGGGGCGGCGACGACAAGTCGAACTACATCGAGCGCGTCGTGGCCATCAACCGCGTCGCCAAGGTGGTCAAGGGCGGTCGTCGCTTCAGCTTCACCGCCCTCGTGATCGTCGGCGACGGTGACGGCATGGTCGGCGTCGGCTACGGCAAGGCCAAGGAGGTCCCCGCCGCGATCGCCAAGGGCGTGGAGGAGGCGAAGAAGAGCTTCTTCCGCGTCCCCCGCATCCAGGGCACCATCCCGCACCCCGTCCAGGGCGAGAAGGCCGCAGGCGTCGTGCTCCTGCGTCCGGCCGCGCCCGGTACCGGTGTGATCGCCGGTGGCCCGGTGCGTGCGGTGCTGGAGTGCGCCGGCATCCACGACGTGCTGAGCAAGTCGCTCGGCTCCTCCAACCAGATCAACATCGTGCACGCCACGGTGGCTGCGCTGCGCGCGCTCGAGGAGCCCGCAGCCGTGGCCGCACGCCGTGGTCTCGCGGTGGAGGACGTCGCGCCTGCCGCGCTGCTGAAGGCGCAGAACGAGGTGCCGGAGGGCGTGAGCCGGGAGGTGGCCTCCTGATGTCACGCCTGAAGGTCGAGCAGAAGAAGTCCACGATCGGCTGCCTGAAGAACCAGCGCGACACGCTGCGGTCCCTGGGTCTCAAGCGGATCGGCGACGTGGTCGTCAAGGAGGACCGTCCCGAGGTCCGCGGCATGGTCAACACCGTGCGCCACCTCGTCACTGTCACCGAGGTGGACGAGACAAGTTTGGAAAGGGTGACTCCCAGTGAGTCTCAAGCTGCACCATCTGCGCCCGGCTCCGGGTGCCCGGACCGCGAAGACCCGAGTGGGTCGCGGTGAGGCCTCGAAGGGCAAGACCGCTGGTCGCGGCACCAAGGGCACCAAGGCCCGCTACCAGGTGCCCGCCGCCTTCGAGGGTGGCCAGATGCCCATCCACATGCGGCTGCCGAAGCTCAAGGGCTTCCGGAACCCCTTCAAGGTCGAGTTCCAGGTCGTGAACCTGGACCGGATCAACGACCTGTTCCCCGAGGGGGGCGAGGTCACCCCGGCCGCGCTGGTCGCGAAGGGTGCCGTCCGCAAGGGCGCCCCGGTCAAGGTCCTCGGCCAGGGCGACCTGACCGTGGCCGTGCAGGTCAGCGCGGAGAAGTTCTCGGCGTCCGCCAAGGAGAAGATCGCGGCTGCCGGCGGCTCCGCGACCGAGCTCTGAGCACCACCAGATCGACGCCCACGGGGCGAGACGAGCGGCCGGCATCCGCCAGCGTCGGCTCCTCTCGCCCTGTTAGGCTTCCACGGGCGCCTCGCGCGCCACGGGAAGCCGATGTGGTGCCGCGACAGGCCAGGGTGACCCGACTGTCAGGCGCACTCGCCGAGAATGAGAGGTCCGCACCTTGCTAGGGGCATTCGTCAGCGCCTTCCGCACACCGGACCTGCGCAAGAAGCTGCTGTTCGTCGCGATGATCATCGCGATCTTCCGGCTCGGCTCTCAGATCCCCGCGCCCGGCGTCAACGTCGCGAACGTCCAGGACTGCTTCAACCAGACCAAGGACAGCGGCGTCTACGGACTGATCAACCTCTTCTCCGGTGGCGCGCTCCTGCAGCTGACGATCTTCGCGCTCGGGATCATGCCCTACATCACCGCGAGCATCATCCTGCAGCTGCTCGTCGTGGTGATCCCGCGGCTGGAGGCCCTGAAGAAGGAGGGCCAGTCCGGCCAGACCAAGATCACCCAGTACACCCGCTACCTGACGCTGGCCCTGGCGATCCTGCAGGCCACCGGCATCGTGGCGCTGGCGCGCAGCGGCAACCTGCTCCAGGGCTGCAGCAAGCCCCTGCTCTACAACGACTCGACCCAGACCGCCCTGATGATGGTGATCACGATGACCGCGGGCACCGCGGTGATCATGTGGCTCGGTGAGCTCGTCACCGAGCACGGCATCGGCAACGGCATGTCGATCATGATCTTCACCCAGGTCGTGGCCACCTTCCCGGTGACCCTCTGGGGCGTGCAGAAGGCCAAGGGACCGTGGGTCTTCGCGATGGTGATCCTGCTCGGGCTCGTGATCATGGCCGCCGTCGTCTTCATGGAACAGGCGCAACGCCGGATACCGGTGCAGTACGCCCGCAGGATGGTGGGCCGCAAGATGTTCGGCGGCTCCTCGACCTACATCCCGCTCAAGGTCAACCAGGCCGGCGTCATCCCGGTCATCTTCGCCTCGAGCCTGCTCTACCTGCCGGCCATGGCCGTGCAGTTCAACCAGAACACGACGAATCCGATCCTGCGCTGGATCGCCACGAACTTCGTCCGCGGCGACCACCCGCTCTACATGATCGCGTACTTCGGCCTGATCATCTTCTTCACCTACTTCTACGTCGCGATCACGTTCGACCCCCACGAGGTCGCCGACAACATGAAGCAGTACGGCGGCTTCATCCCCGGGATCCGGGCGGGCAAGCCGACCGAGGAGTACCTCAACTACGTCCTGTCCCGCATCACGCTGCCCGGTGCGCTGTACCTCGGCACGATCTCGATCATCCCGCTGATCGCGCTCGCCTGGGTCCAGGCCAGCCAGAACTTCCCGTTCGGTGGCACCTCCATCCTGATCATGGTCGGTGTCGCGCTCGACACGGTGAAGCAGGTCGAGAGCCAGCTGCAGCAGCGCAACTACGAAGGATTCCTTAGATAGATGCGACTGATCCTGATGGGCCCCCCTGGGGCGGGCAAGGGGACCCAGGCCAAGTTCGTGGCCGAGCGGTTCGGCGTCCCGGCGATCTCCACCGGCGACATCTTCCGCGCCAACGTCTCCAAGGGCACTGACCTGGGTGTCAAGGCCAAGGAGTACATGGACGCGGGGGAGTACGTCCCCGACGAGATCACCAACCTGATGGTGCGCAACCGCATCGACGAGCCCGACGCCGAGCCCGGCTTCCTGCTCGACGGCTACCCGCGCACGCTCCAGCAGGTCGAGGAGCTCGACAGCATGATCAAGTACACCGGCCACGAGCTCGACGCCGTGGTGTGCCTGACCGTCGACCAGGAGGAGCTCGTCCAGCGGCTGATGTCGCGGGCCGAGACCGACGGCCGCTCCGACGACACGGAGGACGTCATCCGGCGCCGGCAGGAGGTCTACGCCGAGCAGACCGAGCCCCTCATCGACGTCTACCGCAAGCGCGGCGTGCTCCTCGAGGTCGACGGCATGGGCGAGGTCGAGGAGATCACCCAGCGTGTGCTCGGCGCGCTCCAGGACGTCCACCAGAGCTAGCAGGACCTGATGGGCTGGCGCGACCGCGGGATCCAGATCAAGACCCCCGAGCAGATCGCGAAGATGCGCGTCGCCGGCCGGCTGGTCGGCGAGACCCTGGAGCTGCTGCGCTCCCGCGTGGTGGCCGGCGTCAGCACCGCTGAGCTCGACGCGGTCGCCGAGCAGCACATCCGGTCCCAGGGCGGGGTGCCCTCGTTCCTGGGCTACGGCTACCCGCCGTTCCCTGCCACGATCTGCGCCTCGGTCGACGACGAGGTGGTCCACGGCATCCCCGGTCCCCGCGTGCTCGCGGACGGCGACGTCATCTCGATCGACTGCGGGGCGATCGTCGACGGCTGGCACGGCGACGCTGCGATCACCGTGCCCGTGGGCGAGGTGTCCCCGGAGGTCACCGAGCTGATGCGGGTCACCGAGGGGTCGCTGTGGGCCGGCATCGCCGCCGCCCGGCTCGGTGGCCGGGTCGGCGACATCTCCCACGCGGTGGAGCAGCACGTGCGTGCGCAGGAGCGGGGGAGCACGGCGACGTACGGCATCCTCGAGGACTTCACCGGTCATGGCATCGGCACCGAGATGCACCAGCCCCCCAACGTCCCCAACGTCGGTCGCCCGGGTCGTGGAGCGAAGCTGGAGCGTGGCCTGGCCCTGGCGGTCGAGCCCATGGTGACGCTGGGCAGCGAGCTCACCGAGATGGCCGAGGACCAGTGGACCATCACGACCCGTGACGGCTCCTGGGCGGCTCACTTCGAGCACACGTTCACCCTCACCCCGGACGGCGCGTGGGTCCTCACCGCCGTCGACGGTGGCCGTGAGCGCCTCGAGGCGATGGGCGTGCCGTATGGCGGCGACTGAGCCGCTGCCGGTTTCACTGGTGGGCCGGTGAAACTTCGCCAAGCGCGCGATACTTCGCGCAGTGACGCAAGTTTCGGTCACACAGTGTGGAGGAGGAGCTGCTCATGAAGCCGTTCCTGCTGCTCTCGATCCGCGCCGAGAGGGAGGCGGCAGACAACGAGTACGAGTCGTTCCTGCGGTTCAGCGGGCTCGACGAGGCCGAGCTGCCGGTGCTGAACCTGGTCACCACCGAGCTGCCGCCGGTCTCCCTGGCTGACTGGTCGGGGATCATCCTCGGCGGCGGGCCGTGGACCGCGAGCGACCCGGAGTCGACGAAGTCCGAGGAGCAGCGGCGGGCGGAGAAACAGCTCACCGCGCTCCTCGACGACGTGGTCGCCGCGGACTTCCCGTTCCTCGGAGCCTGCTACGGGATCGGCACGCTGGGGATCCACCAGGGCGGTCTGGTCGACCGCAGCTGGCCGGAGCCGGTCGGCCCGCTCGCCGTACGCCTGACCCCGGAGGGAGAGGCCGACCCGCTCTTCGCGGGGGTCCCCACCGCCTTCGCGGCGTACGGCGGGCACAAGGAGGCTCTCGCCCGGCTGCCCGAGGGCGCGGTCAACCTGGCGACCTCCGACGCCTGCCCGGTGCAGGCGTTCCGGGTGGGCCAGAACGTCTATGCCACCCAGTTCCACCCCGAGCTCGACCTGACCGGTGTCTGCACCAGGATCGAGGTCTACAAGGACGCCGGCTACTTCGACCCGGGCGAGGCAGACACCCTCAAGGAGCGCTCCCGCTCCATCGAGGTGACCCACCCGATGACGGTCCTGGCCAACTTCGTGGAGCGCTTCCGCCGCTGAGCAGCAACAGGAAGAGCTCTCCGGTCCAGACCAAAGGGAGCGATTTAGCTGTGATCGTCCGCGTTGCGGACGAATCCCCGGGCCGGCCGCGCCATCCCTATTACGGTGCGGCTGGCTGTGACCCGGCTTCGTGACGCCGACAGGTCAGGATTGGGGGTTCTCGGTGCAGCTCAAGATCACGCTGGAGCGCCCCAAGGGGGGTCGAGTGGACCTCCGGGCGACCTTTGACTCGTCCACGACTGTCGGCGACCTCGCCGAACACCTGATCGCCAACGACCCTGTACGACGACCGCGAACACGGGGAAAGTTCACGTTGAAGCTGGGCGGTTCGGACACCATCTTGGATCCGGACGTCCCGCTGGCCGAGGCCGACGTGCAGTCGGGTGTCACTGTTTCGGCGGTGCCGGCCGCAGGCGGGTACGAGGCTGGACGCCGAAGTGAGCACGCGGCCCTCATCACAGTCGTCGCCGGCCCCGGTCAAGGGTCGGAGTACCACTTGGGACGCGGGGCGTTCGTGATTGGCAGGGACCCGGACTGCCACGTGGTTCTCCCGGACCCCATGGTGTCGCGCCGCCACGCCCGCGTGAACATCACCGACATCGTCGAGGTGCTCGACCTCGGATCCGCCAACGGGACAATGGTTGGTGGTGCAGTCACTCCGCGTGCCCTGCTCCGGGCGAGCGACCGGGTGCAGTTGGGCGACACCGTGCTGCAGGTAGCGCTGCGTCATCAGCCGACAGCCACGGCATCTGTGGACACAGGGAGCGCGGTCAGCTTCGTTCGATCTCCTGTATTGGCGCCCGTCTACGAGGGCACCGTGTTCGAAGCGCCGGCCGCACCGGAACGGCCACAGCGTCAGCGCCTGCCTCTGATCACGCTCTTCGTGCCGCTGCTGATGGCACCGGTCCTCTACGCCATCACGCATTCGTTGGCTTCCCTTGCGTTCATCGCGCTCAGTCCGCTGATGCTGATCGGGTCCAATCTCGAGTCTCGCCGCAACAACAAGCGCGACTACCGCGAAGCAGTGGAGACCTTCGAGTCGGAGCTCGCCCAGCTGAGAGAAGACCTGACAACCGAAGCGCGTCGCGAAGTTGATGGGCGTTCCGCCGAATCGCCGGCCCCGAGCGAGTTGGTTGCTGCCGCGACGGCCCGGTCGCCGCTCCTCTGGTCGAGGCGTCACGACGTCGGCACATTCGGTCACGTGCGACTGGGACTGGCAGGGATGCCATCACGATGTGCCGTTGAAGTGCCCAAGAGCGGGCGCGCAGCTCGAAGCTCAAGGCCAAGGCGCACGACTTGGCCCGTGAGTTCGCGGTTGTTGGCCCGGTCCCCGTGACAGCGCGTCTGAACGAGTCGGCGTTGGGGGTGTCCGGTTCTCGACGTGCAGCGCTAGCCAGCGCGCGAAGTCTTGTGCTGCAGGCTGTCACCCTGCACTCGCCCTCGGAGTTGGTGCTCACCTCGTTCGTCTCGATGGAGTTTGCTGCTGGTTGGGACTGGCTCAAGTGGCTGCCGCACACCAGTTCCCCACATAGCCCTGTGCGCGGTCCCCACCTTGCTGCCACGCAGGCCGCCGGCATCAGCTTGCTGACGAGTCTTGAGCTGCTCTTGGAGGAACGGACCGACGATTTCGTTCCGAGCTCAGTGCAACCCGCGGTGTTGGTGATCGTCGACAGTGAACCCCCCGTCGAGCACAGCCGACTGGTCGAGCTCGCGGAGCAGGGACCCGCCAGAGGTATCTACGTGTTGTGGATGGTCCCCGACGCCTCCTTGCTCCCAGCCAGCTGCAAGATCTTCGTCTCTGCCGAGGTGAGCAGCACGGATGCCGTCGTCGGCTCGGTCACAGAGAATCTCGCTGTCCTTCCGGTGACCCTCGACATCATCGATGCCGACGACGCGGAGCGGGCGGCCCGTGCGTTGGCGCCGGTGATCGACCTGGGCGCGCGCGTGATCGATGAGAGCGACATCCCCAGGTCGGTCTCACAGCTCGCACTGCTCGGCCGTGAGCTGGGTGAGGACGCAGGTTCCGTCATCGACCGCTGGGGCGAGAGCAACTCGATCCTCACCGGGCCTTATGCGCCGGAGGAGTTTCCGAAGCGTGTCGGTCATCTTCGCGCAGTCATGGGCCACTCTGCGAGTGGCCCGCACGCCATCGACCTGCGCAGCGACGGTCCGCACGCTCTGGTCGGAGGAACGACCGGCTCCGGGAAGTCAGAGTTGCTGCAGAGCTGGGTCCTGGCGATGGCGGCTGCACACTCGCCTCAGCGGCTCAACTTCCTCTTCGTCGACTACAAGGGCGGTGCGGCCTTTGCCGAATGCGCCCACCTGCCACACGCGATCGGGGTGGTCACGGACCTGAGTCCGCATCTCGTCCGCCGCGCGCTGAAGTCACTGACTGCCGAGCTGCGGCTCCGCGAAGAGTTGCTCGCGGCGCACAAGGCCAAGGATCTGGCCGCCGCTCGGAGCGATGGGGAGCAGCGAAGCGCCGCCTAGTCTCGTCATCGTCGTCGACGAGTTCGCGGCATTGGTCCAGGAGGTGCCGGAGTTTGTCGACGGCGTGGTCAACGTTGCCCAGCGTGGACGTTCATCGGGCTTGCACCTCGTACTGGCCACCCAACGGCCCGCCGGTGTCATCAGGGACAACTTGCGCGCGAACACGAACTTGCGCATCGCCCTGCGGATGGCGGACGCCGGACGACTCGACCGATGTCATCGGCTCACCGGATGCTGCGATGTTCGACCAGGAGGTTCCAGGACGGGCGATGTCGCGGGCTGGGGCACGCCGCATGGTGCCGTTCCAGGCCGCCTATTCAGGCGGACGCACGACTGACGCATCCGAAGGGCCCGAGATCCTCGTCGAAGAGCTGAGCATCATCCCCACGGCCAGCTGGGAGAGCGGACCTTCGCCCGTGAGCTGGATCCGCGATCGCGTGATCGCAACCGACATCAGTCGGCTCGTACGCACCATCGCGGCCGCTCACGCGACTGGCGGAGCTGCCCCCGCCTCGCAGAGCGTGGCTGCCGGAGCTGCCGGGACTGGTCAGCCTTAGAGACCTGCCGTCTCCTCGAGCGACGACGAGCTGGTGTTCGGCGTGGCTGATCTCCCCGGAGTCGCAGGTCAGCCTCCCGTCGTCTTTCGGCCCGACCGCGAGGGCAACATGTGATCTACGGCGCGAGCGGCTCCGGGAAGAGTTCCTTGCTGCGGTCGATCGCCGTCGCAGCGGGCTACGCCGCGCCTCACACACCCACCCGCATCTACGGCCTGGACTTCGCCAGTCTCGGGCTCTCCACGCTCGAGGTCATGCCACATGTGGCCAGCATCGTGACTGGTCGGGGACCACGAGCGTGTCACGCGAGTGCTGCGGATGCTGCGCGAAGCCATCGACGATCGGTCGGCAAGGTTTGCCCGCGCTCAGCGCACCCACGCTGTCGAGCTACCGAAACCTCCCCGGGCACGAGGACGAACCTCGACTCATTCTTCTCGTCGACGGCCTCCCCGCCTTCCGGCAGGCCTACGAGACTCGCGACCGAGCGCAGTGGCTGGACGCATTCACCTCGATCCTCTCCGACGGTCGATCCGTCGGAGTACACGTCGTCATGACCTCTGACCAGCGCTCGGGCCTGTCAACCGCGATGGCTTCGTCGGTGCAGCGACGTCTGATCTTGAGGATGGCCTCGGTGGAGGACTACTCGATGCTGGGCGTACCGACAGATGTGCTTTCGGCGGACTCGCCCCCTGGCCGTGCGGTGGACGGGGACCGCGAGGTACAGCTCGCCGTCCCGGGCCCGAGCGCCGAGCTGAGCGTGCAGGCGGACGCCATCGCCGAGTTCGCGGGATCACTACGGCGCGTCGGTGTCGCGGAGGCTCCTCACGTGGAGCGGCTTCCTGAGCTGATCCCTCTCTCGGAGCTACCCCCGTCGCCTCTCGGCGTTGTCGTTGGTATCCAGTCGGAATCGTTGGACCCGTTGTACGTCGATCCCGCTGGGGGCTTCTTGGTCAGTGGGCCGGCCGTCAGTGGTCGTACGACGACCCTCTTGACCCTGATCCGGTCCAGCAACCTGGCCCGGCCAGGTCAGGTTCTACATCTCTTGGGACAGCGACGCTCGCCGCTCGTGGGGGCAGTCGATTGGTCGACCAGCTGTTTGAGCGTGGATGAGGTTGCTTCCTGGGCTGGCGAGTTGTCGATGAGCCTGTCTGCGTTGGACCTGGACGAGCCGCGCCATGTGATCGTCCTGGAGTCGGCCGGTGACCACGTCAACGGCATGTCGGAGATGGCACTGCAGGGGTTGGTCAAGGCTGCCATGGCTGACGGGCACTGGGTCATCGCCGAAGGCGAGTCCAACAGCCTCGTGTCGAGCATGGGCTTCCTGGGGCTCGTCAAGGCCTCCCGGACCGGCATCGTGCTGCAGCCGGACCAGGAGAACGGATCGCTGCTCCGCACACCGTTCCCTCGGGTCAACCGGGCGGACTTTCCGCTCGGCCGTGGGCTCTTCGTCCGGGCCGGTCGCTTCTCCACCGTGCAGGTGGCTGTTCCTTGGGAGGTGGCCGACGACGGGGAGCTCTCCCCATCGACGTGATCGATATGTGGCTGCATGCTTCGTGACATCAGCAGCCATCAACAGTGGCCACCAGGCCAACACAGCAAGCGAGACAACAAGGAGAAGAATCATGGCAATGGTCGGAATGGACGTCGAGCAGGTCAACAACGTCGGCCACCAGCTGCAGGGTCAGTCTGACGCGGTCAGTCAGGTGATCTCGCACGTGGAGGGGCTGATCCGTCAGGCGGAGGGTGTCTGGAAGGGCGGCGACGCCGACGGGTTCCGTGACAGCTGGGAGAGCCACTACAAGCCGGCCATGCTGCAGGTCCAGCACGCCCTGCACGGTCTCGGTCAGAGCGCGATCAACAACGCCAACGAGCAGCGCAACGTCTCGAGCCACTGAGCCGCACCAGCAGGTGGGGTGCTCGGGCACCCGCCGCGCTGGACACAGACATGGAGTCATGATGAGTTTCGAGGGCATGGATGTCGGCGTCATGCGCCGCGTCTCGCAAGGTCTCCAGACACAAGCTCAGGTGCTCGACCATCTGATCTCTAGCATCGAGTCCACCGTCGGTCACGCTCAACAGGTCTGGCAGGGCCAGGACCTGACGGCCTTCGCGCACGGCTGGCAGTCCTCACTACGCACCAGGTTGTTGGCGGCGAGCTCGTCAATTCACGAGCTAGCGACCACCGCCTCCGCAAACGCCGATCAACAGGACGTTGCCAGCAACGGTGGCACCCCGAGCAACGCTGCCAGCGGCGCGACAACCGGCGTGGCAGGTCGCACACCGGCGACCATGTTGACCTTTGCCAAGGCGTCCGAAAATTCTTCGACGCAACTGCCGATCGGGTGGTCTCAGGTGCAAGGCGACGCTTTGAAAGCGCTCGGGCTCGACGCCTCAGCCCTTCACGACAAGGCGACAGGCTTGGACGCGTCCATCTACACGGATGGGCATGGTCACTATGTGATCGCGTACGCCGGCTCAGCGGGAAGCAAGATCCCTACGATGAGTCGAGACTGGGACCAGGATTACGAGGGCATAGCCAGTCCCGTCTTCGCGAACGCCTCTGGTCAGACCGAGGCTGCAGCAAACCTCGCGCGGACGGTGGTGGCTCATGTGGGGGCGGGACACGTGCAGCTCACTGGTCATTCGCTGGGTGGCCGGGATGCCGCCGTGGCCAGCGTAGCCAGTGGAGCGCCCGCAGTGACGTTCAACGCCTCCGGTGTGACCGATGAAGACCTTCTCTACGCGAAGGTCGTGTCGGGTCACCAGGTGAGTCTTCCGGAGTACGTGTTCGACAAGATCGCAGGAGGCGATCCGTTACGCGCCACTGTGGATCAGTCGAAGATAACGAACTACGTGATCGCGAATGATGCCGTCACTGATGGCCAGATCATCGGACATGCTGCGGTCGGGACTCGCACTGCCTTGGGGAAAATGGTTCCTCTTGCCACGGACACCTGGAGTCCGCTGGACGCCCATAACCTCGACAACTTTGACGGCCAGCTTTAGCTGTAAGTATTCCGGTGCTACGCCGTGCCAGAGACCTTCTCGTCGCCCGGGTCCGGCAGGGGCTGGTCGAGCAGTGGCAGATCGTCCGCCGTCACCAGCCGTGACGAGACGACGTACTCAACGAGGTGGATCCGCCGGCTGGAGGAGACGCCGGCATGCGCACGCAGACCGCGTACTCCGGCAGACGTGAGCTTGTCGCAGATGTTCTCGATCTTCTTGTCGAAGCGTTTGGGCGTCCAGCCGAGTCGGGCGGCTGCTCGTTGAGTGGTGGCAATCTCACCAGCCCCAGAGCCCGACCTCAGCAGCACGGGCTCCGCCAACGCAAGCAGCGCCTGGATTTGCGAGAGAGTGAAGCGTCCCGGGGTGATCGTGGTGTTTCCTGACGTGGCCTCGCGCGCTGCCTGCGGTGCGTACACGACAGCCGCGACGGTCACGATCAGCTCGTAGAGGGTCTCGCCTGCCGCGAAGGTGACCAACGTCGTGGGGAAGACGAGGGGCAAGGCGGCCCCCGGCGCCAGGGTGCTGCGCATCAGACCACGCTCATCGGTCAGGTATGCAGCGAGCCTCGAGCCGACGTTGAGGGCCCACCAGAGGTTGTCCCGCCAGGTGAACCTCAAGAACTCCCGGTGGAGGTAAGGGTTGTCATCGATGACCAGGTCGCCCTGGCGCCCCACCGTCAGGTCTTCGCCTGGTCCGCGTTCGATCACCTCGCCCGCGAAGTCCAGCGACAGGGAGCCGCTCACGATGGGTCTGTCATCGTCACCGCGACACCGTGACCCAGATCGAGGACGTCGCCGGGCGCGAGTGCGACGGGAGCATCAGTGAGACGTTGTGGTGGATGGCCAGTACGGCGTACGTAGGTGCCGTTTGTGGAGCGCAGGTCGGATGCGAACACCGCCCAGCCGTCGAGGCGTACCTCGATGTGATTGGCGGAGACATGTGCGTGGTCCAGGCGAAGGAGGCCCGGCGCCTGTGTTCCCTGGAAGCGCGCTGCGTGCGGTTCGCGGCCGATCACGACCGGTCCGACGAGGTCGATGGAGGTGCCGTCACTGGTGACTAGCCGCCCCAACGAGGGCCGGATGATGTCCCTCATCTCAGCGGACAGCATGGTGCCGCAGAGCCGACATGTGTTCATCTCCGGTGGGTTTGGGTGCCCCACGTCGCACACACGGGCGGGCACGAGCTCCTTGCTGACCTGGGAACCCAGAGTGACCTCTCGGGGGGCGTGGCGGATGATCGTGTCACCGTCGTCGTCCGATTCCTCGTTCTCGCTCAGGGGATCCCCCTCGCTGAAGCGCGGTCGTGGCAACCAGGTCTCCGTGCCCGATGCATCACCCATCACGCCCGCGCTGGGGAGCATGTCGGGTCCTGCCTCCGGGAGGTTCGATTCCTTCGACGGCTCCGTCCCAGTGGAGGGTGTTGCGCCGACGCGGGTGATGTCGTCCTCCGGAGCAGCCGGTGCCCCGTCAAGGCGTGAGTCAGGTGAGACCTGCCCCGCGCTGTCGCCATCGACCGCCGACCGTGTACCGAGGATGGTCAAGTCTCCCCACAGCTGACTCGTCCTGGCCAACGGCACTTGGCTGTCTGGCCCGGCCTGGGGTGCTGCCTCCGATTCCTCCATCTCCGCAGCGTGGTTCGCGTTGTCGGCTTGAGGCTGTTCAGAGCTGACCGGGGGCGGCAACGGCACCTCGACTGCGCGTTCGTCACATGCGAGCCGCACCGTCAGGGCCTCCGCGGGAAATGTGCCGCTCGCTGCGGCGTGAGGGAAATCGGTCGAGACGGCACCGGCGACCGACATCGTCACTTCGCAAGGAGTTGTCAGACGCGCCTCGGCCCAGGTGACGACTTCCTGGCCACTCCAGAGGCGTGACCCTGAGGTGGCAGCGAAATCACCGCGCACTGCAACGTGGACTACTCCATCGTGCAGCAATGCCACCGAGAAGCTCGGCAGGCTCATGAGGTCCACCCCAGCCTTGTCTCCCAAGGTTGTGAAGAATCCTGCAAGATCCGGATGGTGCGCGTGGAGCTCTCGCCACAGGGCGTCCGCGACGTCGGAGCCGAGTGACGGCTCCAGAAGTGCAACCCCGCCATCCCAGGCGAGACCGTAGTGAGTTCCCGGTCTCCAACGAGCCACAGTGGTCATGACTGCTTCCCCGAGACGGAGGTCCCTCCGGTCACCTCGACGGGGCTGTCTTGGTCGAGCCGTGCGAACACGGTCAGGTCAGGACGGGTCGCCTCGTCCATGCGATCGTGACCTGCCGCGCCGGCGATCCATACCGCGTCGATCACCACGCAGGTGACGTTGTCTCGGCCACCTGCCTGCAAGGCGGCGTCGACCAACGCATTGGCGACACTTCCTGCGTCGGCCGGCGAGCGCAAGATGGCGCCGATGGCTTCGTCGTTGAGCTCATTGGTGAGGCCGTCCGAGCAGACGAGCATGCGGTCCTCCGCGGTGGCGGGCAGCAACCACTGATCGACCGCAGGGGCAGCGCCGAGTCCTCCCCCGATAGCGCGAGTGATGATGTGTGCGCCCGCGTGCGATCGAACCTCGTCGGGGGTCGCTCCCTGATCGAGCAGTTGCTGCGTCTCGGAATGATCGACCGTGATCTGCTCTAGCCGAGCACCTTGCAGTCGGTAAGTGCGCGAGTCCCCGACGTTGAAGATCAGCCAACACGGGCGGCCCGCGTGCTGGCTGAGGCCCACACCGCAGAGAGTTGACCCGGGCGCGTCCTGTGACTCCCCGCTCAAGGCCGCGACAAGCTCGAACGCGCGTTCAACGGCCTTGTCCAGGTCTTCGAGGGTCAGCCACTCGGAAGCTGCAGCCACGACCGAGAAGGCATCGACAACTCTGCTCGAGGCTTCCATTCCCCGCTCGTGCCCTCCCATTCCGTCTGCGACCACGAAGACAGGAGGCTGTGCGAGTAGCGAGTCTTCGTTCCCGCTGCGCACTCGTCCCGCGTCAGTGGCGACGCCCCACCGCACGTGATAGCTGCCAACAGCATGTGTCTCGCTCATGCCGGCAGCGGGGGAGCTGATGGATCAATGGCCACGCCGGGTCGAATGCCAGAGATCGTCGCCCCCGAGGTGGTGCCCTTCCTCGACGGTCGGTCCGTCGAGTGCTCAGCCGAAAATAGGCGCACGGGCGCGAAGATGGGAGCAGGCGGACCGCTCAGCTCTTCGCGGTCCAGACCGCAGGCCCACCTCGTCTTGAGGTGCGGGCGAGGCAGAACGGGGCCTTGACTGAATGGCGCGGTGCGTGGCGAGAATGCGGGGCCTCTTTTCGGTGTCGACCCGGTCAGCTCGCTCGACGAGTGGAAACGAGTTGCTGGAACGGAAGTCAGGTCCAGGAGCATCACCACCCTGACCTTTCTTGGGCACGTCACGACCACGTCATCCTTGATGACCACGCACCATGCAGTTCCACGGCTAAGAGTCGACGTTGGAGGTTCGAGTGGCGGCACGCCTGTTGGCGTTGGTGCTGAGCATCGTCGTTGGCACGAGTCTTGTTGTCGCGTGTGCAGCACCTTCCTCACGAGACGGCGGTCACGCCGCCCCGACGCCGTCGCCCACCACGTCCGGGACGCCGACTCCTGCGCCGACGCACCACGCGCCAGCCCCGGCAACTCGCTCCGCGCGGCCCAACATCGTGCTGCTGATGACCGATGACGAGGCCCTCGACGACATGTGGGTGATGCCGAAGACACGTCAGCTGATCGGGGCAGCCGGGGCCACCTTCGATCGCGCCTTCTCGAACTACCCGCTCTGCTGCCCCGCCCGTGCCACGGTGCTGACAGGGCAGTACGCGCACAACCACGGGGTCATGGGGAACGAGGCGCCCTGGGGCGGCTACACGAAGTACGTCGACGAACGTGACTCGCTGCCGGTCTGGTTGCACGCGGCCGGCTACCACACGGCGATGCTGGGCAAGTACCTGACCGGATACCCGCTCAAGGGCCACGACACCTACGTGCCGCCGGGGTGGGACGACTGGCAGGTGCCGGTCGACGGCACCTACAACTACGAGTACCGCACCGTCAACGTGAACGGCCACCTGCGCAAGTACCACCAGTACCAGGCCGGCTACCTGGCTGATCAGGCCGACCAGGTGATCAGTCGACAAGGCCCGGGCAAGCCGTTCTTCCTGTGGGCCAGCTTCCTGGCGCCGCACGCCGGCGACCCGCTGGATCCCGACGACACGCCGGTGATGGGGATCCAGAAGAGACAGACGCCCTATGTCGAGCCGCGGTATCGAGGGACGCTCAGTCACGTGGGGCTGCCGCGGATCGCCTCCATCAACGAGAGCGACATGAGCGACAAGGGTGCCTTCATGCGGCGGCTGCCCAAGCTGGCGCTGAACGAGGTCACGGTCGCCCACCAGCAGCGCCTGGAGTCCTTGCGGTCGGTGGACGATGCCGTCGCGAAGATCGTGGAGACCCTCAAGGCCCGCAACCTGCTCGACAACACGCTGCTCATCTTCGTCAGCGACAACGGCTTCCTGGTCGGACAGCACCGCTGGTACCAGAAGATCCTCGGCTACGACGAGGCGATCCGCGTCCCGCTGCTCATGCGGGGACCAGGCATCCGAGCCGGCGTGCACGTCGGTCAGCAGGTGTCGCTGGCGGACCTCGGCGCCACGATCGTCACGGTCGCCGGGGGCAAGCCGGGTCACACCCTGGACGGCGTGAACCTTCCTCCGCTCATCGCGGACCCGGCACGGCTCAAGGACCGCGCCATGCTGATGGAGGCGGGAGGGTGGCCCTTCCCGCGCCAGAAGCGACTGTTCAACGGCGTACGCACCGCCGACGACTACGTGATGCTGCGGTGGTACGACGGCGAGCGGGAGGTCTACGACCTACGTCGTGATCCCGAGGAGCTCGACGGAAGGATCAACCCGGACGAGCGTGCCCGCGTGCCGGCACTGGGTCGTGCCCTCGACGAATTGGCCACGTGCGCCGGCCGGGCGTGCAACCGCGTGACCGGGGCTCAGTAGTCGGGACAGGCCGCCTGCTTGAGCGCGGCCCACGTCTCGCCGTCGAGATCTCCGGTGACGTTGGTCATCCCGTACTGCTGCTGGAACTGGGTGACCCAGCCGATCGTCAACGGTCCGTAGTCCCCGGAGCGCTTGTCCTCGTTGTTGTAGCCGAGGATCTTGAACAGGGTCTGGGCCGAGGAGACCCAGAGGCGCTCGCGCGCGTCGGGCGACTGGCCGATGGACTTGCTCAACGCCGGAGTCTCATCAGCACTGAACTGGCACGCGCACGGCGCGGCACCGCGGGTGTCGCTGGTGAGCTTCACGACGTAGGACAGTGCCGGCGTGAGGTCGAGGCGGGCCTGGCAGGCGTCGTGCGCGGTGTTGAACGGTCCCAGGTAGGGGACGTAGGACAGGCGCGGGTTCACGTGGCCGTCCCCGGGGAGGAGGTCGGAGCACGAGTCCTGGGTCGAGAGGTAGTGCACCGCGTACTTGCCGGAGTAGCGGGCGTCGTGGGCGAAGACCTGCATGGCCTGGGTGGCCAGGGCCGGAGTGGCGTTGTCACCGACGTTCTGCGCCAGGACGGTGATGTAGCCCCCGGTGCAGTCGACGTCGCGTCTCGGGAACGAGACCGGCGCCACCGGGGTGGGGGTGGGAGTGGGCGTGGGTGCGACGGACGGCGAGGACGTGGCCGCAGGGCGCGGTGCCGAGACGCTGCTGGACGCCGTGGCTGTCGGCGAGGCGACGGCCGAGTGCGTGGCCGGTGCCGAGACCGGCGTCGGATCAGCCTTCCCGCTCGGCCGCAGCGCCAGGTAGCCCCCCGTGCCGAGGACTGCCAGGAAGACTGCAGCGGCGGCCACGATGCCGATGAGCTTGGCCCCGCGTCGAGGGCGCGGCGCGGGGGGTGCCACCAGGGATGCCGCTGCGGGCACCGGGGCCGGAGTCGCGCGCAGAACGGTGCGCTCGACCACCGGCTGCACGGCGGCAGGGACCTGCGGAGCTGGTGAGCGCAGGGTTTGCAGTGCGGCCAGGAGGTCGCGGCGCATGTCCTGGGCGGAGGCGTAGCGGTCCTCCGGGTGCTTGGCCATCGAGCGCTGCACGATGTGGTTCAGCTCCGCGCCGCCAGGGAACGTCGGGTCCCACTGGGGCACGGGCGCGGAGATGTGCTGCTGCGCGACCTTCAGGTCGGAGCCGGCGTACGGAGCGTTGCCGGAGAGCGCGGCGACCAGGACGCAGCCCAGGGCGTACACGTCGCTGGCCACGGTGGCCGGGTGTCCTTCGCAGCGCTCAGGGGCCAGGTAGCCGTAGGTCCCGACGACGGAACCTGCTCGGGTCAGCTCGGTGGTGCCGCTGTGGGCGATGCCGAAGTCGCACAGGTACGCGTGCCAGCCGTCCGCGGTGTCGCGCAGCAGCACGTTGCTCGGCTTGACGTCTCGGTGCAGGACCCCTGCCTCGTGGGCATCGGTGAGCGCGGCGGCGAGCTGGGCCACGAGGTCGAGTCCCTGCTCGAGCGTCAAGGGTCCGTGCTCACGGAGGTGGTGGGCGAGGTCCCCGCCTCGTACCAGCTGGGTGGCGATGAAGAGTCGTCCGTCGTGCTCGCCGTGGTCGTAGATCGCGATGATGTGCGGACTGTCCACCGCGGCGAGCAGGCTGGCCTCGCGCCGGAAACGCTCGGCGAACTCGTCCTGGTCCGCGAGGTGCGCGGGAAGGATCTTCAGGGCCACCTCGCGACCGAGATCGTCCTGACGGGCGCGGAGGACGACACCCATCCCGCCCCGACCAAGCTCACCGAGGATCGAGTAACGACCGAATGTCTCGCCCTTTTGCGGGTTGTTCACTGCGTTCATGTCCTTGCCGAGATGACGGGAGCAGGTGCAAAGAGCCACGACTGTAAATGCAATCGGTGGCTGGCGCTGCCGATCCGCAGATGCCGACTAGACCGCTCGGAGAAATGGTGGGGAGGCATGCACGCGGGGCGGCGGTTTCGCGCATTCTCGCGTTTGTGGTGCCTGCCTTGCCGCGGAAGAACGCGGTTTAGCACATCGGTCTAGATAAGGATTCCCGCGAGCGGGAACTCGATGCGGGCACCGCATAGATTGTCCCGCCGTCACACACGAGCCACCACGACAGCTGAGAGGGGTCATGGCGACGTTTCCCGGGGTGGGCGAGACCTTTGGCCGCTACGAAATCCTCCGACTCATCGGCCGAGGCGGCATGGGCGTGGTCTACGAGGGCCGACAACGAGACCTCGCTCGCCATGTCGCCCTCAAGCTGCTGACGCCCGAGCTCGCCGACGACCCCCAGTTCCGGGAGCGGTTCGTCCGGGAAGCGCACACCCTGGCCGCGCTCGACTCGCCGCACATCATCCAGGTGTACGACGCCGGCGAGCAGGACGGCGTCCTCTTCATCGCCACGCAGCTGGTGAGTGGCCGGGACCTGTCCTCCTACCTCGATGCCGAGGGGCCACTTCCGGTGGACACGACTGTCGCCGTGATGGCCGACGTCGCAGCCGCACTGGCGGATGCCCACGAAGCCGGGGTGCTGCACCGTGACATCAAGCCGGGCAACGTGCTCCTGCGTGGATCGGGGGCGGTCTTCGCCTACCTCTGCGACTTCGGGATCGCGCGTGCCACCGAGTCCACGGCCACGCGCACGGCGCACGTCGCAGGGACGCTGGCCTACCTGGCGCCGGAGTGTCACGCGGGCGAGCCTGCAACCGTCGCCAGCGACATCTACTCGTGGGGTTGTTGTCTCTGGGCAGCGCTGACCGGTGAAGCGCCGTACACGGGTCAGACCGAGTACCAGCTGGCCATGGCGCATCTCCACGAGGACCTGCCTCAGCTCGAGGGATCGGACCCGGAGTCGCGGGCGCTGAACGAGGTCCTCGGCACCTGCCTGGCCAAGCGCCCCGGTGACCGCTACTCCTCGGCCCGCCAGGTGGAGGCCATGCTCCGCGCCGTGGCCAGGGGCAACGAGCGCTCGGCTGCCCCCGCGACCGTTGTCCGAAGAACCGCGCCGGCCGGCGCGACGCAGCTGCGTCCACCCCCAGAACCGTCGCGGCCGGACGCCGTCGGGCCGCCTACCGTGCGCAGGAGGTGGCCGCTGGTCAGCCTGGTCGTGCTGCTGTGCGTGCTCCTGGGCAGCGGCATCGGCCTGGCCGTCGCGAGGACCGGGTCGTCACCCAGCAAGGCTGCCTCCGTCCACGTCAGGAGGCAGGGCCAGCAGCGGCACGGACCAGCCCGAAAGCAGCCGCCGGCTTCGTCGACCGCCTCTCCGTCGCCGACGCCCGACATCTGCGGGGTCCGGTCCTCGCATCCGCCTGCTGGGGCCTGCGCCAGCGTTCGCAGTGAGCTCGAAGCAGGTCTTCCCGTTGCTCGACGGCAGGTGCCAGCCAGCGCCGATCAACGTGAAGCTCGAGGAGAAGTACGTCTTCCAGTGTGCGTACGGCGATGCGGTCGTGCGCTACTCGAGATGGCTGAGCGCAGACGACCCGAACAGCCAGCCCGGCGGTCCCGAGAGCAAGTACGCGTACTTCCGGCACACCTACTACGGGGACGAGCAATGGCTGGTGCGCGGACGACCCACGGGTGATCAGTGGACCACCACCAACTCCACGACCGACGCCAAGCGTCCCTACGTCTGGGTGGGCGTCTACAACACGTCTGCCCTACTCGGTCATCGTCAAGTCGACCACGATGGCGACGCGCGACGCGTGGAAGAAGCGACTGCAGGGGAATGCCGTTCCGACGAGGGACATCGAGCGGCCGTGAGCAACGTCCCGTTCGAGGGCAAGCCGTTCGGCCGGTACGAGATCGTCCGCCGGGTCGGCAAGGGCGGCATGGGCACCGTCTACGAGGCCCGGCAGACCGATCTCGAGCGGTCGGTCGCGCTCAAGCTGCTCAGTCCGGAGCTGGCCGACGACCCGTCGTTCCGGGCGAGGTTCGAGCGCGAGGCGCGGACACTGGCCAACCTGGACTCGCCGCACGTGATCCAGGTCTACGACGCGGGTGAGCACGAGGGCGTGCTGTTCATCGCCACCCAGCTGGTCCACGGTCGCGACCTGCGCCGACTGCTCGACGAGCAAGGTGCCCTCGAGCAGCAGGAAGCGCTGCACATCGTGGCGCAGACAGCCTCGGCGCTGGCAGACGCGCACGACGCGGGGATCCTGCACCGGGACGTCAAACCGGCGAACATCCTGGTCCGCGAGTCGCCGCAGGGGGGCTTCGCGTACCTGTGCGACTTCGGGATCGCCCGACAGCCCGACTCCACCTTGACCCGCACGTCAGGCGTCATCGGGACGTTGAACTACATGGCTCCCGAGTGTCATGAAGGGCACGCAGCCACCACGGCCTCCGACGTCTACTCGCTCGGGTGCGTCCTGTGGGCGGCGCTCAGTGGCGAGGCGCCGTACGACGGCACGAGCGAGTACCAAGTGGCGCGTGCGCACGTGGAGGCACCCGTCAGGCAGCTACCTGGGGCGTCGGGAGCGTCGAGCGCCATCAACGAGATCTTGCGGCGGTCGATGGCGAAGCGGCCCGAGGACCGCTACACCTCGGCGCGCGAGCTCGAGCACGACCTGCTCCTGGCCGCCTCGGACAGGGCGGTGCCGGCTGCCTCTCCCGGAACCGTGCTGCGACCGCACTCCTCTGCGGACACCAGGCTCCGCCCGATCCCGGACCAACCGTCGCCACTGCCGCCACCGCGCGCGACCGGGTCGCCCGCTGAGGTCTCGCACGACAAGCCAACCCACCAGCCGCTCTCGCCGTGGTCTGGTCGCTGCCTCGATTGCCGGGCTGGCCGCTGTCCTGGTGCTCGTCGGCATCGCCTTCGCGGCCACCCACCTGGGGCAGAGCGCGGACAAAGGTCGTGCCGCCGGGGTCACCCCGTCCGCCTCCGTGTCCCCCCAGGTGAAGCGGGCTGCGGGTGTCACCTGCGGAAACGGGTCTTCGGCTCCGTCGGTCTCGGCCTGTCCGCTTCCCCACGGGAGCAGGTCGATGAGGGCGGTCTTCCCCTCGGTCGACGGCGCGTGCCAGGCCATCGACCCGAACCCGATCGCCACCAACGAGATCCGCCCGGTGTTCCGGTGCGTCTACGGCAGCGTTCGAGATCCGTTACTCCACCTGGGCCGCGCAGGCCCTCCCGGGCAGGCGTGAGTACTTCGCCCACGCCTACGGCCCTCCCGAGGGCGACGCTCCGCGGGCGAGCGACACCGTGGTCGCGTGGGAGCAGGACGACACGCCCAAGTCGCGTGCAGTCGACGAAGGGAAGCCGTACTTCTGGGCTGCCACCTACGTCGGGCGTCCCGTACTCCGTCATCGTCAAGGCCGCGACCAAGGAGGACCTCGACCGCGGCATCGCCCACGTGCGGATGACGCCCCAGGACGAGGTGCCGCAACCTGCACCCCGACCTGCGCCGACTAGACCGCTCGCCGCCAGGTGGGACAGCACATTCGTAATTCTGGGCGAGTGACTACGTTCCCTCCGCGGGCTCGGATCGTCACGGGCGGGTGGAAACCCCGATTCGCGCCCGCTGAGTGACTGAGGAGATCTCGAGGTGGGTGTCTCGGAGCACCGTGGGTCGACCGTGGACCACGCGGGGTCGGTGCGACATGCCGATTGACGTGCCCAGGGATGAGGGCCGGGGACGGTTTCCCCGGATGGGGGAGCGGTTCGGCCGCTATCGCGTCGATCGCAAGATCGGCCACGGCGGCATGGGTGTCGTCTTCGCGGCGACCCAGCTGGACCTCGGTCGAGAGGTGGCGCTGAAGATCCTGTCGCCCGATCTCGCGGAGTCGGAGGAGTATCGCGTCCGTTTCGAGCGCGAGGCGGCGGCGCTCGCGCATCTCGACTCCCCGCACGTGATCCAGATATACGACGCGGGTGAGCACGCTGGATGGCTGTACCTGGCTACCCAGCTCGTCCATGGAGGCGATCTCAAGGAGCATCTCTCCGCTCACGGCCCCCTGCCGCCCACGACGGCACTGAAAGTCATCGAGGACGTCGCCGAGGGCTTGGAGGACGCCCATGCCGCAGGCTTCCTTCATCGCGATGTGAAACCAGCCAACATCTTGCTGCGAGCCAGCAAGCGAGGTGATCTGCACGCGTACCTCGCGGACCTGGGGATCTCCCGTGTTGCGGGAGACGACCAGACCGCCACGAAGGGCGTCATCGGATCCTGGGCCTACATGGCTCCCGAACGCCACGAGGGACTCCCAGCGACCGAGGCCAGTGACATCTACTCCCTGGGCTGCGTGCTCTGGGCGGCTCTGACCGCGCATCAGCCCTTCGACGGGACTGACATGCAGGTGGCCCTGGGTCACCTGCACCAGCCCGTGCCTCAGCTCGGTGAGGAGCACGCGTGGATCACCCCGGACCTGCGGGCAGAGCTGAACGAGATCCTGCGCACCTCCATGGCGAAGGCTCCCGCGGAGAGGTACGAGACCGCGACGGCGTTTCGGGACGCTCTGGGCCGAGTCCATCGCCTCCTGGACGTGTCCTCGACCGTGGCGGTCTCGGCTGTCGCCGAGGAACGGATGACCGAGTCGACCGTGCCGCGATCTCCCGTGAGCAGCCACGGAGAGGCACAGGTCGGAGAAGTGACCACCCCGGTGGTGCCGCGCCAGCGTCACGGCGACCGACCAGCCGAGGTGAAGCAGGTCGACACCGTGGTGCGCCCGGATCCAGCCCGCTCGACGGAAGAGTCCCCGAAGCCTGGATCACCCAGGTCACGGCGCACGCTCCGTGGGGTGGGTGCGGCTGCGGGGGCGCTGCTCGTCGTCAGCCTGCTGGTCGCGATGCTGGTGAGGCATGACGCCTCAGGCTCCGACCCGACGCGGACTTCTCGCGGCCCGGTGACAGCGGCCACGACCATGCCCCGGGGGAAGTGGGTGCTCACGCACCAGGTGACCAGGGCGAACACACCGTTGAGCTACCAGGTGTTCGGCCGGGTGGTCGGGCAGAGCGCCTCATCGCTGCTCACGTTCGGTCCCTGTGCCTCCTCCTCGACGTGCCGAGGCGCCTTCCGCGCCTTCGGGGTCGCCTACACCTATCGGTGGAACGGCACAGACCTGCTCGTCTCACCGCCGCCCGAGACGATCCATCCGCACCAGTGTCTGCTTCCCGACCAGCGCGCTGTCGATCGCAGGAGTCAGTGGAACTACGTCTCTGACATGCATCCGATCCTGATGCGGGTCATGGATCGCGGGACCGGCGGCAAGCCGACCACCCTGGCGGGCGACGCGCTGTGGACCGTCGACCAGGCTCAGGTGCGTCGCTGCAGGGGCTTCACCCCGAGTCACTACCGACTCCTCGAGCACTGGTCGCTGACCCCCGGCACCGATTAACGCTCCCGCCTCGAATTGGCTAGACTGACCATTCGGCCCAACGTGGGCTCGTTTCGTGGTGCCTTGCGGCTGCCCGACCAGCACAGTCTCTTCCTCGTGTTCGAGGCTGGTGCGTGCCGGGAATCGGGGTTCCTCGGACGGCCGCACGAGGTCCACCCGGAGCGCCGCACTCAGGCGTGCCCGGGGAGGTTCCCGGGCCGCGGTAGACGACGACAACGGATTGTGGAGGACATGCCGAAGAAGGAAGGCGTGATCGAGATGGAGGGCTCCGTCGTGGAGGCCCTCCCCAACGCCATGTTCCGGGTCGAGCTGACCAACGGACACAAGGTGCTCGCCCACATCAGCGGCAAGATGCGCCAGCACTACATCCGGATCCTCCCCGAGGACCGCGTGGTGGTGGAGCTCTCTCCGTACGACCTCACCCGCGGTCGCATCGTCTACCGGTACAAGTGACAACGCAGTAGCCGCAGCCAGCAAGAAAGGTCCTTCACATGAAGGTCAACCCGAGCGTCAAGCCGATGTGTGACAAGTGCAAGGTGATTCGTCGCCACGGCCGCGTCATGGTCATCTGCGAGAACCCCCGCCACAAGCAGCGCCAGGGCTAACACAACTGAAGATCCCCACACGCGATCGCTAGGGCCGCCAGCTCGAACAACAGAGCCGACGACCTGATCACCCCCGGAGCGGATGGCCGGGGCCCTGGGAACAGGGACGCATCGCGACCAGACCGCCGCGAACCGAAGGGACACGACCCACAACATGGCACGCCTTGTTGGAGTGGATCTCCCGCGCGACAAGCGCATCGAGATCGCACTCACCTACATCTACGGCATCGGCCGTACCAGTTCGAAGAAGATTCTCGCCGACACCGGCGTGGACCCCGACGCCCGCGTTCACACGCTGGGCGACGACGAGCTCGTCAAGCTCCGCGACGCGATCGAGGCGGACTACAAGTTCGAGGGTGACCTGCGCCGCGAGGTCCAGGCCGACATCCGCCGCAAGGTCGAGATCGGCAGCTACCAGGGACGCCGCCACCGCCAGGGCCTCCCGGTCCGCGGTCAGCGCACCAAGACCAACGCCCGCACTCGCAAGGGTCCCAAGCGGACCGTCGCCGGCAAGAAGAAGGCCAAGTAATGCCCCCCAAGAGTCGTCAGGCCGGCGCCAAGAAGGTGCGCCGCAAGGAAAAGAAGAACATCGCCCAGGGCGAGGCTCACATCAAGAGCACGTTCAACAACACCATCGTGACCATCACCGACCCCAGCGGTGCGGTGATCTCGTGGGCCTCGGCCGGCACGGTCGGTTTCAAGGGCTCGCGCAAGTCCACCCCGTTCGCCGCCCAGATGGCCGCCGAGGCCGCCGGTCGCCGGGCGATGGACCACGGCATGAAGAAGATCGACGTCTTCGTCAAGGGCCCGGGCTCGGGTCGCGAGACCGCGATCAGGTCCCTGGGTGCCATCGGCCTCGAGGTCGGCACCATCCAGGACGTCACGCCCACCCCCCACAACGGTTGCCGCCCGCCCAAGCGCCGGCGCGTCTGACCCGAGACCAGGACAGGAGACTCAGCAACCATGGCCCGATACACCGGCCCCATGACCAAGAAGTCGCGCCGCCTCGGTGTCGACCTCGTCGGTGAGGACAAGGCGTTCGAGAAGCGCCCCTACGCCCCCGGCCAGCACGGTCGGACCCGCATCAAGGAGTCCGAGTACCGCAACCAGCTGCAGGAGAAGCAGAAGGCCCGCTTCACCTACGGCGTGATGGAGAAGCAGTTCCACCGCTACTACGACGAGGCCAGCCGTCGTCCCGGCAAGACCGGTGACAACCTGCTGCAGCTCCTCGAGTGCCGCCTGGACAACGTGGTCTACCGCGCCGGCTTCGCCCGCACGCGTCGCCACGCCCGCCAGCTGGTCGTCCACGGCCACTTCCGGGTCAACGGCCACAAGGTCGACATCCCGTCGTACCAGGTCGGCTGAGCACGACATCATCGACGTGCGCGAGAAGAGCCTGGAGATGACCCCGTTCATCGTGGCTCGCGAGACCCACGGCGACCGGATCGTCCCGGCGTGGCTGGAAGCGATCCCGTCGCGCATGCGGGTGCTCGTGCACTCGCTGCCGGTGCGCGCGCAGATCGAGCTCCCGGTCCAGGAACAGCTCATCGTCGAGTACTACTCGAAGAAGTAAGACAGCTCCACACCCCCTTGTAGACACATTGAGTCAGTTCGAGCCCGTCATATAGCGGAGTGGGCTCGGAAAGGAAACGAAAAGTGCTCATCGCTCAGCGCCCGACCCTGTCGGAAGAAAGCGTCGACGGCGCCCACCGTTCGCGGTTCGTCATCGAGCCCCTGGAGCCTGGCTTCGGTTACACGCTCGGCAACTCCCTGCGGCGCACCCTGCTCTCCTCGATCCCCGGGGCTTCGGTCACGAGCATCAAGGTCGACACGGCGCTGCACGAGTTCTCCACCATCGAGGGCGTCAAGGAAGACGTCACCGAGATCATCTTGAACCTCAAGGGCCTCGTCGTCTCCAGCGAGCACGACGAGCCGGTCGCCATGGTGCTGCGCAAGACCGGCGCCGGCGTGGTCACCGCGGCCGACATCGAGGTGCCGGCCGGCGTCGAGGTGCACAACCCCGAGCTCAAGATCGCCACCCTGAACGCCAAGGGCAGCATCGAGATGGAGCTCATCGTCGAGCGCGGCCGTGGCTACGTCAGCGCCGTGCAGAACAAGGGCAACGACAACGAGATCGGCCGCCTGCCGGTCGACTCGATCTACAGCCCCGTGCTCAAGGTGACCTACCGCGTCGAGGCCACCCGTGTGGAGCAGCGCACGGACTTCGACAAGCTGGTCATCGACGTCGAGACCAAGTCCTCGATCACCCCGCGCGACGCCATCGCCTCGGCCGGCAAGACGCTGGTCGAGCTGTTCGGCCTGGCCCGTGAGCTCAACGTCGAGGCCGAGGGCATCGACATCGGCCCCTCGCCGGTCGACGAGCAGCTGGCCCAGGACCTCGCCCTCCCGGTGGAGGACCTGAACCTGACCGTGCGCTCCTACAACTGCCTCAAGCGTGAGGGCATCCACACCGTGGGTGAGCTGATCTCGCGCTCGGAGCAGGACCTGCTCGACATCCGCAACTTCGGTGCGAAGTCGATCGACGAGGTCAAGGCCAAGCTGGTCGAGATGGGCCTGTCCCTCAAGGACAGCGCGCCCGGCTTCGACCCGGCGACCGCCCTGGCGGCGTACGACGACGACGACGATTCGTTCGTCGAGGACGAGCAGTACTAGTCCGACCCCCCTCTACCCCAGTACCTGACACGGCTGGGGAGAAACGAGAGTGCACCATGCCTACTCCCAAGAAGGGTGCCCGCCTCGGCGGCAGCCCGTCGCACCAGCGGCTGATCGTCGCGAACCTCGCCACGGCGCTGTTCGAGCACGGCCGGATCACCACGACCGAGGCCAAGGCGCGCGTGCTGCGGCCGGTCGCGGAGAAGCTGATCACCAAGGCCAAGAAGGCCGAGCTCGGCACCACGCAGAGCCTGGCCCACCGCCGTGAGGTGCTCAAGACGATCCACGACAAGTCGGTGGTGCACACGCTCTTCACCGAGATCGCGCCGACCTTCGCCGAGCGTCCGGGTGGCTACACCCGGATCACCAAGATCGGTCCGCGCAAGGGCGACAACGCCCCGATGGCGGTCATCGAGCTGGTGACCGAGCCCTACGCGCCGTCCGAGCCGAAGCAGAAGCCGGCGAAGAAGGCCGCTGCGGCATCGCGCCGCGGTCGAGGAGCCCGCCGCCGAGGTCGAGGAGCCGGCCACCGAGGGCGCACCGGCCGAGGTCGAGGCGACCGACGAGGCCGGCGAGGAGCAGGTCGTGGAGACCGAGCCGACCGACGCCGAGTCGACCGAGACCGCCGAGGCCGAGCGCCGACGCCGAGCCCGAGGCCGACGAGAAGGCCTGAGTCTGGAGTCCGACGCCGACGAGGCCCACCACCGATCTCGGTGGTGGGCCTCGTTGCGTCGGGTCAGCCGGGGCCTGGCGTCTGGGCCAGGCTGGCCAGGTGGGCGTGCACGAGGGGTACGGCGCTGGCGCCCTCGCCCGAGGCGGCGGCGACGCGCTTCATCGAGCCGGCCCGGATGTCGCCGGCCGCGAAGATGCCCGGGACCACGGTGGCCAGGTTGGCCGGGGGCAGCCCGTCGCGCCAGTACTCCTTGGGCACGTCGCGGCCGGTGAGCACGAAGCCGTGCTCGTCGCGGGCCACCTCTCGCGGCAGCCAGTCGCACTGCGGCTCGGCACCGAGCAGCAGGAACAGCCCGCCGGCCTCGTGGCGGGTGACCTCGCCGGTGTTCGAGGTCGCGGATCTCGATCCA
Organism: uncultured Actinomycetota bacterium; assembly: GCA_963794435.1. Classification (GTDB taxonomy): domain Bacteria; phylum Actinomycetota; class Actinomycetes; order Propionibacteriales; family Nocardioidaceae; genus Marmoricola. The sequence continues at coordinate 32,418 of CAWCDX010000014.1, forward strand.
GTCGAGGCGGCCGTCGCCGCCGCCGTCGACCACGGCGGCGCACTCGCGGATCCGGATCTGCGGCACGTAGCGCATCTCGCGGATCAGGTAGTCCGACATCGTCTGGGAGACGTCGGGCCGGCGTACGAGCAGGGTGACCGAGCGGGCGAACCGAGCGAGGTGCAGCGCCGCCTGGCCGGCGGAGTTGCCGCCGCCGACCACGAAGACGTCGCGGTCGGTCATCTCGGGAGCCGCGGTCACCGAGGCGCCGTAGTGCACGCCGAGCCCGACGAGGGCCTCGCAGCCGTCGACGCCGAGGCGGCGGTAGGCGACGCCGGAGGAGATCACGACCGCGCGGGCGTGCACCTCGCCGCCGGCGGTGACCACGCGGTGCGGCTCGCCGTCGGCTCCGGGCACGAGCTCCTCGACCGGCCAGCCGGTGAAGAACTTGGTGCCGAAGCGGATCGCCTGGTTGCGGGCGCGCTGGGCCAGGCGCATGCCGGAGATGCCGCGCGGGAAGCCGAGGTAGTTGCGGATCATCGAGCTGGTGCCCGCCTGCCCGCCGACGGCCGCGGTCTCGAGCACGACGGTGCTGAGCCCCTCCGAGGAGCCGTAGACGGCGGCGGCCAGCCCGGCGGGCCCGGCGCCGACGACCACGAGGTCGACGACCTTGTCGACGTCGATCTGGTCGGGGGCGCCGTAGATCGTCGCCGCCAGCTCGCGCACCGAGCCGCGGCTGGCTGGTGATCCCGCCCAGCGCCTTCACGATCGGGAAGCGGGAGTCGTCGCCGTGCAGCTCGCAGACGTGCCGGCCCGCCTCGGAGTCGGGCGTGACCACCTGGGCCGGCATCCCCATCTGGTAGGCGAAGTCGCGCAGCGCGACGGTCAGCGGGTCGAGCGCGGGGGAGACGATGATCGCCGTGGGGACGACCGGGCTGGCCGAGCCCCAGTCGGAGAGCAGCTCGGTGAGCGCGGTGTGGAACTCCTCGTCGCGCACGCCACGCGGCATCAGCAGGTAGGCGTCGTACTTGCCGGTGGCCAGGCCCGTGGCGCAGCTCCTCGGCCCGCCCGCGGAAGTGGTCGACGTGGGCGGCGATCACCCGCTTGGCCGTGGGCACCACGGCCCGCCAGTCGTACATGGCGCGCAGGACCGGGGTCGTCGGGGACCTCGGTCTCGGCGACCAGCAGGGCCACCGCCTGGTCGTCGTCGAGCCCGGTGAGCAGCTCGACGGTCTCGGCGGAGCTCGCGGTGTAGCGGACGTCGTACTCGTGCTCGTAGCGGGCGAGCTGGGCCCGCAGCACGTCGGGGTGTTCGGGCGCGCACACCACGATCAGCGGCGTGCGTTGCTCGGCGATCGCGATCATGCCTCCCATCCTCCGTCACCAGGGCGTCGGTCGCGCCCCCCTCGACGGTTCGCCCTTGGTGAACGTCGAGCCGCAGCAGCCGGCTGGCCAGGTCCACCATCGGGCCGAGCAGCACGATCACCGCGACGGTGCCGACGCCGATGGTGGCCCCGAGCCACCAGCCGACGAGCGACCCGCCGAGCTGGACGGCGCTGTAGCTCCAGCGGAACGGCACCGGCGGGTCCCAGGCCAGGCCGGCGGCCTCGATGGGCGCGGCGCCGAGCTGGCTGCCGAGGTAGGCCGCGATGCCGACGGCCAGCACCGGCATGGCCGCCACCAGCAGGGCTGCCCGGGCGACCAGCGAGTCCGGGGTGTCGAAGACCTGCAGCAGCCAGGTCACCACGCCCCCGACGAGCAGCACCTGCACGATCGGTGCCGACGCCGGGGTACACGCCGCGCGTCGCCGCCACGGCGAGGAAGAGCACGCCGACCACGAGGTTGGCCGACCAGAACGCGAGACCGGTCGCGAGCGACAGCCCGCGGACCAGGGTCGAGTAGCCGTCGGAGCCGAGGTTGGCGGTGAGCAGCATCGCCACCCCGATGCCGAGCACGACGCAGCCGGCGAACAGCACCAGCAGGAACCGGAGCGGGAAGGCGCACCCGCGCAGCATCGCAGTCCGGACGTGCGGGCAGGATGCGCAGCGTGCGGCTGCGCCTCGACCTCGCCTACGACGGTGCCGGGTTCCACGGCTGGGCCCGGCAGCCCGGCCTGCGCACGGTGCAGGACGACGTGGAGCGCGCGCTCGACACGGTGCTGCGCGACCGAGGGCAGCACGCTGACGGTCGCCGGCCGCACCGACACCGGGGTGCACGCCCGCGGGCAGGTGGCCCACGTCGACGTCGACGACGACCTGCTCGCGGCGACGGTCGGCCGGGGCGAGCGACACCCCGGTCGCAGCCCTGGCCCGGCGGCTCAACGGCGTGCTCGACGCCGGACGTGCGGGTGCGCGCGCGTCGCGGCGGCCCCGGCCGGGTTCGACGCGCGGTTCTCCGCGATCTGGCGCCGCTACGCCTACCGGATCGCCGACCGGCCCGAGGACGTGGACCCGCTGGCCCGCGGCCACGTCGTGGCCTGGCCGCGGCCGCTCGACCTCGAGGCGATGAACGAGCGCCGCCCGGCCCTGCTCGGCGAGCACGACTTCGCGGCGTTCTGCAGGCGCCGCGAGGGGGCGACCACGATCCGCGCGCTGCTGGACCTGCACTGGGAGCGCGACCCGGGCCTCGCGGCGTGGCCGTCGCGACCGTGCGCGCCGACGCGTTCTGCCACTCGATGGTGCGCGCGCTGGTCGGCTGCCTGGTGGCCGTCGGGGAGGGGCGCCGCGACCCGCCTGGGCCGCGCGAGGTGCTCGCCGCCGCCGACGCGACCCGGCCGTGACGGTGATGCCGGCCCACGGGCTGACCCTGGAGGAGGTCGCCTACCCGCCCGACGCAGCGCGCTGGCCGCCGCGTCGCCGTCGGAGACCCGCGCGACCCGCTCGGCCTCCACCTCGTAGCGGCTGGCGCGCGCCCCGCCGCGGAGAAGAAGCGTCGGCGCAGCGCGCCCTCGACCCGGACGCGGTCGTCGGCGGCCAGGGCGCCGGCGCTGCGCTGCGTGCGCCTGGCTCCAGCAGGCGACGTCGATGACGTCGACCTGGCGGCGCGGTGCTGTCCGGCGGCACGGGCGGTGGGGGCGGGCCGGTCGACGACCACCCGGAAGGTGACCAGCGGTGTCGCCGCTGGGCAGCTCGCGGGACTCGGGCGCGGCGCTGACGCGGCCCACGAGGGTCACCTGGTTGAGGGTCTCACTCGGTTCGGCTCATGGCGGCATCCCACGACCGCGCACCGACCACGGTCCGGACCGCCGTCGCGCGCTGTGGAAAGGTTGGCCCCCGCAGCCGCCTGTGGATGTGGAACGGCGGCGGTCAGGAGGAGCGGGGTGGCCGAGGAGCACTACTTCACCGCCGACCCCGTCGACGCCGTTCAAGCGGGTGCCCGTGCGCGCCAACGTGTGGGGCCACTGGCTGGAGCTGACCTCGGGCTCCGGGCGTCTTCGCCCAGGGCCGGCTCGACATCGGCACCGGCGTGCTGCTGCGGCGAGGTGGCGCCGCCGGTCGAGGCGCGCGAGGTGCTCGACCTCGGCTGCGGGTACGGCGTGATCGGCCTCGCCGTCGCCCTCGCCGTCCCCGAGGCGCGGGTCACCGCGGTCGACGTCAACGAGCGGGCGCTGCTGCTGGCCGACGAGAACGCCGAGCGCCTCGGGGTCGCCGACCGGTTCCGGGCCGTGCTGCCCGACGAGGTGGACCCGGAGGCGACGTACGACGAGATCTGGTCGAACCCGCCGATCCGGGTGGGCAAGGACGCGCTGCACGAGCTGCTGCTGCAGTGGCTGCCGCGGCTGACGCCCGGAGGGCCGCGCGGTGATGGTCGTCGGCAAGAACCTCGGCTCGGACTCGCTGTCGCAGGTGGCTGGGCGAGCAGGGCTACCCGACCGAGAAGCTGGCCAGCGCCAAGGGCTTCCGGGTGCTGGAGACGCGCCGGGCGGCCTAGCGGCCTCTCGGTCTTCGACCAGCCGCAGGGCCTGCAGCGGGCAGGCGTTCACCGCGCGGCGGGCGTGCTCGTCGAGCGCGCGCGGGGACCTCGGGGTCGCGCTCGCCGGTGCGGGCGAGCGGGGTAGCCCCACTCGTCGGCTCTCGAGCAGCTCGGGCAGCAGCTCGGCGCAGGCGCCGTGGCCGTCACACCGGGTCCAGTCGACGTGCACGCGCACGGCACTCTCCTCCCAGGTGCTCCTCGACGTGGTCGGCGAAGACGCGTCAGCGTGCTGCTCACGAAGCGCACGGTGCCGTCGGGGTGGGCGCAGGCGCCGCGGCCGTCGACGAGGCGGCGCAGGCGCTCGACCTCGCGCGACCAGTGCCGCGCGCCGTCTCCGGGCTGGGCCAGCCGGGCAGGGTCGGGGCCATCCGCGGCAGCCCGTTGACGCAGGGCCCGCACTGGCGGGCGCTCTCGCCGGCGAGGTACGCCGCGATCGCGGGCGCTCACCGCGAGCGGGCAGGCGTCCCGGTCGAGCGACGTGCAGGACGCCGGCGCCGGGGAGGCGCCGAAGCGGGCGAGGTCGGCGCCGTGGTCAGGCGACGTCGAGGTCGGCGGCCGGGCACCCAGGCGCCGTGGTAGCCGCCGACCAGCACGGCGGCGACGCGGTCGAGGTCCGTGCCGGCCCGCCCCGAGCAGCGAGCGCAGGGGGGTGCCGCGCGGGGCCTCGAGCACGCCCGGGGTGCGCGACGATGCCGGCGGCGGACCCGGTGACGGTGGCCAGGAAGGTGCCCGGGGTCGTCCGGGCGTGCCCAGGGAGCGGAACCAGCCGGCGCCGTGCCGCGCGAGCAGGGCGAGCTGGGCCAGCGTCTCGGCGTTGAGCACCAGCGGTGGGCGCGGCCGTCGACGCCGCGTCGCCAGACGGGGTCAGCGGGTCGGAGGGGACGCCGCGCCGCCCGTTGACCTGGTTGACCAGGGCGGACTCCTGGCCGGCCACGAAGCCGCCGGCATGAGCCGTCGGCACGGGAACCTCGACCCGGGTGCCGCGGGCGGCCGCCGTCACCGGCCCGGCCGGCACCTCCGGGCCGGTGGCGAGGACGACCCGCTGGGCGCGCGAGCGCGGAGCCGAGCAGCGGAGAGCCCGTCGAGGACGAGGCCGGGCGCGTGGTGGAGCAGGACGGCGTCCTTGGAGCTCAGCGGCTCGCCCTCCATGGCGTTGCCGACGACGACCGGGCGCGTGCCCGGCCACGGCGCGGAGCTTGCGGGCGGTCGGGAACCCGGCGCCGCCGCGGCCGGTCAGCCCGGCCTCCTCGACGAGGGCGAGCAGCTCCTCGGCGTCGAGGTGGGGGAGCGGGAGGTCGGGCGGCGGGCCCGAGCAGGCGCTGGGTCGTCGTGGGCCCGCGCCCGTGCGCGGGATGTCGATCGTCTGGCTCATCGGGCGACCTCTCTGGCGACGCGGACACGGCCGCGCTCGGCGTACGACGGGAGCAGCCGCCAGGCGACCGCGGCGGCGACGGCGACCGTGCAGGCGACGGCGACGGCGTCCATCCACAGGGAGCCGGCGTCGGTGCCGGTGCCCAGCGCGTGCAGCAGCGCCACCGGCCAGAGCGCGTAGGTCGCCCAGTGCACCGCCTTGAAGACGCGCGGGCCGACCTCGTTGCGCAGCAGGCTGACCACGGTGACCACGAGCGAGCAGGTCGACCGCGAGGGTGCCGAGCCCGAGCCAGAGCGGTCGGTAGGCGCCGAGGAACGGGACGACGAAGTCGACCAGCCGCAGCTGGGCGTAGGGGTCGAAGAACAGCGACACGACGTGCACGGCGATCAGGCCGACGCCGGTCAGGGCGGCGGTGCGGTGCACCTCGTTGAGCCCGAAGCGGCCGAGGCCGCCGACCGGGCGGCCGGAGCGGGCGACGATGCCCGAGCACCAGGGTGAGGGTGAACATCACCAGGGCGACGACGCCGGTGCCGCGGCCGAGCGCCCAGAGTGCCTCGCTCATGCCGCCACCTCCTCGCGCGGCCAGCCGCCGAGGGTGGCCACGGCACCGGTCGTGCGAGACCAGCCGGGCCGGGAGGCCGGTGCGGCGCAGCCAGGCCAGGGCGTCCGTCGCCCTTGACCAGCGCGGCCGTGGTGGCCACGTTGGCGCGCAGGCAGGTCGGCGCGACCACGGTGACGCTGCGCCACGGGCCGGTCGCGGACCGGCCGGTCGGCGGGGTCGACGAGGTGGTGGCGCGGCTCGGCCGTCCTGGACCCAGGTGCGCTTGGCGCTGCTGGAGGTGGCGATGGCGGCGCCCTCGGCGAGGGTCACCTGCTGGGGCACGTCGTCGGGCAGGTCCTGCACGGTGACCTGCCAGCCGCCGTCCGGGGTGGGGCCGGCGGTGGCGATGTCGCCGCCGAGGCTGACCAGCACGCCGGTGCCGAGCCGCTCGTGCGACCAGCCGGGCGCAGCGGTCGGCGGCGACGGCCTTGGCGGTGGCGCCGAGGTCGAGCTGGGTGCCGGCCGGCATCGTCAGCCGGCGGCCCTCGAGGGTCAGCGAGCGCCAGCCGGCAGGACGGCGTACGACGGTCACGGGGCGCCGGTCGCGGCGTACCAGCCGGATGTCGCGGTCGTAGCCGAGGCCGACCAGCACCGAGCCGAGCGTCGGGTCGACGGCGCCGTCGGTCTCGCGGGCGGCGTCGAGGGCGACCCGCACGAGCTCGGCGAGCAGCGGGCTGAGCTGGGCGGAGCCGTCCTCGTCGCGGACGAGCGTCATCAGCTCGCTGTCGGGGCGGAACCGGCTGCACGCGTCCTCGATCCGGGCCAGCTCCTCGTCGACGAGGGCGGCGGCCTCGTCGAGCGCCGGGCGTCGGTGACGACCAGGCGGCACGCGGTGCTCCAGAGCTCCCAGTCGCGGGCGGTCGGTCATCAGGACCCGCTCGAGGTGGCCTGGGAGCTGCTGCCGGTGCCGGTCGTGACCAGGGAGCTGCGGGAGGCGCTGCTTGGCGGCCGTGCTGCTGCGTCGTGCCGCTCGTCGTGCTGGTGCCGCTCGTCGAGCTGGTGGCGGTCGAGGTGCGCCGGTCGCCCCGACGGCGACGATGCCGCCGGTGGCGGCCAGCGAGGCCGCCACGGCGCCGCCGACGATCATCGTGCGCACGCGGCCGGAGCGGCGGGTGCTGCGGCGCGAGTCTCGTCCTGGTCCATGGTCATGTCCTTGCTGGTGGTGGTGGGTGTGCGGGTGGGGGTCAGGAGCCGCTGGAGTGGCCCTGGGAGGACCCGCCGCTGCTGGGGCCGGCCAGCTGGTCGGAGGTGGGTGCGGGCTGCTGGGTCGGCTGGGCCGGCTGGCGTCTGGGTGCTCTTCTTGTGCTTGTGGCGCCTGTGGGCCGTGGTGCTCGTCTGGTCATCGGAGCCGGGGGTGGCAGGGAGGCCCGAGTGGTCGAGCTCGCCTCCCGAGGCGTCGTGGTGTTGCTGTCGTCGGTCCCGGCGTGCGCGACGGCCGTGCTGACGCCGATCGCCGCCGCACCCGGCGGCTCCGACGGTCCCGGCGATGCGCACCCCGCGTCGTGCGGCGGTGGTACGTCGGGCCTGGCCGTCGCGTCTCTGTCTGCTTGTCGATCAACATGTCCCTCACCTTGCGGCCCCATCCTGTGATCTCCCTGTCAACGCCCTGGTGGGCCTGTGTGCGTCGGGATGTCCGATTCAGGTGGGGTTCAGGGCGCGGCTGAAACCCGGTGGCGGTGACGTCGTACGGCGCGCACAATGGCCCCTCGTGGGTCACGTGGAGGTCGCCGGGGTGCGCTACGAGCTGCCCGACGGGCGGGTGCTGCTCGACGACGTCTCGTTCCGGGTCGGCGAGGGCGCCAAGGTCGCGCTGGTGGGGGCCAACGGCGCCGGCAAGACCACGCTGCTGCGGATCATCACCGGCGAGCTGACGCCCACGCGGGCGCGATCACGCGCTCGGGCGGGCTCGGCGTGATGCGTCAGATGGTCGGCCAAGGGGGCGACGACGGTCGCCGAGCTGCTGCTCTCGGTGGCGCCCCCGCGGGTCCGCGCCGCGGCCGCCGAGGTCGAGCGGCTCGAGCTCCTGCTGATGGAGGCCGACGACGAGAAGACCCAGATGCGCCTACGCCGGCGCGCTCGCGGAGTTCGCCGACGCCGGGGGCTACGAGATCGAGGTCGTCTGGGACACCTGCTGCACGACCGCGCTGGGGGTCCCCTACGACCGGGCGAAGTACCGCGACCTGACCACGCTCAGCGGCGGCGAGCAGAAGCGGCTGGTGCTCGAGTACCTCCTCGCCGGGCCCGACGAGGTGCTCCTGCTCGACGAGCCGGACAACTTCCTCGACGTGCCCGGCAAGGTCTGGCTCGAGGGCCGCCTCCGCGAGTCGCCGAAGACGATCCTGTTCGTCAGCCACGACCGCGAGCTGCTCGACAACACCGCGACCCGGGTCGTCACCGTCGAGCTGGGCGCCGCCGGCAACAGCATCTGGACGCACCCGGTGGCTTCTCGTCGTACCACCAGGCGCGGCGCGACCGGTTCGCCCGCCTCGAGGAGCTGACCCGGCGCTGGGACGAGGAGCACGCGAAGCTGCAAGGCGCTGGTGCTGATGTACAAGCAGAAGGCGGCGTACAACGACGGCATGGCCTCGCGCTACCAGGCGGCGCAGACCCGGCTGCGCAAGTTCGAGGAGGCCGGGCCGCCGGTCGCGCAGCCGCGCGAGCAGCAGGTCTCGATGCGCCTCACGGGCGGTCGCACCGGCAAGCGGGCGGTGGTCTGCGAGGGCCTGGAGCTGACCGGGCTGATGAAGCCCTTCGACCTCGAGGTCTGGTACGGCGAGCGGGTGGCCGTGCTCGGCTCCAACGGCTCCGGCAAGTCGCACTTCCTGCGGCTGCTGGCGGCCGGTGGCAGCGACCCCGACGTCGAGCACCGGCCGGTCGCCGAGGTGCCGTCGCGCCGGTGCGCCACACGGGCGCGCCCGGCTTGGCGCCCGCGTGCGGCCGGGCTGGTTCGTGCAGACCCACGCGCACCCCGAGCTGGTCGGGCGCACGCTGCTGGAGATCCTGCACCGCGGCGACGAACATCGCGACGGGATGCCGCGCGAGCCCGCCTCGCGCGCGCTGGACCGCTACGAGCTCGCGCACGCCGCCGAGCAGAAGTTCGAGTCGCTCTCCGGCGGGCAGCAGGCGCGGTTCCAGATCCTGCTCCTGGAGCTGTCCGGGGCGACCCTGCTGCTGCTCGACGAGCCGACCGACAACCTCGACGTGGAGTCGGCCGAGGCGCTCGAGGAGGGGCTCGACGTTCGAGGGCACCGTCCTCGCGGTCACCCACGACCGCTGGTTCGCCCGCGACTTCGACCGCTTCCTGGTCTACGGCGCGGACGGTCGGTCTACGAGTCCGACGGGCCGGTGTGGGACGAGGGCCGGGTGCAGCGCGCTCGGTGAGGTTTCCTGGGTACCACAAATGGCCTCCCCGCCGAGGTGCAACCTCGGCGCAGAGGCCGGAAGGTCGGGTACCCGAGGCCGCCACGCCTAGCCTGTCGCGGTGACTCGCCACCCCGTCGTCCCCGCACCGCTGCTGGTGCTCGGCGGCGTGGTCTCGGTGCAGTTCGGGGGTGCCCTCGCGAGCAACCTGGTCCGCGAGATCGGGGTCGGCGGCTCGGTGCTGATGCGCATCGGGATCGCGGCGGTGATCCTGGTGGCGTTCCGCGGCCGCGGCTGCGCGGGCACGACCGGCAGGCGTGGCTGACGGTGGTCGCCTTCGGGATCGCGCTGGGCCTGATGAACTGGTCCTTCTACGGCTCGCTGGCCCACCTCCCGCTGGGCGTGGCGGTGACCATCGAGTTCCTCGGACCGCTCGTGCTGACGACCGTGCTGTCGCGGAAGCCTGCCGACTTCGCCGCCGTGATGGCGGCAGGCTTCGGGGTGCTGCTGATCTCCGAGGCCCTGCGGGTGCCGCTGCGACGAGCTCAGCTGGGTGGGCATGCTGCTCGCGGCGACGGCGGGTGCCTGCTGGGCGGCCTACATCCTGCTGAGCGGGCGCACCGGAGCGGCTTCCCCCAGCTCGACGGCCTGGCCATCGCCCTGGTCGTCTCGACGCTGGTGGTGACACCGGTGGGCCTGATCCAGGGCTTCCCGCTGACCCCGGAGTACCTGCTCAAGGGGCTCGCCCTGGCGGTGCTCTCCTCGCTGCTGCCCTACTCCCTCGAGCTGCTGGCCCTGCGTCGGCTCAGCGCGACCGTCTTCGGCATCCTGCTCTCCCTCGAGCCGGCCGTCGCCGCCCTGGCCGGCTTCCTCGTCCTCGACCAGCGCCTGCACCCGCTGCAGGTCGTCGGCATCGGCCTGGTCGTGCTGGCCAGCGCGATGATCATGGGCCTGGGGTCGCGCAGCGAACGCAAGGAACCGGCGAACCCCGGACAGCTCGACCCGGCCTGACACAGGTCCCGGCCGGATGTGACCTGGTTCTCTTGCGTTGTTAGGCATGCCTCACTTAACTTAGGTGTGCCTGACCGACTCGCTCCCAACAGCCCACGGGATTCGCCGTGATCGTCTGCCACTGCCGCGTCGTCACCGACCGCGCCGTCGTCGACGCCGTCCGTGCCGGGGCCGCCTCGCTGGGCAGCGTGTGCCGGGCGACCGGCGCGGGCCAGGACTGCGGCTCGTGCGTCTTCTCCCTCAAGCGCCTGGTGTGAGCATGGCAACGCGCTGGTGCCGTCCGGCACCGGTCCCGCTGCCATCCTCACGGAGGCCGCTGCGAGGGAGAGACAGAGTGCAGCCAGCTAACCCCCGGGTCGTCGAGCGGCTCAACCAGGCGCTCACCCTCGAGCTGACGGTGACCAGCACATACTTCCTGCACGCCCGGATGCTCGACAACTGGGGTCTGGGCGGCCTCGGCAAGGTCTTCTACGACCTCTCCATCGAGGAGATGAAGGACGCCGACGCACTGATCAACCGCATCCTGATGTTCGACGGGCACCCCAACGTGCAGAAGCTGGGCTCGATCACCGTGGGGAAGGACCCCGAGGAGATGCTGCGGCTGGCCTGGAGAGCGAGCGTGCGGCCGTCGCGCAGTTCAACTCCTCGGCGCAGGAGTGCCACGAGCTCGGTGACCACGGCACCGCCTCCGTCTTCGAGGAGATGGTCCGCGACGAGGAGGAGCACGCCGACTGGTTCGAGGGTCAGCTCGACGCGATCGCCAGGGTCGGGTCGCAGCAGTACCTCGCCCGCCAGGTCGTCACCGAGACACCCGGGGCCTGACATGTCGTCGGCCGC
>CAWCDX010000015.1:0-340745 GCA_963794435.1 uncultured Actinomycetota bacterium
AGCCGGATCGACGAGGTGGACGACGAGCTCGCCGTGCTCCTCGCCCGCCGCGCGGCCCTGACCGCCGCCGTCCAGGACCACAAGGAGGTCGGCGGTCACGCCGGCCGCGACCCCGACCGCGAGGCCGAGATCGTCGACCGCATGGCCGCCCACGTCCCCAGCCTCGACCACGACCAGTTCACCCGCGTCATGCACACCGTGATCGCCGAGAGCCTCGCCGCCTGGGAGCGCCGGGCCGCGGGGGGCTGACGGTTTCCCATGGGAGGAACCTTTTCTGCCTCATCTCATAGGAAACTTCCTGTGCGATGGGGCAATTTCCCTCTCCTACCCTGGGAAACCGCCGACCCTTCGCAGACCACCTACCCCGTGTTGCGCATCCCGGCGGCGATGCCGTTGATGGTGAGCAGGAGGGCGCGTTCGAGCTGGTCGCCCTCCTCGCCGGCGCGCATCCGGGTGAGGAGCTGCACCTGGAGGTGGTGGAGCGGCTCGAGGTAGTTCTCGCGGATCTCCAGGGTCGTGCGCAGGATCGGGTCGCGGTCGAGCAGGTGGTCCTCGCCGGTGACGGCCAGCACGCCCGAGACGGTGAGCTCGAACTCCTCGCGGATGTCGTCGAGCAGGCCGCGCAGCTCCTCGGGCACCAGCGCCTCGACGTAGCGCGCGGCGATGTCGAGGTCGGTCTTGACCAGCGTCATCGAGACGTTGTCGAGGAAGGTGCGGAAGAACGGCCAGCCGTCGTACATCTCGCGCAGCACCTCGCGCTCGTCGGCGACCGCCGCGAGACCGCTGCCCACGCCGAACCAGCCCGGCACGATCTGTCGCGACTGGGTCCACCCGAACACCCAGGGGATCGCGCGCAGGTCGTCGATGCCGGCGTCGGCGCCGGGTCGGCGCGCGGGTCGCGACCCGATGTGCAGCGCCCCCAGCAGGTCCACCGGGGTCGAGGCGAGGAAGTACTCCGGCAGCCCGTCGGTCTCGATCAGGCCGCGGTAGCGCCCGTGCGCGGCGTCGGAGAGCCGGTCCATCAGGCCGTCCCAGCGCTCGGCGTCCTCCGGGCTGCGGCGGTCCTTCTTGTGCAGCAGGCTCGCCTCGAGCGTCGCGGCGAGCGTGAGCTCGAGGTTCTGCCGCGCCAGCACCGGCAGGGCGTACTTGTCGCTGATCACCTCACCCTGCTCGGTGATCTTCACCTCGCCCTCGACGGTGCCGTAGGGCAGCGCCATGATCGCGTCGTACGTCGGACCGCCGCCCCGCCCGACCGAGCCCCCGCGGCCGTGGAAGAACCGCAGCCGGACGCCGTGGCGTCGCGCGACGTCGCGGGCGGCTCGCTGGGAGCGCTGGATCTGCCACTGCGACGGGGCGATGCCGCCGGCCTTGTTGGAGTCGGAGTAGCCGAGCATGACCTCCTGCACGTCGCCGAGCAGCGAGAGCAGCCGCCGGTACGACGCGTCGGAGAAGAGCGCCTCGAGGATCTCGTCGGTCTTCTCCAGCTCCTCGACCGTCTCCAGCAGCGGTACGAAGCCGATGCGCGCGCTGCCGCCGACCAGGTCGACCAGGCCGGCCTCCCGGGCCAGCACGACAGCGGCGAGCACGTCGTCGGAGTGCCGGGTCATCGAGATGATGTAGCTCTCCACCGTGCGTGGCCCCAGCGTGTCCAGCGCCCAGCGGATCGTGGTGAAGGTCTCCGCGGTGATCGTGGCTTCCTCGTCGAGGGGGAGCGGCTGGGTCGACAGCGGTCGCCCGCCAGCCAGCTCCTCGCTCAGGACCTTGGTGCGGGTCTCCCGGTCGAGCTCGGCGTACGGCGTGGTGGCACCGCCCTCGCCCGCGGGCAGCCGGTCGAGCAGCTGGCCGATGGCGGCGTGGTGCTTCTTCGCGTGCTCGCGCACGTCCAGGGTGGCCAGGGTGAGGCCGGTGGCGGCGACCGTGCGCACGAGCCGCTCCAGCTCGCCCCCTGCGACCAGCTCGCCCTGGTGCTCGAGCACCGAGCGGTGCAGCACGAGCAGGTCCTCGAGCAGCTCGGTGTCGTCGCGGTAGTCGCGTCCGTCGCGGTGCTGGCGGCCGCTGGAGATCCGCTCCTCGGTGAGCTGGAGCCGCACGTGCACGCAGGTGAGGTAGAGCCGGTAGGGCTCCTCCGCGTTGAGCCGGCGGTAGCGCGGCTCCACCTCGGGCAGCTCCGGGACCATCTGCTCCAGCCGCTCCCGGAGCTCCTCGGAGACGGTGGAGAGCCGCTCGCTGACCGAGAGGTCGCGGCGCAGCCTGTTCACCTCGCCGGAGAGCAGCCGGATGCCGTGCACGGCCTGCAGCTCGAGGACGGCGCGCGTGGTCGCGGGTGTGACGTTGGGGTTGCCGTCGCGGTCCCGCCGATCCAGGTGCCGAAGCGCAGCGGACGGACCTCCGCCGGGAGCCGCACGTCGATCGCGGCGAGCTGGTCGCGCAGCTCCTCGAGCACGTCGGGCAGGGCCGCGGCGGCGAGTCCCTCGAGGTAGTAGACGCCGTTGCGGGCCTCGTCGATCGGCTGCGGCGGCTCCACCCGGATCTCGTCGGTGCGCCACAGCGTCTCGACGGCCTCCTCCAGCCGGCGGGTGCGACGCGGGGTGTCCGGCTGCTCCAGGAGCGCTGCCACCTGACGCATCTTCTCGATCGTGGAGCGGCGGGCGACCTCGGTGGGGTGCGCGGTGAACACCGGGCGCACCGCCACCTGCGGGATCTCCTTCGCGATCGTCTCGGAGTCGATGCCGGCCTCCTGGACCCGGGCCAGCGCGTCGTGCACCCAGCCCGTGGGACCGCCCTCGTCGCGGCGCGCGCGCAGCAGCGTGCGCCCGCGGTGCACCTGCTCGGCGACGTTGGCCAGGTGGAAGTACGCCGTGAACGCCCGCGCCAGCTTCGTGGTCGTCGCGAGGTCGAGCTCGGGCAGCTCGGCCAGCGTGTCGTCCTTGGCCAGCGTCCGGACCCGTTCCACGAGGGCGAGCAGGTCCTCGCCCTCGGCCCGCTTCAGCGTCTCGCCGAGCAGCGAGGTCACCAGGCGTACGTCGCGCCTCAGGTCGGCGTCGGGGGTGCCGTCGGTGGGATCGTTCACACCGGCAAGTATGGCCAGAGCCAGGTGCCGACGTCATGACGGCGAGGTTTCGACAGGCTCCACCGGCGGGGTGAGGACCGGCGCGAACCTCGGGGCGCGGGAGAGCCCGTGTCCCTGTCGGGGGGCGATGGGATCCTGATCTAGGGTGAACTTCTTCCCCCACCGGGCTGCTGAGTTCGCCGGTAAGTCCTGATTGACCCAGATCGAGCAGGAAGGGCTGCACCGCTCCAGATGACGACCAGCCGGGACGGGTTCGTCCACCTGCACGTGCACACCGAGTACTCCATGCTCGACGGCGCGTCGTTGCTCGATGGTCTGTTCGAGCGGACCGCTCGGCTCGAGATGCCGGCGATCGCGATGACCGACCACGGCAACCTGCACGGTGCTTTCGACTTCTGGTCCAAGGCGCGCGCCCACGGCGTCAAGCCGATCATCGGGCTGGAGGCCTACCTCACCCCCGGCACGCGACGTGACGAGCGGCGCCGGGTGCGGTGGGGCCGCGGCGACCTGGCCGAGGAGGGCGGCGACGACGTCGCGGGCGGCGGCGCCTACACCCACATGACGATGTGGGCCTCCTCGACCGAGGGCATGCACAACCTGTTCCGGCTCGCCTCCCGCTCGAGCATGGAGGGCTTCTACTACAAGCCCCGCGCCGACCGCGAGCTGCTCAACCAGTACGCCGGGGGCCTGATCGCCTCGACCGGGTGCCCGTCGGGCGAGGTGCAGACCCGCCTCCGGCTCGGGCAGTACGACGAGGCGCGCACCGCGGCCGCGGAGTACCAGGAGATCTTCGGCAAGGAGAACTTCTTCCTCGAGCTGATGGACCACGACATCGAGATCGAGAAGCGCACCCGCGACGACCTGCTCCGGCTCGGGAAAGAGCTCGGCATCCCGCCGCTGGCCACCAACGACTCCCACTACAACAACCCCGAGGACTCCGACGCCCAGGACGCCCTGATCTGCGTCGCCTCCGGCAAGCGGCTCTCCGACACCAACCGGCTCAAGTTCGACGGCGGCGGCTACTACATCAAGTCCGCGGCCGAGATGCGCGAGCTCTGGGCCGACAAGAACGGCATGCCCGAGGCGTGCGACAACACCCTGCTGGTGGCCGAGCGCTGCGACGTCGACTTCACCGAGTCGACCGGTGGCTACATGGCGCGGGCCGACGTACCCGCCGGCCACACCGAGGACTCCTGGTTCCGTGAGGAGGTCTGGCGCGGCATCGAGGCCCGCTACCCCGGCGAGCAGTTCACCCAGGACGTCCGGGACCGGGTCGAGATGGAGCTCGCCGTCATCGCGGGCAAGGGCTACTGCGGCTACTACCTCGTGGTCGCCGACTTCATCAACTGGGCCAAGGAGAACGGCATCCGCGTCGGGTCCGGGCCGTGGGTCGGGCGCCGGGTCGATCGCGGCGTACGCCCTGCGGATCACCGACCTGTGCCCGCTGGAGCACGGCCTGATCTTCGAGCGCTTCCTCAACCCCGAGCGCCCCTCGATGCCCGACTTCGACATCGACTTCGACGAGCGCCGGCGTAGCGAGGTCATCCGCTACGTGAGCGAGAAGTACGGCTCCGACCGGGTGGCCATGATCGCCACCTTCGGACGCCTCAAGGCCAAGGCCGCGGTGAAGGACGCCGCCCGCGTGCTCGACTACGGCTTCGCGATGAGCGAGCGGATCACCAAGGCGATGCCCGCCGACGTGATGGGCAAGGGCGTCAAGCTCAAGGAGATCTTCGACCCGACCCACAAGCGCTACGTCGACGGTGCGGAGTTCCGCTCGCTGCACGAGGCCGACGCGGAGGTCCGCCGCATCTACGACACGGCGGTCGGCCTGGAGGGCCAGATCCGCCAGTGGGGCGTGCACGCGGCAGGCGTGATCATGTCCAGCACGCCGCTGATCGACATCGTCCCGATCATGAAGCGCGAGCAGGACGGCGCGATCATCACCCAGTTCGACTACCCGATGTGCGAGTCGCTCGGGCTGGTCAAGATGGACTTCCTGGGCCTGCGCAACCTCACGGTGCTCGACGACTGCCTCGAGAACATCAAGGTCAACCGCGGCGAGGACGTCGTCCTGGAGGACCTCACCTTCGACGACCCGGCGACCTACGAGCTGCTCTCGCGCGGCGACACCCTGGGGGTCTTCCAGCTCGACGGGGGTCCGATGCGCGCGCTCCTGCGCAGCATGCGCCCCGACAAGTTCGAGGACATCTCGGCCGTCGGTGCGCTCTACCGACCGGGGCCGATGGGCGCCGACTCGCACAACAAGTACGCCCGCCGCAAGAACGGCCGCGAGCCGATCGACCCGATCCACCCCGAGCTGGCCGAGCCGCTCGCGACGGTGCTGGGGGAGACCTACGGGCTGATCGTCTACCAGGAGCAGGTGATGGAGATCGCCCAGGTCCTGGCGGGCTTCTCGCTCGGACAGGCCGACAACCTGCGGCGCGCCATGGGCAAGAAGAAGATCGAGGAGCTCAACAAGCAGAAGGCCGGCTTCGCGGCGGGCATGCTCGAGCGCGGCTACTCCCAGGAGGCGATGCAGACCCTCTGGGAGATCCTGCTGCCGTTCTCCGACTACGCCTTCAACAAGGCCCACTCCGCGGCGTACGCCGTGATCTCGTACTGGACGGCCTACCTGAAGGCCAACTACCCCGCCGAGTACATGGCGGCCCTGCTGACCTCGGTCAAGGGTGACAAGGACAAGTCGGCGATCTACCTCAACGAGTGCCGCCGGATGCGCATCCAGGTGCTGCCGCCCGACGTCAACGAGTCCGCCGCGAACTTCACCCCGGTCGGCACCGACATCCGCTTCGGCCTCACCGCCGTGCGCAACGTCGGGCACAACGTCGTCGACCGCATCGTCGAGGCACGGGAGGCGAAGGGTCGCTTCGAGGACTTCAACGACTTCATGGACAAGGTCGACGCCCAGGTGTGCAACAAGCGGCTCATCGAGTCGCTGGTCAAGGCCGGCGCCTTCGACGACATGAAGCACAAGCGCCGCGCGCTGATGCTGGTCTTCGAGGAGGCCGCCGACCGCTACGCCTCGATCAAGAAGGACTCCGGCTCCGGTCAGGACTCACTCTTCGACTCCCTGATGGACGGCGACGGGACGGGCGGCGCCGAGCCGATCTTCGACCTGCGGGTCGCGATCCCCGAGATCGACGAGTGGGACAAGCAGACGCTCCTCGGCCACGAGCGGGAGATGCTCGGCCTCTACGTCTCCGACCACCCCCTGACCGGGCTCGAGCACGTGCTCGCCGACGCGGCCGACTGCACCATCGGACAGCTGGTCACCGACGAGGACCGGCCCGACGGCTCGCAGGTGGTGATCTGCGGGCTGGTCACGCAGGTGATGCGCAAGATGACCAAGACCGGCAACCCCTGGGCGATCGTCACGGTGGAGGACCTCGAGGGCTCGATCGACGTGCTGTTCTTCCCCAGCGACTACCAGCTGGCCAGCACCCTGCTCGTCGAGGACACCCTGGTCACCGTCAACGGCCGCCTCGACAAGAGCAAGGACGAGCCGGAGCTGCGGGGCCGGACGGTCTCCGCGCCCAACGTCGAGGGCCGCGGGGTCGGTGGCCCGGTGGTCATCATGCTGCCCTCCACCCGCTGCACCCCGCCCGTCGTCGACCGGCTCAAGGAGGTGCTGCGCACCCACCCCGGCACCACCGAGGTGCAGCTGAAGCTCGTCACCCGCAACGGCACCCAGCGGCTGCGCCTCGACGACCGGCTCCGGGTGACCGCCGCGCCGGCGTTGTACGGCGACCTCAAGCACCTCCTCGGCCCCGGCTGCCTCGGATGAGCGAGCCGACCACGACGGAGCCACCCGCAGCACCCGGCAACCCGTCCCGGACGGCGGGGGTGCTCCAGGACGTCGGCATCGTGCTCGGCTGGTTCCTGGTCGCCGGCGTGCTCGGTGCCCTGGTGTGGTGGAAGGTCGTCGACCTTCCCCAGGCGACCCGGACCCGCACCGGGATCGTCGTCGAGGCCGCCCAGCTGGGCAAACAGGTCAACATCGACGGCTGGTTCTTCCTGATCGCGGGCGTCGGAGGTCTGGTCAGCGGACTCGTGCTCACGATGTGGCGCCACCGCGACCCGGTGCTGACCGTGGTCCTGGTGGCCCTGGGCGGCGGGTTGGCCTCCTTCGTCATGCAACGGCTCGGGCTGATCCTCGGGCCCGGGTCGGAGGTCGACGCCCTGCGCCACAAGGCCCTCGGTGCCCACGCGCTGATGCGCCTGCAGATCCATGCTTCGGGGGTGCTCTGGGTGTGGCCGGCCGCGGCCGCCTTCGGCGCCCTGCTCTACCTCTTCGTGATCAATCCCCCCGATCTCGACTAGTCAGTTCTGCAGACGCGGCCCCCCTCGATTCCGTAGCCTGCGGGGCGTCAGTCGTCGGTGCACATCCCGGGGAGATCATGAGCGACCAGACAGCGTCGATGCCCGTCGTACCACCCGAGCCGTCCGCTGCGCCCAGGAAGCGCCTGGGCGTGGTCGCGATCGTCGCCTCCGTGGTGGCAGTCGTCCTCCTCGCCGGTGGTGGCTTCGCGGCCTGGCGGTTCCTCGCCGGTGGCGGGCCCCGTCCCGCCGAGGTGCTGCCCGCGTCCACCTTCGCAGTCGTCAGCCTCGACCTGGACCCCTCGGGCGGCCAGAAGATCGAGGCCATCAAGACGCTGCGCAAGTTCCCCAGCTTCCGCGAGCACACCGGCGTGCGCCCGGACTCCGACGTCATCAAGGCGATCTGGGACGAGTCGCTGGGCAAGGAGTGCAAGGACGTCGACTACGCCCAGGACGTCAAGCCGTGGATCGGCCAGCGCGCGGCCTTCGGTGGCGTGCAGCTCGACAAGGGCAAGCCCCTGCCCGTGGTGGCCGTGCAGATCAAGGACAAGGACGCGGCGACCAAGGGCTTCGCCAAGCTCGCCGCATGCGCCAAGCACTCCGGTTCGGACGACTTCGGCTACGACATCGGTGACGACTACGCGCTCGTCAGCGACAGCACCGCCCATGCCTCAGCGATCTCGGCGGCCGGTGCCGGCTCACCGCTGTCCGAGGACGCGTCGTACCAGAAGTGGACCGAGGCCGCCGGCGGCCCCGGCATCCTCAACGGCTATCTCTCCCCGCACGCCGGACAGGTCGTCAAGGACGCCTTCGGCAAGGAGCTGGAGTCAGCGGGACCGGGCGCAGCGAAGCAGCTGGACAAGGCCATTGCCGACTTCAAGGGGGCCGGTGCCACCCTGCAGTTCAAGGACGGTGGCCTGGAGCTCTCGACTGCGGGCGGTGCCGTCAAGCAGGCCGGCAGCAAGAACGTGGGCGACCACGTCGGGGACCTGCCGAAGGACACGGCGGCGGTCCTGGCCGGCTCGATCGACGGCAAGCAGATCTCCAGCTCCATCGACGGCGCCTTCGAGGGCCTCGGCTCGCTCAGCGGCATGTTCGGTGGGAGCGAGGCTGGGATGAAGGCCGAGATCGAGAAGCAGACCGGGGTGCGGCTGCCCGATGACGTCGCGACCCTGCTCGGCGACTCCTTCAGCATCTCGGTCGGCGGCGACGCGCCGGCCAGCATCGAGAAGGTCACGTCGCCCGCCGACGTCCCGGCCGGCTACCTCGTCCGCGGAGACGACGCGAAGATCAAGGACCTCGTGGACCGCATCCAGAAGACCACCGGCGTCCGCCTCTCGGACCTGCCCGCCACCTTCGACACCGCGGCCGGCAAGGCGGTGCTCGCCACCAACCCCGACTACGCCAAGGAGCTCTTGGGCAACGGGTCACTGGGGGACAGCGACACCTTCAAGGACGTGGTGCCGCACGCGGACGGCTCACCCTTCGTGTTCTACCTCTCCCTCGACAACGGCTGGTCCAAGACGCTCGCCGACGCCGCCCGCAAGAGCGGCGACAAGGACGAACGGGAATTCGCCGCCGACCTCGCCGCCTTCCGGGCACTCGGCGCCAGTGCCTGGACCGACGGGAGCACCACCCACTCCCTGGTGCGGCTGACGGCGAAGTAGTCAGCCGCGCCCGATCGGGGCGAGGACGGCGCCGAGCAGCTCGACGAGGTCGGTGGGCGCCAGGCCGAGGTCGAGGCCACGCTTGCCGCCGCTGACGTAGATCGTGGGCAGCTCGCCGGCGCTCGCGTCCAGGACCGTCCGGTGGCGCCTCTTCTGGCCCAGCGGCGAGATGCCGCCCACGACGTACCCGGTCGCGCGCTCCGCCGCTGAGGGCTCGGCCAGGGCCGCCCGCTTGCCACCGACGGCGGCTGCCAGGGCCTTGAGGTCGAGCTGTCCCGAGACGGGCACGATCGCCACGACGAGGTCTTCGTCGACCTCGCACACCAGGGTCTTGAACACCGCGTGCGGATCGAGCCCGAGGCGCTCGGCCGCCTCGAGTCCGTACCCTTCGAGACGGGCGTTGCCCGCCCTCCTCAGGGACCCTTCGAGACGGGCGTTGCCCGCCCTCCTCAGGGACCCTTCGAGACGGGCGTTGCCCGCCCTCCTCAGGGACCCGGAGTGGGCGGGGTCGTGCTCGTAGACGTGCGAGGTGAACGAGACTCCGGCCCGCTCGAGAGCGACGACGGCCGGCGTACCGCCCGAGGCCGCCTTGCGCGCCATCAGTTCGGGGACCAGCGGGTGCGGGCCACCTCGGTCGCCGGCAGCGAGGGCACGGCGCGCATCGCCCGCATCTCGTCGTGCAGCGTGCGCCGCAGCAGCCCCAGCCGGTCGATGGCGGTGTCGGACTCGAGGAGCCGCTGGCGCTGCGGCAGGGTCAGCAGGCAGGTGCTGGCCAGCGCGTAGGAGAGGTACGCCGGGTCGCTGGGCATCTCGCCGGCGAGCACCGGGCCGCCGCGCAGCTCGGAGAGGAACTCCCGGTAGCGTTCGAAGGTGGACAGCGTGGCCTGCGCGTCGGCCGCGGCACCGGTCTCGTCGGTGTCGGAGAGCAGCTCCACGTCGCCGAGCAGGTAGGGCCCGGAGTTGTCGGAGTCGATCACCCGCAGCCGCTGCCTGCCGATCACCTCGATGTCGAAGCGACCGTCGTCGTAGGCCTCCGCCTCGGTCAGCTGCACGAGAGTGCCGACCCGGTGGACCGATTGCATGCCGTGCTCGCCGACCTCGTAACCCTCGCGGATCGCGATCACCCCGAAGACCCGGTCGAAGACCGCATCGATGGTCAGCAGCTCGCGCACCAGGGCCCGGTAACGCTCCTCGAAGATGTGCAGCGGGGTGACCACACCCGGGAACACCACCGTGTTCAGCGGGAACAGCGGCACCTGCGTCACAGGATCAACCTAACCGGGGGCGGCCCCGGGGGACCGTTGCGCCGCGGCCTTGACCAGGCGGGCGCCGAGCGTGGCGACGCAGTGCCGCAGCTCGGGCCCCCCCTCGACGTGGAAGTCGACGGGGAGGCGGGCGAGCCGCTCGGCGTACCAGTACGGGTTGCCGGTGGAGCCACGCAGCCGCGTGGTCTTCGGGTCCACTGCCTCCAGGCGCCCCAGGCCTCGGGCAACCCACTGCACGTTCTCCAGCGCGTCCTCGATGAGCACGTCGGTCGCGTACTCCCAGCCGGAACCGAGGTTCTCCTCGAGCACCCTGACGGGGTCGAGGTCGCGAGGAGGCTCGAACGACTCGTCGAGCTCGACCACCGAGCGCACCCGATCGATCCGGTAGGTGCGCACCTCCTGGGCGCTGTGGGAGAAGCACAGCAGGTACCAGCGGCCGAAGCGCACGACGACCGCCCAGGGGTCGACCGTGGTGGTCCACTGCGAGCCGGCCTCGGAGTGGTAGTCCAGGCGGACCCGGTGCTCCCCGGCCACCGCGTGCACCAGCGCGCTCGTCGTCGCGGGATCGGGCCGGACCGCGGCGCCGTCGGGAGCCGCCTCCGCGTAGGTGCGGACCGCGGCGGCCTGGGCAGCGACCGCCTCCGGGAGCGCGCGCATCAGCGTGCCCAGGGCCCTGCCGACGGGGTCGTCGGGGTTCGCGGCGGCGTGGTGGCCGTCCAGCACGGCCATCACCAGGCCCAGCGCCTCGGTCGCGCTGAAGACGAGCGGGGGCAGCCGCAGCCCGCGGCCGAGCCGGTAGCCGCCGTAGGGGCCACGCTCTGACTCGACCGGGATGCCGGCCTCGCGCAGGATGCCGATGTAGCGGCGCGCGGCCCGTTCGGTGACGCCGAGCTGCCCGGCCAGCGCGTCGGCGCGGATGCCCGGAGTCGTCTGCAGCAGCTCGAGGGTGCGCAGCGCGCGGGAGGTGGGGCTGCCGTCGGGTGTCACCCGATCCACTATTCCGGAAGTAGATCGTCCAGAACCAGGCCTACGGTGTCTTCATGACGCGACCTGACTGGGAACCCCCCTTCTCCGCCACCCCCACCGAGCACCTCGTCGGCGCCCTGGACCGGCAACGAGCCACCTTCCGCTGGAAGGCCGACGGTCTCGACGCCGACGGTCTCGCGCTCACGATCGGAGCCTCCTCGTTGACCATCGGCGGGTTGCTCAAGCACCTGACCCGCGTCGAGGACATCCACTTCACCTGGGACCTCGACGGCTCGGCGCCCTCGGAACCGTGGCGCTCCCACGACTGGGAGGCGGATCCCGACTGGGACTTCGAGTCCGCGGCCGGCGACTCCCCGAAGGAGCTCTACGCCGCCTACGACGCCGCGGTCGCCCGCTCCCGGGAGATCCTCGCCGCGCGGCTCGCCGACGGCGGCCTCGAGCAGGAGATCGAGATGGGCAGGCGCTGGGGCACTCCGGTGACCCTGGGCCGGCTCGTCGCCGACATGCTCGAGGAGTACGGCCGCCACACCGGTCACGCCGACCTCCTGCGCGAGACGGTCGACGGCCGTGTGGGCGAGGACCCGACCGAGGACTGGGTGCCGCCCTACGCGGTGGTCCGAGCGGGGTGAGCCGAGCGACGCGGGGACGACCCGTCCTGGAACAGCACGAGGCTGCTCACGGCATCTGACGGCACCCGCACACCCCGAACTCCACGGCGCGCGAAGGTGGCGTCAGCGGGGTCCGGGGCAGATCCCCAGTCTGCCCGGGAGCTCGCACTGTGACGGGGGCGATGGCCGCGGATTTCGCTGGCTCGCCGCCTTGTCAGGGGTTGTCCTCGGCCCTCGGAGCCGAGAGCATCGAGGAGAGCGGCGTACGACGCGACCGGTGCTCACCGCCGTGGTCGCGGCCGCGGACGGCAGCCCACCGGAATGGACCAAGAAGCGAGGCAGCAGGCATGAGCAGTCCCACCTACCAGGTGACCGATCCGTCGACCGGCGAAGTGGAGGAGAGCTTCGACTACGCCTCCGACGCCGACATCGAGGCGGCCCTCTCCGCGGCGACCTCCGCCTACGCAGCCTGGCGCGACGTCCCCATCACCGAGCGCGCGGTCGTGGTGAAGAAGGTCGCGAAGCTCTTCGCCGAGCGGGCCGACGACCTGGCGGCGATCGCGAAGAAGGAGATGGGCAAGCCGGAGTCGGAGGGTGTCGAGGAGGCGGAGTTCTGCCAGGCGATCTTCGACTACTTCGCCGACGAGGGGCCCACGCTCGCGGCGGACCAGCCGATCAAGTCGGTCTCCGGCGGCAAGGCCATGGTGCAGCGGCTGCCGATCGGCCCACTCCTGGGGATCATGCCGTGGAACTTCCCCTTCTACCAGATCGCCCGGTTCGCGGCGCCGAACCTGATGCTGGGCAACACGATCATCCTCAAGCACGCCGAGTCGGTGCCGCGGTCGGCGCTGGCGGTGGAGCAGATCATGAAGGACGCCGGCGTGCCCGAGGGCGCCTACGTCAACGTGTTCGCCAGCCACGAGCAGATCGAGACGATCATCGCCGACCCCCGCATCCAGGGCGTCTCGCTGACCGGTTCCGAGCGCGCGGGCGCGGTGGTGGCAGCGCTCGCCGGCAAGAACCTGAAGAAGTGCGTGCTCGAGCTCGGTGGCTCCGACCCGATGATCGTGCTCGACACCGACGACCTCGACGGGCTGGTCGGCGACGCGTGGGACTTCCGGACCTACAACACCGGGCAGGCGTGCAACTCCAACAAGCGGATGATCGTGCACGAGGACCTCTTCGACGACTTCGTCGCCAAGATCACCGAGAAGGCGAAGGCGGTCGACTCGTTCTCGCCGCTGTCGTCGCGCCGCGCGGCCGAGACGCTGGCCGAGCAGGTCGACGACGCCGTCTCGAAGGGTGCCACGCTGCACGCGGGCGGCGAGCTGGGGGAGGGGCCGGCGGCGTTCTACTCCCCGGCCGTGCTCTCCGGGATCACCAAGGAGATGCGTGCCTACTCCGAGGAGCTCTTCGGCCCGGTCGCGGTCGTCTACAAGGTCGGCTCCGACGACGAGGCGCTCGCGCTGGCCAACGACACGACGTACGGGCTCGGCGGCGCGGTCTTCAGCAAGGACACCGCCCGGGCGGAGAAGCTGGCCCAGCGGCTCGAGGTCGGCATGGCCAACGTGAACACCACGGCGGGCGAGGGTGCGGACATCCCGTTCGGCGGTGTCAAGCGCAGCGGCTTCGGCCGTGAGCTCGGGCCGCTGGGGATGGACGAGTTCGTCAACAAGCGGATGTTCTACGTCAACGAGGACTCCGGCAGCGACGACTAGGTCGACGACGCCGGCGGACCGGGGTGGGCGCAGCCTGGCCCCACTCCCGGTCGAGCGTCCGGGGCGAGGCCCCTCAGCTCGCGGCGTCCGTCGACTCCTCACGCTCGGGCGACCAGACCAGGCTCCCGAGGGCGACGACGAGTGCGACGTTCACGGCGACGGCCAGCGCGGCGATGTTGGCGATGTGGGCCACGGGCCACACGACGCTCGCCACGAGCACGAGGCCGCCCTGCCAGCGGTGGCCGAGCCTCGCGAGGGCGACGGCGACCAGCACGAACGACAGCGGGAAGAACAGGCCGAGCGGCTTGATCAGGTTGGCCGCGCCGGACTGGTCGACCAGGGCGGTGTCCCCGAGCGACATGTGGATCGTGTCGAAGCCGTACGCCACGTTGCCGGCCATGCCGATGAGGCCGGTGAGCAGGACCGCGGCCTTCAGCATCGACTCCTCGGGCAGCCACGCGGCGACCCTGAGGATGACGAACCCGTAGGCCACGGCCCCGATCACGTGCAGCATGCCCGCGGTCGGGTCCGACCAGCCACGGGCAGCGTAGGTGGAGTCGGCGGCGAGGTAGAGCAGCGGCGCGACCAGCAGTGACCCCGTCAGGAGTCGCTCGGTGGGGTTGCTGGCCCTGCCGTGGCGGGCGGGGGCCTCGGGCAGCGAGGTGGACGAGGGTGCAGGGGTGGTGGTCATGGTGATCCTTCGCTCGGGGAGGTGCTGAGCCCCCACTCTGGGAACACCGTGACCGCCCTCGCCACGGGGAGATCCCTGCACCCGAGAAACAGGGAAAACCCTGCAGGGGGTGCGGTGGTCCCCGTGCCACGATGACGAGGTGACTGGCACGGGCGCTCGTGGACTCCGCGGTGCGCTGCCGTTGCTGGTGCTCAGCACCGTCGTCGTGCTGGTGACCTTCGGCTTCGCTCGCGGGTTCTGGCTCTCGAACCTGCACAACGGGCTCCTCGCGCTGGCCTTCGCCGGAGTGGGCGCCTACGTGCTCTTCCAGCGCCCCGGGCACCGCGAGGGCATCCTGTTCATGGCCACCGGTGTCGTGGAGGCGGTGACGTTCTTCGGCCGGCAGGTGGGGCACGCGTCGTCGTCGGAGGCGAGCCGGTGGTGGGCCTGGTGGGGGGTGTGGCCCGTGGTCGTCGCGCTCGCCCTGACCACGCTCTCGGTGATCTGCTTCCCGGACGGGCGGCTGCCCTCACCGCGATGGCGATGGGGGGTCGCCGTGATCGTGGCCGTCACCGCCGTCTGTGCCACGTTGTCGGCACTCTGGCCGGTGGAGTACGACTCGGCCGGCGTCACCCTCTCGCACCCGGTGCACACCGAGACGCCGGCGATCGTCTCGACCGTGTGGTCGGCGCTCGCGCACCCGGCCTACGTGGGCTTCCAGGTCCTCTGGGTGGTCGCCGTCGTGGCGCGGTGGCGGACGTCGGACGGCGTCGTACGCCGCCAGCTGAGCTGGCTGGTGGCCGCCGTGGGGTGCTCGGCCGCGCTGCTGGTCATCGGCCTCGTGGGCTGGGGGACGCCCCGGCTCGGCATCCTCTCGGCGACCCTGATCCCGCTCGCTGCCGGGTGGGCGATCGTCCACGGCCAGCAGCTCGCGGCCTACTCGGCGCTCACCTGGCTCTCGCGCAGGGAGCCGCACTCGCAGGACCTGCCGGGTGAGTTCGCGAAGGCGGTGGCGCAGGCGCTCGACGCACCCGTCGCGACCCTGTGGATGGGACCGCGCCGACAACCTCCACGCGGTCGGGGTGTGGCCGGACACCGCAGAGGCGATCGCACCCGCCAGCCTGGCGACCCTGCTTGCCTCCCCGGGTCGGCACGGGTGCGAGGTGACGGCAGGCGGCGAGTCCGTCGGTGCCCTCAGCGTCCAGCGCCGGCACGCCGACCCGCTGTCCCTGGCCGAGAAGCGGCTGCTCGTCGACCTCGCCGCCCAGGCTGCCCTGGTGATCGAGCGCCAGAGCCTGGCCGACGCCATCGCCCGGCAGCGACGGGCCGGCAACCTCGAGGGGCTGAGTCCCCGCGAGCAGCAGGTGCTGGAGCTGCTGGCGCGGGGCATGTCCAACACAGCGATCAGCCAGGAGCTGCACCTGAGCATCAAGACGGTCGAGCCCGTCGTGAGCACGATCTTCACCAAGCTGGGACTGCACCCGGACGTGGGCAGCAACCGCCGGGTCCTCGCCGCCCTGGCCTACCTGCGGGACTGACCGGTGCGGGCCGAGACAGCCCGGAGGCGGCCCCGCTGCCGCGGGACCGCCTCCGGGTGGTGGAGGGTCGATCAGGTCAGACGGCTGGTACCGCGCCGGCCTGCGTACGGCGAGCCCGGAGGGTCTCCTCCGAGGGCATCAGGATCCACAGCACCGGGTAGACCAGGATCTGGCTGCCGGGGATGACCATGAGCACCAGGACGAAGAGCAGACGTGTCGTCCACGCCCCGAGGCCCAGACGTCTCGCGAGTCCGGCACACACGCCACCGAGCACCCGTCCGTCCCGCGGCCGGACCAGACCCTGGTCGGCGAAGCTCTGGTGGATGTCGTTCATGGCGGTGCCCTTCATTCGGTGTCGAGCTCACAGCGGCTGCTGCGGGTGAGTCCACTGTGCGTCGGCCGGGTCGGTCGGCACATCAGGTGCCGCCCTGACCCAGCCCCCAGATCTTCGGCCGGAGGCCCAGGGGTGGCCTCAGGTGTCAGTGCGGGCGGCTGCGGGCAAGCAGATCGAGCTGCCCGCCGCGGGTGACCGCCTCGCGACGGCTGTTGACCCCGAGCTTGGCGTAGATGTTCTTCGTGTGCGTGCGCACGGTGTTGAGCGAGACGACGAGCTGGCGGGCGATGGCCGGGCCGTCGAGGTCGGTGGCGAGCAGGCGGAGCACGTCGAGCTCCCGGGCACTGAGCGGGTCGACCAGTCCCGGCTGCGACGGGGTGCGGCTCGGGGCGCCGTACGCATCCAGGAGGCGACGAGGGTACGACCACGTCCGATGCTTCAGCGCGGTGGTCTCGAGCAGGGCACGGAGGGGCAGGCCCTCGTCGACGAAGACGCGCACGTAGCCTTCGGGCTCGGCCAGCCGCAACGCTCGCTCCAGCGGATCGGCGCCCGCTTCGCCCCTCTCGGCGTGCGCGAGCGCCTGCAGGACGAGGATCTCGATGAGGGTGCCGACCCTCCCGCCGTCCTCGGCCGCGACACGCAGTCGCTCCAGGAGCCCCTCCGCTGCCTGCTCGGCGAGCAGGATCCGGGCCAGGGTGAGGTGCTCGAGCTCGCGCAGGTAGGAGAGGTCGTCGTCGGCGGACAGGTGGTGGTCCCGCGCCCAGGCAAGGGAGTCCTCCAGGCGCCCCTGCTGGAGGAGCAGCCGCACGCGCAGCGCCGGGATCGGGCGCACGTTGGGGGAGAAGTCGCCCACGTAGACGCGCTCGGCCTCGTCCAGCTGAGTGATCGCGCCGGCCAGGTCTCCGGCCACCTCACACCTCCGCGAGCGAGCCACCCGCAGGCGGTACGGGTGCTGGGGGAGACCCGTGTGCTCGCCCAGCTCCTCGGCACGGGTCAGGTACGCCGCGGCCTCCTGGAGCTCGTGGCGTTCCAGCGCGATCTGGCTCAGGCCCACGAGCATGTCCGCCGTCCCGCGCATGACCGCGCCGTCCTCGTGGGCAGCGGCGAGCCGGAGCGCCTCGTCGTAGGTGCGCCGGGCGTCGTCGAGGCGCCCCTGGGTGATCCGGATGTCGGCCAGGGCGATGGAGCACCCGAGGACGTCGGAGATGTGCCCGGCACGGCGTAGCCCGTCGACGGCGGTCGCGTACCCCCGGTACCCGGCCTCCAGGTCGCCGGTTCCCCACGAGGCGAGCCCGGACAGCGCGGCGGCGGAGGCCTTGATGACGTGGTCACCGTCGGCGGCGCGGGCGATGGCCAGGTCGGCGTGCGCGACGGTGGCCTGCGGGTCACCGCGGAGCAGCGCGAGCGCCGCGCGGAACGACTCGATCGCACCGGGCAGGCGAGCGAGCTCGGGCTCGTCGACCACGACCATCTCGACCGATCCCGGCGGATCGGCTGCGCCCGCGGCCTGGAGCAGCCGCTCGACGTCGTCGAGGCGGGTCGCGACGGTGTCGATCTCCAGGCCCGCCATCAACGCCCCGATGAAGCCCACCGCGAGCACCGGCCGCACGGCCACGACCTCTGCTGGGAGGTCGTCGAGCCAGGCCCGGATGGTGGCTTCCTTGCGGTCGCGGCGCAGGGCGGGGATGGCCAGCTCGATCAGGTCGGCTGCGTGCTCCACGTCTCCGGCCGCCAGCGTGTGCCGGACGGCGGCGATCGGCTCGTCGGCCGCGTCGTACCACTGACCGGCCCGGCGGTGCAGCTCGGCGAGGTCCCCGGGACGCTCCCTGACCAGGTGGGTCCGCAGGACGTCGGCGAACAGGTGGTGGTAGCGGTACCAGTGACGGCTGTCGTCGAGCGGGACGAGGAACATGTTGGAGCGGTCGAGCAGGTCCAGCATCGCCTCGCCGTCGTCCCCTCCTGTGACGGCGTCGCACACGGGGCCGCTGAGCCGGTCCAGGATCGAGGTCTGGAGCAGGAAACGTCGGACGGCCTCCGGCTGGCGTGCCAGGACCTCGTCGACGAGGTAGTCCACGACGTAGCGGTCATCGCCCGCGAACCCCGCGATGAAGCCGGCCGCATCCGCACGGCCCTGGAGCGAGAGTGCCGCCAGCTGCAACGCGGCGATCCATCCCTCGGTGCGCCCCTCGAGGGCGGTGACCTCCGCGTCCGGGAGGTCGAGGCCGATGGCCTCGTTGAGGTAGGAGGCCACCTCCTCGGGGGTGAACCGGAGGTCCGCGGCCCGCACCTCGACGAGCTCCCCTCGGGCTCGCAGCCGGGCCAGGGGCAGGTGGGGGTCGGCGCGCGTGCTGATCACGAGGCGTACGTCGGGGGGAAGGTGCTCGACGAGGAAGGCCACGTCCTCGGCGATCGCCGGCCCGTCGGCGAGGTGGTAGTCGTCGAGCACCAGGTCGAGGCCGTGCGGCAGCGTCGTGAGCTCGTTGAGCACGGTGGCGAGGACCGTCGCGATCGGCGGTTGGGCGGCGCCAGCCAGCAGGGGAAGGGCGTTGGTGCCGACTCCCGGCGCTGCCGCGTCGAGCGCGGTCACCAGGTAGGCCCAGAAGGAAGCGGGCTGCCGTTCGCCCTCCTCCAGGGACACCCACGCGACCGGGCGCTCCTTGGCGGCAGCGTCGTCGAGCCACGCGGCCAGCAGCGTCGTCTTGCCGAATCCCGGCGGAGCCGACACCAGGGTCAGCCGTGGTGGCGGCTGCCGGTCGAGCCTCTCGAGGAGGCGAGGACGCGTCACCAGGGTGCGACGTACCGGCGGGATGTAGAGCTTGGTCCGGAGCAGGGGGCTCGTCATGACAGCTCCCCTCATCCGCCTGGGCCGACGACCACTCGACAGTAGTGCACGAGACGATCGGCACCCCTGTGGTCGACGGGGGCCTACGCTGCAGGGAAGTGCCCGCCGACGCGGGCACGGGAAGACCAGGTCATGCCCGACCTCTCCGCAGTCGAGGACGTCGCAGCAGGCCACGGGGAAGCGCCCGCACGCCGCGTGGGGTGGGGCTTCATCGCCCTGTACGCACTGGCGTTCATGAGCACGTCGCTCGTCCTGATCGCGCCACTGCTCGTCACCTTGGCCTTGAAGGTCGACTCGCTGGTGGGGATCGAGCAGGCGCCGAACAGCCTGGCGCTGGTGACGGGCATCGGCGCGCTCGTGGCGATGCTCGGCAACCCGTTCTTCGGCAGGTTGAGCGACCGTACGACGTCGCGCTGGGGGATGCGTCGCCCGTGGATGCTGATCGGGCTGGTGGGCGGATGCCTCGGGGTCCTCGTCGTGGCACTGGCCCCGAACGTCGCCGTCACGGTGGTCGGTTGGTGCCTCGCCCAGCTGTTCTTCAACGCGCTGCTCGCCGTCATGGTCGCCGTGCTTCCCGACCAGGTGCCGGTCGCGCAACGCGGCGCGGTCTCGGGGATGCTCGGCATCAG
Organism: uncultured Actinomycetota bacterium; assembly: GCA_963794435.1. GTDB lineage: Bacteria > Actinomycetota > Actinomycetes > Propionibacteriales > Nocardioidaceae > Marmoricola. The sequence goes on from CAWCDX010000015.1 coordinate 19,667, forward strand.
CCTGCCCGTCGCGTCGGTGTGCGCCGCCTCTCTGGTCTCGCTGTTCACCGGGCACCAGACCGCGATGTTCCTGGCTCCGTGCGCCGTCGGCGCAGTCTTCATCGTCGCGTTCGCCCTGGTGCTGCAGGATCGACGGCTCGACGAGGCCGACCGGCCGCCGTGGTCGGTGCGGGAGCTCCTCGGCAGCTTCTACGTCAACCCCCGTCGGCACCGAGACTTCGCCTGGGCGTTCGTCGGCCGGTTCCTGTTCGTCCTGGCCTACGCGTTCCTGATCACCTACCAGACCTACTACCTGCTCCGGAACCTCGACAGCGACCAGGACGACGTACCGCACCAGATCTTCCTGGGAGTGCTCGTGCAGTCGGTCGTGCTGGTCGTGGCCTCGCTCGTCGGCGGCAAGGTCTCGGACCGGACCGGGCGGCGCAAGGTCTTCGTCGTCGCCGCGTCCCTGGTCTACGGCACGTCCATGTTCGTGATCGCACTGGCCAGTGGCTTCAACGGATACCTCGTCGGCATGGCCATCGGCGGCCTGGGCTTCGGCACCTACATCGCGGTCGACCTCGCCCTCGTCGCCGACGTGCTCCCCGACCAGGACAACGCCGCCAAGGACCTCGGGGTCTTCAACATCGCGGGCGCCCTGCCGTTCTCGGTCGCCCCGGCTCTCGCGCCGGTCGTCCTGGCGCTGAGCGACGGGAGCTACGCCGCCCTGTACGCCGTCGCCGGCGCCTGCGCGATCCTCGGAGCCGCCGCCGTGCTGCCGGTCCGGGGAGTGCGGTAGGCGCCGCCGGTGGTGACGTCGCGCGGATTCGGGTAGGACAGGACGTCGACGGAGGGGGAACATGACCGAGGCTTCCGGTGGAATGGACGACGGTGCGGCGATCAGGAACCTCTGCCGCGTCGCCGAGACCTTCCATGCCGTCGTCTACTACGCGCCCGAGCGGCCGAAGCACTACGAGAGACTCGGTCTCAAGGGCGGCTGGATGGCCTACTTCGCGAGCAGGTCAGGAGCGCTGGGTGAGGTGCCGCCGGAGGTGGTCACCGCGTGCTTCTACAACTTCAAGCACGCCATGGTCGAACGCGCGCTCCCCGACGCGTGGCGCCACACCACGCCCGAGCAGGCGTGCGCGGCCAGGCTGGACGTCTTCGACGAGGCCATCCGTCGACTGCTCGGCTCGACCGTCGAGTCCGCGGAGGTGGTCGAGGCGGCCGACCTGGCCACCGAGGCCGTACGCTCGCCGTCCGCGGAGGGTCGTCCCCTCTTCGCCGCGCACGCGTCGCTGCCCCGCCCGGCCGCGCCCCACCTGGCGCTGTTCTGGGCGACCGCGGCGATTCGCGAGCACCGTGGAGACGGCCACAACAGGGCACTGGCCGCCGCGGGCGTCGACGGGTGCGAGGCGCACGTGCTGATGGCCGGCCTGGGCCTGGTGCCGGCCGACCAGCGCACCTACCGCGGCTGGACCGCGGAGGACTGGACGGCGGCAGCCGCCCGTCTGCGTGCTCGCGGATGGCTCGATGACGACGGGCACCTCACGGCCCTCGGCACGAGGGAGCGCGACCGCATCGAGGAGGTCACCGACCGCCTGGGCATGCCGCTCCTCGACGCCGTCGGTCCCGACGGCCTGGGCCGGCTCACCGCGCTGCTGACGCCGCTGGCCACCGGCATCGTCGAGGCCGGTGGTCTGCCGTACCCGAACGGCATGGGCGCTCGCCCCGTCACCGGCGGGTGAGCCTCCCGGCAGGCTCGGGCCCGCGCCGGTGACGGCCACTAGGTGGGCCGGTTAACCCACCCGAAACGTGTGCCGACAATGATGGATGTCGTGACCACCGTCGACGCCACCACCAACCCGATCGCCGCCGAGCACTACGGCGGCAAGACCGTCGCCGTCGAGCCGGGCGGGGTCGAGATCATCCCCGCCTCGCGAGCGGCACGGCACTCCGCTGCAGCTGCTGTGGACCTGGACCTCGCCCAACCTGGAGTTCGCCACCATCGGCGTCGGCATCATCGGACCGCTCTTCTTCGGCCTCTCGTTCTGGCAGACCGTGGCCGCGATCGTGCTCGGCACCGTCCTCGGGTCGGCCACCCACGGCGTGCTCACCAGCTGGGGCCCCGTCAGCGGGCTCGCCCAGATGGTGCTGAGCCGCACCGGGTTCGGCTTCCTCGGCAACGTCCTCCCGGCGGGCCTGAACTCCCTGGTCGCGGGCATCGGCTGGTTCGCGGTCAACAGCATCAGCGGCGCGTTCGCGCTGCACGCCCTGGTCTCCGGCGTGCCCAAGTGGTTGTGCCTGCTGGTGATCGTGGCCGCGCAGCTCGTCGTCGCGTCCTACGGCCACAACCTGGTGCACGCCTTCGAGCGCTACGCGCTGCCGCTGCTGGGCGTGGTCTTCCTGATCGGCGGCGATCGTCGTCTTCTCCAAGGCCGATCTCGGCGGCCGCCGGCCAGCCCCGATCCCCGGTGCGTTCCTGATCCAGGCGGCGGCGGCGTTCGGCTACGCCTGCGGCTGGAACCCCTACGCCGCCGACTACTCGCGCTACCTCCCGGCCACCTCCGACAGCCGCATGGCCGGGGTGTACGCCGGCCTCGGCATCCTCGTCTCGTGCGTGGTCCTGGAGTCGGCCGGCGCCGCGATGGTCAGCGCCGCGGGCAAGGCGGCCGCGGTCGACCCGGGCGTCTACACCGGCCTGATGCCGACTGCCCTCGGCAAGCTCACCCTGCTGTGCATCGCGATCGGCGCGGTGGCGGCCAACGCGCTGAACATCTACTCCGGAGCGATGTCGTTCCTCGCCCTCGGGCGTCCGGCTGCCTCCGCGCCGCGCTCGCGCACTCGTCGCCGGCGATCTTCGGCGTCCTGGGCTTCGTGCTGGCGCTCTTCGGCCTGAAGAACGCCGGCGAGAACTACGAGAACTTCCTGCTGATCATCGCCTACTGGATCGGCCCGTGGCTCGGCGTCGTGTTCGTCGACCGCTACCTGAGGCGGGGCACCGACGTGACGGCCGTGGCCCTGGAGCAAGAGCTACGTCAACTGGGCCGGGCCGATCGCCATGGGGGCCGGCATGGTGCTCTCGATCTGGCTGTTCTCCAACCAGACCAAGTACGTCGGCGTCGTGCCCAAGGCGCACGGGGCGTTCGGCGACATCACCTTCCTGGTGGGCTTCGTGGTGGCTGCGGTGCTCTACGCCGTGCTCCCCAAGAAGCTCGACGCCGCAGTCCGCGCGTGAGCCTCCCCTCCGAGCAGGACCTGCTCGCGGTCGCCGTCGAGGAGGCGCGGCTCGGGCTGGCCGAGGGCGGGATCCCGATCGGTGCAGCGCTCTTCGGCGCCGACGGGACGGTGCTCGGCCGCGGGCACAACCGCCGCGTCCAGGACGACGACCCGTCGATGCACGGCGAGACCGCGGCCTTCCGCAACGCCGGTCGTCAGCGCACCTACCGCGGCACCACGATGGTCACGACCCTGTCGCCGTGCTGGTTCTGCTCCGGCCTGGTGCGTCAGTTCGGCATCTCCCGCGTGGTCATCGGCGAGGCGCAGACCTTCCACGGAGGCCACGACTGGCTCGCCGAGAACGGCGTCGAGGTCGTGCTCCTCGACGATCCCGGGTGCGTGGCGATGATGACCGACTTCATCGCCGCGCGCCCCGACCTCTGGCACGAGGACATCGGAGTCGACTGACCGGGTCAGCGCGGGCGCTAGAGGATGTTCACGGCCCGGGCCACGACGAGGGTGGCCAGGGCGAGGGAGATCGTGGCCTCGGTGATCATCATCAGCTTGGCCCAGGGCCTGATCGCCGACACGTCTGTCGGCCCGAACGCGGTCGCGGTGTTGAACGACAGGGCCAGGTAGTCGATGAACTGCGGGTACCACGCGGCGGAGACGAGCTCGGGCACCCCCATCTCGGGGAACACGAAGGCGGCGGGGTGCCGGCGGCTCCCTGCAGCCCGGGCGGCTGGGCCGCCGGAGTCGAGGTCCCAGAACCAGAGGGCGAACGCGATCACGTTCGTCATGAACACCACGGCCCCGATGAGCAGCAGCTGGCCCGCCGTGTCGAAGGAGTGCCCCTTGGTGAGGATGCCGTCGAGGAGGCGAGCTGCGGAGAAGGCGTTCACGAGGGTGATCAGCCCGATCATCAACCCGGTGGTCACCCTCAGCCATCGCCGTTCCCGGTCGATCCTCCCCGGGTCGCCCACGATGAGGACGACCAGGAACGCCACCATGAACGCGGGGTACATCCAGTGCGGCGAGATCCGGAAGTCCGCGGGCATCAGCTGGTGAAGCCCCACGCACACCAGCGCCGCGACCGCCATCGGCCAGCGGCGCTCACCGACCGCGGGCTGCGCGCCCTCCTCGTCGGACGGCGTCATGTCCGGGCTCAGTACTCGCCCTTGATGACGAAGAAGGAGCCACGGATGGTGCCGGCGAGCTTCGACTTCTGCCTGGCGAACTTGAAGCGGCTCGCGAGCTCCTCGGGCACGTCCATCCCCTCGGAGAGCTTGAACCCGACGGCCCGCTTCCCCGAGTCCGCGATCGTGTACATCACGTTGATCGACAAGCCGGACTCGTAGAAGACGTAGGCCATCCGGATCCCGTCGACCTCGAAGGCCGTCGCCTCGAGCGGCCGAGAGGCGATGACGATGTCGCGTTCTTCCTCGAGGATGCGATGCACCCACTCCACGGCCTCCTTCGCGTCGCTGGCAGGTTCGACGGTGAAGGTGTGCGAGTACTTGTTCTTGAAGTACCGGGCCTCGTTCGCTCTCAGGCCGGCAAGCGCGTCCGCGACCGGTGAGGACTCCACACCCACGGTCGAGACATCCACGAAGTCGACGACGTACGGCATGACCACCTCCGGAGCAGGGCTTGTCGACGTCACGCTAGCGGCTCCGCCGGGGTGCCCGGGCTCGCGGTCGCTCACCACTGACTGTCGTGAGCTGGGCCTCGGCGGGACTGACGCGCAGCCTCCCGGTGCGGCATGCTGGGCCTGTGGTCCTCCTCGTGCCGCGACAGATCCGGATGGCCGGGATGGCGGGCGGCGTCCCGTACTACGGCGGGCGCTTGTCTCCCGCGCAGGCGTACGCCGCGTCGCACCCGACTGCGCCGCCCCCGCCGCCCTCACCACCGGCGGCGCAGGCGTCGGTCGTGCCCCGGAGAGACCAAGTCGAAGCGCTGCAGCACCTGCTCGACACCGGCGTGCTCACGCAGGTGGAGTTCGACGAGCTGCTGGGCCGGGTGAAGCAGTGAGCGGTCCGATCCAGGTGCTGGTGGTCGGGTTCGAGGCCCCGTCGTTCTCGGGGGAGGTGCTGGCCGAGCTCGCCAGCCTCCGCGAGCAGGGGGTCGTGCGCCTGGTCGACGTGCTCCTGGTCGCGCGCGACCACGACGGGACCTTCGAGACGCTCGAGCCACCGCCCGGCAGCGATCCTGACCTGGGCCAGATCGCCGCGGAGGTGCTCGGCGGCGGCGAGGGGGCCGGCGGCGACGAGGTCCTGGGCGGGACCTGGTCGCTCGCAGACGCCGTCGCGCCGGGTGAGGTCGCGGCCGTCGCGCTCATCGAGCACCTCTGGGCCGGACCGCTCGTAGCGGCGATCGGACGGGCAGGGGGGCGCCCGCTCGGCGAGGTGTGGCTGCCCGACGGCGAGCTGCCCGGTCCACGCCCGGCTGATCGACGGCCGCCGCTGCGCTCGAAGGTGGTTAGGATCTCGACATATGAGAGGCCGTGATGCCGACCACGGGCGCTGACTGGTTCGTCGCGCTGCTCATCTTCGTCCTGGTCGCCTACCCGATCGTCGGCGGCCTGGCGTTCCTCGTGTCGAGCTTCTACTACCACGTGTTCTCCGAGCGGCCCGATCTCCCGCGTTATCTGGAGCACGGCGAGCCGTTCGTGACGATCTTCGTTCCTGCGCACAACGAGGAAGACTCGATCGAGAGCACGGTGCTCTACCTGGAGCGCCAGCTCAACTATCCGGCTGACAGGTACGAGATCATCGTCATCGACGATGCGTCGACCGACCGGACACGGCCGAGATCCTGGCCCGGTTGCAGGACGAGTACCCGCACCTGCGCGTCATCACCATCGTCAAGAACCGTGGCAAGGCGCACGGCTTCAACGTCGCGCTCGCCTACGCCAACGGCGACTTCATCTTGTCGAACGACGCAGACACGAAGCCCAATCCCGACGCGCTGTGGCAGTACCTGAGCTACTTCGAGCGAGAAGGCGGGCACAACGTCGGAGCCGTGACCGGCAACATGCTCGCGGCCAACCGCACGACGCTGACCGCAGAGGCGCAGCAGAACGAGCTGAACTCGATCATCGGGCTGATCAAGCGCTCCCAGATGTCCTACGGCGGCCTGTTCGCGTTCTCGGGTGCCAACACCATGTACCGCAAGCAGGCCGTTCTCGACGTCGGCGGCTGGCACGCCGAGCAGCCGACGGAAGACATCGCGATCGCCTGGGACATGCAGGCAGCGGGCTGGCGTGCCCTGTTCGCCCCTCACATCCGGTTCTTCCTCGACGTTCCCGAACAACTGCGGGCGCTGCTCAAGCAGCGGCGGCGCTGGTCGTCGGGCGGCATCTACGTCCTGGTGAGCAAGGGGCCGAACCTGCTGCGGCACCCGATCCGGAACTTCAGGATGATGCCGGTGGTCCTGGACTACGGCCTCAGCATCGTCTGGAGCTTCCTCTACTGGGTCAGCATCACCTTGTTCGTCCTGACCCAGCTCTACTTCGCGGCGACACAGAACTGGGAGCGGTTCTGGCACAACTGGTACATGGTCGGCATCTTCGTCGCCATCCAGATGGTCGTCGGCCTGGTCCAGCTGACCGCCGCGTCGTACTACAACGACGGCGGCCGGACCTTGAAGTACATCGTGTTCGCGCCGTGGTACATGCTGATCTACTGGATGGTCAACACCTGGACCGTCGTCTTCGAGTTCATCCCCACGGTCAGCAAGGTCTGGATGCGCCGCGACGGCGGTGCGTGGAAGTCCCCGGAACGCTCCGACAGCCTGCAGGGCATCCGCGAGGGCGATCGGGAGAGGGGCCGTCATGACGAGCCCAACCTTCCTACGTCGTCCACGAGGTCGACGAGAAGGACGTCACCGTCGACTGGTTCTTCGGTCCGGGCCACGTCGGCACGAAGGTCGCGCAGCTGGCCCTGCTCCTGGTCGGCTGGTTCTTCCTCGTCTGCCCGTGGTGATCACCGCCTCGTCCCTCCTGAACCGGGACAACGGACGGGGGCTGGTGGAGCTACCAGGAGGGGTTCGACCTGTGGGACCAGACCATGCGCATCCTGGGGATCCTGACCGTCTTCTTCGTCGTCGGGTTCCTGGCGTTGCACCTCGTCCATCGCGCCACCCTCAAGGAACGCAACCGGCGGAAGACCTACGACGAGCAGCGACTCGCCCTGCGGCTGGAGATCGCCGAGGCCTGGTACGCCGACAAGTTCGGTCCGGAGGCCCTGCGCCTGCAACAGCGGAGGGCCCAGATCGAGCCGTACGGCGACCTCGAGACCTACGAGCTGCGCGGCCTCTACCGCGTCCAACGGAGTCGACTGATGCCGCTCTCGCCAGGTCGACCAGGCGCTCATCGCCGACATGAAGCAGCGCGAGCTGCACCTCAAGAGCAGGCAGCGCGCCGCCGACGCGATCCTCTACGAGGTGCGGCGCTACCGGATGGTGTGGATCGCCGTGAGTGGGCCTGGTGGGCGCCGCCGCCGGGGCCGGGATCTTCCTCGCCGTGAACAGCACGCTGCCGGACCGGCCCGGCTCGTGGCGCCTGATGCTGGTGAACATCGTCCTCGGAGCGATCCTCGGCGTGCTGCTGGGGCAGAGCCTCATGCGCACGCCGTGGGGCCGACGACTGCTCGCCACGAAGGAGGGCAGGCTTCGTGCGGAGCACACCAGTGAGCTGCACGCAGGTCGCCGCTGGCAGTCCTTCTACTACCAGGACGAGGACATCTCGGCGTACGTCCCGCAGATCCTGTACTTCATCGAAGGGGAGCAACGCTTCGACTCCGTGCGACGCGGCGCTTGCCTTCGCCAAGGAGAACCCGACCTACAACACCACGTTCGCCTGGCGGGCACTGGAGACGTTCAACAAGGTCGCGGCGCAGACCAACCTCGTCGTCGTCTCGAGCACCGACGAAGCCGGCACGCCGTCGAGCCGCGTGATGCGCTTCGTCAGGTCGGACCGACCCGGCGTCTGGTACGTGACGACCGGCACCGAAGGCGAAACAAGGCGCACCAGTTCGACGAACGTCGCATCGCACTGATGACGCCACCGACGGAGTCGGGCGCGACGATCGGGAGCAACCGGGTCCGGATCAGGCGGGCCCCGATGCCCTTCCCGGAGGTCGCCGACCTGTATCGCGCGCAGGTGCCCGGCTACGTCGATCGCCTGACCGAGGACGAACAACAACGCGAGCTGGTCTACGAGCTGACGCTGCAGTCGGCCAAGGTCGACACCTGGCTGGACCACGAGGTCGTCGAGTTCCGCGATCCTGGACCACACGCGGCGCCGTGACGCGCGAGCGCTCAGGCAGTCGACTGCTGCTGGGTGATGACGGTCGAGCCGGCGTCCGGAGTGTGTGAGAGTGGTGTCCACCGGACATCGAGGCACAACCGTCCGTGAGGTGCGCCGGGGGAGAGAAGGTCTCCGATGTGTGAGGCGACAGGTACCGCCGCGGACGCAGCCCTCACAGCGCCGCGTCCGGCGCCGGGTGCGGCCATCGACCCGATCGGGCTCGAACCGGTCGACGAGGTGGTGGTGACCACGTTGGTGGACAACGTGTTCGACGCGCTGCTGGCAGGCGACGAGCGGGCCACCCGCGTGAGCTTCGGCGTGGGGCGGGCGGACGCGCACCAGTTCGAGGCTGGCGAGACCGCGGTGGGCCTGCGGGCCGAGCACGGCTTCTCCGCGCTGGTGACGGTACGACGCGGTGGGACCACGACGTCGCTGCTCTTCGACACCGGTCTGTCGCCCGACGCGATGGTGGTGAACGCGGAGCGTCTCGGGATCGACCTGCTCGGGGTCCAGGGCGTGGTCCTGAGCCACGGTCATTTCGACCACGCGGGCGGACTGGCCGGGCTGGGGGCCCGGGCCGGTCGCCGGTCGCTGCCCATGGTGGTGCACCCGATGGCGTGGACCCGGCGCCGCCTGACCGTGCCGGGCGGCGATCCCTTCGAGATGCCGACCCTGAGTCGGAGGACGCTCGAGGCGGAGGGCTTCGAGGTCGTGGAGCGACGCACGCCGTCCCTGCTGGTCGACGACTGCGTCCTGATCACCGGTGAGGTCGACCGCACCACCGACTTCGAGCGAGGGATGCCCCCTGCACACCAGGCCTGGACCGGTCACGAGTGGCGCCACGACCCCGATGTCGTCGACGACCAGGCGCTCGTCGTCCACGTGCGCGGCCGTGGGCTGTTCGTCCTCACCGGCTGTGGCCACGCCGGAGTCATCAACATCGTGCGGCACGCGCAGCGACTCACTGGCGTCGCGGACCTGGCAGCCCTGGTCGGAGGCCTGCACCTCAGCGGACCCGCCTTCGAGCCGGTCATCGTCCCGACGGTCGAAGCCCTGACCGCGATGTCGCCGAGCCTCCTCGTGTCCGGGCACTGCACCGGGTGGCGGGCACAGCACTCCCTCGCGGCAGTCCTCCCCGACGCCTGGACCCCGGGGAGCTCCGGCTCGTCGTACCGCCTCACCGCTGCCTGAGCGACCTGGTCAGTCGGCGCGCGGCGTTGGCCGAGCTCCTGACGAGGAGCGGGTGGTGCCGACCGCCAGCTCGAGACCGCGCCGGTTCTCGTAGCCTGCCGTCATGGCCACCTTGATCCTGACCGTCATCGGCGACGACCGGCCCGGGCTGGTCTCCGCGCTCTCGGCGCCGATCGAGGCGCACGGCGGGAGCTGGGAGCGCAGCCAGCTGTCACGGCTGGGCGGCAAGTTCGCCGGCATCGTGCTGGTCTCCGTCGCCGACACGGAGGTCGCCGCGCTCGTCGTGCAGCTCGACGAGCTGGCCGAGGAGGGGCTCCAGGTCGTCGCCGAGCGCACCGACGTCCCTGCGGACGGCGGGTCGCTCCGGCTCCGGCTCGAGCTGCTCGGGGACGACCACCCAGGCATCGTGGCCGAGATCTCCGCTGCCCTCGCCGAGCGCCGCGTCAGCATCGAGGAGCTCAGCACCGACGTGCGGGACGCACCGATGTCCGGCGGGATGCTCTTCGAGGCCAGCGCCCTGCTCGTTGCTCCGCCGGAGACGAGCACCGAGGCCCTGCGGTCCATGCTCGAGGGCCTTGCTGCCGACCTGATGGTCGAGGTGAGGCTCTCCGACGACTGAGGAGACCGGGGGGCCCCGGCGCCGGCCGGGACCCACGCGGTCTCCCCTCGTCAGCGGTGCATGTGGACCACGTGGTGCATGCCCTCGGCGACGTGCGGCAGCCCGGTCATGTCGTCGGGCACGAAGCACAGCAGCGAGTAGCGCCCGGGGCGGAGGTGGTGGAAGCGCACGTAGGCCACGCGTCCGGGGTCCATGGCCGCGACCCCGCGCAGCACCGGCTCGAGGGCGTACGGCGCGGGAGACGTCGAGCCACTCGCGTAGTAGGACTGCACCTGCGCGTCGGTGGTGCCGGGCATCACCCGCCCGATCAGCAGCTCGTGCAGCTCGTCACCGGTGTTGACGACCTTGATCGTCCTCCGCGCGGGAAGGCGGCCGGGACCGCGGAAGCGTGGGTGGCCGTCGACCATCGTCTCGACCACCCGCCCGTGCGCCCGGGGCGCGTGACCGCGGAACCGCCCGACCACCTGCAGCGTGTGCATCGTGACCTGCTGGTCGGGGGTGAAGAAGTCGTCGAAGTCGAAGAAGTGGTACGTGCCGGCCGGCAGCGCGATCGTCACCGACACCGGCGTGCGGGGGTCGACACTGGGCCCGCCCACGAGGACCGCATCGCGACGGGTGTCCGCCGTACCCGCCACCGACGTCGCCGTATCGAAGGACACCGCGCGCTTGATGTCATCGACGACCTGGGCTGCCGACGCTCCGCCCTTGGTGCGGAACCCCTCGAGCTGGTGCCCCGCGGGGTCGGCCGTGTGGGCCCGGAAGGTGACCCAGCCGGCGTGGACACGGCGGGGGAGGCCAAACCCTCGAGCACCCATCGGCACGGACACGTGCCTGGAGAGCGGGACCCGGCGAGCAGGGCTCGACGCGTGGGCCGCGGCCTGGGTCGGCGGAGCGGCAGCGAGGACGGCCCCGGCGACGACGCCGGCGAGGGCAGTCCGGGCGAGGGTGGTGGATCGGGGCATGGCGGGACTCCTGACGGTCGAGCGTTCGGATGATCGGCCCCCACGGGGCGTCACCACGAGCCTCGCGCCGGCGCTCGGCTCACCCCACCCACAGCACTCCCACGCTTCGCCCACGCTCGCGTGCGTGGGCTCGGTCAGGCGCTCAGCCCCGGTACCACCTCGGCGGCCAGGCGTTCCATCTGGTCGCGGTCCTCGCCGACGTCGGCGCCCACGGGGTTGAGCAGCAGCATCTCGGCGCCCGCGTCGGCCACCTCGCGCAGTCCTGCCACCACGTCCTCGACCGTGCCGGAGACCGGCACCCCCTCGATGCCCTTCATCGGTCCGTAGATGCGTCGCAGCCCGGTCAGCACCCGCTCTCGCGCCCGGTCGGCGTCGTCGTCGACGCACAGGTAGACCCGCTTGCCGATCGTGAAGCCGGTGGGGTCCTTGCCCTGGTCCGCCAGCTCGCGACGTACGACGCCCACCGCCTCGGCGAAGTCGGCCGTGCTGGACGATCCGGCGCCCAGGAACGCGTCGCCGTGACGCACCGCCCGGGCCAGGGCCTTCGGTGCGCTGCCGCCGAACCAGATGGGCGGATGCGGTCGCTGGACCGGCTTGGGCGCTATCGGCAGGTCTTCGAGCTGCCGGAAGCGGCCGTGGAAGGTGACGCGGTCCTCCTCGCCCCAGGCCGCCTTCATCAGCTCCAGTCCCTCGGTGAAGCGGCTGACGAAGCTCTCCTTGTCGACGCCGAACGCCTCGAACTTGCGGAACCCGCCGCCGGGGGAGACCCCGACGTCGAGGCGACCGTGGCTGAGCCGGTCGACGGCGGTGATCGACGCAGCCAGCTGGAGCGGGTCGTGCAGGGAGCTGACCAGGACCGCCACGCCCAGCCGAAGACGATCGGTGCAGGCGGCGGCCCACGCCAGCAGCTCCAGTGGCGCGAGCTGCGGCGTGGGCCCGATCACCTGCTCCATCACCCAACCGCCCTCGAAACCGAGCTCCTCGGCACGGGCGAGATAGGCCTTGACCCCGTCGCTGTCGAAGGTGCCGTGGTCCTGCTGGGGGATGGAGATCGCACATCGCACGACTCGACGCTAACCGGTGTGGCGAACGTTCCCCACGCGCCAGCATCGGACGTGGTGCCGGTGGACTCGTGTCAGCACCGTGGTGGAGCTGCTGCTCGGCTAGCGGTCCCGGGTCAGCTGGTGGCCCGCTCGATCAGCGTCTCGATCCTCTTCGCCACGGTGTCGGACATGCTCGTCACGGCGTACTCCGTCGGCCACATGGCGCCGTCGTCGAGCTGCGCCGCGTCGTTGAAGCCGAGGGTGCAGTAGCGGACGCCGAACTTCGAGGCGGGCTTGAAGAAGCAGACCACCTTGTTCTCCTCGTTCGCGTACGCCGGCATCCCGTACCAGGTCTTCGGGGCGAGGTCGGGCGCTGCCGACCTGATGATCGAGTGGACGCGCTCGGCCAGGGCGCGGTCGTCGTCGGGCATCTTGGCGATGGCCTCCAGGCAGGCATCCGCCTCGTCGGCCTTCTTGGCGCCCTTGCGTCCCGAGGACCTGAGCTCCTCCGCGCGCGCCCTCATGGCGGCGCGCTCCTCCGCGGTGAACCCGGACTTGGTCGTGCTGGTGGTGCTCTTCTTCGCGGTCGGCATCTGCTGCTCCTCCGGGGAGTCGTGGGGACAGGTGAGGTGTGGTTCCTGCCGATCACGCTACGCAGCGCGAAGTCGGCCCGCTTCTCGATTCCTGACCGGTTCCCGCCGCTCCCGGATCCTCAGTGCACGACGCGGTACCGCACGTGCGTGGCCATGGGGGAGTGCTCGGCCTCGAGCAGCTCGAGCTCGGGAGTCACCTCCGGATCGAAGATCCGCTCGCCGCGACCCAGCAGCACCGGGGCGATGTCGAGCGAGAGCTCGTCGAGCTCGCCGCTGGCGAACGCCTGTCGCACCGCCGAGGCCCCACCGGCGATGTCCACGTCGCCCTCACCCGCGTCGCGTGCCTGGGCGAGCGCCTCCTCGAAGCCACCGGTGACGAAGTGGAAGGTCGTCCCGCCCTCCATCTCGATCGGGTCGTGCTCGTGGTGGGTCAGCACGAAGACCGGTGCGTGGTACGGCGGCTCCTCGCCCCACCAGCCGCGCCAGTCGGGGTGGGTGTCCCACGACCCACGCACCGGCCCGTACATGTTGCGGCCCATCACGTAGGCACCGCGGGGGCGCAGGAGGTTCGCGGTCCAGCGCGCGTCCACCTCGTGCATCGGTTGGTCGGACTCGAAGTGCCACTGGTGCAGCTGGAGGCCACCGAGGCCGAGTGGCTGGTCCATCGACTGGTCGGGCCCGGCCACGAAGCCGTCGAGGGAGATGGACATGTGCGCGGTCGTGAACGTCATGTCACAGAGACTGCCGGATGGCCCCGGAATCATCGCCCTGCCTCACGGGGCGGAGGAGTCCTCCAGCTCGCGGGCGTCCAGTCGAGCCACGCGCTCCTCGATGCCGGGGTGGCTGGTCAGGACGTTCCACAGACGGCCGGTGCGTCGCTTCATCATGTTCGTCTCGGCCATCTTCTCCAGCCCGTGGCGCAGCGGTTCGGCGCCGACCAACGACACGGCGAAGTCGTCGGCCTCCTTCTCGAGCCTGATGCCGTAGGCGCCGCGCAGGAGGACCTGCCCGGCCAGGGCGACCACGGGCGCAAGCAGCGCCACGACGAGCGCCACGGGTCGGGGCAGTCCCACCTGTGACCCGGCAGCCAGCAGCCCGATCACGACGGCCAGCGCCAGCAGGGAGAGCAGGGCCACGCCCAGCTTCTTGCCGACATGGTGCCGGACGCGGTGCCCGACCTCGTGCGCGACCACGGCCTCCAGCTCCTCGTCGGTGAGCTCGTCGACGAGCACGTCGGTGAGGAAGACGACCTTCGGGCCCGGACCGAACCCAGCAAAGGCCGCGTTGGCGACCGGGTTCGCCCGGGTGTCGAGGATGCGTACCCCGCGGATCCGCGTCCCGGCGCGCTCGCACACGCCCTCGACCAGCCCACGGACATGAGCGTCGGGGTCGTGGGTCACCAGGGCGCCACGGATGAGCGCCGGCGTCACCACGGCCACGATCAGCAGGAACACCACGATCGCCGCGAGCAGCACCAGCGGGTGGACGTGCATGCGGAGCAAGGTGAGGAACACCGCCAGCCAGAGCAGCTGCGGCAACGCGATCAACAGCCCCCGGACCTGGCGCGAGAGGGTGCGACCCTGCTTGGCCGCGGCGGGGTCGATGCCCCGCAGGCGTTGGTACGCCGGCCGCACGGCGAGCTGGGCCAGGACGAGCGCGGCGACGATGGCGCCGAACAGGACGACCCATCCGACGACCTTCACCATGGTGCCGAACGCCTGCGCCTCGAAGGCGATCTCGGCTCCCGCGAGCGCCGCGAGGACGAGGCACCCGAAGGTGAAGGCGAGGAGGCTGACGCGGAGCCGGTGGACCTTGTCCACGGGATCGAGGTCGGCCTCCTCCACGGCGCTCGCGCGCGAACGCATCAGCGGAAAGGCGGAGGCGGCGATGAGGACTGCCAGCAGCATGGTTCCCCCGGTGGGCGTGGTCTCGCTGGACCCGTGTTGACGCCGAGGTTTTGCCCACCGCGCAGACGGGGCAAACGTGGGAGCTCGCGCCACACCTAGACTTGGGGCCGTGTTGCGGCGGATCGACCTGCGTGGCGGCGCGGCCGGGGACAGCCCCGACTACCGCGCCCTGGTGCCGCGCGCCGAATTCGACGTCGAGGCGGCGCTCGGCGTGGTCCGGCCGATCTGCGACGACGTCCGCGACCGCGGGGTCGAGGCGATCCGGGAGTACTCCGCCCGCTTCGACGGGGTCGAGCAGACCGACATCGCCGTGCCTCGCGAGGCGCTGCGCGAGGCTCTCACCGCGCTCGACGCGGACGTCCGGGCCGGGCTGGAGGAGTCCATCCGCCGGCTGCGCCTCACCTGCAAGGAGGAGCTCGGCTCCGACGTGGTCACCGACCTGGGTCCGGGAGCGCGGGTCACCCAGCGGCTCGTCCCGGTCGACCGGGTCGGTCTCTACGTCCCCGGAGGGGTCGCGCCGCTCGTCTCCAGCGTGCTGATGAACGTCGTGCCGGCGCAGGTCGCCGGCGTCGCCTCGGTCGCCCTGACCAGCTCGCCGCAGAAGGCTCCGTTCGGTTCGTGGGGCCCCGGCCTTCCGCACCCGACGATCCTGGCGGCCTGCGAGCTGCTCGGGATCGAGGAGGTGTACGCCGTGGGCGGTGCGCAGGCGATCGCGATGTTCGCCTACGGCGCCGGGCCCTGCCGCCGAGTCGACCTGGTCACCGGCCCGGGCAACATCTACACGGTCTCGGCCAAGCGGCTGCTCAAGGGTGTCGTCGGCATCGACTCCGAGGCCGGACCCACCGAGATCGCCGTCCTCGCCGACGACACCGCCGACGCGGCGTACGTCGCCGCCGACCTGATCAGCCAGGCCGAGCACGACCCGATGGCGGCCTCCGTGCTGGTGACGGACTCGCTGCGGCTGGCCGACGACGTCGAGGCCGAGGTCGACAAGCAGGTCGCGGTGACCCGCCACGTCGAGCGGATCCGCACGGCGCTCTCCGGCGAGCAGTCCGGCATCGTGCTCGTCGACGACACCGCCCAGGGGCTCGAGGTGATCAACGCCTACGCCGCCGAGCACACCGAGATCCAGACCGCCAACGCGGCTGCGGACGCGGCGAGGGTGCGCAACGCGGGCGCCGTCTTCGTCGGCTCGTTCGCGCCGGTGTCGCTGGGTGACTACTGCGCGGGCTCCAACCACGTCCTGCCGACGGCGGGTTGCGCCTGCCACTCCTCCGGCCTGTCGGTGCGCTCCTTCCTGCGTGCCGTGCACGTCGTGGAGTACTCCGTCGACGCGCTGGCGGAGGTCGCCGGTCACGTGACGACGCTGGCCGACGCCGAGGACCTGCCGGGTCACGGTGCCGCGGTCCGCGTGCGTTTCGAGGGGTCATGAGCCCTGCCGAGTGGCCGCCGCTCCGCGAGGAGCTCCGCGGCGTCGAGCCGTACGGCGCACCGCAGCTGCCGGTACCGGTCGCGCTGAACGTCAACGAGAACCCCTACCCGCCCTCGCAGGCGGTCGTCGACGACATCGCGGCCGCGGTCGCGGAGGCCGCTGCGACGCTGAACCGCTACCCGGACCGGGAGTTCACCGAGCTGCGCAAGGGTTTGGCCGCCTACCTCGAGCAGGAGGCCGGCGTCAGCCTCGTGCCCGAGCAGGTCTGGGCGGCCAACGGCTCCAACGAGGTGATGCTGCAGCTGCTGCAGGCCTTCGGAGGTCCGGGCCGCACGGTCGTGTCGTTCGCCCCGACGTACTCGATGTATCCGGAGTACGCCCGCGACGCGATGACGACCTACATCGCCGGGCGCCGTCACGACGACTTCGGCTTGGACCTCGACGAGGCCGCGCGCGTCGTCGAGCAGCACCGACCCTCCGTCGTGCTGCTGCCCTCGCCGAACAACCCGACGGGCACCGCGCTGCCGCACGACGCGATCGCACACATGTGCGAGATGACGCAGGGGATCGTCGTCATCGACGAGGCGTACGCCGAGTTCCGCCGCTCCGGCAAACCCTCGGCGCTCGAGCTGCTGCCGCAGTACCGCAACCTCGTGGTCACGCGCACGATGAGCAAGGCCTTCGCGCTCGCGGGCGCGCGGCTCGGGTACCTCGCAGCAGCGCCGGAGCTGTGCGACGCGCTCCGCGTCGTACGGCTGCCCTACCACCTCAGTGCGGTGACGCAGGCCGTCGCGTCGGCCGCACTGAGGCACGCCGAGGAGCTGCTCGGCCGCGTCGAGGAGCTGCGCCAGGAGCGCGACCGGACGGTGGCGTGGCTGCTCGAGGAGGGGTTCGAGGTCGCGGAGAGCGATGCGAACTTCGTATTGTTCGGTCGGTTCCCCGATCGTCAGGCACTCTGGCAGGGCCTGCTCGACCGCGGCGTCCTGATCCGGGTGACCGGACCGGAGGGTTGGCTGCGCGTGTCGATCGGCACCGCGGAGGAGATGACAGCGTTCAAGGACGCACTGACGCAGGCACGGAAGGAGATCGAGCCATGACTCCCAGTTCGATCAGGCGCAGCGCGCGCCTCGAGCGCCAGACGAAAGAGTCGAAGGTCCTGGTCGAGCTCGACCTGGACGGGTCGGGTCGCACCGACGTGTCCACCGGTGTGGGCTTCTACGACCACATGCTCACGGCCTTCGGGCGCCACGCGCTCTTCGACCTCACCGTCCAGACCGAGGGCGACACCCACATCGACGCCCACCACACCGTCGAGGACACCGCGATCGTGCTCGGCGACGCGCTGCGCGAGGCACTCGGCGACAAGGCCGGCATCCGCCGCTTCGGCGACTCGCTGGTGCCGCTCGACGAGGCGCTGGTGCAGTGTGCCGTCGACGTGAGCGGGCGGCCCTACTGCGTCCACACCGGCGAGCCGGAGGGCCAGGAGTTCGTCTCCATCGGTGACGCGTACCTCGGCTCGCTGACCAGGCACGTCCTGGAGACCCTCGCCCACCACGCCCAGATCGCGCTGCACGTGCGGGTGATCTCCGGGCGCGACCCGCACCACGTCGTCGAGGCCCAGTACAAGGCGGTGGCACGGGCGCTGCGCGACGCCGTCGCCCTCGATCCCCGCGAGCGCGGCGTGCCCTCGACCAAGGGAACGCTCTGATCACCCCACGACGTTCTCCGTCTCCTCCGCTTCGCTCCTCCGACGGACAACGCCGCGGGGGCCCCGATCCTCATGGTTGATGCGGCCTCCGTTCGCGCACCCAACGTCACCGTCCTCGACTACGGCTCGGGCAACCTCCGCTCGGTCGTGCGCGCCCTGGAGCGTGCCGGCGCCGAGGTCACCCTCTCCGCCGAGCGCGGCCGTGCGATGGACGCCGACGGCCTGGTCGTCCCCGGCGTGGGTGCCTACGCGGCCTGCATGCAGGGCCTCCTGGGCGTTCGCGGCCCCGAGGTCATCGGCCGCCGGCTCGCGGGCGGCCGCCCCGTCCTCGGCATCTGCGTCGGGATGCAAGTCCTCTTCGAGCGCGGGGTGGAGCACGGCGTGGAGACCCGCGGCTGTGACGAGTGGCCAGGCGTGGTCGAGCGGCTGCAGGCGCCCGTCGTACCGCACATGGGGTGGAACACCGTCGAGGTGCCCGGGGAGTCGACCCTCTTCGCGGGAGTGGCCGACGAGCGGTTCTACTTCGTGCACTCCTACGGCGTCCGCGACTGGGTGCTGGAGACCAACGACCGGACCCGGCCACCCGTGGTCACCTGGGCGGAGCACGGGGGCGACCGCTTCGTCGCGGCCGTCGAGAACGGTCCCCTCTGCGCGACGCAGTTCCACCCCGAGAAGTCCGGTGATGCCGGCGCCGCCCTGCTGCGCAACTGGGTCGGCTCCCTGGAGAGGACGTCATGAACCCTTCGACAAGCTCGGGGACCCGGTTGGAGCTGCTGCCGGCAGTGGACATCTCCGGGGGGCAGGCAGTGCAGCTCGTGCAGGGGGTGGCCGGCTCGGAGAAGCGGTTCGGCGACCCGGTCGAGGCGGCGCTGCGCTGGCAGCGAGCCGGTGCCGAGTGGATCCACCTCGTCGACCTCGACGCCGCCTTCGGCCGCGGCCACAACCGCGACCTGTTGGCCAGCATCACCGCGACCCTGGACATCGACGTGGAGATGAGTGGCGGGATCCGCGACGACGAGTCGCTGGAGGCGGCGATGCAGGCCGGCTGCCGGCGGGTCAACATCGGCACCGCGGCCCTGGAGCAGCCCGAGTGGTGCGCCGCGGCGATCGCTTCCCACGGCGACCGGATCGCGATCGGGCTCGACGTACGAGGGCAGACGCTGGCGGCCCGCGGCTGGACCCGCGACGGCGGCGACCTCTACGACGTGCTGGCCCGTCTGGACTCCGAGGGCTGTGCTCGCTACGTGGTCACCGACGTCAACAAGGACGGCATGCTGCAGGGTCCGAACCTGCAGCTGCTCCGCGACGTGTGTGCCCGCACCGAGCGCCCGGTCGTGGCCTCGGGCGGCATCACCTCGCTCGACGACCTGCAGGCGCTGCAGGGGCTGGTGCCCGAGGGCGTGGAGGGCGCGATCATCGGCACCGCGCTCTACGAGGGCCGGTTCACCCTCGAAGAGGCCTTGGCGCTGACTCGAGGCGCCTCGTGACCCTCGCCGTGCGCGTCATCCCGTGCCTCGACGTCGACGCGGGCCGCGTGGTGAAGGGCGTGAACTTCCAGCAGCTGCGCGACGCGGGGGACCCGGTCGAGCTCGCGAAGCTCTACGACGCCGAGGGGGCCGACGAGCTGACCTTCCTCGACATCTCCGCCTCCCACGAGGGCCGGGCCACGACCATGGAGATCGTCAGTGCGACCGCCGAGCAGGTCTTCATCCCGCTCACGGTCGGCGGCGGCGTCGGCAGCGTCGAGGACGTCGACCGGCTGCTGCGCGCAGGCGCGGACAAGGTGGCGGTCAACACGGCCGCCATCCGGCGGCCCGAGCTGGTCGCGGAGATCGCCGACCGGTTCGGCAACCAGGTGCTCGTCCTCTCGGTGGATGCAAGGCGAGCCCCGGGCACCGGCTCCGGCTTCGAGGTGACCACCCACGGCGGTCGCACCTCGACCGGCCTCGACGCGCTGGAGTGGTCCGCGCGCGCCGCCGAGCTCGGCGCCGGCGAGATCCTGCTCAACGCCATGGACGCCGACGGCACCACCGAGGGCTTCGACCTCGACCTGATCCGGCGCGTGCGCCGCGAGGTCTCGATCCCGGTCATCGCCAGCGGGGGAGCGGGAGCGGTCGAGCACTTCGCCCCGGCCGTGGACGCCGGTGCGGACGCCGTCCTCGCCGCGACCGTCTTCCACTTCGGCACCCTGCGGATCCCCGAGGTCAAGCGTGCACTCGCCGAGGCCGGTCACCCGGTGCGCTGATCCCGGGGGCCCCACCAGCCACAGGATTCACCGGCCCACCAGTGAAACTTCGCCCTGCGCGCGTTAATTCGCGCGCTCTTGCACGTTTCACCGGCCAACCAGTGAAACCGGCAGCCTCAGCCGGGCACCCAGCAGTACCCGTACCGCTGACCGGCCTGCCACTGGTCGCGGGTGGGCCACTCGAAGCTCCAGGTGTACTTGAGGGCTCCGTGGGCGCGGGCGGCGGCGACGTCCTTGCACGCCGAGTCGCCCTGGGCGGTGGCGTGTGCGCCGAGGTAGCGCGCCGAGCGGTCGATGGGGATGGTGCCGACCGCGCGCCAGGCGTGCCGGCGGCGGCACACGACCCGCTCGAAGCCGGGCTTGCCGGGGGCCTTGGTGCCGCACGTCCCGAAGCGGTCCAGGGCGTCGGAGGCAGCGAGGGCACCCTTGAGCTGGCGCGGCAGCGCGATCAGCTGGTTGGACGCCGCGAGCCCGACCAGGTCGCACCGGAACCAGGAGGCCCCGGCCTTGGCCTGGGCGGCTGACGGTGTGAACGAGACGACCTCGAGCCGGCTCAGCTGCCGCGTCACCCGGTCGCCGCCGGCGTACCCCAGCAGTCGTGCGGGGCACGCCTGGGTGACCTTGTCGCGGACCTCGGCGGAGTCGACGGACGCGTCCTGGCCACCGGTCAGCGTCGAGAGCAGGCCCACCTTGACCGTCTGCGAGGTGTGCGGGCCCTGACAGGGGACCGCGGGCGTCGCGTCGACGGGCTGGGCGACCTGGGCGAATCCGAGCCGGTGGCAGCTGCCGACCACCGGGGCCGGCGGGGGCGTCGGCGAGGGGCTGGCGGAGGGGGACGCGGAGGACTTCTCCTCGGCCTTCGGCGAGGTGCCGTTCGAGCACCCGACGACCAGGGCACCGACGAGCAGCAGCAGGGCCGCGCGCTTCACTGCGCGGTCCTCGCCCAGCAGACGCTGCGGCGGTTGCCGGCGTTCCACTCCGCCTCGTGGAACCAGGTGTAGCCGACGGCGAAGTCCACCGGGGGATGCTACCTCCGGCGAGACCGGCGACTGGGGTGAGTTTGGCGGCATTCGCGCATCAAATTTACTGACAAAATTG
The DNA here is from genome assembly GCA_963794435.1 of uncultured Actinomycetota bacterium. GTDB lineage: Bacteria > Actinomycetota > Actinomycetes > Propionibacteriales > Nocardioidaceae > Marmoricola. Next base: position 40,971 of record CAWCDX010000015.1, read on the forward strand.
GCCAAAACATCCGGGTCGCGCGTCCAGCACTCGTTGAACCTGCAACACCGGGCTGATTCGGCATTACGATCCCTGCAGGCAACGGGGGACATGTTGTCTACAGAGCATCGAATGAAGGGCCATTCATGCCTGAAGGGCCGGGGCGTGCTGGGGGCAGGTCAGACACCGAGCTGATCGAATCCGAGTTCGGCGACCCCATTGCAGAGGTGCGCCTGCTCCGCAGGCAGGTGCAGCGCGAGCGTGCTCGCCGGCAGGCGGCCGAGAGCCTCGGCGAGCGGGTCACCCGCGACCTCTACGAGTCGGTGCGCCAGCTGCGCACGGCCCAGTCCGAGCTGCTCGAGCGGGCCGACCGGAGCCGGGTGGTCAACGAGCTCGCCCGGTCGCTGCGCCACGACCACGACACGGGCCGCCTGCTCCAGCGCGCGGCTGAAGCCGTCGGCCGGGCGATCTCCGTCGACCGCGCGGCCGTGCTGCTGGTCGAGCCTCAACCGGGTACGACCGGCGCCGGCGCCTGGACCTCCGACACGTGCGCCGACCTGCCCCGGCCGCTGGCGTTCGCCGAGCTCCCCGTGCGGCTGCGCACGCTGCTGAGCGCAGCGAGCGCGAGCATCGTGCCCGTGGAGGTCGAGGACGTCACGACCGACCGCCGCTTCGACCCCGACGCGGCCGACAAGATCGACCGGCTGCTCGGCGTGCGCTCGATGATCGCGGTGCCGGTGGCGGTGGCCAACCAGGTGATGGGCTGGATGTTGCTCCAGTCGGTCTCCGCGCGGAGCTGGGAGCAGCGCGAGATCGCGATCTGCGAGGGCCTCTCCCACGACCTCGTGGCCACGCTCGTGCAGGTGCAGGCCTTCGAGCAGCAGCGCGAGTCGGTACGCCGGCTCCAGGAGCTCGACGAGGCCAAGGACGCCTTCGTCAGCACCGTCTCCCACGAGCTGCGCACGCCGCTGACCAGCATCGTGGGCTACCTCGAGCTGATGTCCGACGGCGGGATGGGCGAGCTGAGCGACGAGGTCGCCGCCGGGCTGTCGATCATCGAACGCAACGTGATCCGGCTCCGGTCCCTGGTCGAGGACCTGCTCACCCTCTCGGCGTACGACGGCTCCCGCGGGCCGCGCGAAGGACGCCCGGTCGACCTGGCCGCGATCGTGGTGGAGTGCCTGCAGTCGATGCGGCCGACCATCGCCAACGCCGGCCTCTCGGTCGACCTCGAGCTCGACCCGACGCTCGGCGACGTGATGGGCGACGTCATGGACTTCGAGCGGGTGATGAGCAACCTGCTCAACAACGCCATCAAGTTCACCCAGCCCGGCGGGCGGATCACGGTCCGGCTGACCCAGCAGCGGCAGATGGCCGTGCTCGTCGTCAGCGACACCGGCATCGGCATCCCCGACGACGAGCAGGAGCGGCTGTTCTCCCGGTTCTTCCGCTCCTCCTTGGCCATCGCCGACGAGATCCAGGGCACCGGCCTCGGCCTCTCGCTCGTCCAGGCGGTCGTCGACTCCTACGGCGGCACCATCGGGGTCGACAGCGCGGTCGGCGAGGGCACCTCGTTCACGGTGCGGCTCCCGCTCAGCAACAGCTGACCTCAGCCGGCGCTGGCAGCGGCCCGCGGCCGGTGCAGGAAGACCAGGACGCCGAGCCACAGCATGACCACGAAGCTGAGCAGGTTCACCACCGTCAGGTTGTCCTGGAGCCGGGCCGTCGAGGGTCCGCTCAGGAGCGCCCCGCTGACCAGCTGGATCGCGGAGAACCCCATGATCAGACCGGCCAGCACGCGCGGGAAGACCCCCGAGCGCCACATCGCCAGGGCGAGGAGCACTGTCGCCACGTCGCTGGGACTGGCGATCGCGACCTGGAGGTAGTGGGCTGCCCGGTCCAGGCCGAAGGCAACCTGGCTGCGACCTCCGCGACCGCGCCCAGGCGGTCGTGCTCGCCTACGAGACCGGACTCGTCCGGCCTGGCGACGGCCCTGATAGCGTGGCCACCTGATGACGTGCAGCAGCCTCCTCCTTCGCTGCCGCAGCGAGGTCTAGAGTCGGACCTCCTCGCTGCGGAGAGCTTGTGCGCCCGGCCCCCAGCGAGCTTCGAAGGACCGAGATGACCCTGCAACACAGCGGATTCAGCAACACCCAGCGTCCCAGCGGGATGCCGATCCACCGCTACCGCGCGTTCCCGCCCGTCGACCTGCCCGACCGCGCCTGGCCCACCGCCCAGATCACCCACGCGCCGAGGTGGCTCTCCACCGACCTGCGCGACGGGAACCAGGCACTCATCGACCCGATGTCGCCGGAGCGCAAGCACCGGATGTTCGACCTGCTGGTCGAGATGGGCTACAAGGAGATCGAGGTCGGCTTCCCGAGCGCCAGCGAGACCGACTTCGCCTTCGTGCGCCAGCTGATCGAGCGCGACAAGGTGCCCGAGGACGTCACCATCTCGGTGCTGACCCAGGCACGTGAGGACCTCATCGAGCGCACCACCGAGTCGCTGGTCGGCGTGCACCACGCCAACATCCACCTCTACAACGCGCTGGCGCCGCTGTTCCGCCGTGTCGTGTTCCGGGCGACCAACGACGAGATCAAGGACATCGCCGTCCGCGGCACCGAGCTGGTGATGAAGTACTCCGAGAGCAACCTGGCCAAGACGGTGATCGGCTACGAGTACTCCCCGGAGATCTTCACCAACACCGAGCTGCCGTTCTCCCTCGAGGTCTGCGAGGCCGTCTCCGACGTGTGGCAGCCCGACGACGGGCGCGAGATCATCCTGAACCTGCCGGCCACCGTGGAGTCCGCCACCCCGAACGTGTACGCCGACCAGATCGAGTGGTTCTCGCGCCAGCTGACCCGGCGCGAGCACACCACGGTCAGCCTGCACCCGCACAACGACCGGGGCACGGCCGTCGCCGCGACCGAGCTGGCGATGATGGCGGGCGCGGACCGCGTCGAGGGCTGCCTGTTCGGCCACGGCGAGCGCACCGGCAACGTCTGCCTGGTCACGCTGGGGATGAACCTGTTCAGCCAGGGCATCGACCCGCAGATCGACTTCTCCGACATCGACGAGATCCGTCGCACGGTGGAGTACTGCACCCAGCTGCCGGTCCACCCGCGCCACCCCTACGCGGGCGACCTGGTCTACACGGCGTTCTCCGGCTCCCACCAGGACGCCATCAAGAAGGGCCTCGAGGCCCTCGAGGAGGAGGCCAAGCGGGCCGGCCACCCCGTCGAGGAGCACCCGTGGGAGGCGCCGTACCTGCCGATCGACCCCAAGGACGTGGGGCGCACCTACGAGGCGGTCATCCGCGTCAACAGCCAGTCCGGCAAGGGCGGTGTCGCCTACGTGATGAAGGCCGAGCACAAGCTCGACCTGCCGCGGCGGCTGCAGATCGAGTTCAGCCGCGCGGTGCAGCACCACACCGACGACGAGGGCGGCGAGATGTCCTCCGCCGCCATCTGGGAGGCCTTCCAGCGCGAGTACCTCACCCGCGAGGTGCCGCTGAGGCTCAACTCGGTGCACACCTCCTCGGCTGCGGGCGAGAAGGACCAGCTCGAGGTCAACGTCTACGTCGACGGCGAGGTGCAGACGCTCGAGGGCACCGGCAACGGGCCGATCGCGGCCTTCGTCGACGCCATCAACCGGATCGAGCGTCCCGACCGCACCGGTGGGTTCGACGTCCGCGTGCTCGACTACGCCGAGCACGCCCTCTCCTCCGGCGGGGACGCCATCGCGGCGGCCTACGTCGAGTGCGCGATCGGGGAGGAGATCTTCTGGGGCGTCGGCCTCGACGCGAACATCGTGACGGCCTCGCTGAAGGCAGTGATCTCGGCGGTCAACCGCTCCTGACGCGTGCCGGTGTCCGGGCCACCGGAAGCTTCACCGTGAACGTCGTGCCCTGCAGGTGCGCGGAGCGAACGTCGATGTCGCCGCCGTGGGCGGCCACGATGGAGTCGATGATCGACAGGCCCAGGCCGGTGCCCTGGATCGCGCGCTCCTGCGCGGTCGAGGAGCGGAAGAACTTCGTGAACAGCTCGGCCTGCTCCGCCTCCGGGATGCCGATCCCGGTGTCGCTGACCTCGAGACTGGCCCACGACTCGGTGGCTTCCAGCCGACACGAGACGTGACCGCCGTTCGGGGTGAACTTCACGGCGTTGGACAGCAGGTTCATCAGCACCCGGTCCAGGTGCCCCGCGTCGCCGATCACGGTCACCGACCGGTCCGGGACCTCGAAGTCGACGGTGAGGTCGCGGCTGGCCAGCATCGGCCGGATCGCCTCCTCGCCGTGCCCGACGATGGCGGCCAGGTCGACCGGCTCGCGCTCCCACTGCGAGGAGTCGTCGGACTCGAGCTCGGAGAGGGTGAGCAGGTCGCTGGCGACGTCGATCAGGCGCTTGCCGTTGCGGGCGATCGCGTCGAGCATCACGATCTGATCCGGAGTGGGTTCGCCCGCGGCGCCGTCTCGCAACATCTCGGTGTAACCGACGATGCTCGTGGTCGGCGTGCGCAGCTCGTGGCTCACCGTGGAGACGAAGTCGTTCTTGGCGACGTCGAGACGACGCAGCCGCTCCATGCCGTGGCGCTCCCGCTCGAGGGCCTCGACGAGCATCTCCTGCGTGCGTCGTTGCTCGGTCACGTCACGCCCGACGCACAGGTAGCCGAGGATGCCGCCGACGGCGTTCTCCACGACGCTGATCGTCGTCGAGACGGTCAGCTCGCGCCCGGTGTCCGCTCTCCACGTCCAGTCGCTGGTCTGCGGGCGCATCCGCGGCTCGGTGTCGACCGAGAGCGGCGGCGGGTCGGGCTGCGCAGCGGAGTCGGCCAGGTAGCGCGCGGGCTGGGAGGAGACCACGATCTCGGAGACGTGCCGGCCCAGCACGTCCTCCGGTGTCCGCTGCAGCAGCTCCTGGGCGGCTTGGTTGAAGATGCTGATCCCCCCGCTCTCGTCGAGGCCGACCAGCGCGGTCGCGACGGGCGCCTCGAGCAGGTGCCGCAGCACCGCCGTGGTGTCGCGCTCGCTGGTCACGTCGGTGCCGGTGCACACGACGTTGACCACGCGGCCCTCAGGATCGCGCACGAGGTTGTTGTTCCAGATGACCCGCAACCGCTCGCCGGCAGCAGTCATCACGTCCGCCTCGCGGGTGCTCGGCACGTACCGCCCGTCGGAGGCGGCGTACATCCCGCGCACGATCTCCTCGCGCTCCGGCGGGATCATCGGCGTCGACCAGAACGGGTGACCGACGAGATCGGACTCCTCGAATCCGGTCAGCCTGGTCGTGGTGGCGTTCACCCGGAGCACCGTGCCCCCGCGGTCGGTCATCACGATGATCGCCGCGGTCGTCTCCAGCGTGGTCGAGACCAGCTCGCGCTCGTCGCGCAGGTGCCGTAGCAGGTCCGCCCGCTGGGCGATGGCCAGCGAGGGTGGGAAGGTCAGCAAGGCAGCGCAGACCAGGAACGTCTGCACCTCCGCGCCGGCCATCCCCGCGGTGATCACGTGGTCGGCCACCCCGACCCCGAAGGGGCCGCCACCCTCGGCGGTCCGCAGGGTGCTGATCAGCGCGACGCTGAGCAGCTCCACGCTGGCCACGAGGACGCCGAGGCGCAGCCCCGCCCAGAGCAGGAGGGGAAGGGGCAGGAAGGCCAGGGCCAGGGTCTGCCCGCCGCTGAAGGCGGCGAACGCCGCCAGGCCCAGCAGCGTGGCCTGGGCCACCAGCTCCAGCAGGCGGGGACGCACCGGCACCCGCTCGGGCCAGACCAGCGTCAGCGGCAGGATCACCAGGGTGGAGGCCAGGTGGGCGGGCGCCACCGTGCGCGCCGCCATCAGACCGTCGCCACCGGTCACCGCCACCGAGAGCCCGATGCCCGCCCCGGCCGCGAGGGCCCCTGCCGTGCTCGCGCCGACGAGCCGGAAGAAGTCGTCCGGGGACTCCAGGCGTGGGCGGGTCGGCCGCCGGCCACGCAGCAGGAGGCACACGACCCAGGCCTCGGCGGCGTTGGACAGGCCGAGGAGCACCGACAGGTCGGCGTCCCGGCCGCCGGTGAGGTTGGCCAGGCCCGAGGCGAGCACCACCCCCAGCGCGAGCGCCGGACGGAGGCGGACCGGGCCGAGGACGAGCAGGGCGACCGCGATGCCGGCCGCGGGCCACCAGGTGGCCACGGTGCTGCTGGCCGGGCGGAACAGCACCGCTCCGGCGCCGGCGAGGTAGACCAGCACCAGCGTCACGGCGACCTTGAAGACGTCGCGGCGCCGGGGGTCCACACGCATGGGCCGCAGTCTGTCAGGAGCGAGGCCCGAAACATGTGCAAACGGGACGTCTTCGGTGCGACCAGCACACTTGTGCACTCACGGGGCTGTGACCCGTGCGAGGCTGAGCCCCATGAGCCTGGTGTCGGAGCGGGTGGGCCAGTTCTTCTACGAGGGCCATCGCCTCGAGTACACCGAGTACGGCGGTGGTGACGACTGGGTGGTGCTGCTGCACGGGCAGCTGATGCCGCGACGCATGTGCCAGCCGCTCGCGCGCCACCTCGCCGCCAGCGGTGCCCACGTGATCACCCTCGACCTGCTCGGCCACGGCCGATCAGACCGCCCCGACGACCCGTTGCTCTACTCGATGACCGGGTTCGGCGAGCAGGTGGTCGCGCTGCTCGACGAGCTCGACATCCCCCAGGCCGTCGTCGGGGGCACGTCGCTGGGGGCCAACGTGTCCCTGGAGGTCGCCACGCTCGCTCCCGAGCGGGTCCGTGGCGTGATCGCCGAGATGCCGGTGCTCGACAACGCGCTGGTGGCCGGCATCCTCGCGTTCGCACCCTTGCTGTTCGTCTCGCGGTTCCTTCCCCTGGCGATCTCGGGACTACGTGCGGTGACGCGGCCGGTGCCGCGCGGCGTCGTCCCTTTCTGGGTCGGGATCGGCCTGGACACCCTCGACCAGCGGCCGCAGGCGATGGCCGCCGCGATCCACGGCATCTTCTTCGGCAGGGTCGCGCCGTCCTCGAGCCTGCGGCGGAGGATCGCGGCGCCCGCGTTGGTGATCGGGCACCCGCGCGATCCGATCCATCCAGCCGCAGACGCGGCGATGCTCGCCGAGGAGCTTCCGGATGCGCGGTTCGTGGAGGCCCGCAACATCTGGGAGTGGCGGGTGCGACCGGCCCGGCTCAACGAGATCACGGCCGACTTCGTCGCCGCCTGCCACCAGGGCCAGCAACGCTCGGGAGCCCTCTCCACCTAGCGCATAGGGCCCTTGACCTGCGGTTATTGTGACCAGGATTCGCAGATTCCACCCGCGTGGCCACTGGTGGGCGGTTAGTGTGCGCATGCACCGGCACCGCCGGGAGTGTCGTCCAGGGAGGGGAGGCGCGCGGATGGACCACGCACGCTCCGCACGAACGACCTTCCTCTCGGAGATCCAGCGGCTGCTGACCGGGGAGCGTGCCGACCCGCGTGAGGCCCAGGCAGTCTTCCTGGTGCCCGTGGTCGTCGAGCTCGTGCTGCGCGTGTCCTCCGGCGTACCGGTGGACCGGTACTTCGCCTACGGCGCCTGCGTGGCCCTGGTGCCGACACTCGGGGCGCTGGCGATCGGCACCGGCCGGGCCAGCACCCGTTGGACGATCTGGCTTCCGGTCCTCGACATCGCCGCGCTGTCGCTGTTCCGGCTCTCGCCGGACACCTCGCTGGGCCTGGCCGTCGGGTTCCCGGCGATCTGGCTCGGGCTGCAGTTCGGGCGGCGCGGGGTCATCGTCACCGCGGTGATGATGCTGGTGGCCTACGTGATCCCGACGCTGTTCATGATGGGCCTCAACGTCGCCAGCTTCTCCCGGATCATCCAGGCCACGATCATGGCCGTCATCACCTCGGCGGCCGTCGCGGCCACGGCGGAGATGTGGAAGGCCAAGTCGGCCGAGGCGACCGCCAACGCCCGGCGGCTCGAACGGGCGATGCAGGACGTCGTGGACCAGCGGCGGTTCGTGCAGAGCATCTTCGACAGCGTCGACGTGGGCATCGTCGCGCTGGACGCCCGTGGCGCCTATGACTCGATGAACCCGCGGCACGCGGACTTCCTGGCGCTGGCCTACCCGGACGGCCACCGTGGCTGGGCCGGCCAGACCGGGCACGTGTACGCCGCCGACGGGACCACCCCGCTGGAGCGCGACGAGATGCCGACGATGAAGGCCGGCCGGGGCGAGGTGCTGCGCGACTACCTGATCTGGGTGGGGCCCGAGCCCAGCCAACGACGGGCGCTGGCGGTCTCCTCGAAGCCGCACTACTCCGATGACGGCACCTTCACCGGAGCCGTGCTGGCCTACCACGACATCACCGACCTCGTGACCGCAGTGCGGATCAAGGACGAGTTCGTCGCCTCGGTCAGCCACGAGCTGCGCACTCCGCTGACCTCGATCATCGGGTACGTCGACGTGCTCCTCGACGACGTCGACGGCGTCTCCGAGGACGTGCGGTTCCACCTCTTCACCGTCCAACGCAACGCCAAGCGCCTGCACCGGCTCGTCGACGACCTGCTCTCGAGCGCGCTGCAGTCCGTGGCGGCGATCCTGGAGATGCGCGAGATCTCGGTCTCGCGGCTGCTGCACCTCTCCGCGTGCGAGGCCGCCAAGGCGGCCGAGGCGGCGGGGCTGACCTTCGAGGTCACCGACGAGACGGGTGGCCACGAGCTGGGCATGGCGGGCGATCCCGAGCGGCTCGCCCAGGTCTTCGACAACCTGTTCAGCAATGCCGTGAAGTACACCCCCACCGGTGGTCACGTCGCCGGAGGCCTGCGCCGTGAGGGTGACCAGGCCGTGGTGTGGGTGCGCGACAACGGTCGCGGGATCGCGGCTGCCGACATCGGGGAGGTGTTCACCAAGTTCTTCCGCAGCGCCTCGGCACAGCACGACGCCATCCCGGGGGTCGGGCTGGGGCTGGCGATCACCAAGACCATCGTGGACGCCCACGGGGGCTCGATCAACGTGGTCAGCCAGGTCGGTCGGGGCAGCACCTTCGAGGTGCGGCTGCCGCTCGACGACGCGGCGCTCGTACCGGTCGCGACGGCCGTCGGCTGAGCCGATTCCGCGCTCGGGCCTGACAGACTGGGGGCATGCCCCTGTACAGCGACGAAGCCGTCGTGCTGCGCACCCACAAGCTGGCAGAGGCCGACCGGATCATCACCCTGCTCACCCGGCAGCACGGCATCGTCCGGGCCGTGGCCAAGGGAGTGCGCCGCACGAGCTCCAAGTTCGGGTCACGACTGGAGCCGTTCACCCACGTCGACCTGCAGCTGGCCGTGGGCCGCAACCTCGACATGGTCACGCAGGCCGAGACCCGGGCGCCGTACGGCGACGCGATCAGCGCCGACTACGACCGCTACACGGCGGCCTCGGTGATGCTGGAGACCGCCGAGCGCCTGGTCTCCGAGGAGCGCGAGCCCTCGGTCCAGCAGTACCTCCTGCTCGTCGGCGCCCTGCGGACGATGGCCACGGGGGAGCGCCGGCCCGGCGACGTGCTCGACTCCTTCCTGCTGCGCTCGCTCGCGGTGGCCGGCTACGCGCCGTCGTTCGACGCCTGCGCGAGCTGTGGGCTCGAGGGACCGCACCGCGCGTTCAGCCCGGCGGCCGGCGGGACGCTGTGCCCCGGCTGCCGCGTGCCCGGATCGGCCTCACCGGCGAGGGAGACCGTCGTGCTGCTCGGCGCTCTGCTGGCCGGCAGCTGGGACGTCGTCGACGCGGCCGAGCCCCGTCACCGGCGCGAGGCGCGGGGACTCGTCTCGGCGTACCTCTCCTGGCACCTCGAGCGTGGCCTGCGCTCGCTGCCGTACGTGAGCGAGGGCTGAGGGTGGCCCGCCGCGGACGGGCGCCGGAGCCGCGGCAGGCGGTCCGGCGACCCTCGCCGCACCCGTCCGGCGCGCGGCCCCCGGAGATCTCGCTGGACCAGGTGCCGGAGCACGTCGCGATCATCATGGACGGCAACGGTCGCTGGGCCAAGAGCCGTGGGCTGCCCCGGACCGCCGGCCACGAGCAGGGCGAGCACTCCTTGTTCGACGTCGTGGAGGGGGCGATCGAGATCGGCGTGAAGGCCATCTCGGCGTACGCCTTCTCCACCGAGAACTGGTCGCGGTCGCCGGACGAGGTGAAGTTCCTGATGGGCTTCAACCGCGACGTCATCCGGCGGCGTCGCGACGAGATGCACGCGCTCGGGGTCAGGGTCCGGTGGGCCGGCCGCAGGCCCAGGCTGTGGCGCTCGGTGATCACGGAGCTCCAGGTCGCCGAGGAGATGACGCGCGGGAACGACGTGCTGACCCTGACGATGTGCGTCAACTACGGCGGCCGCGCCGAGCTGGCCGACGCCGCCAGGTCGATCGGTGAGGAGGTCGCCGCGGGCCGGTTGAATCCTGCGCGCATCGACGAGCGCACCTTCGCCCGCCACCTCTACCTCCCCGACCTCGCCGACGCCGACCTGGTCTGGCGCACGTCGGGCGAGCAGCGCCTGTCGAACTTCATGCTCTGGCAGGCGGCGTACTCCGAGATGGTCTTCAGCGACGTCCTCTGGCCCGACGTCGACCGCCGCCACCTCTGGGCCGCCGTGGAGACCTACGCCCAGCGCAATCGGCGGTACGGGTCGGCCTGAGGGGCTGGGGAGACGTACGCCGACCAGCCCCGGACCCAGCTCAGAACGGGATCCCCGCCGTGCGCAGCAGGAACTGGGTCTCGCGGTCGTGCTCGCCCAACTCGCTGGGCTGGGGACGCGACTCCTGGCTGGCGATCATGTCGTCGCGCCGGACCTGCTCGGGCAGCTTCGCGTACTTGTTCGTGCGCTGCTGGTCTGCTGACTGCTCTGCCATGGCGGCCTCCGCTCCCGCCCCGATCCTACGTCGGCCGCCCCGTGCGGACCGGGGCGAGAACCCCTTGAGTGGGTCGACGAGGACGGACAGGGCAGACGAGGCGCACGTCATTCAGCGCATGCAGGCGCCGCAGGTGCCGAAGATCTCCAGGGTGTGACTGACGTCGGAGTAGCCGTGGGCCGCGGCGATCGAGCGGGTCCAGCTCTCCACGGTGGGTCCCTCGACCTCGACCGTGGCGCCGCAGCTGCGGCAGACGAGGTGGTGGTGGTGGGTCGCGCTGCACCGGCGGTAGATGCTCTCGCCGCTCTCGGTGCGCAAGGCGTCGATCTCGCCGGCCTCGGCGAGCGTCTGGAGGGTGCGGTAGACCGTCGAGAGCCCGACAGGGTCGCCCCGCTCGGTGAGGAGCGCGTGGATCTCCTGGGCGCTGCGGAAGTCCTCGAAGGTCTCCATCGCCGCCGAGATCGCCCGGCGCTGACGGGTCGGCCGCAAGCCTCCGTCGGTGGTGGAGCCGGGGGTCGGGTCAGTGCTCGTCATAGTGCCCTCCGTGTACGGCGTGGCGGTGACCGCCGTGCAGGTAGTCGACATGGTCGCCGTGCTCGACGGCCGGGTGCCCGCACCCGGGACCGTGCTGGTGCCCGTGTGCCTCGTCGACGGTGTCGTGCGGGACCCGCTCCGCGGTGACCGGGAAGGGGATCCGTGCGCGACGCCGGCGCTGGACGACCACTCCCACGGGGAAGGTGAGCGCGAACCCGGCGAGCGAGACCAGCACGATCGTGGCGCCGGGCTGCACGTCGGCGAAGGCAGAGACCGTCACACCGGTCAGGGCGGCGATCGTGCCGGCCACCATCGCCCCGATCATCGTCACCCGGAACCCGCGGGCGAACTGCTGCGCTGTCGCGACCGGGATGATCATCAGCGCGCTCACCAGCAGCAGCCCGACGGTGCGCATGGCGACGCTGACCGTGACCGCCGCCAGCACCGAGATCAGCACGTTGTAGGAGTTCACCGACAACCCCGTCGTACGCGCGTAGTCCTCGTCGTGGGACACCGAGAACAGCTGCGGCAGCAGCGCGAAGCAGAGCACCAGCACGACGGCGGCCAGCACCACGCTGGTGATGACGGCCGAGCGCGAGATCGTGGTGATCGAGCCGAAGAGGTACTGCTGCAGCGCGAAGACGCCGTTGCCCGCCAGCGAGACCAGCATCAGCCCGCCGGCGATCCCGCCGTAGAACAGCAGTGCCAGGGCGACGTCTCCGGTGGCCTTGCCGCTGGCGCGGATCAGCTCGATCAGCAGGGCGCCGAGGACGGCGACGATCACGGCCGTGACCGTCGGCGAGGTCCCGGTCAGCAGGCCCAGGGCCACGCCGGTGACGCAGATGTGCCCGATCCCGTCACCCATCAACGAGAGCCGCCGCTGCACCAGGTAGGTCCCGACGGCGGGTGCGGCCAGGCCGGTGACCGCGGCCGCGATCAGGGCCCGGATCATGAACGGAGCGAACAGCAGGTCCATCAGGACTCTCCTTCGCGTCGGTCGAGCGGTGCGCGCACCTGGGGTCGCAGCAGCGGCGGCCTGGGGGACCCGTGGTGGTGGGCGCGGTCGAGGTGCACCTCCGCGCCCAGGTCGGACCGCCCGTGGGGGCTGAGGGCTGCCGGGGGCCCGTCGTAGACCACCCGCCCCTCGTTCAGCACGACGGCCCGCTGGATCAGGTCGGAGAACGGGCCGAGCTCGTGCAGCACCACGACGATGGTGGCGCCCTGCCCGGCGAGTCCGGCCAGGGTCCCGGCGATGGCGCTCTGGTTGGCCAGGTCGACGCCGGCGTTGGGTTCGTCGAGCACCAGGAGGTCGGGCTCACCGGCCAGCGTGCGCGCGATCAGGACCCGCTGCTGCTGACCTCCGGACAGGGTCGAGAGCTGGTGTCCGGCGCGGTCGGCGAGGTCGACCGCCTCCAATGCGTGCCGGACCGCCAGTCGGTCGGCGCGCCGGGCCGGTGCGAACGGCCGCCTGCGCGAGAGACGCCCGGCTCCCACGACCTCGGCCACGGTCGCGGGGACGCCCCCGGCCGGGCTGGAGCGCTGCGGCACGTAACCCAGCCGGTCCCAGGCGCGGAATCCCGGCAGCTGGGTGCCGAAGAGGGCGATCCGTCCGGTCGCCAAGGGGTGCAGTCCCACGATCGCCTTGACCAGGGTCGACTTGCCCGAGCCGTTCGCCCCGAGCAGCGCCACCACCTCGCCCGACTGGACCGCGAGGTCGACCTCCCGCACGATCGGTCGCCCGCCCAGGGACACGCCGGCCCCCTCGGCGGCGATGACGGTCTCGGTCATGAGCACCCCCCGGCGCGTTGCATCGCGTGCAGGTTGGCGCGCATCAGCGAGAGGTAGTCGGCCTTCGGATCCTGGGAGGTGAGTCCCTCGACCGGGTCGAGCACCTGGGTGTGCAGGCCGGCGTCGTCGGCCAGGGTCTGGGCCAGCCGGGGGCTGGCCAGCGTCTCGCTGAAGATGGTGCTGACTCCGGCCCGCTGAGCGAGCGCGGCAAGGTCGGAGATCCTCTTCGCCGACGGCTCGGCATCGGGGGAGAGGCCGGCGATCGCGTGCACGTGCAGGCCGTAGCGTCGGCCGAGGTACTCGAAGGCGTCGTGGCTGACCACGAGGTTGCGGGTGCGGCAGTGCGCCAGGCCGACGCGGTACTCGTGGTCGAGCGTGCGCAGGTCGGTGTCGAGGGCGGCGAGGTTGCCGCGGTAGTCGGCCGCGTGCGCGGGGTCGGCCCGCACCATCTCCGCCGTGAAGCCCGCTGCCACCTTCGCGAGCAGGACCGGGTCCTGCCAGAAGTGCGGGTCCACGCCCCCGTCGCCGGGCTGCAGGTGCACCAGCGAAGCCACGTCGACCACGTGGGCGGGGCGGTTCTGCGCGATCGCGTCGTCGACCGCGGGCTGGAGGCCCCTCTCGTAGAAGGCCACCTTCGCGGCGGCCACGGAGGCGATCTGCCGGGGCCTCAGCTCGAGGTCGTGGGGCTCGACGCCCGGCTTGGTCAGGTCGACGACCTTGGCGTGGGAGCCCACGATCCTCGTCGCGACGTACTGCAGCGGGTAGAAGGACACCACCACCTCGGACCCGGTCCGTCGGGGAGTGCAGCCGGTGAGCGGGAGGGCGAGCAGCAGTGCCAGCGCCAGCGCCAGCATCCTCCACATGAGAATGATTCTCAACGGGAATGAGAACCATTGTCAAGTCCTGGTCGTCGGGGTGGCTAGGCTCCACTCGTGCTGGTCGTGAACAGGTTCCGGGTGCCCGAGGAGGAGGCGGCCGCCTTCCGGGAGCAGCTCGAGGGAGCCCTCGGGGTGCTGGCGCAGCAGGAGGGGTACGCCGACGGCCACCTCGGGCGGAACCTCGACGACCCCACTCTGTGGGCGATGGTCACCCGGTGGCGCGACGTGGGCAGCTACCGTCGGGCGCTGTCCCGCTACGACGTCAAGGTCGGTGCCGTCGCGCTGCTCGGTCGCGCGATCGACGAGCCCTCGGCGTACGAACCGCTGGGCGAGGAGCTGAACGAGTGGATCCCCCGGGAACTGGCGTGAGTCCGTTGCCGGAGCCCCGTTAGGGTTGGCCCTTCGCCCGCACGAAGCCCACCGCAGCCAGCGGCCGGGAACGACCCAGGAGTGCCCCGTGGCCAAGCCGCCCCCCTCGACCGTCGACCACGTCGTCTCCCTCGCCAAGCGGCGCGGGTTCGTCTACCCCTGCGGCGAGATCTACGGCGGCACCCGCTCGGCCTGGGACTACGGCCCGCTCGGGGTGGAGCTCAAGGAGAACATCAAGCGCCAGTGGTGGCGCTCGGTGGTGCAGACCCGCGACGACGTCGTGGGCCTGGACTCCAGCGTGATCCTCCCGCGGCAGACCTGGGAGGCCTCGGGCCACGTCTCGACCTTCACCGACCCGCTGACCGAGTGCCAGTCGTGCCACAAGCGCTTCCGCGCCGACCACCTCCAGGAGGCGGTCGCGGAGAAGAAGGGCCTCGAGGATCCCGACGAGGTCAAGCTCGCCGACGTCGCCTGCCCCAACTGCGGCACCCGTGGCGCCTGGACCGAGCCGCGGCAGTTCTCCGGGCTGCTCAAGACCTGGCTCGGTGTGGTCGAGGACGACTCCGGCCTGCACTACCTGCGTCCGGAGACCGCGCAGGGCATCTTCCTGAACTTCCTCAACGTGGTGACCAGCTCCCGCCGCAAGCCGCCCTTCGGCATCGCCCAGATCGGCAAGAGCTTCCGCAACGAGATCACGCCGGGCAACTTCATCTTCCGCACCCGCGAGTTCGAGCAGATGGAGATGGAGTTCTTCGTCAAGCCCGGCGAGGACGAGGAGTGGCACCAGTACTGGATCGACGAGCGCACCAGGTGGTACGTCGACCTCGGCATCGACCCCGAGAACCTGCGGCACTTCGAGCACCCGCAGGAGAAGCTCAGCCACTACTCCAAGCGCACCGTGGACATCGAGTACCGCTTCAAGTTCGCCGGCTCGGAGTGGGGCGAGCTCGAGGGCATCGCCAACCGCACCGACTTCGACCTCAAGACGCACTCCGAGCACTCCGGCCAGGACCTCTCCTACTTCGACCAGGGCGCCAACGAGCGCTACATCCCCTACGTGATCGAGCCGGCGGCGGGCCTGAGCCGCAGCCTGATGACCTTCCTGGTCGATGCCTGGACCGAGGACGAGGCGCCCAACACCAAGGGCGGCGTGGACAAGCGCACCGTCCTGCGCCTCGACCCGCGGCTGGCCCCCGTCAAGGTCGCGGTCCTCCCGCTCAGCCGCAACGAGGCGCTCACGCCGAAGGCCAGGGACCTCGCCGCGGAGCTGCGCGGGTTGTGGAACGTGGAGTTCGACGACGCCGGTGCGATCGGGCGGCGGTACCGCAGGCAGGACGAGATCGGCACGCCGTACTGCGTCACGGTCGACTTCGACACCCTCGAGGACAACGCGGTGACCGTGCGTGAGCGCGACTCGATGTCGCAGGAGCGGATCAGCCTGGAGGGCGTCCGCACCTGGCTGGCCGAGCGCCTCGTCGGGTGCTGACTGCCCAATGCGCACCAAGTCGCCTCGTGAGCGGCACAATGTCCGCGTGACCCGCCCCCTCACCTGCACCGCCGCGCTCGCCACCGTCGTCCTGCTTGCCGTCTCGGGTTGCGGCGCGGACGAGAAGAAGCCGAAGGCCGAGCCGTC
Organism: uncultured Actinomycetota bacterium; assembly: GCA_963794435.1. Taxonomy (GTDB): domain Bacteria; phylum Actinomycetota; class Actinomycetes; order Propionibacteriales; family Nocardioidaceae; genus Marmoricola. Next base: position 56,990 of record CAWCDX010000015.1, read on the forward strand.
GGCCACCCCGTCGGCCAGCCTCCCCACGGGCGACGTGACGGTGCCGTCCGGCGTCACGCTGACCAAGGCCGGCGAGACGCTGAAGTTCGGGGAGCCCGCGGTGGTGGCCTACCAGCCGAACCCGCAGCGCAAGTCGGTGCTCCAGCTCAGCGTCGACGGGGTCCGGCAGGCCAGGATCAGCGACTTCGCCGGCTACCAGCTCAGCGCGGAGACCAAGAAGTCGAAGCCGTACTACGTGGCCGTCACCGCCAAGAACGTCGGGACCGGAGACCTCAGCCACACCGGGATCCCGCTCTACGCCGTCGACAGCACCAACTCGCTGAACCAGCAGACCTCGTTCAACAACACCTTCGCCAAGTGCCCCTCGCAGCCGTTGCCGCAGGGCTTCACCGCAGGCAAGTCGGTCAAGACCTGCCTCGTCTTCGTGATGCGCCCCGGCCAGAGCCTGACCAAGGTCAGCTATCGGCCGCTCCAGGCCTTCCCGCCGATCACCTGGGAGGGCACCATCGCACCGCCGACCCCGTTGAAGAAGACGCCACCGAACGACAAGAAGAAGCAGGGATAGCACTGAGCCTGCCCACCTCCCCCTCGCCAGGGCTGCGTCTGGGTCCCCTGGAGGTCCCCACCCCGGTGGTGCTGGCCCCGATGGCCGGCATCACCAACGCCGCCTACCGCCGGCTGTGCAGCGAGCACGGGGCCGGGCTCTACGTCTGCGAGATGATCACCAGCCGCGGGCTGGTCGAGGGCGACGCGACAACCCGGCAGATGCTCGTCTTCGACGAGCAGGAGCGGATCCGGTCGGTGCAGCTCTACGGCACCGACCCGGCGTACGTCGGCAAGGCGACCGAGATCCTCTGCGCGGAGTACGGCGTCGCGCACGTCGACCTGAACTTCGGCTGCCCGGTCCCGAAGGTCACCCGCAAGGGCGGCGGAGCCGCGCTGCCCTGGAAGCGGACCCTGCTCGGCGAGATCCTGCAGGCTGCCGTCGCCGCCGCGGGGCGCTATGACGTGCCGGTGACGATGAAGACGCGCAAGGGGATCGACGAGGACCACCTCACCTACCTCGACGCCGGCCGGATCGCGCAGGAGTCGGGAGTCGCTGCGATCGCCCTGCACGGGCGCACCGCGATCCAGGGCTACTCGGGCACTGCCGACTGGGAGGCGATCACCCGACTCGTCGAGCACGTCGAGATCCCGGTGCTGGGCAACGGCGACATCTGGGAGGCCGCCGACGCACTGCGGATGGTCGAGCAGACCGGGGCCGCCGGCGTGGTCGTCGGTCGAGGGTGCCTCGGCCGCCCCTGGCTCTTCCGCGACCTGGCCACGGCCTTCGCCCACGAGCGCAGCGCACGTGAGCACCCAGGTCGCCGGGTCCCTGAGGAGGGCCGTCAAGGCCCGTCTTCGTCCCGGGTCCCTGAGGAGGGCCGTCAAGGCCCGTCTTCGTCCCGGGTCCCTGAGGAGGGCCGTCAAGGCCCGTCTCGAAGGGCCACCCACCTCCCGACCCTGGGCGAGGTCGCCGCGATGATGCGCCGGCACGCCGAGCTGCTGGGGCAGCACATGGGGGAGGAGCGGGGCTGCAAGGAGTTCCGCAAGCACGTGACCTGGTACCTCAAGGGATTCCCCGTCGGCGGTGACCTGCGTCGCGACCTGGCGCTGATCGACACCCTCGCCGAGCTCGACACCCTGCTGGCCCTGCTCGACCAGCAGGCACCCTTCCCGGAGCACGTGCTGGGCGCGCCGCGGGGGCGCCAGGGCAGCCCGCGCCGCGGCGTGGCCCTGCCGGAGGGCTGGCTGGAGGACACCGACGGCACCGGGTGCGTCGTCCGCGAAGAGGCGACCGAGACCACCGGCGGCTGACCACCCGACGTTGCGCGGATCACGTTTATCGGACGTGTGCCCGGAGCAGGCTGCCCACAGCCCTCGGTTGGGTAGTTGATCGTTGCGCATGGTTGCATCGTCGGATTGCCCAGCCAGCACCACACCCCCGACGAAGAGGTTCACCAGTGAGCCGAGTCCGACTCGACGCACGACACAGCCAGTCCCCCTCGCCGCAGCGCTCCCGCCTGACCCGTCTTGGTCTCGTGGCCGTCGCCGCCACCATCGCCCTGGTGGGCGTCGGTGTCGCCGTAGGTGGCGTCACCGGCTCGGCCGTGAGCAAGGCGAGCACCGACCACCGCGCCTCGACGGCGCAGGCCTCCACCGCCGCCGCGCCGACCCGCGATCCCCAGGAGCGGACCATGAGCGTGTCCCGGTCCATCGACCGCACGCCACTGGCCCGCCCGACCGCCGTCGGCAAGCTGTGGACGACCGCCCCGCTGGACGTGCGGCTGCAGCCGAAGGAGCACGCCCGCACCGCCGGCGTGATCCCCAGCGGCAAGCACGTCGCGGTCACCGGGCGTCGCTCGCACGGCTACGCGCAGGTCGTGGTCGGCCTCTCCGCGCGCTGGGTGACCGCTGACTACCTGTCGAAGAAGAAGGAGCTCCAGCCCGGCTCCAAGGGTCTCGTGGACCGTCCCTGCCCCGGCACCTCCGGCGTCGAGAGCGGCCTGACCAGCGGTGCGGTCCGCGTGTATCGCGCGGTCTGCAACAACTTCCCGCAGATCACCCAGTACGGCGGCTACGCGGCCCGCGGCGAGCACGCGAGCGGCAAGGCGATCGACATCATGACCTCCGACACCTCGCTCGGGGACCAGATCGCGGCCTTCCTGCAGCGCAACGCCGGCGCGCTCGACCTCTACGACATCATCTGGCACCAGCACATCTGGACCCCGGTGCGGTCCTCCGAGGGCTGGCGCTCGATGTCCGACCGCGGCTCGGAGACGGCCAACCACTACGACCACGTGCACGTGTCGGTCAACTGACCGACACAGCGCTCACAGCGAGTGCAGGCCCTGCTCCAGCTGCGTGACCCGGTCGGCAGGACCCTGGAAGTCCAGCGCCCGGTGCTCGGCGCGGCCGAAGAGGTACATCGTCAGCTCGGCGGGCTCGCCGGTGACCACGACCGGGTCGTCGCCCGAGGCGAGGACCGCTGATCGCTGCCGCTCCCGGTCGGTCCAGCGGATCTCGACCGGGACGCGGGCCGGCTTGGCGAGGCCCTTGCCGGCGACGCTCGCCGCCTTGAACAGGATGCGCTGCTCGCGGTCGGTGAGCTCGCGTGGCGCCCAGCCGGGCTGGGCGCGCCTGATGTCCTCGTGGTGCACGAAGTACTCCAGGGAGTTCAGGGTGCGGTCCACCGGTGGGATCGCCATCGGCGACCACAGCGGCGGACCGTTGCGGATCCGCTCGACCAGGGTGGCGAAGTCCTGCTTCTGCAGCCTGCGGCTCGCCCGCTTCGTGAGCCCCTCGAGCTGCGGAACCAGGATCCCCGGTGCCGCCAGCGGGTCGCGCTCGCGCACGAGCAGGTGGATGACCAGGTCCTTCACGGTCCAGCCCTCGCAGAGCGTAGGGGCGTCCTCGCCGGCGTCCAGGGCGGTGTTGCACAGGGCGGCACGCTCGGTCCGCGACAGCGACTCCATGCGCGCATGCTAGTGAGGCGACGAAACGGTCACGGAAACGGATGTGCGGAATGTCGGCGGCCCGTCCTAGGGTTGCAGCCTTGTGAGCAGCGCTGTTTCGTCTCGGACACCCGACACCCTGACCGACCCCCGGGCCGGGTCGACCCTGGGCGACGGGTTCCGGGTCCTGGGGGTGGCGGTTCGGCGCCAGCCACTGATCTTCTCGCTCTCCACCGCGGGCAGCCTGCTCTTCGGTGCGCTCACGGTGGCCGACGCCTGGGTGCTCGGCTGGGCGACCGACAACGTGCTGCTGCCCGCCTTCGACACCGGGACGACGACGCGAGGCGCCCTGATAGCCGTGCTGGCGCTCTTCGTCGGGGTCGCGATCCTGCGCGCGGTCGGCATCGTGGCGCGACGGCTGGGCGCCGGGGTGATGCAGTACCGCGTCCAGGCCGCCTACCGGCGTGAGGTCACCCGCAAGTACCTCGAGCTGCCGATGTCGTGGCACCAGCAGCACCCCACCGGCCAGCTGCTGTCCAACGCCAACGCCGACGTCGAGGCCGCCTTCGAGCCCCTTGCCCCGCTGCCGATGGCCGTCGGCACCGTCGCGATGATGCTGATCGCGGTGGCCCAGATGTTCTTCACCGACATCGTGATGGCGCTGGTCGGGCTGCTCGTCTTCCCGTTGGTGATGGTGGCCAACGTGATCTTCCAGCGGGTGTCCTCGCCGGTCTTCACCCGGATCCAGGCGCTGCGGGCCGAGCTCAGCGAGATCGCCCATGAGTCCTTCGACGGCGCCATGGTCGTCAAGACCCTGGGCCGCGAGGGAGAGGAGACCGACCGGTTCGCCGCCAAGGCCCAGGCGCTCCGGGACGAGGGGATCCACGCCGGGCGGTTGCGCGCGGCCTTCGACCCCACGATCGAGGCGATCCCCAACCTCGGCGTGCTGGCCGTCCTCGGCGTCGGCGTCTGGCGGGTGGACATCGGGGCGGCGGCCGCGGGCGATGTGGTGACCATCGCCTACCTGCTCACGATCGTGGCCTTCCCGATCCGCTCGATCGGCTGGCTGCTCGGAGACATGCCGCGCTCGGTGGTGGGCTACCGACGGGTCAGTCGCGTGCTCGAGACGGTCAACGAGACGACGTACGGCGAGCAGCGGCTGGCGCCGTCGGAGTCCGGGGCCCGGCTGGCGGTCGAGCACCTCGACTACTCCCACGAGCCCGGTCAGGCGCTGCTCCGCGACGTCGACTTCACCGTGGAGCCCGGCCGCACCGTCGCCGTGGTCGGTGCCACGGCCTCCGGCAAGAGCACGCTCACCTCGCTGGTGACCCGGTTGGTCGACCCGGGGGGCGGCACCATCCGCCTCGACGACCTCGACCTGCGCGACCTCGCGCCCGGCGAGCTGGCCCGGCACGTCGCGCTGGTGCCGCAGTCGGCGTTCCTCTTCGAGGACACCGTGCGCGACAACGTCACCCTGGGAGCCGACGTCACCGACGACGAGGTGTGGGAGGCGCTGCGCGTGGCGCAGGCCGACGGCTTCGTGGCCGGTTTGCCGCACGGTCTCGACAGCCGCCTGGGGGAGCGCGGCACCACCCTCTCCGGCGGCCAACGCCAACGGCTCTCGCTGGCTCGCGCGCTGGTGCGCCGCCCCCGGCTGCTCGTCCTGGACGACGCGACCTCGGCGGTCGACCCCGAGGTGGAGGCCCGCATCCTCGCCGCGATGCGCCACCGCTCCCACGACGGTGGTGCCGACTCGACGCTGCTGCTGATCGCCTACCGCAAGGCGACCATCGGGCTGGCCGACGAGGTGCTGTTCCTGCAGGACGGCCATGTCGCCGACCGGGGCACCCACGAGGAGCTGCTCGCCCGCAACGCCGACTACTCCCACCTGGTCAACGCCTACGAGACCGAAACCTTCTCGCGGGGCGGGACGGTAGGGGTGAGCACAGAATGACCGCCACCACGACCGACCCCGTGGGCACAGCTGCCACGAAGATCAGCGGCGAGGAGACGCGCGCGCTCGAGACCATCCGGCGCGGGCTCGAGTACTCTCCCGAGCTCGGCGAGGGGTTCGGGATCACCCTCCTCCTCGCGCTGGTCGGCACGGCCGGGCGGGTCGTCGTCCCCATCTCGGTGCAGCAGACCCTCGACAAGGGGATCAACGCACCCGGCGGCGCCGACCTCGCCTTCGTCGTCCGGATGGGTGTCATCGCAGCGATCGCGATCGTGGTGACCGCGTTCTCGTCGTACCTGATGACCAGGCGGCTGTTCACCGCCTCCGAGCGCGGGCTGGCGACGCTGCGCACCAAGGCGTTCCGCCACGTGCACGACCTGCCGCTGCTCACCCAGAACACCGAGCGGCGCGGCGCCCTGGTCTCGCGGGTGACCAGCGACGTCGACCAGGTCTCGCAGTTCCTGGTCTTCGGAGGCATCTTCGGCATCGTCAGCATCGGCCAGGTGATCCTGGCGACGGTCGTGATGCTCTATTACTCCTGGCAGCTGACCATCGTGGTGTGGCTGTGCTTCGTGCCCCTCTTCGCCTCCCTGCGCTACTTCCAGCGCAGGCTCTCCGCGGCCTACGGCATCGTCCGGCGCTCGGTCGGCACCATGTTGTCGGCGATCTCCGAGCCCGTGGTGGGTGCGGTCACCGTGCGCACCTACGCGATCGAGCAGCGCACCCAGGACCGCATCGACGAGGCCATCCTGACCAACCAGACCGCGGCCACCCGGGCCCAGGGCCTGACGGCGGTCTCCTTCTCCCTCGGCGGTCTCTCGGGCGGCTTGGCCAACGCCGGCGTGATCATCGTGGGCATCTGGCTCGGGTTCGCCGACAAGATCACCTCGGGCGAGGTGCTCGCGTTCGCGTTCCTGGTCACGTTGTTCGTCGGTCCGGTGCAGATGGGCACGCAGGTGCTCACCGACGCCCAGAACGCGATCGCCGGCTGGCGCCGCGTGATCGGCATCCTGGAGACCCCGGCGGACCTCGACGACCCGGGTCCCTCGGGGACCTCGCTGCCGCGCGGAGCGATGGACGTCGCGTTCGACGACGTCTCCTTCGGCTACCCGGGCGGACCGCTGGTCCTGCGCGAGGTCGACGAGCACATCTCCTCCGGCACCCGCATCGCCGTCGTCGGCGAGACGGGCTCGGGCAAGACCACCTTCGCCAAGCTGCTCACCCGGCTGATGGACCCCACGTCCGGGCAGGTGCTGCTCGACGGTGTCGACGTCCGTGCGGTGGAGTTCGCCTCCCTGCGGCGGCGGGTGGTGCTGGTGCCGCAGGAGGGCTTCCTCTTCGACTCGACGCTGCTCTCCAACGTGCGCTACGGCGACCTCGACGCCGACCGTGAGCGCGTGCGCGCTGCCGCGACCGAGCTCGGGCTCGTCGACTGGCTCGACACGCTGCCCCTGGGCCTCGACACCCGCGTCGGCCAGCGCGGCGAGCTGCTCTCGGCCGGGGAGCGCCAGCTCGTCGCCCTGATCCGCGCCCACCTGGCCGACCCCGACCTGCTCGTCCTCGACGAGGCCACGAGCGCGGTCGACCCGGCGCTGGAGATGCGGATCGCCCGCGCCCTGGAGACCCTGATGTCCGGGCGCACCAGCGTGACGATCGCGCACCGACTCTCGACCGCCGAGAACGCCGACGAGGTGATCGTCTTCGACCGCGGCCGCGTGGTCCAGCGAGGCGCGCACGCCACCCTCGTGGCCGAGGGCGGCGTCTACGGCCGCCTGCACGCCAGCTGGGTCGCGCAGCAGGCCAAATGAATTTCGCCGAGCGGGGCATCGGCGCTCGCCGTACGACGCCGAGCGGGGGATTCATGCCCGCTGCCACACGGCCAGCGTCTCCGCTTGCAGGTCCACGCCGTGCAGGAAGGCCCCGCTCGACCCGCGTCGGCGTACCTGAATCCCCCGCTCGGCGTCCACACGCGTGCAGGAATGCCCCGCTCGGCGTCCCCAGGCGTGCAGCGATGCCCCGCTCGCGGATACTGGAGGGCGTGACAGACCAGCAGAGCCAGCTCGATCCGGCGATCGCGTCCCGCCTGAAGCGCAACGCCGACGGCCTCGTCGCCGCCGTCGTCCAGCAGCACGACACCGGGGCGGTGCTGATGCTGGGGTGGATGGACGACGAGGCGCTGCACCGGACGCTGACCACGGGTCGCGGCACCTACTGGAGCAGGTCGCGGAAGGCCTACTGGGTCAAGGGCGAGACCTCCGGGCACACGCAGCGCGTCGTCGAGGTGCGCCTGGACTGTGACGGCGACACGGTCCTGCTCCGGGTCGACCAGTCCGGGCCCGCCTGCCACACCGGCGCCGACACCTGCTTCGACGACGACGTGCTGCTCGCCGGCGATGGCTGAGCAGGCCGATCCCGGTCGGCGCCGACGCACCTTCGGCCCGGTCGTGCTGCTCGGACTGGGCTCCTCGGCGCTGGCCGCGGTCGCGAGCGCCAAGCCCTGGTACGGCGCTGGCACGCCCGGGGGCGGCGATGCCGCGCTGGGTGCCCTGGACCAGGGCACCAAGTACCCCCTGGCCTCGGCGGCCAGCCTCGTGCTGCTCGCCGCGTGGGGAGTGCTCCTGGTGACCAGGGGCGTCGTCCGCCGCGTCTTCGCGATCCTGTGCGTGCTCGCCGCGGTCGCCCTCGTCGTGACGGTCGTGGCCGGGCACGCGACCCTCCCCGACTCGGCCCGCACCGCCCTGGACACCGCCCTGCGCCCGAGCGCTGCGAACCCCGGCTTCACCGGATGGTTCTGGACCGCCGCCGTCGCCTCGCTGGTCGCCGTGGTCGCCGGCGTGCTCGCCGTAGGGCTGGTCAGGTCGTGGCCCGAGATGGGCAGCCGGTACGACGCCCCGGCCGTTGCGGCGCGTGCTGCTGCACCCGGTTCGGAGATCGACAGCGAGCGCGACATCTGGCGTGCCCTCGACGAGGGGCGCGATCCGACCCGGGATCCCTGAGCGGCGGTTGCGGCCCACTACACTCGTGCCCGACGTCTCGCCCCGCGACCGCCTGAGGAGCCCCATGTCCGACAACCACGGCAACACCCCTGCTGCCTGGACTGCCGTGGCCGTGGTGCTGCTGGGCTTCGTCGTCGGGGGCATCGGGCTGATGATGCAGAGCTGGCCGGTGTTCTGGGTCGGCGTCGCGCTCGCGCCCGTCGGCGTCATCATCGGTGCCGTCATGTCGAAGATGGGTTACGGCGCCAGCCACTGAGGCCGATGTCGCCTGCAGCGCCCACCCCCACCGCGACGGCCCCCGAGGCCGGCACCGCCCGGTCGCGCCTGACCGGACCGTTCGTCCTCGCCGGGATGGTCGGCGCCGCCACCATCGCCCTGCGCCTGCGTGACCCGCACGACTCAGGGAGCTGGGGCTACTGCCCCTTCAAGCTGCTCACCGGGCTCGACTGCCCGGGCTGCGGGAGCCTGCGCGCGGTCAACGACCTCACCCACGGCGACGTCGTGGCGGCGGCGAGCAGCAACCTGCTCTTCGTGGTCGCGGTGCCGATCGTCGTGGTGCTCTGGCTGTTGTGGGTACGTCGCAGCTGGACCGGCCAGGCGCCACGCCCCCTCCCGAAGAGCGCCGCGACGGCGCTGTGGGCGACGTCGCTGGTGGTGGCCGTGGCCTTCACGGTGCTCCGCAACACCCCGTGGGGAAGCTGGCTGCACAGCTGAGGCGGGCCACTCGCGGCCGGAGGCTCATGGGTGGTGTGAGAAAGTCAGGACATGTCCGTGCTCGACGACATCGTCGCCGGCGTGCGCGACGACCTCGCCGTGCGCCAGGCCGCGCTCAGCGAGGACCAGCTCAGGGCCCAGGCCGCCAAGCTGGCGCCGCCGCGCGACCCGATGCCCGCCTTCCGCGCCGATGGCCTCGCCGTGATCGCCGAGGTCAAGCGCCGCTCTCCCAGCAAGGGCGAGCTCGCCGACATCCCGGACCCGGCCGCTCTGGCGGCGGCCTACGCGGCCGGCGGCGCCGATGCGATCTCGGTGCTGACCGAGCAACGCCGCTTCGGCGGCAGCCTCGAGGACCTGCACGCGGTCCGGGCCGCGGTGCCGACACCGCTGCTGCGCAAGGACTTCATCGTCACCGGCTACCAGCTGCTCGAGGCGCGCGCGGCCGGGGCCGACCTGGTGCTGCTGATCGTCGCTGCGCTCGACGACGCGCTGCTGCGCGACCTGCACCAGCAGGCCCGGGAGCTGGGGCTCACCGTGCTCGTCGAGGTGCACGACGAGGCCGAGGTCGAGCGTGCCCTGGCCGTCGAAGCGGCCCTGGTCGGCGTCAACGCGCGCAACCTCAAGACCCTCGAGGTCGATGCCAGCACCTTCGGACGACTGGCGGCCGAGCTGCCCGCCGAGGTGGTCAAGGTGGCCGAGTCGGGCATCTCCGGCCGCGCCGACGCGGCCCGGTTCGCCGACGAGGGCGCCGACGTGGTCCTGGTCGGCGAGGCCCTGGTCAAGGACGGCGACCCCCAGGCTGCGGTGGCCCGGATGAAGGAGGTGGGCCGATGAGCTCCGCCAGCCAGCAGGTGGCCGAGCCGGGTCCCGACGACGAGGGTCGCTTCGGCTCCTTCGGCGGCCGGTTCATGCCCGAGGCACTGATGGCCGCGCTCGACGAGCTCACCGTCGCCTGGCACGACGCGACCGCGGACCCGGAGTTCACCGACGAGTTCCACCGCATGCTCCGGGAGTACGCCGGCGTGCCGAGCCTGCTCTACGACGCGACCAAGCTCAGCGAGCAGGTCGGGGCCAGGATCCTGCTCAAGCGCGAGGACCTCAACCACACCGGCGCCCACAAGATCCGCAACGTGCTCGGGCAGGCGCTGCTCACCCGGCGCATGGGCAAGACCCGGATGATCGCGGAGACCGGGGCCGGCCAGCACGGTGTGGCCACGGCCACCGCGGCGGCGTACCTCGGCCTGGACTGCACGGTCTACATGGGCGAGCTCGACACCGAGCGCCAGGCGTTGAACGTGGCCCGGATGCAGCTGCTCGGCGCCGAGGTGATCCCGGTGACCTCGGGGTCGCGCACGCTCAAGGACGCGATCAACGAGGCGATCCGCGACTGGGTGGCCAGCGTCGACCACACGGCGTACTGCTTCGGCACCGCCGCCGGGCCGCACCCGTTCCCGGCCATGGTTCGCGACTTCTGCCGCGGCATCGGCGACGAGGCCCGGGCCCAGTGCCTGGAGCTGACCGGCGCCCTGCCAGACGCCATCGCCGCCTGCGTGGGCGGTGGGTCCAACGCCATCGGCCTGTTCACGGCCTTCCTCGACGACGCGGAGGTCGACATCTTCGGCTTCGAGGCGGGCGGCGAGGGCGTGGACACCCCGCGCCACGCGGCCACGATCTGGGCGGGCGAGATCGGTGTCCTGCACGGTGCCCGCACCTACGTGCTCCAGGACGAGGACGGCCAGACCGTGGAGTCGCACTCGATCTCCGCCGGGCTCGACTACCCGGGTGTCGGCCCGCAGCACGCCCACCTCGCCGAGACCGGCCGCGCCACCTACCGCCCCGTGACCGATGCCGACGCGATGGAGGCGATGTCCCTGCTGGCCCGCACCGAGGGGATCATCCCGGCGATCGAGTCCGCGCACGCGATCGCCGGTGCGGTCGCGCTGGCCGGTGAGCGGCCCGGCCAGACGATCCTGGTGAACCTCTCCGGGCGTGGTGACAAGGACATGGGGACGGCCATCGAGTGGTTCGGCCTGGGCCAGGCAGACGCCGACGGCACTCCCGAGCCGGCCACCGAGCACCAGATCGCCGAGGGGGCCAAGTGAGCAGCGCCTCGACGACCACGGCCTTCGAGAAGGCCAGGGCCGACGGCCGGGCGGCCCTCCTGGGCTACCTCCCGGCCGGGTTCCCCGACGTGGCCGGCGGGGTCGACGCCCTGAAGGTGATGGTCGAGTCGGGCTGCGACGTGATCGAGGTCGGGCTGCCCTACAGCGACCCGGTGATGGACGGCCCCACCATCCAGGCGGCCGCCCAGCAGGCCCTCGAGGGAGGTGTCCGCACCCGTGACGTCCTGCGCACCGTCGAGGCGGTCGCTGCCACCGGCACACCGACCGTGGTGATGACCTACTGGAACCCCGTGGAGCGCTACGGCGTCGATCGTTTCGCGGCCGACCTCTCCGCTGCCGGAGGCGCGGGGCTGATCACGCCCGACCTGACCCCGGACTCGGCCGAGGGGTGGATCGCCGCTGCCGACGCCCACACGCTCGACAAGGTCTTCCTGGTCGCTCCGTCCTCGACCGACGAACGACTGAGCTACACCACGGCCGCGTGCCGCGGCTTCGTCTACGCCACGGCGGTGATGGGGGTCACCGGCGCCCGTACCTCCACCTCTGCGCTCGCGCAGCCACTCGTGGAGCGCACCCGCCGCGCCGTGGCCGATCAAGGGATCGACCTGCCGGTCGGGGTCGGACTGGGGGTCTCCGACGGTGACCAGGCCGCCGAGGTCGCGTCGTACGCCGACGCGGTGATCGTCGGGTCCGCCTTCGTCCGCAGCCTCCTCGACGCCGAGAGCCGCTCGGCCGGGCTCAAAGCCCTGGCGGACCTCACCGCGGACCTCGCAGCGGGGGTGCGGCGTGGCTAGGCGGCTGCTGGCCGCGATGGGCACCGGCCTGCTGCTCGTGCTCGCGGGGTGCGGCGGATCGGCCGACCAGGGGGCGGCCGTCCGGGGCGTCTCCGTCTCCGACGACGACGGCTACCGAGGCATCAAGCTCGACCAGCCCTACGTCGTGCCCGACGTACCCCTCACCGACACCAGCGACCACACCTTCGACCTCGCCCGCCAGGACAAGCGCACGCTGGTGTTCTTCGGCTACACCAACTGCCCCGACATCTGTCAGACGGTGATGAGCACCATCGCCTCGGCCGTGGTCAGGCTCCCCAAGTCCGACCAGGCCAAGCTCCAGGTCGCCTTCGTGACCACCGACCCTGCGCGCGACACCCGCTCGGTGCTGCGCACCTACCTCGACCGCTTCGACCCCCGCTTCGTCGGCGTGACCGGCCCGATCAGCCAGATCGACAAGCTCGGGCACTCGATGGGCATCGAGGTCCTCAAGGGCCAGAAGCTGCCCGACGGGGGCTACGAGGTGCAGCACACGACCAACGTCATCGCGGTGCGCGACGCGAAGGGCGACCTCGTCTGGACGGCCGGCAGCTCACCGCAGGACCTGGCCGTCGACCTGCGCAAGATCCTCAAGGCCGACTCATGAGTCCGCTGTTCATCCCCAGCCCCTCGCAGGGCGTGTGGCACCTCGGGCCGGTTCCGGTGCGCGCCTACGCCCTGGCGATCATCCTCGGCGTCGTCGCGGCCGTCTGGTTCGGCAACAAGCGCTGGGTCGCCCGCGGTGGCCGGGACGGCGAGATCGGCGACATCGCCCTGTGGGCCGTGCCGGCGGGCCTGATCGGGGCGCGGCTCTACCACGTGGCCACCGACCACGACCTGTACTTCGGTCCCGGCGGCCGCCCGATCGGCGCCCTCGAGATCTGGCACGGCGGCCTGGGCATCTGGGGCGCGATCATGGGCGGCCTGCTGGGCGCCTGGCTGTACTGCCGCCGGCACGACGTCCGGATCCGCGTGCTCGCGGACGCGCTCGCTCCGGCGCTGCTGCTGGCCCAGGCGATCGGTCGGTTCGGCAACTACTTCAACCAGGAGCTCTACGGCCGGCCCACGACCCTGCCCTGGGGGCTGCGGATCGACCCGTCCCACTGGCCTCCCGGCCGCACCTTCCCCGCCGGCACGCTGTTCCACCCGACGTTCCTCTACGAGGCGGTGTGGAACCTCCTCGGCCTGGCCCTGCTGGTCTGGCTGGACCGCCGCTTCCGGTTCGGCTACGGGCGCGCCTTCGCCGTCTACGTGATGATCTACACCGCCGGGCGCGGCTGGATCGAGACGCTGCGCATCGACGCGATCGAGCTCAACAACGTCCTCGGCCTGCGCTGGGGGGTGTGGATGTCGATCATCCTGTTCGCCGGCGCGCTGGTGTACTTCGTGGTCGTCGGTCGCCGCCACCGACCGCCGGACACCAGGGAGCCGTCGCCGTACGTCGTGGAGCCCGAGCCAGTGGCTGAGCAGCCGGGCTGACCAGGCCCGCCCTGCTGTACGCTGAGCCTTCCGCATGGGCCAATGTCGTCCCAGCACCAGCATGCTCATATTCGGTGCAGATGGACCGGACTCACTCCCGGTCTCACTCGGCCGCACCGACCGACGACGGGAGAGTGCACGTGCCGGCATTCCCGCCGAATTCCTCCCCCCGCCCGCAAGGCCTCTACGACGGTGCCCACGAGCACGACGCCTGTGGCGTCGCGTTCGTGGCCACGATGACCGGTGTGCCCAGCCACGAGATCGTGGTCCAGGCCCTGACGGCCCTGCGCAACCTCGAGCACCGTGGCGCCGCGGGCGCCGAGGCCAACTCCGGTGACGGTGCCGGCATCCTGATGCAGGTTCCCGACCGCTTCTTCCGCGAGGTGGTCGACTTCGAGCTTCCCGGCAAGCACGCCTACGCCGTCGGCACCGCGTTCGTCCCCGGTGACGAGGAGCAGGTCACCAAGACCAGACGGCGGATCGACGAGATCGCCGCCGAGGAGGGGCTCAACGTCCTCGGCTGGCGCGAGGTGCCCACCGATCCGTCGTCCCTGGGCAAGACCGCGCTGGACTGCATGCCCTCGTTCGTCCAGCTCTTCGTCTCGGCCTCCGGCAGTCGGATCCTCGGGATGGCGCTGGAACGCCGGGCGTTCGTGCTGCGCAAGCGCGTCGAGCACGAGACCGACGCCTACTTCCCCTCGCTCTCCTGCCGGACCATCGCCTACAAGGGGATGCTCACCACCGACCAGCTCGACCACGTCTTCCCCGACCTGGTCGACGAGCGGGTCGAGAGCGCCATCGCCGTGGTGCACTCGCGCTTCTCCACCAACACCTTCCCGAGCTGGCCGCTCTCGCACCCCTTCCGCTTCATCGCCCACAACGGCGAGATCAACACCGTGATGGGCAACCGCAACTGGATGCGTGCCCGCGAGGCGCTGCTGAAGTCCGACCTGATCCCCGGCGACCTGGAGCGGATCTTCCCGATCTGCACGCCCGGCGCCAGTGACTCCGCGTCGTTCGACGAGGTGCTGGAGATCCTGCACATGGGCGGGCGTTCGCTGCCCCACGCGGTGCTGATGATGATCCCGGAGGCGTGGGAGAACCACAACGAGATGGACCCCAAGCGCCGGGCGTTCTACGAGTTCCACTCCGCGCTGATGGAGCCGTGGGACGGACCCGCCTGCGTCGTCTTCACCGACGGCAACCAGGTGGGGGCGGTGCTGGACCGCAACGGCCTGCGGCCGTCGCGCTACTGGGTCACCGACGACGACCTGGTCGTGCTCGCCAGCGAGGTCGGCGTGCTCGACATCGCCCCGGAGAAGATCGTCCGCAAGGGTCGGCTGCAGCCCGGCCGGATGTTCCTCGTCGACATCGAGGAGCACCGCATCATCGAGGACGGCGAGATCAAGGAGGAGCTCGCCACCGAGAACCCCTACGACGAGTGGCTGCACGCCGGGCTGATCAACCTCAACGACATCCCCGACCGCGAGCACGTCATCCACTCGCACGCGTCGGTCACCCGCCGGCAGCAGATCTTCGGCTACACCGAGGAGGAGCTGCGCGTCCTGCTGACGCCCATGGCCAACGCGGGTGTCGAACCCCTCGGCTCGATGGGCACCGACACCCCGGTGGCCGTGCTCAGCGACCGGCCGCGGCTGCTCTTCGAGTACTTCGCCCAGCTCTTCGCCCAGGTGACCAACCCGCCGCTCGACGCGATCCGCGAGGAGCTCGTCACCAGCCTCAACGGGACGATCGGCCCCGAGGCCAACCTGCTCGACCCGACACCGGCGTCGTGCCGCCAGGTGGTGCTGCCCTTCCCGGTGATCACCAACGACCAGCTCGTCAAGATCCGGCACATCAACCGCGACGGCGACATGCCGGGCTTCATCACCCACGTCTCGCGCGGCCTGTACGACGTCGCCGGCGGTGGCGAGGCCCTGGCCTCGCGGCTCGAGGAGATCTGTGGCGAGGTCAGCCAGGCGATCGAGGAGGGCGCGCGCGTCATCGTGCTCTCCGACCGCCACGCCGACGCCACCAAGGCGCCGATCCCGTCGCTGCTGATGACCGCCGCCGTGCACCACCACCTCGTGCGCGAGAAGACCCGCACCAAGGTCGGTCTCCTGGTCGAGGCCGGCGACGTGCGCGAGGTGCACCACGTCGCCCTGCTGATCGGCTACGGCGCCGCAGGGGTGAACCCCTACCTGGCCATGGAGTCGGTCGAGGACCTCGCGCGCGACGGCTACTACGTCAAGATCGAGCCCGAGAAGGCCGTCGCCAACCTGGTGAAGTCGCTGGGCAAGGGCGTGCTCAAGGTGATGTCGAAGATGGGCGTCTCCACGGTCGCGTCGTACACCGGTGCACAGATCTTCGAGGCGCTCGGGCTCTCCCAGGAGCTGGTCGACAAGTACTTCACCGGCACCACCTCCAAGCTCGGCGGCATCGGCCTCGACGTGATCGCCGAGGAGGTCGCCAAGCGGCACCGGGTGGCCTACCCCGTCGGCGGGATCGCCCCGGCCCACCGCGAGCTCGAGATCGGCGGGGAGTACCAGTGGCGCCGGGAAGGCGAGCTGCACCTGTTCGACCCCGAGACCGTCTTCCGCCTGCAGCACTCCACCAGGGCCGGCAAGTACGACGTGTTCAAGCAGTACACCGGCCGGGTCAACGAGCAGTCCGAGCGGCTGCTGACCCTGCGTGGGCTGATGCGCTTCAAGGACGACTCGGTGACCGGGCGGGCCCCGATCGACATCGACGAGGTCGAGCCGATCTCGGAGATCGTCAAGCGCTTCTCCACCGGTGCGATGTCCTACGGGTCCATCTCGGGGGAGGCCCACGAGACCCTGGCGATCGCGATGAACCGCCTCGGCGGCAAGTCCAACACCGGCGAGGGCGGCGAGGACGCCGACCGTCTCCACGACCCCGAGCGCCGCTCGGCGATCAAGCAGGTGGCCTCCGGGCGCTTCGGCGTCACCTCGGAGTACCTCACCAACGCCGACGACATCCAGATCAAGATGGCGCAGGGCGCCAAGCCCGGCGAGGGCGGCCAGCTGCCCGGCAACAAGGTCTACCCGTGGGTGGCCAAGACGCGGCACAGCACGCCCGGGGTGGGCCTCATCTCGCCCCCGCCGCACCACGACATCTACTCGATCGAGGACCTCGCCCAGCTGATCCACGACCTGAAGAACGCCAACCCCTCGGCCCGGGTGCACGTCAAGCTCGTGGCCGAGGTCGGTGTCGGCACGGTCGCCGCGGGGGTCTCCAAGGCCCACGCCGACGTGGTGCTCATCTCAGGCCACGACGGCGGCACCGGCGCGGCCCCGCTCACCTCGCTCAAGCACGCCGGCGGCCCCTGGGAGCTCGGCCTCGCCGAGACCCAGCAGACCCTGGTGCTCAACGGGCTGCGCGACCGGATCGTCGTCCAGACCGACGGGCAGCTCAAGACCGGCCGCGACGTGGTCATCGCCGCGCTGCTCGGCGCGGAGGAGTACGGCTTCGCCAGCGCCCCGCTCGTCGTCTCGGGCTGCATCATGATGCGCGTCTGCCACCTCGACACCTGTCCGGTGGGCGTCGCGACGCAGAACCCCGTGCTGCGCGAGCGCTACAGCGGCAAGGCCGAGTACGTCGTGACCTTCTTCGAGTACATCGCCCAGGAGGTGCGCGAGATCCTCGCCGAGCTCGGCTTCCGCACGCTCGACGAGGCGATCGGCCACGCCGACGTGCTGGACTCGACCGAGGCGGTCAACCACTGGAAGGCCGCCGGGCTGGACATCTCGCCGATCTTCCACGTGCCCGAGCTGCACGAGGACACCGCGCGCCACTGCGTGCGCGAGCAGGACCACGGCCTCGACAAGGCGCTGGACAACGAGCTGATCG
Source organism: uncultured Actinomycetota bacterium (assembly GCA_963794435.1). GTDB lineage: Bacteria > Actinomycetota > Actinomycetes > Propionibacteriales > Nocardioidaceae > Marmoricola. Next base: position 74,432 of record CAWCDX010000015.1, read on the forward strand.
AGCTGTCGGCCGACGCCCTGGAGAAGGGCGAGCCGGTGCGGGCGCAGGTCAAGGTGCGCAACGTCAACCGCACCGTCGGCACGATGCTGGGTCACGAGGTGACCAAGCGCTTCAAGAGCGAGGGCCTGCCCGACGGCACCATCGACATCACCCTGGTCGGTTCGGCCGGCCAGTCCTTCGGTGCCTTCCTGCCGCGCGGGATCACCCTGCGCCTGGAGGGCGACGCCAACGACTACGTCGGCAAGGGACTCTCCGGTGGCCGGCTGGTGATCCGTCCCGACCGGGCCGCCACCTTCGAGGCCGCCGACCACATCATCGCGGGGAACACGATCGCCTACGGCGCGACCTCGGGTGAGGTGTTCATCCGCGGAGGTGTCGGCGAGCGGTTCGCCGTACGCAACTCCGGGGCGCGGCTGGTCACCGAGGGCGTGGGCGACCACGGCTGTGAGTACATGACCGGTGGCCGGGTCGTGGTGCTCGGCCGGACCGGGCGCAACTTCGCCGCGGGCATGTCCGGCGGCGTGGCCTGGGTGCTCGACCTCAAGGACGTCCGGGTCAACAAGGAGCTCGTGGAGCTCGGTCCGGTCACCGAGGACGCCGCCGTCGAGCTCGAGGAGATGGTGCGGGCGCACGCGGAGGAGACCGGTTCGGAGGTGGCCGCCGAGCTGCTCGACGACTGGGAGACCTCGCTGACCCGCTTCACCGAGGTGATCCCGCGTGACTTCCGGATCGTGATGGACGCCAAGGCGAAGGCCGAGGCCGACGGGCTGGACGAGAACGAGGTGGCCACCAAGATGATGGAGAGTCTCCATGGCTGACCCCAAGGGCTTCCTCAAGAACGGTCGCGAGGTCGCTGAGAGGCGACCCGTCGAGGAGCGCACCCACGACTGGAACGAGGTCTACCCCGGCGGACCGGGCCGGGCGCTGCTGCCCATCATCAAGACCCAGGCCGGTCGCTGCATGGACTGCGGCATCCCGTTCTGCCACCAGGGCTGCCCGCTGGGCAACATCATCCCGGAGTGGAACGACCTGGTCTGGCGCGAGGACTGGGACGCCGCGATCGAGCGGCTGCACGCCACCAACAACTTCCCGGAGTTCACCGGCAGGCTGTGTCCGGCGCCGTGCGAGACCTCGTGCGTGCTGGGCATCAACCAGGACCCGGTGACGATCAAGAACGTCGAGGTCACGATCATCGACAGGGCGTGGGAGTCCGGCGCCGTACGCCCGCAGCCGCCGGAGTGGCTCTCGGGCAAGACCGTCGCCGTGATCGGGTCCGGACCGGCCGGACTCGCGGCCGCCCAGCAGCTCACCCGCGCCGGTCACACGGTGGCGGTCTACGAGCGCGCCGACAAGATCGGCGGCCTGCTGCGCTACGGCATCCCCGAGTTCAAGATGGAGAAGAAGGTCCTCGACAAGCGCCTGGATCAGATGCGCCGCGAGGGCACCGTCTTCCGCGCCGGCGTGAACGTGGGGGAGACCCTCACCGGTTCGCAGCTCCGGGACCGCTACGACGCCATCGTGCTCGCCATGGGTGCCACCGCCGCGCGGGACCTGCCGGCGACCGGGCGTGAGCTCGGTGGCATCCACCAGGCGATGGAGTACCTGCCGCAGTCCAACCGGGCCTCGCTCGGCCAGCCTGCGACCTCGGATGGCTCGGACCAGATCCGGGCCGACGGCAAGCACGTGGTCATCATCGGCGGCGGCGACACCGGCGCCGACTGTCTCGGCACGGCGATCCGCCAGCAGGCCAAGACGATCACCCAGCTCGAGATCATGGACCGTCCCGGTGAGGAGCGACCGGCCCACCAGCCCTGGCCGACGTACCCGATGACGTTCCGGGTCTCCTCGGCGCACGAGGAGGGTGGCGAGCGGGTCTACTCGATCTCCACCAAGGAGTTCCTCGGCGACGACGACGGCAACGTGCGTGCGATCAAGCTGGTCGAGGTCACCTTCGAGGACGGCAAGTTCGTCGAGGTCGAGGGCACCGAGCGGGAGATCCCGGCCGAGCTCGTGCTGCTCGCGATGGGCTTCACCGGACCGGAGACCGACGGCGTGATCGACCAGCTCGGCGTCGAGCTCGACGAGCGCGGGAACGTCGCCCGGGACGCGGGGTACTGCTCCTCGGTCGACGGTGTCTTCGTCGCCGGCGACGTCGGTCGCGGCCAGTCTCTGATCGTCTGGGCCATCGCCGAAGGTCGCGCCGCCGCGGCGGCCGTGGACACCTGGCTCAGCGGCAGCACCACCCTGCCCGCCCCGATCCCCCCGACCGAGCGCCCGATCTCCGCGTAGGTCGCTCGGGCGGACGGTTTCCCATGGGGAGAACCTTTTCTGCCCCGAAGCACAGGAAGTTTCCTGTGCGATGGGGCAGTTCTCCTTCCCACCCTGGGAAACTGCCCCACCCCGCAGCCTCCCTATTGGAACGTTCAAGTAGATGCGACTAGGGTCGCTACGTGCGAAGAGCGAAGATCGTGTGCACGCTCGGGCCGGCGACAGCCAGCAAGGAGCGGATCAAGGAGCTGGTCGAGGCCGGGATGGACGTGGCCCGGCTGAACCTGAGCCACGGCTCCTACGCCGACCACGAGCAGATCTACCGGTACGTCCGGGAGGCGGCCGACGAGTCGGGCCACGGGGTGGGCGTCTTCGTCGACCTGCAGGGGCCCAAGATCCGGCTGGGCAACTTCAAGGAGGGCTCCACCCGGATCCAGACCGGGCAGAGCTTCGTGATCACCACGACCGAGGTCGAGGGTGACAACGAGATGGCCTCGACGACCTACCAGGGACTTCCCGGTGACGTCGGTCCGGGCGACCAGATCCTGATCGACGACGGGAAGGTGCGCCTGCGGGTCACCGAGGTCGCGGGCGACCAGGTGCACACCATCGTCGTCACCGGTGGCCGGATCAGCGACCACAAGGGCATCAACCTGCCCGGCGTACCCGTGAGCGTGCCGGCCATGTCGGAGAAGGACATCGAGGACCTGCGCTGGGGGCTGCACCTCACCGTCGACTTCATCGCGCTGTCGTTCGTGCGCTCGGCCAAGGACGCCGAGGACGTTCGCAAGGTGATGCGCGAGGAGGGCGTGCTGCTTCCGGTGATCGCCAAGATCGAGAAGCCGCAGGCCATCGACAACCTCGACGAGATCGTCCGGGCCTTCGACGGTTTCATGGTGGCCCGGGGCGACCTCGGGGTGGAGTGCCCGCTCGAGGACGTGCCGTTCCTGCAGAAGCGGGTGGTCGAGAAGGCCCGCCGCAACGCCAAGCCGGTGATCGTGGCCACCCAGATGCTCGAGTCGATGATCAGCAGCCCGGCTCCCACCCGTGCGGAGGCCTCCGACGTGGCCAACGCCGTGCTCGACGGGGCCGACGCGGTGATGCTCTCCGGCGAGACCAGCGTGGGGGAGTACCCCATCGAGGTGGTCCGCACGATGGCGCGCATCATCAGCTCGACCGAGGACCACGAGCTCCACCACATGGCCGCCATCGACTGGCAGCCGCGCACGCGTGGTGGCGTGATCGCCAAGGCGGCGGCCGAGGTGGCCGACCGCGTCGGCGCGAAGTACCTCGTCGCCTTCACCCAGAGTGGCGACTCGGCACGCCGCCTGGCCCGCTACCGCGGCGCCATCCCGGTGCTCGCCTTCACCCCCGACGCCATCGTGCGGTCCCAGCTGGCCCTGACGTGGGGCGTCGAGACGTTCAAGACCGATGCCGTCGAGCACACGGACGAGATGGTGCGCCAGGTCGACGAGCAGCTCCTGGCCATCGGCCGTGTCGAGGAGGGTGACCTCGTCGTCATCATCGCCGGCAGCCCGCCGGGGATCCCGGGCTCCACCAACGCCCTGCGCATCCACCGGATGGGCGACGCCATCAACGAGGTCGCGCCGGCGTACCGGAGCCATTAGGTCCCCCACACTCAGCCAGTCCCCGTTCAGGTCGGACGACTACCTTCCCCGAGACCGACTTTCGGCAAGGGGGACATGAGCTCACCACGTGTACGTCTGCCCGGCCTCGTCCTGCTCCTGGTGATGGGCGTGGTGGCGGGCTGTGGGCACGCCGCCCACCCCCCCGTCACTGCGCCCACCCCGTCTGTGGCGAGTGCTGCTCCGCGACCGATCCAGGCACACGTCGACGTCGCGTCGCCCTTCCGTGACCCGTTGCCCGGGATGCCACCCGTCATCGGCGACAACGTGTACTCCCAGACCCGGGCCGGGATGTTGAGCCCGGCGGTGGCACACGCGCGGGCCTATCTCTACGTCCCGGACTCCACGGGTACGACGGTGACCGTGATCAGCCAGCGGACGCGCAAGATCGTGCGAGTGCTGTCGGTGGGGTACCTCAGCCAGCACGTCGTACCGTCCTACGACCTGAAGCGACTGATCGTGAACTCCAGCGCGGCGGACCGCCTGACCATGATCGACCCCGTGCGGGCCAGGAAGGGACGCTCGGCGTCCGTGACGCGCCCGTACAACCTGTACTTCACGCCAGATGGGAAGCGCGCTGTTGTCATGGTGGAGCAGCACAACACCATCCGGTTCTCGGACCCGCACACGTTCCGCCGGATCGCCGACGTGACACCACGCGGGTGCCGCGGACCCAACCACGCCGACTTCTCCGGCAACGGCCGCTTCTTCGTGGTCACGTGCGAGTTCTCCGGCGAGCTGGTCAAGGTCTCGACGTTGCAGCATCGTGTGCTCGGCGTGCTCCGGCTCAGCGGCATGAGCATGCCCCAGGACATCCGGCTCTCGCCCGACGGACGCACCTTCTACGTCGCCGACATGGGCACCGACCAGCTCCGCCTGATCGATGCGGCCACGTTCCGGCAGCGCCGCGCCATCTCCATGCCGAGCCATCCGCACGGCCTCTACCCGAGCCGCGACGGCACCCGTCTCTACATCTCCGACCGCGGAGCGGGGGAGGTCAGCGTGCTGGACTTCGCGACGGGCCGCATCGTCGACACCTGGAAGATCCCCGGCGGAGGCAGCCCCGACATGGGTGGGGTGTCGGCCGACGGACGCATGCTCTGGTTGTCGGGTCGCTACGACGGGGTCGTCTACGGCTTCCGCACGCGTGACGGCGCGCTCGTCGCGCGCATCCATGTGGGAGGAAGTCCCCACGGGCTGGCGGTCTGGCCGCAGCCGGGGCGCTACTCCCTCGGGCACACCGGGAACATGCGATGAAGAAGACCGCAGCGCTGTGGTGCCTCCTCCTCATCCTCGCCGGCTGCGGTGGTACGGCGGCCTCCCAGCACGCAGCGGCCCCCGCCTCTCCCACGGCCGCGGCGTCACGCACCCCGTCGCAGGGTGCGACCGCTGCTCCGACGCACGTCGGCGTGCGGACGGCGTCGTGGCGGCTGCCGGTGCCCTCGGCCCGGCAGGCGCTCGTCGCCGAGCCGGGACAGCACGTGCTCCTGGCCGGGGGAATGCTGACCGGCGACGTCTCGACCGGCGACGTACATCGCATCGACCTCACCACCGGGAAGGCGACCCGCGCTCCGTCCCTGCTCGTCCCCGTGCACGATGCCGCCGGTGGCCTGTACGACGGACAACCGGCCGTGTTCGGCGGCGGCAACGCCACCGAACAGTCCCTGGTCCAGTCACTGACCGGCGTGCGCTGGCGCAAGGTCGACGAGTTCCCCAGCACCAGGAGCGACCTCTCCACCGTGACGCTTCCCGATCGCACGGTCGTGCTCGGCGGGTACGACGGCACAGGGACCCCTCGGGCCGTCTACACCCAGGCCGGTCAGGCCCAGATGCGGGTCACCGGGCGGCTCGTCCGCGGTGTCCGGTACGCCGCCACGGCAGCAGTCGGGCACGACATCTACGTCTTCGGCGGTGAGGTCAACCATGCAGAGCTGAGCACTGTGCAACGGTTCGACACGAGCACCGGGCACGTGCAGGTCGTGGCCATGCTGCCGCACCCGCTGGGTCATGCCATGGCGGCGACCGTGGGCGATCGGGTGCTGCTCATGGGTGGCCACCCCGACGCGGGATCGCGCAGTGCCGCCGTGTGGTGGTTCGATCCGGCCAGCGGGCGGTTCACGCACGCGGCGACGCTGCCGCGCCCGCTCTCGGATGCAGCGGTCGCCGTCTCCGGTTCCACCGTCTGGTTGCTCGGCGGAGAGGACCCGGGGGTCACCGACAGGGTGGTCGTGCTCGTCGCGCACTGACGGAGCGCGTCAGGCGTTGATCTCCTCGCCGAGGTACGCCGCGCGGATCCGGTCGTCGGCCAGAAGTTCCCGGCCGGTGCCCGAGAGGACCAGCTCACCGGTCTCGAGCACGTAGCCGCGGTTGGCGAGGGCGAGCGCCTTCGCGGCGTTCTGCTCGACGATGAGCACGGTGACACCGGTTGAGTTGATCTCCTTCACGATGTCGAAGATCTGCTGCACGATCAGCGGTGCGAGCCCCATCGACGGCTCGTCGAGCAGCAGCAGCCGTGGCTTGCCCATCAGCGCACGCGCGATGGCGAGCATCTGCTGCTCGCCTCCGGAGAGCGTGCCGGCGCTCTGCGTACGACGCTCGAGCAGGCGCGGGAACAGCTCGTAGCACCGTGCCAGCACCTGCGGGTCGGGCTTCTTGAACCTGAAGGCACCCATCTCGAGGTTCTCGGCCACCGACATCAGCGGGAAGACACGGCGCCCCTCGGGGACATGGCAGATACCGAGCCGGATCAGGTCGTGGGCGGGGAGACCGTCGATGCGCGCACCATCGAAGCGGATCTCCCCGAGTGCAGGTCGCATCATCCCCGAGATGGTCTTCTGCGTCGTGGTCTTGCCGGCACCGTTGGCGCCGAGCAACGCGACCACCTCACCCTCCTCGACGTGGAAGCTCACTCCCTTCAGCGCTCGGATGGCGCCGTAGCGCACCTCGATGTCGTCGACCTCGAGCAGACTCACGACTGCGCTCCTTCGTCCTCGTCGGCAGTGGCACTCTCCGCGACAGGGTCGTCGAGGGCGTCCTCAGGTACGTCGAGGGCGTGCGCCTCCACGCCTTGGGTCATCGCGACCGCCTCGTCCTCGGACGTGCCGAGGTAGGCGGCGATGACGGCCGGGTCGCGCTGGATCTGTGCGGGGCTGCCCTCGGCGATCTTCTCCCCGAAGTTCAGCACCACCAGCCGGTCGGCCACCGACATCACCAGCTTCATGTCGTGCTCGATCAGCAGCACCGAGATGTCCTGGTCGTTGATCTTGCGGATCAGGGCCGCCAGCTCCTGCTTCTCGACCGGGTTGGTGCCGGCCGCCGGCTCGTCGAGCAGGATGACACCGGGTTGGGTGCCCAGCGCCCGGGCGATCTCCAGCCGCCGCTGCTCGCCGTAGGCCAGCGAGCCGGCGAGGTCGTTCGCCCGTCGGGTCAGCCCGACGAAGTGCAGCAGGGCATAGGCCTTCTCGGTCGACTCCCGCTCCTCGCGCCGCTGCCACGGCATGCCGAGCATCGAGGCGATGGGGCCTGACTTCTGCCGTGTCTCCACCCCGACCTTCACGTTCTCGAGCGCGGTCAGCGCCGGGAAGAGCCGGATGTTCTGGAAGGTGCGGGCCACGCCCATCCGGTTGATCTTGTGGGTCTTGGCGCCCAACACCGAGATGGGAGTGTCTCCGGGCCGCGCCGCGAGCTCGATCGAGCCCTCCTGCGGCTGGTAGACCCCGGTGAGGGAGTTGAACAACGAGGTCTTCCCGGCGCCGTTGGGGCCGATGACGGCGAGGACCTCGCCGCGCCGCATCTGCAACGAGACCTTGTTCAGCGAGGTGACGCCGCCGAAGCGCAGCGTCACGTCGCGAACGTCGTAGACGACCCCACCCTGCGAGGCGCGGGACTCCGAGGTGGCGGTGGTCATCAGGTCACATCCCCTCGCTGGCCGCGACCGCGGTGGTCTCGGCGCTGTCGGGCAGCTCGAGCCCGTGGAGCTCGGCACGGCGACGCCGAGCCGGGATCAGGCCGGCCGGACGGAAGATCATCATCAGCAGGATCACGGCGCCGATCCACATCTGGCGGTCCTCGGCCGGCACCTGGTCCTTGAGGAACTCCGGCAGCCAGGTGAGCACGGCCGCGCCCGCCATGACGCCCGGGATCGAGCCCATGCCACCGAAGACCACGTAGGCGACGACGAGGATCGAGTTGTTCAGGATGAAGTTCTCCGGCGTGAACGAGCCGACCTGGCTGGCGAAGAAGACACCGGCCACGCCAGAGGTGGAGGCACCGATGGCGAAGGCGAGCAGCTTCACGCGGGTGGTGTTGATGCCGGTGGCCTGGGCGGCCACCTCGTCCTCGCGGATCGCCGCCCAGGCGCGCCCGATGCGAGCGTTCTCCAGCCGACGGAACAAGATGATGACGACCGTGACCAGCACCAGCAGGAGGTACCAGAACCCCAGCGCGCTGTCACCCCAGGTGAAGTGGATCGGTCCGAGGTGGATCGACGGCGGCGGGATGTTGAACGCGCCACGTGGACCGTTCGTGATCGGGGTGGCGTTGTTGGCGGCGACCCGCACGATCTCACCGAAGCCGAGCGTCACGATGGCCAGGTAGTCGCCGCGCAGTCGCAGGGTGGGCGCGCCGAGGGCAAGGCCCGCGAGGAGGCAGATCCCCACGGCGATCGGGATCGTCTCGAGTGGCGTGAGCACTAGCCAGTCGGGGGGCTGCACCGGCAGCCTGCCGGTGAAGTAGGCAGTGGTGTAGGAACCGATCGCGTAGAAGGCGATGAAGCCCAGGTCGAGCAGCCCGGCCCAGCCGACGACGACGTTGAGGCCGAGCGCGAGGAGCACGTAGATGCCGACCTCGGTGACGAGCACCGTCTGCCAGAACTGGGTGGCCATGGGCGGGTAGAACAGGGCGGTGGCGACCACGACGACCAGGAAGACCCTGGTCACGTTGGAGGAGGAGACCGCCAGCTGGTCGGAGTCGCCGGCCACAGCGACCGCCCCCGCCTTGCGCTCGTGCTGGGTCACCATCCAGCCCGCCCCGGCGAGGAGGGTGTAGGCGGCCGCCATCAGCCAGCCGCCGACCCCGAGGTTGGCCCACGCACCGCTGATCCCGTTGAAGCCGGCCTTGCCGGCGGTCGCACCCATGTCGTGCATCGCGTACAGCGTCACGAGGGCGGCAAGGATGCTGAGGATCAGGGTGACGACCGCCAGCCGCCGTTGCTCGAGGTACGACGCGACGGCCGCGAGAACGAGGACTCCGAAGAACAGCAACCAGCCCAACCAGGTGAAGTAGGCGGAGGTCAGGGCACCGACCCCACTGCCGGAGAAGCGGGCGCTGAGGCCGATGAAGTGGTCGTTGGCGTTGGCCGGGGAGAACCAGCCGGCGACGAACAGCGAGACGAGCCCGAAGGCACCACCGAGGACGACGAGCGGCATGCCGATCCGCCACGAGAAGACCTGGTCGATGAAGCCGCGGGTGTCGGCGTCCTCCCTGGTGGATCGCGCCACCGTGATGGCGCCGGCCGCGATCGCCAGGTAGCCCAACAGCGCCACGAGGGCGCCGGTGGTGTGGTCAGCGCCACCGAGGAAGGAGCGGACGGCCGACTGGGCGTAGAGACCCCACACGCCGAGCAGGACGGCCAGCGTCGCCGTCACCCAGGCCAGCACGACGCTGTTGCGGACCACCGTGGCGATCCCGAGGACCAGCAGCACCAGGAAGAGGAGCCAGTAGAGGCCGGGGACCACGGAGCCGAAGAACGTGCGGGCCAGGGGATCCAGCGCCCCCGTGCCGGCCGCGCCCTTGGCCAGGTCGCTGAGCCGGCCGGTGGTGAGCTCACCGTTGTCGCTCCACTTGAGCAGTGCGTTGGCGACGACGACCGAGATCGCGCCCGCCGCCATCGGCCGCATCCCGGGCCGTCTCAGGTAGGGAGTCAGGTAGGGCCAGAACGTCACGACGAGGTAGACGATGACGCCGACGAGCAGGAAGAAGAGGATGCGCGGGAAGGACACGGACTGGCGGAACGCGTAGCCGAAGTCGGTCTGGGTGCCCTCCTGGTTGCCGATCATCAGGGCGAGCACGACGCCGAGCAGGAGACAGGAGCCGAGGCGCTTGGCGTGGGTACGGCGAGCCTCGGATGCGTCGCTGCGGCGCACGATCCCGTGCGTGCTCATGCCGCGCGCCCCAGTCGCTCGCCGAGGATGCCGGTCGGTCGGAAGACCAGCACCAGGACCAGCACCAGGAAGGCCACCACGTCGGTCCACTCGATGCCGATCCAGCCCGGCTTGTACCAGGGGGCTGTCGGCACTGTGGCCTCCACGACGCCCAGCAGCAGCCCGCCGAGCATGGCGCCACGGATGTTGCCGATGCCACCGAGCACGGCCGCGGCGAAGGCCTTCACGCCGGGGATGAAGCCCATCGTGTTGGAGAAGGCGAAGGCGGTGCCGAACAGGAAGCCGGCCGCGCCACCGAGGGCCCCGCCGATGATGAAGGTGCGAGAGATCGTCTTGTCGATGTTGATGCCCATCAGGGCCGCCGTGGGCGCGTCCTCGGCCACGGCTCGGATGCTCCGTCCGAGCTTCGTGCGTGAGACCAGGGCGTCCAGGCAGACCATCATCACCAGCGCCGAGCCGATGATGATCGCCTGGATCAGCGAGACGCTCGCTCCACCGATGGAGAAGAGGCTCCTGTTGAGGTTGAAGTAGGTGGGGAAGCTGTTGTTGTCGAGCCGGTTGAAGAGCTTGCCGAAGAGCTGGGAGAGGAAGAACGAGGCGCCGATCGCACTGATCAGGAAGGCGAGCTTCGGTGCCCCTCGTTTGCGGAGCGGCCGGTAGGCGACTCGCTCGAGGGCGAAGGCGGCGACCGCGCCGGTGACGGCGCCCGCGAAGAGACCGAGCACGAGGATCCCCGTGACGGCGTACCACGGCGGCGTGGCACCGTCGTGGGTGACGCTGTTGACGACCAGGAAGCTGCCGAACGCGCCGGCGGTGAACACCTCGCTGTGGGCAAAGTTGATCAGCTGGAGCACGCCGTAGACCAGCGTGTAGCCCAGGGCGATCAGCGAGTACATCGACCCCCGGGTGAGTCCCAGGATCACGAAGTTGAGGAAATCGGTCACCGATGTGTACCTCTCTGCGCGCGTTCGGGAGGGGCCTGGTCGATCAGCCCGCGCTGGTCGCACAAGGGCGCTGCCACCGTAGCGGTGGCAGCGCCCCTGAGTCACTCAGTGCGGAAGGTGCATCACTGGGGGGCCGCAGCCTTGGAGATGTCGCCGAGCCCCACGATCTGCCCGTTCTTGACCACGAACAGGTTGACCACGCCGGAACCCTTGGGCAGGTCACCGTTCGCGCCGAAGGAGAGCTTCCCGGTGATTCCGTCGTAGGTGGTCTTGGTCACCGCGTCGTTCACCGCCTGACGGGTCACCGAGCCAGCAGCCTTGGCCGTCTTGATGGCCTGGACCAGGATGTTCGTCGCGTCGAACGCCTCCGAGGAGTACGTCGAGGGCGGCGTGTTGAACTTCGCCTGGTAGTCCTTGCTGAACTGCTGCGCGGCCGGAGCCTTGCTGGCGTCCTGGCAACCGCAGGAGAAGTACCAGCCCTCGCCGTCCTTCTTGGCGCCTTCGGTGAACACCGAGGACTTCACGCCGTTACCGGACATCCGAAGACCCGTGTACTTGACGGCCGCGAGCGCCTTGGCGAGCTGGCTGCCCTGGGCGTCGTACCCGGCGTAGAACATGGCCGGGGCACCGGACTGCTTCACGGTCTGGGCGACCGGGCCGTAGTCCTTGGTGCTGGTGGCGTCGGCGCCCTGGTTGATCACGGTGACGCCCTTGGCCTTGAGCTCCTTGGAGACCGCCTGGGCGACGCCGTCGCCGTAGGCGCTCTTGTCGCTGATGACGATGACCTTCTTGAACTTCTCGGCCAGCCAGTCAGCCGCCTTCGGGCCCTCTTCGTAGTCGTTGGCGATGATGCGGTGCCAGGTCTTGAAGCCCTGGTCCTCCAGCGTCCCGTTGCTCGCCGAGGGGTTGACGATGCTGATCCCCGCGTCGCCGTACTTCCCGGCGACGGCCTGCGTGGCGCCGGAGAACGACGGTCCGACCTCGCCCATGACGTTGGAGTTCTGGATGACTTGGGCCGCCGCGGCTGGCGCCTTGGCCGGGTCGCCGACGTCGTCGGCCTTCAGCAGCTTGAGCTTGAAGCCGAGGCCGGAGTCCGCATTGGCCTGGTCGACGGCGAGCTGAGCGCCGTTGACCTCGTTGATCCCGAGCTGTGCGTTGTTTCCCGAGAGCGGGCCCTCGAACGCGATGGTGTAGGTCTTGCCGCTGCTCGAGCCGCTGCTGCCACCGCCGCTCAGGCCACTGCTCTTGTCTTTGGAGCTGCCGCAGCCGGCGAGGGCGATAGCGCCCACCACTCCGACCACAACCAGCTTCGCCACTGGGCGAGTCCGCATGCATTTCCTCCGTCGCCGGGGCCCACGTGGGGCCGCGCCTTGCTCAGGTCTCGGGTGAGACCGCTGCCACACAGTCGTCGGCCACAGGGGGAGAGTCAAGCCACAGCGCCGTTCGTGTCCTAGTCGAAACCTGACAATCCGAACTGGTCTTGACCACTGGCGCAAAGCGTGCCGGTGCAGGGCGGTGCTGTCGTCGTCCACGAACGTGCCCCGGGTGGGATTCGAACCCACACTGAATGCTGTTTGAGAGCATCGCCTCTGCCGTTGGGCTACCGGGGCTGGGCAGCGCCCCGAGGCTATCGAAGGCGTGCCACAGATAACCTGCCGCCTGTGACTCCCGACCCGAGCGTGCCGCGCGGGCGCAGCGTCCTGATCGCCGAGGACGAGGCGCTGATCCGCCTCGACCTGGCCGAGATGCTCGAGGAGGAGGGGTACGTCGTCGTGGCGCAGGCCGAGGACGGTGAGAAGGCGGTCGAGCTCGCCCTGGCCCACCGGCCCGACCTGGTGATCCTCGACGTCAAGATGCCGCGCCTGGACGGGATCGCGGCGGCGGAGCGGATCGCGACCGCCCGGATCGCACCCGTGGTGATCCTCACCGCGTTCAGCCAGCGCGAGCTGGTCGAGCGCGCCCGCGACGCCGGCGCGATGGCCTACCTGGTCAAGCCGTTCGACAAGTCCGACCTGGTGCCCGCGATCGAGATGGCACTGAGCCGGTTCACCGAGCTGCGCCAGCTCGAGGCGGAGGTCGCGGACCTCGGCGACCGGCTGGAGACCCGCAAGCAGGTCGACCGGGCCAAGGGTGTGCTGCAGCAGAGCCTGGGACTCTCCGAGCCCGAGGCGTTCCGCTGGATCCAGAAGACCGCGATGGACCTGCGGCTCTCGATGCGCGAGGTGGCGCAGGGAGTCGTCGAGCACGGACCTGCGGCGGCGGCCGGCGGCCCCGACGCGGCTACCTGAGCCGCACCACCAGCTCGGTCAGCAGGGGAGCCATCACCAGTGCCGGCAGCAGGTCGGCGACCTTGACCTGCTTGATCTCGAGCAGGCGCAGCGCCACCCCCACGAGCAGCAGCCCACCGGTCGCGGTCAGGGCACTGAGGTGGGCGTCGGGGACGAAGCTGCCCAGCGCCGCACCGAGTGCGGTGAGGCTGCCCTGCACGACCACGAGGACCACGACGCTGGCCCCCACGCCCCAGCCGTAGGCGGCAGCGAACGCGATCGCCGCGAAGCCATCGAGGGCGGCCTTCAGCAGCAGCTGGTCGGCACCGCGGCCCAGGCCCTCGTCGATCGAGCCGAGGATGGTCAACGGCCCCACGCAGAAGACCAGCGAGCTGATCACGAAACCCTGGATGAACCGGGCCCTGCTCTCGTGGCCGGCCCCACTCCCGAACCGGCGTACGGCGAGCTGCTGGAGGAGTCCGCCGAAGGACTCGAGACGGTCCTCGATGCGCAGCAGGGAGCCGACGATCCCGCCGACCAGGACCGAGCCGAGCACGATCAACATCGGGGCCGACGGGCCGACCGCGTGGCGCAGTGCCCGATCGCCCACGTGCAGGGCGGATTCTCCCGCGATCAGCAGGGTCACCAGGCCCAGCCCGTCGGTGACCACGCGCCTGGTCCGCTCGGGAAGACGGTGACCGACCAGCGCCCCGATCGTGGTGCCGATCATCACAGTCGCCGCGTTGACCACGGTGCCGGTTCCGGGAACCACCGGATCTCCTTTACTCTTCTACGACTGCGGCGGTTAGTGTCTCACTTGCCCAGGTGTCGAGTGAGGCCCGTCGCAGCCCCATCGCCACCACACACATCCGATCTGCGCGGGAGATCACCAGCAGGAGGAGCCATGCCACGACCGGCTGCGCACATCCGCGAGGCCGTGCCGGCGGACGCGACCGATCTCCTCGATCTCTACGGCTCGCACGCCACGCATCCTGAGCAGTTCGACGGTGAGGTCCACGACGCCGAGCTCGCCCTGGCCAACCTCGCCGCCCACTCCGACGAGCGGCTGCTCGTCGTCGAGTGCGGGGGCCGGATCGTGGCGGCGATGCAGATGCGGCGCTCGCCGATGACGCCCTTGTCGATGGAGTCGGTCGTGCACACCTCCTTCCTCGTCGTCTCGCCGCAGCACCGGCGTCACGGGTACGCGCACGCGTTGATGGAGGCAGCCGTGACCTGGGCGGAGGAGAAGGACATCCTCCAGATGACCGCGATCACCGACGGCGACCGCGACACCAACCGGTTCTTCGCGCGACTGGGCCTGGCGGCGTCCGCCCACGTGCGTCACGCCGGCACCGCCGCCCTGCGCAAGAAGCTCGCCGCGGACCGCAGCCGGGTCGCCGGCAGCGGCAACCGCCACCTGATCGAGCTGCTCGCACATCGCCGCTCCATGCGGGCGCGGCAGAGCCGCTCCTGAACCCTCCCCAGGGGCGGTCCGGGATGCCTCCGGCACCCGTCCTGGCTGTCGGTGCGACCCGTTAGGGTCGAGGCCGTGGCTGACCCCGAGACCGCTGCCCGCCCGCGCCTCCTGCTCCTCGACGGCCACTCGCTGGCCTACCGGGCGTTCTACGCGCTGCCGGTCGAGAATTTCTCCACCACGACGGGCCAGCACACCAACGCCGTCTACGGGTTCACGGCCATGCTCATCAACGTGCTGCGTGACGAGCAGCCCACCCATCTCGCGGTCGCCTTCGACGTCTCCCGGCAGACCTTCCGCAGCGAGCAGTACGCCGAGTACAAAGCCAACCGGTCCAAGTCGCCCGAGGAGTTCAGCGGCCAGGTGGCCCTGATCAAGGAGGTGCTGCAGGCGCTGCGGGTGCCGTTCGTGGAGAAGCCCGGCTTCGAGGCCGACGACGTCATCGGCACGCTCGCCACCCAGGCGATGCAGGGTGACTACGAGGTGCTCATCTGCAGCGGTGACCGCGACTCCTTCCAGCTCGTCAACGACCGGACCACCGTCATCTACCCGATGCGGGGCGTCTCGGAGATGAAGCGGATGACACCGGCCGCGGTGGAGGAGCGCTACGGCCTGCCTCCCGCCCGCTATCCCGAGCTCGCCGCGCTGGTGGGGGAGTCCTCGGACAACCTGCCGGGGATCCCCGGGGTCGGGCCGAAGACGGCGGCCAAGTGGATCCTGATGTACGACGGCCTCGAGAACGTGGTCAACCGGGCCGAGGAGATCAAGGGCAAGGCGGGGGAGAGCCTGCGCGAGCACCTCGACGACGTGATCCGCAACCGCCAGCTCAACGCCCTGGTCTGCGACCTCGACCTGCCGCTGCGTCCCGACGATCTCGCGGTCCAGCCGTGGGACCGGCAGGAGGTGCACACGCTCTTCGACGGCCTGGAGTTCCGGGTGCTGCGCGACCGGCTCTTCGAGACCCTCACCTCGGCGGAGGAGATCGACGACTCCGGCTTCGCCCTGGCGATGACGCGACTCGAGCCCGGCGCCGTCGCCGCCTGGCTCGCGGCCCACGCCGGTGACGGCGAGCGGGTCGGCGTGCACGTCGACGGCGCCTGGGGTGCGGGCAGCGGGGACGTGCGCGCGATCGCGCTGGCCACGACGGAGGGGACCGCCGCCCACGTGCCCGTCGACGAGATCACCCCCGAGGACGACGCGGCGCTCGCGAGCTGGTTCGGTGACGCCGGTCGGCCCAAGGTGCTGCACGACGCCAAGGGCCCGATGCTCGCTCTGGCCGCCCGAGGCTGGCCACTCGCCGGCCTCGAGCGCGACACCGCCCTCTCCGCCTACCTGGCCCGGCCGGACCAGCGCTCCTACGACCTGGCGGACCTGACCGTGCGCTACCTCAAGCGCGAGCTGAAGCAGGAGGAGGTCGACGACGGCCAGCTCAGCCTCGGCCTCGACGGTGACGAGGGCGGCGGCGCCGGGAGCGAGGCGGCGATGCTGAACGCCCGTGCGGTGCTCGACCTCGCAGCAGCCCTCGACGACGAGCTCGCCGACCGCGGCGGCACCGGCCTCCTGGCCGACGTCGAGCTCCCGCTCATCGACGTGCTGGCGCGGATGGAGCAGGTCGGTGTCGCCGTCGACGACGACCTGCTCTCGGGGCTGGAGTCGGAGTTCGACGACGGGGTGCGCCGCGAGGCGCAGGAGGCCTACGCCGTCCTGGGGCGCGAGATCAACCTCGGCTCGCCGAAGCAGCTCCAGGTGGTGCTGTTCGAGGAGCTCGGGATGCCCAAGACCAAGCGCACCAAGACGGGCTGGACGACCGATGCCGACGCGCTGCAGGGTCTCTTCGAGAAGACCGAGCACCCGTTCCTGGCCCACCTGCTGCGCCATCGCGACGTGATCCGGCTGCGCCAGACAGTGGAGGGCCTGCTGAAGACGGTGGCCGAGGACGGCCGGATCCACACCACCTTCAACCAGCTCATCGCCGCGACCGGGCGGCTCTCCAGCACCGACCCCAACCTGCAGAACATCCCGATCCGCACCGAGGCGGGCCGGCGTATCCGGGAGGGGTTCGTCGTCGGCAAGGGCACCGGTGACCTCACGTGGGCCATGCTGCTGACCGCCGACTACTCCCAGATCGAGATGCGGATCATGGCGCATCTTTCCGAGGACGCCGGGCTGATCGAGGCCTTCCGCTCCGGGCGTGACTTCCACTCGGTCACCGCGGCGCGCGTCTTCGGCGTCGATGCCGATGCGGTGAACACCGAGATGCGCGCCAAGATCAAGGCGATGAACTACGGCCTCGCCTACGGGCTCTCGGCCTTCGGGCTCTCCCAGCAGCTGCGCATCGACACCAGTGAGGCGCGCGGCCTGATGGACGAGTACTTCGAGACCTTCGGCGGCGTGCGCGACTACCTGCACGGCGTCGTCGACGAGGCGCGGCGCACCGGCTTCACCGAGACGATCCTGGGACGCCGGCGCTACCTGCCCGACCTGACCAGCGACAACCGCCAGCGGCGCGAGATGGCCGAGCGGATGGCGCTGAACGCGCCGATCCAGGGCTCGGCCGCCGACATCATCAAGGTCGCGATGCTCAACGTCGACCGGGCCCTGCGCGAGGAGGGACTCGCCTCGCGGATGCTGCTCCAGGTCCACGACGAGCTCGTCTTCGAGGTGGCTGACGGCGAGCACGAGGTGCTCGAGGCGCTCGTGCGTCGCGAGATGGCCTCGGCCGCCGACCTCACCGTCGCGCTCGACGTCTCCGTCGGCACCGGACGCAGCTGGTACGAAGCCGCGCACTGAACCCGGATCCCTCGCCGGATCCGGACCGGGTCACGACGAGCTGCGGCTCCCCGTCGCCGCCACTGCCGCCTGCGGGACGTCATGACGCAACCGCCACCAGGTGACGACGAGCAGCACGACCATCAGTGCCCCGTCCACCAGCGTGACCGTCACGACCAGCTCGGTCGCCGTCTGAGCGGTCTGCACGGCCAGGGCGAGCACCACGAGCGCCCCCCAGATGAAGTACACCGTGCGGCGTGACTGCCGGGCCACGACGCTGTACACGAGCAGCTGGATCACCGAGAGCACCGTCCCGAGGACGGCGAAGATCCACAGCTGGTCCTGGATGTCGACGTACTGCTGACCCCCCACGAAGAGCAGCGCGAAGTCGCTCAGCGCCCACACCGCCACGGTGCAGCAGGCTCCCAGAGCGAGGATGAAGAGCACGCTCCTGATCAAGGTCGCTCGTCGCGCGGACTCGGTCGCCATCGACGGGAAGGCCAGCACGATCACGAACTGCGGCAGGAAGAGCAGGCTCTTGACCACGATGAGGCCGCCTGCGTAGAGGCCGGAGGAGTGCGGGTCGAGCACCACGCGGCTCAAGATGACATCCGCGTTCGAGAGGGCGAAGAACGCCAGCAGGGCGTGGGAGTTGGCCCCGAGCTCACGAAGGATGGCGCGGGCGCCGTGGTGGCCGGAGGCGTCCTGGCTGCGCAGGTGCGCGAACCGGCGTAGCGACCACCAGCCGACGAGTGCCGGTGCCGCGAAGCCGATGGCCATGCTGAGCGCCGCCACTGCTTCGCGCGGCCACCAGACGAGCAAGAGGGTGCCGGCCAGGCGACCCGCGGCCATCGCCAGGTAGACCGCGGCGAGGGGGAACCACCGCCGCTCGCCCTGCAGGATGCCGGTGGCGCCGCCCACCGTGGTCATCGGCCAGACCACGAGCGCCACCATCGCGGCGGTGACGGTGCTCTGCAGGTGCAGGACGGAGTCGAACACCGGGGTGAGCAGCAGGCACACCCCGGCCAGCACCCATGCGGCGCGGTAGGTCACCCACATCAGCGCCCGCTCGATCTCGCCGACGTCGCCAGGGCTCGCCGCCACCCGTCGCGCACCGGTCGTCTGCAGGCCGAGCATCACCACGCCGACCACCAGCAGCAGGCCGAGCACCGCCGCGAACCCGCCGTACGCACCCGGGCCCAGCAGCCGCGCAGCCAGCACGGTCGAGACGTAGGTCGCCAGGTTCATCACGCCGATGGCGACCGCGATCGTGAACCCGCCGGCCGTCCCCGATCGAGCTCGTTGTCTGCCGTTGCGCACGAGCCGCAGTCTCCCAGACGCATGGGCGTCGACGACGCAACGTGCGCTGGTGCCATCGGCTACCTTCGTCCGCGACATGCGCACACCACGAGTGGACTCCCGGACCGGGGCCTCGCTACTCGTCTACCTCGTGCTTCTCGCCTTCGCGCTCTTCGAGCAGGTCGGTCGGACCACCAGCGACACCAAGACTCCCCTCATCGAGCGACCCGGCACGTTCCTGCACGAGGCGACGACGCTGTGGGACCCGATGATGAACTTCGGGGAGCTCCAGAACCAGGCGTACGGCTACCTGTTCCCCCAGGGGCCGTTCTACCTCGCGGGCAGCGCGATGCACGTCGCCCCCTGGATCACCGAACGCGTGTGGGCGGTGCTGCTCGTCGTCGTCGCGGCCGAGGGTCTCCGGCGCCTGGCACTGTCCATGGGCTTCACTCCCTGGGCAGCGTGGGTGGCGGGGATGGCCTACGGGCTTTCGCCGCGCATCCTGAGCCAGTTCGCCGTGCGCAGCGCCGAGCTGCTGCCGACCGCCGTGCTCCCCTGGGTGGTGCTGCCCATCGTGCTCGCGGCCACCGGTCGGCTCGCTCCTCGCCGGGCAGCGCTGTTCTCGGGGGTCGCGTTCATGTTCGGCGGGGCGGTCAACGCCACGGCGACGGTGGCCGGGCTGCCACTGGTGGTGGTCTTCCTCGTCTGGGCGGCCCGTCGGCGACTGGTTCCCTGGTCGATGCTGGGCTGGTGGTCCCTGGTGCTCGTTGTCACGAACGCCTGGTGGGCGGTGTCGCTGCTGCGGCTGCGGGTGTACTCCCCGCCCTTCTTCGACTTCGTCGAGGACGCCAAGACGACGACCGGCACGGCGGGGTTCGCGGCCACGGTCCGCGGGCTCAGCAACTGGATCAACTACACCTTCATGGGGTCCCGTCCGGACTGGCCGGCAGGGTTCGAGTTCTCCTACCAACCGGTGCTCGTGCTGGCCAGCGGCGTGCTGGCGGCCCTGGGTGTCCTCGGGCTGGTCTGGCTGCCCAAGCCCTGGCGCGCCCCAGTGGTGGTGGCGGCCTGCGTGGGTCTGGTCTGCGTGACGGTGGCGCACTCGTCGCCGTTCCAGAGTCCGCTGGCGCCCGGGCTGCAGCACGTGCTGGACGGCGGCCTGGCCCTGCTGCGCAACGTGAGCAAGGCCGAGCTGATGGTCCGCCTGCCGCTGTGCCTGGGCATCGGGGCGACGTTCGCCAGGCTGGCCCGCCGGCGCAGGACCCGCCGCGCCGGTGCCCGCCTCCCGGTCGCCGCCGTCGCCGCTGGGGCCCTGGTCGCCCTGGTGCTCGGGATGGCCCAGCCGGTGGTGGCCCTGAACACCCGGTCCCCGGGCTGGACCCAGGTGCCGGACTACTGGTCGCAGGCCGCGGCCTACCTCGACAAGACGCCCGGGCACCAGCGGGCGTGGATCGTCCCGGGCACGGGGTTCGCGCTGCAGACCTGGGGCTGGACCTTCGACGAGCCGTTCCAGGGGGTGGCGAAGACGCCCTGGGTGTCCCGCTCCCAGGTGCCCCTGGCACCTCCGACGACGATCCGGATCCTGTCCTCGCTCGAGCACTTCCTCGAGACCGGTTCCGGCTCGCCCGACCTCGGGCAGGCCCTCGGCCGGCTGGGGCTCGGGTACGTCGTCGTGCGCCACGACCTCGACGAGGACGCAGCGGACACGACGACCTCGAACCTCGTCTCGATCGCCCTGGCGCGCTCACGGGGTGTGCACCGGGTGGCGCTGTTCGGCAACCAGGGACTCGGGCCGGCCATCGAGGTCTACAAGGTCACCTCGGGCAACGTCGCCCCCGACCTGGAGGTGCGGCCCCTGGACGGTGCCGTCACCGTCGGGAGCGCGTCGTCCGACGTGGTGCAGGCCGTCGCCGAGGGTCTGGTCTCCAGCCGCCAACCCGTCGTGGTGCAAGGCGATGACGGGTGGCGTCGACCAGTCGACATCGTGGGTGACACCTACCGCGACCGGGAGCACGACTTCGGACGGGTGCATGACAGCGACGGTCCGGTGCGGGCAGCGGGCGAGCCCGAGCACGGAGGCCGGGTGGTGCAGGACTATCCCGCTAACGAGGCGTCGAGACCGGTGCGGGCGGAGTACGACGGGGCCACCGTGGCGACGGCCTCCTCCTCGTCGGCGTGGGTCGGTGGCCTGGGCAGGGTGCAACCCGAGTCCGCGCCGTACGCCGCCTTCGACGGCGACCGGTACACCGGCTGGCGCTCCGGGTACTTCCGCGACGCGCGGCAACAGTGGCTGGAGATGCGGTGGTCCACCGCGCACCAGGTCGGCAAGGTCCAGATCAGCTCGACCGCCGGCGACCCTGGCACGGCCGAGGTGACCCACTGGCGGATCACGGTCGGTCATCGGACGGTCCGGGCGACCGTGGACCCCTTCACCGGGATCGCGCGCGCCGACCTCGGCAACGCCAGCGGCAGGAGCATGCGCATCGCCGTGGACGGCGTGCGCCGGGGGGAGGACCAGCCGGTCTCGATCCTGGAGGTCGCCTCCGACGTGACGCCGTACCGCCGGACCCTCGTCATGCCGACCCTCGACCTGGCTGCCGATCCCAGCTTCGTGTTCACCGCCCAGCCCGAGACGCGCGCCTGCATCTCCACGCTGCTGGGCCCCGACTGTGCCGGCTCCCGGCAGGCGGCCTCCGAGGAGAGCTCCGGCATCGACCGCACCTTCCGGGTCGGTCATCCCGGGTCGTGGTCCTTCAGCGGCACGTCCGTGGCGAGGTCGACGCCGGGCACGGTGTCCCTGCTCGACCCGATCGGCAGCACGGCCGTGCTGCACGCGTCCTCGCAGTGGTACTCCGACCCGGGTGTCTCCGCGCGCCTCGCCTACGACGGGGCGACCACCACCTCGTGGATCGCGGACCCCCGCGATCCGGCACCGCGGCTGAGCATCGACTTCGACCGGCCGCGCACGATCGACCGGCTGACCGTGGCGGCTCCGGCCCCGCCCGCCGTACGCCCGACGGACGCGGTGATCGAGTCCGCGCAGGGCAGGCGGGTGGTGCACCTCGACGCGTTCGGCACCTTCGCGCCGTTGCGGACCAAGCACGCCGTGATCACCTTCACCAACCCCACCCGCGGCGGGGACCCGATCGGCATCAGCGAGCTGAACACCTTCCCCGCCAAGATCACCGCGCCGCTCGACGGTGGCACGGCCACCGGCGCCGTGTGCGGTCTCGGCCCGGTGCTCTTCGTGGACGGACGGCGCTACGAGACAAAGGTCAGCGGGTTCATGGGCGACGTCGTCTCGGCCGGACCGCTCCACTTCGAGTCCTGCTCCGGTCCCGTGCGCCTGGCCGCTGGAACCCACCGCCTGCAGCTGGTCTCGACCGAGCAGTTCCAGCCGGTGACAGCGCTGTTGCGCGCCCCGACGACAAGCCCTGACGGGGCCAGCCGGAACCTCGGTCGTGCGTCGGGACCGATCACGTCGCAGGCGATGACGCTCGGGCCCGGCGGCTCGGCCATGTTGTCCACCACCCGCAACCTCAACCTCGGGTGGGAGGCGACCCTGAACGGCAAGCGGCTGAAGCCGATGATCTCCGACGGGTGGGCGCAGGCGTGGCGCCTGCCGGCGGGGAAGGGCGGGCGGCTGGTGGTCACGTTCGCTCCGCAGCGGCCCTACCTGGTCGGCCTGTACGCCGGGCTGGTGCTGGCCTTCCTGGCGTTGGTCGCAGCGGCCGTCCTCCTGGTCCGCACCCGGTTGCGCCCACCGGCTCCCATCCCGGACCTGGTTCAGCCGGCGCGGTCACGGGGCAGGTGGCTCGCGACGGCCGCGGTGGGGCTGGTCGGGTGCTGGGTCCTCGGTGGCCTCCCGGTCGTGGTGGGGGCGGCCCTGGGGATGGTGAGCGTCCTGGTCGGGCGTCGTGGGGTCGCTCGCGCGCTCGGCTTCGCCGGCATGGTGGTCGCCTTCGCGGTCCAGGCGTGGTTGCTGCGCGACGGCCCGAGGCTTCAATTCGACGCGGTCGACCTCGTCGTCGGGATCTGCGTCGCCCTGATGATCGCGACCCTGCTCCCGGGCCCGGAGGGCGCCTCCGCCACGCGTGGCGGGACCCGCATCCCCGAGACGTCGTGACGCGCCCCCGTCGTGGGCCGTGGGTGGACGCCGGATGGTCCGCACTCATCGCCCTGCTCGTCCTCGGCCCAGCCCTCGGTCGTGGGTACGTGCTGCGCGGCGACATGGTCTTCGTCCCCGGCATGCCGTGGAAGGGCGCGTGGCTCGGCCTCGACGGCCGGGTGCCCCGGTTCGTGCCGGGCGATGCGTTCGTCGCGGCGCTCGGCACGGTCCTCCCCGGCGACCTGGTGCAGAAGGCGCTGCTCGTGTCGGTGTTCCTGGTGGGGGGCACCGGGATCGGCCGGCTCCTGGCCGACCGCCCCGCGCTGGTGCGGGCCACCGCGATCACGTTCTTCCTGTGGAACCCGTGGGTGCTCGAGCGGCTCGCGATCGGGCAGTGGGGCGTCGTCGTCGGGTACGCGTTCCTGCCCTGGACGGTGCTCGCCGCGGAGCGGGTCCGCGACGGCAGCCGGAGTGGCTGGCCGGCACTCGTGTCGTGGCTCGGCGCCGCCGCCGTCTTCTCGCCCGCCTCGGGGCTGGTCGCGCTGGTGGTCGCGCTCGCGGTCCTTGCGGCACGCCCCCGCGTCGGCGCCCTGCTCGGGGCCCTGGTGGCCGGAGTCGTGGTGAACCTCCCGTGGATCCTCCCCGGCATCGTGACGGCGCCGCACCTGGAGGCGACCCGGGGTCAGTTCGCCGACTTCGGCCCGCGGGCGGAGTCGTCCCTGGGCGTGGTCGGCAGCGTGCTCTCCCTCGGCGGGATCTGGAAGGGCAGCATCGTGCCGGGGGAGCGCGCCGAGCCGCTCATCGTGGGCTTCTCGCTGTTCCTCACCCTGCTCGGCGTCATCGGTCTGGGCCTGGCCGCGCGGACCGACCGTGCCCGAGTCGTGGGGCTGGCCTCGGCCGCCGTCGCGTCGACGGCCCTGGTGCTCGCCACGGCGGTGCCCGCGGTGGCGACCGGACTCGGCGACGTCGCGCGCACACTCCCGGCAGTCGGCATCGTGCGCGACTCGCCGCGCTACCTGGGACCCGTGGCGCTGGCCCTCGCCGTCGGGATCGCGGCGGTTGCGCACCGCCTCTGGGAGGCCCACGGATCGCACAGGGACGGGCTGCGGATCGTGGCCGCCCTGCTCGTGATCGCGCCGCTCGTCGCGCTGCCGTCGATGGCCTGGGGTCTGGCAGGGACGTGGCGACCGGTGACCTACCCCGCCGAGTGGCACGCCGTACGGGCGCTGGTGCCGAAGGGCCGCACCGTGGTGCTGCCCTGGGCGGGCGGTTACCGCGGCTTCGGCTGGAACGAGCGGCACGCCTCCCTGGACCCTGCGCCGCGGTTCTTCCCGGGTGACGTGATCATCGACGACCGGGTGCTCGTCGGCACGAAGGTCGTGGACTCCGAGGATCCGCTGCTCCGCAGCATCGGGCGAGCTCTCGAGGCCTCGGACCCGGCTGCCTCGTTGCGTCGGCTGGGCGTGCGCAGCGTGCTGGTGGAGAAGGACACCGGACCGGTGGGCGTCCGCCTGCCCGGCGCGGTCGTGCTCCACGACGGTCCCGGGCTGTCGCTGCTCGACCTCGGAACGGCCGCCTCACCACCCCCCGGCCGGCCCTCCGTCACGGCGCGGCGCGTGGTGCTCGTCGTCGACGGTGCCGTCCTCCTGGGGTGGCTCGCAGCCACTGGGCTAGCCGGTGCGGTGCGGACACGGGCAAGGCGTCGGGCGCCGTGTATGGTGCGCCCACATAGTGATACGGGAGGGGACGAATGAACATCCTGATCGGAGGGGCCGTGGGCCTCGTGCTGGCCGTCTTCGGAGTCGTCGGGGGGACGGCCGCGTACAACGGCAGCCCGAGCGGCGTCTCGCAGAGCAACCTGTACAAGTACTCCGACAGCTGACCCGTCCGCATGACCGTCCTGGGAGAGGACGCGGGCATGACGGTTGGGAGGTCGTCGGTCCATGCAATTGATCATTCCGGCGCTCGACGAAGAGCGCCGACTGCCGCCGACCCTGGCGGCCCTGCAGGCGTTCGTGGTCACCGCGGCCGAGGCGCTCGGCCCGGTCGAGGTCGTCGTCGTCGACAACGCCAGCACCGACTCGACCGCTGAGGTGGCGCGCAGCTTCGACGTGTCGACGATGCCGGTGCGGGTGGTGCACTGCCCCGTCCGCGGCAAGGGAGCCGCGGTGCGCGCCGGTGTGGCCGCCACCACCCACGACCGGGTGGCCTTCATGGACGCCGACGGGGCGACCCACCTCGACGCCCTCGTCGACGCGGACCGACTGCTGGACGCCGGGGCCGACCTGGCGATCGGCTCGCGTGCGCTGGCCGAGTCGGTGACCGTGGAGCGACACAGCAAGGTCCGGACCGTGGGCGCCGGCGTCTACCGGGACCTGACCCGGAGGGTGGCGCCTGGCATCACGGACACCCAGTGCGGGTTCAAGATGATGCGCGGCGACCTCGCGCGCGAGGTGTTCCCGCAGCTGCGCTGTCGCGGCTTCTCCTTCGACGTCGAGCTCGTCGGTCGCTTCCAGCGCGCCGGGGCGAGGGTCGTGGAGTTCCCCGTGGTCTGGGTCGACAAGCCCGGTTCCACGTTCGTCCCTGCGCGCCACGGCGTCGCCTCGTTCGTCGAGCTCGGCTCGATCGCGTGGCGGTTGCGTGGCAGGCAGCCGGCCTTGCCGCTGCCCGCCGCCGAGGTGGGTACGCCGACCTGGTGGGTGCCCGCACAGCGCCCCACCCTCCCCTCCGCAGTGGTGGTCGATGAGGCCGTCGCCGAGGCCTGAGCCGCGCCGGGGGCTGCGCGGGGTCAGAGCAGCGGTCGTCAACTGGCGCGACCCGTGGCACTCCCTCGCCGGCGGCTCGGAGCGCTACGCCTGGGAGTTCGCGACGGCACTGCACGAGGCGGGGGCGAAGGTCGACTTCCTCACGGCGCGCGACGCCCACCAGCTCTCCGCGGAGTCGCGCGACGGGATCAGGGTGCGTCGTGGAGGCTCGCAGTTCAGCTTCTATCCGTGGGTGTGGTGGCAGCTCGTGCGCCGTACCCTCACCGGCCGCGCGTACGACGTCGTGGTGGACGCCGAGAACGGCATCCCCGTGTTCTCGCCGCCCCTCCTGCCGCGGCGGTCCGCGGTGATCCTGGTGATGCACCACGTGCACCAGGAGCAGTTCCGCACCTACTTCCCGCCGCCGCTCGCGATCCTGGGTCGCTGGTTGGAGGCATGGCTGATGCCTCGCGTCTACCGCCGGGCCCGGGTCCTGGTGGTCTCGGACTCGACCCGTGAGGAGATGCGCCGACAGCTCGGCTGGAGCCCGCCCGTGCAGGTCCTGCACAACGGTGCCGATGCCCCCGCCCACATCGCCGTGCGCCCCGATCCCGAGCGGCTCGTGGTCCTGGGGCGGCTCGCCACCCACAAGCGGGTCGACCTCGTGCTCCGTGCCGTGCACCGCCTCGTGCGGGAGCGCCCGCGGCTGCGCGTCGACGTGGTCGGCAAGGGGCCGGAGGAGCAGAGGCTGCGCGACCTCGTGATCTCCCTGGGCCTCGAGGAGCACGCAGTGATCCACGGCTTCCTCGACGAGGACGACAAGCACGCGGTCCTCGGCGCGGCGGCCGTGCACGTCTGTGCCTCCGATGCCGAGGGCTGGGGCCAGGTCGTCGTCGAGGCGGCCGCCTACGGGTTGCCGACGTTGGCGCGCGATGTCCCGGGCCTGCGCGAGTCGGTGCACGACGGCGAGACCGGGTGGCTGGTGGACACCACGGGGCTGGACGAGGCCGGTGTCGTCAACGGTCTGGTCGGCGGCCTGCGCGTCGCGCTGCACGAGGTCGCCGGTGCCCAGGAGAGCGAGGAGATCGCGCGGCGCTGCCGGGAGTGGGCGGACCAGTTCAGCTGGAAGGGCATGCGCGAGTCGGCGCTCGGTGTCGTCGTCGAGGAGCTCGCGGGGCCCGGTCGTGGACGCGGGCTGCCTGATGCGTGAGCACCGGGGACGCCCGGAGCAACCGGTGGCGCACGCCGCTCAGCTGCGCGCCGCCGAGGCGCACGGGTGCCCGGTCGAGTTGCTGTTAACCTTCGGCCGTCGCGCCGGGAGAACGCGTCAAGAAGGGCGTGCTCAGCACGTCACCAGGGAGAGGGAGAACCAAGGCCATGCGTAGATTTGTGGGTCCGCTGCTGTTCGGACTGGGGGTGTTCCTGCTCGTCGCTGGGCTCCTGGTGAGGTTCTACGCCTACCCGCGCGTGGCGGTGGCGCCCATCGACCAGAACAGCGTCACCAAGCTGCAGGCCACGGGTGCCGAGATCTTCGACACCAGCACGCTCAAGCCGTTGACGACCGACCTCTCGATCCAGTCGCGCACCGTCGGCGACGTGAAGGCCAGCCAGGACGAGGGCAACAACGTCCGCGTCTGGGTGGGCACCACCTCGATCCGCTCGGCCGACGGCACCGTCCGCTCACGCAGCACCGAGCGGAGTCCCTTCGACGCCACGACGGCCGAGGCGGTCAACTGCTGCGGAGCCTTCGACGAGAGCACGGACGGCGACCGTACGCCGGTCAAGCGCACCGGCCTGGTGTGGAAGTGGCCCTTCAACACCCAGAAGAAGGACTACCAGGTGTGGGACGGCACCCTCGGCGCCGCAGTCACCGCGAAGTACGTCCGGGAGTCCTCGGTCAAGGGTCTGAAGACCTACGAGTTCAGGCTGACGGTGCCGCGCACCAAGGTCGGCACGACCCAGGTGCCGGCATCGGTGGTGGGTGGGTCGGGGACCGGCAACGTCGAGGCGGACAACATGTACTCGACCACGAACACCTACCAGATCGAGCCGTACACCGGCGCGATCGTGACGCAGTCCCTGGCCTCCGACAACACCCTTGCGGTGGACGGCGAGGACAAGGTGACCACCACGAAGGCCGACATCCAGTACACCCCGGCGACGGTCAACTCGAACGTCTCGGACTTCAGCTCCAAGGCCAGCCTCCTCAAGCTCGTCAAGACCACCGGGCCGATCATCGCCGGGCTGCTCGGGCTGATCCTGATGGCGTTGGGCTTCGTGCTGGCCCGACGCAACGAGGCGACCGAGCCCTCCCACAGGGCGGACGTCGCGGACACCTCTCCCAGCGTCGCCTGAGCGTCGCCGGGAGGGGTGTGCTGGGACGCGGATGTCGATCCTGAGCTACCTGCGGTCGTTCCGCGAACGTCGCATCGTCTTGCCGGTCGCGCGGGACGGCCTGGTGCTCGACGTGGGCAGCGGTGACAAGCCGTCGTGGAGAGCGGACGTCCTGCTGGACGGCTATCCCGACGACGCGCACCGGGGCCAGCGCTCCGGCACCGGCGGCACCAGGGTCAGCCGTCCCCTCTTCCGGGCGGATGCGGCGGACATGCCGTTCGCCGACGACGCGTTCGACTACGTGATCTGTTCGCACGTCCTCGAGCACGTGCCGGACCCGGCCGCGGTGATCGCCGAGCTGACCCGGGTCGCGCGCGCCGGGTACATCGAGGTGCCCGAGGCCTCGGCAGCCAAGCTCATGGACTTCCCGACCCACTTGTGGTGGTGCCGGCTCGAGCAGCGGGACGGCGAACCGACCCTGGTGTTCACCGCGAAGACGACGCCGTACTTCGATGCCGAGATCGACTCCTACCTGCGCCGCACGGGGCTCGAGAAGCGGTTGGGGCGGCTGCTGGAGTCGCGCTTCGAGCACAACATCGTCTCGTTGCGCTGGACCGGCCACGTGTCTCACCGCGTGGAGGGGACGCCCGACCCGGACTTCGTCCGCCGCGTGGTCAGCGCAGATGCTCCCCACCACGCAGGCATCACCCTCGCCGCGCGGGTCCTGACCAGGCTGATGACCGGCAGGGGCCATCGTCCTCGATCCGTGCGGATCGACGACGTGCTGAAGCCGGAGCTCCGCACCGGCAGCAACGAGGTGCTGGTGGACCGGATCTACGACGTGCCGGGTCGATGAGCCCGGAGCAGCAGGCTGATCCCCCGCCACCGCTTCACGGGGAGCCAGGACTCGACGCGGACGACCGAGCGCAGGCCCCAGTTGAGGACGGGGTTGATCTCGGCCATCTCGCTCTCGCTGGTGTTGGTGCGACGCCGGGTGCGGGCGATGGGTCGCAGCAGCACGTTCCACCCCATGGTGTCGTCGACGACGAAGCCCGCCTGCTCGACGAGTGCGACCAGCCCGCTGCGGTCGTAGCGGCGCACGTGCCCCAGGGCGACGTCGTGCCCGCTCCAGAGGTCCATCCCCGCGGGGACGGCGACCAGGAGGCGGCCACCAGGACGACAGACCCGCAAGGCCTCGCGCGCGACGGCGTGGTCGTCCTCCACGTGCTCCCACACGTCGGTCGACATGACCAGGTCGAAGGACTCGTCGGGAAAAGGCAGCGCACGCGCGTCTCCGCGCACGACGGTCAGCCCGCGCGCCGCGGCCAGCTCGACGGCGACGGGGGAGTACTCGAGCGCGGTCACCTGCCAGCCCAGGTCCTCGAGCACCGCGCTGTTCCCGCCCGAACCCGAGCCCACGTCGAGGGCACGACCCGGCGCCAGGTCGTGGACGCGCTCCCGCACGACCGCTCGACGGCCGGCGTACCACCAGTGCCGCTGCTCGAGGGCCGCCGACTTGCGGATCTCCTGCTCGTCCAACGCGTGCGTGCCTTCCTGACGGAGTCGGTCGAGGTTAGTGCAACCACAGGCACAACTAGCATCGAGCCATGACGGTGAGGGAGGAGGGCACGGCGAGTGCCCAGGAGGACGTCGCGCGGTTCGGTGAGGTCTTCGAGTCCATCGTCGAGAACGTCTCCATCGCGGTGCTCGGCAAGGCGCACGAGGTCCGGCTCACGCTGACCTGCATGGTGGCCGAGGGGCACCTGCTGCTCGAGGGCTTCCCGGGGACCGGCAAGACGATGCTCGCCAAGGCGGTGGCCAACACCGTCGACTGCACGCACGCGCGGATCCAGTTCACCCCGGACCTGTTGCCCAGCGACGTCACGGGAGTCACCGTCTACGACCAGCACCAGGGGACCTTCGAGTTCCACCCCGGGCCGATCTTCCACCACATCGTGCTCGCCGACGAGATCAACCGGGCCTCGCCCAAGACGCAGTCGGCGCTGCTGGAGGTGATGGAGGAGGGGCAGGTCACGGTCGACGGGATCACGCATCCGGTGCCCACGCCGTTCATGGTGATCGCGACCCAGAACCCCATCGAGCAGGCGGGCACCTACCGGCTGCCCGAGGCCCAGCTCGACCGGTTCCTGATGAAGGTCAACCTGGGCTACCCGGACGCCGCGGCGACCGAGGAGATGCTGCAGAACGCCGGGATCCGTGACCGTTCGGCGCTGGTGACCCCCGTCGCGACTGCGGAGGACATCACCAGGATGCGCACCGTGGCCGACGCGGTGTACGTCGACGGCGCCCTGGTGTCGTGGGTCCGCCGGATCGCAGAGCACTCCCGCTCGATGCCGGCGGTGCGGCTCGGCCTCTCCGCGCGAGCCTGCCTGGCGCTGATCCGGACCTCGAAGGCGTGGGCCGCGGCTCACGGCCGCGCGCACGTCGTGCCCGAGGACCTGCTCGTCCTGGCGCCCCCGATCCTGGGGCACCGCCTGCTCCTGACCGCCGAGGCGACGTTCAGCGGGGCCTCGCTCGACGACGTGACCCAGGAGCTGCTGGACGCGGTACCGGCTCCCCACGAGCGAGCCTGAGGGGGACTGCGTTGGCCCGCGTGCCGCGCATCCGGATCACCGCCGGCGGGTGGGCGATGCTGCTGCTCGCTGTCGTCGGGTGGGGTCTCGGTGGCCCCCTGGCCTGGACCGAGCTGCGCTACCTCGGCACGGGTGCCGTCGTCGTGCTGGTGGTCGGGCTCCTCGCCGTGCTGGTCCCTCGGCCGGCCACGGCGAGCATCGCGGCCCGTCCGGCTCGCACCTCCGTCGGCGCCACCACGGCGATCGAGCTCTCCGTCCGGGCGCGCCTGCTCCCGATCGCGAGTCCGGTCGTGCGCATCGAGGGCGACGTCGGCGCGGCCGGGCCCCTCCGGCTGCGCACGCTGTGGCCGGGGCGCACCCGCATCGAGTCCTTCGAGCACCTGGCCGAGCGCCGCGGGATCTTCGAGCTCGGCCCGGTGCTGCACGAGCTCTCCGACCCGCTCGGCCAGTTCCGGCGCACCCGCTCGTGGGGAACGGGCTCCACGCTGTGGGTGCGACCACGGGTGCTCGTGCCCGGCGTGTTCGCCGATGGTGGTGTCTTCGACCTCGAGGGGCTTCCGAGCGACCAGATCTCGATGAGCGACCTCGCGTTCCACGCGCTGCGTGAGTACGTGCCCGGGGACGACCTGCGCCGGGTGCACTGGCGCTCGTCCGCGAAGGCGGCCACGTTGCTCGTGCGGCAGTACCAGGAGTCGCGGAGCAGGAACGCCGCCGTCCTGGTCGACGACGCACCCGGCTCCTACGCCGACGCGGAGGAGTTCGAGACCGCGATCTCGGTGGCGGCCTCCCTGGCGATCCGCGCGCTCACCGACGGCTTCGACGTGGACCTGGCATGCGGCGACCGGGTGAGCACCCCGGTCGGGCGCCAGGCCCTGCTCGACGAGACGTGCGCGTGGGGTCGGGCCGACCCGCAGGGGCCAGGTGTCGACGTCCTGGCGCGAGCCATGCACCTGGCGCGGACGGGCACCGCGATCGGGATCGGCGTGGTGGTGACGGGATCGTCCTGCGACGTCGACCGGCTGCTGGAGGCCGCTGCGGCGTTCGGCGAGGAGGCCCACCGGCTCGCCGTACGCGTGGACCCGCAGTCCCAGGGGGGCGTGCGCGACGCCCACGGGGTGCGGGTGCTCGAGATCCGGCGGCTCGACCAGCTCCCGGAGCTGGCGGAGTGGGCCGCCCGATGAGGGGCCGCACCCTGCAGTCCTCGATCGACGTCCTGGCTGTCCTCGTCCTGTCGGCAGTGGCACTGCTGGGACTCGACGACAGCTACTCCTCCCGGGCCTACCTCGTCACCGGGATCATCGCGGTCGTCGTCATGGCGGCCTGGTCGGTGCTGTGCACGGTGCAGGCCTACCCCGCCGGGGTCTACCTCCTGGTCGCCTCGCTGGGATTCCCGGTGCTCGGCGCCACGGTGGCGCTGCACAACTACGACCTCCTCGGCTTCCCTGCACCGCGGGCGATGGGGGACCTGCTGACCGCCACGCTGACCGCGACGGGGCAGTTCCTCACCACGATCCCCCCGGTCGACGCCACGGGCGCGGCGCTCGTGATCCCCTACCTGGTCGGCTACGTGCTGTGCGGCCCGGCGTCATGGCTCGCCCTGCGGACCAGGCGCCCGCTCCTGCCCGCGGTACCACTCGTGCTCGCGATGGTGGTCTGCATCGTGCTGGGCACCGAGCAACCACCGGCCCTGCTGCTGCGTGCCGTCGTGTTCGCGGGACTCGTGCTGGCGTGGGTGGCAGCGCGTGCCGCGCGGCTCCGTGAGGTCGGGAACGCCTCCCGGGGGCGGGGTCTGCGAGCGGTCCTGGCGACGACGCTCGCGGTGGCCGCGGTCCTGGTGGCGTCGGTGTGGCTGCCTGCGGTGCCCCACCATGACCGGCACGTGCTGCGCGGGCGTGTGGGCACCGGGGAAGACGTCAGCCAGCTCGACAACCCGCTGGCGACCTTCCGCAAGTACACGCCGCAACCGCCCGGCACCGCCGACAACGTCGCCGACAAGCGGCTGCTCCGAGTGGCCGGCCTGCCACGCGGGGACGTGCTCCGGATCGTGGCTCTCGACGTGTACGACGGGACGTCCTGGGTGCCCGGCAACCGGACGGTGCCCGACGACAGCACCGCGCTGTTCCAGCGGATCGGGAGCGAGGTCGGTGCGCCTCGCCCGGGACGGCCGGTGCGGGTCGGCGTCGAGGTGAAGCGGCCGTGGACCAGCAGCTGGCTGCCGATCGCCGGCCAGCTCACCGGTGTCACCTTCGACTACCTCGACGGCCGCGCGCAGCGCGAGGACGTCCGCTACAACGTGGCGACCCAGACCGCCATGGTGGTCGGCGGACTGCAGGCAGGTGACGACTACCACCTGACCGGGAGCGTGCCGGACACGACCCTGACGCGGGCCGTGCGGCCCTACGGCACCGGTGCGCCCCTGATGGATCAGGGAGCCTTCCTGGACCGCTACCTGCGCCCGTGGCGGACCTCGGGGCTGTCGCCGATGCGACAGGTCTTCTCCCTCGCCCGCTACCTGCGCACCAACGGGCGCTACACCGACGGCGCCAAGCCCCGCGAACGGATCTACCCACCCGGGCAGAGCCCGCTGCGGCTCGGGCCCGGCTTCATCGGCGCGCGCAGCATCGTCGGGAACGACGAGCAGTACGCCGCGTTCATGGCTCTCGCCGCCAACCGCCTCGGCGTACCGGCGCGGGTCGTGGTGGGTGCCACGCCCGACCAGCAGGGCTGGGTGCGGGGACGCGACGTCCAGGCGTGGATCGAGGTGCGGGCGGCCGACGGCAGCTGGCGGACGATGCCCAACCAGCTGTTCATGTCGCACCGTCCGCCGGTGGGTGCCGCCACCGTCCAGCAGTCGCCGTCCAGCTACGTCAAGGCCACCACGCCCAAGGCCAAGCCGCCGCCGCCACCGCTGCCAGAGAGCACGTCGTCCCTGCCGCCCGCGGTGCAGCACCCCGGGCGCTACTGGCCGATCTGGCTCGCGACCCTGGCTGCCCTGCTGCTGGGGATCCCGCCAGTGCTCAAGCGGGTGCGACGTCGGCGCCGCCGCCGGGCGACACCGGCCTCCGCGCGCTTCGTGGGCGGCTGGGCCGAGGTGCTCGACCGCGTCCGTGACCTCGGCGGGGAGGTGCCGGAGGGGTTGTCGCGCACCGAGCAGGCGCGACGGCTCGGGCTCACGCCCGAGCTCGCCGGCTTCGCCGACCTCCACGTGTTCGGTCGCGAGGAGCCGAGGGCCGAGGACGCCGTCACGTTCTGGCGAGGCGTGACCGTGGAGCGCCGTCGGTTGGGTCGTGAGGCCGGAGCACTGAAGCGGTTCGTCGCCCTCTGGGCGCCGTGGTCGTTGCTGCACTCCCTCACCGGAGCGCGTCGGCGATGGCGTCGAGGAGGCTCTCGAGGTCGGCGCTGGCGTGGCGTGAGGCCGGCGCCCGAAGGGTGAGCGTGGTGCTCGAGCCCACCGTGACGGCGCCCAGGGCCAACCCGGAACCCCCACCCGCAAGGGGGTAGAAGGCCAGCTCCTCCAACCCCTCCGCCTGCACCCGCCCGAGGTGGGAGACCAGCAGCGTGGAACCGAGTCGTCCGGCGAACCTCTTCGATGCCCAGCGGATCGCGCCGCCGGCCCGACGAGCAGCACCGTCCTGCGCCGTACCGCCGACCTGCAGCGGCGCCTGCGCGAGAGCCTTCCCCAGCGCGTCGGCGTCGAGCCGTTCGGCACCGGTGATCCGCAGGAACCCGCTGTCGTCGCCCACCCGCAGGTCGCGGCCGCTGATCAGGGACACCCCGACCGCCACGGCCACTCGACGGGCACGCCGCCCCGAGGTGCTGTTGCGCTCGGTGATGGCTCGGACCGCTGCCTGGGCCACCTGGGCGGTCCGGAACGTCGTGGGCAGGGTCCGGGTCGCGAACACCTCGCCGGGGACCTGCGCGGGTGGTGGACCCACCGCGGCGACGCCTGCCGGTGGTCGCACCAGGGCCTCGAGGAGGCGACTGGCCAGCGTGGCGACGGTGGAGCGCCGGGGGCGGTCGGCGACGCCGGTGACTCCACTGGTCAGGTCGGTGGCCGCGACGTCGCGCAGCACGGCCAGCAGTCCCAGACCGTCGACGCGGGCGTGGTGCGCGCGGACGACGAGGGCCCCGGGCGCCACCCCGAGGGAGACCGGTCGCGACGGGTCGTTCACCTCGGCGAGCCGGGGGAGGAGATCGCCCAGCTCACGCTCCAGCACGCTGCCGGGGACCGGCTCAGCCCAGCCACCCTGCGACGACATGGTGATCAGTCGTTCGTGCAGCACCTCGCGCGACGGCACGTCTCGCAGACGTGCCACCAGCAGGATGTTCCAGGCGAGGTCCTCCCGCCCCAGCCACTCCTGCGCACCAGAGTCCGCCATGGCGCCACACGATAGGCGGCGGTCGGCTTCCGCTGTGTCAGACTGCGGGCGTGTTCGAGGTCGGGGGTCGGGTACGCACCGGCGCGAAGGCCTTCCTGCGGGCCTACGTGCGCTACCGACCCACCGAGATCGACCGGCGCCTGACGTCCGTCGACCGGCTCGTCGAGCGTGCCGACCCGGACCTGTTCGCGATCGAGGACCTGGCCCGCTACGAGCTTCGCGGCTTCTCCCAGAACGGGGAGGACGGCGTCCTGGTCGAGATCCTCAACCGCATCGGGGTGACCAACCGCTTCTTCGTCGAGTTCGGCATCCAGAACGGCACGGAGGGCAACTGCGTGCTCCTCGCCGACGTGTTCGGCTGGTCGGGGGTCTTCATCGAGGCGAGTGACGAGGACTTCGCGGCCGTCCGGGCCAAGTACGACGGCTTCCCGGTCCGCATCGTCAAGGACATGGTCACCGCCGACCGTGTCGAGCAGATCTTCCGCGACGCGGGTGTCCCCGAGCAGCCCGACGTCGTCTCGATCGACATCGACGGCAACGACGTCTACGTGTGGGAGGCGATGCAGCACTTCCGGCCTCGCGTGGTCGTGATCGAGTACAACTCCGGGATCGAGCCGGAGGGACCGGTCGCCCAACCCCACGACCCCGCGCGTGCCTGGGACGGCAGTGGGGCATTCGGCAGCTCGTTGGACGCGCTCGACACGGTCGCGCGCCGGCACGGCTACCGGCTGGCCCACACCGACCTGTCGGGGACCAACGCCTTCTACGTCACCGAGGAGGACTGGCCGCGCCTGCGGGTGGACGACGTACGTCGCCGCAACCAGAACTTCGGGCTGACCGGCATCCGGCAGCGGCCGGCCACCCCACCGGGCGGATGGCAACGGCTCGACTGAGTCGGTCGATCCGGCGCTGACCTACGGAGCGCCGCGCCCAGGTACTAGCACCAACGCTCAATGGTGCCGCGCCCTCGTCCGGCGCGAAGGTGGTCGCACGGCCCGGGAAAGACCCGGCCGAACCGGAGGTTGCTGAGCAATGAAGAAGATCCACCTGTATGCAGCGGGGATCCTCGTCGCCCTGGTCCCGGCGGTCATCGGCCTCGCCGGGAACGCGTCGTTCTCCCAGTCGGTGCCGGTGCGCTCGCCCGCGCACCACGGCACCGGCACCCAGACCTCGACCCAGACCACAAGCCACACCACGACCCAGGTCTCGACCCGGACCTCGACACCGACGCCGAGTGCCGCAGCGGACGACCGCGACCGCAACACACGTGAGGCGGAGCCGGGTGACGACCGGGGTCGTGCGGCCGAGCCGGGCGACGACCGCGGCCGGGCCGCGGAGCCAGGTGACGACCGCGGCCACGACGGAGCGGGTCACGACGTCGGTGACGACCATGGTGGCCAGGGCGGTCACCACCAGACCACCGGCACCAGCAACACCGGGCCAGGCAGCGCCTCCAGGGGGCCCAGCAGCTCGGGCGGCTCCGGTGACTCGGGTGGCTCGGGCCCCGGGTCCGGGGCCGACCACTCCGGTGACGACCACCCCGGTGGTGGCTCCGGGGACGACCGGGGGTCGGGTGGCCACGGATCCGACGACTGAGCCCACGACGGGGCCGACGACCGCCGCGGCAGACCATGCGCCAGGCGCCGCCAGCCACTCCACGACGCCCGACCCGGCTGCCGTGGGCTGGCTCGTGGTCGCCGAGGCCGCCGAGCAGGACGACGGCGACTCGCCGGTCTCGCTCAGGCGGGTGGCGCTGCAGCTGGTCGCCGGGATCCTCGTGGTGCTGGCGGTGGTCACGGTCGGTGGCACGCTCGCGGCCCGGCGCCTCGCCGAGCGCGAGGCCGTCAACGGCGCCGCGCAGCGAGCCGACCTGCTCGCGGAGACGGTGGTGCAACCGGCGCTGACCGACCGGCTGCTCACCCGCGAACCGGCGGCGTACCGCGACTTCGAGAAGGTCGTCCGCGACAGGGTGCTCGGCGACCAGGTGGTCCACGTGAAGCTGTGGAGCCCCACCGGCACCGTCCTGTACTCCGACGAGGCGGCCCTGGTCGGCAAGAAGTTCACCCTCGACGAGAACCAGAAGTCGGCGCTGGACGAGCCGCGGACGCGGGCCGAGATCTCCTCGCTGGACCGTGACGAGAACACCCTGGACCGATCGGCGGGCAGGAAGCTGGTCGAGGTCTACCGACCGGTGTGGACGCCCAGCGGCGCCAAGGTGCTCTTCGAGATCTACGCGCCCTACGACCAGGTGCTGCACCGGACGGGCCAGCTCTGGCGTGGGTTCGCCGGGGTGACCCTGAGCAGCCTGTTGCTCTTCGTGGTGCTCCTGGTGCCGCTGATCTGGCACCTGGCCGCACGGGTACGTCGAGCCCAGCGACAGCGCGAGTGGCTCCTCCGGCGGGCCGTGGAGGCCTCCAGCACCGAACGGCGGCTGATCGCGGCCAGCCTGCACGACGGGCCGGTGCAGGACCTCGCGGCGACCTCGTTCGTGGTCTCGGCCGCGGCCGCGCGGGCGGGCACCGCCGGGCAGGGCGCTCTCGAGCGCGAGCTGCGCGAGGTGGCCGCCTCCGTGCGCACCAGCATCCGGGCGCTGCGCTCGCTCCTGGTCGACATCTACCCCGCGAGCCTGGCGCAGGCAGGTCTCTCCGGAGCCCTGAGCGACCTGGCCCAGTCGGTGCGCGCCCCCGGCCTCGAGGTGCGCCTGGACCCCGAACCCGACCCCGACCTCGGCCTCAGCCGCGCCCAGGAGCGGCTGGTCTACCGGATCGCCCAGGAGACGCTGCGCAACGCCGCCAAGCACGCGGCGCCCTGCACCGTGACCGTGTCGCTGTGGCACGGGGAGGACGCGGTGCTGCTCGACGTGGTCGACGACGGCCCTGGCTTCGACGCAGCGGCTCGCCTCGCTGCCCCCGAGGAGGGGCACTTCGGCCTCCGGTTGCTGGCCGACCTCGCGGCCAGCGGAGGCGCCGAGCTGTTCCTGGACTCCGGCCCGGGACGCGGCACCCGCTGGCGGCTGCGGCTACCGGATCGCGCCGGTCCCGACGAGGAGGGTTAGCCGCTCAGCCGAGCCGGGCGACGAAGATCGCCGAGCCAGGTGTCAGCACCCCGCGCGTGCGGCTCCATCCACCCCAGGTGCGGTCGTGGTCGGCCGGCCACTCCGGCTCACCCAGAGCCGTGATCACGAAGCCCGCCCCGGCCAGGAGGCCCACCCAGTCGCCGAGGGTGCGGTGGTGCTCGACGTAGCGCGTCTGCCCGGTCTTGTCGTCGACCTCGACGTACGGCGTGCGGTCCCAGTAGGACTGCGAGGCGGTCAGACCACCCGGGCCGGGGTCGTCCGGGAACATCCACCGGGTGGGGTGGGTGACCGAGAAGGCGAAGATCCCTCCCCTGCGCAGCACCCGCGCGACGTCGTCGACGAGAGGCCCTGCCTCCGCCACGAACTGCAGCGCGCCGAAGGCCGAGAACACCACGTCGAAGGAGTCGTCGGCGAAGGGCAGGGCTGCGGCGGAGGCGCAGAGGGTAGGGACGAGCACGCCGTGTGCCTGGTCGATGCGCCGGCTGTGCTGCAGCTGCCGCATCGACACGTCGATGCCCACGGGGCGGCCTCCGTGCACCAGGACCCAGCGTGAGCACTGCCCGGCGCCACAGCCGATCTCGAGCACGTCGCGGCCCTCGACCGGGCCGAGGGCGTGCACGTCGTCCTCCCGGGTGCCCTCGGGACCCCACAGGAACCCCGAGTCGCCGAGGTACTCGCCGTGCGTGGCCTGGTACTCGTCGGCGTAGGCGTCCCAGTCGGCCCGGTTGGCGCGCAGCGACTCCTGCTCGTCCACCGGTCGCCGCTCTGGTCGGATGCCTGCCACGGGGGTGACCCTAGGCGACGTACGTCGCGTTTCGAGGCTCCTACCCGGTCCCTCCTTCGTCGGGACCAGGCTCTCGCACCTCAACCTCCCGCTCCGGCGACCGGTTCGTGAGCTCACCCCTCGGTCGCGGCAGTTGGACGCTGGGACAGGTGGGCCGATAGACTCACCCGTTGGCGCCAGAAGTCTGCCCGAGTCTCAGACCGAGCAGGCTCTCGCTCGCTGTCGGTCCATGCCTGTCGCACGATGCAGCAACCGGACCAGAGCTGGTCGGAACACTCCGCCCACAACTCGTGATGGTGATCAGGCTTCTGTGCGTGCCCAACCCCCAACTCCATCCATCCAAGGAAACTTCGTTCCCCTATGACCAGCACCCCCACCCTCTCCGACGCCCCTCAGGTAGCAGTCAACGACATCGGTTCCGCCGAGGACTTCCTCGCCGCGATCGACGCCACCATCAAGTACTTCAACGACGGTGACATCGTCGAAGGCACCATCGTCAAGGTCGACCGTGACGAGGTCCTCCTCGACATCGGCTACAAGACCGAGGGCGTCATCCCCTCCCGCGAGCTCTCGATCAAGCACGACGTCGACCCCAACGAGGTCGTCGAGGTCGGCGACAAGGTCGAGGCGCTCGTCCTCCAGAAGGAGGACAAGGAGGGTCGCCTGATCCTGTCCAAGAAGCGCGCCCAGTACGAGCGCGCCTGGGGCACGATCGAGCAGGTCAAGGAGGAGGACGGCGTCGTCGAGGGCACCGTCATCGAGGTCGTCAAGGGCGGCCTGATCCTCGACATCGGGCTGCGCGGCTTCCTGCCCGCCTCCCTCGTCGAGATGCGACGGGTGCGCGACCTGCAGCCCTACGTCGGTCAGAAGCTCGAGGCCAAGATCATCGAGCTCGACAAGAACCGCAACAACGTGGTGCTCTCGCGCCGCGCCTGGCTCGAGCAGACCCAGTCCGAGGTGCGCCACGGCTTCCTGACCCAGCTCCAGAAGGGCCAGATCCGCAAGGGTGTCGTGTCCTCGATCGTCAACTTCGGCGCGTTCGTCGACCTCGGCGGTGTCGACGGTCTGGTGCACGTCTCGGAGCTGTCCTGGAAGCACATCGACCACCCGAGCGAGGTCGTCACCGTCGGCGACGAGGTCACCGTCGAGGTGCTCGACGTCGACATGGAGCGCGAGCGCGTCTCCCTCTCCCTCAAGGCGACGCAGGAAGACCCCTGGCAGCACTTCGCCCGGACCCACCAGATCGGCCAGATCGTGCCGGGCAAGGTCACCAAGCTGGTCCCGTTCGGTGCCTTCGTCCGCGTCGAGGAGGGCATCGAGGGCCTGGTGCACATCTCCGAGCTCGCCGAGCGCCACGTCGAGATCCCCGAGCAGGTCGTCCAGGTCAACGACGACGTGATGGTCAAGATCATCGACATCGACCTCGAGCGTCGCCGGATCTCGCTGTCGCTGAAGCAGGCCAACGAGACCGCTGCGGCTGCCGAGGTCGAGGAGTTCGACCCGACGCTGTACGGCATGTCCGCGACCTACGACGACCAGGGCAACTACATCTACCCCGACGGCTTCGACCCGGACACCGGGGAGTGGCTCGAGGGCTACGACGAGCAGCGCAAGCTCTGGGAGGACCAGTACGCCAAGGCCCACGCCCGCTGGGAGGCCCACGTCAAGCAGCAGACCGAGGCCAAGCAGGCCGAGGTCGAGGCCGGCGAGGCCACCTCGTACTCCAGCGGCGGCGACGCCCAGGAGTCCGGCGAGGACGACGGCGGCTCCCTGGCCTCCGACGAGGCCCTGCAGGCCCTGCGCGAGAAGCTGACCGGCGGTCAGTGACCCGCTGAAGCACGACGACGGCCGGACCCGCGAGGGTCCGGCCGTCGCTGTTTTACCGGAGCATTCCCGGGAATGCGCCTGTGCGAGTCGCTCGTCGGTTAGCCTCCGCCCATGCCGCGCGTCGTGCGCGCCCTCCTCGTCCTCGGGTCGGCGCTGCTCATCTCCCTGTCCCAGCTCGTCGTCGTCGTTCCTTCGTCGACCGCTGCCACCGCTCCCACGCACACGTTGAGCGTGAGCACCGCGCACGGCGCGGCGATGTACCCGTCGTTCACGCGATCCGTGCAGCGCTACGGCGTCACCACGACCGACCAGACCGCTGGCGAGCTGGTGATCACCGCCGCCACGAGTGATCCCCACGGCGTGGTCCTGGTCGACGGGGAGCCGATGACGGGCGGGCAGAGCACCGTGACCGGGTTGCAGCCGGGTGACGAGGTGTCGGTGATCTTCCAGGACTCCGGCGGGTCGGAGCCCCATGCGCTGGTGTACCTCCCGGTCGGGTTCCCGACGATGCACGTGACGTCCACCGGACCGACCGCCTCCGGCCTGGTGCTGATGAACCTGAGCAAGTACACCGCCGGCCCCACGCCGAACTTCGAGGTGGCAGTGGACGACAACGGCGTGCCGGCGTACGTGCGATCGTTCCCGAACGCCCAGCAGTCGGCCGACCTCAAGCCCGCGCCCGGCGGCCACTACACGGTGGCGCGCTCACCCACGCCGACCAGCGGCAGGACGGGCTCACAGCTGGTCGAGCTCGACTCCCAGTTCCACGTGGTCCGCGGCTACGAGACCGTCGGTCTGACGAACACCGACCAGCACGACGCGATCATGCTCCCGGGCGGGGGCCGGATCATGATGGCCTACGAGCCGAACTCGGTGACGGGGAAGGTCGACCCGGTCATCCAGGAGATCGACGCCCAGGGGCACGTGGTCTACACGTGGAACGCCGCCGACCACGTCGACCCGGCCGCCCTGACCGTGGATCCCTCGAACCCCGACTACGGCCACCTCAACTCTCTGCAGCAGCTCCCGAACGGCGACATCCTCGCCTCGTTCCGGCTGTTCAGCTCGGTGTTCAAGATCGCCTGGTCCGACCACGACGGCTTCCATCGCGGTGACGTGATGTGGAAGCTGGGGGGACGGGACAGCGACTTCACCTTCACCAACGACGACGGTCCTTGCGCGCAGCACTACGCACGGATGCTCCCCAACGGGCACGTGCTGCTCTTCGACAACGGCAGCGGCGGCATCGGGCCGGCGTACTGCGTCGACCAGTCGGACCCGTCCGGCCCCGCGGTGACGCGGCCCAGCTCGCGTGCCGTCGAGTACTCCCTCGACGAGCAGGCACACACCGCCACCCGGGTGTGGCAGTACGCGCCGACCGGCTGGTACGCCTACTTCGCCGGCTCGGCGCAGCGCCTCGGCAACGGCGACACCCTGGTCGGGTGGGCCGCCGAGACGAAGGCCATCGCTTCCGAGGTCGACGCGGCGGGGAACCTGGTCTGGCAGCTCACCAACAGCGACGGGTACTTCGCCTACCGGGTGGATCGCGGCGCCGTGCCGGACACCGTCAAGCCGACCCTCGACCTCACCGGAGGTCCGGCGCAGGGGGCCGCGTTCGCCTACGGGCAGTCAGTGACGGCTGCTCACGTCCGCTGCACCGACGTCGGTGGGTCCACGCTGCGCACGTGCTCGGCCACGCGGGTCGACACGCACGCTCCGGGCCGGCACACCTTCGTGGCCAGTGCCACCGACGGCGCGGGCAACACCACCCGCGTCACCCGCAGCTACACGGTCGCGGCAGCGCCGTACTCGCGTCCTGATGCCCTCGTGCGCCGTGGCGCCCCGCGTGCGTGGGTGGGTGACGGCGTGTACGGCAGCTACGGGTCCGAGCACGTCACCGCCAGGATCGCGAAGCGCTGGCACAAGGCGTACGCCGTGGTGCGGGTGCAGGCCGAGGGCAACCGCTCCGACACCTACCGGCTCACGGGCGTCAGGTCGACGCGCGCGTTCTCCGTGCGCTACGCCGTCGGCGGTGCGGACCTGACCTCCGCGTTCACCTCGGGTGGCTGGCGACGAGCCCTGAGACCGGGCCAGTACGTCGACGTGGTGGTGACGGTGACCCGTCTTCCCGCCGCACGTCGTCGGTCGTCCCTGGCAGCAGTCGTGCGCGCGTACTCCGTCCTGGACTGGCGACGCTCCGACCTCGCGGGCATGACCGTGCGCGG
Organism: uncultured Actinomycetota bacterium; assembly: GCA_963794435.1. GTDB lineage: Bacteria > Actinomycetota > Actinomycetes > Propionibacteriales > Nocardioidaceae > Marmoricola. The sequence continues at coordinate 117,331 of CAWCDX010000015.1, forward strand.
CGGACGCCGCTGACTCGCAGCACGACGCAGCACGACGCAGCACCGGAGCCCGGCCCCCGACTCTCGGGGACCGGGCTCCGGTGCGTCGAGCCCGCGTCCTGGCGCTAGTTGAAGGTGGTCAGCCCCCTCGGCGTACCGCGACCGGTGGGTCCGTCCCAGCCGTCGTCGGCGAAGCAGAGCCGCTCGCTGACTCCGTCGGAGCTGCAAAGGCCTCGGGGAGCGTTGCCGCCGGCGACGACGTCGCGGAACCGTGATGCCGGCTTGGCGTAGAGCAGGTTGGGACCGTGGACACCGGACGGGACGCCGGCACGGACGTACATCCCTGCCACCAGGGGAGCGGAGGCACTCGTGCCGCCGATGGTGATCCACTCGTTGGGGAAGTTCGACGCCGGCGCGTAGGTGTCATAGACGGCGACCCCGGTGTAGGGGTCTGCCACGGCCGAGATGTCGGCACTGGCACGGAACCCGTTGCACAGGTTGCTGATCGAGGCCGGCTGGCCGTACGCCGGGTGAGTGAGCCCGGCCGAGCAGCCGCTGCCCCCGCCGTCCCAGGCCGCGTCGTGCCAGGCGCCGCTGGAGGACTGGCTCAGCTCGGTACCGCCCACGGCGACCACCGACCTCAGCACCTGGGGCCAGGGCGGGTACAGGCCGTTGTAGCCGTTGTCGCCCGTGGAGGCGGTCACCACCATGCCGGTGACGTTCATCCTGGTGGCCGGGGTCCCCGTGGCGTCGTAGCTGTCCGTGGGGTAGCCGTAGCTGATGCTCACGCCCTTGGCTCCGCGCGCCTTGGCCGTCTGGACCGCGGTCGCGAAGTGGTTCTCCGCCGCGTGCAGCTGCGCGTTGCTGTCGGCGATGGCGTCGAGTGGCGGCAGCTGGAGCAGCAGCAGCTTGCACCGGGGGCAGGCCGCGGAGGCCATGTCGAGGTCGAGGGCGGTCTCCACGGCCACCTCCTCCTCCACCTCCTTGCCGAGCTCGCCCTGGGCCGGCTTGCGCTCGGGGTGGTTGTCGAAGGTGCGGACGGTCAGGCATCCCGAGGCCTTGGTGCAGGCGGGGAGGCCGTACTGACGCCGGTAGACACCGAGATCGCTCTGCGCCAAGGGGTAGGCGCCCGCGTCGACGATGGCGATGGTGCCGGTCGTGCTGCCTGCCTTCGACAACCCGTACGCGGACTCGAGGTCGGTCGCCCCGTACCCGATGGGGGTGAACGACGAGAGGGGAGCCGAGCTCCCGGACCGGGCGAGAAGCTGCGCCTGGCACCGCAGGTGGTGGGAGGCGCAGTAGTCGAGGACGTGGGTGGACGAGGCAGCGGTGCCTGCCCTGATGCGCGCGTGCAGCGCGTGAGCCTGAGCGTTGGTCGCGCGTGGCTCGCGCTGTGCCGCGTGCGCGGAGCCCGGCGCGGCCAGTGCGGCGACAGCAAGTGCGCAGGTCGCGAGCACCGCCACGCTTCGTGGGAATCTGCTCATCACGTTTCTCCAGGGGTTGTGTGAAGTGCCGCAGGTGCGGACAACTCAGGGTGTGACGGGGTCCGGGCCCAGATACCTCGCGATGCCGCCTTTCTCCGCGACCTTGTTCAGGGACCCGCCAGCAGGCCTGCTGCTCGTGCCGGCTCGGCGTACGCCTGGGCCAGGGAGGCGATCGTCTCGTGGGCGTTGAGCCCGCTCGGGTTGGGCACGACCCACAGCTCGGCTCCCTCGAGGCCCTCGTCCTGGCGGCCGAGCACGGCCTTGGGCTGACCGAACGCCTGGCGGTAGGCGGTGATGCCGAGGACGGCGACCACCCGCGGACGACGGGTCCGCACCAGGTCACGCAGGCGTCGACCACCCTCGCGCAGCTCCGCGGCGGTCAGCTCGGAGGCCTTCGCGGTGGCGCGGGGTGCCAGGTTGGTGATGCCGAGGCCGCGAGCGCGGAACCGGTCGCGGTCGTCGTCGGTCATCCCGTCCGAGGGGCTGACCGGTTCGCTGAGGATGCCGGCTCGCAGCAGCGCCGGGTAGAACCGGTTGGCCGGGTGCGCGAAGTGGGTCTGGACGGCGGCCGTCCACAGCCCGGGGTTGATGCCGACGAACAGCAGCCGCAGGTCCTCGGCCGGGAGCAGGTCGGGCACCTCGGTGTCACGGAACGTCTCCAGCTCCGCGCGGGAGAAGGCCATCACGCACCGTCCACCAGGTCGGGCAGGTCGAGCCGCCGCACCTTGCCGGTCGGCGTCCGCGGCAAGGAGTCGAGCCGGTGCCACTCCTTGGGCCTCTTGGCGGGGGCCAGGTGCTCGCGGGCGTACGACGTGAGAACCTCCTCGGCGACCGGGCCGACGACCGCGGCGCAGACCCGCTGACCCCAGTGCGCGTCGTCGCGGCCGAAGACCGCGACGTCCTCGACGCCGTCGAGCTCGGCGAGCACCCGCTCGACCTCGGCCGGGTAGACGTTGACGCCGCCGCTGATCACCAGGTCCTCGCGACGACCGTCGAGGTAGACGTAGCCGTCCTCCTCCACGCGGCCGAGGTCGCCCACGGTGAAGGCCGGGCCGTCGGGGGTGTCGCGCCACGCCTGGGCGGTCTTCTCGGGGTCGCCGAGGTAGCTGAAGCGCGCGTGCGCCGGGACCGCGCACCACAACCGGCCCCCGTCGTCGACCGACATGGTCCGCCCGGGACGGGCCCGTCCCAGGGTGCCCGGGTGCTCGAGCCACTCCTCGCTGCGGCAGGCGGTGAACTGTCCCTCCGTGGACCCGTAGAACTCCCACGTCGACCCGCCGGGGAACTCCTCGACCAGGCGCCGCTTGACCCACTCGGGGCACGGCGCCCCGGCGTGCGCGACCAGCCGGAACGAGGAGAGGTCCGGGGACCCGCCCTCGGCCGGTAGCGCGTCCCAGTGGGCGAAGAGGCGTTGCAGGTGGGCCGGCACGCAGAACATCGACGTCGGCCGTTCGTGCTCGATGGCCGCGGTCACGGCGACGGGATCGAAGGGGCCCGGCACGACGACCCGGCCGCCCGCGAGGAGGGTGCCCACGGCGAAGCGCAGGGGAGCGGAGTGGTGCAGCGGGCTGAGCACGAGGTTGACGTCGTCGGCGCGGAAGCCCCACAGGTCGCGCTCCTCCGCGACGAGTGCCTCGGCCTCGGTGGTCTCGAGCAGCCCCGAGAAGACGCCCTTCGGACGGCCGGTGGTGCCGCTGGTGAGGTGGATCGGCCGGCCCAGCGGTGGCCCCGTGAGGGCGGCCTCGGCGTGCTCCTCCAGCAGGGCTTCGAGCTGCTCCTGGGTGGACACGACGAGCACCGGGTCGACGTCCTCCAGCAGACCCTCGCGCTCGCTGGGCCTCAGGCCCGGGTCCATCGGCACCGGAAAGACGCCACGGCGCAGGAGCGCGATCACCAGCTCGACGTACGCCACCGACCCCGGGAGGAGGAGTGCCACCCGGTCACCGGGGGCGAGATCGGGCAGGGGGTCCGCCGGGGTCACGCGTCGATCCTTGCAGCCAACTCGGCGACAAGGTGGCGACGGGTGGGCAAGACTGCAGCCATGGCCCGCGTCGAGCTGTTCTCCGGTCTGCCCGAGTCCTGTCCCACGAGCACGGGTGATCCCGCCGCACCCAACCAGGACGCGTCCGGCTCCGAATCACGACTGTGACCACCGGCGAACACACAGCCGCGTCCGCGGGACGCGTGGTGATGGATGCGGTCGAGCACCCCATGGTGATCGCCGCGCTCGCGCGCATGGGCACCAGCGGTGGGTGGGCTCGCGTGCTCGACGGCAAGCCGCTCGAGGACACCCTCGATCTCGCCGACGCCGACCTGCTGGTCTCCGCCCGCGTGCTGCAACGCGAGGCGGTGGGCTACGTGGTGCTTCGCAAGGAGTCCTACCTCACCGAACCGGCCGCCCTCGCCCGCACGATGATGGCCCAGCTCCAGCGTGCCCTGCAGCACGCCCGGTCAGGTTCGGGCACCTGGACGGGCGAGGACCTCGAGCTCGTGCTCAACCAAGGGCACGGGAGCGCGGCGGCGGCCGACCTGATCGCCGACGACCTGTTGCGCTGCCTGCCCGGAGCCCGGGAGGCCTTCGAGTCCGGGCGTGGGCACTTCCTGGACGTCGGCACCGGCGTGGCCGCCATCTCGCGGCGCCTCTGCCAGCGCTTCGAGGGCCTGACCTGCCTGGGGCTCGACGTGCTCCCGCAGGTCCTGGACCTGGCCCGTGACGAGGTCGAGGCGGAGGGGTTCGGCGGACGCATCGAGCTCCGTCTCGAGTCGGTGACCGAGCTCGACGAGGTCGCGGCCTTCGACCTGGCCTGGGTGCCGCAGATCTTCATCCCCCGACCCGAGCTGGTCACCGGTCTCGCGCGGGTCTTCGCCGCCCTGCGCCCGGGTGGCGGCCTGATCGTGCCGACCATCGCGCCGCCCGAGGCGGCCGACGACATCGAGCAGGCGGTGATGGTCCACTCCGGGCACGTCCTGGGCGGTGGGCCGATCGACGTCGTCGACGCCCACGAGCTGCTCGAAGCGGCCGGGTTCCGCGACGTCCGCGACCACGACTACGGCGGCCAGGTCGTGATGACCGCCCTGCGCCTCTGAGGGCCCGCACACGGGTGCGCCGGGCCACCGGGATACTGGCGCCGTGAGCGAGCGGACGATCCGGGTGGGGCTGACGGGCGGGGTCGCCTCGGGCAAGAGCACGGTCTCGGCCGCCATGGCCGAGCTGGGCGCGGTGGTCATCGACGCCGACGCGCTGGCCCGGGAGGTCGTCGAGCGGGGAACGCCGGGCCTGGCGCAGGTGGTCGAGGAGTTCGGCGAGGAGCTGCTCACCCCGGACGGCGACCTCGACCGGCCGGCGATGGGCCGCCTGGTCTTCGCCGACGAGGGGGCTCGCCGCAGGCTGGAGCAGATCGTGCATCCGCTGGTCTACGAGCGGATCGTCGCCCTGGAGAGCGCTGTCCCGCCCGGCGGGGTGGTGGTGCACGACATCCCGCTGCTGGCTGAGAACGGCCGTGCGGGCGACTTCGACGCGGTCGTCGTCGTGGACACTCCCGCGGAGGTCCAGCTCGAGCGGATGGTCCGCGATCGCGGCTGGTCACGCGAGGACGCCGAGTCGCGGATGCGGGCCCAGGCATCGCGCGAGGACCGGCGCGCCATCGCGTCGTACGTCATCGAGAACACCGGGACACGCGAAGACCTCCGCCGGCGGGTGGCGGAGGTCTACGCGGACGTGGTCTCGGCGGGCGGTGATTGAACGGTCGGGACGACTGTGTCGTCAGGCCATCCCGTGCCCGCCGAGCAGCTCGGTGGTGCCAGGGCCCCAGGCGCTCAGGCCGCGAGGTCCGGGTCGGCGATCTTGCGGAGCTTGGCGATCGCCTCGCGCTCGAGCTGGCGGACCCGCTCGGCCGAGATCCCGTGGCGCGCGCCGATGTCGGCCAGCTTGTGCTGGCGCCCGTCGACGAGCCCGTAGCGCGACCGCACGATGTCGGCCGACCGTGCGTCGAGCAGGTCGACCAGAGTGCTCAGCCGGTCGCGCGACTCGGTGTCGAGCACGGAGAGGTCCGGGCCGGGGGCGCTCTCCTGGGCGATCAGGTCGCCCAGCAACGTGTCGCCGTCCTCGTCGATGGGGGTGTCGAGGCTGACGTGGTCGCGACCCCAGGCCATCAGGTCGAGCACGCGGTCGAAGTCCATGTCGAGCTCGGCGGCGATCTCCTCGGGCTCCGGGTCGCGACCCAGCTGCCGCTCGAGCAGGCGCCGGGCAGACCCGACCTGGTTCAGCTCCTCGACGACGTGCACCGGCAGGCGTACGACGCGTGCCTGCTGGGCGATGCCGCGGGTGATCGCCTGGCGGACCCACCAGGTGGCGTAGGTGGAGAACTTGTAGCCCTTGGCGTAGTCGAACTTCTCGACCGCGCGGATCAGGCCGGTGTTGCCCTCCTGGATCAGGTCGAGCATCGGCATCTGGCTGCGGCCGTACTTGCGGGCGATCGAGACGACGAGGCGGAGGTTGGCGTTGATGAAGCGCTGGATCGCGCGCTCGCCCTCCTCGACGAGCCACTGGAGCTCGGCCTCGGAGGCGTACTTGGGCGCGCCGCCCTTCTTGCGGCCGACGCGGCCCTCGTCGAGCAGGTGCTGGGCGAAGAGGCCGGCTTCGATGGTCTTGGACAGCTCGACCTCGGTGGCGGCGTCGAGCAGGGGGGTGCGCGCGATCTCGTCGAGGTAGAGGCCGACGCTGTCGCGGCCTTCGATCTCGCGGTCCTGGCGGGTGGTGACGGGCTTGCGGGGGGTGGCTGTGGTGGTCATGGGGAGGGCTCCCTTCCTACAGGGCGGACCGGTGGTGCTGGTCCTGCTTGGGTCCAACGCTCCGCCGGGTCCGAAGATTCCTGGTTCGTGCCCGTTGGTGCCAGGGCGTTCACCGGGTATTCGGAGACGAGTGCCGGTGAGACAGGTGTGCGGTCTCACAGGTTCAGACGCACGTCCGCCCGGTGAAGTTTCGTGCCGGCCACACTTCTCAGCCACTTCTCAACAAACCGACTGCTGCTGACTCGCGCGGTGTCCCCTCCCCGGTGCCCCGGGCACACTGAAGTCATGCGCATCGACCTGAACGCCGATCTCGGCGAGGGCGTCACCGATGACGCCGGACTGCTCGCAGTGGTCACCAGCGCCAACCTCGCCTGCGGCTTCCACGCGGGCGACGAGGACACGATGCGGGCCGTCTGCACCACGGCCGCGAGCACCGGCGTGGTGATCGGGGCGCAGGTCTCCTACGCCGACCGCGAGCACTTCGGCCGGCGTCGGCTCGACGTCGCGCCCGCGGTGCTGACGGCCTGGGTGGACGAACAGGTCCGCCTGCTCACCCGGATCGCCGAGGAGTGCGGCACGGTGGTCGCCTACCTCAAGCCGCACGGTGCGCTCTACAACCGGGTGGTCGACGACGAGGAGCAGGCCCGGGCGGTCCTGGCCGGCAGCGGGTCGCTGCCGGTGCTCGGGCTCCCCGGCTCCGCGATCCTGCGCCTGGCCGGGCGGGCTGGTCGCACCGGTGTCGAGGAGGGCTTCCCCGACCGCGGCTACACCGACGACGGCCACCTCGTGCCGCGGGACCAGCCCGGCGCACTCGTCGAGGGGACCGACGCGATCGCGGCCAACGCGGTCTCGCTGGCCGGCGAGGTGCGGTCGGTCTGCGTCCACGGCGACTCTCCCGGTGCCGTGGAGGCTGCCCGTGCCGTGCGGCTGGCGCTCGAGTCGGCGGGGTACGACGTACGCCCCTGGTGAGGCCGGTGGTTATCCACAGAGCACTGTGGAAACCGTGTGGAAAACCGACGGTGTCTGTGGAGTTCGCGGCACGTTCTGTGGGCCCGGAGACATACTCCGAGGATGTTCTGGAAATCCCCCGGAATTCGCTTGTCAGGCACCCCCGCGTCACGTAGAAATCTCTCACCGCGATCCGCAAGGAACGCGGGGGATCGACGGAAGCTGCAGGTCCGACCGGCGGGGCGACTCGCCGGAAGATCGCCGGTGATGGGCGGTGGGTCTGCGGGGCTCGTCGGTCCGGGACTGAGCATCACAGCGGTTCCACACAGCGGGGCCTGCGGAACTCATACTTCCGCAGGCCCCGCGCCTATCTGGCAGGCCCCGGCCTGCGCAGTGCCCGATCACTTCCGCAGGCCCCGCGCCTATCTGGCGGGCCCGGAGCCTGCGCAGTGCCCGATCACTTCCGCAGGCCCCGCGCCTATCTGGTGATCCCTCCCCGCCTCCCAGCCTGCCGGAACCGGGCGACCGCCGCGGCGGTTTGCAAGGATCGCTCCATGCGCTCACGGCTGCTCGGTGATCGGGCCCTCCTGCTGGAGTGCGGCGACACCGACGGTGTCCGGGCCGCGCACGCCGAGGCGCTGCGCCGTCGCGACGAGGGCCACCTGACGTGCGTGGAGGTCGTCCCGGGCGCGACGACGCTGCTGCTCGACGGCCTGGTCGACCTGGCGGCAGTCCGCGACGGGCTCGACGACTGGTCGCTCCGGACGCCAGAGCGGGGGGACGCCCAGCAGGTCGACCTGCCGGTGACCTACGACGGACCGGACCTGGAGGCGGTGGCCGAGCGCTGGGGCGTGAGCGTCGAGGGGGCGATCGAGAGACACCGCGGCTGTGAGTTCGTGGTGGCCTTCTGCGGCTTCGCGCCCGGGTTCGCCTACCTGACCGGGCTGCCGGAGGAGCTGCACGTCCCGCGGCTCGAGGAGCCCCGGACGAAGGTCCCTGCCGGGTCGGTGGGGCTGGCCGGCGCCTTCACGGGGGTCTACCCGCGGTCCTCGCCCGGGGGCTGGCAGCTGGTCGCACGCACCGACGCGGCTCTGTGGGACGTCGACCGGGACCCGCCCGCCCTGCTCGCGCCGGGCACCGTGGTGAGGTTCGTCGATGGGTGACCGGCGCCTGGTCGTCGAGGAGGTCGGCGCCCAGGTCACCGTCCAGGATCTCGGCCGGACCGGACTGGCGCACCTCGGCGTGCCGCGCTCCGGCGCGCTGGACGGACCTGCTCACCGGCTCGCGAACCGGCTGGTGGGCAACGCCGAGGACGCCGCCACGCTGGAGTGTCTCGACGGTCGGCTCGCCTTCACCGCCTCGACCTCCGCCGCGGTGGCCGTCACCGGCGCCCAGGTGCCGGTGAGCGTCGAGGGCCGGGCGAGGGAGTGGGGGACCGGGCTCTCGGTCCCCGCCGGGGCGCGGGTCGAGGTCGGTGCGGCCACCATGGGGTTGCGTGCGTACGTCGCCGTGACCGGTGGCATCGCAGTCGACCCGGTGCTCGGCTCGCGGGCCACCGACCTGCTCTCCGGTCTGGGGCCCCCGCCGGTGGAGGCCGGGGACGAGCTGGCCCTCGGTCCTGCGGCCCAGGCGCCCGTGGCCGTGGACACCCCGCGTGCGCCTGGCCGCACGGGCGTGCTCCGCGTGCGGCTCGGGCCGAGACAGGACTGGTTCACGACCGAGGCGGTGGCCGCCCTGGACGGATCGTCGTACGCCGTGGGCAGCTCGTCGAACCGGATCGGCCTGCGTCTGGAGGGCGAGGCGATCTCGTGGGCGCGGACCGAGGAGCTGCCGAGCGAGGGGATGGTGCTCGGCGCGGTGCAGGTGCCACCCAACGGTCAGCCGGTGGTGTTCCTGCACGACCACCCGACGACCGGCGGCTACCCGGTGGTCGGGGTCGTGGTGGCCGAGGACCTGCCGGCCTGCGCGCAGCTGCGACCGGGTGAGGAGGTCACTCTTCGGGTCGTGGGGCCGGCGCCAGCAGGGGGTCGTCGGCGGAAAAGCTGAGCACCCGCCCGGGCGTGGTCTCCGCGGTCTCGAACCGGACCGTGACCACCCCACGACCCGAGCCCCAGACCCAGCCCTGACCGTGGTCCTCGTGGACCACGTCCATGCCGGGTGCCCACGTCCGCCGGGCGGAGGCCCGGAGCGCCGCCTCGCTCGCCTCGTCCCCCGGGCCGACCTCGTCGTCCTGACCGAAGGTGTCGGCCTCGTCGGCGAAGAGATCCTCCTGGATCCAGTCGGCGAGACCGGAGACGCCCACCCCGAGCAGGCGGACGCCGCCGGAGGTGTCGAGCTCGGCCAGCAACCGCCGCGCCACCCGGGCGATCTGACGCCCGTCGTCGGACGGCTCGGGGAGGGTGGCCGAGCGGCTCAGGGTGGAGAAGTCGTGCAGCCGGACCTTGATCGAGACCGTGCGTCCGGAGACGCGCGCCTTGCGCAGCCGTTCGGTGACCTTGGCCGACTGGCGGTCCAGCAGCGCCTCCAGCAGCCGCTTGTCCACGTGGTCGGTCTCGTAGGTGTCCTCGACGCTGATCGACTTCGTCTCGCGCGCGGGTACGACGGCCCGGTCGTCCTCCGCCCGCGCCAGGGCGTACAGGCCGGTGCCGTGGCTGCGGCCGAGCAGGCGCACGAGCTCCTCCTGGGTGAGGCCCTCGAGCTCGGAGACGGTGTGCACGCCGACCCGTCGCAGCCGCTCGGTCGTCGCCGGCCCGACGCCGGGGATCACGGTCACCTGCATCGGTCGCAGGAGGTCCTGCTCCATCCCGGGTGCGACGACGACCAGTCCATCGGGCTTGTCGAGGTCGCTGGCGATCTTGGCCACGAGCTTGGAGGAGGCGATCCCCACCGACCCGGTGAGACCCCCGGTCACCTCGTGGACGCGGTCCTTCAGCGCGCGCCCCAGTGCGCTCACCGTGGCGACCGAGAGGTCGGGCAGGTCCGCGGCCTCGAGGTCGACGAACGCCTCGTCGAGCGACAGCGGCTCGACCAGCGGGCTGACCGAGCGGAGCAGCTCCATCACGGCCACGCTCGCCTCGCGGTAGGCGTGGAAGCGGCCGCTCAGGAACGCCGCATTGGGACAGCGTCGTCGAGCCTCGGCCGTGGGCATCGCCGAGTGGACCCCGAAGGCACGCGCCTCGTAGGACGCCGTGGCCACGACGCCGCGGCCGCCCGTCCCGCCGACCACGACCGGCTTGCCCCGCAGCGACGGCTTGTCGCGCTGCTCGACCGAGGCGAAGAAGGCGTCGAGGTCGACGTGCAGGATCGTCGGGTCGGCGCGCACCCGCCGATCGTCGCACCCGCACCCGACCGTTTCGCGTCCACAGGGCGGGCTCGGAGCCAGGTTGTCCACCGGGTGCGCCGCGGAACGCGCACGGGTCGGCCCCGCGGCCGAGCCTGCTGCCCATGACCTCCAGACCTGCCTCGCCGATGTCCACCCCCGCACCCTTCGTCGCACGCACCCCGCTCGACCTGATCGCCCTGGTCCCCGTGGTCCTGGGCTTCCATCCGGCCGACTCGGTCGTGCTGCTCACCTTCGGCCCTCCGGGGGGCTCCTTCCATGCCCGGGTCGACCTGCCAGTCTCGGCGCCCGCCCAGGAGGAGGTGGCCGACATGCTCGCCGGCGCCGTCGCGGCCAACCACCTCGACCGCACCGCGCTGCTCCTCTACAGCGACGACGAGCAGGTGTGTGCGGCGATGGCCGACCGGCTGGTCGGACGGTTGCTCGACCTCGACTGCGAGGTCCTCGACGTCCTCCGCGTCGACGACGGGTGCTGGCTCCGCCTCCCCGAGGACGGCACCGGTGGCACGCCGTACGACCTCCAGACGCATCCGTTCACCGCCCAGCTGGTCTTCGAGGGCCGCGTGGTGCACCGCGACCGTGCCGAGCTCGCCGACACCCTCGTCGGCACCGATGACGCCGACGCGACCGCGGTGGCCCTCGCCGCGACCCGGTTCGCCGATCTCGTGCTGGGCTCCCGGGACGATCCCGGGCAGCTCCGCACGGAGGCGCGATGGCTGCGACGCCGGGTGCGCCGGTGGGTGGCGGGCGGCGCGACGATCGAGGTGGCCGATGCCGGCCGCCTGCTGGTGCTGGCCTCGCTCGTGCCCACGCGGGACGTCGCCTGGGCACAGATCACCCGGGCAACGGCCGGTGCCCACGTGGAGCTGTGGCGCGAGCTGGTCAGGCGTGCCCCGCGCAACCTCGTTCCGGGCGCTGCGTCGCTGCTGGCCTTCGCCGCGTGGCAGGCCGGCGACGGGGCCCTGGCGTGGTGCGGCATCGACCGGGCGCTGGAGGTCGATCCCGACTACTCGATGGCGCACCTGCTGGGGGAGTTCCTGGTCAGGGCGGTGCCCCCAGACACCTGGGAGCCGATGGCCGACGCCGACCTCCCGGTGCTGGGCGGCGTCGCCGACCTGCGGTCGCGCAGCACGGGCTCTCGTGACACCCGTCGGGCGCGCCCCTAGTGTCAGGTCATGGGGAAAGAGGTCGACCTGCAGGACTTCACTCGCGCGGACCGGACCCGGTACCGCGAGAAGGTCCGTCGCTGCCTCGACGTCTTCGCCCGGATGCTGCGCGAGGCGCGCTTCGACATCGAGAACCCGATGACCGGGATGGAGATCGAGTTCAACCTCGTCGACGACGACGGGCGGCCTTCCCTGAAGAGCGCCGAGGCCTTGGAGAAGATCGCCGACCCGACGTTCCAGACCGAGCTCGCACAGTTCAACCTCGAGATCAACGTGCTCCCTCGCCGGCTCGGCTCGCGCGGGGTCTCCGGCTTCGAGGACGACCTGCGCACCAGCCTGAACCGGGCGGAGTCCAAGGCCAACGAGGTGCAGGCCCACATGGTGATGATCGGCATCCTGCCGACGCTCGAGCCGGGCCACCTGAGTCCGTCGACGATCAGTCCCAACCCGCGCTACAAGCTCCTCTCCGACCAGATCCTGGCCGCGCGCGGCGAGGACATCGTCATCGACATCACCGGCGAGGAGCGGCTGCGGACGACCTCGGAGTCGATCATGCCCGAGGCCGCCTGCACGAGCACCCAGCTGCACACCCAGGTGGGTCCGGACACCTTTGCGGCGTACTGGAACGCCTCCCAGGCGATCAGCGGCATCCAGCTCGCCGTAGGTGCGAACTCGCCGTACCTGCTGGGCAAACGGCTCTGGCACGAGACCCGGATCCCGCTGTTCGAGCAGGCCACCGACACCCGCAGCAATGAGCTGAAGGAGCAGGGCGTGCGCCCCCGGGTCTGGTTCGGCGAGCGGTGGATCAACTCCATCTTCGACCTGTTCGAGGAGAACGTGCGCTACTTCCCGGCGCTGCTCCCGATCACCGAGGACGAGGATCCGCTGGAAGTGCTCGAGGCCGGGGGGACGCCCAAGCTCTCGGAGCTGAACCTGCACAACGGCACCATCTACCGCTGGAACCGGCCCGTGTACGACGTGGTCGACGACGTGCCCCACCTGCGCGTGGAGAACCGCGTGCTCGCCGCCGGGCCGACGGTGATCGACACGATGGCCAACGCGGCCTTCTACTTCGGCCTGGTGCGTGCGCTGGCCGAGAGCGAGCGGCCGCTGTGGTCGCGGATGTCGTTCTCCGCGGCGGAGGAGAACTTCCACGTCGCGGCGCAGTACGGCATCGACGCCCGCGTGTACTGGCCCGGCGTCGGCGACGTCGAGGCCACCGAGCTCGTGCTGCGCCGGCTGCTCCCGCTGGCCCGCGAAGGGCTGGACCGCTGGGGGGTGGAGTCCGACGAGGCCGACCGGCTGCTCTCGATCATCGAGCAGCGCTGCGTGCTGCACCGCAACGGCGCCTCCTGGTACGTCGAGAAGGTGGCCGCCCAGGAGAAGGCCGGAGCCGACCGCGCCGAGGCGCTGCGGTCGACCTTGCAGGACTACCGCACGCTGATGCACGCCAACGAGCCCGTGCACACCTGGCCGCTCGACTAGTCGACGCATGCAACGCGACTGGCACCAGGAGGCCGACCACCTCTCGACGGAGGCGATCGCCGAGGGCCGGCCGACCGAGTGGTTCGACCGGCTCTACGCCGCGGCCGAGGCCGGCGAGGTGGCGATGCCCTGGGACCGGGACGGGCCGCACGCACTGCTCCGCGAGTGGGCGGAGCGAGCGGCCGTGGACGGCACTGGCAGGCGGGCCGTGGTGGTCGGCTGCGGGCTGGGCGCCGACGCGGAGTACGTCGCGTCCCTGGGCTTCGCGACGACCGGCTTCGACGTCGCGCCGACCGCGGTCCGGTTCGCCGCCGAGCGACACCCGGGCTCGTCGGTCTCCTACGAGACCGCCGACCTGCTCGACCTGCCCGCGAGCTGGCGCGGTGCCTTCGACCTCGTCATCGAGATCTACACCTTGCAGGCCCTGCCAGAGCCCCCGCGCACCGAGGCAGCGCACGGCGTGGCGAGCCTCGTGGCCGAGGGCGGCACCCTGCTGGTGGTCCAGTTCCGGTTCGACGGCAGCGAGCCGGCCGACGTGGGACCACCGTTCCCGCAGACTCCTGCGCTGTTCGACGTGCTGACCTCCGACGGGCTCTCGATGGTGGCGCTCGAGGAGCTCGACGGCCCGTACTGGCGTGCAGAGCTACGCCGGGCCGACTGATCCGGCCTTGCTCGAGCGGATCCGTGTCCAGGTGCGGGTGCGTCCGCTGAGCAGCTCGTGCCAGCCGTAGCGGCCGACGACGAAGAACGCCGGCAGCTGCAGCCCGTGCCGCGCGAAGCCCGTGTGCGCGGCCACCAGCCACTCCAGGTCGCGCGTCTCCGGTTCGAGGCCATCGGCGCGCGTCACCCACGCGCAGGTCCGCTGGCTCTCGGCCACGCCAGGGCCCACCGCATCGATCCCGCGCTCGACCAGGTCGGCGCGGAGCACCGGGTCACGCACGTCGTCGTCCAGCGCGGTGCGGGCCCCACCTGGGACGCCGACGTACGCCTTGAGCGGCAGCAGCCGCCGCCGGCCGGCAGCACGGACGAACTGCCGCAGCTCCACGGCGATGCCGCGGGCCAGCCTGTCGCAGGGGGAGCCCGGGAGGGGGTCGGCGTCCATCCGGTCACCCTGCCCGCTCGCTGCCAGCGGTGCGCTCGCCCGTCCACAGCAGGCCCGGCCACGCACGGACGGCCGGTGAGAGGATGCGGCCATGGCCATCCACATCACCGGTGACGAGCACGCCGACGAGGTGCTCTCGAAGAGCTCTTTCGCGCTGCTGACAGGCATGCTGCTGGACCAGCAGTTCCCGATGGAGCGAGCCTTCGCCGGTCCGGCCAAGATCCTGGACCGGTTCGGCAGTCTCGAGCCCGCCGAGGTGGCGGCGGCCGATCCCGAGCAGTTCGCGTCGCTGTGCTCCGAGCCGCCGGCGGTGCACCGGTTCCCGGGGTCGATGGCCGAGCGCGTCCAGGCCGTGGCGCGGATCGTGGTCGAGGAGTACGACGGGCACGCGGAGCAGATCTGGACCGGTGCCGCCGACGCCCAGGACCTGCTTCGACGGATGACCAGCCTGCCGGGGTTCGGCAAGCAGAAGGCGCAGATCTTCATCGCCCTGCTGGCCAAGCAGCTCGACGTCACGCCGCACGGGTGGCAGGGCGTGGTCGGTGACTACGCGCTCGAGGGCTACCGGTCCGTGGCCGACGTGGTCGACGACGCCTCGCTGCAAAAGGTCCGTGCCTACAAGCAGGAGAAGAAGGCCGCGGCGAAGGCCAAGGCCGTCTGACCTGCGGCAGGGCGGTGATCGGCGATGCGCCGTTCACCCTTGCGGGTCGGTTTTCTCGCCTAGGCTCGCGCCATGCGCACAGACTCGGGTGGCGCCGCCGCTGCGGGATGGGTCGTCCCGGCACGCCCGGGGCGCCATTCGTCGCTCGTGCTGATCGAGGACGATCACGACATGGCCTACCTGTTGGGGAGGGCCTTCGCGCGCTCCGGGTCGTTCACGATGACCGGTCAGGCCGCGAGCTTCGACGAGGCCAGGACGATTCTGGAGTCCCAACGCCCCGACGTCGTCGTGGTCGACGCCCGGCTGCCGGGTCAGTCGGATCTCGCGCTCGTCCCGGTCGTCAGGAGCTCGTGCCCCGAAGCCACGATCGTGGTGCTCACCGGGCTGAGCTCGGCGCGGGTGCAGACGGAGGCGCACGCCGCGGGCGCCGACTTCTTCGTGGAGAAGAACATGTCACCGAGGAACCTGGTGGAGACCATCGCCCAGCTCCTCGCCGGTTAGGTCACCGCGGGGCGCGCTGGACGGCCACGAGCCCCGCAGACGAGTGGAGGGGGTCTGCGGGGCTCGTGCCGTTCTCTCTGGGTCAGAGGATGGCGTGCAGGATCGCCTGCGGTGCGCGCTTGGCGGCGTCCGCCGAGCCGGAGGCCGGCCCGACGAGGCTGACCGACGCGACCGCGACAAGAATGACGGCGATGGCACGGTTGATACGGATACGGGACATGTGGTGCTCCTTATGATGACGTGTCCCAATTGATACTCGCCTCATCGTCGAAGCGCCCTAGTCCCAACGGACTATATTCGGACTACACGAATCGAAACTATGCCCCGCAATCTGCCTCAAAGCGGATGTTTCGGGCTGACCCGCCGACCGGCCTCCGTGCTCGACGCACCCTGAGGGTCCGCCGTCAGGTCATGGGAGGGTGTCGCGACCGGGCCATGGCACGTGCGGAACGCCTTTGTCGGCATGACACAATGGGCCACGCGCGGCAGTTGACAGGAACGGGTCTTGTCGCGCCCCCGTAGTTTCCTGAACGTTCCCTGAACGTCAATCGAGAGGTAGTTCGTGTCCTCGACGGTCAAGAAGGCACCCGCCAAGAAGGTAGCCGCCAAGAAGTCCGAGGCGAAGCCGGCACCGGCCAAGAGGCCAGCGGCGAAGAAGTCCTCGGCCAACGGGGCGGTGAAGACGGCCGAACAGATCCAGGCCGAGACCGCGGCCGTCGGGCCCGACGGCAAGAAGGTGCTCGCGGACGTCCCCGACGAGCAGTTCGAGAAGGACGTCAAGGCTGATCCGACGATCAAGGAGGACGAGAAGGAAGCCTCCTTCATCGTCTCCTCCGCCGACGAGACCGACGAGCCGGAGCAGCAGGTCATGGTGGCCGGTGCCACCGCCGATCCGGTCAAGGACTACCTCAAGCAGATCGGCAAGGTGCCCCTCCTCAACGCCGAGATGGAGGTCGAGCTCGCCAAGCGCATCGAGGCTGGACTGTTCTCGGAGGAGAAGCTCAACAAGGGCGGCAAGCTCTCGGCGAAGATCACCGAGGAGCTCGAGTGGATCTGTGAGGACGGGCGTCGCGCCAAGAACCACCTCCTCGAGGCCAACCTGCGTCTGGTCGTGTCCCTGGCCAAGCGCTACACCGGCCGCGGGATGCTCTTCCTCGACCTGATCCAGGAGGGCAACCTCGGCCTGATCCGCGCGGTGGAGAAGTTCGACTACACCAAGGGCTACAAGTTCTCGACGTACGCCACCTGGTGGATCCGCCAGGCGATCACCCGCGCGATGGCCGACCAGGCCCGCACGATCCGCATCCCCGTGCACATGGTCGAGGTGATCAACAAGCTCGCCCGCGTCCAGCGCCAGATGCTGCAGGACCTCGGCCGCGAGCCCACCCCGGAGGAGCTCGCCAAGGAGCTCGACATGACCCCCGAGAAGGTCATCGAGGTGCAGAAGTACGGCCGCGAGCCGATCTCGCTGCACACCCCGCTGGGCGAGGACGGCGACTCCGAGTTCGGCGACCTGATCGAGGACTCCGAGGCGATCGTCCCGGCCGACGCGGTCTCCTTCACCCTGCTCCAGGAGCAGCTGCACGCGGTCCTCGACACCCTCTCCGAGCGCGAGGCGGGCGTGGTCTCGATGCGCTTCGGCCTCACCGACGGCCAGCCCAAGACCCTCGACGAGATCGGCAAGGTCTACGGCGTCACCCGTGAGCGGATCCGCCAGATCGAGTCCAAGACCATGTCCAAGCTGCGCCACCCCAGCCGTTCGCAGGTCCTGCGCGACTACCTCGACTGAGGCGATCTGGGCCGTAGCGGCTTTTCGTGCAGGTCAGAGGCGGTTTCGGCCGCTTCTTGGGCGACACGCTACGCCGCACAGCGCTCCTAGTCCAGATATCGGTCTAGACTGCGTGTCGTGACCTCCAGACCGAGCTCTGACTCCACGCCTATCGAGGCGTCAGCGCGCCCAGTGGGTGCGGGTTCACGGTCCGGCCATCGTCTGGGGCCTCGGCCTGGGGTCTTGCTGGAGCGTCTGCGATCGTCGACGGTGCACTTCGTGGGTCCAGTTCTGGGTCAGCCTCGCGGTGGCCGTGCTCGGCTGGCATCTGGCTCACTCAACGCAGACGGCTGAGCCGGCGAGAGGTCGAGCCACCTGAATGACCCTGTCCGTCGCCGATGCCGAGCAGCTCTCCGACTCCTGGCAGCTCGCCCTGCGCGCCGAGCGCAAGAGCCCGCAGACGCTCAAGGCGTACGGCGACGGCGTCCGGTTCTACCTCGCCTGGTGCGCCGAGAACGTCGTCGAGCCGTTCACGAGGCCCGCGCTGAACCTCTGGGTCGCCGAGCTGCTCGAGGGCGGCTCGCCGCCTCCACCGCCCGCTCCCGCCAGCTCGCAGTCCGCCGCTTCGCCGCCTGGCTGGCCGAGGAGGGCGAGATCCCGGCCGACCCGTTTCTCGGGATCAAGGCACCCAAGCTCGACGAGCGGGTGATCGAGCCCCTCACCGACGACGAACTTCGTGCACTGGTCAAGGCGTGCCAGCCGCCCAAGGGCGCCGAGCCCAAGGAAGCGCTGCGCCACCGCCGCGACGAGGCGATCGTGCGGGTCATGTTCGAGACCGGCGCTCCGAGCCGGCGAGGTCGGTCGCGATCCGAGCTCGACGACGTCGACCTGATGGCCGGCACCATCACCGTCCGCCGCGGCAAGGGCGGCAAGGGCCGCACCGTCCCGATCGGCCCGGAGCCTCCCTGGCCCTCGACCGCTACCTGCGGCTGCGCCGCGGCCACCGGCTCGCCGCCACGCAACGACCTCTGGCTCGGCGACCGCGGCAAGCGCTTCTCCTACGACGCCCTGCACAAGACCCTCGGCGAGCGCGCCGCCGCGCCGGCATCATCGGCTTCCACCCCCACAAGCTGCGGCACACCGCCGCCCACCGCTGGCTCGCCGCGGGCGGCTCCGAGAGGCGGCCTGATGGCCGTGGCGGGCTGGACGCGGCCCGACATGCTGATGCGCTACACGAAGGCGCAGGCGTCTGCGACGGCGGCCGAGGAAGCACGCCGGCTGAACCTGGGGGAGTTGTGAACAGCAGGGAAGACATCAAAGCGACTGCGGTTTACGAGGCGCTCCGCGTGCGGGGGAGCTGAGCAGCCCTCGCAAACTGGCATACGGTGCGGCTGGCTGCCGTTGCGAGCGCGGGCCTGACCTCCTCGACCTGCCTCATGGCTCGATGGTCCACACTGCGGCGCAGTCCCGATGCATGGCGGGTGGCGGAGATGTGCACATCACGATTCACGGTGCCCGCGACCCCAACGCCGTAGCGAAGCAGGTCCACGAGATCCTGATGTACAAGCGCACGAGCGGCCAGGCGACACTGGGGCTGGCCTAGAGCGTCGACCGCTCCACGAAGTCGCAGGCGTTGCTGGTGCACTCCTGGGTCGTCGTCGTGACGGGGCCCACGTCACCCACGCGCTTTGTCCCACGCGACGAAGTCGACTCGGTGATGTGCAAGGGCGATCCGCACCGGGGGCACCTCGGGTCGGTCGGGGGTCGCAGCGGCGTGGCCATACGGCAAAGATTAAACGACGACCCCCCGGCATTCCGGATGCCGGGGCGGGCATCAGAGGAACCCGTAAATCGCTGATCCGGACTAGGACAGCTCAAGGTCTCGCTAGGTCGTGACGGAGCTCGAAGTTTAGGCTCCCGCGGATCGAAGGGACCATCTCGGATGAATAAGAAGATCGCCGCTCTACTTCCAGGACTCTTGCTTGCTGGAATGCTCAGCGCCTCACCGGCCCACGCGGATGCGGGCAACCCATTCGAAATCTATGGTCTGCGCGGCCAGCGCCTGGCCGTGAATAGCGGCTCATGTCGCTACATACCCGTCACTGCCACCACGAACGCAGCCTGGGACTACCAGGAAATTGACGTAGAGGTGGATGTCTGGAGGGGTGGAAGCTACTTGGGCACGGCAGACCTTGAGCGGGTAGGCAAATCGTCTCGGTTGTCAGGCAGCTACTTCTACTGCCCGAACATCGACGATGTCGGCAGTTTTCGCCTAGGCGACTCGCAGGTGTCGTGGGAGCGATACGACGACGATTACACCTACTACTACGACGGCGACTTCACAGACTCCTCTCGCGGCTCCATGGTCGTGAAGCAAGCAGCAGGCGTCGCATTGAGCGCCACCAATAAGGGCAAGACCCGGAAGTTCCGCGCGACCGCGAGCTACTTCGGCATCGAGCGGTGGTACCGATTCCCGAAAGGCCAGCGTCTCTTCCTACAGCGGCAGGCTTCCGCTAGCGGAGCGTGGCAGACGATCAAGTCGGCGAAGACGAAGCGCAAAGGACTCGCCAAGTTCAAGGTGAAGACTGCGAGTACCTTCCGGTACCGGGTGGTGAGTCAAGCGACGAGCAGGACGTTCGCCAGCGCGTCCCGGGTCGTTACGAAATAATCTCCCGTCTGGGTCGCAACCAAGCAGGAGGCGACCATGGCTGGCGGCTACGGCAGGGGAGACCAGGGCCGCTTGGTGCTACCGGATCGATGCGGCCCTGGCCGAGCCGCCAGCGGTTCATCGCTCGCCGGCGCGCCACTGCTTCGTCGACGGTGAGCCCGCGCTGCTCGCCGAGTGGCGACAAGGGGGCGCCGGGTGGGAGGGCCGCGTCGTCTCGATGCTGTGGGTCGACGCGGTGGGGTGGGCGACAGTGGAGCGGTGGTTGGCGGCGGGTGGGATCAGGGCGCTTGATTAATCGTCTTCGCTGCGCGCACGGTTCAGCTTGTCTCGCTCGTTTCGCTTGACGAGTTCCTCAACTGTTGTGTAACCCACGAGCCCGCCACCGAATAGGGCTACCGCGATGCTGAGCCCATCCACAAGGGTGCGACCGCAGCGTTGCGTTGCTTCCTGGTCGGTGTGCACGCCGCCGGAGTCGATGCGCGTGTGGAGGCACTGTTGGTCGTACGCATTTGACGCGGCGTCGCTGCCAATGCCAGTGGCTATCCCATACCCGAAGGTGATGATCGCCCAGACGCCAGCGAGGATCTTGGCGCCATCGCTGGTGAGCAAGCGTGTAACGCCTCCGACAGCGAGGCCGACAAGGATCCAGATTAGGAATGCTCCAAAACTCATTTTCTGTTCCCATCACCCTCGCGATGACTGTGGTGCCGCATCAATGCACATTTGCAGGCTGCTGTTCCGTTGGGGAAGCCCTGAGAGCCCGCCGTCTAGACCTGGTGTGGACCACCTGATGCCTATTGGTCGCGTGAGTAGTCACACTGCTCCGGAGGATTGACGATGAGTGCACCGACTCCTACCGGAAGGAATGACATGGACGTCAACAAGAATCTCCCGAAAGACGCGGGGGGACCTGAAGAGTTCGTTGCCGAGCGGCTCGCCGAAGGGGCATTTGATGTCACAAAAGACGTGACCGAAGGTGCGGTTGGAGCTATTGACCATGCTCGTGACATTCGAGAGCAACACAACGAGGACATGATCAAGTACAACCAGCAGCGCATTAAAGAGCTGAATCAGGAGGAGGAGAATTTTCCCATTCCGTGACTTTCGACTACCTGAGTCATGCCGCGCCGGGGGGTGAGGTGACACGTCCGCGGGCCGGCAAGCCAGCCGAGCGACATGTCACGTCTGTGGTCGGTGGTACGCCTCGAGGTCCTCGCGGCTGGCCCGCCACCACCCGCGGGTTCGATACGGATCGCCGGGAGCCGGCCCGCGGCGGATCAGCGAGTAGACCACCCACGGCGAGACGCCGAGCTCCTCCGGCAACCTATTCGCGGGTGAGGAGGGGCTCGAAGCGATTCCGCCCGCCCAACTACTGCTCCCCTGACCGATCTTTTGAGGGTGAGGGGCGCCCCTCAGGCGCCGGTGAACCCAAGTCTTCGCACATGGCGTCATCGTCGCTTCCGCCGACAGTGACCGACTTGCGGGCACGCATCGGGCCATCTAGCCCCGCCTTCAGTACCTGTCCGCGAGAGCGTGCGTCGTCGTCAACCTCGATTTCTCCACCCGTAGGTCATTGTGCCTGGAGCCGCCGTGGACTTCGGGTCTGCAGTGTCAGCGGTGCAAACCGCCTTCTGTGCCACGCGGACTTGGGGTCTGTAGTGGCGATACAGACAGATGAGCCCCAGGGGGTCTGCCCCCGAGGCGCTCTCTGCTTTTGGGAGTCCAAGACACCTCACCGCGGCTCGGGAGAGTTCTCGCTCGTCAGCCCGCCCTCGGCAGCCGCAGCTTGCTCCTGATCTCACCGGCTCGTCGTGAGTTCCAAGCCATCACCACGAGCGCGAGCGCCTCGGCCTCGTTGACGCGGTATTCCGGCACGCGGTCCAGTCCACCCGGATCACATGTCGGGACGAATTGGCGCTGAGGCACCAGATCACCGAGGGTGACGCGGTCTCGTTCACTCGGACCGAGAATTGTCAGCGTCGGGAAAAACATGAAGAAGACCATCTCCGCGATCGCAGTCGTCACTGTGGTTGCGCTCAGCGGATGCGCAGCCGCCAGCACCACGAGTGGCGACGACAGCGGCACGTCGGGCACATCGGGCGCGTCCAGCAGCAAGCCCTCGTACACGGTCGCGCAGCAGAGCGCGATCAGAGAGGCCAAGTCGTACCTCAGCATGGGGAGCGGCTTCAGCCGGTACGGGTTGATTCAGCAACTGTCCTCGAAGGCGGGCTCTGGCTTCAAGCGCGCCAACGCCGTGTTCGCGGTTAATCACATCAAAGTCAACTGGAACCAGCAGGCAGTGTTGGCAGCGAAGGCGTACATGAGCCAAAGCGGGTTCTCGCGCTCTGGTCTGATCCAGCAATTGAGTTCCCGGGCAGGCTCGGGCTTCACGCATGCACAGGCCGTCTACGCCGCCAACAAGGTCGGACTGTGAGGCCACATGCCCCGGTTGGATGTTCGAAATGACTGAGGACACACCGTCCTACAAGCCTGGTGACATGGTTAACGGACACATCCTGACGAGCGACAACCGGTGGATTCCGCTAAGCGCTGCGGGGACTGGGCCCGGCATGTCGCCGGCGTACTCGCACCCCCAGACGGGAGCGCAACCAGTTGTCATCATGCAGTCGGACTCGAACAACACGAGTCTGGCCCCGGTGACCTCGCTGGTATCCGGTCTGATCGGCTTGATCTTCGGCTGGATCCCGATCATCGGCATCATCGGTTGGATCTTCGGGCCGCTGGCTCTGATCTTCGGGTTCCTCGGACTGGGCCGCGGCAAAGCCGAGCACAAGATCATGAGTTGGATCGGCATCGTTTGCGGTGCGATCACACTTGTCATTTGTTTCGTGTACGCGGCCGCCTTCGTCAACGCGTTCAGCGGCTCTTCATCCTGATCCTCATCATTTGGGCACCGCGAATCATTGCGAGCCCTCAATGGGCAGGCGACGGCTTTCGAGGATGTCCACGAAGTACGTCAGGGCCGTGATCAGCTCCTTGGCATCGGTAACTGCTAGCTCGAGAGGCGTGTAGGCCTTTCCCCATGGATACGTCGGAGCAGCTCGATAGCGGGCTGCTCCTGGCCGTATTGACCGACAGCGACGAGGAGAGTCGAAACGTCGACGTAGCCCGCGTCGACGCCGGCGATGAGAACTCCGGGGGAGTGCGTTCCTGACCTGCACACTTGTCCAGGGGAGCCGCACAGCGCTCAAGCGTCCCTAGTGCGCGACTACCTCGACTGACCGTCCGGCCAGATTCGGAAAAGTCACCTCCGAAACCGGTCATAGTGGGTGATACTTCCCCCACGTGCATCAGCCCGGTCGTCATGGAGGCGCCTGGGTGAGGCGTCAGGAGGGTCCCATGTCGAAGCTTGTCCGCTTGCTGAGCAGACGTGACGAATCGGGGGCGTCGGCCGTGGAGTACGGCCTGCTCATCGCGGGGATCGCCGCGCTCATCGTGACCATCGTCTTCGTCTTCGGCGGAGCCGTGCGCAACAGCTTCAGCAAGAGCTGCGGCACGGTCAGCGCCGGTTCCTCGGCGACCGCCAGCTCCAGCTGCGGCTGAGCGCCACGATCCTGCGCCGGTCGCTCAGCCGCGCTGCTCGTTCTCCTCGGCGCGGGCGCGCGCGACGGTGCTGACCAGCTCGTCGAAGTCCGCGAAGTCTGCCCGGAGCTGCTGGAAGTCCGCGCGCGGCCAGGCCAGCGCCAGGACCGGGTCCACGACGGTCACTCGGGCGCTGCGCAACGAGTGGTGCACCAGGGCCATCTCGCCGAAGACCTCCCCGCGACACACGTCGGCGAGGGTCTCGTCGCCGTCGACGACCTCGACGCAGCCCTCGAGGACGAGGTAGGCCTCGTCCGCCGGTTCGTGGGCCCGGATCGGCGTCCATCCCTGGGGGATGTGGACCACGCGCCCGACCTGGAGCACGTGCTTGACGGTCTCGGGGTCGAGCTCGGCGAGCCCGGGCACGTTCTCGGGGTCGAGGCGTTCGTCCTTGGAGCGGAGTCGCATGGGTCTCCTGGGGTAGTCATGATCGGAATCGAGTGCTGGATACCTCCGTCCATGATCGTCTACGCGGGTCGCGCTGGCCACGTGATCCTGACCATGTGGACACGGCAGGAGACCTGGTCCGACGTAGACCAACGTCACACCCGTGTGGTTCGCCTTTGGGGTGATTGGATCGTTAAAATGGACTCACTGTCCAGCCTTCCCCAGGAGAATCCCATGAGCGAGAACCTGAACCACCAGCTGTCCCAGCTGCACGACGCCTACGTCGTCGCCGTGAACGCGGCCGTCGCGGCCGACAACATGACCGGCGTCGAGGAGCTGGCCCGTGACTTCGACCGTGAGTCCCGCGAACTGATGACCGACCACGGGGCGCGGGCCGCGGCCTGACGCTCCCGGGCGACTGTCAGTCGTCGAAGGCGTCGACGACCGCCTGGTCGATCGTGTGCTTCGGCCCGGTGAACCAGTGCTTGGCCGAGACGTTCCACCAGATCGCGAGCAGGATCAGCGCCCCGATCGTCACGACCGGTGCGTAGTTGAGGAACTTCCACTCGAAGTCCTTGCTGAACGGCACGGCTGCGGGCGTCGTCGGCATCATCAGGTAGAGCGAGACGATGATGATCTCCGCGACGGCGATGGGGTTCATCCACTTGTACTTCGAGCCGTTGTTCCACGACCCGACCTCGAACTTGTCGCCGTGGCGCCAGCGCAACCAGATCGGGATGGCGAAGGCGACGTACAGCCCGATCACCGCGATCGAGGTGACCGCGTAGAACGCCAGGGGGACGGGTACGCCGTTGACGTCGACCTCGATCAGCGCGGGCAACGTCACGATGGCGGCGCACACGCCGACCAGCATCACCGCATTGGCCGGCACGCGGGTCTGGGACAGCTTCTGCCAGGTCTTCGATCCGGGGACCGCGCCGTCACGGCTGAAGGCGAAGGTCATCCGCGAGGCCGAGGTCATGCACGAGGTGGCGCAGAAGAACTGGGCCGAGGCGGAGATGAACAGCACGAACGCCGCCCAGTGGTTGCCCAGCGCCGCGACGAAGATCCCGGCCACGCCACCGCCGGCCAGGACGTTGTCGGGCTGGCCCTTCGCGGTGTCCGGGATGGCGAAGACCACGCACAGCAGCAGGATGTAGCCGCCGAGGGCGGAGTAGGCGATGGAGCGCCAGATCCCCTGCGCAGCGGCCTTCGACGCCGTCGCGGTCTCCTCGGAGAGGTGCGCGGAGGCGTCGAACCCCGTGATCGTGTACTGCGTGAGCAGGAAGCCGAAGGGCACGATCGCGAACCAGAACCCCAAGCTCGTCGTCGACCCGCCGCCGAAGCCGGAGTTGTTGAACCGCTCGGTGAACACGTAGCTGAAGGACTGGTGGTGGTCCGGGACGAAGATCAGGATCGCCACGATCAGCGCAGCGCCCACGACGTGCCACCACACCGACACGTTGTTCATGATCGCCATCAGGTGGCTGCTGAAGATGTTCAGCGCCGAGGCCGCGAGCAGGATGACGACGAAGATGATGAACACCCGGGTGAGGCTGTAGCCGTCGGCGTAGGACTTGGAGTAGGTGCTGATCGTCAGGTCGATGAACGTGGCGCAGCCGTAGGCCACGCCCGCGGTGACGGCGACCAGGCCGATCAGGTTCAGCCAGCCGGTGAAGAAGCCCGCGGCCGGCCCGCCCAGCTTGGAGGCCCACCAGTAGATGCCGCCCGAGGTGGGGTACGCCGAGACCAGCTCGCTCATCGTGAAGCCGATGATCAGGATGAACACGCTCAGGATCGGCCAGCTCCACGAGATCGAGATCGGACCGCCGTTGTTGAAGCCGGCGCCGAAGTTGGTCAGGCAGCCGGCCAGGATCGAGATGATCGAGAACGAGATGGCGAAGTTCGAGAAGCCCGACCAGGAGCGGTTCAGGTCCTGGGAGTAGCCCAGCTTCGCGAGCTGCTTCTCGTCCTCGGAGAGGGGGGCTGCTTCAGGTGCCGCGTCGGACATGGGCTTCTCCTCACAGTGGACCAGCCGTCTCCCGAGACTGTCTGGGAGGCTAGACCTGTCGAATCGGCGGTGTCCATGCCCCACGCCGAAAAGGTTTGAACTCAGACCATTGACAGTCGCGGGGCAGGTGCGAGACTGACGGCCGTGAGCCCGTCCCCCGGCGCAGCCGCGTCCGTCCCGCCCGTCCCGGGCGCGTTGGGGCAGGCGGTGCTCCGGCCGGTGCGCGGGCACCACGCCTTCGAGGCGTGTGTCGAGCAGCTGGCCACGGCCATCCGCCTGGGCGCCTACCCGATCGGCAGCGTGCTGCCTCCCGAGCGCGAGCTCGCCGGGCTGATGGGCGTCTCGCGCGCGACCTTGCGCGAGGCGATGGCCGCTCTGAGGCAGGCCGGGCTCGTCGAGACCCGGCGCGGGCGCGGGGGTGGCACCGTGGTGACCAAGGGCCCACCGCTCCAGGCGCGTATCTCCGCGCGGCAGCAGGAGGCAAGACGAGCGGAGTGGCACGACGCGCTGGCCTTCCGGCGCATCGTCGAACCCGGCGCGTGCGCGATGGCCGCAGGTGTCGAGCTGGGTGAGCGGCCACGCCGGGCGCTGACCACCGCCCTCGCCGCGGTGTCCACGGCACACCGGCCAAGCACCCACCGGCAGGCCGACTCCCGGCTGCACCTGACCATCGCCACGCTCACCGGCTCGGCCCGTACGGTGGAGGCCGTCACGTCCGTGCAGGCCAGCCTGGACGAGATGCTGCGTGCGATCCCGGTCCTCGAGGCCAACATCGCCCACTCCGACCGGCAGCACGAGACGATCGTGGCCGCCATCCTGGAGGGTGACGCGGGCCGCGCCCGGCGGGCGATGGAACAGCACTGCGACGACACGGCGGCGCTGCTGCGCGGCCTGCTCGGCTGAGGAAGGGAAGAGCATGACTCGAAACGACCGGCACCTGAGTGCGGAACAGCTGGTGAGCCGCATCGACGAGGGCACGATAGACACCGTCGTCGTGGCGTTCACCGACATGCAGGGTCGGCTGCAGGGCAAGCGGCTGCACGGCGCCTACTTCCGCGACGAGGTGCTCGGCCACGGCACCGAGGGGTGCAACTACCTGCTCGGGGTCGACGTCGACATGAACACCGTCGCCGGGTACGCGATCACCTCCTGGGAGCGCGGGTACGGCGACATGGAGTTCGAGCTCGACCTCGACACCATCCGCGTGCTCGAGCACCTTCCCGCGACCGCGATGGTCCAGTGCGACCTGGCCTGGCCGGACGGCAAGCCCGTCGTGCAGAGCCCGCGAGCGATCCTGCAGGCCCAGGTCGACAAGGCGGCCGAGATGGGGTTCGTCGCGCTCGCCGGGACCGAGCTGGAGTTCATCCTCTTCGAGGACACCTACGAGGCCGCGAGCACGGCGAACTACCAACACCTCACCCCGGCCAACCAGTACAACGTCGACTACTCGATCGTCGGCACCACCCGCGTCGAGCCGCTCCTGCGCGACATCCGCAACACCATGTACGCCGCCGGGCTCGACGTCGAGGGGGCCAAGGGGGAGTGCAACTTCGGGCAGCACGAGATCGGCTTCCTCTACGACGACGTCGTCGTCACCGCCGACAACCACGCGGTCTACAAGACCGTGGCCAAGGAGATCGCCAGCCACCACGGCAAGTCGCTCACCTTCATGGCCAAGTACGACGGACGCGAGGGGAACTCCTGCCACATCCATCTCTCGCTGCGCGGCAAGGACGGTGACATCGTCTTCTGGGACGACGACTCCGCCCGTCGTACGCAGCTCTACGACTCCTTCGTCGCCGGCGTGCTCGCGAGCATGGCCGACTTCACGCTGCTCTACGCGCCCAACATCAACTCCTACAAGCGCTTCGCCGACGGCTCGTTCGCACCGACCGCGATCGCCTGGGGCGAGGACAACCGCACCTGCGCGGTGCGCCTCGTCGGCCACGGCGCCGGCGCGCGGATGGAGAACCGGGTCCCCGGCGGTGACGTCAACCCCTACCTGGCACTTGCGGCAATGCTCGCCGGTGGCCTGCGCGGCATCGAGCAGGAGCTCGAGCTGGAGCCCGCCACCGAGGGCAACGCGTACGCGTCCGACAAGCCGAAGGTGCCGCACACCCTGCGCGAGGCGCGCGAGGTCTTCGCGAGCTCGGAGCTCGCACGGGCGACCCTGGGGGACGAGGTCGTGGACCACTACACCAACATGGCCGACGTCGAGCTGTCCGCCTTCGAGTCGGCCGTGACGGACTGGGAGCGGCGCCGAGGCTTCGAGAGGATGTGACCTGGTGTCGACGTACACCGTGATCAACCCCGCCACCGCGGAGCCGGTGCGCGACGTCGCCCTGGCCGACGTGGGCGAGACCGACGAGGCGATCGAGCGCGCGCAGGCGGCCTTCCCCGCCTGGCGTGATCTGGCCCCGGGGGAGCGCGCCCGGCTCCTGCGGGCGTTCGCCGTCGCTGTCGACACGCACATCGACGAGCTCGCGGCCCTCGAGGTCCTCAACGCCGGCCACACGCTGGGCAACGCGACCTGGGAGGCCGGCAACGTCCGCGACTGCCTGAACTACTACTCCGCCGCCCCCGAGCGACTCTTCGGCCGGCAGATCCCCGTGCCCGGCGGTCTCGACGTGACCTTCCGCGAGCCCCTGGGCGTGGTCGGGATCATCGTGCCGTGGAACTTCCCGATGCCCATCGCCGGCTGGGGGTTCGCGCCGGCTCTGGCTGCCGGCAACACGGTCGTCCTCAAGCCCGCCGAGCTGACGCCGCTGACCGCGATCCGGCTGGGTGAGCTGGCCCTCGAGGCCGGGTTGCCCGAGGGCGTGTTCACGGTCATCCCCGGCAAGGGCTCGGTGGTGGGGGAGCGCTTCGTCACCCACCCGGCCGTGCGCAAGGTCTGCTTCACCGGCTCGACCGAGGTCGGCAAGCGGATCATGGCCGGCTGTGCCGACCAGGTGAAGCGGGTGACCTTGGAGCTCGGTGGCAAGAGCTCCAACATCGTCTTCGCCGACGCCGACCTGGAGAAGGCTGCGGCGAGCGCGCCGTACGCCGTCTTCGACAACGCCGGGCAGGACTGCTGCGCCCGCTCGCGCATTCTCGTCGAGCGGTCGGCGTACGACGAGTTCCTCGGGCGCCTCGAGACCGCCGTGAAGGGGATGCGCGTCACCGACCCGGCGAGCGACCCGAGCAGCGAGATGGGCCCGCTGATCTCCGCGCAGCAGAAGGAGACGGTCACCGGCTACCTCGACGGGGCTGCCGAGGTGGCGTTCGCCGGCCCGGTCCCCGACCTGCCGGGCTTCTGGGTGGCGCCGACGGTGGTGCTCTCCAGCAACACCGACGAGGCGGTCTGGCGCGAGGAGGTCTTCGGACCGGTGGTCGCGGTGATGCCGTTCGACGACGAGGAGGAGGCGGTCCGGCTCGCGAACGACACCGAGTACGGCCTGTCCGGCTCGCTGTTCACCCGTGACGTCGGCAGGGCGCTGCGGGTCTCGCGGGCCGTCGAGACCGGCAACCTCAGCGTGAACTCGCACTCGGCGGTGCGCTACTGGACACCCTTCGGGGGGTTCAAGCAGTCCGGCCTCGGACGGGAGCTGGGGCCCGACGCCCCGAACGCCTTCACCGAGGAGAAGAACGTCTTCATCAGCGACGAGTGACGGAGGGGAACATGGCAGGACGCCTGGAGGGGAAGGTCGCAGTCGTCACCGGGGGGTGCTCCGGGATCGGGCTGGCCACCGTGCAGCGCTTCACCGAGGAGGGCGCGAAGGTCGTCATCGGGGACATCGACGACCAGCGCGGCCACGAGCTGGTCGGTCAGCTCGGTGGTGAGGGTGTCGCGGCCTACGTGCACGTCGACGTCACCGACAAGGACGAGGTCGACGCGCTCTTCAGGACCGCCAAGGACACCTACGGCTCGGTGGACGTCGCGTTCAACAACGCCGGCATCTCCCCACCCGACGACGACTCGATCCTCGACACCGAGCTCGAGGCGTGGCGCCGGGTCCAGGAGGTGAACCTGACCAGCGTCTACCTGTGCTGCAAGGCGGCGCTGCCGTACATGCTGGAGCAGGGGAGCGGCTCGATCATCAACACCGCCTCGTTCGTCGCCGTGATGGGTGCGGCCACCTCGCAGATCTCCTACAGCGCCTCGAAGGGCGGCGTGCTCTCGATGAGTCGCGAGCTCGGGGTGCAGTTCGCGCGCCAGGGGGTGCGGGTCAACGCGCTGTGCCCCGGACCGGTGAACACCCCGCTGCTGCAGGAGCTGTTCGCCAAGGACGAGGAGCGTGCGGCGCGCCGTCTGGTGCACGTGCCGATGGGTCGTTTCGGCGAGCCGCAGGAGATGGCCAACGCGGTGCTGTTCCTCGCCTCCGACGAGTCCAGCTTCATCACCGCCTCCACGTTCCTCGTCGACGGCGGGATCAGTGGCGCCTACGTCACGCCCCTGTGAGGAGGGCAGAGTGAGATGTCTCCGCTCATCGGCCTGACCACCTACCGCGAGCCGGCCCGTTGGGGGGTGTGGGACCAGAGCGCCGATCTGCTGCCCTCGACGTACGCCGCGTCCGTGGAGTCGGTCGGCGGCGTACCGCTGCTGCTCCCGCCGACCGTGCCGTACGAGGAGTCCGCCGCCGCGGTGGTGGCACGGATCGACGGGCTGGTGATCTCGGGAGGCGCGGACGTGGACCCGGCCCGGTACGGCCAGGAGCCGCACCCGCGCACCGGCGTCCCGCGCCGCGACCGGGACGCCTGGGAGCTGGCCCTCCTGGCCGCCGCCGCGGACCGCGGCCTGCCGACCCTCGGGGTCTGCCGGGGGATGCAGGTGATGGCGGTCGGCGCCGGGGGGTCCCTGGAGCAGCACCTGCCGGACTCCCTCGGAGCGTCCACCCACGACCCGGGCGGGGATGGCTTCGGCGAGGTGGAGGTGAGGATCGCCTCGGGCAGCCGGCTGGCGCAGGCTCTCGCGCGCGCACCGCAGCTGCACGTGCGCTGCCACCACCACCAGGCCGTGCGGGAGCACCCGGGCTACCACGCGGTGGCCTGGGCCGCCGACGGCGAGCTGGAGGCGATCGAGGGGACCGGTGACCGATTCCTGGTAGGGGTCCAGTGGCACCCCGAGGTCGTCGCCGACGCCGGCCTCTTCCGCGCGCTGGTGCAGGCTGCGGGAGCCTGAGCGGACCGCGGACCGCGGACCGCGGATCGCCGGGTTGGTTGTGTCGGTGCCCTGTGTCAGGGTGGTGGACGAACGAAAACGAGGACGGCTGCCCTACTGCTCTGACCACGGTGGCCGCCCCCGCACCGACCCGCGGTCTGGCTCCCTGAGCCTGACCGGTCCGGACCTGGAGGGGGCGGAATGACCGCTCAGAAGCTCGTTGACACTGGTTACGACAAAGAAGGGCGCGACGTCTTCCTGACGGCGGCGGATCCCGTGGAGGCCGCGCGCCAGCACCTCGCCGACAGCACGCTGCACGCCGACGGCGGCGGCCGGGTGGGCCTGGAGCTGGAGCACCACCTGGTCGACCTCGCCGACCCCGGGCGCCGACCCACCTGGGACGACGTGACCGCGTTGCGGGAGCAGCTCGGCGCGATGCCGGCGGGAAGCTCGGTGACCTTCGAGCCGGGCGGGCAGATCGAGCTGTCGACCCCGCCGGCCGGCGACCTGGTCGAGTCGGTCGAGGCCCTGCGTGCCGATGTCGCCGCCCTCCGTGCGCAGCTGCAGGCCGCCGGGTACGGCGCCGCCGCCCTGGGCAGCGACCTGGCTCGTGCCCCTCGTCGGATCAACCCGCACATCCGCTACCGGGCGATGGAGCAGCACTTCGACGCCCTGGGCTTCGCCGGCAGCGGGTTGGAGATGATGACCGCGACCGCGGCCCTCCAGGTGAACCTCGACGCCGGCCCCACCGCGGGGTGGGAGGCGCGCGTGCGCCTGGTCCGCACGATGGTCCCGATGTTGGTCGCGGCCTCCTCCACCTCACCCTGGCTCGGCGGGAGCACCAGCGGGTGGCACTCGATGCGGCAGGGCACCTGGCAGGGCATCGACCACGGCCGCAGCGACCCGGTGCCGCTCGGCGACCCGGTCGAGGCGTGGGCCACCTATGCCCTCGAGGCGCCAGTGATGCTGGTGCGCGACGGCGAGGCGCTGCTGCCGGTCACCGAGCGGATCCCCTTCGCCCAGTGGTTGCGCGGGGCGGCCCGCGGCCGGACGCCGTTCTCCCGCCCCCCGACGAGCGCCGACCTCGACTACCACCTGACCACGCTGTTCCCGCCCGTCCGGCCGCGTGGCTACCTCGAGCTGCGCTGCCTCGACGCCTTGCCCGACCGCTGGTGGCCCGCCCTCGCGGCGATCACCGTCACCCTGGTCGACGACCCGGTCGCGGCGGACGCCGCCGCAGACCTCTGCGCCAGCGTCACCGACAGCTGGGAGACCGCCGCCCGTCACGGGTTGGCCGACGAGACCGTCCGCCGGGCAGTCACGGGGTGCGTGGAGGTGGCCCTGCGGCACTGCCCGGCCCCTGTGCGGCCCGAGGTCGAGGCCTACGCCGCGCTGCTCGACGCGGGTTCCAGTCCCAGCCAGGAGCTGCGCCGTCGCGTCGAGACGATCGGCCCGCTCGCCGTACTCGAGGAGGAAGCACGTGGCTGCAACGACTGAGACCGGAGCCCTGCGCGAGCGAGCAGCGCGCGGGCTCGAGGCGGCGCGCACCCGCACGCTGGGGCTGACCGATCTCGACGAGGCGGAGCTGACCCGACAGCACAGCCCCCTGATGAGCCCCCTGGTGTGGGACCTCGCCCACATCGGCCAGCAGGAGGACCTCTGGTTGCTGCGGGGCGGCGACGCGGCCGCCCAGGGGCTGCTCCCGGCGCGGGTCGAGCAGCTCTACGACGCCTTCGAGCACCCCCGGGCCACCCGTGTCGACCTGCCGTTGCTCGCCCCGACCGAGGCTCGCCGGTTCATTGCTGACGTGCGCGGTCGCGTCTTCGACGGGCTCGAGGACGCCCGTGACGAACGACCCGGGGACCTGTTCCCCTACGTGATGGTCGAGCAGCACGAGCAGCAGCACGTCGAGACGATGCTGGCGACCCATCAGCTCCGCCAGGGCGAGCCCCTGCTCGGCCACGGAAGACCGCTCCCGCCCGGGCGACCGGTGCCCCACGACGCGGTGCTCGTGCCCGCAGGTCGGTTCACGCTCGGGGTCGACGGCGACGCCGAGCCGTGGTCGCTGGACAACGAGCGCCCGGCCCACACCGTCGACCTCCCCGCGTTCCGGATCGGCCGCGTGCCGGTCACCAACGCCGAGTGGCAGGCGTTCGTCGAGGCGGGCGGGTATGACGACCCAGCCTGGTGGTCCGAGCGGGGGTGGCGGCACCGCGTCGACGCCGGGCTGGAGCAGCCGTTGTTCTGGCGCGGCGACGGATCGCACTGGCGCTTCGGGCACGTCGAGGAGATCCCCGGTGACGAGCCGGTGCAGCACGTCTGCTTCTTCGAGGCGGAGGCCTATGCCGCGTGGGCGGGTGCGCGCCTGCCCACCGAGCAGGAGTGGGAGAAGGCGGCGTCGTGGGACCCGGAGGCGGGCCGCAAGCGTCGCTGGCCGTGGGGCGACTCGGAGTGGACGCCGGCGCTGGCCAACCTCGGTGGCGACGCCCTGCGCCCGGCCCCGGTCGGCGCCTACCCGGCGGGAGCGTCCGCCTACGGCGTCGAGCAGATGATGGGCGAGGTCTGGGAGTGGACCACCTCCCGCCTCGAGCCGTGGCCGGGCTTCGCACCGATGCTCTACGCCGCTTACAGCGCACCCTTCTTCGGCGGCGACTTCAAGGTCCTTCGTGGCGGCTCGTGGGCGGTCGGCGGCGACGCAGTCCGGCCCACCTTCCGCAACTGGGACCTGCCGGTCAGGCGGCAGGTGTTCACCGGCCTGCGGCTGGCCTGGGACGCCCCGGAAGAAGGTTGAGCCGTGTGTCGTCATCTCGCCTGGCTGGGGGAACCGCGCTCGGTGTCCTCGCTGGTCCTCGAGCCCGAGTTCGGCCTGCTGCGGCAGAGCTACCGGCCGCGCCGCCAGTCCCACGGCCTGATGAACGCCGACGGCTGGGGGGTCGGCTTCCTGGCGCCGGGTCGGTCCGAGCCCGTGCGGTGGCGTTCGTCGCGGCCCCTGTGGAGCGACGCGTCGTTCGCCTCGGTGGCCCCGGAGCTGAGCTCCGGGACGATCCTCGCGGCCGTGCGCTCGGCCACGCCGGGCATGCCGATGGACGAGAGCGCGGCAGCACCCTTCACCGACGGTCGCTGGTTGCTCTCCCACAACGGCCGGGTCGACCGCGCTGCGCTCCCGGCGTACGCCGAGGCCGAGTCGGTGTGTGACTCCGCGGTCCTCGCGGCGCACGTCTTCGCCCAGGGCGTCGACCACCTGGCCAAGGTCGTCGTCGAGGTGGCCGGGCTCGACCCGGAGGCGAGGCTGAGCCTGCTGCTCACCGACGGCGAGCGCATCCTCGCCACGACCTGGGGTGACCCGCTGAGCTACCTCGAGGAGCCTGACGGCGTGGTGGTCGCGAGTGAGCCCTACGACGACGACCCGCGCTGGGTCGACGTACCCGACCGACGACTGGTCGAGGCCACCCTTCGAGACGGGCGCGGGGCGCCCTCCTCAGGAGCCCGGGACGGGCGCGGGGCGCCATCCGCTGGGACCCGGTCCGCCGTCGTCGTGACACCGCTGGAGGTCTGATGTCGGTCCACGACGCCGCCGTGCTCCTCGACCCGGGTGAGCTGGCCCGTCAGATGAGTGTCGACGTGCGGGCCGGCCTGACCGCGACCCCGAAGACGCTGCCCCCGAAGTACTTCTACGACGCCCGCGGCAGCGAGCTCTTCGACGCGATCACCCGGCTGCCGGAGTACTACCCGACCCGCACCGAGCGCGGCATCCTCGAAGCGCACGTCGGCGAGATCGCGCAGCTGACCCGTGCGGAGACCTTGGTCGAGCTCGGGAGCGGCACCTCGGAGAAGACGCGGCTGCTGCTGGGTGCACTGACCGACATGGGCTCGCTGCGCCGGTTCGTCCCCTTCGACGTCGACCCGGCGGTGCTCAAGGACGCGAGCGCCGCCGTCGCCGAGGAGTTCCCGGCCCTCGACGTCGAGCCCGTGGTGGGCGACTTCGAGCGTCACCTGGTGGACCTGCCGCGTCACCCGCGACGCCTGGTGGCGTTCCTGGGCTCGACGATCGGCAACCTCGAGCCGCACCAGCGGGCGCGGTTCCTGGCCGATGCGCGGAGCACCCTCACCGAGGGAGACGCGTTCCTCCTCGGCACCGACCTGGTGAAGTCTCCGGAGCGCCTCGTGGCGGCCTACGACGACGCCGAGGGTGTCACCGCGGAGTTCGACAAGAACGTGCTCGGCGTCCTGAACCGCGAGCTGGGTGCGGACTTCGACCCCGACGCGTTCGCGCACCGCGCCCTGTGGGATCCCGAGCACGAGTGGATCGAGATGCGGTTGGAGTCGACGCGGCGACAGCGGGTCACGGTCGGCGCGCTCGACCTCACGGTGGACCTCGACGCGGGCGAGCAGGTGCGCACGGAG
The DNA here is from genome assembly GCA_963794435.1 of uncultured Actinomycetota bacterium. GTDB lineage: Bacteria > Actinomycetota > Actinomycetes > Propionibacteriales > Nocardioidaceae > Marmoricola. Next base: position 152,769 of record CAWCDX010000015.1, read on the forward strand.
ATCTCGGCCAAGTTCCGGCGGGCGGGCATCTCGGCGGAGCTGGCGGCCGCAGGGTTCGCGCCGGCAGCATGGTGGACCGACCCGGCAGGCGACTTCGCGCTGTCGCTCTCCACGCCCGTGCTGCCCTAGCCTCCGGTGATGGTCATGCGGCGCTGGCACAGCCAGCGCCGCTGAGTCGGTTCAGCCCTGGTGGTGGTCCCGGCGCTCGCCGTGGAACAGCTCGCGCAGCGTGGGCCCGAGGTGCACGGCGCGGCGGTCGCTGTCGAGCGCGACAGCCAGCTCGATGTCCAGCAGTGAATGCATCTGAATCCCCTCCTTTCAGTCATCCAACGCCGCATGTCACCACCGTCATCCTGTTTCGGTGGTGACGTCGAACACCCTGGCTCCGGAGCACGGCCATGGGACCCGGGTCCCTGAGGAGGGCCGTCAAGGCCCGTCTCGAAGGGCGCTCGGTCACCCCGCCGCGACGCAGGCCACGGTGATGGCGCAGAGCAGCAGGCCCAGCGACTGGGCGCGGTGCAGTCGCTCGCCGAGGAAGATCGTCGCGAGCAGGACGGTGAACGCCGGGTAGAGCGAGGTCAGCACGGCCGCGATGCTGAGCAGCCCGTGCTGGCGGGCGAAGAGGAACCCCACGACGGCCACCGTGGCCAGCAGGCCCGCGCCGAGACCGCCCCACTCGAGCCGCCGGTGCGGCAGGGGATCGGCGCCGAGGACGAGCGCCGCACCGGCGACCACGACGCAGGAGACCACCTGGGTGCCCAGCACGGGGAAGAAGCCTGCGCCGTCAGGCACCTGGCCCACGGCCGCGAAGAGCAGTCCGAACCCGACGCCTGCCAGGATGCCGTCGAGCAGACCCGCCGCTGCCCCGCCCGGCACATCATCGGCGGCCGGTTCGCGGGAGACCAGCCAGATGCCCGGCAGTGCGACCACGATGCCCAGCCAGGCGAGTGCGCTGGGTCGTTCTCCGAGGATCACCGCGATGGCGGCGGGGAGCACCGCGGCACCCACGGCGGACACGGGGGCGACCACGCCCATCCGACCCGCCGCGAAGCCGCGGTAGAGGAAGGCCGTCCCCGCCCCGCTGCCCACTCCCGCGACCAGCCCCCAGAACAGGTCGTGGCCGGTCGGACGACCGGGGACGGTCACGGCGAGCACGAGGGTGCCGAGCGCGGCGCCGAGACAGGCGGTGAATGCGACCGGCCACACCGACGTACGCCGGGAGACCACGCCGCCGAGGAAGTCCGAGAGCCCGTAGGCCACGGCCGCGCCCAGGGCGAGCAGGACGGTCGTCATCGGGCCCTCACGTGAGCACGACCCCGGCCACCCAGACGGCCGCCGCGAGCATCGAGGCGGTGAGCTCGATCAGCAGGGACAGCCCCGCCGCCGTGAGTGCGTGCCGGGTGGCCGGCCAGGCGGCACGGGTGCCCACCCGGCGCAGCTCGGCCAGGTAGACGCCGAGCACGAAGCCGACCACCAGCCCGACGACGGGGATCACGAAGAAGCCGACCACGCCGAGCAGGCCGCCCAGCAGCATCGTGCTCGTCGGGATGCCGGCGTCCTGGAGCCGGCGACCCGGGACGACGTACTTCACGATCGCCCCGACCACGATCAGGAGGGCGACCACGGCGAAGACCGCCCAGGACGTGCTGGTGCCGAGCTCGGCAGCCCACAGCAGGACGGCGGCGACGATGAGGATCGATCCCGGCAGGACCGGGACGACGACACCCACGATGCCGACCGCGATCACCAGACCGACGACGACCTCGAGCCCGCTCACGCCTGAACTCTCTCAAGGGCTGCCCGGGAATTGATCGAGGCCCCGGTCACCAGGACCGGGGCCTCGTCGAGGAAATCGTGGATGCTCAGTCGCCGGTCGTGGCCTGGGGGGTCTCGCCGAGCTTGCCGGTCTCGTCCTGGACGTGCTCGGCCACCTCGCGCAGCTTCTCACCGTGCTCGCGGGCGTGGTGGGCGCAGAAGAGGAGCTCGAACCCACCCTGGAGGTGGACACGCAGGTAGGCCTGGGCGCCGCATCGGTCACACCGATCCACCGCGCTGAGCGGCGCGGCACTGGGGGCTGTCGCAGTCGTCACGTCGGGCCTCACTCTCGTATCGCTCTGGATCGTCTGACACACCTACAACGATCCAGATCCCTCGGGGTTCCCCGGTTTTCCTTCTCGCCAGTCCCAACAGTCAACCACGGCCGATGCTTCCCGGTCGGGAGGAGTCCTGCATGTGAGTCGGTGGTAACCCTGGTCACATCCGAGGACATCGAGTGTGCCTGCCCGATCTGCCCGTCGTGGGCGTTTCTGGCAACTCGCCCGGTGATGTACCCCTTCTCCCGGTTCGCCATGCCTGGCCGCGACGACGTCATGGGAGGGATTCGGAGTGCCGCGCGTCGCCGATGGGTGTCGGTGGTCGGTGGGTAGATTCGGAGTCATCGTGAACCCACCAGTCAGCAGCACCTCCAGGGGTCCCGTCATCGACAACACCTACAACGCCCAGCACCTGCTCGTGCTCGAGGGGCTGGAGGCCGTCCGCAAGCGGCCGGGGATGTACATCGGGTCCACGGACACGCGCGGGCTGATGCACTGCCTGTGGGAGATCATCGACAACGCGGTCGACGAGGCACTGGCCGGCGTCTGCGACCGGGTGGAGGTGTTCCTGCACCCCGACGGCTCCGCCGAGGTCCACGACAACGGCCGCGGGATCCCGGTCGACAAGGAGCCCAAGACCGGGCTCTCCGGCGTCGAGGTGGTCTTCACCAAGCTGCACGCGGGCGGCAAGTTCGGCGGTGGCTCCTACACCGCGACCGGTGGACTGCACGGCGTGGGCGCCTCGGTGGTCAACGCGCTCTCTGCGCGGCTCGACGTCGAGGTCGACCGCTCGCCGGCAACGCAGGGGATGAGCTTCCAGCGCGGCGTGCCGGGAGTCTTCGCCGCCCCCGGCCCCGGCACCGCCTTCGAGCCCGGCTCCGGGCTGCACAAGGGTGGCCGTGTGAAGAAGGGCGTGACCGGCACCCGGATCCGGTTCTGGCCCGACCGGCAGATCTTCACCAAGGACGCCGCCTTCACCTGGGACGAGCTGGTCACCCGGGCGCGGCAGACCTCCTTCATCGTGCCAGGGCTCCAGATCGCGCTCACCGACCTGCGCGGCGCGGATCCCGTCACCGAGTCCTTCCGCCACGACGGCGGCATCACCGAGTTCTGCGAGTTCCTCAGCCACGACGAGGCCGTCACCGGCGTGCTGCGCCTGCAGGGCTCCGACCTGTTCACCGAGACGGTGCCGCTGCTCGACGAGAAGGGGCACATGACCCCGCAGGACGTCGAGCGCGAGCTGCACGTCGACGTGGCCGTGCGGTGGGGCACCGGGTACGAGACCGAGATCCGCTCGTTCGTCAACGTGATCGCCACCCCCAAGGGCGGCACCCACGTGGCCGGGTTCGAGGCGGCGCTGACCAAGACGTTCAACGACGCGATGCGCGGCACCCGCGTGCTCAAGGCCAACGACGCCGACGTGATCAAGGACGACGTGCTCGAGGGGCTGACCTCGGTCGTCACCGTCCGGCTGGCCGAGCCGCAGTTCGAGGGTCAGACCAAGGAGATCCTCGGCACCCCGGCTGCCCGGTCCGTCGTACGCAAGGTGGTGGCGGCGGAGCTCAAGGGCTTCCTGACCTCGACCAAGCGCGCCGAGAAGGCGCAGGCCAAGCAGGTCATGGAGAAGGTGTACGGCGCCTCCAAGACCCGCATCGCCGCACGCCAGCACCGCGAGACCCAGCGCCGGAAGAACGCCCTGGAGTCCTCCGCGCTGCCCGCGAAGCTGGCCGACTGCCGCTCCAGCGACGTCGACCGTTCCGAGCTGTTCATCGTCGAGGGTGACTCGGCCCTCGGCACGGCCAAGCTGGCCCGCGACTCGGAGTTCCAGGCCTTGCTGCCGATCCGGGGCAAGATCCTCAACGTGCAGAAGGCCAGCGTGGCCGACGTGCTCAAGAACGCCGAGTGCTCCTCGATCATCCAGGTGGTCGGTGCGGGCTCGGGGCGCACCTTCGAGGTCGAGGCCGCGCGCTACGGCCGGATCATCTTCATGGCCGACGCCGACTCCGACGGCGCCCACATCCGTTGCCTGCTGGCCACGCTGTTCTTCAAGTACATGCCCGAGCTGGTCACGCAGGGCCGCGTGTTCACCGCCGTGCCCCCGCTGCACCGGATCGAGCTGACCAACCCCAAGAAGGGGATGGACAAGTACGTCTACACCTACTCCGACCCCGAGCTGCAGCGGAAGATGGCCGAGCTCACCAAGAAGGGCGTGCGCTGGAAGGACCCCGTCCAGCGCTACAAGGGCCTCGGCGAGATGGACGCCGACCAGCTCGCGGAGACCACGATGGACCCCCGCCACCGCACCTTGCGCCGGATCACCGCCGCCGACGCCGAGGAGGCCGCCAAGGTCTTCGAGCTGCTGATGGGCACCGACGTCGCTCCCCGCAAGGACTTCCTGGTCGCCTCGGCCTATGAGGTCGACGCCGACCAGATCGACGCCTGAGGGCCGGCGGCACGTCAGGTGTGCGTGCGCCGCGGCCGGCGCGAGACGTGCGGATGTGCCTCGGGGTTCAGGCCCCGGTAGGCGGCCAGGCGGCCGAGCAGGTCGGCGAGCTGCCTGCGCTCCTGGGGGCTGAGTCCTTCGGTCATCTCCGCGTCGTGCGCTCCCACGGCGCTGAGGACCTCGCCGATCCGGTCCGTGGCGCCGGGCGCGACACGGAGCTCGTGGTTGCGCCGGTCGGAGACGCTGCGACTCCGCTCGAGGAGCCCGCGCTGCTCGAGGTCGTCGACGAGCCCGACGATCTTGGAGGGCAGGGTGTCCATCCGCTCGGCCAGCGCCGCCTGGTTGAGGCCGGGGTTCTGGCCCACCACGCGAAGCACGCCGACATGAGCGGGGGTGAGGTCAAGCTCCGCCAGCCGCTCGGAGAACCGCGTCGACACGTGGGCACCGAGCTGGGCGAGCAGGAACGCGATGCCGGAGGGGCGGACCATGGGGTCGATTGTGACAGATCCAAACGATTGCTTGAATGAATCGTTCTTGATAGAAACGATATATGACCCGGCGACGCACTGTGTTGATGGCCGGACTCGTCGCCGGAGCATGCGGCATCGCCGTGCTGTGGGCGGCGGGCGTGGAGTTCCCGACGGCCGTGCCGCCCGGCCTGGTGATCCTCCTCGCCGGTGCGGTGCTGGTCGTCGTGTTCCGGGCGCGCTGGGCCGATGCGCTGGGCGGCCTGCTGGGACTGTTCGTCGTGGTGGGCTTCGTGCTGAGCGGTCTCCACGGCGACGGGTTCGAGAACCTGCTCGGTGACCACGGGGTGGCCGTCTCGGTGGGGCAGGTCGTGCAGCTCGTGGGCGTGGTGACCGCCACGATCACCGGCGCGCTGCTCGCCCTCCGACGCGCGTGAGCGTCATGGTCGAGCGCCGCACCCGCCTGCTGCTCGTCGTTGCCGCCCTGCTGGTGGCCTCTGGCCTGTTCCACCTGCTCGTGTTCGCGCTCGACGACCGCCCGTGGGCAGGGCCGGTCTCCTGGCGCAAGCCGTTCACGTTCGGCGTCTCCTTCGGGGTGACCCTCGCCTCGGTGGTCTGGGTGACGTCGTACCTGCGGATGCGGGAGCGCACGCGTTCGTTGCTGCTTGTGGTGTTCGCGGCCGACTGCGTCGTCGAGGTCGCGGGGGTCACGCTGCAGGCCTGGCGGGGGGTGCCGTCCCACCTGAACCGCTCCACCCCGACCGACACCGTCGTGGCGATGGTGCTGGCCGCCGGCGGAGCGGTGCTCATCGTCGTCCTCGGCACCTTCGCCTCGATCGCCGTGCGGGGCAGGACCGACGCCGCCCCGAGCATGCGTCTCGCGCTCCGCGCCGGGTTCCTCCTCCTGGTGGCGGGGCTGCTCGCCGGCGCGGCGATGATCGCCGTGGGCACCGTGGCCATGAACACCGGTCCGGCTGCCCATGCGTATGCCGTGACCGGCTTCCTCAAGGACTTCCACGCGGTGACCCTGCACGCCGTGCTGGTGCTGCCCGCACTCGCCTACCTGCTCGCGCGAGCGCCCGCGGTGACCGAGTCGGGCCGCACCCGAGTCGTGGCGGGGGCCGCCGGGACCTACGTGCTCGTGGCTGCTGTCGTCCTCGTCCACGACCTCGTCACGGTCTGAGCCGAGCTCAGCCCTCGCGGTCGGGCCCTGCCCTCGTCGGGGTGATCTGGATGATCACGCGTCGCTCGCGCTCCATGCCGGCGCGGTACTCGTCCCAGTCGTCGGCCTCGCCGCTGATGCCGCGGTAGTACTCCACCAAGGGCTCCATCGCCTCGGGCAGCGAGACCACCTCGGCCTCGCCCTCGACGTAGATCCACTCGCCGAAGAACTGGTCGCGCAGGACCAGCACCTGCGCCCACGGGTCGGCCCGCAGGTTCTTCACCTTGTACGCCGGCTCGCGACTGCTGACGGTGAGCCGACCCTCCTCGTCGACGCCGACGAGCACTGGGCTCTGCTGGATGCCGCTCTTGGTGCGGGTGGCGAGCACGGCCCGGTGGTGGGAGCGGACGAAGTCGAGAGCGCGGTCGAGATCCATGAGCCCATTCTGACGCGGTAGGCGCCAGGTGACAGGCGCCGCACAGCAACGTCTTGGGCAGCGCACATGCGAAGGTTCGATCCTCGGGGCATGTGGAGGTGGATCGCCCGAGTCAGGAGAGCACTCGCCGCACTCGTGACCGCGCTCGCCGTCGGAGTCATCGGGATCAACGTCGTGACGCCCGAGACGGCCCAGGCGGCCGGGGTCGTCGTCGGGCACCGCGCCTTCGGCACGCCGGTGCCCTCGCCGCCCCCGCGCGACGAGGACTCCTAGCCGGCGCTGGTCAGCCCGCCGTCGCGGGCACCGGCACCGTGTGCCTCTCCGGCCGGGTGACGGCGAGCCCGACGCCGCTGACGAAGAGCCAGAGCCCGAAGACCATCAACGGCGCCACGAGGGCGGAGAGCAGCATCAGCACCGCCAGGCCGAGCCCGACGTACCCGATCCAACGGGGTGCGGTGCCTCGGGCCAGTCCCAGCACCGCGGCCGTGCCGGCGAAGGCGGCAGCGGGCACCGACACGAAGATCACCAGGATGCTGGCCGAGGCCGCCATCAGGTAGCGGTACGCCGAGGGGTCGGGGTCGGGCGAGTGCTCGAAGACGCGACCGATCGGGACCGCCGCGAACAGCCCGGCGCCGACCACCACGAGTGAACCCACCAGGGTGCCCAGCGCCCCGAGGGTCCGCGAGGTGACGTCGTCCCCGCCACCGAGCCGGGACCTCAGGACCTGCGCGTAGGCGAGGATCAGGATGCCGGCGACCACCTCGAGGAGTGCGTGCAGGATCCAGCCGCCGTTGCCGGAGCGGGCCAGCCAGTCGGAGATGGTGGCATCCGAGCTGTGCGTCGCGACGTTTCCCTCGAACAGGCCGGCCAGTAGCAGCACGGCGGCCAGCGGGGCGAGCAGGGTGGGTCTGTTCATGGCTCCTCCAGTGGTCGAGAACCCGGTTCCGGGTGCCGGAACTGTGGCAAGCGCCGCGCCGGTGCCGCGACCACCTCAGGGTGGAACCTGCGGTCGGCGTAGACCCCACGACTCCACCCAGAGTTCGATGTCAGGCGGCTCTGCTTCGGTCTACCGTGCTGCTGTGTCCCGGCTTCACTCGCGCCGCCTCGTGGACGGCCTGCTGGTCCTCCTGGTCGTCGTCCAGCTGGTCGAGCTGACGCTGGCCCGGCCAGAGGACCTCAGCGTCTCGGTGGTCGTGCTCGTGGTGGCGGCCACCGGGGCCCTGCTGCTCCGGCACCGCGCGCCCGTTGCCTCGGTGCTGCTCAGCCTGGGTGGCTTCGCCGGCCTGCTCCAGCTGATGCCCTCGACCCCGGCGAGCACGTTCCTGGCCCTGCTCGTCTCGATCGTGGTGATCGGCTCGCTGCCGGGGGCCGCGCGGATAGTCGGCCTGGTGGGGACCTGGGCCGTTGCTCTGGAGGGCGCCTGGCTCGACCCGTACGGCGGCGGGCTGGACGACTTCGCTCTCTCCGCGGCCATCATGACCGGGGCGTGGACCTGCGGCCTGCTGGTCGCTCGTGGGGTCCGCGCCATGACGGAGGCGGCGGAACGCGTCGCGGCGGCGGAGGAAGCCCGGAGCGCGTCGGCTGCCGAGGCGGTGCGGGAGGAACGTGCCCGGATGACCCGGGAGCTGCACGACGTGCTGGCGCACGCGCTGACCGTGCTGGTGGTGCAGAGCGTGGCCGCGCAGGAGGACCTGGCGCACGGCGACGTGGGCGAGCACCTGGCTGCCCGCCTCCGAGCCTCGGAGGAGCTGGCCCGGGAGTCGTTGCGGGAGCTGCGGGCCCTGCTCGGGATCCTCGGTACGACGGCCGACGACGCGTCGTCCGCCAGCGGGCTCGGCGAGGTGCGCTCGATGGTCGAACGGCTCTGCCACAGCGGCATGTCGGTCGACCTCGAGATCCGCGGTGAGGTCGTCCACCTCGGCCCCGGCCTGGAGCTGGCCGTGCACCGGGTCGTCCAGGAGGCCGTCACCAACGCGATGCGCCACGGCACGGCCGACGAAGCCCGCGTGGTGATCACCTGCGGGAGCGACGCCGTCGAGATCGTGGTCGAGAACCCGGTCGGCGGGCCGAGGTCGGACATCGCGGGAGCGGGCCGCGGCCTCGCAGGGCTCCGCGAACGGGTGAAGCTGCACCAGGGCACCCTCGTCGCGGGCCCCGAGGGCGACGGGTACCGGCTCAGCTGTGTGCTCCCGCTGCCGTCCCACGACCTCGGCGAGACGCCGGGGCCGCCCACCCGCGCCCTGTCGGCGTCGGGCGAGGCTCACGGATGATCCGCGTCCTGCTCGCCGACGACCAGGCGCTGCTGCGCGACGGGTTCCGCTCGATCCTGGACCGCGAGGACGACCTGGAGGTCGTCGCCGAGGCGGCCGACGGCGTCGAGGCCCTCGCGGCCGCGGCCCGTACCACGCCGGACGTGGTCCTGATGGACATCCGGATGCCTCGGATGGACGGGCTCACCGCCACCCGCAGGCTGCTGGAGCGTCCCTCCCCGCCCAGGATCCTGGTGCTCACCACCTACGACACCGACCAGCACCTCTACGAGGCGCTGCGGGCGGGGGCGTCGGGGTTCCTGCTGAAGGACGTGCGCGCTGCCCAGCTCCTCGCGGCCGTCCGCACCGTCGCGGCGGGCGAGGAGCTCTACGCGCCGACCGTGCTGCGGCGGATCGTGGCGTCGTACGTCGAGTCGCGCCGGCCCGAGCCGCCCCGGACCGACGCGCTGGCGGTGCTCTCGGAGCGGGAGCGGGAGGTGAGCCTGCTCATCGCTCGCGGGATGAGCAATTCCGAGATCGCCGACCACCTGGTGCTCAGCGAGGCGACGGTGAAGTCGCACGTGAACCGGATCCTGGCGAAGCTCGACGTGCGCGACCGCGTGCAGGTGGTCGTGCTCGCCTACGAGTCCGGGATGGTCAGACCTGCTGGCTGATCAACCCGGTGTCGACGTCGTAGAGGAATCCGCCCACGACGACCGAGTCCGGGATCAGCGGGTGGGACCGGATCGTCCGGACGTCTTCGACGAGCGCGGCGTGCTGGTCCTCCACGACGTTGAAGGGCTGCCAGGAGGCGTCGAGGCCGGCTGACTCCCCGACGCGGGAGCGCAGCTCCTCCAGGGTGGAGGAGGCCATGGCGCAGCGGGTGTGCGGGATCACCAGGATCCGCTCGACCTGGAGCAGGTGCACGCCGAGCACCAGGGCCTCGAGCGCCTGCGGGGTGACCCGCCCGCCGGGGTTGCGGAAGATCTTCGCGTCGCCGAGCCCGAGCCCGAGCATGTCTAGGGGCATGATCCGCGAGTCCATGCAGGTGACGACGGCGATGCCGGCATGCGCGACACCGTCGAAGCCGGAGCTGTCGAAGCGCTCTGCGAACTCGCGGTTGGCGGCCAGGAGATCGTCGAAGGGACCAGGGGAGTCGTCGGCAGGCACGGCAGCAAACTATCCGGTCCCGAGCAGCGCCCGGGCAGGGGCAACCCCTCGGGTGCCGGCGCCCCGGAAGCACAGCACCGCCAGCAGCCCCGCGACCAGGGCACACAGGCCGGCCCCGAGGAAGATCGCGTGCAGCTGCTCGATCCCGGCCTGCTCGATCAGCCGCTCGTACGCCGCGCACCGGGTGTGGCCGCCGGTGCACACCTGGTTCGGCGAGGGGATGTCGGACTCCACGGCGTAGTAGCGCCGCAGCCCGATCGTGGTGAGCGCGGAGATGCCGACCAGCATCCCGACCATCCGGGCCACCACCAGCAGGGCGCTGGCGACCCCGTGGACCCCGGCGTCGGTGCTGGCGAGCAGGGCCGCGTTGACGGGTGCGAGCGCGAGGCCGAAGCCGAAGCCCGCCATCGCCAGCACGACCGAGGCCGACGGGTGGTGCAAGGAGTCGAAGCCCCAGCCGGCCATCAGCCAGAACCCCAGGGCCGCCAGCACCATCCCGACGGCGGTCACCGCACCGGCAGGGGCTCGCCGGGTCAGCGCGCCACCCACCAGCGCCCCCACCGGCAGCGCCACCAGGAACTCCACGAGGACGAGGGCCGCCTTGAGCTGCGACCCGTCGGCGACGGTGAGCCGGGCGAAGATGGGGATGTCGACCAGGGCGGCGATCAGGGCGGCGCCCACGAAGAAGCTGACCACGACCGCCCCCCAGGCCGCGACCTCCGCGAACGCGCCCTGCGGGATGAGCGGTGCCGGTGCCCGCCGGCTGTGCAGCACGAACAGCACGGCCCCCGCGGCCGCCATCGCCAGCCACCAGGGTCCGCTCCGGGAGAACACCTGCACCTGCGGGTCGGCCGTGGCGAAGGCGAGGATCACCCCGGCGAGCGCGACCGCCAGCAGGGCGGCGCCGAGCAGGTCGGCCTCCCGCACCGATCGCCACCAGTCGTGCAGGTCCACCAGAGGACGACGCGCGGTGAGCAGTCGCGCGAGCAGCAGGAGCGCGAGGACGATCGTGGCCACCCCGATCTGGGAGAGCCAGATCGAACCGCCGTCCCGGAAGGGCACGAACGGGCCACCGAGCGAGACCGAGGTGACCAGGCTGCGGGGCTGCCGCATCACCAGGACGAGCCCGGTGAGGGTCAGCAGCAGGAGGACCAGGCCGATCCAGTCGACGTGGGGGGCCCTTCGAGACGGGCCTTGACGGCCCTCCTCAGGGACCCGTTGCTCGGGGCCTTGACGGCCCTCCTCAGGGACCCGTTGCTCGGGGCCTTGACGGCCCTGCTCAGGGACCCGTTGCTCGGGGCCTTGACGGCCCTCCTCAGGGACCCGTTGCTCGGGGCCTTGACGGCCCTGCTCAGGGACCCGTTGCTCGGGGTTGTCGACACCCGTGCCGCCGGCCCGCAGGCCCACGATCGCTGCCGCGAGGAGGAGGCCGACGGCGAGGTTGATCACGAAGATGTCGCGCCACCCACCCAGCGAGATCACCACCGCGCCGAACAGCGGGCCGATCACGCTGCCGAGCTCCTGGACCGCACCGACGATGCCCAGGGGTACGCCGCGACGGTCCGCGGGGTAGAGGTCTGCGACCAGGGCGAGGGTGACGGGCACCAGGCCACCACCGCCGACCCCCTGGAGGAACCGACCGGCCACGAGCGAGCCGAGGTCGTAGGCGGCGGCCGTCACCAAGGACCCGAAGGCGAAGACCAGCAGCGCCGCCACCAGGACCGGCGTGCGCCCGCGCAGGTCGGCGATCCGGCCGATCAGGGGCAGCATCGCGACGTACCCCAGCAGGAAGCCGCTCACGATCGGCGCCGCCCGCTGCAGCTGTTCCACGCTCAGGCCGACCGAGCCCATCATGTCGGGCAGGGCGAGCACCACCACGTAGGTGTCGGCGGCGGCGAAGGCGACCGCGACCGCAGCCAGCGAGAGCAACAGCCGTGAGGAACGTGGCGGCCGCGTCGCCGGGCTCGGCGGGTCGGTCACCGGATCCTCAGCCCGTGGGAGCGCTGATCTTCACGCCCTCGTCGTACTTGCTGAAGAGCACGTCGTAGGTGACGTCCTTGCCGTCGGCGAAGAACGGCCCGGTGATGCTCACCTTGACGGCGTAGCCCTTGTCGTCGATCCCGACGCTGGTCTTGTACGTCGATCCCGAGTCGGCGCTCGGGATGATCTGCTTGACGGCCTCCCCGGGCAGGGTGCCGGTGTAGGTGGTCAGGATCTGGTTGCCGTCGCGGGTCTGCTTGCCCTTCTTCAGCCCGTCGATCTGGGTCAGCAGCGAGGAGAGCCCGTGGTCGGGGTCGACGAAGCTGGCCGGGTCGGGCGCGCCGTACTCCGAGGGCTTGATCACGGCGTACTTCGTCTGCAGCGGCAGCTTGGCGTAGACCTTGCCGTCGACGGCGGTGATCGGCACGGTGGCCGTCAGCCCGCCGAGCACGACCTTGACGTCACCCTCGAACGCGGGAGCGTGGGTGACGTCCCCCGCCGCGGAGAGCACCCCGTTGCCCGCCGAGGGAGTCGACTTCGTGGACAGGTCGACGTGCACGCTGGAGGCGTCGTCGAACTTCTTCTTCGCCGTGGCCATCACCGAGGAGGGGCTGGCCTCCTTCTTGTCCTGCTTCGAGGAGCCGCCGCACGCGGACAGGACGAGGGCCGCGGCCGCGAGCAGCGCGAGCAACAGGGGGAGGCGCCGGTGTGACATGGCGTCAGCCTGTCACGTCGGCGGGAGGGGAACCCGGGAGAACCGCGCCCACCGGCCCCGAGCACGCCAGGATCGGCTGGCTGCCGGGCGTGCCGGATCCGTCGCGACGCGCCACCGGCTCCGGCAGCTCGACGGGAGCGCCGCTGTCGGCGGCCGCCAGGGCAGGAGCCGCGCCGGCCCAGGCGAAGAGCAGCTCGTCCTCGCCCTTGAGGAAGCGGTGGCAGCGCACGCCGCCGGTGGCGCGACCCTTGGCGGGGTACTCGTCGAACGGGGTCACCTTCACCGACCCGGCCTCGGTGCCCGGCAGCGAGGTGGACGAGCCGGAGACCGAGAGGACCACGGCCCCGGCCGGGTCGAGGGCCGTGAACGAGACGACCCGGGCTCCGGGCGTCAGCTTGATCCCGGCGATGCCCCCGCCCGACCGGCCCTGCGGCCGGACGCCGTCGGCGCCGAAGTGCAGCAGCTGGGCGTCGCTGGTGACGAAGCACAAGGTCTCCCGGCCGCTGCGGAGCTCGACGGCACCCACGACCTCGTCGCCGTCCTTCAGCGAGATCACGTCCCACTCGTCGCGGGCGGAGAGGTACTCCGGGTTCACCCGCTTGACGACTCCGTGCCGCGTGCCGAGGGCCAGCCCGGGGGACCCGGGGTCGAAGTCGGTCAGGGCGAGCACCCGCTCACCCTCGAGCGTGACGAACTCACCCACGGGAGCGCCGCCCTGCAGGTTGGGGTGGTTCGCCGTGATCGGCAGCGTCGGCAGGTCGAGCACGCCGAGCTTGATCACCCGACCGGCCGAGGTGACCACGCCGACCTCGCCGCGGGCAGTGGTCGCGACGGCGGAGACGATCACGTCGTGCCGGGTGCGGCTGCCGCCGTCTCCTGGAGGGTCCAGGCTGGTCGTCCGCGCGAGCAGCCCGGAGGAGGACAGGAAGACGTAGCAGGGGTCGTCGGCCACCTCCAGCGGCGTCGCCGTGGTCGTCCTGGTCTGGCCCGAGGACTCGAGCAGGACCGTACGACGCGGCGTACCGAACGTCTTGGCGACCTCGGCCAGCTCGTCGGAGACCACGGCCCGGAGCCGCGCGTCGTCGCCGAGGATCTCGTCGAGCTCCTCGATGGTGCGGCGCAGCTCCTCGGACTCCTTGTCCAGCTCGAGCTTGGAGAACTTCGTGAGGCGGCGCAGCGGCATGTCCAGGATGTACGTCGTCTGCGCGTCGGTCAGGTCGAAGACGGTCATCAGGCGCTGCTTGGCCATCTCGGCGTTGTCGCTGCCGCGGATGATCTGGATGACCTCGTCGATGTCGAGGATCGCGAGGAGCAGGCCCTCCACGAGGTGCAGCCGGTCGGCCGCCTTGCCGCGCCGGAAGCTCGAGCGGCGGCGGACGACCTCGAAGCGGTGCTCGAGGAAGACCTCCAACATCTGCTTCAGGCCCAGGGTGCGCGGCTGGCCGTCGACGAGGGCGACGGCGTTGATCCCGAAGGACTCCTCCATCGGCGTGCTGCGGAAGAGCTGCTCGAGGATCGCCTCGGGGTGGAAGCCGTTCTTGACCTCGATGACCAGCCGCAGGCCCTTGGCGCGGTCGGTGAGGTCCTTGACGTCGGCGATGCCCTGCAGCTTCTTGGTCTGCACGAGCTGCTTGATCTTCTCGATGACCCGCTCGGTGCCGACGCCGTAGGGCAGCTCGGTGACGACGATGCCCTTGCGTCGCGCGGTGACGCTCTCGATGCGAGCCGTGGCGCGCATCCGGAAGCTGCCGCGCCCGCTCTCGTAGGCGTCACGGATGCCGTCGAGCCCGATGATCTTGCCTCCGGTCGGCAGGTCCGGGCCCGGGATGAAGCGCATCAGGGCGTCGAGGTCGGCGCCCGGCTGCTTGATCAGGTGACGCAGCGCCTGCACCACCTCGACGAGGTTGTGCGGCGCCATGTTGGTGGCCATGCCGACCGCGATGCCGGCGGCGCCGTTGACGACCAGGTGGGGGATGGCCGAGGGCAGCACGCTCGGTTCGAGCTCGCGGCCGTCGTAGTTGCCCCGGAAGTCGACGGTGTCCTCGTCGATCGTGGCCGTCATCGCGACCGCCGCGGGCGCCATCCGGGCCTCGGTGTAGCGCATGGCGGCCGGGGGGTCGTCAGGAGACCCGAAGTTGCCGTGCCCGTCGACCGTGGGGAGCCGCATCGACCACGGCTGGGCCATCCGCACGAGAGCGTCGTAGATCGCCCCGTCGCCGTGGGGGTGGAACCGGCCCATGACCTCGCCGACGACCCGGGAGGACTTCACGTGCCCCCGCTCGGGGCGCAGGCCCATGTCGTGCATCGCGTAGAGGATCCGTCGTTGCACCGGCTTCAGGCCGTCACGGGCGTCGGGCAGGGCGCGCGAGTAGATGACCGAGTAGGCGTACTCCAGGAAGCTCGTGCGCATCTCGTCGCCGACGTCGATGTCGACGATCTGCTCCTCGAATTCCTCCGGGGTGGGTGCCGTACGTCGTGCCATGCCCGGATTCTCGCAACCGGACCTGACGTTTCCTGCACGGCCACGCCGTTGCCTCGGGACGGGCCTGGCGGTCCTCCTCGGCAACCGGGGGCACGGGGCGGTCGGGCAGGTAGATTCTCCGGGGTGACCGTGGAGCAGGACTACCTGGCGCACTGGGAGGCCGACGTCCTCCTGCGCGACGGCCGGACCGCGCACCTGCGCCCGATCAGTGCCGCCGACGCGGAGCTGCTGGTGGAGTTCTACGGCCAGGTGAGCGACCAGTCGAAGTACTTCCGGTTCTTCGCGCCGATGCCGAACCTGTCCGAGCGCGACGTCGAGCGGTTCACCCACGTCGACTACGACAAGCGGGTCGCCTTCGTGCTGACCGTGGCCGACAAGATCGTGGCGGTCGGTCGCTACGACGTCATCGACGACAAGCCCGGTGACTCCAGCGCCGAGGTCGCCTTCCTCGTGCAGGACCAGCACCAGGGCCGTGGCATGGGTCAGATCCTGCTCGAGCACCTCGCCCAGGCCGCCCGGGAGCGGGGCGTGAAGCGGTTCGTGGCCGAGGTGCTGCCGGAGAACAGGCGGATGATCCAGGTCTTCCGCGACCAGGGGTACCAGGTCCGCGGGGGCTGGGACGACGGCGTGATGCACCTCGAGTTCGACATCGACCCGACGGAGACCGCGATGGGGGTGATCTCCGCGCGCGAGCACCGCTCGGAGGCGGCCTCGATCGCCGCGTTCCTCAACGCCGGCAGCGTCGCGGTGATCGGCGCCTCCCGCCGCAGCGACACGATCGGTGCCCTGCTCGTCCGCAACCTCGTGCTCGGCGACTACGCCGGTCGCGTCTACGTCGTGAACCCTGCCGCCGACGCGGTCGCCGGGATGCCGGCGTACCGCACGGTCAGCGACATCCCCGGGCCCATCGACGTGGCCGTGGTCGCGGTGCCCGCCGACGCCGTGCAGGACGTCGTGCTCGACTGCGCCAACAAGGGCGTCCACGGGCTGGTGGTGATCTCCAGCGGCTTCGCCGAGACCGGGGAGGAGGGACGCAAGCGCCAGCGCAAGCTGCTCGGCCTGTCCCGGTCCTACGGCCTGCGGCTGATCGGACCCAACTGCCTCGGGATCATCAACACCGCCTCGGAGGTGTCGCTGAACGCCTCGCTGGCGCCGGTGATGCCGCCGCGCGGGCGAGCCGGCTTCTTCTGCCAGTCCGGCGCCCTGGGCTCGGCGATCCTGGACAAGGTGCGCGGCCGCGGGCTCGGCCTGTCGACCTTCGTGAGCGCAGGCAACCGGGCCGACGTCTCCGGCAACGACCTCCTGCAGTACTGGGAGGAGGACGACGCGACGGAGGTGATCCTGCTCTACCTGGAGTCGATCGGTAACCCGCGCAAGTTCTCCCGGATCGCGCGGCGGGTCTCGCGGCGCAAGCCCGTCATCGCGGTGCGCTCGGGGCGTACGACGCAGGGCGTGCCGATGGGCCACGCCGTCCGCAAGATCGTCGCTCCTCCGGAGGCTGTCGACGCGATGTTCCGGCAGGCGGGGATCATCCAGGTCGACACGCTCGACGAGATGTTCGACGTCGCCCAGCTGCTGGCGCACCAGCCCCTGCCCACCGGGTCACGCGTCGCCATCGTCGGCAACTCCGACGCCCTCGGCCTGCTCGCGATCGACGCGGCGGTGGCGAGCGGCCTCACCGTCACTGCGGCGACGGCCCTGGGCGCCGACGCGACCGCCGACGACTTCGAGCACGCCCTGGACGCCGCCATCGACGACGAGCACGTCGACGCGGTCGTGGCGGTGTACATCCCGCCCCTGGACGCTGGTGGCGTCGGCGTCGCCAACGTGCTCGCCGCGGTGGGGGAGCAGTCGGACAAGCCGCTCGTCTCCACCTTCCTGGGTCGCGAGGGAGTGCCCGAGCTGTTACGGGTCCCCGACCTGTCGGGCCACACGGCCGGACGCGGCTCGGTGCCGTCGTACCCCGCGGTCGAGGCGGCGGTGCGCGCGTTGGCCCGGGTCGTGGAGTACTCCGCGTGGCGGCAGCGTCACGACCCCGAGGACGACTCGGCCGCGGTGCTCGACGGGGTCGACCTCGAGGCAGCCACCCGACAGGTGCGGCTGCTCCTGGAGGAGACGCCTGCCGGGCGCGAGCTCGGTGACGCGGAGCTGCGTGAGCTGCTGGGCCACTACGGGATCGACCTCTGGGAGCGGGTGCACGTCGTCACGCTGGAGGAGGCAGTCGCGGCCGGTGAGGGGTTCGGCTGGGACGTCGTGCTCAAGGCGACGGCGGAGCGGCTGCGCCAGCGCCCCGACCTCGCCCACGTGTGGCGCAACATCCAGGACGCCGAGGAGATGGAAGGGGCGTGGGCGTCGATGCGGGAGATGACCCACGACGCCACGGACGCGCAGTTCGTCGTGCAGGCCACGGCCGACTCCGGCGTCCCGGTCTCCGTCGGTGCCCTCGAGGACCCGCTCTTCGGGCCGGCGGTGCACTTCGGCGTCTCCGGGCCGCTCACCGAGCTGGTGGGCGACCGGGTCTACCGGATCCCGCCCATCAGTGCCCTCGATGCTGCCGAGACCGTGCGGGACATCAAGGCCGCTCCGCTGCTGTTCGGGTACCGCGGCAGCGAGCCCGTCGACGTGGCCGCCGTCGAGGAGCTGATCCGCCGGGTGGCCCAGCTCAAGATCGACCTGCCCCAGGTCAGCCAGATCGACCTGATGCTGGTGCACGCGACCTCGTCGGGGTGCCGGGTGCTCCACGCCACCGGCCGGGTGGAGCCGGTCGCCGACCCCCGCTCGGACCTGTTCGTGCGGCGCCTCAGTGCGCCACCGGGCGACACGCTGCACGGCTGAGGGTCGAGGAGCGAGCGCCCATCGGGTCCCTGGGGAGGGTGCCAGGCACCCGTCTCGAAGGGTCCCTGAGGAGGTTGCGCAGCAACCGTCTCGAAGGGCCGTGAAAGACTGACCCCATGCGGCCCCTGACCTCGAGCGATCGCTCCGGTGACCTCGTCGTGGCGATCGAGAAGACCGGGTACTACCCCCAGGTGGTGTCCGCCGGCGTCCGGGCCGCGGTGGCGGGCGAGGAGGTCGCGTCGTACCTCGTGCACCACGAGCCGACCATCGACCGCGACGAGGTGCGCCGCCACATCACGGTCGTGGTGCTGACCGGCACCCGGCTGATCCTGTGCCACACCGACGAGCACGCGCCCGACGACCTGCTGCCCGAGCCGTACACCTCGACCTCGACGGAGGCCATCCGGCTGACCTCGGTGCGCTCGGTCGTGGTCAACCGGATGGTGGCCAACCCGGAGTCGGTCGGCGACGGGAGCGAGCCGACTCCCACCGAGGCGGTGCTGACCATCGGCTGGGGCGGCGTCAGCAGGATCGACCTGGAACCGGCCGCCTGCGCCGACCCCGAGTGCGACGCCGACCACGGCTACACCGGGGTGCTGGCCTCCGACGACTTCTCCCTGCGGGTCAGCTCGGCCGCCGACGGCCAGGGCGCGGTCGACGGGTTGCTCGAGTTCGCCGAGAGCCTGTCTGCGCGCACCCGGGGCTGACACGTGGTGCTCCCCACGGGCAGTGGGTTCGTCGAGCCCGTCTATGCCTCGTCGACGCTCGGTGACGTCCTGCCCGCCGTTGCCCGGGCGCTCGAGGTCGCGCCTGGTCTCGGCCCGACGTCCTTGGAGCTGCCGCCCGCGCCGGCGTACGTCGTGATGCTGGTCGACGGCCTCGGCCACGACCTCCTCGCCGAGCATCGCGTCCAGGCGCCGTACCTCCATTCGTTGCTCGGCCGCCCGCCCGCCACCTGCGGCGTGCCGTCGACGACCGCTACCTCGCTGACCTCGCTCGGCACCGCGCTCACCCCGGGTCAGCACGGCATGGTCGGCTTCACCTCGCGGGTCCCCGAGACCGGCGCGCTGCTGAACTCGCTGTTCTGGGACCAGCCCGTCGACCCGCTCGTGTGGCAGCCGCACCGCACGGCCTTCGACGCGCTCGAGGCGGTGGGCGTGCACACCAGCGTGGTCAGCAAGCGCGAGTTCGAGCGCTCCGGGCTGACGCGGAGCGGCCAGCGCGGCGCGGAGTTCGTCGGAGCCGATGACGTGGCCGAACGGGTGGCCGGGGCGGTCGCGGGTGCGGCCAGGCGGCCGTCGCTGACCTACGTCTACGACGGGGACCTCGACTGGCACGGGCACCGGGCGGGGGTCGACTCGGTGCGTTGGCGGGCGCAGCTGCGCGACATCGACGAGGACGTGCAGGAGCTGCGCGACGCGCTCCCGCCCGAGGCGCGACTCGTGGTGGTGGCCGACCACGGCATGGTCGACTCGCTCCCGGAGACGCGCTACGACATCGACTCCGAGCCGTCACTGCGCGACGGGGTGTCGCTGCTCGGGGGAGAGGCCCGGTTCCGCCACGTCTACTGCCACGAGGGGGCGGCTCCCGAGGTCGCGGCCACCTGGGCCGAGGTGCTCGGCGAGCGGGCGACCGTGCTGACCCGCGAGGAGGCGATCGCCCGCGGCTGGTTCGGCCCGGTCGACTCCGCCGTACGCCCCCGCATCGGTGACGTCGTCGCCGCAGCCCACGACGACTGGGCGCTGTTCAGCAGCGTGGACTTCTCCTACGAGACCACGCTGGTCGGCCTGCACGGCTCCCTCACCGCCCGGGAGATGCACATCCCCATCCTCGTCTGCTGATCCAGCGAACCGATAGTCCATGTCATTCGGGCCCTTTTCGCTCTCGGAGAAGGGCCCGAATGACATGGAGTATCGGGAACTCAGGCGAAGGGCAGCGGCTCGGCGATCATCGAGATCGCGCGGGCGCGGGCGGCGGTCATCCGGCGCCGGTGGTGGGCGCGGCAGAGGACCTCGTAGACGACCTCGCCCTCGGGGGAGTCCTCGTCCTCGACGTCGCCGACGACGATCACCTCGCCCTCGGTGACCATCTCGCCGCCCACGGAGCGCGCGTTGTGGGTGGCCCGGCGACCGCACCAGCACAGCGCCTCGACCTGGAGCACGTTCATCCGGTCGGCGAGCTCGACCAGCCGTCGTGAGCCCTCGAAGAGGTGGGTGCGGAAGTCGGTGAGGATGCCGAAGGCGAAGGCGTCGATCTGCAGCTCGTCGACGACCTTGGCCAGCTGCTCGACCTGCGCGCCGGTGTAGAACTGCGCCTCGTCGCAGATCAGGTAGTCGATCCGCGCGCCGTGCGTGAGCTCGTCGACCACGTAGCGCCAGAAGTCGAACCCCGAGTCCACCTCGATCGCGTCGTGGGTCAGCCCGAGGCGCGAGGAGACCAGCGCCTCACCGGCGCGGTCGTGGGTGGTGAAGATCCGGCCGATCCGCCCACGCGCGGCGTGGTTGTGGTTGGTCTGCAGGGCGAGGGTGCTCTTCCCGGAGTCCATCGTCCCGGTGAAGAATTGGAGTTCGGCCATCGGGCAGGATCATGCCATGCAGGTCGACAGCCCCCTGATCTCCGTCGACGAGCTCGCCCGGCGCCTCTCGGAGGTGAGCGTGCTCGACGTCCGCTACACGATGGGCGGGCCGCCAGGTGCTCCGGCGTACGCCGCGGGCCACGTCCCCGGGGCGGCGTACGTCGACCTGGACACCGCCCTCGCCGCCCCGCCCGGTCCGCGTGGCCGGCACCCGCTGCCGGAGGTCGAGGTCTTCCAGGCAGCGATGCGGGCGGCCGGGGTGACCCAGCGCAGGCCGGTCGTGGTCTACGACGACTGGCAGGGCCGGGCCGCCGCCCGCTGCTGGTGGCTGCTGCGCTGGGCCGGTCATCCCGACGTGCGGGTGCTCGACGGTGGCTGGTCGGCGTGGGTCGACGCAGGCCGGCCGACGAGCACCGAGCCGGTGCGGCCGGCCGCGGGTGACTTCATCGCGAGCCCGGGCCAGCTGCCCACGCTCGATGCCGACGAGGTGCTCGCCTTCGCCGAGCGGCACGTGCTGGTCGACGCCCGCAACCCCGAGCGCTTCCGGGGCGAGGTGGAGCCCGTCGATCCGGTGGCCGGTCACATCCCGGGGGCCCTCAACGTGCCGACCGGCGCCAACCTCCGTGACGACGGCACCTTCAAGTCGGCCGAGGAGCTGCGCGAGGTCTACGCCGCGGCCGAGAGCGGCGAGGTCGCGGCGTACTGCGGCTCCGGCGTCACCGCCGCCCACGACCTGCTGGCGATGCAGGTGGCCGGCTTCGACGGCGTGCTCTACCCGGGCTCGTGGAGCGAGTGGGTCGCCGACCCGTCGCGTCCCACCGCCACCGAGAGTCCGTAGACGCGCGGAGCCATGTCTCGCCCGCGGCCACGGCTGAGCGTGTGACGGGTGTGAATCCCGGACCTGGCTCCGCGTGTCGGCCGGAGGTTCGGCGGGTGCCGACCTACCAGTGGACGCCCTTGAGCAGGCGGGCCAGCATCATCTGCTCGCTCTCGGCCCGGCCCTTGGCAGCGGCCTCGGCGGTCGCTCCCTTGGCGGCGGAGGAGTCGGGGAAGACCTGGTAGGCCAGGTGCAGCACCCGGAAGGCCTGCTTGGGGGCGAGGGTGTGGGCCAGGGCGCCGAGGTTGCCCGTGAGGGTGTTGATCTCGTGGGGCTTCTCGACCAGTGCGGTGAGGATCTTCCGGGCGGCCTGTCCGGGGCTGATCGTCGGGAACCGGTCGTAGAGCTTGGTGGGGGCGATCATCGGCGTGCGCACCAGCGGCATGTGGATGCTGGTGAACGAGACGCCGTCGCCGACGACCTCGCTGGAGACCACGTTGCTCCACGCGTCGAGCGCGGCCTTGGAGGCGACGTAGGCGGAGAACCGCGGCGGACTGGTGAGTACGCCGATCGAGGAGATGTTCACGATGTGCCCGGACTTCTGGGCACGCATGGTGGGCAGCAGCCCCATCACCAGCCGGATCGCGCCGAAGTAGTTGAGCTGCATGGTCCGCTCGAAGTCGTGGAAGCGGTCCTCGCTCAGCTTGAGCGAGCGGCGGATGGAGCGGCCGGCGTTGTTGACGACGAAGTCGATGTGGTCGAAGTCCTCCGAGAGCTGCTTGGTCAGCGCGTCGATGGCGTCGAGGTCGGAGAGGTCGCAGGGGTAGACGTACGCCGTGCCGCCCTGGCTCTCGATCAGCCGCCGGGTGGCCTCGAGCTTCTCGGCGCCGCGCGCGACCAGGATCGGGACGGCTCCGGCCTTGGCGACCTGGACGGCGGTGACCAGGCCGATGCCCGAGGAGGCGCCGGTGATCACGACGGTCTTGTTGGTCAGGGCCTTGACCGCTGCGGCGTCGTTCTTGATGGAGTCGTCGAGCATCTCCTCCCAGTAGGTCCACAGCAGGGAGGCGTAGGACTCCAGGTCGGGCACCGAGATCCCGGACCCCGACAGCGCCTTCTCGGTCGCCCGGGAGGCGTAGACCGAGGGGAACGAGACGTGCCCGAGCACGGCGGGCGGGATGCCGAGGCGCCCGATGGTCTGGTCGAGCGCCATGTTCACCGGCGAGAGCCGCAGGGCAGCGCCCAGCAGGCTCTTGGGACGCAGCGCGCGGGGGAGCAGGTTGGTGGGCAGCCGACCGGTGATGCTGCGGTCGACCGGCACCGCGAACTGTGGGGACTTGGCCGCGGCCGCGAAGGTGTTGATCAGTCCGACGGTGCTCTGCGGCTCGGGGTTGACCAGGTGGAAGGCCTGGCCGTCGAGGTCGGGCTGGTGGGCGATGTGGTCCATCGCCTGCGCGACGTAGTCGACCGGCACCACGTTGGTGTCGCCCAGGTCGACTCCGACCAGCGGGACCCACCCCGGGATGGTGTCGCGCATCCGCTTGAGCAGCGGGAAGAAGTAGTAGGGGCCGTCGATCTTGTCCATCGCCCCGGTCTGGGAGTCCCCGACCACGATCGCCGGCCGGTAGACCCGCCACGGCACCTCGGACTCCTCGCGCACGATCTTCTCGGACTCGAACTTCGTCCGGTGGTACGCCGAGGGCAGGCCCTGACCCTCGTCGAACATCGACTCGTCGAAGACGCCCTCGAAGTCACCCGAGGCGGCGACCGAGGAGACCTGGTGGAAGTGGCGGGCGTCGAGCTTGGCGGCGAGCGAGATGGCGTTGCGGGTGCCGTCGACGTTCATGACCTGGTTCATCTCGTCCGAGGCGGTCATGTCGTAGATCGCGGCGAGGTGGAAGAAGTGCTCGATGTCGTCGCGGTGAGCGGTGATCCACTGGTGGCTGACGCCGAGGTCCTCCTCGCCGAGGTCGCCGATGACCGGGATCACCCGGTCGGAGGCCCCCAGAGCGTCCGACCAGTGCTCGACGAGGGCCTCGATGCGGGGCAGGGAGCCCTCACGGCACAGGACGTAGACGTCGCCCTGGCGGTTGGACAGCAGCTCCTCGACGAGATAGCGGCCGATGAAGCCCGTTGCGCCGGTGACGAAGTAAGCCATGGGCGGAGGCTACCCCCGCCGGCGACTACTCGGACTGGCCGCCGAACATGATCTCGTCCCAGGACGGGATGGAGGAGCGACCCTTGCGCTTGCCCTTCGTGGCGCGGGGGGTCTCGTCCTCGGCCGCGGGCTCCTCGGCCGAGGGCGACTCCTCGTCGGCGGACGCTGCAGGCTCGTCCATCTCCGGGAGCGGCTGGTCGACCGGGACCGTGCCGTCGGAGGCGATCCAGTCGGCGTCCGCGGTGTCGGCGGCCGGGTCTCGGACGAGCTCGATGGCGTCGTCGCCGAGGGGCAGCTCGTCCTGGTGCGGCACCGAGGACAGGCGACGACCCGGGGCCGCCGGACGGGTCCCGGGCTCACGGAGCTCGCCGGTCAGCAGCCGCGCGTCGTCGTTCTCGGCGACGACGTAGCGACCGGGGAGGTCGTGGGTGAACTCGGCGCGACGGGGTCGGCCGTCCACGGCGTAGTCGGCGACCAGGGCCCAGCGGCCGTCGGCCTGGCGCCAGGCGTCCCAGGCGACGTCCTCGTCGTGCAGCGAGTGGTCGGCGAAGAACAGCCCGGCTGCCTCACCGAGCGTGCGCGACACACCCCCGCCCTCGGTCGTGCGGCGCCGCACGGACGCCTTCTGGGCGGTCTGCGCGACGTGGGCGCGCTCGGCCAGCACTGGAGTGGCGAATCCCATGATCGCCTCGACGGTGGTCCGTGCGGCAGCGGCGACGTCCTCGGGGGACTCGCCTGCGCGGATGCGCGCCTGGATGTCGCGGGGGCGCAAGGCGCTTTCCATCTTTCATCTCCTACACCGAGCCGGTGGCGAGGCCACGGGGGCGGCCAGAGCGCCGAGAATACTTCAGCCGCGCA
Source organism: uncultured Actinomycetota bacterium (assembly GCA_963794435.1). Lineage (GTDB taxonomy): Bacteria > Actinomycetota > Actinomycetes > Propionibacteriales > Nocardioidaceae > Marmoricola. The sequence goes on from CAWCDX010000015.1 coordinate 177,209, forward strand.
CGAGATCGCGCGGACAGGGGGATGTCGGCGAGACGCCGCCCCAGCACGCACCTGAGCACCTTCTCCTCAGTCGCCGGGCCTCCGGCCCGTCTCCCTCGTCGGCGGCACTCATGCACGCACTGGAACGACGTCGCGCTCGACAGCCCCTGTCCGCGCGATCTCAGGGACCGAGGACGCGCCCGAGGTACGGATTGGCGAAGATCCGGTCGGGGTCGAGCCGGTCACGCATCGCCTGGAATTCCTGCCAGCGTGGGTACGTCGGGGCGAGGTCCTCGGCGGTGCGGGTGTGCAGCTTTCCCCAGTGCGGGCGGCCGTCGAACCCACGCAGCACCTCCTCGACCCGCGCGAAGTAGTCGGTGTGGTCGGTCTGCGGGTTGGTGTGGAAGGCGAGGTACAGCGAGTCGCGCCCGAACGCCGTCGAGAGGGGCACGTCGTCGGCGGGCACGAACCGGAGCTCGACCGGGAAGCTGATCAACCAGTCGCTGCGGTCGACGAGGGCACGCACCTCACGCAGTGCCTCCAGCCCGGCCTCGCGGGGGACGGCGTACTCCATCTCGCGGAACACCACGCGACGGGGTGAGGTGAACACCCGGTGCGGCACGTCGCTGAAACGGCGCTCGGACAACGCCCGCCCGGCCAGCTCGTTGAGTCGCGGACGCAGTGACGGGCGCACGTTGCCGAGGCGGTTGCTCCAGCCGAAGACCCGGTTGGCGAGGAACTCGTCGTCCAGCCAGCCCTTGAAACGCCCGAGCGGCTGCGGTGCGTCGGCCGTGCGGTTGTTGCGCTTGCTCAGGATGCGGTCGGTGTGGGGGAACCAGTACATCTCGAAGTGGTCGTTGGCGGCGACGAGCTCGTCGCTCTCGGCGAGGGCCTGGTCCCACGTCATCGGCGCCTCGTGAGCCGCCAGCGTGAACATCGGCTCCACCGTGAAGGTGACCGTCGTCAGCACACCGAGGGCACCGAGGCCGAGCCGCGCGAACTCGAGCACGTCGGCGTTCTCCTGGGCCGAGGCGGTGAGCTCCTTGCCCTCGCCGGTCACCAGCTCGACGCCCACCACCTGCGCGCTGAGGGAGGCCACCGTGCCGCCGGTGCCGTGGGTGCCCGTGGAGATCGCGCCCGCGACCGTCTGCTCCTCGATGTCACCCATGTTGTGCAGCGACAGACCCAACCGCGTGAGGTGGGTGTTCAGCTCGTGCAGCGGCGTACCGGCCAGCGCGGTCACCGTCATCGCGTCGCGGTCGACGGCGGTGATCCCGCGCAGCCCCTCGGGTCGCAGCAGGAGGCCGTCGGTCAGGGCGATGTCGGTGAAGGAGTGCCCGGTGCCCGGCATCTTGAGGTGGAGGTGCTGGTGACGAGCGGCCACCACCGCGTCGACGACCTCTCCGGCGTCGTGCGGGGCGACCTCCTGCGCGGGGTGCGACGCCTGGTTCTGAGCCCAGTTCGTCCACGTCGTGGTCATGGTCACAATCTAGTTGCCGTCGCGGGTGGGGCACCCGTCCGGTCGCGGTCGGGGACGGCGATCAGGGCCAGGGCGGCGACGACCGCCGAGGCTGCTCCGACCCAGTAGGCCGCGTGGCCGCCGGACCGGTCGGCGACCACCCCGGCGAGCCACGCCCCAGGCGCCAGCCCCGCGCTGACGCCGGTGCCGACGAAGCCCATCGCCTCGTTGAGCCGGGAGCGAGGGCTGGCCGCCTCGATGACCGAGAACAGCGCGATCAACGTGGGCGCCAGGGCCAGCCCGGTCACGAACAGGCCTGCGGTCACGCTGACCAGGTTCGGGAGCAGGGGCAGGATCGATGCGCCCACGGCCAGCAGGGCCAGCCCGATCCGTGCCCGTGTCACCGGTGTGCGACGGAAGGTGAGCGCGCCCGCCACCACCCCCGCCAGACCACTGGCCAGCGCGAAGGCACCGAGCATCAGCCCGGAGACCGCCTTGTGGCCGGCATCGCCGGCCAGCGCGACCGTGGCCACCTCCTGCGCCCCGAACAGGCTGCCCAGGGCCGTCGCGGCGACGGTCAGCGGCAGCAGCACGGCCCACGGCATCGGCGCCCGGACCGTCGACGGGTCGTGCGGGTGGGCGGGCGGTTCGGTGCGTCGTTGCGCAGCGAGGGCGACTGCCCCGACCGTCCCGATGACCGCTGCGGTGATCAGCCCGGACTGCGGGGCGTGCAGCGTGGAGAGCAGGGTGACCAGCACCGGGCCGGTCACGAACACCGCCTCGTCCGCCACCCCCTCGACCGCGAAGGCAGTGTGCCGCTCGGCCTCGGTGTGGAGCAGGTGGGCCCACCTGCTCCGCACCAGGCTGCCGTACGGCGGGATGACGGCACCCGTCGCGACCGCCAGCGCGTGAGGGAACGGGAACGCCCACTCCTCGCTGATCGCCACGACCGTCAAGGCGGTGAAGGTGGCGAAGAGCGCCCCGTCGACGTACAGCACCCGGGCCTGGCCGAAGCGGTCGACCAGGCGGCCCTGGGGGATCGCCGCGAAGGCGTTGCCGAGGATGTAGGCCGCCGACACCTGACCGGCCAGGGCGTAGGAGCCGGTCTGGGCGCTCACCAGCAGCACGATGCCCAACGTCATCATCGCTATCGGGAGCCGAGCCACCAGGCCCGTCGCCGAGAATGCGAGTGCGCCGGGGTAGGAGAAGACCCGGCGGTACGAGGCGAGCACCCGGCTCAGCCTAGGCTGGCGACATGCCGGACCCGACGCCGTACGACGCGCTCCTGCTGGTGTCGTTCGGTGGCCCGGAGAAGCCCGACGACGTCCTGCCGTTCCTGCGCAACGTGACCGCCGGCCGCGACATCCCCGAGGCGCGGCTCGAGGAGGTCGGGCGCCACTACCTCGACCGGGGCGGCCGCAGCCCGATCAACGACCAGAACCGCGAGCTCGTCGCTGCCATCGAGACCGACCTGGAGGCCAACGGCGTCAAGATCCCGGTCTACTGGGGCAACCGCAACTGGGACCCGTACCTGCGCGACGCGGTCGCGCAGATGAAGGCCGACGGGATCTCGCGCGCCGCGGCCCTGCTCACCAGCGCCTACTCCTCCTACAGCGGGTGCCGGCAGTACCGCGAGGACCTCGCCGACGCGGTCGCGGCAGTGCCGGGGGCTCCTCACGTCGACCGGCTCCGCGCCTACTTCAACCACCCGGGCTTCATCGAGCCGATGGTCGACGCCACCCTGACGGCGCTGGCGGACCTGCCCGAGGACGCGCGACGCGGGGGGCACCTGGCCTTCGTCACCCACTCGATCCCCGAGTCGATGAACGAGGGCAGCGGGCCGCGCGGCGGCGCCTACGTGGCCCAGCACCGGGTGGTCGCCGCCGAGATCGTCGAGCGGGTGCGCGAGGAGACCGGCCACCGCTACCCCTCGGAGCTGGTGTTCTGCTCGCGCTCCGGTCCGCCCCAGGTGCCGTGGCTGGAGCCCGACGTCAACGACCACCTCCGCGCGCTGCGACGTCGCGGAGTCCCGGGCGTGGCCGTCGTCCCGATCGGCTTCGTCTCCGACCACATGGAGGTCGTCTACGACCTCGACACCGAGGCCCGGGAGACCGCCCGAGAGCTCGGTCTCCCCTACGCGCGCGCGGCGACGGCCGGGGTGGACCCGCGGTTCGTCGCGATGGTCCGCGACCTGCTCCTCGAGCGCGGAGCCGCCGAGCGCGGCGAGCCGGTCGAGCGCGCCGCCGTGGCCTCGGAGGCTGTCTGGGAGGTGTGCGCCGCGGGATGCTGTCCCAACCCGCGCGGGCCCCGACCCGCCCTCTGCGGGCGGGACTGAGCCGTGCCGGAGGACCTCGACCCCGCGGGCCTGCTCGAGCTCGCCCTCGCCGCCGCCCGGGAGGCGGCCGAGCTGGCGGCCGGGATGCGCTCCCACGGCGTCGACATCGCCGGGGTCAAGTCCAGCCCCACCGACATCGTCACCGAGGCCGACCGCGCGAGCGAGGAGCTGATCCGCGAGCGACTGCTCGGGGCACGACCCCAGGACGGCTTCATCGGCGAGGAGGGGCACGACGAGCCGGGCACCTCGGGGGTGCGCTGGATCGTCGACCCGATCGACGGCACCGTCAACTACCTCTACGGCCTGCCGCACTACGCCGTCTCGGTCGCCGCCGCGCACGAGGGGCGCGTGGTCGCCGGCGCCGTGGTGGCCCCCGCCCTCGGCCTGGAGTACGCCGCGACGCTCGGTGGGGGAGCCACCCTGGGCGGCGTACCGCTCGGACGCCGCGAGAGCCCGGAGCTCGCGCAGGCGCTGGTGGGCACCGGTTTCAGCTACGAGCGCGAGATCCGCGCCCACCAGGCCGAGGCCGTGGCACGGATGCTGCCCCGGGTGCGTGACATCCGCCGGATCGGGTCCTGTGCGCTCGACCTGTGCGCCGTCGCGACCGGCTCCCTGGACGCCTACGTCGAGGAGGGGCCGCACGTCTGGGACCACGCCGCGGGCGGCCTGGTCGCCACCGAGTGTGGCGCCCGGGTCGCCGTCCGGGAGACCCCTCGCGGCATGGACCTGGTGGTGTGTGCCCCGGAGCCGCTGTGGGCCAGCTTCGGGGCGCTCGTCGACGAGTGTGGCTTCGACTGATAGCGACCCGCGGAATCGGGAACAAAGGAGTACAGTCCACGCGTTGCTCGGGGGCGCAAGGACGTAGAACCTGCTCGTCGTCCCCAGAGGTTCGAGGGGAGCTGTGAGTGGGTGTGCAAGTTCCCCGGGACTAGTGCACAATCTGCGCCGTTGAGCGACGTGGAGCATGAATGAGAACACCGTGCCCGACACCGTGACTCACCCGGATCGGGCCCGGGAGCAACTGGGACTTGGGGGCAGGAGAGAAGCATGGCTACCGACTACGACGCACCACGCAAGACCGAGGAAGAGCAGAGCGAGGACAGCCTCGAGGAGCTCAAGGCACGACGGCACGACAAGAACTCCGGAAAGGTCGACGAGGACGAGGCCGAAGCGGCCGAGTCCTTCGAGCTGCCCGGCGCGGACCTCTCCCACGAGGAGCTGGCCGTGGAGGTCAAGCCCAAGCAGATGGACGAGTTCACCTGCATGAGCTGCTTCCTGGTGCATCACCGCAGCCAGCTGGCCGACGAGAAGAAGCTCATCTGCCGCGACTGCGCGTGACCTCGACCTGAACCAGAAGGGCCGCCCCACGGGGCGGCCCTTCTGCTGTCCGGTCGCTCAGTCGGCGTCCTGGTCGTCCTTCTGCAGTGGCGGCGGCAGGTGTCCTGTCGACTTGGCGTAGTAGTTCGCGGCCCTGCGGGTCATCAGCATCCGGGCGAGCTGCACCACCGTGCCGCTGGCCACGGCCCACAGCACCGCCTCCCAGAGGTCGACGTCCGGGTCGGCGGGATTGGCCGGCGGGTTCTTCCCGGTCGCCGCCTGCCAGCTCTTGGTCAGGGTCTTCCGGGCGATCGTCGCGCCCAGGAGCGCGGCGGCCAACGACATGATGGTCCAGACCCTGGAGCTGTCCTGCTTCTTCTCCGACTTGTCCTTCGCCATGGTTCCCTCTCGTCGTGACGCGCGGTCCTGTGTCGACCTGTACCCACTCCTGCCGAGGCAACCCTAGGGCGTGTCCCCCCTGGTGCGTGCCCCGACCAGTGCCGTGGCGAGGCGCCGGGGATGGCGCGTGGAGAGCAGCCAGTACGGCGTCGGGTCGGCCGGGTCGTGCACCGGCACCTTCACCGAGTGGTGCAGGTAGGGCCGGGTGAGCAGGAACGCGCGGGCGTCCGCGTCGACTCCGTGCACGCGCCGGGTCTCCTCGCGGTCGAGCGCCTCGGGCACCCCCAGGTGCTCCACGCCGATGTGCGCGGTCCCCGCGTGCAGGACGCCGTCGTGCAGGGCGAGACGCGCGCTTCCGATCCAGACGAAGAGGGCGTAGACCAGCAGCAGCAACGCTCCGGCAGCGCTCGAGGCGGCCCACAGCGGCATCGCCACCACGAACGCCAGCCACAGCGTGGCCAGGAGCATGGTGGCCTGCACCCACCACCGCAGTGGGACGGTGAGGCGCTCGCTGTAGGAGTCCTCGGTGGTCCCGCTCGGCACGGGCCCAGCCTGTCATCCCGGCCACGCGTCGCGGCCCGGCGGGTCGCGAGTAGGGTCGCTGGAATGGTGCAGATCCCTGTCCGGCGACTCGATCCAGAGCTGCCACTTCCGTCGTACGCCCACCCCGGTGACGCCGGCGCCGATCTCCACGCGGCCGCCGAGGTGACCCTCGCGCCGGGGGAACGTGCCCTGGTCCCGACGGGCATCGCCATGGCCCTCCCCGAGGGGTACGTCGGCCTGGTGCACCCGCGCTCGGGGCTGGCCGCGCGCCACGGGATCTCCATCGTCAACGCCCCGGGCACCATCGACGCCGGGTACCGCGGAGAGGTGCAGGTGTGCCTGGTCAACACCGACCGCGACGCGGCCTTCACCGTCCGTCGGGGCGACCGGATCGCCCAGCTCGTCGTGCAGCGCTGCGAGACGGCCGCGTTCGTCGAGACCGCTGACCTCGCCGAGTCGGCCCGCGGTGAGGGTGGCTACGGCTCGACGGGCGGGTTCGCCCGGGAGCGGTCGGAGATGACCGCCTCGTCGCGGGGCTCCGCGTCGTGAGGATCGGACGCAAGCGCGGGCCTGCCGAGCCGGAGGACCTGACGACGGAGGAAGGCGCGCCCGAGGACGGGTCGCCCGAGGACGTCGGGATCCTGGACCTCCCAGGGGTGGGCCCCTTCGACGACTCGCAGGTCGACGTCGAGGACTACCTCGAGAAGCACGCCGGCATCGACCTCGGCAGCCTGATCGTGGTCCCGGACCAGGGGATGGAGGTGCGGCTCGAGGTCGAGGAAGCCACCGGCGACGTGGGTGCCGTGGTCCTGGTCACCGAGGACGGCGCGCTCGAGCTGCGTGCCTTCGCCGCCTCCCGGGGCGGCGACGCCTGGGCCGAGCTGCGTCCCCAGATCGCGGCGGAGGTCGCCCGCATCGGCGGCACCGCGACCGAGCAGCAAGGCAGCTTCGGCGCCGAGCTGGTGTGCATGGTCCCCATGCAGTCGCCCGACGGCCAGGGCGGAGCCCAGACCAGCCGTGTCCTCGCCCAGCTCGGGCCGGCCTGGATCCTGCGAGCCACCCTGATGGGCGCGGCCGCCCTCGACCCCGCGCGCGCCGACCGCTGGGAGGAGTGCATCCGCCGGGTCGTCGTACGCCGGGGACGTGAGGCGCGGGTTCCCGGGAGCCCCCTGCCGCTGCACCTGCCGCCCGAGGCGCGCCGGGTCGACTGATCCCGCCGCCGCCGTTCGCGCGGCCCGACTACCCTTTCGCCATGCCCGAGCGCGAGAAGAGCAAGCAGCGCCATTCCCTGGGGCAGACGCTCAGCCGCTGGGCCAGCCAGGACCGCGACGAAGCACGAGAGCTGCGCCAGGGCACCCGCAAGGCGGGGCTGCTCTGCATCGCCGACGCGCCGCTGCGCGAGAAGGTCGTGGTGCAGGGCACCCTGAAGACCGTGACCCTGCGGCCGCGCGGGGGCGTGCCCGCTCTGGAGGCCGAGCTGTACGACGGCACCGGCTCGATCAACGTGATCTGGCTCGGTCGACGCCGGATCAGCGGCATCTCCCCGGGGCGGACCATCCGGGTCGCGGGGCGCATCGGCCAGCAGGACGGCGACCGGATCATGTTCAACCCGCACTACGACCTGAGACACCAGTGACGGCACCCCCCACCACCCACACCGTCGAGCAGGTCGTCCGCCAGCAGCTCGCCAAGGCGCTCGGCGGGGCCCGCGGGATGCTCGAGGCGGCGATCCCGACGATCATCTTCACCGTCGTCTTCCTGACCCGGCACGACCTGCGCCTGGCCATCACGATGAGCCTGGTGACCGCGGGGGTGCTGCTGGCCGTCCGGCTCGTGCAGCGCAGCTCGGTCAAGTTCGTGATGAACGCCTTCTTCGGCATCGGCCTCGGCGCGCTCTTCGCCTGGAAGGCTGCCCGCGGTGGGGGCGACGCCGGCGACCAGGCACTCGCCTACTTCCTGCCGGGACTGCTCTACAACCTCGGCTACGCGCTGCTGATGATGTTCACGATCGCGATCCGGTGGCCCATCGTCGGCTTCGTCGTCGGCAGCGTCGCCGGTGACCCCACCGCGTGGCACGACGACCCGAAGATCGTGCGCCTGTGCAGCCGGCTCACCTGGCTGCTGGCCGCGCCGTGCCTGGTCCGCGTGCTCGTGCAGGGTCCGCTGTACATCGCGGCGCGCAACGGCTGGATGTCCGACGACTCAGCCGTCGCCGCGCTGGGCGTGGCGAAGCTCGTCATGGGCTGGCCGCTGCAGGTGGCGGCACTGGCCGCGATGGCCTGGCTGCTGGCCCGCAACCACACCCCGATCGAGCCCGGGGAAGCCGAGCCCGACCTCGGCCCCGTCCAGGCGTAGGGGAGAGCCCTCAGGCCTCCAGGAGCGTCTTGGCCTTCTCCAGGTTCGCGCGCACGTCCTTGGCGTACATCTTGAGCACGATCGGGTCGGCGAACTTGAACACGCTGCCGAGTGACTCCGACTCCTGGTGCCAGGTGACCTTGGTGCTGCCTCCCTCGTCCTCGAAGCGGGTGTCGATCGTGTAGGGGATCCGGCCGCTCGCGGAGGCGAGCTTGTAGTGCTTGCCCTCCTCGAACTCGACCAGCTCGTCGGTGTAGTCGAGGCGCACCCCGACCACCCTGGCCGTGAACTCGGCCCTGCGCCCGATCTCGGTGTTGCCTCCCGAGACCACCCGGTAGTCACCGATGTTGCTGCTGTAGACCGAGACGTTCTCGGGGTCGGTGAAGAAGGCGAAGACCTCACTGAGCGGCTTGTCGATGACGACAGATTCTTCCACTGTGAGCATGTCTCGGACGCTACGCGCGGCAGCTCCGGGTGGGGAGTCCGGACTAGTCCTACTGGTCCTTCTGCTGGTGCTCCTCGGGCGCCAGGAGCCGCTCGAGCTCCTCCTCGACCTCGCTGGGTACGACGAAGAGCAGCTCGTCGCCCGCCTCGATCGGCTGGTCGGGATCGGGGACGTAGACCTGCCCGTCGCGCAGGATCGTCACCAGGGCACTGTTCTCCGGCCAGGGGACCAGTCCCGAGGGCTTGCCCACGAAGGGCGAGTCGGAGGGCAGGGTCATCTCCACCAGGTTGGCGTGGCCCTGCCGGAAGGTGAAGAGGCGCACCAGGTCGCCCACGGTCACCGCCTCCTCGACCAGCGCGGACATGATCCGCGGGGTGGAGACGTTGACGTCGACGCCCCAGGCCTCGGTGAAGAGCCACTCGTTGTTGGGGTGGTTGACCCGGCCGACCGTGCGCGGCACGCCGAACTCGGTCTTGGCGAGCAGGGAGGTGACCAGGTTGACCTTGTCGTCACCCGTCGCGGCGATCACCACGTCGCAGTCCTGCAGGCGAGCCTCCTCCAGCGAGGAGAGCTCGCAGGAGTCGGCGAGCAGCCACTCGGCATCGGGCACCCGGTCGGGCTTGATCGAGCCCGGGTCCCGGTCGATGAGCAGCACGTCGTGGCCGTTGCCGATCAGCTCGCGCGCGATCGACCGTCCGACCGCCCCTGCTCCCGCGATGGCGACCCTCATCGGACGCCCCGCACGCTCGGTGCCTCAGTCATCCTCGGGGCCCTTCTTCAACACGTCGTACACGCGGCTCGCCTTCTCCTCGCGCATCACGAGGTGCAGGATGTCGCCCTCCTGCAGCACCGACTCCCGGCTGGTCAGCATCCCCTCGCCGAGCCGGTCGATCCAGGCGATCCGGCTGCTGGACTCCTCCTGGAACTTCACCGTGCGCTGTCCGACCCAGGCCTCGGGGATCGGGATCTGGTCGACGCGGATGGTGCCGGAGGGGTCACGGAAGTCGGGCTCGCCGCCTGCGGGAAGCAGCCGACGAAGCACCTGGTCGGCGGTCCACTTGACCGTGGCGACCGTGGTGATGCCCAAGCGCTGGTAGACCTCGGCACGCCCGGGGTCGTAGATCCGCGCGACGACCTGCTGGATCCCGAACGTCTCGCGGGCCACCCGCGCCGCGATGATGTTGGAGTTGTCGCCCGAGCTCACCGCGGCGAACGCGTCGGCCCGCTCGATCCCGGCCTCGGTGAGGACGGCCTGGTCGAAGCCGTAGCCGGTGACCTTGGTGCCGTTGAACGACGGGCCGAGGCGCCGGAAGGCGTCGGGGTTGCTGTCGATGATGCTCACCGTGTGGTTGCGGTCCTCGAGGCTGCGCGCCAAGGTCGATCCGACGCGCCCGCATCCCATGATCACCACGTGCACACCGCGAACAGTAGCGAAGACGACCGCGTGTGGAACCGTCGCACGCCTCAGTGCTCTAGCCTCGGCACGTGGGCATCGGGAATGTCTTCAAACGAGTGCTGCTCGGGCGCAAGCTCCGCAGCTCACAGCTGGGGGAGACGCTCCTCCCCAAGCGCATCGCCCTGCCCGTCTTCGCCAGCGACGCGTTGTCCTCGGTCGCCTACGCCCCGGACGAGATCTTCATCATGCTCTCGGTCGCCGGCGTCTCCGCCTACGCCTACAGCTGGAAGATCGGGATCCTCGTCGCGATCGTCATGCTCACGGTGGTGGCGTCGTACCGCCAGAACGTGCACGCCTACCCGAGTGGTGGCGGTGACTACGAGGTCGCCAAGGTCAACCTGGGCGAGAACGCCGGGGTCACGGTGGCGTCGGCCCTGCTGGTCGACTACGTCCTGACCGTCGCGGTCTCGGTCTCCTCGGGCGTCCAGAACGCCGCGTCCGCGATCCCGGCCCTGACCGGTCACGAGGCGCAGGTGGCCTGCCTGCTCGTGGTGGTCCTGGCGGCGATGAACCTGCGCGGGGTGCGTGAGTCCGGTGCGTTCTTCGCCGTGCCGACCTATGCCTTCATGGCCGGGGTCATGGGGATGGCGATCTACGGCGCCTGGCGCGGTCTGCACGGCACCTTGCCGGACGTCGCGAGCGCCCACCTGGTGATCCACCCGGCGCCCGGCTACAACGGCGAGATCTCCCAGGCCGCCATGGTGTTCCTCCTGGCCAGGGCCTTCTCCTCCGGGTGTGCCGCGCTGACCGGCGTGGAGGCCATCTCCAACGGCGTGCCGGCCTTCCGCAAGCCGAAGAGCAAGAACGCCGCGTCCACGCTGTTCCTGCTGGGCGCCATCGCCGTGACGATGATGATGAGCATCATCCTGCTGGCGTACTCGATGGGCCTGAAGTTCGTCGACGAGCGGGACATCGAGCGCCTCACCTATGCCGACGGGAGCCCGTTGCCCGCTGGCTACGACCAGCACACGGTGATCGCGCAGATCGCCCGGGCGGTCTTCGACAACTTCACCCCGGGCTTCTACTTCGTCGTCGCCACGACCGGCATCATCCTGATCCTCGCGGCCAACACCGCCTTCAACGGTTTCCCGGTGCTCGGCTCGATCCTCGCCAGGGACGGCTTCGCGCCGCGCCAGCTCGGGTCGCGGGGCGACCGGCTGGCCTACTCCAACGGCATCCTGATCCTCGCCGGGTTCGCGATGGTGCTGATCCTCGCCTTCAACGCCGAGACCACGCGCCTGATCCAGCTCTACATCATCGGCGTCTTCGTCTCCTTCAACCTCAGCCAGCTCGGCATGATCCGGCACTGGACCCGCCACCTGAAGACCGAGGAGGATCCCGCCGCGCGTCGCAAGATGTTCCGGTCACGGGTGATCAACTCCTTCGGCCTGGCCATGACCGCGACCGTCTTCGTGGTCGTCCTGTTCACCAAGTTCCTGGCCGGCGCCTGGATCGCGATCCTCGCGATGGTCGTCTTCTTCGCGATCCTGCGCTCGATCCGCACCCACTACGACCGGATCGAGAGGGAGCTGGTGATCGGCGACAGCGACCCGATCATGCCGACCCGGGTGCATGCGATCGTGCTTGTCTCCAAGCTGCACAAGCCCACGATGCGGGCGCTGGCCTACGCGAAGGCGACCCGCCCCAACGTGCTCGAGGCGGTGTACGTCGACACCGGCGACGACCGGTCGCGGGCGTTGTCCGAGGAGTGGGACACCCAGCGGATCGACGTACCCCTGAAGATGCTGTACTCGCCGTACCGCGAGGTGATCCGGCCGATCGTGCAGTACGCCGTGGAGATCCGCGAGGCCAACCCGCGCGGCGTGGTGGCCGTCTACATCCCCGAGTACGTCGTGGGCCACTGGTGGGAGCAGGTGCTGCACAACCAGACCGCCCTGCGGCTCAAGGGCCGGCTGCTGTTCACCCCGGGCGTGATGGTCACCTCGGTGCCCTACCAGCTGCGCGGCTCCGAGGCGGCCAAGGCGCGCGGGGACTGGGATCTCGATCGCGCTCGCCCCGGCGACGTGCGTCGCGGGCGCACCCGCACGAAGTGACCCTCCCGGCGGGGGCGCGCGTGGAGCTCCGGATCGGACCGGTCGCGCACGGCGGGCACATGGTGGCCCGAACGCCCGAGGGGCAGGTGGTCTTCGTCCGGCACGCGTTGCCCGACGAGCGGGTCGTCGTCGAGGTCACCGAGAGCGGCAAGTTCCTCCGCGGTGACGCCGTCGAGGTGCTCGAGCCCTCTCCGCACCGGGTCGACGCACCGTGCCCGTACGCCGGCCCAGGGGCCTGCGGTGGCTGCGACTTCCAGCACGTCGACCTGCCGGAGCAGCGCCGGCTCAAGGCGGCGGTGGTCTCCGAGCAGCTGGCTCGCCTCGCTGGGCTGGAGCGCGACGTGGTCGTGGAGGAGGTGCCGCCTGATCTCCGCTGGCGCACCCGGATGCAGTACGTCGACCTCCCGGGCGGTGGCGTGGGTCTGCACAAGCACCGCTCCCACGAGGTGATCCAGATCGACGACTGCCTGATCGATGCGGCCGGGCCCTTCGAGGGGTCAGGTATCGCCGACGGTCGGGTTCCTGAGGAGGGCCGTCAAGGCCCGTCTCGAAGGGCCCGACCCTTCGAGACGCTCGCTGGCGCTCGCTCCTCAGGGACCCGGTTGGAGACGGTGACCACCTCCTTCGGCACCCGCACCTTCGAGGTCGCCGCCGACGGCTTCTGGCAGCCGCACGTCGAGGCGCCGCGGCTGCTGGTCGAGACGGCGCTAGGGATGCTGGCTCCCCGCGAGGGCGAGAAGGTGCTCGACCTGTACTCCGGCGTCGGCCTGTTCTCGGCCTTCCTCGCCGAGGTGGTGGGTCCCACCGGCTCCGTGGTGGCCGTCGAGGGCGACCGCACCGCGTGCGCCCATGCGCGCGAGAACCTGGGCGCGGCCGCCGGGGTGAGGGTCGTGCACGGGCCCGTCGACCGGGTCCTGCGGCGCGGCGTCGGCGGCGCCGACCTCGTCGTCCTCGACCCGCCCCGGGCCGGTGCGAAGCGCGCGGTCGTGCGCGCCATCACGGCGCTCCGGCCCCGGGCGGTGGCCTACGTCGCGTGCGACCCCGCAGCCCTCGCGCGAGACCTCGGCTACTTCGCCGAGCAGGGTTACCGGCTGGAGGCCCTGCGTGCCTTCGACCTGTTCCCGATGACCCACCACGTCGAGTGCGTCGCCCTGGTGGTGCCGTGAACTCGCTCGAGGACTTCCTCGGCCTGGTGCGGCAGCTCGAGCAGGTCGAGGTCAGCGACCACGACCGGTACCTGAAGCTCGAGGTCGCTCGCCGGGCCTTCGGCTACGCGTGGCCGGCCACCCGGACCGTCGGGCTGAAGCAGACCCTCGGCGAGCAGCTGGCGCTGGTGGCGGAGCGGCCCGAGGTGTTCGAGGTCCAGTTCACGGCGGGCGGCTTCGGGTGGGTCGTCGTACAGCTCGAGGGAGTCGACCGTGCGGAGCTGGCCGAGCTCACCTACGAGGCCTGGCGGCTCTCGGCGCCGGCGACGCTGGTGGAGGCCCGGGGGGATCGGCTCCCGGACTGAGCTTTTCCGGCTTGGGCGTCGGTCCTAGCGTCGTGGACATGACTTCCACCAGGACCTGGTTCATCACCGGCTGCTCGCGCGGCTTCGGCCGCGAATGGGCGATCGCGGCCCTCGAGCGGGGCGACCGTGTCGCGGCGACCGCCCGCGACACCTCGACGCTCGACAACCTCGTGTCGAAGTACGGCGAGGCGATCCTCCCGATCGAGCTCGACGTGACCGACCGCGCGGCCGACTTCGCCGCCGTCCAACAGGCGGCCGAGCACTTCGGCCGGCTCGACATCGTCGTGAACAACGCCGGCTACGGCCAGTTCGGCTTCGTCGAGGAGCTCAGCGAGGACGACTTCCGCCACCAGATGGAGACCAACACCTTCGGCGCGATGTGGGTTACCCAGGCCGCGCTGCCGATCATGCGTGCGCAGGGTGCCGGCCACATCCTGCAGGTGTCCTCCATCGGCGGCATCTCTGCCTTCCCCCTCGTCGGCGCCTACCACGCCTCGAAGTGGGCCCTCGAGGGCTTTTCGCAGGCCCTGGCGCAAGAGGTCGCGAGCTTCGGCATCCACGTCACCCTGATCGAGCCCGGCGGCTTCTCCACCGATTGGGCGGGGCCGTCGTCCAGGACCGCGACCCCCCTGCCGGCGTACGAGCAGCTGCGCAGGGAGATGGAGGAGGCGCGCTCCAAGCGGAACTCCTCCGGTCCCGGCGACCCGGTCGCGTCGGCCGAGGCCCTGCTGCGCGTGGTCGACGCGGAGGAGCCGCCTCTCCGGGTGTTCTTCGGCGCCGCCCCGCTCGGCATCGCCAAGGCCGACTACGAGTCGCGGCTGGAGACCTGGGAGAAGTGGGACGACGTGGCCAAGCTCGCCCAGGGATCGGCGGGGAGATCGTCCCAGGGCTGAACTCGACCCCTGGAGCGACTCCGTCCGACATGATATCTTGACATCAAGATAAATCGTACTTAGGTCAACCTTCCTTCGACCTCGGCCGCTGGTCTGGGCAGGATGGCAGCAGACCCAGGACCAGAGGAGTGGACTCGATGGCGAGCACGGACAGTTTCGGTGCCAAGGGCACGTTGGACGTCGACGGGAAGTCCTACGAGATCTATCGGCTCAGCTCGGTCGAGGGTGAGGGTCTCGACGTCGACTCGCTGCCGTTCAGCCTCAAGGTGCTCCTGGAGAACCTCCTGCGCACCGAGGACGGGCAGGACATCACCGCCGACGACATCAAGGCCATCGCCGGATGGGACGCCGACGCGGAGCCCGACTCGGAGATCCAGTTCACCCCGTCGCGGGTGATCATGCAGGACTTCACCGGCGTCCCGTGCATCGTCGACCTCGCGACCATGCGAGAGGCGATGGCGGACCTCGGCGGCGATCCCTCGAAGATCAACCCGCTGGCCCCGGCCGAGCTCGTCATCGACCACTCGGTGATCGCCGACGTGTTCGGCACGCCGGAGGCCTTCGAGCGCAACGTCGAGATCGAGTACCAGCGCAACAAGGAGCGCTACCAGTTCCTGCGCTGGGGTCAGGGCGCCTTCGACGACTTCAAGGTCGTGCCGCCCGGCACCGGCATCGTCCACCAGGTCAACATCGAGCACCTGGCCCGCGTGGTGTTCACCCGCGAGATCGACGGCGAGCTCACGGCGTACCCCGACACCCTGGTCGGCACCGACTCCCACACCACGATGGTCAACGGCATCGGCGTGGTCGGCTGGGGCGTCGGCGGCATCGAGGCCGAGGCGGCCATGCTGGGCCAGCCGGTGTCGATGCTGATCCCGCGCGTGGTCGGCTTCAAGCTCAACGGCGACCTGCCCGAGGGCGCCACGGCGACCGACCTCGTCCTCACGATCACCGAGATGCTCCGCGAGCACGGCGTGGTCGGAAAGTTCGTCGAGTTCTACGGCCCCGGTGTCTCGGCGCTGCCACTGGCCAACCGCGCCACGATCGGCAACATGAGCCCGGAGTTCGGCTCCACGATCGCGGTCTTCCCCGTCGACGAGGAGACCACCAAGTACCTCAAGCTGACCGGTCGCGACGACGAGCAGATCGCGCTCGTCGAGGCCTACGCCAAGGAGCAGGGGCTCTGGCACGACCCGGACCGCGAGCCGCGCTACTCCGAGCGGCTCGAGCTCGACCTCGCCGAGGTGGTGCCCTCCCTCGCCGGACCGAAGCGGCCGCAGGACCGGGTCTCGCTCTCCGACGCGAAGGAGGCCTTCCGCACCTCGCTGGCCGACTACGTCGACGACGGCGACGCCGAAGGCGGGTCGGACAAGGAAGGCGTCCCTGCGCAGGAGAAGCCCGACGAGGCGCAGCACTCCAAGGTCGACGAGCAGTCGGACGAGTCGTTCCCCTCGAGCGACGCGCCCTCGCACTCCGAGGGCGGCAACGGTGCCGGTGCACCCGACAACTGGCGCAACCACCCGGCCGGCAGCGACGAGGGGCGTCCGTCCAACAAGGCGAGCGTGACCCTGGACGACGGCACCGAGTTCCAGCTGGACCACGGCGCCGTGGCGATCGCGGCGATCACCTCGTGCACCAACACCTCCAACCCCTCGGTGATGATCGGCGCGGCGCTGCTCGCGAAGAACGCCGTCGAGAAGGGCCTGACCACCAAGCCCTGGGTGAAGACCACGCTGGCCCCCGGCTCGAAGGTCGTCTCGGACTACTACGAGCGCGCCGAGCTGACGCCGTACCTCGACAAGCTGGGGTTCAACCTCGTCGGCTACGGCTGCACGACGTGCATCGGCAACTCCGGCCCGCTGATCCCCGAGGTGAGCGACGCCGTCAACGAGAACGACCTCGCGGTCGTCTCGGTGCTGTCGGGCAACCGCAACTTCGAGGGCCGGATCAACCCCGACGTGAAGATGAACTACCTCGCCTCTCCGCCGCTGGTCGTGGCCTACGCGCTGGCCGGCTCGATGGACGTCGACCTGTACCACGACCCGCTGGGCCAGGACGAGGACGGCAACGACGTCTTCATGAAGGACATCTGGCCGAGTGCCGCCGAGGTCGAGGAGGTCATCGCGAGCGCGATCACCTCGGAGATGTTCACCAACGACTACTCCGACGTCTTCGCGGGCGACGAGCAGTGGAAGTCGATGGACACGCCCGAGGGCGACACCTTCGAGTGGGACGAGGACTCGACGTACGTCCGCAAGCCGCCGTACTTCGACGGCATGCCCGACGAGCCCGAGGAGCTCACCGACATCGAGGGCGCCCGCGTGCTGCTCAAGCTCGGCGACTCGGTCACGACCGACCACATCAGCCCGGCCGGTGCGATCAAGAAGGACAGCCCGGCCGGCAAGTACCTCGCCGAGCACGGCGTCGAGCAGCGCGACTTCAACTCCTACGGCTCGCGCCGCGGCAACCACGAGGTGATGATCCGGGGCACCTTCGCCAACATCCGGCTCCGCAACCAGCTGGCGCCGGGCACCGAGGGTGGCGTCACCCGCGACTTCACGGCCGACGGCGAGGAGACGACCGTCTTCGAGGCGAGCGAGCACTACCTCGAGCAGGACGTCCCGCTCGTGGTGCTCGCCGGCAAGGAGTACGGCTCTGGCTCGTCGCGTGACTGGGCGGCCAAGGGCACCGCGCTGCTCGGCGTGAAGGCGGTCATCGCCGAGTCCTACGAGCGGATCCACCGCTCCAACCTGATCGGCATGGGCGTGCTGCCGCTGCAGTACCCGGAGGGGGAGAGCGCCGAGTCGCTCGGGCTGAGCGGCGAGGAGGAGTTCTCCTTCACCGGCATCACGGAGTTCAACGACGGCAAGACCCCCAAGACCATCAAGGTCAAGGCCGGTGACACCGAGTTCGACGCCAAGGTCCGCATCGACACCCCCGGCGAGGCGAACTACTTCCGCAACGGCGGGATCATGCCGTACGTGCTGCGCAACCTGCGGAAGAGCTGAGCCTCAGACGCTCCAGCGGGGCAGTTTCCCAGGGTAGGAACCGAAGTTGCACCCTCACACAGGTGGCAACCTGTGTGAGGGTGCAAAAACCCTTCGTACCCTGGGAAACCGGCCGGCCGCCTAGCGACGTACGACGGGCAGCAGCACCCGGACCGTCGTGCCCACGCCGAGGGTGGAGGCGACGGTGACCTCGCCGGCGTGGCGGGTGACGATGGCGTGCACGATGCTCAGGCCGAGCCCGGAGCCCTGGATGGCCTGCTCGGTCGCCGCGGGGGCGCGGAAGAACCGGGTGAACAGGTGCTCCTGGTCCTGCTCGGGGATGCCCATCCCGGTGTCGGCGACCTCCAGCACGGCGCGGTCGTCCTCGACCTTCACCCGGACGGTGACGCGACCGCCGTCGGGGGTGAACTTGACCGCGTTGCTGATCAGGTTGACCGCGACCCGCTCCAGGGCCGCCCCGTCCCCGCGCACGACCACGGGTGTCTCGGGCAACCGGAGCCGGGTGCCGAGCGAGCGTGAGAGCCCCTGCTCCTGCATCAGGTCGTAGGCCTCCCGCACGGCGGCGCGAAGGTCGACCTCGTCGCCCGCGAGGGCCAGCTCGCCGGCCTCTGCCCGCGAGAGGGTGAGCAGGTCCTCGACCAGCACCCCCAGCCGCTCGGTGTTGCGCCCGATCCGCTCGACCGCGTCGACCTGCGGCGGGCTGAGGTCCCCGAGGTCGCCCTCCGCGAGCAGCTCGGTGTAGCCGGAGATGCTGGTGATCGGCGTGCGCAGCTCGTGGCTGACGTTGGAGACCAGCTCCTGCTTGACGTGGTCGACCTCCTGCAGCCGCAGCACCGAGGCGTGCTCCCGGTCCAGCGCCGCCTCGAGGACCTCCTGGGCGCGCATCCGCTCGGTGATGTCCTCACCCGTGGCGATGTAGCCCTGGACGTAGCCCGACGGCGCCAAGATCTCGCTCAGGCTCAGGGAGGTGATCCGGACCGACCCGTCCTTGTGGCGGAACTCCCAGTCGCGGCGCTCCCCGGACCCCACCTGCGCGAGCACGACCTGGTTGTGGTCCGGCGGCACCCCGTAGTGCTGCGCCTGACGGGCGATCTCGTCCGCGGTGTGGAACATCTTGGGGCTGTGCCCGACGACCTCCTCGAAGGTGTAGCCCAGGGCGTTCGCGGCACCCGAGTTGTAGTGCGTGATCTGGCCGAGTACGTCGGTGGCGATGAACAGCGTGCCGGTGGCCGAGTCGAGCATCCTCTCGATGGTGCTCGCGGCGCGCGTCGCCTGGTCGGTCACTCGCACGAGTCGCTCCACGGTCATCGACAGCGGGACGGTCAGGTAGCAGGCAGCCGCGATGAAGAGGTAGAGCAGTGCGGGTGCCAGGTCGTCCGGCAGACCCTTCATGCCCTTGGCGAGCGGACCGTGACCGAGGAAGGTGAGCACGTACGCCGCGGCGGCGACCGCGAAGAGCTGCACGTGGGTCTCGCGCCGGCTCGCGCGCAGAGCCGCCCACCCGAGCAGCGGGAAGACCAGGAACGCGATGCCCAGGCGCGAGTCGGGCCAGAACACCGCCCACATCACGCCGACCAGCAGCACCCGCTCGACCGTCAGCTCGACCTGACCCGCCGGCGCCACCCGGTCGCGCGGGGAACGCATCACCAGGGGCAGGACGGTGAGCTGGGCCGTCAGCGCGGCCAGGAAGGACATCAGGCCCGTGAGCAGCACGTGCCTGGGCGACTCGATGACGATCACGGTCAGCGCCGACGCCAGACCGCACGCCAGGCCGGAGAGCGCGGTGATCAGGTGGTAGGGCACCACCTGCACGTTCTCCAGCCACAGCCGCGGCCGACCCTTCGGCTCCAGCAGGTGAGCGGTCAGCAGGGCAGGCAGGGTGACGCTGAGACCGCCCAGCCAGCCCAGCCAGACCGCGACGTCGTAGCTGACCGCGAGTGCGCTGCCCACGACCAGCGTCGCGGCGGCCACCACCGCCCAGCGGTCGCGACGGCCCGCGGCGAGGAACAGCACCACCGCGATCCCCGCGGCCGGCCATCCGCCGTACGACGTCGTCTGCAACCCGGGCACGGAGACCGGCACGGCCACCAGCAGCAGCAGCGCGCCGTACCGCGCCCAGCGTGCAACCGGCATGCGTCCTCCCTCTCGTACCCCTCCAGCACGCGCAAGGAGCGATTATCCCGGTGTCTGGCCCAGTTGGTGAATCGGGGCCGCGCTGCAAGGCTGGGCAGATGATCGTGGCGATCAGCATCAGCCCCTCCGGAGTCCCTGCCGAGGGCGTCGAGTCCTCCGACGGCGGGGTCAGCGCCCCGGTCGCCGAGGCGGTCCGCGTCATCCGCGAGTCCGGTCTGCCGACGGAGACCAACGCGATGTTCACCAACATCGAGGGGGAGTGGGACGAGGTGATGGCGGTGGTGAAGCGAGCGGTCGACGTGGTCGCGGCGTCCTACCCGCGCGTCGGCCTGGTCCTCAAGGCCGACATCAGGCCGGGGTACGACGGACAGCTGCACGCCAAGGTGGCCCGCGTGGAGGAGCATCTTGGTGGCTGAGGTCCGCCCGGCACGGGACTCCGACTCCGCGCAGGTGGCCGCGGTGATCACGGCGGCGTTCGGTGATCGAGGTGCCGCGGTGGCGGCCCTGTGGCGCGAGATCGAGTCGTCCGGGCGGGTCCTGGGCAGCCTCGTGGCGGTGGAGGAGGAGCGGGTCGTCGGACACGTGGGGCTGAGCCCGGCCTGGGTCGATGCCCGGCGGGCGCTCGTCGACGTGTGGGTGCTCAGTCCGCTCTCGGTCCACCCCGACCACCAGGGAGCCGGCACCGGCACCCGGTTGGTGGCAGCGGCCGTGGCGGCTGCGCGCGAGGGCGCGGCCCCGATGATGTTCCTGGAGGGCTCGCCGGGGTACTACGGCGAACGTGGCTTCCTGCGCGCCAGCGAGCTGGGCTTCGAGCCGGCGAGCAGGCGCACGCCAGACCCGGCGTTCCAGGTGGCCAGGTTCGACCCGGCCGAGGAGTGGATGACCGGGCGCCTGATCTACCCCGACGTCTGGTGGCGCCACGACGCCGCCGGGCTGCGGGACCCCGAGCTGGCCGAGATCGAGGAGCTGCTGCGGTGAAGTCCGAGACCCGTACCTACGAGACCGGCGACCGTGAGGCCGTCCTGGACCTCACGGACGACTGTCGCGCGTTCCTCGCGGGGGCCAGCGAGGGCGGTGACGGACTCCTGCACGTGTTCGTGCCGCATGCGACGGCCGGGATCGCGGTCATCGAGACGGGAGCAGGGTCCGACGACGACCTGCTCACGGCCCTGGGTGAGCTCCTGCCCGCCGACGACCGGTGGCGGCACCGGCACGGCTCGAAGGGCCACGGTCGCTCGCACGTGATGCCGGCGCTGGTGCCGCCGTACGCCACGCTTCCGGTGCTGGGCGGCCGGCTCGCTCTCGGCACGTGGCAGAGCATCTGCCTGGTGGACCTGAACGTCGACAACCACGACCGGGAGGTCCGGCTCTCCTTCCTGCCGGGGTGAGCCGCAGGGCCTGACCAGCACCCACCTGGCGTGGCACGCTGGCCCGATGGTGACGCGTGAACAGCCCTGGTCCGACGACGCGGGCGCTCGTGGCCGAGTCGTCCTGCTGACCCGCAACCCGATCGCCGAGGCGATCGCCGTGATCGCCTCGACGGCCGGTCGCGACGTGGAGGTGGTCGCGGAGGACGAGGACGGCCGGGGTCTGGCGGCCGTCGCATCCCTGGACCTGCGCGCCACCGACGCGGTCGTGCTGTGCGACCACGACGCGCCGGACGGACCCGACGTGCTGCGGGCGGCACTGGCGAGCCAGGCGTCGTACGTCGCGATGATGGCCAGCCGTCGCCGGTCCGAGGCGCTGATGGCCCAGCTCCAGGAGGAGGGCGTGGCCGGCCTGGACAAGCTGCACGTGCCGGCCGGGCTGAACACCGGTGGCAAGGCGCCCGGCGAGATCGCGCTCTCGGTCGTCGCCGAGATCGTCGCGGAGTCCTACGGGCGCCACGGCGGGCCGATGCGCGGGGACCTCTGACCGCACGGAGCGAGCCGGAGGCTCAGCCGGTCTTGCGGCGATAGGCGGCCATGGCGAAGGCGTAGGCGACCAGCATCACGCCCACGCACCAGGCCAGGGCGCTCCAGAGGTCGGAGCCGACCGCCTGCTGGGCGAACAGGTCGCGGATGCTGTCGACGACGGAAGTCACCGGCTGGTGCTCGGCGAAGGCGCGCACCGGGGCGGGCATCGTGGCAGTGGGCACGAATGCGGAGCTGATGAACGGCAGGAAGATGATCGGGTAGGCGAAGGCGCCCGCGCCGTCGACGGTCTTCGCCGACAGGCCGGCGATGACGGCGATCCAGGTGAGGGCCAGCGTGAACACGACGAGGACCGCTCCGACGGCGAGCCAGGCCAGGACGCCGGCTCCTGTGCGGAAGCCCATCAGCAGGGCCACCAGCACGACGAGCACGAGCGAGATCAGGTTGGAGACCACGGAGGTCAGCACGTGTGCCCACAGCACGCTCGAGCGTGCGATCGGCATGGACTGGAACCGCTCGAAGATGCCGCTCTGCATGTCGGTGAAGAGCCGGATGGCCGTGTAGGAGGTGCCTGTCGCGATCGTGATCAGCAGGATGCCGGGCAGCAGGTAGTCCACGTAGTGCTCCGCCCCGGTGTGGATCGCGCCGCCGAAGACGTAGACGAACAGCAGCATCATCGCGATCGGCATGATCGTGACCGTGATGACGGTGTCCAGGCTGCGCGTGACGTGACGCATGGACCGGTCCACCAGGACCGTGGTGTCGCTGATGAAGTGCGTGCTCATCGTGGTTCCTCAGCTCTCGTGTCGTCGCGGCCGATGATGGCCAGGAAGATGTCCTCGAGGGTCGGCTGCTTCTCGACGTACTCGACCGTGGTGGGGGGCAGCAGCTGCTTCAGCTCGGCCAGGGTGCCGTTCGCGATGATCCGTCCCCCGTGCAGGATCGCGATCCGGTCGGCGAGGCGTTCTGCCTCGTCGAGGTACTGCGTCGTGAGCAGCACGGTCGTGCCCCGGCCCGCGAGCTCCTTGACGCTGTCCCACACCTCGACGCGCGACTGCGGGTCGAGGCCGGTGGTCGGCTCGTCCAGGAAGATCGCCGGCGGGTTGCCGACCAGGCTCATGGTGATGTCCAGCCGGCGGCGCATGCCACCGGAGTACGTCGAGACCCTGCGGTCCCCGGCCTCGGTCAGCTCGAAGCGCGCGAGCAGGTCCTCCGCGATCCGGCCCGGGCCCTTCAGGTGCCGCAACCGGGCCACCATCACGAGGTTCTCCCGGCCGGTGAGGGTCTCGTCCACGGCCGCGAACTGCCCGGTGAGGCTGATCGACTCCCGCACGTCCGCGGCCTGGGTGACGACGTCGAAGCCGTCCACGGTGGCCCTCCCCTCATCGGGCTTGAGCAGCGTGGACAGGATCTTCACCAGGGTGGTCTTGCCGGCGCCGTTGGACCCGAGCAGGGCGAAGATGCTGCCGCGCGCCACCTCGAGGTCCACGCCGCGCAGCACCTGCAGGTCGGCGTAGGACTTCTCGAGGCCTCGCACGCGGATGGCGGCGTCGGCGGTCACTTCTGCTCTCCTTGCGCTGCGTCGTCGATCGCCTGCGTCAGCCGGGCGCGCTCCTTGTCGATCCACTGCTTGCCGCCGTAGGCCTCCATGAAGGTCTCGGCAAACCCGACCGGGTCCTCCCCGACGATCCCCCTGACCGGCGTGCCGTCCACGGCCGCCCGCTCCCAGAGGTCGGCGAAGTCGCCGAACATGATGACCAGCGTGTCGCCGTCGGTGATCCCGCCATAGCGCAGGAAGTAGCGCTCGAAGGCCTTGGCCGCGGCGCCGTACGGCTCCGGAAGAGCCTCGATGCGGGCCTTGTACTGGCGGTACTGCTTCTTCTGCTCGAGCGATCCGGTGAGGGTCTCGATCCACTTCGCAGCCATGGTCACTTTCCTTCCTCGCGGAGCTGTCCGAGCTGTTCTGTGAGGAAGCTCCAGGTCCTCCAGAACTCTTCGAGTTGTTCGCGTCCCTGCGCGTTGAGGGAGTAGACCTTCCGCGGGGGCCCCTTCTCGGAGGGCACCTTCTCCACGTCGACGAGGCCGCGCTGCTCGATCCTGACCAGCAGCGCGTAGACGGTCCCCTCGGCGATGTCGGTGAAGCCCTTCTCCCGCAGCCACGCGGTGATCTCGTAGCCGTAGGCGGACCGGCCGGACAGGATCGCCAGGACGATGCCCTCCAGCACCCCCTTGAGCATCTCGGTGACCTGCTTGCCCATGCAGCGCCCCTTCCGCAACTACTCAGTAACAATGACTACCAGTAGATAGTAACACTGAATACCGGGCGCGCAACCCCGCCCCGCGAGGCGGTCGGATCAGTCGCGAGAGCCCGCGCGACGCTCGCAGAATCGCCGCACGGCGTCGTGCTGTGCGGACGCGGCGAGCTCGCGGTAGCGCACCCGCGACTCCTCCCGGCGGCCGGTGCGCCAGCAGAGATCGGCCAGCGCGAAGGCGGCGTCCCGGCGGGCGTACGGCGGGCCCTCGTCCGCGAGCCGCTGCAGGCCTTCCTCGCTGACGACGACACCACCGGGATCGGCCCATGACAGGGCGATGAGCCGCGCGACCTGGACGGCGGGGGAGGGCCACTCCTGCTCCAGCGCGCCGTAGAGCTGGAGGATCCGGGCCCAGTCGGTCTGCGCCGGCGAGGGCGCCGTGGTGTGCAGGCCCGAGATGGCCGCCTCGAGGGCGAAGCGCCCGCTGCCTCGCGCCGCGAACGCGGCGTCGTCCAGCCCGGTGCGCATCAGGTCCGGGTCCCAGCGACGCCGATCCATCTCCTCCAGCGTCAGCGCCACACCCTCGGCGTCCACCCGTGCGGGCCGGCGCGCCAGCCCGAGCCGGACCACCGCGCGCAGGCCACGGACCTCGGTGTCGTCGGGGAACAGCGCGACCAGTGCCTCCGCGATCGACAGTGCCTGCGCACCGAAGTCGGCCAGTGCATCGGGTGGTTCCAACCCGGTGCGGTGGGCGACGGTGAACATCCCGGCCACGCAGTCGAGCACCACCGGCAGTCGGCGGCGGCGCTCTCCGGCGTCCGGCACGCGGAACTCGCCGCGCGCCTGGGCCAGCGCCCTCTTGGCACGGGTGAGGCGCGCGGCGGCGGCGGTCTCGGCGATGCCGAGGTGCAGGGCGGTCTGGGCGATCGTCAGCCCGCAGACGACGCGGAGTGCCAGCACCATCTGGGCGCCGGCCGGGAGGGCGTCGTCGCAGGCGACGAAGAGCAGCGCCACGCGGTCGTCGAGGCCCTCGGGGAGATCCTCGTCGAGGTCGGTGTCCACGGCGTCGGTCGCCTCCTCCGAGGTGAGCCGCGGCGCCAGCCGGTCGAAGGCGCCGCGACGCCGGTGATCGTCGATCCACGCGCGCTTGGCCACGCGCACGCACCACGCCGCGAGGTCGTCGATCGTCGGGCCCTGATGGGCCACGGCACGTGACATCGCCTCGGCGGCGTACTCCTCGGCGTCGTCCAGGCTGCCTGACCACGTCGCCAGCACGCGTACGACGCGTGGCCAGGCCGCACGGAATTGCTCAGCGGAGGGCTGCACGCGCCCATCGTGGCGCACGGGCGCGCACCCCGCCGTGCACTCGGTCCTGCGTCGGGCTCAGCCCTGCATCGGGAAGATCTTGCGCCACTCGATGGTGCCGTTCGTGGGCACCATGGCGGCGACCTTCTTCGCGGTGGCCTCGTCCTCGACCTCGACGGCGTAGAAGCCGGTGATGAGCTCGCTGGAGTCGGCGTACGGGCTGTCGGTGTAGACGGCGTCCTCGACTGCGCGCTCGCCGCTGCCCGGCTGCACGACGCCACCGTAGGAGGCGTTCTGCAGGGCGTTGCCGCCGACGATGCGGAGGCCGAGCTCCTCGACCGCCTGCTGGAAGGCCTGGTGGGCGCTGAACATCTCACCGAGCTGCGCAGGCGTCGGGTGCGCGTCGGGCAGGACGCTGTCGGAGTCCCAGTCCTTCTCGCGGATCAGGAACGCATAGGTGTCGGTCATGGCCGGTCCTCTCGGCCCACGAGGGGCAACAGGGTGTGACGACGGTCGCCACACCATGATGACGAGCAGGGCCGGCAGAAATCGACAGCCGATCTCGACAGCCGGAGGACCTCAGTCGGTGAGGAGGTGGCTCACCAGGTGGTCGAGGTTGATCTGCTCGCTCTCGGCCCCGGCCGGGACGGCGTCGTAGGTGTCGCTCAGGAAGCGCTGGACGCCGCGCGAGGGCGTCTGCAGCATGGCCATCCCGTTGGGGGAGCGCAGCTCGATGATGACGACCGCCTCGCCCTGCGTCCCCAGGCAGGGCCACACCACGACGTCGCCGTTGCCGCAGGGGTCGTAGACCCCTTCGGCGAGGAGCTCGCGGGCAAAGGTCCAAGTGACCGCCAGGCCGTCACCACGCCCCACCACCAGGTGGACGGCATAGGGATCGGCGGGGTCGAAGACGAAGTCACCCTCCAGGTCGAGAGGATGTACCTCGCCCGAGACGAACGGCACGGTGACTCGGATGGAGCGGGTGGCTCCTGGTGCCGGGATCTTCTGGTCCATCGTGTTCCTCGTTTGCAGTGCTGATGTGGCCAGTGGTGAGACGGGCAGAACCCGGGATCTGACGCCGGTTGTCAAGTGGTCTAGTTTCGCGCGGCGTACTGGTCTAGTTGCCGAGGCACTCCAGGGGATCGAACACGTGTTCGATCGACGGTCTACACTGGCCCGGTGAATCAGCTCGTCGCCCCGCCAGGGTGGCCGCACGGGGTGCGTCCGCCCGGTGCGCCCGACTGGGAGGCCACCGCCACCGCGTGGTTGCTCGACCAGTGCCCGCCGGAGTACCGCACCTACCCCGCGCTGCGTCGCCACTCCGTCGTGCTCGCCCGGTTCGCGGTGCTCCACCTCGACGCCTGCCGGTCCGCGGTCAACCAGGGGCTGAGCCAGGCCCGCGCCGACCTGCGCGAGGTCGCCGACACGATGGTCGTCGACGCCGCGGTCGAGGCCTGGCAGCGCGAGTCGGCCCGCCTGGTCGGCGTCCGGCGGGCAGCGGGACTCGTGGAGGAGGCCCTCCGGGGGCGCCGGTTCCGGGCCCGCCTCTAGCCGAGCGCCGGCAACGGTCCTCCTATCCTCGGTCGTGTGTCGGACATCGCAGTGGTCTTCCTCGTCGACAGCGCGGGGCAGGTGCTGCTGCAGCACCGCGACGACCTGGCCCCCCGAGCGGCCAACCAGTGGGGGATGGTCGGCGGCCACGTCGAGCCGGGGGAGGACTTCGACACCGCGGTGCAGCGCGAGCTCCTCGAGGAGACCGGCATCACGGCGGCGCCCGGCGGGCTGGAGCAGTGGCGGGTGGAGGACTTCACCTACTCCGACGGGCTGCACAACCACTACCGGATCTACGCCGGCAAGGTCGACCTGACCGACGACGACATCGTCCTCGGCGAGGGACGCGCGATCGTCTTCGTCGACCCAGCGGAGACCCTGCGCCTCGACCTGGCTGAGTCCACCGCCCACTTCCTGCCCCTCTTCCTGGCCTCCGACCTCTACCGACAGCTCACCGAGGGGAACGACAGATGACGACGACCAAGCCCAGTCCTCGGCGGATCGCGGTGCCCGGACACGGTGCGGAAGACGTGGTGGTGGACGAGGAGGGCTTCGTCTGGACCGGCACCGAGGACGGCAGCATCTTCCGACTCACCCGTGACGGGTCGGTCCGCCGCATCGGCAACACCGGCGGTCGCCCCCTCGGCCTCGAGCTGCTCGGGCCGGACCGGCTCCTGATCTGCGACGCCGACAAGGGTCTGCTCGCGATGAGCCGCACCACCGGCGTGGTCGAGCGGCTGGCCACCGAGGTGGACGGTCAGCGCATCCTGGTCTGCAACAACGCCGCCGTCGCCGGCAACGGCGACATCTGGTTCTCCGACTCCAGCCAGGTCCACCCCCTGGAGCGATGGCGTGCCGACCTCGTCGAGCACACCCGCACCGGTCGGCTGCTGTGCCGGCGCGCAGACGGACGCGTCGAGGTGCGCCTGACCGGTCTGGCGTTCGCCAACGGGGTCGAGCTCGCGGCGGACGAGTCGTTCGTGTGCGTCGCCGAGTCGGGCAACCGGAGCGTCGTACGCCTCTGGCTCACGGGGCCCCTCGCCGGCACCCGTGACCTCTTCGTCGACCACCTGCCCGGCTACCCCGACAACATCGCCCGGGGCAGCGACGGGCTGCTCTGGGTGACCATCGCCTCGCCGACCGATGCCCTGCTGACGCTGCTCCAGGACCGGGCTCCTCGGGCGCTCCGCCGTGGCGCGGGGCGGCTGCCCGCGAGGCTGCAGCCCTCGCCGAAGCAGACCGTGCGCGTGCAGGCGTACGACGACCACGGCAGCCTCGTGCGCGACATCGAGGCGGACGCGTCGGAGTACCACATGGTCACCGGCGTCCGGGAGCACGACGGCGACGTGTGGCTGGGAAGCGTGGAGGAACCGGCCATCGCGGTGCTCGAGGGCATCACCACCTAGGGGCTGCGGCGCACCCCCTAAACTCCAGGAATGGCTCTCCTCGACGGCATCACAGGTCCCGCGGACCTGCGGGCCCTCGACGACCGCCAGCTCGACGAGCTGGCCTCGGAGATCCGCGACGAGCTGATCCGCACCTGTGCTCCCCGCGGCGGCCACCTGGGGCCCAACCTCGGCGTTGTCGAGCTGACCCTGGCCATCCACCGGGTCTTCGAGTCCCCGCGCGACCGCGTCGTCTTCGACACCGGCCACCAGGCCTACGTGCACAAGATGCTCACCGGGCGCGCCACCGCGTTCGACACGCTGCGGACCGAGGGCGGCCTCTCCGGCTACCCCAGCCAGTCGGAGTCCGAGCACGACATCGTGGAGAACTCCCACGCCTCGACCTCGCTGTCCTACGCCGACGGGTTGTCCAAGGCCTACGCGATCCGGGGTGAGGACCGCCACGTCGTCGCCGTGATCGGTGACGGCGCGCTCACCGGCGGCATGGCCTGGGAGGCGCTGAACAACATCGCCGAGGGCCCGGTCAACGGCCGGGACCGCCGCCTGGTGATGGTCGTCAACGACAACGGTCGCTCCTACATGCCGACCGTCGGCGGTCTCGCGCGGCACCTGAACAGCCTGCGCACCAGCCCGCGCTACGAGCAGGTGCTCGACATGGTCAAGCGCAAGCTCAACGGCGTCCGAGGGGTGGGCCCGGCGGTCTACGACGCCCTGCACGCGATGAAGAAGGGCATGAAGGACGCGCTCGCGCCTCAGGGCCTGTTCGAGGACCTCGGGCTGAAGTACGTCGGGCCGATCGACGGTCACGACCGCACCGCCGTCGAGGAGGCGCTCAGCCAGGCCAAGAAGTTCGGTGCACCGGTGATCGTGCACGTGCTGACCCGCAAGGGGTTCGGCTACGACCCGGCCGAGCGCAACGAGGCCGACCAGTTCCACCAGATAGGTCCCTTCGACGTCGAGACCGGCGTGGGCTCGCCGAAGGGCCGGATCTGGACAGACTTCTTCTCCGAGGAGATGGTCGCCCTCGGCGCGGAGCGCCAGGACGTCGTGGCGATCACGGCGGCGATGCTCTACCCCGTGGGACTGGATCGCTTCGCGGCGGCGTACCCCGAGCGCACCTTCGACGTCGGCATCGCCGAGCAGCACGCCGTGACCAGCGCCGCCGGCCTCGCGATGGGCGGTCTGCACCCGGTCGTCGCCATCTACGCGACCTTCCTCAACCGCGCCTTCGACCAGGTGCTGATGGACGTCGCCCTGCACCGGTGCGGCGTCACCTTCGTGCTCGATCGCGCCGGTGTCACCGGAGACGACGGTGCCAGCCACAACGGCATGTGGGACATGTCGATCCTGCAGGTCGTCCCCGGCCTGCGACTCGCGGCACCTCGCGACGGCGTCCGCGTCGCTGAGCTCCTGCGTGAGGCGGTCGCCGTCAACGACGCGCCCACGGTGCTGCGGATCCCGAAGGGTCCTCCGCCGGCAACGATCGAGGCGGTCGACAAGGCCGGCTCGATGGACGTGCTGGTGCGCGACGGTGCCCGTGACGTGCTGATCGTGGGCGTCGGCGCGATGGCCGGTGTCGGCGTCGAGGTGGCCGCGCGACTGGCCGACCAGGGCATCGGGGTCACGGTCGTCGATCCGCGCTGGGTCAAGCCCTGGGATCCCGCGATCGTCACCCTTGCCCGTGACCATCGGCTGGTTGTCTGCGTTGAGGACAACGGAAGGGTCGGTGGATGTGGATCGACACTCCACCAGCTCCTCAACGACCGCCAGGTGACCACACCTTTCCGGCAGCACGGCATCCCTCAGGAGTTCCTCGACCATGCCAAGCGCGACGCCATCCTCGAGCGGATCGGGCTCACGGCCCAGTCCCTCGCCCGCGGCATCGTCGAGGACGTCACGGCACTGGACGGCGGCGGCCCTGGCGCTGCTGCTCCTGTTGCTGCTGACCGCGTGCAACAGCCACCCAGCTGACGACCCGTCCGACACCGGCACCGCGCGCATCAGCGCCGCCCAGGCGCGCACCCTCGAGCAGCAGGTGCTGAACCAGCGAGCGCGGGCCGTGCGCGAGCACCGGCCGGCGCTGTTCCTGCGCCACGTCGACCACCACGACACGGACCTGATGGCGCGCCAGCGCCGCTACTACCTCAACCTGGTGCAGCTCCCGCTCGCTGCCTTCCGCTACCAGGTGCATCCTGCGCAGTGGGAGGGGCAGCGGATCCTCTCCCGGTGGGGCCGTGACGTGCGGATCCCGCAGGTCACCCTGAGCCTCGAGCTGGCGGGCTACGACGCGGTCCCGGTGCAGCGCACGGTCGGGTTCGCCTTCTCCTTCGCCGACGGGAAGGCCACGATCGTCTCCGACCGGACGGCGCAGGGCACGCCGCTCTTCCTCGGCACGCCGGCACCGTGGGACCTGACCGCGATCATCGTGCGCCGGACGGCCGGCGTGCTCGGCATCTTCGACAGCGCCACCGCCCCGACCGGCGCGAGGCTGGTCCAGGAGGTGCGGCAAGGCATCGACGACCTCGACCGGCGGCTGCCGTTCACCTGGTCCGACCACGTGGTCGTCTACTGCGTCTCCAGCACCGACGTGCTCCGGTCCTTCACCGACGTGCCCGGCGGCTCGATCGAGCACCTCGGGGCGCTCACCTTCCCGACGTACGCGGTGCAGGGGCGTTCCCAGGTGGCCTCCTCGCGGATGCTGGTGATGCCCACCTCGGTGAAGGCCGGTGAACCGTTCCTCGGCCGGATCACCCGGCACGAGCTCAGCCACGTGGCCATCGGCCCGCGCGACGACGGCGCCCCGACCTGGGTCTCGGAAGGGATCGCGGAGTACCTCGGCGCCGTCGAGCTCCCGCAGCGCCAGCGCATCATCGCCACCGAGGCACTCGCACGCGCCCAGAGCGGCGTCGACGCGATGCCGGCCTCGAAGGACTTCAACGACACCGACCAGGAGTGGCACTACGCCCTGAGCTGGATGGCCATCGACTACATCGCCGCCACCTACGGGGAGAGCCGGATGTGGGAGCTGATGGACGCGATGCACAACGGCGGCAGCGGCACCCCGGACGCCGACGAGGACCGCGTGCTCGACCAGGTGCTCGGCTACGACGGCCAGGAGCTGGCCCGTCGCGCCGCCGCCCGGATCCGCTCGATCTACGGCTGAGTCGGACGTGGTCTCAACCGCCGATCACCCGCAGCGCCTCGCGCTTGCTCAACCCCGACAGCGTGTCCTCCCGCCCGGCCACGAACGCCCGCACCCAGGTGGGGTCGGTGCGCGCGTGGTCGCGCAGGGCCCAGCCGATCGCCTTCCTGATGAAGAACTCCCGGCCGTGCGGCGCAGCCACAGGTCGTCGCTCTCGGCCCATCTCTCGAGCACCGGCCGGACCTCGGGGTGGGCCAGCAGCATCGTGCCGACCAGGTGTGCGGTCTCGTCGACGAGGTCCCACCAGGCGCCGGTGCGGACGAGGTGCTCGTAGAGGTCGAGCGCCGCGGGCTGCTGGTCCCGCCGGCGACGGGCGACCGCCAGGGCGGCGTAGCGCTCCTCGCGGAACTCCGCGCGGTCCCACAGCGCCAGCACCGTGTCCGACCAGGTGTCGAGGTCCGGGAGCGGGTGTGCGGCCAGGATCGGGCGCAGCGCGGCCTTGACGTCGAGGCCGCTGTGGGTCCCTGATCGGCGACACCGACGAGCCGCTCGTCGTCTGAGAACGGGGGCCGGGATGCCCCGGTAGGGCATGTTCGACTTCATGTAGGCCCGCATCGGAGCGGCCTTCGTGGGATCGCCGGCAGCAGCGAGCTCCTCGCGCACGAGGCGCACGAGGGGGGCGTCGGCGGGCACGGCGTCCACACTAGGGTGGAGTGACAGTCCGGACCCGAGGGAAGGAGGCGCCGTGACCGACGCACGCTTCGTCCACATCGTCGACGACGTTCCCGAGCTCGAGGGCCGGAGCGACGGCCCGGTGCTCGTCGTCGCGCTCGACGGCTTCCTCGACGCCGGCAACGCCTCGGCGCTCTCGATCGCCCACCTCGCCAGCACCGACGCGGGCCGGGTGGTGGCCAGCTTCGAGGTCGACGAGTTCTACGACTACCGGGCCCGGCGCCCCCCGCTGAGCTTCACCGAGGACCACTACGCCGACTACGAGACGCCGCGGCTCGTCGTCAAGCTGATGGCCGACCGGCTCGGCTCGCCGTACCTCCTGCTCACGGGGCCCGAGCCCGACATCCGCTGGGAGGCCTTCGCGCTGGCCGTGCGCCGCGTCGTGGAGCACTTCGAGGTCCGGCTGGTCGTCTCGCTCGGGTCGGTGCCGATGGCGGTGCCCCACACGCGTCCGGTGCAGCTGACCAACCACGCGACCTCGACGCGGCTGCTCGTGCAGGAGAACGTCTGGCGCGGCGAGATCCGGGTGCCGGCGAGCGCCCAGTCGCTGCTCGAGCTGCGCCTGGGGGAGTGGGGCCACGACGCGATGGGCTTCGTCGCCCACATCCCGCACTACGTCGCGCAGTACGACTACCCGCAGGCCGCGCTCTCGCTGCTCGAGGGGCTCGAGGACGTCACCGGGCTGGAGTGGGACCAGACGGCGCTGAAGGAGGCCGGCGAGTCTCGCCAGGTCGAGATCGCGACCCAGATCGCCGACTCCGACGAGGTGCGCGACGTGGTCTCGGGCCTCGAGCAGCAGTACGACGCCTTCCACACCCAGGCCGGAAACCTCCTCGCCGACGATGAGCCGCTCCCGAGCGGTGAGGAGATCGGCGCGCAGTTCGAGCAGTTCCTCGCGCGCCTGGAAGAACCCGAGGAGTAGGTCAGCCATGCCCGCCTCCGTCGAGGAGCTGATGGCGCTGCTGGACCTCGAGGCCATCGAGGACAACCTCTTCCGGGGCAAGCAGCCCACGACACGTCTGCAACGGGTCTTCGGTGGCCAGGTGGCCGCGCACGCCCTCGTCGCGGCGCACCGGACCGTGCCCTCGCGCTACTCGGTGCACTCGTTGCACTCCTACTTCCTGCGGCCCGGCGACACCGCCGTGCCGATCGTCTTCGACGTGGAGAACGTCCGTGAGGGCCGCAGCTTCGCCACCCGTCGGGTGATCGCGCGTCAGCACGGGCGACCGATCTTCGCGATGACCTCGAATTTCCAGGTTCCCGAGGAGGGGCTGGACCACCAGGACCAGATGCCCGAGGTCCCTCGGCCCGAGGACTGCCCGACCCTCGCGGAGGCGTCACCCGGGTCGGGCCGTGACAGCGAGGAGTGGCAGCGCGAGTGGGCCGCGCTCGAGGTCCGCTTCGCCGGCGACACACGTCCCGGCGGGAGCATCCGTGACAGCCGCTCGGCCACGCAGCGGCTGTGGATCCGGGTCGCCGGCCGGCTCCCCGACGACCCGCTGGTGCACACCGCCACGTTCACCTACGCCAGCGACATGACCCTGCTCGCCGCCTCGCTCGTCCCGCACGACCTCTACATCGGCTCCCCGGGGATGCAGGCGGCCTCGTTGGACCACACGATCTGGTTCCACCGACCCTTCCGCGCCGACGAGTGGTGGCTCTACGACCAGGGCTCGCCCTCCGCCTCGGGCGGCCGCGGCCTGGCGATCGCGCGGGTCTTCGCCGGGGACGGTCGGCTGGTCGCGAGCGTGGCCCAGGAGGGCCTGATTCGCGTCCATTCGCCTGCGCAATAACACCCTCTTTCGCAGAATGGGTGACGACACGCCGCTCGTATCGTTACTTTTGTCACCTCATGAGGCACGAGGGATGGGTGTGACGGGTGATGAGTGGTGTGCGCCGGGCGGTACAGGCGGTCGTGACCGTGGTCGTGGCGAGCGCGAGCCTGACCCTCGCCGCCGGACACCCCGCCACGGCGGGCACCGACTCCGGCAGTGACTGGGGCGACGGAGCCCCGGCCGGACACGCCGCCGGCCGCACGGGTGCGAGCGCCGCTCGGACGACCACGGTCAACCCTGCCTCCGGTCCCGACTTCGAGCTCCCCTTCCCGTGCGGCCAGGAGTGGACCGGCTCCTCGCGGGCGGGCCACTCCCCGAGCTACTACTCGATCGACTTCAACTCGCCGAACGACCTCGGCAAGCCGGTGCTGGCGACCGCGCCGGGCACCGTGACCACCGCGAGGACGATCACCGGGAGCTACGGGCGCTACGTGGTCATCGACCACGGCAACGGCTACTCCAGCCTCTACGGTCACCTCAACCAGATCGTCGCGACGGTCGGGCAGGTCGTCGACCAGGGCGACCTGATCGGCTACCTGGGCACCTCGGGCAACTCGACCGGCCCGCACCTGCACTTCGAGGAGCGGCTCAACGGCGCCTACTTCCCGCCGTACTTCCACCGCGCGACCTTCCACATCAACAGCAGCATCGTCTCGGCGAACTGCACCGACCGGCCGGTGGTCGCGGACTGGAACGGCGACGGGACGACCGACCTCGGCCTCTTCCGCAACACCCCGACCGCCGGTGTCTTCTACGAGCGGGTCGGCACCACCAGCACCGGCATGAAGTGGGGCAAGCCCGGGGACTCCCCGGTCGCGGCCGACTTCGACGGCGACCACCTGGCCCAGGTCGGCGTACGCCGGCTCGCGGGCGGCACCTGGTACCTCCGCAGCCACGACGGGTCGGTCGCGACCGTGACCGGAGTCGGGTACCCCTCCGACCAGCCCCTGACGGGCGACTGGGACGGCAACGGTCGGGCCAACCTGGGCCTGTACCGCTGGTCCAACCACACCTTCTACCTGCGCTCGGACAGTGGCACCTACACCGCGGTCCCGATGGGGATCGCGGGGAGCCGTCCGATCGTCGGTGACTGGAACGGTGACGGCAAGGACGACGTCGGGGTGCAGAGCCCGGGCGGCAAGTACACGCTGCGGGTGCCCAACGGCGCGTCCTACGACTGGGTGACCCTGGGGTACGGCTACTCCACCGACATCCCGTTCGCCGGCGACTGGAACCACGACGGCAAGTCCGAGATCGGTGTCTGGCGTCCCTCGACGGCCCAGTTCATCCTGCGCACCAGCGCCACGCTCGCGGGGCGTGCCGTCAACCAGGTCACGACCTGGGGGGCTCGCCGCTAGTCCGGGCGCTCGATCAGGAGGCGTTCAGTCGCGCCAGCTCGTCCGGGGTGAGCTCGAGCTCGGCCGCCGCTGCGGAATCAATGATCGAATGTGGCCGTTTGGCGCCGGGGATCGGGATCACGACGGGGGACTGTGCCAGCTCCCAGGCGAGCGCCACCTGCTGCGGACTGACACCGCGGGCCCGTCCGACTTCGGCGAACGCCGCGTGGTCGTCGCCGAGTCCCTTGGCGCTGGTGAGTCCGCCCAGAGGGCTCCACGGCAGGAAGGCCAGTCCGAGCTCAGTGCACACCTCGATCTCGGGCTGGCTGCTCCGGAATGCCGGCGAATACTGGTTCTGCACGCTGACCAGAGAGTCGCCGAGGACGTCGTGCGCCTGACGGATCTGGTGGGGGTCGGCATTGGAGAGCCCGAGCATCCGCACCTTGCCGGAGTCTGCGATCTCCTTCAGCGTGCCGATGACGTCGTCATAGGGCACGTCCGGGTCGGGCCGGTGGTGCTGCCAGAGCGCGATCTGGTCGACGCCGAGGCGGCGCAGGCTGTCATCCACGGCCTGGTGGAGGTGTTCGGGGGTGCTGTCGGTGTCCCACTCGCCACCGTCGGTGCGGACGTGACCCCCCTTGGTGGCCAACAGCACGTGGTCGCGCAGTCCGAGCTCGTCGAGCAGTCCTGCAATGAGCTTCTCGTTCTCGCCCTGTGCACCTGCGCCCAGGTCGTCGCCGGGGCCGTAGGCATCGGCGGTGTCGAAGAGGGTGACCCCGGCCTCGACTGCGGCGCGGACGGTGTCCGCGAGCTGCTCGCGGGGTTGGGCTCCCGTCTGGTCGAAGGTCATCAGGCCCAGGCCGATGGCGCCGACCGCGGTACGCCCGACGGTGTCGTTGCCGATCTGTCGTGACTGCATGTCAACCACGCTAGCGGCGTCTCTGTGGTGGGCCACCAGTGGTGACCCCCCGTGGCGCCTGGGCTGCTGCGGCCTCCGGCGGCGCCGGTCCGAGCAGTGGGGCAAGCACGCCGAGCGAAGATTCTTGCCCTGACTCGGCGTCAATCACTCCGGTCGGCTACCCACCGAACTCCTCCCAGTGGCCTTCAGAGACGACATCGACCGAGCCGTCGAGACTGCGTCTCGCAGGACCCCGTACGTACCGCCCGGCCCATGCCCTGACTGAATGTGATCGACGCAGATCAAAGGCGTTTGGGACTAGACCATCTGCCACCTACCCACCCAAGCGATTAGTCTGCTGTGCACCGCTTGACGGGGAGGTGCGATGGACCGAGACCCCTGCAAACGACTAGGAACGGCCCTGTTTGTCGTGAGTCTGGTGGGTGCTCTCGCAGGGTGCTCCGCATTAGGGCGCGATCCTGACACGAGTGCACACTCGGCAGCGGTTACGGCGAAGCAGCGCGAGGCGTTAGACAAGTATGCGGAAGCGCAGCGAGCGCAGGTCCCACGACTGATGAAGGCCTATGGCGACATCTATTCACATGCCGACGTCAAGGAGGTTTATCCGGGCACAGTGGAGTTGCGGTACCAGTTCGCCAAGAAGTTGGGTTCAGAGCGTGCTCTTGCCTTCTTGAAGCACCAGCAGCCGGTTCTTGAGTCTCTGTGCAAGACAGACCTTCTCCCGAGCATGGAGCAGGCTGGTGTCCATGAACCGAAGGCTGATTTGATCTACCTCAATGGCGATGGGTCGACACTCTGGTCGTACAGGTGCACACCCTGAGCCGGGCATCGTAGAGGGATCGCCGTTCGGACCGAGAGCCTTCCAGGGTGCGGTCGCTGTTGGTGATCGGGCTGACCCTGGCCCTCGCGGTACACGCGTCGGTCTCGGGGATCGACGTCCAGACCCCTGGGCTGGATTCCTCGCGCTCGGCGGCGTCATCGTTCTGGTGCTGACCGCCGTGCAGCTGAACGCACGCCGGCGTACGACTGCCGCGCGGGTGACCACCCACGACGGGAGCCAGACCGTCAGCGAGAGGCGCATCGTCTCCGACCCGCCGCCTCCGGCGATCTGAGCAGCGCCCTCCCTGCCACTCAGCGCCGTGCCGCTGCCGGTTTCACCGGCCGGCCGGTGAAACCGGCAGAAGCGCGCGTTACTTCGCGCGCATCGCGCAGGAACCGTCACACAGTGACATACGCCGGGCCGGTTGCTGCGTGACCGGGTAAGGGTCGAGGCCGCCGTCAACCGGCCGGACCGACGTGAGGATCGCGCCGAGGTGCAGGCGAGGGTCACCCCACCCGGAGGACCAGCGCAAGGGCGAGCAGGCCTATCCCGAGGGCGAGCACGGTCAGGTGGATCAGCCTGACCATCCGCACGTCGCGAGCGGCTCGGGTCAGCGCCGCGGCCGTCGCGGGATCGGTCAGGTCAGGTTCAGGGCGGTCCTCGTCGTCGTCCCAGCGGTGGTGCAGTCGCACCCCGCCAGTGTTGCCCAGGCGCCAAGCGTCTCGAACGCCTCACGTGCGCGCGCCTGGTGGCGGCTCGCAGAGTGGTGGGGGTTCCCCGTCTTCACGAGCGAGAGGCGCGATCAGTCGTCAGGGGAGAACCGTTGCCACGCCGACTGTCGAGAGGTCCCGAGCGCCTGGCCGATGCGCGCCCAGCTGACCCCCCTGTCGCGAGCCCGCTGGACCCATGCGTGCAGGTTGTCCTCGACCTGCGTGGCAACCGACGCAACCCGAGGGAGGTGCGCCAACAGGTGTGCGTCATCCATCGCCTCCCAGTAGGGCAGCTCGGTCGCGTCGTTCTTGGCCGCTCCCTCTCGGAAGATCTGTGCGCACAGGTCGACACACTCGTTGCAGATGAAGACACCAGGGCCCGCCACCATCTGGGCTATCTGGTGCTCCTCCTTGAGGCAGAAGGAACACTGTGTGGTCGCTGCAGGCATGATCAAGACTCCTTGTCAGGGTGGACTTGACATACTGTCAGGTCTCACTTGACAACACAACGGGGACAAGCCACGGACGTCATCCGAATCGTGGCCTCAAGACCACGATTCGGATGACGTCCCGGCGACCGAAAGAGGCCGTCCTGTCACTTGATCCCGGTCGTCGCGATCGAGCTCACGAACCAGCGCTGACCGACCAGGAACAGGGCGAACACCGGCAGCTGGCTGAGCAGGGTGGCGGCCATCAGGATCGGCCACTTGGTGAAGTGCGCGCTCTGGAAGGTCGACAGACCGAGCTGCACGGTCATCACGTCGGGGGAGGAGGTGACGACGAGAGGCCAGAGGAAGTCGTTCCACGTGGTCAGGAACGTGAGCACCGCCAGGGTGGCCAGCGGTGGTCCCATCAGTGGCAGCAGGATGCGGGTGAGGATGCGCAGCCGCCCCGCGCCGTCGATCAGCGCAGCCTCCTCGAGCTCTGCCGGGAGGCTGAGGAAGAACTGCCGCAGCAGGTAGATGCCGAAGGGCGTCACCAGGTTGGGCACGATCAGTGCCGGCAACGAGTCGACGATGCCGAGGTGCTTGACGATCAGCAGCGTCGGGATCATCACCACCTGGAACGGCACCATCAGGGTCGCCAGCAGCAGCAGGAAGAGCAGTCGACTGCCCGGGAACCGGATGCGAGCGAACGCGTAGCCGGCCAGGCTGCACAGCACGAGGTTGCTGATCACGCACGTCACCGAGACGATCGTGCTGTTGAGCAGCCAGTGCCCCAGCGGGGAGCCGGTCCACGCGTTGACGTAGTTCTCCCAGTGCAGCGAGCTGGGGAGGCCGGGTGGGAAACGCCGGGTCTCCTCCAGCGTCGACAGGCTGGTCACCAGCATCCAGATCAGCGGGATCGCCATCACCACGGACAGCGGCAGCAGCACCAGGTGCCAAGCCGAGGGCCAGCGCAGGCGCAGTCGTGAGGCGGGGGACCGCTCGTGCACGGTGGCGCTCATCCGCCGGCCTCCAGGTCGGGATCGCGGCTGACCCGCATCTGCACCACGGTCACGCCGACGATGACGACGAAGAGCACGCAGGCGATGGCCGCCGCGTATCCGGCGTGGAAGTAGACGAAGGCCTGCTGGTAGAGGTAGTAGACGACGACCGTCGTGGAGTGCAGCGGTCCGCCCTTGGTCGTCACGTAGATCTCGTCGAAGAGCTGCAGGGCGTTGATCGTCAGCCACACCAGCAGGAACCCGGTGACCGGGCGCAGCAGTGGCACCTGGATCCGCCAGAAGGCACCGACCCGCGAGCACCCGTCGATCTGCGCCGCCTCCATCAGGTCCGGGGGGATCCCTTGGAGCCCGGCGAGATAGATCAGCGTGCCGAAGCCGACCCAGCCCCACACCGTCATCAGGATGACGGCGTACATCGCGGTGTCGGGGGAGGAGAACCAGCCGGGTGTCGGCAGTCCGACCTTGGCCAGCATCGCGTTGACGATGCCGTACGTCGGATCGAGCAACCAGGTGAAGATCACGCCCGTGGCCACCGTGGAGGTCACGACCGGGATGAAGACCGCGAGGCGGTAGAAGCTGATGCCGCGCACCTTGCGGTTCAGGGCCGCGGCCACCAGGAGCGAGAGCACCAGGGTGATCGGGACGAAGAGCACGGTGTAGAAGACCGTGTGCCGCACCGACTCCTTGAACACCGGGT
The DNA here is from genome assembly GCA_963794435.1 of uncultured Actinomycetota bacterium. Classification (GTDB taxonomy): domain Bacteria; phylum Actinomycetota; class Actinomycetes; order Propionibacteriales; family Nocardioidaceae; genus Marmoricola. The sequence goes on from CAWCDX010000015.1 coordinate 217,161, forward strand.
CGTGGGCGAGCTGCTGGTAGTTGTCGAGCCCTGCCCAGGTCGCCGGTGTCTGCAGGTCGCTGTGCTGGAAGGACAACAGCAGCGACCAGGCGACGGGCAGCAGCCCGAAGACACCGATGAGCAGCACGCTGGGGGCGACCATGCCCCACGCGGCCCGCTGGTCGGCGCGCCGCTGCGCGCTCCGGCCACGGATCGGCGGTGGTCCGACCTGACGTCCACGCCGCCGCTGTGCGGTGGCCGGCAGGAGGGCTGTGGCCACCGCTACTGGCCGGCCAACGCGCTGGTCACCGAGTCCTTGGCCGTGTCGAGCGCCTGCTGGGGGTCGGCCTTGCCGATGAGCACCGACTGCACCATCTGACCGATCGCGGTCGAGATCTCGCCGTACGACGCGATGTTGGGCCGGACGTGCTTGACGTTGTCGAGGTTCTGCACGAACACCTTGTTGCCGGGGTACTTCTTGAGGAAGTCCTGGTAGACCGGCAGCTGGGTCTCCGACTTGCGGATCGGGAGGTTGCCCGTCGCCATCGCGTACTGCATGTGCACCGTGGGCGAGGTCAGCCACTTCATGAAGGCCAGTGTCGTCTTCGTGCGCGCTGCCGAGTGGTTGAAGGCCATCCACAGGTCGGGGCCGGAGATGGTCTCGTGGTTGCCCTGGTAGCCGGGCAGCAGGGCGACGCCGTAGTCGACGTCCTTGTTGATGCTCGAGAGGTCCCACGGACCCGTCCAGAGCATGCCGATCCGACCGCTGTTGAAGAGGTTGAGGTAGTTGCCGTTGCCGTTGTCGAGGTAGACCGACTTGTCCTTGACCGCCATGTCCTGGAGCAGCTGCAACGAGGTGCGGCCGGCCTCGGAGTCGAAGGCCGGCTTGGTGTTGTCGCTGTTGAGCAGCTCGCCACCGGCCTGCCACAGCAGCGCGAGGTAGCGCCAGACGGTGTCCTCGCTGCCGTCGTTGACGTAGGCCCAGCCGTAGGTCTTCTTCGAGGCGTCGGTCAGCTTGGCGGCCGCGCTGCGGAAGTCGTCCCAGGTCCAGGTCGCGGTCGGAGCCGGTACGCCGGCCGCCTGGAACATCTTCTTGTTGTAGACCACGGCGAGGTTGTCGACCAGCGCGGGGACGCCGACGACCTTGCCGTCGACCGTGGCTGCCTGCTGCTCGGAGGGGTAGAAGTCGTCCCAGTTGAAGGAGGGCGCCTTCACCGTCTTGGTGAGGTCGACGAGCTTGGGCTGGCGGACGAGCTGGGACGCCGAGGAGCCGAACTGGTAGGCCATGTCGGGATAGTTGCCCGCGGTGAAGCCGGCCACCGTCTTCTGCAGCGCCCCGTCGCTGCCACCGTCGAAGACGAGCTTGACCTTCTGCTTCGGGTGCTCGCCGTTCCACTTCGACGCCAGGGCGGTCAGCGACTTGCCGGAGACGTCCACCTCGCCGTGCCACACGATGGCGGTCGTGCCGCCACCGCTGCCGCCGGACCCGGAGCCGCAGCCGGCGGCCAGGGCGCTCGCGACCAGGGCGCCGACGAGCGCCGGGACGAGCTTGCGGGTCGGGATCATCAGCATCCTCCTGCAGGCACTGCGCGAATCGCTCACAGCACGAACCGTGCACATTCGCGCGTCGATGGTGAGCAGACTTGCACGTATTCGAGGCGCAGACAAGAGCCTGAACGCTGGAACCTTGCCGATACCTGAGCGTAATGTGCATGCCATGCGTCAACAGGACCGCCTCGGGTTCGTTCTCGAGCGACTGAGCCGGCACAACTCGGTCGACGTGAGCGATCTCGCGGCCGAGCTGAACGTCTCCCAGGCCTCCGTCCGGCGTGACCTGCAGCTGCTCGAGAGCCAGCAGCTGCTGACCCGGACCCACGGAGGTGCGGTCGCCTCGGGGGTGCTCTACGAGCTGCCGATGCGCTACCGCGGGGGTCAACGCCACGAGGCGAAGCGGGCGATCGCCAAGCTCGCCGCGGGCCTGCTGGAGGACGACGTGACCTCGGTCGGGCTCAACGGCGGCTCGACGACGACGGAGGTGGCCCGCGCCCTTGCCGCGCGCACGGGGCTGCGGGTGGTGACCAATGCGCTGAACATCGCCGCCGAGCTCGCCGTGCGCGCCAACATCGAGCTGGTCGTCTGCGGTGGCAGCGCCCGGAGCGAGTCCTACGAGCTCGTGGGCCCGCTCGCCGAGCTCGACCTTGAGCAACATCAACCTCGACGTCGCGATCATCGGCGTCGACGGGGTCAGCGCCACGGCCGGCCTGAGCACGCACCACGAGGTGGAGGCACAGACGAATCGCAGCCTGCTGCGCTCGGCGGAGCGGGTGGTCGTGGTGGCCGACTCGAGCAAGATCGGCCGCCGGGGGTTCGCCCGGATCGCGGAGATCACCGCGGCCACCGACCTGGTCACCGACGACGAGGCGCGGGCGAGCGACATCGCCGACCTCGAGCGGGCCGGGCTCAGGGTGCACCAGGCGCCAGCGGGCTCCTGAGCGCCTCGGGCAGCAGCGGCGCGTGCGCCTCGACCATCGCGTCGGCGAGGGCCCAGATCTGCTCGACCGGCAGGGTCGCCGCCGTGTTGGGGTCGAGCATCAGGGCGTGCCGGACGTGGTCGGGTCGACCTTGCGTCGCGGCACGCACGGTCAGGTCCACGACGGAGAGGTAGGTGCGGTTCAGGGCCGCGCACTGCTCCGGGAGGTTGCCCACCGCGAACGGGTGCGCGCCGGTGCCGTCCACCAGGCAGGGCACCTCGACGGGCGCTCCCTGCTGGAGGTTGTCGATCAGCCACCGGTTGACGACGTTGGCCTGGATGCGGCGTGGAGTGCCGGTCACCATGCTGTGGATCACCTGGGGCGCGTACTCAGCGGCGTCCTCCTCCGGCTCGACGTACTCCCCGCTGGCGGCCTGCTCGATCAGGCGCTCGGTCTCGGCGACGTTCTCGGCGCTGATCCCGACGTAGTCACGGATCGGCAGCCGGAGCCGCTCGACCTCGCTGGCGTCGTGGAGGTACCAGGCGACGTACTCCGAGGAGTGCTCGCTCGTCTCGGTCGGGTAGTAGCCGAGCCGGCGGTACATGTCCACGCGGACCCGTCGGCGCAGCTCGGCGTCGTCGGCGATCAGCCGGTCGAGGCGTGGGTAGAGGTCCTCGCCGCGGTGGCGCCAGTCGAGGATCCACGCCTGGTGGTTGACCCCCGCGCTGTGCACCTCGACCTCACTCGTGCGGCACCCCCACGAGCTCGCACAGGTCGACGACGGTCCAGTAGACCGAGTGGCACAGGCCGAGCACCTTGAGGTCGGGATGGGTGGCTGCGAGGAAGCCGATGTTCATGGCCATCGGGTTGGTGTAGTTGAGCAACCACGCGTCCGGGCAGACCTCGGCCATGTCCCGCGCCAGGGCGTCGAGGAAGCCGAAGGTGCGCAGCCCGCGGAACACTCCACCGACGCCGAGCGTGTCTGCGATGGTCTGGCGGATCCCGAAGGTCTCGGGTACGTCGAAGTCGGTGACCGTGGCCGCGTGACCGCCGATGTTCACGGTGTTGATCACGAAGTCGGCTCCGGCCAGGGCGGCCCGCCGGTCGGCCTCGGCCCGCACGGTCGCGGTCTGCTCCCGCCCGTGGTGGCGGATCGCGATGTGGCCGACCTGCTCGGCCAGCGCGAGCCGCGGACCGTCGATGTCGTGCATCACCAGGTCCAGCCCGGGCAGGTCGTCGAAGCTGAGCAGGTCGCGGAGGAGCTGACGGGTGAACTCGGCGGAGCCCGCACCCATGAAGACGATGGTGGTCGCACTCTTCTTCGTCACGCACGGCAGCATGGCAGCCGGACCGTGAAATGAGCAAGGTCGATCACGTGCACTGATTGAGTGTGGACATTTCCGCCGCGACCACGGCAGACTGTCGGCGTGAGCGACGTCCTGGTGGTGGGTGACGCCAACCCCGACCTGATCCTGCGGGGAGACGTCGTCCCGCGCTTCGACCAGGCCGAGCAGCTGCTCTCCGAGGCCGACGTCGTGCTCGGCGGTTCCGCCGCGATCATGGCCCACGGGCTCGCCCGGCTCGGGCGCTCGGTGCAGCTCGTCGCCGCCACCGGTGCCGACGCGTTCGGCTACCTGGTCGCCAGGATGCTCGCCGAGGCAGGCGTGCAGTCGGCCGGCATGGTGCGCGACCCGCGGGTGCGCACCGGCGTGACGGTGGTCCTCTCGACGCCGGAGGACCGGGCGGTGCTCACCTTCGCCGGCGCGATCCCCACGCTCGCCTCGGACCAGGCGCAGAGCGCCCTCGACCGGGGGATCCGTGAGGGCGCGCGACACGTGCACGCGGCCTCGTTCTTCCTGCTGCCGCAGCTGGCCGCCGGGCTCGCGGCGCTGTTCTCCCGCGCCCGGGAGGCCGGGCTGACCACCTCGCTCGACACCAACTACGACCCGGCCCGGGAGTGGGCGGGGGTCGAGGAGGTGTTGCCGCACCTCGACCTGCTGTTCCCCAACAGGGCCGAGGCGCTGGCCCTTGCCGGCCGACTGGGTGAGCCCGGCGTCGACCTCGAGGCCGCAGCGGGCCTGCTCGCGCAGCGCGGTCCGACGGTCGTCGTCAAGGACGGCGCCGACGGTGCCGTCCGGGTGGATCCCGTCGGCACGGTGACTCGTGAGGCGGGCCGCGCAGTCGTCCCCGTGGACACGACCGGTGCCGGCGACACCTTCGACGCGGCCTACGTCGACTCGTTCCTCCGCGACCTCGAACCTGCCGAGTGCCTGCGTCGCGCCTGCGTCGCCGGTGCCCTGTCCACGTCGGCCGTGGGTGGCACCGCGGCCCAGCCCACCTACGAACAGCTCGTCTCCGGAAGGGACCCCCATGCACCACGTCACCCGTGAGATCGAGGCGCAGCCCCAGGCATGGCGACGTGCCATCGAGATGCTGCCCTCGGTCGAGGAGGCACTGCCCCGACCCGGCGAGCGCGTCGCCGTCATCGGGTGCGGCACGTCCTGGTTCATGGCCGAGGCGTACGCCGGCCTCCGGGAGGACTCCGGGCTCGGCGAGACCGACTGCTTCACCGCGAGCAGGCTGCCGGCGGGCCGCGACTACGACCGCGTGGTCGCGATCAGCCGGTCCGGGACCACGACCGAGGTGCTCGACGCGTTGGCCGGCTCCGCCGCACGGCGTACGACGATCACGACGTCGGCCTCGCTGCCGGTCGCCGAGGTGAGCGACGACTGCGTCGTGCTCGACTTCGCCGACGAGGAGTCGGTCGTCCAGACGGTGTTCGCGACGACGACGCTGGCGTTGCTGCGAGCCTCGCTCGGCGAGCCCCTCGAGAGCGTGGTCGCCGAGGCCGAGGGAGTGCTGGTGACGCCGCCAGAGGCGTCGCTGGAGCACGCGGGCCAGTTCACCTTCGTCGGCCAGGGGTGGGCGCACGGATTGGCTCGCGAGGCGGCCCTGAAGATGCGCGAGGCGGCGCAGCTGTGGACGGAGGCCTACCCCCAGATGGAGTACCGACACGGACCGATCTCGATCGCCGAGCCGGGCCGCGTCGTGTGGGTGTTCGGGGATCCCGTGCCGGGCCTCCTCGACGACGTCCTCGCGACCGGGGCCACCGTCGTGAACGACCCGCTGGACCCGATGGCCGACCTGCTGCGGGTGCAGCGGCTGGCCGTCGACATCGCCGACGGGCGCGGTCTCGACCCCGACCGGCCGCGCCACCTCACCCGCTCGGTCGTCCTCGGGGCCTGATGGCACTCGTCCGCACCGAGGACCTCGTCGCCCAGGCAGTCCTGGACGGCGGCAACGTGCTGGCCCTGAACGTGATCACCCTCGAGCACGCCGAGGCCATCGTGCTGGGTGCCGAGCAGGCCGGAAGACCGGTGATCCTCCAGGTGAGCGAGAACGCGATCCGCTACCACGAGGGCCGGGGAGCTCCGCTCCTCGCTGCCTGCGCGGCACTCGCGCGGGACCACGCGGCCGAGGCGTCGATCCACCTGGACCACGTGACCGACACGGAGCTGTTGGTGCTGGCGCGAGAGGACCTCGGCGTCAGCTCGGTGATGTACGACGCCAGCGAGCTCGAGTACGACGACAACGTGCAACGCACCGCCGAGGTGACTCGCGAGCTGCACGAGCGCGGCATCTGGGTCGAGGCCGAGCTGGGCGCCATCGGCGGCAAGGGTGGCGCCCACACGCCCGGCGTACGCACCGACCCGCAGGAGGCGGCCGAGTTCGTGGCCGCGACCGGCGTCGACGGGCTGGCCGTCGCGGTCGGCAGCACTCACGCGATGACCACGCAGACCGCGTCCCTGGACTGCGACCTGGCCCAGGCCATCGCCTCCGTCGTACCCGTGCCCCTCGTCCTGCACGGCTCCTCCGGCGTGCCGCGCGACCAGCTGCGTGCCGCCACCGGCGCGGGCATCCGCAAGATCAACGTCGGAACCGCCCTCAACGTCGCGTTCACCGGTGCGGTGCGCGAGGCGCTCGTCGACGAGGCCCTGACCGACCCGCGCCGCTACCTCGGCCCCGCCCGCGATGCGACGGCCGCGTCGGTGCGACAGATCCTGGAGGAGCTGAGATGAAGACGTTTGCCCGGACGACGCTCGTGCTGGTGACGATGGTGGCGTGCTCCTGGACGGCCAGTGCCGCCGAGGCGGCGCCGACCTCCCGCACGCACAGAGCGGTCGTGTTCGTCTCGCCGCACGGTCACGACGATGCGAGCGGCACGCGTCGGCACCCGTTGAGGACTCCCCAGGTGGCCGTCGACCGGCTCGGCGCGGCCGGTGGCACGGTGCGCCTGCTGGCCGGCACCTACCGCCGACAGCGGATCGTGCTGCAGGACCGCCACCACGTGCGGATCATCGGCCACGGTGCCGTGCTCGACGAGCAGGGTTTGACGCCGCTCGCCGGTGACAGCGGCGTGGTCCAGATCGAGGACAGCACCCAGGTGTCGATCCGCGGGCTCGACATCCGCCACTACCGGACGACCTCGACGGACGAGGTGCCGATCGGCATCTACGTCACCGGTCACGACGACGCGATCACTCTCGCGCACAACCACGTGCACCACCTCGGCAACTTCAACTCGACGCTGGGCAGCTTCGACATCAACGCCCACGGCATCGCGGTCTACGGACGCGATGCGAGCTCACCGATCAGCAGGCTCCGCATCATCGGCAACGAGGTCGACCACCTGAAGCTCGGTGCCAGCGAGGCCGTCGTCGTCAACGGGAACGTCGACCGTTGGTCGATCCGGCGCAACCGGATCCACGACGTGAACAACATCGGCATCGACGCGATCGGCTACGAGGAGACCGTGCCCGGTCATCGCTACGAGATGGTCAATCGCGCTCGCCACGGGGTGATCGCCGGCAACACCGTCGACGGCGTGGTCAGCAAGGGCAACCCCGCGTACTGGGAGGACGGCGAGTGGTGCAACTGCGCCGACGGCATCTACGTCGACGGCGGCGCGCACATCGCGATCCGGCACAACACCGTGCGGCGTGCCGACATCGGCATCGAGGTCGGCGCGGAGAACGGCCGTGGCCACACCGACCACGTGCAGGTGCGTCGCAACCGCGTGCGCGCGAGTGCCTACGTCGGACTGGCCCTGGGCGGGTACGACACGGAGCGCGGCGAGGTGTACGACGTCTCGGTGAGGGGCAACTCCTTCCGCAACGACAACACGCTCGACGACGGGTCCCCCGAGCTGCTGCTGCAGTACTACCTGCACCAGGTCACGATCGTCAGGAACCGGGTCACGGCCGCGCACCGGGCGACGCCGCTGCTGCTGCAGCGGGTGGAGCGGGCCGGTACGCCGGCGCAGAACGCCGACGTGCGCGTCGACCACAACGACTACGGAGCGCCGGTGGGGCGGGGACGAGCACAGTTCATCTGGCTCGGTCGCACGATCACCGGCTTCGCCGCGTACCAGCACGAGAGCGGGCAGGACCATCACAGCAGGTTCACCCGCCGCTGATCGCTAGGCCGACTCGAGCTCCCGGTCCGCAGGGTTCATCGACGAGGTGGCCTCCTCGTGGAGGAACCGGTCGGTGAGCCCGCGCAGGGTCTCCTCGAGCTTCGCGAGGTCGGCGCCGGACTCGTCCTGGGAGCCCAGCCGGGCCAGCAACCAGGTCTTGAGCTCCGCGCTGAAGATCTCCCACTCCCGGTGCGCCGCAGCGGTGGCGTGCCAGCCGGAGGCGTCCCCGGTGAGGAACCCGGCCTCCTCTGTCTGGCGGAAGGCCGGGAGCAGCACGCTGGCAGGGACGTTCGTGCGCAGGGCGATCGAGTCGAGGTCAGCCTCGAAGCCGTGACGCTCACGCAGCAGCACCTGGGCCACGCACCAGGTCTCTGCTCCGCCGAGCGCCGTACCGGAGGCGACCCGGATCTCCGGCAGCGCCTGTCGGCCGTAGCGCTGCATCACCCGGGCCAGCTGGACTCCCAGCGCGCGCTCGGAGTCGGAGTCCTCTGACATGCCGAAGCCGTCCCCCAGGTCGGTGGCACCCGCACGCGCGGCGTCGCGCAAGGGCACCTCGGGCAGGAGCAGGGCGAGCACGAAGGCGACCAGGCCGACCGGCGCGGCGTACAGGAAGACCGAGTGGAGGACGTCGGCATAGGCGTTCACCACGTTCGCGATGACCGCGTCAGGTTGGCTGTGCAAGGCGGCCGGCGTGGAGGCGTCGCGAGGGTCGAGTCCGGGGGAGTTGGCCAGCGCCTCCGGCAGTGCGGTCTTCAGCTTGGCCGAGTAGACCGCGCCGAACACCGCCGCGCCGAAGGAGCTTCCCAGGGTCCGGAAGAAGGTCACCCCGGACGTCGCGACGCCGAGGTCGCGGTAGTCGCTGGTGTTCTGCACGATCAGGGTGAGGATCTGCATGCACAGCCCGATGCCCACCCCGAGAACGAGCATGAAGGCCGAGATCGTCAAGAAGCCAGTGGAGGCGTCCATGGTGGACATCAGGAACAGCCCCAGCGCCATCAACAACGAGCCCGCGATGGGGAAGATCTTGTAGCGCCCCGTGCGTCCCACGACGGTCCCGGCCGAGATGGACGCCACCAGGAGACCGGCCACCATCGGCAGCGTGCGCAGCCCGGACGCCGTCGCGGAGACCCCCTTGACGTACTGCAGGTACGTCGGCAGGAACGTCATCGCCCCGAGCATCGCGAAGCCCACGACCATCGCGATCACCGAGGACAGCGAGAACACCGCGTTGGTGAACAGCCGCAGCGGCAGCATCGGTTCGGTCGCGCGCCGCTCGGCCCAGATGAAGACAGGGACGGCGAGCACCGCCGCCGCGAACAACCCGATGATGAAGGCCGAGTCCCAGGGGTACTCGGTGCCACCGAGGCTCGTGGCCAGGGTCAGGCCGGCCGCGACCACGGAGATCGCCGCGACGCCCGCGTAGTCGATGCTCGGGCGCCCACGACCCCGGACCGACGGCATGGTCTTCGCCGCGACCGCGACCACGACGATGCCGAGCGGCACGTTGACCAGGAAGCACCAGTGCCACGAGAGGTGGTCGGTGAACAACCCGCCCAGCAGCGGGCCGATCACCGTGGTGACCCCGAAGACCGCACCCAGCGCGCCTTGGTACTTGCCGCGATCGCGCAGGGGGACGATGTCCGCGATCAAGGCCGTCGCGGTGACGGTCAGGCCACCCGCACCGACACCCTGGACCGCTCGCCACGACACCAGCCAGCCCATCGACTCGGCCAGTGCGCACATCAGGGAGGCCGCCACGAAGATCCCCGCACTCAGCTGGAAGACCAGCTTGCGACCGAACAGGTCACCGAACTTGCCGGCCAGCACCACGGCGATCGTGTCGGTCAGCAGATAGGCCGTGACCACCCACGAGACGTGTCCGGCGCCACCGAGGTCTCCGACGATCGTGGGGAGTGCCGTGGAGACGATGGTCTGGTCGAGCGCCGCCAGCAGCATCCCCAGCATGATCGTGGCGAAGACCACGTTGATCTGGCGGCGCGTCATCTCGGGCCGACCCGCGGGGATGGCGGTGGCTGTGGGGGTCGACACCCCTAGACGGTAGTACCGGGGGAGCCCGGCTTCCCTCACCCGTGGCTGTCGATATTTCCCGGGCTCGTTCGTCAACCAGGCAGGAGGTCACGCTGGCGTGGCCCCGGAACCGGAGGTCATCACCATGAGTCACCCCATCGTGCACGCCGAGATCCGCTCCAGTGATCCAGACGCGACCCGGGCCTTCTTCGGGGACCTGTTCGGCTGGAGCTACCCCACCGAGGGCGCCTTCCCCGGGTACACCTTCGTCGACACGGGCGTCCCGGACGCGCTGTACACCGCGATCAGCCCGCTCCAGGGCGACAGCGACCTGGTCACGTTCTTCATCGGCGTCGACGACATGGCCGGCACCATCGAGCAGACGACCAAGCTGGGAGGCCGTCTCGTGCAGGAGCCGGTCACGGTCCCGGGAGTGTCCTTCGCGCTGATCGCCGACCCGCAGGGTCACGTGGTGGGGCTGGCCCAGCAGCTCTGACCGCCCGCGTGCAAGCGAGCCCGCTACTCCCGGCCTGCTGCGAAGTAGGCGATCGGGCCGAACGGCTGGACGAAGAAGGCCAGCACCCACGCCGCCTTGGGGCCGCGCACCTCGCTCGACGGGCGTCTCACGAGGTCACGCAAGGCGGCCACCGTGACCACGGTCTCGATCACGCCGCCGACGTAGACGGCTCGCTTCTGGTTCGGGGTGAGGTCGGACCACTTCTTCTTCTGCTTCGCCATGGTCCCGACGCTATCCCCGTGGGCCCATCAGGCGGGGCGAGCTTCGCGAGGTGTCAGCGCACGTGGATGTGCAGCCTTCGGCTGGCCGTCGCTGCGTGGCCCGGCTGCGGGGCGAGCACGACGCGGAGGGTCTTGGTGCCGCGGTGGTGCGGCCGCCAGGTCAGGGCGTAGCGCCCCTGCCCGTTCTCGGTGGCGGTGCGGGCGACGACCCAGTGGTGATCCTGGAGTCGCTCGAGCCGCACACGCGCACCCGGCTGGGCCGGGGTGACCCGGCCCGAGAAGCGCACGCCGTGGTGCCAGGCGACACGGTGCGGAGTCCCGGACGCAGTGACCGTGCGGTGCTGCGGCGCGGCAGGGGTCGGCGTGGGGGTCGGCGTGGGAGTCGGCATGGGGGTCGGGGTAGACGTCGAGGCGCAGGCCCGGGTCGGCGCGGCGGCGTAGGGGCCGGCGACGTCGCTGGCCCAGTTGTCAGGCGTGCCGAAGTCATTCTGGCCGAGCAGGGCCGGAGTGTCGGACTGATTGATGTTGATGGCCGAGCTGTTGCTGGGCTGCGTGTTCGTCAAGGTGGTGCAGGTGATCTCGACCGAGTGGACCTGGTAGATCACCGCGCCGGTGCCCTGCGGCAAGGACAGCGCGGCCGAGGAGTCGGAGATCCTCAGGTCGAGCGGCCCGCCGCCGCTGGCGGCGAAGAAGCCGGCGTTGACCGCTCCGGCGACGTGGACGTCGCTCAACGTCACAGTGTTCTCGGTGGTGGTCCAGGAGTCGACGCCGGAGTTGAGCTTGACGCCGGGCGACGTACCCGTGGTGACGTGGACGTGCGCCACCGTGCTCTCCACGTCGGTGACGTTGACGGCTGTCGAGATCGTGGTGGGGAACCGGGAGGAGGGAGCCGTGGCGTCGTCGACCACCGTGAGGTTCGCCAGGTCACTGTGCCCGGAGTTCTGACCGTCCCCCAGCCGCACGATGCCGTAGTCCCCCCAGCTGGTGCCGACGGCGGTGAGAGTGTGGTCGGCGCCGTCCAGGCTGTAGCCGACCGGCACGTACAGCTCCGAGGTGATCGTGCAGTCGTCGGTGAGTGTGTAGACGGTGCCGGTGAGGCTCACCGCGCAGCCGTCGAGCGTGGGGGACGCCTGCGCGGGAGCGGCGCTGGCGAGGGTGCCGCCGAGGGCGGTGAGGAGCAGCGCGACGCACGGGGTCGCACGCCACAGGGGGAGGCGAGGCAAGGGAGGGCCCTTCGAGAACGCCGGAGGGGCCGGCTCCCTGTCGACGAGGCGACGTAGGGCTCGACGTTAAAGGACCGCAGGCACGTTTTGTGCGGTTTTGTGCAGTTTGGCGAGGAGGTGGCGTCAGAGACCCGCTGAGGATCAGCGTGCGCGCCCGAGCAGGTGAGGCTTGTCGGTGCCGGAGGCCGTCAGGGAGAAGTCCAGACCCCACTCGCCCGCGACGGTGATGCGTGAGCCGAAGGCCACCTTGCCGGGCAGGAAGATCGGCTTGCGGAACTCCACCTCGACGGTCGCCGCGTCGGGCAGGCGGCTGGCGAAGGCCGCGACGCAGCGAGCCTTGCTCCACATGCCATGGGCGATCTGGCGCCTGAAGCCGAACGCCTTCGCGGTCAACGGGTAGAGGTGGATCGGGTTGTGGTCGCCGGACACGGCGGCGTACCGACGGCCGAGGTCGCCCGGCAGCTTCCACTCGACGCCGGTGCTCGGCACCTGGTCGAACGGCTCGCCCTCGGGCTTGACGTCGTCGTCACCACGTCCCACGCGCAGGTACGTCGAGGTCGACTCCCACACCGTCTCGCCGTCGCTGCCGACCTCGGTGAGGAGGTCGAAGACCTTGCCCTTCGGGTGCGGGCGGAGGTTCTGGGCGGTGGCCGAGACGTCGAGGGTCTCCGCGGGATCGATGGGCCGGTGCCGGGTGATCGCGTTGCGCAGGTGCACCGTCCCGATCGCAGGGAACGGGAACGAGCCGTCGGTCATGATCCCCATGTGCAGCGGGAACGCGAGCATGTGGGGATAGGTGAAGGGCAGCGTCTGGCTGGGGGCGAACCCGCACACCTCGGCGTACGACGACACGTGCGCCGGGTCGATCCGGACGCCCTCCCGGCGCAGGGTCAGGTCAGGCAGCTCGCCACCCTTCTTGGCCACACCCGGGATCAGGTTGACGCCGGGCAGCACCGGCAGCGCCGCCTTGAGCATGGTGGGCAACGAGCTGGGCTCGCCCTGGACGAGACGTTCTGTCACGCGTCAGGCTCCGAGCATCATCTGGCCGCAGACCCGGACCACGTTGCCGTTGACGGCGGTCGAGCCGGGGGAGAGGTACCAGGCGATCGCCTCGGCGACGTCGACCGGCAGGCCACCCTGGGCCATCGCGTTCATCCGCTGGCCGACCTCGCGGGTCGCGAACGGGACGGCCGCGGTCATCTGGGTGATGATGAAGCCGGGTGCCACGGCGTTGACCGTGATGCCCTTCTTCAGCTCCGGGGCGAGGCTGTCCACCAGGCCGATGACGCCGGCCTTGGAGGCGGCGTAGTTGGTCTGGCCGACGTTGCCGGCGATGCCCGCGATCGACGAGACGCCGACGATGCGGCCGTTGTCCTCGATCAGGTCCTGCTCGAGCAGCTCACGGGTGATCCGCTCCGGGGCGGTGAGGTTGACCGCGATCACCGAGCTCCAGCGGTCCTCCTTCATGTTGGCCAGCTTCTTGTCCCGAGTGATGCCGGCGTTGTGGACGACCGCGTGCACCTGGCCGAACTTCTGCTTGACGTGCTGGGCGATCCGCTGTGGCGCGTCCTTGCCGGTGATGTCCAGGGTCAGGTGGTCGCCGTCGAGCTCCTTCATCAGCGACTGCAGCTCGCTCGCCGCCTGCGGTACGTCGATGCCGAGGATGGTGGCGCCGTCGCGGTGCAGCACCTTGGCGATCTCCTCGCCGATGCCGCGCGAGGCGCCCGTGACGATCGCGACCTTGCCGGTCAGCGGCTTGGCGGGGTCCTTGACGGGGGCCGCCTCGTCGGTGCCGGTGGCACCGAGACGGGCGACCTGGCCAGAGACGTAGGCGCTCTTCGGCGAGAGGAAGAAGGCCAGCGTGGACTCCAGGGTGTCCTCGGCACCGGGGGCGACGTACACCAGGTTGACGGTGCTGCCGTTGCCGATCTCCTTGCCGAGCGAGCGGGTGAAGCCCTCGAGGGCGCGCTGGGCGACGCGCTCCTGGTTGCTCGCGGTCTCCTCCGGCACGGTGCCGAGCACGACGACGCGGGCGTTCCTCTCCAGGCTGCGCATCAGGGGGGTGAAGAACTGCTGCAGCGCGAGGAGGTCGACCGAGCTGGTGATGCCGGTGGCGTCGAAGGCGAGTCCCTTGTACTTCTCGCCCTCGCTGGTGGTGCCGACGCTGTTGATGCCGAGGTTGTCCAGCGCCACGGTGAGCTGCTTGGACAGGCGGCCGCTGCCACCGGTGACGACCGTGCCGTCGACGAGAGGCGCGCCGTCGGTCCAACGCTCCAGCTTGGTGGGGTTGGGCAGCCCGAGGTTCTTGACGAACAGCTGCCCTACGGGGCTGGAGGAGAAGGACTGGTAGTGGTCTGCCATCTGTCTGCGATCCTCTTGTCTACTGGTCAGTACGCCTTGAATGTAACGAGTGGTGTAACTGGGCGTCCACCAATGGTGATCTGCCCCTCACCCCGTTTATTTTCCCCCTGCGCCAGAGCACACTTCCACCATGCCTGCTGACTCCACTCCCCGCCGCGTCGCCGTGCTCGGCGGCAACCGGATCCCCTTCGCCCGCTCGAACACCGTCTACGCCTCCGCCTCCAACCAGGAGATGCTGACGGCCGCCATCGACGGCCTCGCCGTCCGCTTCGGCCTCGAGGGCGAGCGTCTCGGCGAGGTCGTCGCCGGCGCCGTGCTCAAGCACAGCCGCGACTTCAACCTGACCCGCGAGTCGGTGCTCGGCTCCAAGCTGGCGCCGGAGACCCCGGCGACCGACCTGCAGCAGGCGTGCGGCACCGGCCTCCAGGCGGCGGTCTACGTCGCCAACAAGATCGCTCTCGGCCAGATCGACGTCGGTGTCGCGGGCGGCACGGACACCACCTCCGATGCGCCCATCGCGATCTCGGAGAAGCTGCGCAAGAAGCTGATCAAGGTCAACCAGCAGAAGGACACCGCCGGCAAGCTCAAGGCGCTGGGCCACATCCGCCCGACCGACCTCGGCATCGAGATCCCGCAGAACGGCGAGCCGCGCACCGGCCTGTCGATGGGTGAGCACGCTGCCCTGACCGCCCTGGAGTGGCAGATCGGCCGCGAGGAGCAGGACGAGCTCGCCGTCGCCTCGCACCAGCACCTGGCCGCGTCGTACGACCGTGGCTTCCAGGACGACCTGATCACGCCGTTCAACGGCGTCGACCGCGACCAGAACCTCCGCGCCGACTCCTCGCTGGAGAAGCTCGCGAAGCTGAAGCCGGTCTTCGGCAAGGGCGAGGCCGCCACGATGACCGCGGCCAACTCGACCCCGCTGACCGACGGCGCCTCCGCGGTGCTGCTCGCCACCGAGGAGTGGGCCGAGGAGCACGGCCTGCACGTGAAGGCGTGGTTCGTCGACGCCGAGACGGCCGCGGTCGACTTCGTCCACGGCGGCGAGGGCCTGCTGATGGCACCGGCGTACGCCGTGCCGCGGCTGCTCGCGCGCAACGGTCTGACCCTGCAGGACTTCGACTTCTACGAGATCCACGAGGCCTTCGCCTCGCAGGTCCTCTCGACGCTGAAGGCGTGGAACGACCCGGTGTTCTGCAAGGAGCGCCTCGGCCTCGACAGCGTCCTGGGCGAGATCGACCGCGCGAAGCTGAACGTCAACGGCTCCTCGCTCGCCGCCGGCCACCCCTTCGCCGCCACCGGCGGCCGGATCGTGGCCAACCTCGCCAAGCTGCTCGACGAGAAGGGCTCTGGCCGCGGCCTGATCTCCATCTGCGCCGCCGGCGGCCAGGGCGTGACCGCGATCCTGGAGAAGTAGCGCTGCTGCTGCTGGGGGCCGGTGGGGGCCGGTCGCCGGTTTCCCATGCGATGAAGGGTTTCTGCCTCCGACCACAGGAAACTTCCTGTGTTTGGAGGCAAGAACCTGTGCTCGGCTCGAGGCAGCGGGCAGAAAAGGTTCCTCGCATGGGAATTTGTCCCCGACGGCGAGAGAGGTGCTCAGCCCGTGGCGAGCGCCCTCGCCGTCGCGACGACGTACTTCTTCACCTGGTCGGGCGAGACGGGGGCGATCGCGGGGATGCCGGGGGCCGACTCGCGCACGAGCATGCCGACGCGGGCGAGCTGGAGTGCGCCGAGGCCGCTGGCGTACATGTGGTTGGCGAGCAGGGTGGTGTTCTCGACCGTGAAGTCACCCGAGGCGACGCCGGCGTCGAGGATGTCGCTGACCTGCTTCAGGCAGGCCGAGATGCCGCGCCCGAGCCGGAAGAGCGAGCTCTCGGTGATCTCCTCGAGCAGCTCGGGCCCCGGGCGGCGCATCAGGGTCTGGGCGCAGTCGACGAAGGCGGGGTACTCCAGCCCGAAGTCGCAGAACGCCTCGGTCACCGCGACCAGGCGTGACATCGGCGAGCGCTTCGAGCGCGCGGCCTCGGTCAAGCGCGCCTCGAGGTCCTCGAGATAGCTGACCAGCGTGAGCGCGAACAGCTCCTCCTTGCCGCTGAAGTGCCGGTAGATGATCGCCCGGTTGACACCCACCGCATTGGCGATGTCCTCGATCTGGGCGTCGCGCACACCGGTCTCGTCGAAGAGCCGGCGCGTCGCGGTGAGGATCTCCCGCTCGCGGGCGCGTCGACGGGCCGCTGCCGGCTGCCGAGTCGTTGCGCGCGTCGTGCTCATGCCCACCAAGGTTAGTGCAACTCCGGGTTACACACGCGTGCGCGAGACGCGCGTCACGGCTCCGGGATGCCGCCGACCGACCGCACCGTCTCGAGCGTGTCGATCTCCTCGACCGGCTTGTCGTCGCGGTACCGCAGCACCCGCGCGAACCGCAGGGCCACGCCTCCCGGATAGCGGGTCGAGCGTTGTACGCCGTCGAAGGCGATCTCCACGACCTGCTCGGGACGAAGGTGTACGACGTGCCCGGTGCGTGAGGTCTCCAGGCCCAGGAAGCGCTCGGTCTGCCAGGCGAGCATCTCGTCGGTCATCCCCTTGAACGTCTTTCCCAGCATCACGAGGTCACCATCTGGCCCGCGCGCGCCGAGGTGGATGTTCGACAGCCACCCCTGACGCCTCCCGCTGCCCCACTCGACGGCGAGCACGACGAGGTCGAGGGTGTGGCGCGGCTTGACCTTGACCCAGGCCGAGCCGCGGCGACCGGCGTCGTACGGCGCGTCGAGGCGTTTGAGGATCACGCCCTCCTGACCATCGGCGATCGCGGCGTCGAAGAACGACTGGGCCTCCGCGGGGGACGAGGTCACCAGGCGGCGCACGCGATGCTCGAGCGGCACCGCCTCGTCGAGCCGCGAGAGGCGCTCGGACAGCGGAGCCTCGATGAGCGAGTCGTCCTCCACCAGCAGCACGTCGAAGAAGAACGGCCGGATGCCGGTGGCCCCTGCGTGGGTGGCGGTCGTCGATGCGGTGTCCTGGAAGGGCAGCGGACGGCCGTCGGCGTCGAGCGCGAGCGCCTCGCCGTCGAGGATCAGGTCGGCCGTCGCGAGCGAGCGGGCCACCTCGACCACCTCGGGCAGTCGCGCGGAGATCTCGTCGAGCGAGCGGGTGAAGACGCTGATCTCGTCATCGTGCTTGTGCACCTGGATCCGGATGCCGTCGAGCTTGGTGTCGACGGCCAGGGGACCGCCGACCTTCTCCACTCCCGCCGCCACGTCGGGTGCGGTGCCGGCCAACATCGGGCGCACGGGCCGGCCGACGAGCATCGAGAACTCCTCGAGCGCTGCCTCGCCGCCGGTGAGCGCGGCCGTGGCGATGGGCCCGGTGGGAGCGCTGAACATCGCCGCCCGTCGTACGGCCTTCACCGGGATGTGAGCCGCCTGCGCGATGGCGTCGAGCATCACCGAGTCGAGGGCTCCCTGGCGCACGTTGCCGGTGATCAGGTTGCGCAGGTAGGTCTGCTCCTCCGACGTCAGTCGGCCGAACAGCGAGGCCACCGCCTCGCGACGGGCCAGCGTCGATCCCGAGCCGGACAGTCCTCCCAGTCCCTCGAGGATCTCGTCGACCTCGAGCAGCGAGACCGACGGCTCCGAAGCGGGCGACGGTGACTCGGCCAGCCCGCGCCAGCCGACACCGGTGCGGCGCTGGCGCAGCGTGCCCGAGAGGTACGACGCGGCGATGTCGAGCTCCTCGCCGTCGGCGGCCGCTTCCTCGAGGAGGGAGGCGATCAGGTCCCTCTTGGCCAGCCGGGAGCCCGTGGCGGCGACGGCGGTCGACACCTCCACGAGCCGGGCGAGCAACATGCCGACATCGTGTCAGTGCCCGCCGACATACTGTCGAGCCATGTCAGTCGCCCCGCTCGTGCGTGCGTGGCGACCCGACTGGCCCTGCCCGGTGGGCACGGCCCTCTCGACCCATCGTCGCGGCGGCGGCGACCCGACCTACCGACGCACGGTCGACGGGGCGATCTGGCGCGGGATCCGCACGCCCGACGGGCCGGCGACGCTGCGGATCGAGCCACTCGACAGCGAGGGCGTGGTCACCGCGATGGCGTGGGGGAGCGGAGCGGAGTGGGCGCTCGACTCGGTGCCGCGCCTGCTCGGGGCCTACGACGACCCGACGGGGTTCGAGCCGCCGGCGGAGCTCCGGGAGACCTGGCGACGCCACCGGCACTGGCGGATCGGGGCGACGGGGCTGGTGATGGAGTCCCTGGTGCCGACGATCATCGAGCAGAAGGTCACCGGGATGGAGGCCTTCGCCGGCTTCCGCCAGCTGGTCCACCGCTTCGGCGCGCGCGCCCCCGGTCCTCCCAGCGAGGCCGATCCCGCCGTACGCCTGTGGGTGCAGCCGTCCCCGGAGGAGCTGCGGAGGATCCCGTCGTGGGAGTGGCTGCGGCTGCACGTGGACGGGGGGCGGTCGAGGCCCATCCAGCACGCCGCCCGGGTGGCGAGCGCGCTCGAGCGAGCAGGCCGTGAGACCCCGATCGAGTTCGACCGGCGACTCCGCACGCTGCCGGGGGTCGGCGTGTGGACCAGTGCGGAGGTGCGCGCTCGTGCCCTCGGCGACCCCGACGCGGTCAGCTTCGGCGACTACCACATCGCCAAGAACGTCGGCTACGCGCTGACCGGTGAGCCCGTCGACGACGACGGCATGGCCGACCTGCTCGCGCCGTACGCCGGACACCGCGGACGGGTCCAGCGACTGGTCGAGCTCTCCGGGATCGCCCCGCCTCGCCACGGAGCCCGGATGGCCCCGCGGACCCACCTGCCCACGTGACCCTGTGGACGGCCCGGCGCCGGTGTCACCCGACCTTGGTAGACACGGGGGCGTGACAGCGACGACGACCGACATCCGCGAGCGGGCCGAGGAACACCTCCGGAGGCTCGTCGGACGAGACGACGTCGTCCTCCACGACGACCAGTGGGCGGCCATCGAGGCACTGGCGGTCGATCGGCGGCGCGCCCTGGTGGTGCAGCGCACCGGCTGGGGCAAGTCGGCGGTCTACTTCGTGGCCACGCTCCTCCTGCGCGAGCAGGGCTCCGGACCGACCGTGATCGTCTCCCCGCTTCTCGCGCTGATGCGCAACCAGATCGCCGCGGCCGAGCGGGCGGGCATCCGGGCCGTCACGATCAACTCCACCAACATCGAGCAGTGGCAGCCGATCCAGGAGCAGATCGCCGCCGGTGAGGTCGACGTGCTGCTGGTCAGCCCGGAGCGGCTGAACAACCCCGGCTTCCGCGACAGCGTGCTGCCCCGCCTGACCGCCGCCACGGGCCTGCTCGTGGTCGACGAGGCCCACTGCATCTCCGACTGGGGCCACGACTTCCGGCCCGACTACCGCCGCATCCGCACCCTCCTCGGCGAGCTGCCCGACGGCATCCCGGTGCTGGCGACGACCGCGACTGCCAACGCCCGCGTCACCAGCGACGTGGCCGAGCAGATGGGCGAGGGCGTGCTCGTGCTGCGGGGGTCCCTCGACCGCGAGTCGCTGCGCCTGGGCGTCGTGCGCCTCAACACGCCGCAGAAGCGGCTGGGCTGGCTCGCCCAGCACCTCGACGAGCTGCACGGCTCCGGGATCATCTACTGCCTCACGGTGGCCGCGACCCAGGAGGTGGCCGAGCACCTGCGCGCCCACGGGCACGCGGTCGCGGCGTACTCCGGCCAGACCGAGCCCACCGAGCGGCTGGCCCTCGAGCAGGACCTCCTCGACGGCCGGGTCAAGGCGCTGGTGGCCACCAGCGCCCTCGGGATGGGCTTCGACGCCAGCCTCGGCTTCGTGATCAACCTCGGCGCGCCGCCGTCTCCGGTCGCCTACTACCAGCAGGTCGGCCGCGCGGGCCGCGGCACCGACGAGGCCACCGTGGTGCTCGTCCCGCAGGCCGAGGACCGCGACATCTGGCGCTACTTCGCCTCGCTGGCCTTCCCCCGCGAGGAGCTCGTCCGCCAGACCCTCGCCGCGCTGGAGGACTCGCCCACCCCGCTCTCCACACCGACGCTGGAGACCTACGTCGAGCTCACCCGCACCCGCCTGGAGACGATGCTCAAGGTGCTCGACGTCGATGGCGCCGTGCGGCGCGTCCAGGGCGGGTGGGAGTCGACCGGTGTGCCGTGGCAGTACGACGCCGAGCGCTATCAGCGCGTCACCGAGGCCCGCCAACGCGAGCAGGACGCGATGCTGACCTACCTCGACACCGACCAGTGCCGGATGCAGTTCCTGCGCCAGCAGCTCGACGATCCCGAGGCCGTTCCGTGCGGCCGGTGCGACAACTGCGGCGGCCTCGAGCTCGCCACCGCGGTCTCCGAGCGCGAGGTCGAGCAGGCCGAGGAGCGGCTCAGCCGTCCGGGCGTGCTCGTGCAGCCGCGCAAGATGTGGCCGGGAGCCCTGACCAACCTCGGCCTCGACCTGAAGGGGCGCATCGGTGACCCGGCCGAGGAGGGGAGAGCCGTCGCCCGGCTGACCGACCTCGGGCACGGCCAGGCCCTGCGCGAGCTCTTCCGCGAGGGCGCCGGTGACGGCCCGGTCCCGACGGCGCTCGCACGGGCGGTCGTCGACGTCCTCAACGACTGGCGCCCCCACGTCGACGCGATCGTCCACGTCGAGTCGGCCCGCCGTCCGACGCTGACCCGCGACCTCGCCGAGGGGATGTCGCGGTTCCTGAAGAAGCCGGTCGTCGGCCGCTGGGCGATCGTGGACGACTCGGTGGTCCCCGGCCAGGGATCGATGAACTCCGCCCAGCGGGTGGCGGCGGTCAGCCGCCGCTACGCCCTGGAGGCCGAGCCGCTCGACGGCGCGAGCGTGCTCCTCGTCGACGACCTGGTCGGCACCGGCTGGACCCTGACCGTGGCCGCCCAGTCGCTTCGCGGGGCCGGGGCGACGCGGGTGCTACCCCTCACCCTGGCCGTAGAGGCCTAACATCCCTCCCGTGACCGACGAGATCGAGCGCCTCGCGACCATGCCCCCGGGCGAGGTGAGCGAGTTCTTCCGGACCTCCGACGTCCTCGAGATCACCACCCTGATCCGCGACGCCTCCGACGAGCAGCTGCGACGCCTCGTCGAGATCGACCACTTCCGTGCCGAGGGCGTGGTCGCGATCCTCGACCGGTTCCCCGAGTTCGCCGACCCGTCCCGGCTCCGGGAGATCGACGGAGTGGTGCGTTTCGACCTCGCCCGGGGCAAGAAGCAGCTCGAACGTCACACGGCTCGATTCGCGACGGGCGCCGTGACGCTCGAGCCGGACGCCGAGCCCGACGTGACCATCTCGGCGGACCTCGTCGACTTCGTCCGGCTGGTGACGGGGCAGTCCAACGCAGCGCTGCTCTACCTGGGTGCCCGCCTCGGCATCGACGGCCACGCCACGCTGGCGCTCGCGGTCGGCAGCGTGTTCACCGTCCCGGGCAGCGGACAGGCGGCAGTGGACCCCACCGCCCTCGACCCGGTGGACGTCGCGACCGCGGTCGCGACCACCAGCGGCAAGCACATGCGCTCGGTGATGGAAGGTGAGTTCCGGCCGATCGTGCTCGAGGAGGTGTTCCGGCGCTTCCCGGAGTTCATCGACACCGGCAAGGCCGCCGATCTCGCGCTGTGTGTCGGCTTCCGCATCGGCGGTCGTCGTGACGGCGAGGTCGACCGCTACGTCGTCCACGTGCGCGACGGCGCCTGCACCATCGAGACCGACCCGCCCGAGGGGCAGCGCCGCGACGCCACGATCACCGTCGACGGCGCCGACTTCCTGCGCCTCGTCACCGGTCAGCTCCACCCCGTCCGCGGAGTCCTGACCGGCGCGCTGAAGGTCAAGGGCGACCGGGCGAAGGCCCTGGCGCTGAACGCCGTGATGGTCCCGCCGCAGCCCCGTCGCTGAGCTCCGACCAGCCGGCGGGCAGGCTGGAGGCATGGCATTCGAGACGAATCTTCCAGGCGGCACCTTCACGTTGGGCGACCTCGAGGTCACCCGGGTCGGGTACGGCGCGATGCAGCTGGCGGGCAAGGGGGTCTTCGGCCCGCCCGAGGATCGAGACGCCGCGGTCGCGGTGCTGCGCGAGGCCGTCGAGCTCGGCATCAACCACATCGACACCTCGGACTACTACGGCCCGCACGTCACCAACGAGATCATCCGCGAGGCGCTGGCGCCGTACCCCGAGGACCTGCACCTCGTCACCAAGGTGGGCGGCCAGCGGGACGGGGAGGGGAACTGGCTGCGGGCCAGCTCGCCCGACGAGCTGCGCCGGGCGGTGCACGACAACCTCGAGCGCCTCGGGCTGGAGGCGATGGAGGTGGTGAACCTGCGGTTCATGCCCACCGACCACGCCGGCGGGCCGCCGACCCCGTGGGCCGAGCAGGTCGAGACGATGGCCGCTCTCCAGCAGGAGGGACTGGTCCACCACGTCGGCGTGAGCACGGTCAGCCGGGAGCAGGTGGCCGAGGCCCAGGCGATCGTGCCGGTCGTCTGCGTGCAGAACCAGTACAACCTCGCCCACCGCGAGGACGACGCGCTGATCGAGTCGCTGGCCGGGCAGGGCATCGCCTACGTGCCCTACTTCCCGCTCGGCGGGTTTTCTCCGCTCCAGTCCGACGCCCTGGACAAGGTCGCCGCCGAGCTGGGGGAGACGCCGATGGCAGTCGCCCTGGCGTGGCTGCTCCAGCGCTCGCCCAACATCCTGCTGATCCCTGGCACGTCGTCGGTCGCACACCTGCACGAGAACGTCGCGGGGGCCGGGATCGAGCTGCCCCCGGCCGCGCTCCAGGAGCTCGACTCCATCGGCGGCTGAGCGTCAGCGACCGACGGCGTACCCCTGCATCCCCCGGGGGTTCGCCCCGGCGGAGAGCACGCCGGTGGCCGGATCGCGGGCCACGGCGCACAGTCGACCCAGCGACCAGGGGTCTGCCCGCTGGACGTCGTGCCCGCGGCGCACCAGGTCGTCCACCACCTCGTCGGCGTAGCGGTCCTCGAGCGAGATCACGCCCGGCACCATCCCTCGCGGGTGGAAGGACCCCGGGAAGCTGTCGTGGTGGAAGGCGGGGGCGTCGATGGCCTCCTGGAGGCTCATCCCGCCCACCACGTGCCGCAGCAGGAACAGCGACTGCCACTGGTCCTGCTGGTCGCCGCCGGGGGAGCCGCACGCGAGCACCGGCACTCCGTCGCGCAGGACCAGCGTCGGCGACAACGTGGTGCGCGGGCGGGCGCCGGGCTCGAGCGAGGCCGGCAGCCCCTCGTCGAGCCAGAACATCTGGGCCCGGCTGCCCAGGCAGAACCCGAGCTCCGGGATGGTCGGCGAGCTCTGCAGCCAGCCGCCGCTCGGCGTCGCCGAGACGATGTTGCCCCACCGGTCGACCACGTCGAGGTGGCAGGTGTCGCCGCGGCCAGCGATGTCAGCAGTGCCGTCGCGCTCCACGGTCGGCTCGCCGGTGGTCACGTCGGCCGAGCGTCCGGTCTCCTGCCCGGCGAGCAGCCGCTGCACGTGCTCGGCCAGCCGTGGCTCGAGGCCGCGCGGTGATCCCGGGCGGAGCTCGTGGTTCGCCCGCTCGCCGACGAGGCGGGCGCGCGAGCTGACGTACGCCGGCTCCAGGAGGTCCTCGACGTCGAGGGGCGAGGCGTCGCCGTACCAGGCCTCCCGGTCCGCCATCACCAGCTTCCAGGCCTCGGTGATGGTGTGGATCCCCTCGGCGGTGTCGGGGTCGAGGGCGGACGGTCCGATCTCGTCCAGGATCGCCAGCACCTGCAGCAGGGTCGGCCCCTGGCCCCAGAGCGCGGTCTTCGCGATCTGCAGGCCGTGCCAGTCGGCGACCGCCGCGGGCTCCCAGGTCGCGGAGTACGCCGCCAGGTCGTCGCCCCCGACGAGGCCGGGCAGCACCTGCCCGCCGGAGTGGCGCCACGCGCGGGAGCGGAAGGAGTCGACGGCCTCGGCCACGAATCCCTCGCTCCACGCCCTCCGGGCCGCCTGCGCCTGCTCGGCGACACTGCCTGACGGCCCGGCGGCGACCAACCGCTCGAGGGTGGCGGCGTACGCCGGGTTGGCGAACAGCTCTCCGGCCGCAGGGGCCCTCCCGCCGGGCAGCCACACCTCGGCCGACGTCGACCAGTCGGCCTCGAAGAGCTCGCGGACCCGCTCGATGGTGGCGGCGACGCGGGGGAGCAGCGGGTGTCCCGCTCGCGCGTAGCCGATGGCGGGCTCCAGCACGGTCGCCAGCGGCAGGCTGCCGTGGTCCCGGAGCAGCAGCAACCAGGCGTCGACCGCACCCGGGACGGCTGCTGCCAGGGGACCCGAGCCCGGCACGTGGTCGAGCCCCATCGCCGCGAAGGCCTCGCGGGTCGCGCCCGCCGGTGCCGGCCCCTGCCCGCACAGCACGCGCGGTGTCGGGTCCGCCGCGGTGGCGATGATCGCCGGGAGGTCGCCGCCAGGCCCGTTGAGGTGCGGCTCGACCACGTGCAGCACGAACCCGCCCGCGGCCGCCGCGTCGAAGGCGTTGCCCCCGAGCTCGAGCATCCGCTGTGCCGCCTGCGAGGCCAGCCAGTGCGTCGAGGAGACCATCCCGAAGGTGCCGGTGAGCGTGGGCCGGGTGGTGAAGGTCATCGGTGCTCCTCGGGCTGGACCCGCAGGGTGATCAGCGTGGTCGCGAGCATGTCGTAGTGACCGACGAGCAGGAGCAGCTCGATGCACTCGCGCTCGTCGAGCACGGCCCTCAGCTCGCCCCAGAGGTCGTCGTCGAGGTCGCGCCGCTCCAGCAGCGACTCGGCGACCCGCAGCAACAGCTCCTGGCGCGCCGTCCACCCGGCGGCCGCGCTCCCGGAGCGGGTGCGCTCGATGTCGGCAGGGGAGAGCCCGGCGCGACGACCGAGCACGCTGTGGTGGCCGAACTCGTAGTCGCTGCCACGCACGGCCGCGACCCGCAGGATCACCAGCTCGGTGTCGACGCGTGGGAGACGACCTCCGGGCATCAGCCGTCCGGCGAAGTGCAGCCACCCCCAGAAGAGGCGGCGGTTCCGGCCCAGCGTGGTGAAGATCCGCGGCGGGCTGCTGCGCGTCACCCGTCCGGCGAGCCGGCTGAAGAGCCAGATCGGCAGCCCGATCTCGCGCAGCCCTCCGGGGGCCACCCGCGGCGTCGACTGCGCCGTGCTCATGCGCTGACCCGACGGGCGCGCTCGACCTCGGGCAGTGCGCGGTTGGCGGCGACGCTCCCGGCACGCATCAGGGCGGCGTACACAGGAGGAAGCCATCGCTGCACCAGGTGGATGCACCGGATGTCGGCGGAGGTGTAGACCCAGTACCTGTTGCGCCGTACGCCGCGCAGGATGGCCGCGGCCGCGTCTTCCGGCGAGGCCGCCCGCTTGCGGAAGCCGGCCTGCAGCCGCCGGAACCGCCTGCCCGAGGTGTCGACCCCGTCGATGCGCACCGTCGCCGTCAGCGGCGTGTGGACGGCGCCGGGGCAGACGAGCGACACCCCGATGCCGTGGCGGGCCAGGTCGAAGCGCAGCACCTCCGAGACGCCGCGCAGCCCGAACTTGCTGGCGCTGTACGCCGCGTGCCACGGCATCCCGATGATCCCCGCTGCGGACGAGACGTTGACCAGGTGACCGCCGCGGCCGGCCTCGATCATCGGCGGGACCAGCTCCTCGATCACGTGGATCGGCCCCATCAGGTTGACCTCGACCTGTCGGCGCCAGGTGGCGTGCTCCAGGGACTGCACGGTGCCCCACGCGGAGATGCCGGCGATGTTCATCACCACGTCCATGGCGCCGTGCTCGCGGGTGATCCGATCGGCGAGGCGACGCACGGCGGCGTGGTCGCTGACGTCGGCCGCTTCCGCGAGCACCACGGCGCGGCCGAGCGAGGCGGCCACCTCGGCGAGCCCGTCGGCGTCGACGTCGGTGAGGAAGAGTCGCCCGCCCCGGGCCGCCACCGCCGCCGCCGTCGCCCGGCCGATGCCGCTGGCCGCCCCGGTGAGGAAGACGTGGAGCCCGTCGAGATCGCGCAGCCGCCGTGGTCGCATGCGGAGAGCCTAGGAGACGTCCGGGCCGGGTCTGGATTCCGAGACGCTCGTGCGACAGGCTCTGGGACACACCAGGGAAACCGGAGGCCACGATGCGCAGCACCATGCAGGACGTCCCGTTGACGATCGGCGCGATCACCCGGCACGGCACGACCGTGCACCGCGACTCCGAGGTGGTCACCGCGACCGAAGGTGGCACCCGTCGGCTCTCCTACGGCGAGCTGGGTGAGCGGGTGGCGCGGCTGGCCAACGCCCTGCGCGGGCTGGGGATCGACGGCGACCAGCGGGTTGCCACGTTCATGTGGAACAACTCCGAGCACCTCGAGGCCTACCTGGCGGTCCCGTCCATGGGTGCCGTGCTGCACACGCTCAACATCCGGCTGCCCGCCGACCAGCTCGTCTACATCGCGAACCACGCCGAGGACCAGGTCGTGATCGTGGACACCAGCCTGGTCCCGCTCCTGGCTCCCCACCTCGGGGAGATGAAGACCGTCGAGCACGTCCTCGTGGCTGGGCCCGATGCGGGCGACGCCGACCTCTCGGCGTTGAAAGACTCCGGCAAGGACGTGCACGTCTACGACGACCTGCTGGCCGAGGCGTCACCCGAGTTCGACTGGCCCGAGGTGGACGAGCGCGACGCCGCGGCGATGTGCTACACCAGCGGCACCACCGGCAACCCCAAGGGCGTGGTCTACAGCCACCGCTCGGCGTACCTGCACTCGATGGCCATCTGGTCAGGGACGGTGGCCTCGCTCGACTGCCACGACCGGGTCCTGCCGATCGTGCCCCAGTTCCACGCCAACGCCTGGGGACTGGTGTACGCCGCGCTGATGAGCGGCGCCTCCCTGTGCATGCCGGACCGCTGGCTGCAGGCCGAGCCGCTGTGCCGTTTCATGAACGAGTCCGAGCCCACGATCTCCGGTGCCGTGCCGACCGTGTGGAACGACGTGCTCGGGTACCTCGACAAGTCCCCGGAGAAGAAGCCGGAGTCGCTGAAGCTGATCCTGTGTGGCGGCAGCGCCGTACCCCTCGCGCTCCAGCGGGCCCTGTGGGACCGCCACGGCATCGAGATCCGGCAGGCGTGGGGGATGACCGAGACCTCTCCGGTCGCCTCGGCCGGGCGGCCGCCGCTCGGGATCGAGGAGGGGACCGAGGAGGCGTGGCACTACCGCGGCACCCAGGGCCGCCTCCTCGCCGGCGTCGAGGGCCGCATCGTCGACGACGCGGGCGGCGTCCTGCCCAGCGACGGCAAGGCGGTGGGCGAGCTCGAGGTCCGCGGTCCGTGGGTGACCGGCGCCTACTACAACAGCGACGATCCTGACGCGGAGGAGAAGTTCCACGAGGGCTGGCTGCGCACCGGCGACGTCGGCAAGATCGACGAGCTGGGCTTCATCACCCTGACCGACCGCTCCAAGGACGTGATCAAGTCCGGTGGGGAGTGGATCTCCACCGTCGACCTGGAGAACGCGCTGATGGCCCACGACGACGTGGTCGAAGCAGCGGTCGTGGCGATCCCGGACGAGAAGTGGGACGAGCGCCCCCTCGCGTCCGTGGTCCTGCGCGAGGGCGCGACCGTGACGCCGGCGGAGCTGCGCGAGCACCTCGCCAAGGACTTCGCGAAGTGGCAGCTGCCCGACGCCTGGGCCTTCATCGACCAGGTCCCGCGCACCAGCGTGGGCAAGTTCGACAAGAAGGTCATCCGCAAGCAGTACTCCGACGACGAGCTCGACGTGAAGCGGTCCTAGACCTGGGCGGTGCCGTAGGCGTAGGTCTCCTTGACCAGCTCCTGGTAGAGGAACGGGTGGATCCGCTTCACGCCGGGGAGCGGCCGGATCCGGGTGACCAGCTCCAGCAGGTGGGCGTCGCTGGTGCCCACCACCTCGGCCAGCAGGACGAAGCGACCCTCGGTGATGGCGAGGTAGACGACCTCCTCGATGCGCGCGATCGCCTCGGCGAGGGGCTTGACCGCGCCGTCCACCTCGATGCCGAGCATGGCGTTGCGGGGAAAGCCCAGCTGCAACGGGTCGGTCACGGCCACGATGTCGATCACGCCTGCCGACCGGAGCTCCTCGACCCGCGCCTCCACCTCGTCCGGCCCGATCCCGAGGTCGGCCGCGATGGTGGCGAACGGCATCCGGCCGTCGTGCTGGAGGTGCTCGATGATCCCGCGGTCGGCGCGGTCCAGGGGCGCTGTGTCCTGCTGGTGCGAGAGCGGGAAGGCGCTCAACGGACGCCCCACGTGTAGGTCTGCTTCTGCAGCTCCTGGTAGAGGAACGTGTGGATCGTGAGCACGCCCGGCGTCGGCTTGACGACCGAGGTGACCAGCTCGAGCAGGTGGGCGTCGCTGGTGCCGACCACCTCGGCGAGGATGTCGAACCCGCCCGCGGTCAGCACGATGTAGACGATCTCCTGCACCTCGGAGAGCCGCTGTGCGACCGCCTTCTCCATGCCGTTCTCGACGGTCAGGCCGAGCATCGCCTGGCGGGCGAAGCCCAGCTGGAGGGGGTCGGAGACCGCGGTGATCTGGATGACCCCGGCGTCGCTGAGCGCCTGGACGCGCAGCTCGACCGTCTCCTCCTCGATGTTCAGCTCCTCGGCGATCGAGGCGAACGAGCGGCGGCCGTCGACCTGGAGCATCTCGATGATCGACTTGGAGACCTGGTCGATCTTCGCGCGGATGGTGGGGCGACGGGACGCCTGAGCGCTCTCTCCGTCGGGGGTGAACTCACCCTTGATCATCCTGGCCTCCCGCGGCCCGTGCCGTCGCCCGCGAACGATATCCGGAACGCGCCGGGCTGGAAGCCTCTTCGCCAAGGTACGGCGGGTCGTGCCGAGGGCTCAGTGGCCCCCGACCAGTGGCGCCATCAACCGGGCCAGGGTGCTCTCGCGTCCGGTGGTGGCCTCCTCGGCATCGGCCAGGCTCATGGCCCTCAGACCGGCGTTCACGCCCAGCCAGCGCAGCGGTTCGGGCTCCCAGGCCCGGCTGCGATGGTCCACCCAGGGCAGCGAGACCAGGTCGCTGTCGGCCCCCGTGACCAGGTCGGCCAGGGTCCGGCCGGCGAGGTTGGTGGTCGCGACACCGTCGCCGACGTACCCACCCGCCCAGCCGATCCCCGTGCCCCGGTCGAGCCCCACCGAGGCCGCCCAGTCGCGTGCGATGCCCAGGCAGCCGCCCCACTGGTGGGTGAACCGCACGCCGGTCAGCTGCGGCAGCATCGTGGTCAGCACGGTGCGCAGCTCGTCGAAGACGCGTGGTTCCACGTCGTACGACGGCCGGATGCGGGAGCCGAAGTGGTACGGCGCTCCGCGGCCGCCGAAGGCGATCCGGCCGTCGGCGGTGCGCTGGCCGTAGATGATCAGGTGCCTCCCGTCGCTGAAGGTGGGCCGGTCGGCCAGCCCGATGCTCGCCCAGGCCTCCTCCGACAGGGGCTCGGTCGCCACCATCAGCGAGTAGACCGGCGCGATCGCCCGGCCCAGCCCGCGCAGTCGCGGGGTGTAGCCCTCGGTGGCGCGCAGGATCACCTCGGCCCGCACGTCACCGGCGTCGGTGCGCACCACGCCTGGCTCGATGCCCCGGACCCGGGTGTGCTCGAAGACGCTGACACCGGAGCGCTCGACGACCCGTGCCAGTCCACGGACCAGCCGGGCGGGATGGATCGCGGCGCAGTGAGGCGTGAACGTCGCGCCGAGGGGCGTCGTCGGTCGCCAGCTGCTCGCGGGCCTCGGCAGGGGAGAGCAGCCGCAGGTCGTCCTCGGTGAACCCGCGCGTGCGCGCGGTGGCGACCTCCTCGACCATCCGGGCGAGCTGGACCGGGGTGTGCGCGAGCACGACGGTCCCGCCGCGGCGGTAGTGGGCGTCGATCTCCTCGGCCTCCGCGACCCGGCCGACCTCCCGCACGGTCTCCTGCATCGCGCGGTGCTGGCGCAGGGCACCCTCGGTACCGCCGCGCTTGGCCAGCGTCGACCACGAGGTCGGGAACAGGGCGCTGCACCAGCCGCCGTTGCGGCCGGAGGCCCCGAACCCGGCGACCTCCTGCTCGAGCACCGCGATGCGCAGGCCGGGATCGGCCCGCTGCAGGTAGTAGGCCGACCACAGCCCGGTCAGGCCGGCGCCGACCACCACCACGTCGTACGTCGCGGGACCGGGGAGGGCCGGCCGCGGCTCGAACGTCTCTCCGGCCGTGTCGTGCCAGAGCGAGAGGGCTCGGTAGTCGCGGCCCTGGAGGCTCAGCGCACGCCCCAGGAGTAGGTCTGCTTGGTCAGCTTGAGGTACATGAACGTCTCGGTCGAGCGAACGCCGGCGACCGTGCGGATGCGCTTGGACAGCAGCTCCAGCAGGTGCGAGTCGCTCTCGCAGACGACCTCGCAGAGCAGGTCGAAGCCGCCCGCTGTCATCACGACGTAGTCGATCTCCTCCATCGAGCCGAGCGCCTCGGCGACCGGCTCGAGGGCACCGTCGACGGTGAGGCCGATCATCGCCTGCCGAGCGAACCCGAGCTGGAGCGGATCGGTGACGGCGACGATCTGCATCACGCCGTTCTCGGTGAGCCGCTGCACCCGTTGCCGCACCGCGGCCTCGGACAGGCCCACCGCCTTGCCGATGGCGGCGTAGGAGCGCCGCCCGTCCTGCTGCAGCTGCTCGATGATCGCCTTGGACACCTCGTCGATCGGGGGCCGGGCGTGGCCGCGCGCGGTGCCGTTGTCGGTCATGGTGGTCATGGTGGGGCCTGCAGGAGCCTCTCAGCAAGCCTTTGACCACGATTTCACCGCGGAAAAGGTTGCCGACGAGGGGTTGATTCGGCGCAAAGCGCAGATAGATGCCGTGGCCATTGCGGAATCGCTTGTTGCCCGCGGCTCGGGATGGAAGGCTCGTCGCATGGCGGATGCTGGGCACGCGCGCGCGTTCGCGGAGGCCTCCCCGAGGCCGTACTGGCTCGAGGACGCGGAGCGTCCCGACCCCCTGCCGGCCCTGACCGGAGCGACGACGGCAGACCTCGCGGTCGTGGGCGGTGGCTACCTCGGGCTCTGGACGGCGCTGCTCGCCCACGAGCGCGACCCGGGCCTCGACGTCGTGGTCATCGAGGCCGGCGAGTGCGGCCAGGCCGCGAGCGGGCGCAACGGAGGCTTCTGCGAGTCCAGCCTCACCCACGGCTTCGGCAACGGGCTGGCGCGCTGGCCCGACGAGATGCCCACCCTGCTCGCGATGGGCAGGGAGAACCTTGCCGCGATCGAGCAGACCATCGGGCGGTTCGGCATCGACTGCGACTTCCAGCGCACCGGGTCCCTGGCGATCGCCAACGCGCCGCACCAGGTCGGGCCGGTCCGTGCGGAGTACGACGAGATGCGTCGTCTCGGCGTCGGAGCCACCTGGCTCTCCGCCGACGACGTACGGGCGCGGATCGACTCACCGACCTTCCTCGCGGCCTACCACGACCCGGACGCGGCGATCGTCGAGCCGGCCCGGCTGGCCTGGGGACTGCGCGCGGCGTGCCTGGCCTCGGGGATCCGGATCGTCGAAGGCACGCGCGCGACCTCCTTGGCGCAGCTCGGCGGGGGTGTCTGCGTGCACACCTCCGGCGGGCCGGTGACGGCGGGCCGCGTGGTCCTCGCCACCAACGCCTTCCCGCCGCTGCTGCGCCGACTCCGGCTGATGACGGTGCCGGTCTACGACTACGCCCTGATGACCGAGCCGCTCAGTGGCCCTCAGCGCGAGGCGATCGGCTGGGCAGGTCGCGAGGGGTTCTCCGACTGCGGCAACCGCTTCGTCTACACCCGCACCACCCGCGACGGCCGGATCCTCTGGGGCGGGCACGACGCCGTCTACCACTACGGCAGCGCGATCCGCCCGTCGTACGACCAGCGCCGCGCGACCTTCGAGGTGCTCGCCGACGGGTTCTTCCGCACCTTCCCGCAGCTCGAAGGGCTCTCGTTCACCCATGCCTGGGGTGGGCTGATCGACACGTGCACCCGGTTCACGGCCTTCTACGGCACGGCCATGGACGGTCGAGTGGGCTACGCCCTGGGGTTCACGGGCCTGGGCGTGGGCGCGACCCGCTTCGCCGGCGAGGTGCTCCTCGACCTGCTCGGCGGGGCCGACACCCCGCGGACCCGTCTGGAGATGGTCCGCACCCGGCCGCTGCCGTTCCCGCCCGAACCGCTGCGCTGGCTGGGCATCGAGGCGACCACCCGCTCCCTCGCCCACGCCGACGAGCACGGCGGCCGGGAGAACCTGTGGCTGAGGGTCATGGGCAGGCTGGGCTTCGGCTTCGACTCCTGAGGCACCTCAGTAGCGTGGCCGGGTGACCCCATGGCTGCTGCTCGACTACGGAGACGTGATCTCCCTGCCCTACGACGACCAGGTCGGCGCCGAGCTCGCCCGGCTGCTCGACCTGACGGCGGAGGAGCTGATGGAGCGCTACTGGGTCAACCGCTCCCTGCTCGATGCGGGACTGCCGACGGCGCCGTACTGGGGCGGCGTGGCGGGCCGTGAGGTCTCCGACGACGAGGCCGCCCGGCTCGACGCAGTCGACCTCGGAGGGTGGGCCCGCACGAACGCCGACATGCTCGCGCTCATCGAGGAGCAGAAGTCGGCCGGCGTACGGCTGGCGCTGCTGTCCAACGCGCCGCACCTGCAGGCCGACGCGTTCGAGGAGGTCGCCTGGACGGCAGGCTTCGAGCACGTCTTCGTCAGCGCTCGGCTGGGGATGGTCAAGCCCGACCGCACCATCTTCGAGCACGTCCTCCAGGAGCTGGGCGCACCCGCCGAGGACGTCACCTTCGTCGACGACCGGCCCGCCAACGTCGAGGCCGCCGCAGCTCTCGGCATCCGCGGCGTCCTGTTCACCGGCGTCGATGACCTACGCGCAGAGCTGGGCTGAGGAGCAGCCATGCCGCATGCCGATCCTGGCCGACTCCGGGTGCTGACCATGAACCTGTACGGGCCCGGGAACCCCGACTGGGAGCGCCGGCACCGGCTCGTGGCGCGGACGCTGCAGGAGCTGAAGCCGGACGTGGTGGCCCTGCAGGAGGTGCCTCTCGACGGTGAGGTGCTCGGACGGCTCCTCGGCCCCGGCTACCACTTCAGCCATCTGCCCGGCGCCTCTCACTACGGCGTCGCCGGCACGTTGGCCACCCGGGGTGAGCACCGACTCGTGACGAAGATCGACCTGGGCATCTCCAAGCGCGTCCGGGAGTCTCTGCCGTGGTGCGGTGCCACGCTCATCGAGGCCGACACCTCTCTCGGGACCGTCGTGGTGGCGCACCACAAGCCGGCGTGGCCGTTCCCGTTCGAGGTCGAGCGCGAGAAACAGGCGGTGCTCGTCGCCCGAGAGCTCGAGGACCACATCGGCAGGCGTGACCTGCATGCCGTCGTCCTCGGCGACTTCGACGCCACCCCCGACTCGGCGAGCATGTCGTTCTGGCGTGGGCGACGACCTGTCGACGGCAGGAGCGTCTGCTACCAGGACGCCTGGGAGTACGCCCACCCGGAGGACCCGGGCTACACCTTCGACACCTCGAACCCCCTGGTGCGCGCCGGTGAGATGGCCACGGCGGTGTCGCGCAAGATCGACCACGTGCTGGTCCGCAGCGGTCTGCACGGCCCGACGCTGCAGGTCGCGGACTGCCGTCGCGTCCTCGACCAGCCCGTCGACGGGATCTGGGCGAGCGACCACTTCGGCGTGCTCGCCGACCTCGTCCTCCCGGCGAACGCGCCAGGAATCCGCAGCTGAATGGCGTGGCGCGGACGTGACCTCCTCAGGGACCGGTGGGGCAGCTCGGACCTCGGGTCCCTGAGGAGGGCCGTCAAGGCCCGTCTCGAAGGGTCGGCGGTCTGGTCCGTGCCCTTCGGGAGGGTTGCTGCGCAACCTCCTCAGGGACCGGTGGGGCAGCTCGGACTTCGGGTCCCTGAGGAGGGCCGTCAAGGCCCGTCTCGAAGGGTCGGCGGGCTGGTCCGTGCCCTTCGGGAGGGTTGCTGCGCAACCTCCTCAGGGACCGGTGGGGCAGCTCGGACCTCGGGTCCCTGAGGAGGGCCGTCAAGGCCCGTCTCGAAGGGTCGGCGGTCTGGTCCGTGCCCTTCGGGAGGGTTGCTGCGCAACCTCCTCAGGGACCGGTGGGGCAGCTCGGACCTCGGGTCCCTGAGGAGGGCCGTCAAGGCCCGTCTCGAAGGGTCGGCGGTCTGGTCCGTGCCCTTCGGGAGGGTTGCTGCGCAACCTCCTCAGGGACCGGTGGGGCAGCTCGGACTTCGGGTCCCTGAGGAGGGCCGTCAAGGCCCGTCTCGAAGGGTCGGAGGACTGGTCCGTGCCCTTCGGGACGGTTGCTGCGCAACCTCCTCAGGGATCCGAGCCCGGTGGCGGGGCAGCCTCAGCCGGGGGTGGTCCGGACGTGCTCGCGGCTCTCGTCCGGAGTCGGAGCCGGGCCGTCGAGGTGGTTCTCCGCCTCGGTGAGCACCGAGCGGAGGGTCGCCTCGATCTCGTCGAAGTGTGACTGCTCGGCGATCAGCGGCGGGGCGAGCTGGACGACGGGGTCACCGCGGTCGTCGGCGCGGCAGTAGAGCCCGGCCTCGTAGAGCGCGCCGGAGAGGAAGCCGCGCAGCAGCCGCTCGGACTCCGCGTCGTTGAAGGTCTCCTTGGTCGCCTTGTCCTTGACCAGCTCGATCCCGTAGAAGTACCCGTCGCCGCGCACGTCGCCGACCAGCGGCAGGTCCTTGAGCTTCTCCAGGGTCGCCCGGAAGTCGCCCTCGGTCTCGCGCACGTGCTCGTTGAGCTGCTCTCGCTCGAAGATGTCGAGGTTGGCCATCGCCACCGCCGTGGAGACCGGGTGGCCGCCGAAGGTGTAGCCGTGGGCGAAGGACTCGGTGCCGTGGGAGAACGGCTCGAAGAGGCGATCGGTGGCGATCATCGCGCCGAGGGGCGAGTAGCCGGAGGTGAGGCCCTTGGCGCAGGTGATGATGTCGGGCTGGTAGCCGTAGCGCTCGCACGCGAACATGTGGCCGAGCCGCCCGAAGGCGCAGATCACCTCGTCGGAGACCAGCAGCACGTCGTACTCGTCGCAGATCTCGCGGACCCGCTGGAAGTAGCCCGGAGGCGGCGGGAAGCAGCCGCCGGAGTTCTGCACCGGCTCGAGGAAGACAGCGGCCACCGTGTCGGGGCCCTCGAACTCGATCGCCTCGGCGATCCGGTCGGCGGCCCAGAGGCCGAACTTCTCGAGGTCGTCGGGGGCACCGGTCTGGAACTGCTCGCCGGCGCGGTAGAAGTTCGTGTTGGGCACCCGGAACGTCGAGGGCACGAGCGGCTCGAAGGGTGCCTTCATGCCCGGCAGGCCGGTGATCGAGAGGGCCCCCTGCGGCGTCCCGTGGTAGGCGATCGCGCGGCTGATCACCTTGTGCTTGGTGGGCTTGCCGGTGATCTTGAAGTACTGCTTGGCCAGCTTCCACGCCGTCTCGACGGCCTCGCCGCCGCCGGTGGTGAAGAAGACGCGGTTCAGGTCACCGGGTGCGTAGTCGGCGACCCGTGCAGCCAGCTCGATGGCGCCGGGATGGGCGTAGGACCAGAGCGGGAAGAACGCGAGCTCGGCCGCCTGCTTGGCCGCCGCCTCGGCGAGCTCGGTGCGCCCGTGGCCCACCTGGACCACGAACAACCCCGCCAGGCCGTCGAGGTAGCGGTTGCCCGCGGCGTCGTAGATGTAGGCGCCGTCACCGCGCACGATGGTGGGCACCTGATGGGAGTCGTCGTAGGTCGAATGACGGGTGAAGTGCATCCACAGGTGGTCGCGGGCCTGCTGCTGCTGCACGTCGAGGGCGTCCATTTGTCCATCGTGCCTGTGGCCACCCACTTCTGCAAGCGAATCCGTCGAGGGTTGCGGCAAGCAGCATGGAAATCCATCGGATCCGTGGCGAGGCCCTACCGATTTCGTTGACCGCTGACTAGGCTTCCGCGAACTGTTCCCAGTCCGGCAGACGGAGACGCATGAGCGACACGGCCTTCAAGAACGTCATCGGCGGTGAGATCGTCGACGCCGCCTCCGGGGAGACCTACGACGTGCTCGATCCGACGACCGGTGAGGTCTACGCCACCGCGCCCCTGTCCGGGGCCGAGGACGTCGACCGTGCGTTCCGGGCCGCGGAGAGCGCGTTCGAGGCCTGGGGCGAGACCACGCCGTCGCAGCGCCAGCTGGCCCTGCTCAAGATCGCCGACGCCCTGGAGCAGCGGGCGCGCGAGTTCGTCGACGTCGAGTCCCGCGACACCGGCAAGCCGATCCAGTTCACCGTCGAGCGAGGAGCTGCCCCCGGCCATCGACCAGATCCGCTTCTTCGCCGGGGCCGCCCGCGTGCTCGAAGGTCGGTCGGCGGGGGAGTACCTCGCCGACCACACCTCGTGGATCCGGCGCGAGCCGATCGGCGTCGTCGGCCAGGTGACCCCCTGGAACTACCCGCTGATGATGATGGTCTGGAAGATCGCTCCCGCGCTCGCCGCCGGCAACACGCTCGTCCTCAAGCCCAGCGACACCACTCCTGCCTCCACCACCCTGTTCGCCGAGATGGCTCAGGAGTTCCTGCCTCCCGGCGTGTTCAACGTGGTCACCGGCGACCGCGACACCGGCCGCACGCTCGTCGAGCACCCGATCCCGCAGCTGGTTGCGATCACCGGGTCGGTGCGCGCGGGCATGCAGGTCGCGGAGTCCGCGGCGCGCCAGCTCAAGCGGGTCCACCTCGAGCTCGGTGGCAAGGCGCCGGTGATCGTCTTCGACGACGCTGACGTCGAGGCGGCGGCCGAGGGGATCGCGGGTGCGGGGTACTTCAACGCCGGCCAGGACTGCACCGCGGCGACCCGGGTGCTGGCCGGCCCGGCTGTCCACGACGACTTCCTCGCCGCGCTGACCGAGCAGGCCCGGAACACCAGGACCGGGATGCCCGACGACGACGACGTCCTCTACGGTCCGCTCAACAACATCGACCAGCTCGAGCGCGTCACCGGCATCGTCGACCGGCTGCCGGACCACGCCGAGGTCTCGGTGGGTGGACACCGGCAGGGCGAGAGCGGCTACTTCTACGAGCCGACCGTGCTCTCCGGGCTCCAGCAGGACGACGAGCAGATCCAGGACGAGATCTTCGGCCCGGTGATCACGGTGCAGAAGTTCGGCGACGAGGCGCGAGGCCCTGCGCTGGGCCAACGGCGTCGAGTACGGCCTGGCCTCGAGCGTGTGGACCAAGGACCACGCGCCGGGCGCTGCGGATGTCCAGGCGGCTCGACTTCGGCGCGGTGTGGATCAACACCCACATCCCGATCGTCGCCGAGATGCCCCACGGCGGTTTCAAGCACTCCGGCTACGGCAAGGACCTCTCGATGTACGGCCTGGAGGACTACACCCGGGTCAAGCACGTGATGTCGTACACCGGCGCGTGACCACGACATCGGGCAGTCTTCACGCCATGGAGACCTCGGGATCGTCCGCGCCCGCCATCGAGCTGGTCGGCGTCACCAAGCAGTTCAGCGCCGAGGACGGCCAGGTCCAGGCCGTCGAGCGGGTGGACCTCGCGATCGAGAGCGGTGAGTTCTTCTCGCTGCTCGGCCCGTCGGGCTGCGGCAAGACCACGACGCTGCGGATGATCGCGGGCTTCGAGGAGCCGACGTCCGGCGAGGTGCGGCTGTACGGCGAGAACATGGTCGGCGTCCCGCCCAACAGCCGCGACATGAACATGGTCTTCCAGAGCTACGCCCTGTTCCCGCACATGACCGTGTTCGACAACGTCGCCTTCGGCCTGCGCCGCAAGGGCGTCGCGAGCCCAGGAGATCGACCCGGCGGGTCGGCGAGATGCTGGACCTGGTCGACCTCGCCGGGCGCGAGCGCCGCCGGCCCCGGGAGATGTCGGGCGGCCAGCAGCAGCGCGTGGCGCTCGCGCGGGCGCTGGTCAACCAGCCCCGGGCGCTGCTGCTCGACGAGCCGCTCGGTGCCCTCGACCTCAAGCTGCGCCAGGCGATGCAGTCGGAGCTCAAGCGGATCCAGCGCGAGGTCGGGATCACCTTCGTCTACGTCACCCACGACCAGGGCGAGGCGCTGACCATGTCGGACCGGATCGCGGTGATGAACGCCGGCCGGGTCGAGCAGCTCGGCACGCCCGCGCGAGGTCTACGAGCAGCCCCGGACCCGGTTCGTGGCCGACTTCATCGGCACCTCCAACATGCTCACGGCCCGCGCCGACCGGGTCGTCGACGGTGACGCGGTGATGGCAGTCGGCGGGGAGCAGCGGCTCGTCGTACCCCTGCGAGGAGCGGACGCCGCCGCCGGGGAGACCCTGGACGTCACGGTGCGACCGGAGAAGATCCGCATCGCCGCCGAGCTGCCCGACGCCGACTGCCGGCTGCGCGGGCGCGTCGACGAGGTCGTCTACCAGGGCACCTTCACCGGCGTACGCCGTCACCACCGATGCCACTCATGACGCAGGTGGTCGTCCACGCGCAGAACTCCCACGACTCCCGCGACCTCGCCGCCGAGGGCGACGAGGTGTGGCTCAGCTGGAGCAAGGACCACTCGTACCTGATCAGGCCCCAACTCGGGAAGGAACCGACATGAGTGACATGTTCGACGACAACGGGCTCGACCCCGCCATGGTGCGGGGACTGACCCAGCCACGGCTGTCGCGCGGGATGGGACGACGTGACGTCTTCCGGTTGATGGGCGGCATCGGCGGCGCGGCCGCACTGGCTGCCTGCGGTGGCATCAAGGCCCAGGGGAAGAAGGCCAACACCAGCACCGACGCCGTCGCGGCGTACTGGAAGAAGCAGCAGGACACCCACCAGCTCGTCTGGGCCAACTGGCCGCTCTACCTCGACACCACCGGCAAGAGCCACCACCCGACGCTGGAGCAGCTTCGAGAAGCAGACCGGCATCACGGTCAAGTACGTCGAGGCGATCCAGGACAACGGCCCGTTCTTCGCCAAGGTGCAGCCGACGCTGTCCAGCGACCAGTACTCCGGCTTCGACCTGGCCGTGATCAGCAGCGGGATCTACTTCAACAAGTTCCGCGACCTCGGCTTCTTCGTGCCGCTGGACCAGTCACGGCTGACGAACTTCCAGGCGAACGCGGGCGCCGAAGTTCAAGGACCCGGCCTTCGACCCGGGCAACAAGCTCTCGATCCCGTACCAGGCCGGCTTCACCGGCATCGGCTACAACCCGCAGAAGACCGGCCGCGAGATCACCAGCTGGCAGGACCTCACCGACCCGAAGTTCAAGGGCCACATCGGGATGATGGCCAACAACGAGGACCTGCCCAACATCGCGCTCCTGGCGATCGGCAAGGACCCGCTGAAGTCGACGCCCGGCGGACTGGCAGCAGGCAGCCGACTGGCTGGACAAGATGAAGCCGCTGGTGCGCAACTTCTACTCGCAGAACTACATCAACGGCCTCGCGCAGGGCGACGTGTGGATCTCGATGGCCTGGTCGGGCGACATCTTCCAGCAGAACCTCTCGGGCAAGAAGACCGGCTCGCAGCTGAAGTTCGTCATCCCGAAGGAGGGCGGGCTGCTCTTCACCGACAACTTCGTGATCCTCAAGGAGGCCAAGAACCCGGTCAGCGCGATGAAGCTGATGGACTACTACTACCAACCCGACGTCGCCGCCGACGTGACCGAGTAGGACAACTACATCTCGCCGGTCCCGGCGGCCCAGCAGGTGGTGCAGGCGCACGCCGCCAAGGCGAAGGGCGACGACAAGGCCTACCTCGACGAGGTCGCCAGCAGCTACGCGACCTTCCCCGACGCCGCCACCTACGCCAAGACCACCATCGGCGCCACCCCCAAGGCCGGTCCCGAGCTGGACAAGTGGAACAGCATCTTCGAGCCGGTGTACCAGTCGTGAGCTGCCGTGCGTAGCCGGCTCTCGCCGTACCTGCTGGTCCTGCCGGGCGGGCTCTGGCTGGCCGTCTTCTTCGTGATCCCGATGGTCGCGATGGTCAACGTCTCGCGCAGACGGGCTCGCTGGAGACCGGCTTCTCGCAGACGTTCAACTTCGGCGTCTACGGCGACATGATCAGCGCCTACCACTCCCAGCTGCTGCGCTCGCTGTCGTACGGCGTGATGACGACCGTGATCACGATCCTGCTGGCCTACCCGATGGCGTACTGGATCGCCTTCCACGGCGGCCGGCACAAGTCGACGTACCTGTTCCTGATCCTGCTGCCGTTCTTCGTCACGTTCGTGATCCGGACGATCTCCTGGCAGTTCCTGCTCGCCGACGACGGGATCGTCCTCGGCCGGCTCAAGGACTGGGGCCTGATGCCGGAGTCCTTCCACATCCTTGCGACGCCGACCGCCGT
Organism: uncultured Actinomycetota bacterium; assembly: GCA_963794435.1. Classification (GTDB taxonomy): domain Bacteria; phylum Actinomycetota; class Actinomycetes; order Propionibacteriales; family Nocardioidaceae; genus Marmoricola. The sequence continues at coordinate 257,778 of CAWCDX010000015.1, forward strand.
CGTCGGCGGCCTGGTCTACAACTTCCTGCCGTTCATGGTGCTGCCGATCTACGTCGCCCTCGAGCGGATCGACGTGGTCCTGCTCGAGGCGGCCTCGGACCTCTACGCCACGGGCACCGAGGTCTTCCGCCGGGTCGTGCTGCCGTTGTCGCTGCCCGGCGTCTTCGCCGGCGTGATCCTCACCTTCGTGCCGGCTGCCGCCGACTACGTCAACGCGCAGATCCTCGGCGGCTCCGGCCAGGTGATGATCGGCAACATCATCGAGACGCTCTACATCAGCAACAGCCAGTACCCGCAGGCCTCGGCGCTCAGCTCGATCCTGCTGGCGGCGCTGCTGATCGGGATCTTCCTCTACGCGCGCCTGCTCGGCACCCGCGACGTCCTGGACGCGAGCGCCGGATGAGGAAGAACGCGCCCTGGCTGCGCCTCTACACCTGGGTGATCATCGTCTGGCTCTCGCTGCCGATCCTGGTGATGATCCTGTTCGGCTTCAACGACACCACCGGGAAGTTCAACTTCGTCTGGCAGGGCTGGACGCTGCGCTGGTACCGCGAGCTGTTCGACATCAACGACCTCACGCATGGCGCTGCGCAACTCGATCACGATCGCGATCATCGTCACGCGCGGTCTCGGCCGTGCTGGGCACGATGATCGGCTACGCGATGGGCAAGTACTCGTTCCGCGGCCGCGGCATCCTCACGCTCGTGCTGTTCGCCAACGTGGCCGCGCCGGAGATCGCCATGGGCACCGGACTGCTCTCGCTGTTCCTGACCCTGGGCATCCCGCGCGGCTACTGGACCGTGGTGATCGCCCACATCATGTTCGACATCGTCTTCGTCGCGATCACCGTGCTGCGCGCGGATGTCGGCGTACGACCGGTCGCTGGAGGAGGCCGCGCAGGACCTCGGCGCCTCCTCGTTCACGACCTTCCGGCTGGTCACGCTGCCGATCCTGATGCCGGGCGTGATCGCGGGCTCGCTGCTCGCCTTCGCCCTGAGCATCGACGACTTCATCATCACCGAGTTCAATGCCGGGAGCATGCAGACCTTCCCGCTCTGGGTCTACGGCAGCTCGCGCGTCGGCACCCCTCCGCAGGTCAACGTGATGGGCACGCTGGTCTTCGCCTTCGGCATCGTGCTCGTGCTGCTCAACACCTGGTGGCTGCGTCGACAGCGCCGCCGCACCGTCTCGGCCTGATCCCACTCACTCACCACCCACCCAAGGAGCACGATCCATGCGCATCCTCCTCGTCGGCGCCGGAGGCGTCGGCTCGGCCTTCACCGCCATCGCCGCGCGGCGAGACTTCTTCGAGCTGTGCGTGGTCGCCGACTACGACGAGGCGCGCGCCCGGCGTGCGGTCGAGGCGCTGTCGGACGAGCCGCTTCGTGGCCGCCCAGATCGACGCCTCCGACGCGGGCTCGGTCGAGGCGCTCGCCCGCGAGCACCAGATCACCCACGTGATGAACGCGGTCGACCCGGTGTTCGACATGCCGATCTTCGACGGTGCGTTCGCGGCGGGCGCGGACTACCTCGACATGGCGATGTCGCTGTCCAGGCCGCACCCGAGCAACGCCGTACGAGGAGTGCGGCGTGAAGCTGGGCGACGAGCAGTTCGCCAAGGCGGAGCAGTGGGAGCAGGCGGGCCGCCTGGCGCTGGTGGGGATCGGGGTCGAGCCCGGGCTCTCCGACGTCTTCGCGCGCTACGCCGCCGACCACCTCTTCTCCGAGATCGACGAGCTCGGCACCCGCGACGGCGCGAACCTCGTGGTCACCGACGACGACGGCAACGAGATCTTCGCGCCGTCGTTCTCGATGTGGACCACGATCGAGGAGTGCCTGAACCCGCCCGTGATCTGGGAGAAGGATCGCGGCTGGTTCACGACTCCGCCGTTCAGCGAGCCCGAGGTCTTCGACTTCCCCGAGGGCATCGGACCCGTGGAGTGCGTGAACGTCGAGCACGAAGAGGTGCTGCTGATGCCGCGGTGGGTGGACTGCCGGCGGTCGACGTTCAAGTACGGCCTCGGCGACGAGTTCATCAACATCCTCAAGGTGCTGCACACGCTCGGCCTCGACAGCACCGAGAAGGTGCGCGTCAAGGGTGTCGAGGTCAGTCCCCGCGACGTCGTCGCCGCCGTGCTTCCCGACCCGGCAACCGTGGGTCCCCGCATGAAGGGCAAGACCTGCGCCGGTCTGTGGGTGACCGGCAACGGCAAGGACGGCAGCTGCGCCCGATCTACCTATCTATTCCACGTGGTCGACAACGAGTGGACGATGCGCGAGTACGGCCACCAGTGCGTGGTCTGGCAGACCGCGATCAACCCGGTCATCGCGCTGGAGCTGCTCGCCAAGGGCGACTGGTCCGGTGCCGGGGTCCTGGGCCCGGAGGCCTTCGACGCCGTCTCCTTCCTCGACCTGCTCACCGAGTACGGCAGCCCCTGGGGCCAGCGGGACGACTGACCGGGACGTATGCGCCCGGAACGGGCACCAGGGTCCGGGACAAAGTACAGTCAGTTGGTGCACTTCTCTCCGCCTCGCAGATCGAGCGCGTTCGCGCTGCTCGTCTTCCTCCTCCTCACCCTCGGGGCCTACGCCGCCCCGGCGAATGCTGCCGACGACCCGAGCAGCCCTGACCGCGTGATCCGGGTGGGGACGGAGGGCACCTACCCGCCGTTCACCTACACCGACCCGCGGACCAACCAGCTGACCGGTTTCGACATCGAGGTGATGAAGGCCGTCGCCGAGAAGGCCGGGTGGAAGCTGAAGTTCGTCCAGTCGCAGTTCGACGCGATCTTCGCGGCCCTGGACTCCAAGCGCATCGACGTGATCGCCAACCAGATCACCATCAACCCCGAGCGCCAGGCCCGCTACCTGTTCAGCACGCCGTACACCTACAGCCACGGGGTCATCGTCACCGCGGCCGACAACAAGGACATCCACAGCCTCGCGGACCTGCGCGGCAAGACGACGGCGCAGTCGGCGACCAGCAACTGGTACCAGGTGGCCAAGGACGCCGGCGCCAAGGTGGAGAACGTCGACCAGTTCGCCCAGGCCGCCGCGCTCCTCGACCAGGGCCGCGTCGACGCGGTCGTCAACGACAACATCGCCGTGCTCGACTACCTGGCGTCCACGGGGTCGAAGAAGATCAAGATCGCCGGCAACGCCGGGTCGGACGTCGGCAAGCAGGCGCTCACCTTCCGCAAGACGGACACCAGCCTGCAGCAGCAGGCGAACAAGGCGCTCGCCGAGCTGCGGGCCGACGGCACCTTGAAGAAGATCTCGGAGAAGTACTTCAAGGCCGACGTGTCGGTCGAGAAGTCCGGGAAGGTGTCGGTCAAGGCCTCGGACTCCCAGCGCAGCGCCTGGCAGGTGCTGCAGCACGAGGCGTGGCCGATGTTGCGAGGTCTCATCAGGGGCACGATCCCGCTGACGGTGATCTCCTTCATCGTCGGCCTGGCCCTCGGACTGACCGCGGCCCTGGCGCGGATGTCGAACGTGAAGCTGTTCGACTACCCCGCGCGCTTCTACATCTCGGTCATCCGCGGGACGCCGCTGCTGGTGCAGCTCTTCGTCGTGTTCTACGGCCTGCCCGAGGTGGGGGTGAAGCTGAACAGCTACGTCGCTGCGTGCCTCGCGCTCAGCCTCAACGTCGGCGGGTACGCCGCCGAGACCATTCGTGCCTCGATCCTCTCGGTCCCGCGTGGGCAGTTCGAGGCCGCGACGACCATCGGCATGGACTACCGCCAGACGATGCGCAGGATCGTGCTGCCGCAGGCCTCGCGGATCGCCGTGCCGCCGCTTTCCAACGAGCTGCTGTCCCTGATCAAGGACACCTCGCTGGCCTCGGTGGTGCTGGTGCCGGAGCTGCTCCGCGAGGCCAACGTCGCGGCATCGGTGAGCAACCGGTACCTCCTGCTCTACTGCTTCGCCGGCCTCTACTACTGGGTGGTCTGCTTCCTGGTCAGCCGGACCCAGGCACCACTGGAACGACGACTCGGGAGGTACGTCGCATGAGCGAGCACACCGAAGGACGCGGTGCCCTGATCGAGGTGACCGGGCTGACCAAGGCGTTCGGCGACAACACCGTCCTGCGAGGTGTCGACTTCACCGCCTTGGAGGGCACGGTCACCGCGCTGCTGGGGCCCTCCGGGTCGGGCAAGACGACGGTGCTGCGCTCGCTGAACGTGCTGGAGACACCCGACGCCGGCACCGTGCGGATCGCCGACGCCGCGGTCGACTTCTCCGCCCTGCCGGAGGACCGGGGCGAGCGGTCGGGCCTGATCCGGGCCCTGCGGGCGCGCAGCGGCATGGTCTTCCAGTCGCACAACCTGTTCCCGCACAAGACCGCGCTCGAGAACGTGCTCGAGGGCCCCGTCCAGGTGCAGGGACGGCCCCTCGACGAGGCCGAGGCCGACGCGCGCCGCCTGCTCGAGCAGGTAGGGCTGTCCGAGCGTGCCGACGTCTATCCGAGCCAGCTCTCCGGCGGTCAGCAGCAGCGCGTCGGCATCGCCCGCGCGCTCGCCCTCAAGCCGCAGGTGGTGCTGCTCGACGAGCCCACCTCCGCGCTCGACCCCGAGCTGGTCGGCGAGGTCCTCGGCGTCATCAAGGACCTGGCGCAGGAGGGATGGACGCTGGTGATCGTGACGCACGAGATCCGGTTCGCTGCCGACGTCGCCGACCAGGTGCTCTTCCTCGACGGAGGCGTCGTCGCCGAACGCGGTGGGAGCGAGGTCATCTCCGATCCCCAGGAGGAGCGCACGCGTCAGTTCCTGCGCCGGATCACCTCGCGAGGGTGAGTCGCCCCGCTCTCAGGCGAGCCCGAGCGCGACCTCCTCGATGACGCCGAGGGCCTCGTCGAGCAGGTGGTCGGGCATCACCAGCGGGGGCAGGAAGCGCAGCACGTTGCCGTAGGTGCCGCAGGTCAGGGTGAGCACTCCCTGCTGGTGGCAGGCGGCGCTGATCCTGCCGGTGAGGGCGGCGTCCGGCTCCTTGGTACCCGGCTTGACGATCTCGACGGCCATCATGGCGCCCCGGCCGCGGACGTCACCGATGGCCGGGAACTTGCCGGCCAGGGTGGTCAGCCGATCGGTCATCGTCTGGCCGATCCGCTGGGCCGCGGCGTTGAGGTCGAGGTCCTGCATGGTGGCGATGGCGCCGAGCGCCGCGGCGCACGCGACCGGGTTGCCGCCGTACGTCCCACCCAGGCCGCCGCCATGGACGGCGTCCATCATCTCGGCGCGGCCGACCACTCCCGCCAGCGGGAGGCCGCCGGCCATGCCCTTGGCCACGGTGACGAGGTCGGGAACGACGCCCTCGTGCTCGCAGGCGAACCAGGCGCCGGTGCGGCACATGCCGGACTGGATCTCGTCGGCCACGAACACCACGTCGTTGGCCGCGCACCACTCGGCGATCGCGGGCAGGAAGCCGGGCGCCGGCACGACGAACCCGCCCTCGCCCAGCACCGGCTCGATCACCACGCAGGCGAGGTTGCCGGCGCCGACCTGCTTGTCGATGACGTCGATGGCTCGCGCCGCCGCCTGCTCCCCGGTCAGCTCGGTCGCCTCGCGGAAGGGGTAGCTCATCGGGGCGCGGTAGACCTCGCCGGCGAACGGCCCGAAGCCGTGCTTGTACGGCATGTTCTTGGAGGTCATCGCCATGGTGAGGTTGGTGCGCCCGTGATAGGCGTGGTCGAAGACGACGACGGCGTCCTTGCCGGTGTAGCGCACGGGCGATCTTCACGGCGTTCTCGACGGCCTCGGCACCGGAGTTGAACAGGGCGGCCTTCTTCGCGTGGTCCCCGGGGGTGAGCTCGGCGAGCTTCTCGCAGACCTCCACGTAGCCCTCGTACGGCGCCACCATGAAGCAGGTGTGGGTGAAGGCGGCGACCTGCTCCTGCACGCGGGAGACGACCTCGGGGGCGCTGTTGCCCACGCTGACCACGGCGATCCCGCTGGCCAGGTCGATCAGCGAGTTGCCGTCGACGTCGACGACCACGCCGCCTCCCGCGGCGGCGACGTAGATCGGCAGCACGCTGCCGACACCGGAGGCCACGGCCGCTCCGCGTCGCTGGTGCAGCGCCACCGAGCGCGGGCCGGGGATCTCGGTGACCAGGTCGCGCTTCTGGGGAAGGTCGGGTCCGCCGGTCGGTCTCAGTCGTCATGGATCGGAGTATTCGCCCGCCCGGTGGGCGCGGGCAAGTCCGGTCAGAGCAGGGGGCGAAGCGGCTTGAGGATCATCTCGGTGAACCGGGCGTAGACGTCGCGCGCCTGCCACTCGGCGAGGGTCAGCTGCAGGGTGTTGGTCAGGTCGGTCTCGTAGATCCGCTCCATCTCGGCGGCGAGCTCGTCGTCGATGATCTCGACGTTGATCTCGTAGTTGCCGGTCATCGAGAGGCGGTCGACGTTCGCCGTGCCGATCGTGGTCCAGCTCCCGTCGATCGTCGCCGTCTTGGCGTGGACCATGGCGTCGCGGAAGCGGTGGATGCCGATGCCGGCGCCCAGCATCCGTCGGAAGTACCCGCGGGAGATCCAGTCGGCCACGATGTGGTTGGACTTCGCAGGCAGCAGCAGCCGGACGTCGACGCCGCGCTGCGCGGCCTCCACCAGGGTGTCCACGAAGTTCTCGTCGGGGATGAAGTAGGCCACCGTCATCCAGACGTTGCGCTGGGCCCGGTTGATCGCCTCGATGTACATCGACCGGATGGGGAACATCCACAGCCGCGGCACGTTGCGGTGCACCCGGATCCGCGGCTCCCACTCCGAGGTGGTCGCCAGCAGCATCGGCGGCTCGCTGCGCCGGAACTTCTTGTCGCGGTGCAGGTTCCAGAAGTCGGCGAAGGCGCGGGCCAGGTCACGCACGCCAGGGCCGGTGATCCGGCAGTGGGTGTCGCGCCACTCCGTGGCGTAGGCCGAGCCGATGTTGTAACCCCCGACGAAGCCGACCGTGTCGTCGACCACCAGGATCTTGCGGTGGTCGCGGCCATAGCGCCGCAGGTCGAAGAAGCGCCAGCCGGCCGAGTACACCGGGTAGGCCAGCACCCGCACGTTGGCGGGGAAGTGCTTGAACGTCGGGCGCACCACCAGGTTGGCGAACTGGTCGTAGATGACCCGGACCTCGACCCCGCGGTCGGCGGCGTCGGTGATCGCCTTCTTGAACCGCTGGCCGACGGCGTCGCCCTTCCAGATGTAGGTCTCGAAGAGCACCTGCTTCTGGGCACCCTCGATGGCGGCGAGCATGTCGTCGTACAGGTCCTGGCCGAAGGTGTACGTCGTGACGGTGCCGTCGCCGACCTCGGTGCTGGCCGCCGTACGCGTCGGGAACGGCTTGGGCTTCTTGCCGCGGCGGCGGTAGGAGTCGACCAGGCTCATCCCGATCGCCACCAGCATCGGGATCCCGAAGGTGACCAGCAGCACCCGCTTGAGCATCCGCGCCACCGGGTGGGCGGTGTTGATCAGGGGGTGTCGGCCGGCCACGTCGCCATCCAACCAGAGGCGCGTACCCGGCCCCTTCGAGACGCTCGCTGGCGCTCGCTCCTCAGGGACCGGAGCCTGTCGGGTCCCTGAGGAGGGCCGCCAAGCCAGTCTCAGGGGTCCCTGAGGAGGGCCGCCAAGCCAGTCTCAGGGGTCCCTGAGGAGGGCCGCCAGGCCCGTCTCGAAGGGCCCCGGGACCGGGCTCGGACGAGGCTTGTCGGTGCTCGAACGTAGGCTCGTCCCATGCGTCCCGTGACCGATCTCGAGCGCCGGGTGGCGCCCTTCGACGTGCAGTCGGAGTACCAGCCCTCCGGCGACCAGCCGACCGCGATCGCGGAGATCACCAAGCGGATCCAGGGCGGCGAGAAGGACGTCGTGCTGCTCGGTGCCACCGGCACCGGCAAGACCGCGACGGTGGCATGGGTGGCCGAGCAGCTGCAGCGTCCGGTGCTGGTGATGCAGCCCAACAAGACGCTGGCGGCCCAGTTCGCCAACGAGCTGCGCCAGCTCTTCCCCGACAACGCGGTGGAGTACTTCGTCTCCTACTACGACTACTACCAGCCCGAGGCCTACGTCCCGCAGACCGACACCTACATCGAGAAGGACTCCTCGATCAACGAGGAGGTCGAGCGGCTCCGGCACTCCGCGACCAACTCGCTGCTGACCAGGCGCGACGTGATCGTGGTGGCCACCGTCTCCTGCATCTACGGCCTCGGCACCCCGCAGGAGTACGTCGACCGGATGCTCCGGCTCCGCGTCGGCGCCGAGATGGACCGCGACGACGTGCTCCGGCGGCTCGTCGAGATCCAGTACACCCGCAACGACCTCTCCTTCACCCGCGGCACCTTCCGGGTGCGCGGCGACACGCTCGAGATCTTCCCGGTCTACGAGGAGCACGCCGTCCGGGTGGAGTTCTTCGGCGACGAGATCGAGCGCCTCCAGACGCTGCACGCCGTGACCGGCGAGATCCTCACCGAGGACAAGGAGGTCTACGTCTTCCCGGCCACCCACTACGTCGCGGGCCCGGCCCGGATGGAGCGCGCGATCGCCGGCATCGAGAAGGAGCTCGAGGAGCAGGTCTCCCTCTTCGAGAAGCAGGGCAAGCTGCTCGAGGCCCAGCGACTGCGGATGCGCACGACGTACGACGTGGAGATGATGCGCCAGGTCGGCTCCTGCTCCGGCATCGAGAACTACTCGATGCACATCGACGGCCGCCAGCGGGGGAGTGCGCCCAACTGCCTCCTGGACTACTTCCCCGAGGACTTCGTGCTCGTCATCGACGAGTCCCACGTCGCGGTGCCCCAGATCGGCGGGATGTACGAGGGCGACATGTCCCGCAAGCGCAACCTGGTCGACCACGGCTTCCGGCTGCCCAGCGCCATGGACAACCGTCCGCTGCGGTGGGAGGAGTTCCTCGACCGGATCGGCCAGACCATCTACCTCTCCGCGACGCCGGGCAACTACGAGCTGGCCAAGGGCGGCGGCGTCGACAACGTGGTGGAGCAGATCATCCGCCCGACCGGGCTGATCGACCCGGAGGTCATCGTCAAGCCCACGAGGGGTCAGATCGACGACCTGATGCACGAGATCGGCCTCCGGGTCGAGCGCAACGAGCGGGTCCTGGTCACGACGCTGACCAAGAAGATGTCGGAGGACCTCACCGACTACCTCCTCGAGAACGGCGTCCGCACCCGCTACCTCCACTCCGAGGTCGACACCCTCAAGCGCATCGAGCTGCTCCGCGACCTGCGGCTGGGGGAGTACGACGTGCTCGTCGGCATCAACCTCCTGCGCGAGGGCCTCGACCTGCCGGAGGTGTCGCTGGTCGCGATCCTCGACGCCGACAAGGAGGGCTTCCTGCGCTCGGACAAGTCGCTGATCCAGACGATCGGCCGGGCGGCCCGCAACGTCTCCGGCCAGGTGGTGATGTACGCCGACAAGCAGACCCCCTCGATGGAGATGGCCATCGACGAGACCAATCGCCGCCGCGCGAAGCAGGTCGAGTACAACCGGGCCCACGGCGTCGACCCCCAACCGCTGCGCAAGAAGATCGCCGACATCACCGAGATGCTCGCGCGCGAGGACGAGAACACCCAGGAGCTCCTCCAGACCTGGGCCGACGTCGGCCAGACCGGTCGCGCCGGCGGGGTCAAGAAGGGCAAGCAGCCCGTGCCCGGGCTCTCTCGAAGATGCAGGAGCGGATGCCCGACGTCGCCGGCCTGCCCAGCAGCGACCTCGCCGACCTGGTCCAGCAGCTGACCGAGCAGATGCACGGCGCCGCCGCCGAGCTCCAGTTCGAGGTCGCCGCGCGCCTCCGCGACGAGATCTCGGAGCTGAAGAAGGAGCTGCGCCAGATGATGGAAGCGACGAAGTGAGGAGGGGCGCCGAGCGAGGAACGAGCTCGAGCGATCCCGCCGAGCGAGCGACGCGGGCGGCAACGACATGAGGAGCGAGCCGCCTGCACCGAGCACCTGGGGGGAGCTTGTCCACCGGATCGAGGAGGTGCGGTTCACGCCTGTCCGCCTGCGCAAGGGCTACGACATGCGACAGGTCGACGAGCTCCTGGACGGGATCGTGGAGTCACTCCAGCGACGGCAGTCGGTCCGCAGCACGGTCGAGGGTGCCCGGTTCACGCCTGTCCGCCTGCGCGAGGGCTATGACATGGGTGAGGTCGACCAGCTCCTCGACCTGGTCGCGGTGACTGCTGACCGCCTCGCCGCGACCGGGTGACGCCCGCCCCTCGCGAGGCGACCCCGGGAAACGAGCCCTGTCGCGACTGACACCCTTGGGGGAGTGACCAACGAGCGCGACGCGACCCTGCCGAGGGCATGGGTGGTGTGGGCGGTCGGGCTGCTCGTCTACGGCCTCGCGGTCTTCCACCGCTCCTCGCTCGGGGTCGCCGGCCTCGTGGCGGCCGACCGGTTCGGCATCTCCGCCTCCCAGCTGGCGACCTTCACCATGCTGCAGCTGCTCGTGTACGCCGGCATGCAGGTGCCCGTGGGACTGCTCTGCGACCGGTTCGGCTCTCGCAGCGTGCTGCTCGTCGGGACCACGCTGATCGCCCTGGCCCAGGCCGGCTTCGCGTTCCCGCACACCTACGTCACCGCCCTGGTGGCCCGCGGCTTCGTCGGCGTCGGCGACGCGATGACGTTCGTCTGCGTGCTGCGCCTGGTCAACAGCTGGTTCCCGCTCGCGGCGGATCCCGCTGGTCACCCAGCTGACCGGCACCTTCGGCCAGCTCGGCGCGGTGGTGGCCGCCGTGCCGATGACCTGGGCGCTGGCCCACCTGGGCTGGACCCGCGCCTACCTGACGGCGGCCGCCGTCAGCCTGGTCTGCCGTGGTCGGCGTGCTGGCCCTGCTCCACGACGCACCCGACCAGCCGGCACCTGCGAGGTCCGCGGATGTCGGCGGCGGCGGTGCGGCGCAGCCTGCGCGCCTCGTGGGCACAGCCGGGCACCCGACTGGGCTTCTGGATGCACTTCACCACGCAGTTCAGCGCCACGACGACCGCGCCTGCTCTGGGGCTACCCGTTCCTGGTCCGCGGTGAGGGGCGCAGTCCCGGCGACCGCCGGCGTGCTGCTGACCGTCATGGTGGTGGCGATGATGTGCTCCGGCCCGGTCCTGGGGTGGCTGGTCGGCGCCCACCCGTGGCACCGCTCGACCATGGTGCTCGGGCATCGTCGGCGCATCGTCACGGTCTGGACCGTCGTGCTGCGTCTGGCCGGGCGACGCGCCGCTGTCACTGCTCGTCGTGCTCGTGCTGGTGACCGGCGTGGGCGGCCCGGCGTCGGTGATCGGTTTCGACGTCGGCCGCACCTCCAACCCGGCGCCGCGGCTCGCCACCGCCACCGGGATCATCAACCAGGGCGGCTTCCTGGCCACCCTGGTCCTGGTGGTCGCGATCGGCGTCGTGCTCGACTGGCGCACGCCCGGGGCGTCGACGGCCTACCCCGCCTCGGCGTTCCGCTGGGCGATGAGCCTCCAGTACGTCCTGTGGGCCGTCGGCATCATCCAGATCTGGCGCTACCGCACCCGTGCCCGGGCCAAGCTCCTGCGGGAGCACGCCGCCGCGCGCTCCTCGGTCGCGGGGGCTCTCGGCTAACCGCCGAGGTTGACCTTGCAGTCGCTCTTGGCGTTCGTCTCGATGGCCTTCGAGGCCTTCGTGAACTGCGCGCCCCCGAGGGACTGCAGCTTCGGTGCCAGCGCCTGCAGCTTCGCGAGGTTCACGCCGGCCGGGGCCTGACCGCTGCTGCAGCTTGGCCAGGTCGGAGAAGCTGACGCCGGCGTCCTTGAGCGCCTTCTCGACCGTGGTGAGGGCGCCGTCGATGACCTTCCAGTCCGAGGACACGGCGTCCGGCGACTCGCCGGCCAGGGTGTGCATCCGCTTGAAGGCCTCGTCGAGCTTGGAGACGTCGGGGTTGCTGCCGCTGAAGCTGTCGAAGTAGGCCTTGTCGGACTTCAGGTCCTTGCAGTAGGCGCTGTTCTCGGCGCCGCCACAGGCACTCAAGGTGCTGGCGGCGAGGGCGATTGCCGCCAGAGCGGTGATGGTGCGCATCGAAGGGGCCCTTCTTCTCGGCGCCGACGGGATCCGGCGACCTGCTGGAAGGACCCTCGCACGAGTCGTGGCCGCTGGCCAGTGGCCCCATGGGCACACGGGCACGTGCCGGGACGGTCCGGGTTCTTCGTCCCGTGTGCCCGGGACGCGGCGCTGCCTAGCGTGCGGGCCACCCGAACCGAGAGGACATGCCCATGACCACCACCAGCACCACGACCGACTCCGGCACCATTCCCGACCGACGCCACGCGACCTGGGCGCACCTGGCCGCCAGCTACGTGGTCGGCGTCGTGGCGTTGGGCATCCAGTCGCTCGCCTACCACCTCCACGGTGGCGGCAACGGCTTCGGCACCGACCTCGTCTTCTACGTGGTCAGTGGGCTGGTGGGAGTGGTTCTCGCCGCCCTCGCGATCGCGCTGGCCCGTCGTACCGGTCGCCCGGCGGTCTGCGGTCTCGTGGCCGCTGTCGTCGGACTGCTGCTCTTCCCGGTCGGCTACTACATGCCTGTCACCGTCATCCTCGGCCTGACGGCGTACCTGCTCTCCAGGACGCCAGGCCTTCCCGCGCGGCCTCCGCGGCCCGGCTGCCTGGGTGCGCTCGCGGTGCTGTGCCAGGTCGCGGTCGTCGTCTACCGGATCGCGGGCGGTATGTACCAGGTGGGCGGCTGAGGACCACCAGGAGGCCGATGACAGGTCGAGGGCAGACGGGTGGCCCGCCGTTCGCGCATGCTGTACGGCGTGACAGCGGACCGGCGGGCGCTCACGCCCTTGCTCGCCGTGACCGCGCTGCTCGCGGCCTTCGTGGGACCACTGGTCGAGGCTCGCACGGGGGGTGAGCTGTCCGACCTTCCGTGGGAGGTGGCGTGGCTCAGCTACGTCGTGGTCGGGGCCGTGCTCGCCCGACGGCGACCCGAGCTCGCCGTCGGGACCGTCCTGCTGGTGGCCGGTGCGAGCGTCGAGGTGGCCGATGCACTGACCTCGTCGGCCGAGCTCGCCCGACACCGGTCGGTGTCGCGGCAGCGTCGGCGTGGGTGGCCAGCCTGCTCTTCCGCGTGGCGTGCTGGTCGTCGGCGTCGCGCTGCCGCTCGCACCTGCCCGAGGGTCGCATCGTCGACGACGGGCGATCCCGCCTGCTGTGGCGGATCGGGTTCGGGGGATGGTGCGTCTGGGTGGTGGGCGCGGCCCTGCGACCCGGGCTGCTCGACACCGTGTCCGTGGCGAACCCCGTGGGCTGGCCTGGCGGGCGGCCGGTTCTCGGCGTCGTGGGCACCGTGGGTGCTGTGGTCCTCACGGTCACCGCCGTGGTCGCCTACGGACGACTCGTGGTCCGGTGGCGGCGCGCCGGCCCCCAGAGCCGTCGGGCCATGGCCTTCCTCGCGCTGGGCAGCATGACCACCCTGCTCCTCTTCGGGTGTGCCAGCGTCGCCCAGGCCCTCGGCGTCGAGCCCCCGACCTGGTTCGCCGGCCTCGCCGTCGTGCTCGTCGTCTCGGCCTTCCCGGTCTCCGTCGGGCTGGCCATCCACCGCGCGCGCCTCCTCGACATCGAGCTGGTGCTGCGCCGCACCCTGACCTACCTCGCGATGACCCTGGTGGTGGTCGACGGCCTACGTGCTGACCGTGCTCGTCGTCGGGCGAGCTGGTCCAGCAACACGGACCGGCTCGTCGACGTCCCTGCTGGTGACCGCGCTCGCGGCCGTCGGGCTGAGCCCGCTGCGGGAGCGGGCCCAGCGCCAGGTCGACCGGATGCTCTACGGCCAACGGGCCGACCCTACGGCGTGCTGCGCGACTGGACAGTGCGATCGGCGCGGGCGCGACGCCCGCCGAGGTGCTGGCCGAGCGTGTGCCGAGGTGGTCGCGCCGCTCGCTGCGCCTGCCGTACGCGCGGTCGAGCTGGTGGAGCCGAGCCTGGCCGACGCCGCGTCGCGACGGCGTGTCGTGGGGGCCGGACGCAGCCGGTCGAGCGCGAGCTCGAGCTGTCCCACCACGGGCGTCAGGTCGGCACGTGCTCCGGCGCGCCCCGCGTCGCCGGGCGAGCGCTTCACCGGCAGCGACGACCGCGTCCTGCGCGACGTGGCCGAGCACGTCGGCGTCCGCGGTCGCGGCGGTCGGGCTCGCCGAGGAGGCGCAGCGCTCGCAGGGAGCGCTTGGTGACCGGCGCTCGAGGACGACCGGCGCCGGATCCGGCGCGACCTGCACGACCACCTGGGGCCGGTGCTCAGCGGGATCACGCTGCAGCTCGACGCGCTGCGTCGGCTCAGCAGCGACAACGACGAGGCCGCAGCCCTGAGCGACACGATCCGTGGCGAGGTGGCCGACGCGGTCGTCGACGTACGCCGGCTCGTGCACGACCTGCGGCCACCGGTGCTCGACCAGCTCGGCCTGGTCGAGGCCCTGCGCCACCACGCGACGCCGTCGTGCCAGGAGACCTGGCGGTCGAGCTGGTCGTCGCCAGCGCCGCTGCCGCCGCTGCCGGCCGCGGTGGAGGTCGCGGCGTACCGCATCGCGACCGAGGCGCTCACCAACACGCTTCGGCACGCGGCGCGACGGAGTCGGCGACGGATCGAGCCTCGAGATGGGTGCGGCCGGGAGGCTGGTCGCTCGTCGTCTGCGACGACGGCGCGGGCATCCGGACCGAGACCGAGCGCCGGAGTCGGGCTGGCCTCGATGCGCGAACGCGTGGCCGAGCTCGGCGGCACCCTGCGCGATCAGCTCGCTCGACGGGACCGACGATCAGCGCGGAGCTGCCCGACGTGACGATCCGCGTGCTGGTCGTCGACGACCACCCCGTCTTCCGCAAGCGGCCTGCGCAGCGCCGATCGAGGCGACGCCCGAGGCACGGAGTGGGTCGGTGAGGCCACCGACGGGGAGCGAGGCGGTCGCGCTGGCCGCGGAGCTGCGAGCCCGACGTCGTGCTGATGGACCTGCGGATGGGCACGTGTCGGGGTGGAGGCGACCCGTCGCATCGTCGCAGCACCGGGCGGAGACGGCCGTGCTCGTGCTGACGATGTCCGACGACGACGAGTCGATCCTGCCGCCGTGCGCGCCGGCGCCCGCGGCTATCTGCTGAAGGGGGTCGGCGAGCCGGAGATCGCCGCCGCGATCAGGTCGTTCGCCCGCGGGGACGCGCTCTTCGGGTCCGGCGTCTCGCGCCGGCTGCTCGACCACGTCACCGGACGCCGGGCGACGGCGCGGCCGTTCGCCGAGCTGAGCCCGCGCGAGGAGCAGGTCCTCGACCTGATCGCCACCGGGCTCGGCAACGTGGCCATCGCCGCGAGACTCTCCATCGCTCCGAAGACCGTGCGGAACACGGTCTCTGACGTCCTGGCGAAGATCGGGGCCGAGGACCGCGCCGGCGCCGTACGCTCGCGCGTCGGCAGCTGGGCTCGGCGGACTAGCCGAGGTTCACGTCGCAGGTGTCCTTGGCGTGCTTCTCGATCGCCGTGCTCGCCTTCTTGAACTTGGCGTTGGAGAGCGCCTGGAGCTTGGGCACGATCGCGGCCAGCTTCTGGGGGTCGACGCCCTTCGGCAGCTGGCCTCCCTCGGCCTTGGCCAGGTCGGCGAACGTGACGCCGGCGTCCTTGAGCGCCTTCTGCACGGTGGTGATCGCGTCGTCGAGCACCTTCCAGTCGTCGGCCACCTCGTCGGGCGCCTTCTTGGCGAGCGAGTGGAACTTCTCGAAGGCCTCGTCGATCTTGCTCGCGTCGGTGCCGGAGCCGATCGAGTCGAAGTAGGCCTTGTCCGACTTCAGCTCCGAGCAGTACGCATCGCTGCTGCTGCCCCCGCACGCGGTCAGCAGGCCGGCGGACAGGGCGAGCACCGACAGGGTGCTGAGAAGGCGCTTGTGCATGGCGGAACCCTTCATCTTCGGTGATCCGACGCTGGCCCGAGTCTGCGGGCCGACGCCGGTGATTATGCCGCTCGCGACGCCTGGTCCGGGTGACTGCGCTAGTCCGCTCGGAGGGGGTCCAGGCGCGGGGTATCTCGTCGCGATGCTCACCCCCTGAGACGTGCCCGCGTGTTCCTGGGATTCGGCCTCGTCAGGCCGGGGCCGGACGTACTTTGTGGCCGCCGTCACAGCCTCGGGAGCGCGGCGGCGTCGTGACCATGCGTCTCCCAGGCTCGTTTATGTCGTGCCAAGAGGGCCGTGGACGCGTCGGTTGCACAAAACGAGAACACGTTCTAGATTTGGGCGGCCCTGCCGGGGAGGCCAATCTCGGTGCGGCCCGCACCACAGCCAGGGAGGTGACGGATGGCCATCAGTGCTGCGTCGATCGTCCGCGGCCCCGGCGAGATCGCCGCCATGGTCACCGACGTCACCAAGGCCGTGTTCACCACCAAGTTCCAGACGCGCGAGTTCATCGAGCAGGCCTGGTTCATCACCAGCGTCACGCTGATGCCCACGATCCTGGTCTCGATCCCGTTCGGCGCGGTCATCTCCCTCCAGGTCGGCAACCTGACCGGCCAGCTCGGCGCGCGGTCCTTCTCGGGCGCCACGGCGGTGCTCGCCGTCGTCCGCGAGGCCGCCCCGATCGCGGCGGCGCTGATCATCGCCGGCGCCGCCGGCTCGGCGATCTGCTCCGACATGGGCGCGCGCAAGATCCGCGAGGAGATCGACGCCATGGAGGTGCTCGGCATCGACCCGATCGAGCGCCTGGTCGTGCCGCGCGTGCTCGCGACCGTCTTCGTCGCGCTGATGATCAACGGCATCGTGATCGCCACCGGCATCGGCGGCGGCTACTTCTTCACCGTCATCGTCCAGCACGGCTCCGCCGGCGCGTTCCTGTCCAGCTTCACCGCGCTCGCCAGCCTGCCCGACCTCTACATCTCGATGGTGAAGGCCGTCCTGTTCGGCTACCTCGCCGCGATCGTCGGCGCCTACAAGGGGCTCAAGGCCGGAGGTGGGCCCCGCGGCGTCGGCCAGGCCGTCAACGAGGCCGTGATCATCGCGTTCATGCTGCTGTTCGCGCTCAACTCGATCCTGACGGCGATCTACTTCCAGGTCGTCCCCCAGAACGGGTTGTAGGCGATGGCGACCATCAGCGAGCATCGGCAGGGAGTTCGTGCGCGAGCGGCGCCTGGGCATCGAGGAGCGCGGCGACCAGCTGCTCTTCTACGTCAAGGCGCTCGCCTGGACGCCGCGGGCGATCCGCCGCTACAAGCGCGAGATCCTCAACATCCTCGCCGAGGTCGCCTTCGGCATCGGCGGCCTCTCGGTCATCGCCGGCACCGTCGGCGTGATCGCGTTCATGGCCTTCTTCGCCGGCACCGAGGTCGGCATCCAGGGCTACGCCTCGCTGAGCCAGATCGGCGTCGCCAAGTTCACCGCGTTCATCTCGGCGTACTTCAACACCCGCGAGGTCGCGCCGCTCGTCTCCGGCATCGCCCTGGCCGCCACGGTCGGCTGCGGCTACACCGCCCGGCTCGGCGCGATGCGGATCTCCGAGGAGATCGACGCGCTCGAGGTGATGGCGGTGCCGTCGCTGCCGTTCCTGGTCACCACCCGGATGATCGCCGGCTTCATCGCCGTGATCCCGCTCTACATCGTGGCGCTGTCGGCGTCCTACCTCTCGCCGCGCCTGATCACCACGCTGATCTACGGCCAGTCGGCGGGCACCTACGACCACTACTTCCTGCAGTTCCTGCCACCGATCGACATGCTCTGGTCGTTCTTCAAGCTGATCTTCCTGGCGGTCGCGATCATCCTGATCCACTGCTACTACGGCTACACCGCCTCGGGCGGCCCGGCGGGCGTCGGCACGGCCGTCGGCAAGGCGATCCGCAGCTCGATCGTCTTCATCGTCGTCGCCGACTTCTTCCTGAGCTTCGCCATCTGGGGCTCCACCACCACCGTCCGGATCACGGGGTAGCCGCGATGTTCGCCAACATCATCCACGACACGAAGGCCGAGCACCGCCGGCTGCTTCGTGTCCGGCGTCGTGTTCCTGACGATCATGGCGCTGCTGGTCGGCGCTCTCGATCGCCGTCTACGACAAGGCGTTCTCGCACCCCACGATGGTCACGGTCAAGGCCCAGAACGCCGGTCTCCAGCTCGACCAGTTCGGCGACGTACGCCGCCACGGCGTGCTGGTCGGCCAGGTCCGCAACGTCGGCAACGACGGCCACGAGGCGGTGATCAAGGTGGCGCTCAACCCGTCGTCGGCCAAGGACATCCCGCCGAACGTCGACATCGAGATCCTGCCGACGACCCTGTTCGGGCAGAAGTACATCAACATCGAGGACCCCGCCGACCCGTCGTCGAAGTCGCATGAGCAACGGCGACGTGATCCCGGCCTCGCGGGTGACCACCAACGTCGAGCTGCAGAAGATCCTGGCCGACCTGTTCCCGCTGCTGCGCTCGATCCGGCCCGGCCGACCTGAGCACGACGCTCTACGCCATCGCCAACGCCCTGCGCGGCCGCGGCAACCAGATCGGCGAGACGATGGTCAAGCTCGACGACTACCTGACCACGATCAACGTCCACCTGCCGACGCTGCAGCAGGACCTCGTCGCTGCTGGCCAAGGTCAGCAACACCTACGCGATCGCCGCGCCCGACCTGCGTCCGCCTGCTGCGCAACGCCACCACGACCGCCCACACGGTGACCGACAAGCAGGCCCAGCTGCACACCTTCTTCACCGACGTCACCGGCCTGGGCAAGACCTCGACCGCGGTCCTCGACACCAACGGGCCGAACATCGTGCGCGCCGGGCAGCTCAGCACCCCGCTGCTCGGGCTGCTCGACACCTACTCCCCCGAGTTCCCCTGCCTGCTCAAGGGCGCGGCCCGCTACGCCGACCGGCTGGGCGACGATCTTCAACGGCGGCCGGGTCCGGCAGAGCATGACCTTCGCGGCCACCCAGCGGCCGCCGTACGGCGCGCAGGACAAGCCGGTGTACGCCGACCACCGCGGCCCCGCGTGCTACGGCCTGCCCTACCCGAAGGTGCCGCTCCCGGGCCCGGTGGACTTCGCCAACGGCACCGACGGTGAGACCGCGGCGGGAGGCAACCCCAATTGAGCCGCCTCCCGCAACACCAAGACCACCGTCGCCGCGATCAAGCTCGGCATCTTCGTGCTGGTCAGCGTGATCGTCACCGGCACGCTGACCGCGATCATGGGCTCGTTCTCCTTCGGCAGCGAGACGGCGTACAAGGCCGACTTCACCTCGGCCAGCATGCTCAAGAAGGGCGACGACGTCCGCGTCGCCGGCGTCACGCGTCGGCTCGGTCAAGAAGGTCGAGATCAAGGACCGCGACCAGGCCGAGGTCACCTTCAAGGTCAAGAACGACGTGCCCGCTGACCACGGCGACCACGGCCTCGATCCGCTACCTCAACCTCGTCGGCGACCGCTACCTGGCCCTCGAGCAGGGCACGCGCCGGGCGCCGCGCGGCTCGCCCGACGGCGGCACCATCCCGATCGTCGCACACCACGCCGGCGCTCAACCTGACCGAGCTGTTCAACGGCTTCCAGCCGCTGTTCCAGGCGCTGCAGCCCGCCGAGGTCAACCAGCTGTCGATGAACCTGGTCAAGGTGCTGCAGGGCGAGGGCGGCACGGTCGACAGCCTGCTGAGCAACACCGCCTCGCTGACCAACGCGCTCGCCGACCGCGACCAGCTGATCGGCCAGGTGATCGACAACCTCTCGTCGCTGCTGAAGACCACCGACGACCACCACGCCGCAGCTCAGCTCGCTGGTCGTCCAGCTCAAGGACTGGATGACCAACCTCTCGGCCGACCGCAAGACGATCGGCGCCTCGGTCACCAACCTCTCCGGCCTGACCGCCCAGGTGGCCAAGCTGCTCACCCAGGGGCGGCCCTACCTGAAGGCCGACATCGCCCAGCTGCGCCGGGCGATGACGATCCTGAACAAGCCGAAGAACCAGAAGGTGCTCGACGAGGTGCTCAACCGGCTGCCGACGATGCTGCAGCGCCAGACCCGCATCGGCACCTACGGCTGCTGGTACCAGTACTACCTCTGCGACTTCGACGCGCAAGATCATCATGCCGAAGTTCGGCGACAAGGCGATCGACGACCTGCTCTCGCACCGTCGCGGACAAGCTCAACGCCAACCTCACGTTCTACAGCACGGCCAAGCAGGTGTGATCCCTGATGGCCCGCCACACCGAGGGCTCGATCCTCCGCCTCGGCTCGATCAGCCTGGTCGTGCTGCTGGTGGTGATGGCGGCTGCCTTCAACCTGCAGAAGTTCCCGGGCTTCAGAGGGCACCGGCTACCACGTCGCAGCTCGCCGACGCGAGCGGCCTGCACAACGGCAACATGGTGCAGATCGCCGGCGTCCGCGTCGGCCGGGTCAACGCGCTGCACATCGACGGCGACCACATCACCGTCGACTTCGACGTCAAGGGCGCCGAGCATGGGCGAGCAGACCCAGGCCTCGGTGCAGGTGCTCAACCTGCTGGGGGAGAAGTACCTCGAGATCGACCCGCAGGGCAGCGGCGAGATGAAGGGTGGCTCGACCATCCCCGAGAGCCGCACCTACGGCGGCTACGACATCGTCTCCACGCTGAGCGAGCTGACCACCCGCACCGAGGCAGACCAACATCCCGCAGCTCTCGCAGGCGCTGACCACGCTCGGCGACACCCTCAACGCGGCCAGCCCGCACGTGCAGTCGCACCTTCACCGGCCTGTCGCGCGTCTCCCAGGCGATCGCCACGCCGCGACGAGTCGATCCAGCAGCTGCTCGGCCACGCCGACCGGGTGACCAAGCTGCTCGCCGAGCGCCGCGGCGACCTGGTCACCCTGATGAAGCAGGGCGACCTGGTCTTCAAGGAGCTGATCGCCCGACGCGACGCCATCCACGCGCTGCTGGTCAACGCCGACAGGCTGGCGGTCAACCTGCGCGGACTGGCCACCGACAACCAGGCCCAGATCAAGGACGCGCTCAAGCAGCTCGACACCGCGCTGACCTTCCTGCGCGGCCGCGAGACAGCAGCTCGACGCGGCCCTGAAGAACCTCGGGCCCTACGCCTCGATCCTGATCAACATCATCGGCACCGGACCCTGGTTCGACGCCTTCGTCCCCAACGTCGCCGACTTCGGTGCGTTCAAGTCGGGGAAGAGGCCGAACTACCCATGAGCCGTACTGACCAGGTTCGTCGCCCCGCTCGTCATCGTGATGCTGCGTGGTGGCCGCCTTCGTGGCCTTCACCGACAAGCCGCACGCCCGCCACGTCACGGCGTACTTCTCGCGTGCCGTGAGCATCTACAAGGGCTCCGAGGTGCGGGTGATGGGCGTGAAGATCGGCACCGTCACCGCGGTCGTGCCCGAGGGCGACGACGTGCGGGTCGCGCATGGAGTACGACCCGCAGTACAAGCTGCCCGCCGGCGCCAAGGCCGCGATCGTCACCCCGACGCTGACCGCCGACCGGTTCGTGCAGATCGCGCCGTCGTACACCGGCGGCGCGGTGATGCCGGACCACGCCAGGATCCCGCTGCCCGAGACCGGCACGCCGGTCGAGCTCGACCGGATCTCCCAGGCGCTCTCCGACCTGACCCAGGCGCTCGGGCCCAACGGCGCCAACAAGAACGGCTCGCTGAACACCCTGCTCACCGCCGGCACCAAGGCGCTGCGCGGCAACGGGCAGCTCGGCAACGAGACGCTGACAACCTCTCCCAGGCGGTGCAGACCTTCGGCGACAACAGCGGGCCGCTGTTCGACTCGGTCCAGAACATGTCGCAGCTGACCACACCCTCGCCGCGAACGACCAGCTTCGTCGACGGGTTCATGAGCGACCTGACCTCGGTCTCCACCGAGCTGGCCGGCGACCGCGGCGAGCTCGCGGCGGCGCTGGCCGCGCTCGCCCGGGCGGTCGGCACCGTGCGCACGCTTCGTCCACGACAACAAGGGCATGGTCGAGAGCGACGTCCGCCAGCTGACCGAGATCCTCGGCGTGCTGGCCAAGCGCAAGGACGAGCTGAACACCGCCACCCGCATCGGTGCGCTGGGCCTGGACAACCTGACCGTCGCCTACGACAACAAGACCAGGTCGATCGGCTCCCGCCTCGACACCATGGACGGCAACCACCAGCCCGATCGTGGTCACCCCGGGCGCCCTGCTGTGCGACCTGGTCCAGGACTCCCCGAACTTCCCCTCGGCCGACAAGGCCTTCTACTGCCAGCTGCTCAACGCCCTGGTCGCGCCCGCCGTCGCAGCAAGGTGGCGGCCAACCCGAACCAGACCGACCGACGCTGCCTGCGCCGATCAAGCTGGGTGGCACGGCGCCGGTGACCTCGCTGGGCGGCCTGCTGGACGCGCTGAAGGCGGGGAACGCCATGAGCCCGCTGCCTGCCGCCTCGCCCGTCGCTCCGCGGCGTACGTCGTGCTGCTGGTCGTGACCGCGCTGCTGGCCTCCGGCTGCAAGTTCGACGGCGCCTACGACCTGCCGCTGCCCGGGCAGGACAAGGTCGGCCGGGGCGACGCGATCCAGGTGACCGCCGACTTCACCGACGCCCTCAACGTGGTGCCGCGCACCGAGGTGATGGCCAACGACACGGTCGTCGGCCAGGTCACCGACGTCGAGCGCGTCGGCTGGCACGCCCGGGTGACCTTCCTGGTGCGCAAGGACGTCGAGCTGCCCGGCCAACGTCGAGCTCGACGTGCGCCAGACCAGCCTGCTGGGCGAGAAGTACATCGCCCTGGTCGAGCCCGCCGGCGGGCACGGCGAGCCCGACGCGGCTCAAGGACGGTGACTTCATCCCGCTGTCGCGCACCAGCCGCAACCCCGAGGTCGAGGAGGTGCTCGGCGCCCTCTCGATGCTGCTCAGCGGCGGCGGCATCGGCCAGCTGAAGACGATCAGCGTCGAGATGAACAAGATGCTCAACGGCCGGCAGGACCAGGCCCGCGAGCTGCTCGCCAACCTCGACACGATGGTCGGCGCGCTGGACAAGCAGAAGAACGACATCATCGCCGCGATGGACTCGGTCAACCGGCTCTCGGCGACCCTGGTCAAGGAGAAGGACGTCATCGGCGCCGCGCTGGACAGCATGGGTCCGGCGCTGAAGGTGCTCAACCAGCAGCACGCAGCCCTGATGACGATGCTGCGCCAGCTCGACAAGCTCGGCGTGGTCGGCACCCGGGTGCTCAACGCCAGCACCGACAACATCGTCGCCTCGCTGCGTCACCTCCAGCCGGTGCTGACCAAGCTCGCCGACGCCGGCGACTCGCTGCCCAACGGCCTCTCGATGCTGGCCAGCTTCCCGTTCCCGAAGGAGGCTGCCGACATCGCCCGGGGCGACTACGCCAACGCGCTTGTTCCACCTCGACTTCGACCTCGGCAAGCTGGTGACCTCGCCGGGCGACGTGCTGCCCAACGTGATCAACCTGTGCGGCGCACTGCCGCTCGAGCCGGCCTGCGACGCGCTCTCGCCGGCGCTGAAGGCCACCGTGTGCCCGGTCGTCCCGGCCAACGTGGCCGTCGCTGCTGTGCCCGCCGGGCAGCCCGGCCTCGAAGCAGAACCCGGTCCCGCTGCCCGACCTCGGCGGCCTCCCGGCTCCGGCTCGAGCTGCTCGAGCGGCTCGAGCTCCAGCGGCTCCTCGGGTGGCGGGCGGTCTCGGGCGGACTCCTCGGCCTCGGGGGAGGTGGCCACTGATGACGCGTGGGGTGAAGGTCCGGCTGCTGGCGTTCGTCGTGCTCAGCGCCGTCGGCATCGTCTACGTCGCCGGCAGCTTCCTCGGCATCACCGACCGGCTGCTCGGTCGCGAGCTGGTGATCCACGGCGAGCCTGCCGACCTCGGGCGGCCTCTACACCGGCAGCGAGGTCGACTACCGCGGCGTCAAGGTCGGCAAGGTCACCGGCATGCGGGTCACCCGCACCGGCCTGCGTCGCGACGCTCGACGCTCAAGCAGGGCACCAAGATCCCGATGGACACCAAGATGTACGTGCACAACCTCTCGGCGGTGGGCGAGCAGTACCTCGACTTCGAGCCGCCCGACGACAAGGCGCCCTACGCCGCGGCCGGCGCCGTCATCAAGGGCAACGCGGCCAGCCTGCCGATCAGCAACGAGGTGCTGCTGACCCGGATCAACCGACATGGTCGACTCGGTCGACCCGACCGACCTCTCCACGGTGGTGAGCGAGCTCGGCACGATGTTCCGCGGCACCGCCGGTCCGCTGCAGCGGATGGTCGACTCCGGGCTCGCACTTCGTCGACGAGGCCTCGGCCAACACCGCAGAGCACCATCGCGCTGCTCGACACCGGCCACACGGTGCTGCAGACCCAGGCGGCGCACGAGAAGGACATCCAGACCTTCGCCAAGGGCCTCGCCGACCTGACCGGCACGCTGAGGACCTCCGACGCCGACCTCCGCACGATCCTGCAGGGCGGCCCGCCCGCGGTCAACGAGGTCAACTACCTGCTCAAGGGGCTCCAGCCCACGCTGCCGGTGCTTCTTGTCCAACGTGGTCACCGTCAACCAGGTGCTCGATCACCAACCTGCCGGCCCTGCGGCAGACGCTGGTGGTCTTCCCGCACGTCATCGCCGCGGGCTTCACCGGCACGCCCGGCGACAGCTACGGCCACATCAACCTGCAGTTCAACAACTCGGTCGGCCCGTGCACCAACGGCTACAAGCCGAAGTCGCAGTGGAAGTCGCCCGCGGACGAGTCCGACGGTCCCGTCTACCCGGCCCAGTGCAAGTCCGGAGCGCCGTACGAGATGCGCGGCTACCGCGAGGCGCCGACGTTCGGGTCCGCCTCCTCGCTGGGCCGCAGCTATCGTGTCGCTCCGTACGATGCCCGCACGGGCGTGGTCGACTCCGGGGACGGCACCGGCCTGGTGGTCGGTCAGAGTGGAGGGCTGCACACGGTGTTCGGTGACGACTCGTGGAAGTGGATGCTGACCGGTCCGGTGGCGTCTGGTGAGTGATCCGGCCGCCCGCCGCGGGACCGGCGGGCACCTCGTGGCGCTCGGTGAACCTCGTCCTGATCGCGGTCGCGCTGCTCCTCGTGGCCGCGAGCGTCTTCTTCTTCGTGCGGCGCCGCCCATGCCAGCACCAAGGACTCCAAGGCGCAGGCGCTCTCGCGCCAGTACGCCGCCGTGACGAAGGCCGCCACGAAGGAGACGCTGGCCTTCCTGACCATCGACTACCAGCGACATGGACCCGCTGATCGACAAGGTGCTGGCGGGCGCCACGGGCGGCTTCAAGACCGCAGTACGCCGGAGCCACGGGCCGACCTGAAGTCCTCCGCCCAGCAGGCCCAGGCCGTCTCGACCGGCAAGGTGCTGCACGTCGGGCATCGGCGACATCACCGCGAAGAACGCGGTGGTCTTCGTCGCCGCCGACTCCCAGGTCACCAACAAGTCGACCAAGGGCAAGGCGCAGCCGCGCTACTACCGGCTGAAGCTGACCATGGTCCGTCAGGGCGGCACCTGGCTCACCTCCAACCTCGAGTTCGTGAGCTGACGGGTCATGGCCGAACCCGTCGACCTCGCGCCCGACGAGAAGCTCTGCCCCTACTGCGCCGAGACGATCAAGCGGGCCGCGATCAGGTGCCGCTACTGCCAGAGCGACCTGCCGCCGGACGCACCCGTCGCGGAGACGGTCGACGACGTGGACCGCCGCCGCCGCCCGCCGCCGCCGCCGCCCCGCCGTCGACGGCCCGACGAGGAGCCGCCAGCAGCCGAGCCCCTGGTCGACGAGGCAGCCTCGCCGGCGGCCGGCCGTTCCTGGCGAGCCTGCGGCTGATGATCGGCCTGCTGGTGCTCTGCCTGGTGCTGGCCGGCGGTCGCGGCCTTCGCCTGGTGGCGCAGCGACCACCCGGCCGGCGGCTCCTCGGGCAGGCGATCACCTCGGCCTCGGCGCCGCGACGCCGGCATGCAGGCGGCCGCCACGCTGACGCAGAAGGTGCTGTCCTACAACTGGCAGACCCTCGACAAGGACATCACGTCCGCCGAGGCGCTGCTGGCGCCGAGCTTCCGCAGCGAGTACGCCAAGACGATGGCCGGCGTGCACGCCCAGACCATCAAGAACCAGGTCAAGCTCAAGGCCACGGTGGTGGCGACCTCGGTGGTCTCGGCCACCCCGCAGAAGGTCGTGGCCCTGGTCTTCGTCAACCAGGTCACCACCGCCAAGGGCACCACCAACCAGCGCCTCGACCAGAACCGGGTGCTGGTCACGCTGACCCGTGATGGGGGAGAGTGGCGCGTGTCGAAGATGGACGCGTTCTGATAAATTAGAACACGTTCTAGTTTCGCGCGAAAGGATGAGCGTGAGGACGCGGTGGCCGACGTCGAGACCGACCTGCTCATCGTCGGTGCCGGTCCGGCCGGGCTGTTCGGCGCCTACTACGCCGGCTTCCGCGGGATGGAGCGTGACGCTGGTCGACTCGCTGCCCGAGATCGGCGGCCAGGTCTCCGCGCTCTACCCCGAGAAGGCGATCCTCGACGTCGCCGGCTTCCCGACGTCAAGGGTCGCGAGCTGGTCGAGCAGCTGGTCGAGCAGGCCGCCACCGCCGACCCGACGTACCTCCTGGGCCGCACGGCCACCGCGCTGAAGACCGACGACGACGGCGTCGTGATGGAGCTCGACGACGGCACCACCATCGAGGCCAAGGTCGTCATCATCACCGCCGGCATCGGCAAGTTCAGCCCGCGGCCGCTGCCCGCCGGCGACGGCTGGGAGGACCGCGGCCTGGTCTTCTTCGTGCCCTCCTTCGCCGAGTACGCCGGCCGCGACGTCGTCATCGTCGGCGGCGGCGACAGCGCCTTCGACTGGGCGCACGGCCTCGAGCCGATCGCCAACAACGTGACGCTGGTGCACCGGCGCGACCAGTTCCGCGCCCACCAGGCGACGGTCGACGCCGTGCTGGCCAGCCGCACCGAGATCATCACCAAGGCCCAGGTCACCGCGCTGCACGGCGAGCACCACGTGCGAGAGCGGTCGAGATCACCACCCACGACGGCGAGGTGCTCACCCGGCCGGCCCAGGCCGTCGTCGCCGCGCTCGGCTTCGTCGCCGACCTCGCCGCGATGAAGGAGTGGGGCGTGGAGTTCGACAAGCGCCACATCAAGGTCGACACCGCGATGCGCACCAACCTGCCGCGGGTCTTCGCCGCCGGCGACATCACGGAGTACGACGGCAAGGTGCGCCTGATCGCCGTCGGCTTCGGCGAGGTGGCGACGGCGGTCAACAACGCCGCGCCGCTGGTCTTCCCCGACCAGGGCACCTTCCCCGGCCACTCCAGCGAGGGCTCCTAGGAGTGGCGAAGAAGCGCAGCGCCGTCGCGATGAGCGAGGCGGAGATCGAGGAGTTCCTCGCCGGCGACATGAAGGTGCAGGTCGCCACCGTCGGGCCCGACGGGGCGCCGCACCTGACCACGCTGTTCTACGTCCTCGACGAGGGACGGATCGCGTTCTGGACCTACGGCTCCTCGCAGAAGGTGAAGAACCTGCGCCGCGACCCGCGGATCAGCTGCCTGGTCGAGGACGGCGAGGACTACTTCGAGCTGCGCGGCGTGAGCATCACCGGGCGCGCCCGGCTGCTCGAGGACTACGACGACATCAAGGCGCTCGGGACTCGCGTGACCCGGAGATGGCCGGCGGCGCCGACCTCGGCGAGCTCGGCGACGAGATCGTCGAGCAGCAGGCCGCGCAAGCGGGTCGGGATCGTCGTCGAGCCCGAGAAGGTCGCCAGCTGGGACCACCGCAAGATGGCCGCCCTGCCCGGCCAGGGCTGAGCACAGCGTCCAACGAGGAGGACCGATGAAGAAGATCAAGGTCGACTGGGACCTGTGCGAGTCCAACGCCATGTGCGAGGCGCTGGCTCCCGGACCACTTCGAGATCGACGACGACGACAACCTGCAGGTGATCGACGACAACGTCACCGACGAGAACCAGGCGCTGATCGAGCAGGCGGTCGCGTCGTGCCCCAAGTCCGCGATCTCGCATCGTCGAGGCATGAGCCCAGCGACGGCGGTCGCCTCGACGGTCGCGTCGCGGTCGTCACCGGCGCCGGCGCCGGGCTCGGCCGCGCGGAGGCGGTGGCGCTGGCCCGCGCCGGTGCCAACGTCGTGCTCAACGACCTGCCGGGTGCCGCCGACGAGGCGGCCGAGGAGATCCGTGCGCTCGGCGTCGAGGCGCTCGTCGTACCCGGTGACGTGGGGGAGCGGGCCACCGCCGACGCGATGCTCGAGGCGGCCACCGAGAAGCTCGGCGGCCTCGACGTCGTGGTGAACAACGCCGGCATCACCCGCGACAAGATGCTGTTCAACATGACCGACGAGGAGTTCGACCTCGTCCTCAAGGTGCACCTGCGTGGCCACTTCCTGCTCTCGCGCAACGCGGCGTCCTACTGGCGCGGGCGCTACAAGGAGACCGGCGAGCCGGTCGACGCGGCCGTGGTCAACACCGCCTCCGAGGCGTTCCTGACCGGCTCGCCGGGGCAGGCCAACTACGCCGCCGCCAAGGCCGGCATCACCGCGCTGACGCTGTCCACGGCGCGCGGGCTCTCGCGCGTCGGCGTGCGCGCCAACGCGATCTGCCCGCGGGCCCGCACCGCGATGACCGCCGAGGTCTTCGGCGCGGACGAGTCCGGCCGGCCGATCGACCCGTACTCGCCCGAGCACGTCGCGCCGCTGGTCGCCTACCTGGCCTCGCCCGCGGCCGCGCGGATCACCGGCCAGGTCTTCGTCGTGTACGGCGGCATGGTGGCCCTGCTCGCCGCCCCCGTGGTCGAGCAGCGCTTCGACGCCGACCGGCGAGACCTGGGACCTCGCCGAGCTCGACGACCAGCTCGGCGGCTACTTCGCCGACCGCGACCCCCAGGTCGGCTTCGCCGCCGACTCCGTGATGTCCCTCCAGCCCAAGGAGCACCCAGTGAACCGTCTCGCAGGCAAGCGCGCCATCGTCACCGGCGGCGCCCAGGGTCAGGGCGCCGCGATCGCGCGCGCCTTCGTCGAGGAGGGCGCCCAGGTCGTCATCGCCGACGTCGCCGACGAGCCCGGCCAGCTGCTCGCCGACGAGCTCGGCGACGGCGGTCGGCGTACTTCCGCCACCACGACGTCTCCGACGAGGCCTCCTGGACGGCGCTGGTCGAGGAGGCCAACGAGCGCTTCGGCCCGGTCAACGTGCTGGTCAACAACGCCGGCATCCTGCGCTTCGGCGAGGTGGAGAAGATGGAGATCGAGGAGTACGACCTGCTCGTCCGCGTCAACCAGCTCGGCTGCTTCCTCGGCATGAAGGCGGTCGCGCGCACGATGCGCAAGAACGGCGGCGGCTCGATCGTCAACGCCTCCTCGATCGAGGGGCTGGCCGGGATGGCCTTCTGCACGGCGTACACCGCCACCAAGTTCGCCATCCGCGGCATGACCAAGGCGGCGGCGATGGAGCTCGGCCCCAAGGGCATCCGGGTCAACTCGGTGCACCCCGGCATGATCGACACCCCGATGACCCGGGTGCACGGCGGCGACGCGGCGATGGAGTACGGCGCCTCCAAGGTCGCCCTCAAGCGCGTCGGCCACCCGCGCCGACATCGCCCCGGCGTACGTCTACCTGGCCAGCGACGAGTCCAGCTTCGTCACCGGCGCCGAGCTCGCCATCGACGGCGGCGCCACCGCCACCCACGCCTTCGGCGGCTGACCGCTGCAGTCGCCGAGCGGGGATTGCGCGCCACGGCGCCGAGCGGGGGTTCGGCACGCCAGAACTCCCGGTCGGCGCAGTCTGACGCGACCGGGACTCCCCCCTCGGCGGCTAGCGGAGGAGCATGTGGACGGCGGTGTCGAGGTGGTCGGCGACCTCGTCGGCGGTGCAGCGGCCGGTGACCCAGGAGACCAGGGCGGAGAGCCAGACGTCGCTGATCACGCGGGCGACGGCGATCTCGCGGTCGGTGGGCTCGGCGCCCTCGACGTAGTCGGCGCCCTGGAGCGCGCGGTTGAGCATCGTGGTCAGCCGCAGGCCGACGACGTGGATCTCGCCGGCCACGGTGGAGTCGGCGAACATGAACGCGCGGGTGAGCGCCTCGGTGAGCTGCGGCTCCCTCTGCATGCTCCGGGTGGCGCGCGAGAGCACGCAGCTGACCCGGTCGGCCGGGGTGTCGCCGGGGATCGGCTTGCGGCCCAGCGTGGCCTCGGTCTCCTCGAACTGGCGGGCCAGCGCGGAGACCAGCAGGTGGATCTTGGAGGGGAAGTAGCGGTAGAGCGTGCCGAGGGCGACGTCGGCGCGCTCGGCGACCGCGCGCATCTGGACGGCGTCGAAGCCGCCCTTGGAGGCGAGCGCGATGGTGGCGTCGAGGATCCGCTTGCGCCGGTCGCGCTGCGCGGCCGATCCGAGGTCGTCCATGCTGAGCGAGCTGACGGTCGCCACGTCGGACCTCCTCCTCACCTGGATCCGGCAGACTGTGCCGAACCTCGAACCGAGGCTAGCAGCGAGATCCGGCATAATCAGAAACACGTTCCAGTTACGAACGCGTGTCGTACCGTGCCCTACACCCTGCCTCGCCCGATCCCGACCGAAACGGCCACTCTTGCGCATCGCTCTCTTGTCCTACCGCAGCAAGCCGCACTGCGGCGGCCAGGGCGTCTACGTCCGTCACCTCAGCCGCGAGCTGACCGCGCTCGGGCACACCGTCGAGGTGTTCTCCGGCCAGCCCTACCCCGAGCTCGACGCCGGGCGTGGCGCTGACCAAGGTGCCCAGCCTCGACCTCTACCGCGAGCCCGGACCCGTTCCGCACGCCGCGGCCCGAGCGAGATCCGCGACCTGCTCGACGTCGAGGAGGTGCTGACCATGTGGACGGCCGGCTTCCCCGAGCCGAAGACGTTCAGCAAGCGCGCCGCCCGGCTGCTGCGCGAGCGGCTCGACGACTTCGACATCGTCCACGACAACCAGGTGCTCGGCTACGGGATGCTCGACATCAAGGAGATGGGGCTGCCGCTGATCACGAGCATCCACCACCCGATCACCTTCGACCGCCGCATCGACCTCGCCGCCGCGACCACGGCCTGGCAAGAAGCTGACGCTGCGCCGCTGGTACGGCTTCCTGCGGATGCAGGCCAAGGTGGCCCGCGAGGCCGGGCGAGATCCTCACCGTCTCGGAGTCCAGCCGCCGCGACATCGTCAAGGACTTCGGCGTCGACGACGCCGACATCCAGGTGATCCCGCTCGGCGTCGACGAGGTGTTCCGCCCGCCGACGCGCGCCGCGCGTGCCGGGCCGGATCGTGGCGATGGCCAGCGCCGACGCCCCGATGAAGGGCATCGCGACCCTGCTCGAGGCGTTCGCCAAGCTGCTCACCGAGCGCGAGGTCGAGCTGCTGCTGGTCACCAAGCCCACGCCGGGCGGGCGCACCGAGCAGCTGATCGAGCGGCTCGGCATCGGCGAGCACGTCACCTTCGTCAACGGGATCAGCGACGCCGAGCTCGTCGAGGTGATGGGCTCGGCCGAGGTGGCCTGCGTGCCCGTCGCTCTACGAGGGGTTCTCGCTGCCGACCGCCGAGCTGATGGCCTGCGAGACCCCGCTGGTGGTCAGCCGCGCCGGCGCCATCCCCGAGGTCGTCGGACCCGACGGGCTGTGCGCCGACCTGGTCACGCCCGGCGACGTCGGCGAGCTCGAGCCCGCGCTCGCCGCGCTGCTCGACGACCCCGAGCGCCGCGCCCGGATGGGCCGCGCCGGGCGCGAGCGGGTGCTGGAGAGGTTCAGCTGGCACGCGGTCGCGGTGGCGACGGCCGCGGCGTACGAACGGGTGATCGCCGAGAACGAGGGAGAGCATGCTGACCGTTGACTTCGACCGGCTGGGGCTGCGCCCCGGCGACCGGGTCATCGACATGGGCTGCGGCGCCGGCCGGCACGCCTTCGAGATGTACCGCCGCGGCGCCGACGTGATCGCCTTCGACCAGGACGCCGACGAGCTGGCCGGCGTCTCGAGCTGTTCGCCGCGATGAAGGAGGCCGGCGAGGTGCCCGCCGGCGCCGAGGCCGACATCAAGCAGGGCGACGCGCTCTCGCTGCCCTTCGCCGACGGCGAGTTCGACCGGGTGGTCGCCTCCGAGGTGCTCGAGCACATCCCCGACGACGCCAGCGCGATCGCCGAGCTGGTGCGGGTGCTGCGCCCCGGCGGCACGATGGCGGTCACCGTGCCGCGCTGGCTGCCCGAGAAGGTCTGCTGGGCGCTCTCGGACGACTACCACGAGATCCCGGGCGGCCACGTCCGGATCTACACCGGCGAGGAGCTGGTCGGCAAGCTGGT
This sequence comes from uncultured Actinomycetota bacterium, assembly GCA_963794435.1. Taxonomy (GTDB): domain Bacteria; phylum Actinomycetota; class Actinomycetes; order Propionibacteriales; family Nocardioidaceae; genus Marmoricola. The sequence goes on from CAWCDX010000015.1 coordinate 290,001, forward strand.
CAACGCCGGCATGGAGTACGACGGCAAGGACCACGCCCACGGCCTGCACTCGCCGTACTGGTGGCTCAAGTGCGCCGTCGGCGTCGACAACGACGACAACCCGCTGGTGAAGGCCTACCACCAGGTGCTGGTGTGGGACATCATGCGCACGCCGCGCTGGAGCACCCTGACCCGCGGCGCCGAGCGGGTGCTGAACCCGCTGATCGGCAAGAGCATGGTGCTCTACCTCCGCAAGCCCGAGTGACGCGGCCGTCGCCGCGTGACCCGCGCACGACGTCCCCGCCGTCGACGGCGTGCTGACGCCGAGCAGGTCGCCGCGACGGCCGCCTCGATCGTCGCCATGCAGGAGCCCGACGGCGCCGTGCCGTGGACCGTCGGCGAGCACGTCGACGTCTGGAACCACGTCGAGGCGGCGATGGCGCTCGACGTGGCCGGCGAGATGGCCGCGGCCGCGCGCGGCCTACGAGTGGTGCGCTGCGCACCCAGCGCCACGACGGCTCCTGGCCGATGAAGATCGTGGCCGGCGAGGTCGAGGACGCCAGCGGCGAGACCAACATGTCGGCCTACCTCGCGGTCGGGGTCTGGCACCACTGGCTGCTGCACCGCGACCTCGCCTTCGTCGAGCGCTGCTGGCCCGTCGTACGCCGCGGCGCTGGACTTCGTCACCGGCATGCAGCTGCCCTTCGGCGGCATCGCCTGGTCGCAGGAGTGGGACGACCACGGCCCGGCGCGGGTCAACCAGGAGGCGCTGCTGGCCGGGTCGTCGAGCATCTACCAGTCGCTGCGCGCCGGCGTGGCGCTGGCCGAGCTGGTGGGCGAGCCGCAGCCCGACTGGGAGCTGGCCGGCGGCCGGCTCGGCCACGCGCTGCGCGCGCACCGCGACCTGTTCCTCGACAAGGCGACGTTCTCGATGGACTGGTACTACCCGGTCCTCGGCGGCGCCGTCCGCGGCGCCGAGGGGCGTCGCCCTGCTCGAGAGCGCGCTGGGACGACTTCGTGCATGCCCGGGCTCGGCGTCCGCTGCGTCGACACCAACCCGTGGGTGACCGGCGCCGAGACCTGCGAGCTGGTGATGGCGCTCGACAGCCTCGACGACCCGCGCGCGCGCGCAGCTGTTCGCCGACATGCAGCACCTGCGCCACGAGAACGGCGGCTACTGGACCGGCTCGGTGCACGGCCGGCGAGCGAGCGTCTACTGGCCGCGACGAGCAGACGACGTACACCGCCGCCGCGGTGATCCTGGCCGCCGACGCGCTGTCCCGCACGACGCCCGGCGGCGGGATCATGCGCGGCGACACCCTGGCGCCGCACTTCCCGCGCGATCGCGCTGGAGTGCGGCTGCCCCGAGGAGTCAGCCGACGTCCTCGCCCGCCGCGCCCTGACGTCCGGCGCAGCACCCGCATCGACCCGACCGTCTCCCCGGCTCGAACGCGCCGCCGGCCACGGCGCGCTGCCACACGTGGAACGGCGCCTGGCCGCCGTCCTCGGGTCGCTCGAAGACGTCGTGGATCACCAGCACGCCGCCGGGCTGCACCCACCGCGCGAACCCGGTGTAGTCGTTCTGCGCGTGCTCCTCGGCGTGGCCGCCGTCGATGAACAGCAGCGCGAGCGGCGTACGCCAGTGGCGCGGCGACGGTGGTCGACCGCCCGACGACGGCGACCACCTCGTCCTCGAGCCCGGCGCGCTCGATCGGTGCGGCGGAAGACCGGCAGCGTGTCCATCAGCCCGGACTCCGCGTCGACCAGCGAGGCGTCGTGGTGCTCCCAGCCGGCCTGGTTCTCCTCCGAGCCGCGGTGGTGGTCGAGGGTGAAGACGGTGCTGCCGGTGGCCCGGGCGGCCGCGCCCAGGCAGATCGCCGACTTGCCGCAGTAGGTGCCGATCTCCAGCGCCGGGCCGTCGCCGAGGTGGGCCAGCGCGGTGCGGTGCAGGAGCGCGCCCTCGTCCTCGGGCATGAACCCCTTGGCGGCGCGGGCGTGCGTCGAGCAGGTCGGCGGGGATCTCGCTCACGCGGGGGAGCGTAGCCAGCGCCGTCCATGGCATGATTATGGAACACGTTCTAGTTTCGAGAGCGCACCACAGGAGGAGCAGCCGTGCCCATCGGGATCAGCGAGGACCACCGCGAGATCGCGGAGGCGTTCGGCACGTGGGCCGCCTCGCTCGACGCGCGTCGCGCTGGTCCGGGCCGCGGAGGACGACGCCGAGGCCGCCTTCGCCGAGGTCTCCGTGGCCGCCGCGCGAGATGGGGCTGTTCGCGATCGTCGGCGACGAGCGGCTCGCTGCTCGACCTCGCGGTCGCCGTCGAGGCCTGTGCCGGCGCGCTGGTGCCCGGGCCGCTGCTCGGCACGGCGGTGGCCTCGGTCGCTGCTCGGCGACGTCGGGGAGCGCGCGCTTCGCCCTCGCGCTCGGCGGCGACGTGGTGCACGGCGCGCCCGGAGCGACCCACGCGCTCGTCGTGGACGACGACGGCGTCCGGGTGGTCGACCTCGGCGGCGCCGACCTGCGCCCCGGCACGCAGCCCCGACCTGTCCCGGCGTGCGTCGCGTGGGGCGCCTCGAGGGCGGCGAGCCGGTCGACGTCGACCCGGCGCGTGCGCGTGCGCTGGTCGTCGACGCTGGCCGCGGCCGAGGCCTCCGGGGTCGCGACGTGGTGCCTCGACACCGCGGTCGGCGTACGCCGGGGTGCGCGAGCAGTTCGGCCGCAAGATCGGCTCCTTCCAGGCGATCAAGCACCTCTGCGCCGAGATGCTGGAGACCTCCGAGGTGGTGACCGCGGCCGCCTGGGACGCCGCCCGGGCCCACGACGAGTCGCCGGAGGCCTTCGAGCTCGCGGCCACCGTCGCCGGCGTCGTCGCGCTCGACGGTGCGGTCGAGGTGGCCAAGAGCTGCATCCAGGTGCTCGGCGGCATCGGCTTCACCTTCGAGCACGACGCCCACCTCTACCTGCGCCGCGCGCTCGCCCTGCGCGCGATGCTGCCCACCTCCGGCGTCCTACGCCGACCGGCTCGCCGGACTCGCCGCCGAGGGGCGCCGCCGGGTGCCGCACGTCGAGCTCGACGGGCTCGACGACGTGCGCGACGGAGGTCCGCGGTCGAGGCCGCGCGCATCGCCGAGCTGCCCGAGGCGGAGCGGCGGGCCGCGCTCGCCGAGACCGGGCTGCTCACCCCGCACTGGCCCGCGCCCTACGGTCGCGGGGCCGAGCCGGCCGAGCAGCTCGTCGTCGACGAGGAGCTCGAGGCGGCCGGGCGTGCAGCGGCCCGACCTGCTTCATCGGGGCGTGGGCGGCGCCGACGATCATCGGCCACGGCGACGACGCCCAGCGGGAGCGGTTCGTCGGCCCGACGCTGCGCGGCGAGATCACCTGGTGCCAGCTGTTCAGCGAGCCCGGCGCCGGGTCCGACCTCGCGTCCCTGCGCACCAAGGCCGTCCGTGACGAGCGGCGGGTGGCGGCTGACCGGGCAGAAGGTGTGGACCTCGATGGCCCAGCAGGCCGACTGGGGCGATCTGCCTGGCGCGGACCGATCCCGACGCCGAGGCGCACGCGGGCATCACCTACTTCCTCGTCGACATGACCAGCGACGGGATCGACGTACGCCCGCTGCGGGAGATGACCGGGGAGGCGATGTTCAACGAGGTCTTCCTCGACGAGGTCTTCGTGCCCGACGACTGCGTGGTCGGCGAGGTCGACGGCGGCTGGAGGCTGGCCCGCACCACCCTGGCCAACGAGCGGGTGGCGATGGCCGGCTCGCGGCTCGGGCGTCAGCGTCGAGCAGGCCGTCGACCTGCTCGCGGCGCACCCGGAGTCGCGCGTCGAGGTGGGCCGGGCCGTCGCCCTCGCCACCGTCGTCAAGCTGCTCGGCACCCGCGCCACGCTGCGCTCGCTGGCCGGGCACGGGCCCGGGCCGGAGTCGAGCGTGGCCAAGCTGGTCGGCGTCCGCAGCCGCCAGGACGCCGCCGAGCTCGTCGTACGCCTGCTCGGCGACCGCGTCTTCACCGACGACGACCTCGCTCGCGCAGGCGCTGCACGAGCTGCTGCTGACCCGCTGCCTGTCCATCGCCGGCGGCACCACCCAGGTGCTGCGCAACGTCGCGGGCGAGCGGATCCTCGGCCTGCCCCGGACGGGGCCTAGTGGCCGAGCCCCGCGGCTGACTCCTGGTCCGCCTGCTCGCGCTCCCACAGCGCGTGGTGGTGCAGCAGCCAGCGCTGGACGGCCCGGATCACGTGGTGGCTGCGGATCGAGCCGAAGACCTCGAAGGCGTGCTGGGTGCCGGGGAACTCCGCGTAGGTGACCGTGCGCCGCGACTGCTCCTTGAGCTTCTCCACGAACGCGCGCGCCTGGCGTACGTCGACGAGCGAGTCGTTGGTGCCGTGCAGCACGAAGAAGTCGGGGGCGTCGGGGGAGACGTGCGCGATCGGTGAGGCCCGCACGAACTCCTCGCGGTCCTTCGACGCGGGTCCTTCTTGAAGACCCGCGGCGCGAGGAAGCCGTCGCGCAGCTCCTCGGCGGGCCGGTCGCCGGTCAGCCCGGCCATGTCGTAGACGCCGTAGAACGGCACGCACGCCGGCGACGCTGGTGTCGGCGTCCTCGAAGCCGGGCTGGTAGGCCGCCTCGCCCGGCGTCAGCGCGGCCAGCGCGGCGAGGTGGCCGCCCGCGGAGCCGCCCGTGATCACGAGGTACGACGGGTCGCCGCCGTAGGAGGCGATGTGCTCGCGGGTCCACGCGATCGCCTTCTTGACGTCGATGATCTGCGCCGGGAAGGGGTGCTTGGGCGCGAGCCGGTAGTTCATCGCCACGCAGACCCAGCCGCGCTCGGCCATCGCGTTCATCAGCAGCAGCCCCTGCTGCTCCTTGCTGCCGATCGTCCAGCCGCCGCCGTGCACCTGCACGAGCACCGGGGCGTCGTGCAGGTCGCCGCCGCGTCGGGCGGTAGATGTCGAGCCGGGCGCGCTTCCCGCCGGCGGTGTAGTTGACGTCGCGGATCACCTCGACGCCCGGGCGGGCCATCTTGAACGGCCGGGCCAGCTCGCGCACGCGACGTCTTCAGGTCCTCGGCCGCGGCGGCTCCTCGAGCACGTCGAGGTAGTCCTCGCCCAGACCGTCGCGCAGCGTCGTCTCGACGTGGGTGGCCGAGCGGTTGGCGTTGACGACCACGTCAGCCCAGCGCGGCGCCGTGGCCGCGGCCAGCGCCAGCCCGAGCGGGTCGGGGTGGCCGGGACGCCGACGGCGTACGGTGAGCTCGGCGGCGGCGTCGACCGACGGTCACCGCCAGCCACTGGGGGGCGAGCTCGCTGGCCAGCCAGCCGGCGAAGAAGGACGGGGATGGCGCCGTACCGGCTCCGCAGCGGGGCGCACGGCGTTGGCGGCGAGGGCGGCGAAGAGCGAGCTGGCGACGGCGGTAGCCCATGCGCGCAGGTTAGTGGCGGGTCACGGCGTCGACGGCTGTGAGATGACCGACCCCGGCGAAAGGTAGAACGTGTTCTCAGTCCGAGCCTAGGATCCGCCCATGGACCGACTCAGCGGACTCGACGCGAGCTTCCTCTACCTGGAGACGCCCGCCCAGCTGCTGCACGTGTGCGGCGTCATCGTGCTCGACCCCGAGACGGTCCCGGGCGGCTACGAGTTCGGCGAGTTCAAGGACGAGCTGGAGCGGCGCATCGAGCACGTGCCGATGTTCCACCGCAAGCTCAAGCAGGTGCCGCTCGGCATCGACCACCCGGTCTGGGTCAACGACGACGACTTCGACATCGACCGGCACGTGCACCGGATGGCGCTGCCCGTCACCGGGCGGCGACGCGCGAGCTGGCCGAGCTCTGCGGCCACCTGGCCGGGATCCCGCTCGACCGGAGCCGGCCGCTGTGGGAGTTCTACGTCATCGAGGGCTACCGGTCCGAGGCGGGCGAGGAGCGCTCGTCGTCTTCACCAAGATGCACCACTGCACCGTCGACGGGGTCTCCGGCGCCAACGCGATCTCCTACCTCTGCTCCCTCGAGGCCGACGCGCCGCCGCTCGAGTCCGGGCCGAAGGACGACGAGCCGGCCGCGGGCCCCGGGTGACGTCGAGCTGCTCGGCCGCGGCGTGCGTGACCAACCTCTACAAGCCCGTCGCGCTGGCCAAGGTGATCGGCCCCACGGTCAAGGGCGTGGCCAGCACGATCGGGCGCGCCCGCGAGGGTACGGCGATGCCGGCGCCGCTGACCGCCCCGCGCACCTCGTTCAACGGCACCATCACCGGCCACCGCTCGCTCGCGATCGGCGACATGTCGCTGCAGAAGATCAAGGACGTCAAGAACGCCGTCGAGGGCGCCACCGTCAACGACGTCGTGCATCGCGGTCAGCGGGGGAGCGCTGCGGCGCTACCTCGACGAGCGCGGCGAGCTGCCGGAGACCTCGCTGATCGCCTCCGTGCCGGTCTCGGTGCGCGGGAAGTCCAAGCGCCAGGGCGGCAGCAACAAGGTCTCGACGATGTTCTCCCGGCTCGGCACCGACGTCGCGGACCCGCTCGAGCGGCTGCGCGAGGTCTCGCGGACCAACCAGAACGCCAAGGAGCACCACAAGGCGATCTCGGCCGACTCGCTGCAGGACTGGGCCCAGTTCGCGGCCCCGCGCACCTTCGGGCTCGCCGTACGCCTGGTCTCCTCGCTCCAGCTGGCCGACCAGGGCCCGGTGATCCACAACCTGGTGATCTCCAACGTCCCCGGCCCGCCGGTGCCGCTCTACTTCATGGGCGCCAAGATCGATCGGCCTCTACCCGCTCGGCCCGGTCTTCCACGGCGCCGGCCTCAACATCACCGTGATGTCCAGCGACGGCAAGGTGCACGTCGGCGCGATCGCCTGCCGCGAGTCGGTGCCCGAGCCCTGGAAGCTCGTCGAGAAGTTCCCCGAGGAGCTCGACGCCCTGCACGCCGAGGTCACCGGCACAAAGCGATAGTCCAAGACGTCTGCGTGGTCTCGGACGCTTCCTGACCACGAATTCGTCTTGGACTATGCGGTAGTGGCGGCTGCCTTCTTGCGGGTCGGTACGGCGCGCGGGCGGGGCGGCTCCATCCGGGCGGCGACGTCGAGGGCGGCCTCGAGGAACGCCGGGGCGAAGATCTCCGACTCGAGCACGCACGCCGCTGTGGCCGCAGTCGGCCTCGTGGACGGTGGCGCCGGGGATGCGCTCGGCCACGGCGCGCTGCCGCGACGGGCGGGATCGCCCAGTCGGTCTGCGGCACCATCACCGCGGTCGGCACGTCGATGCGCTCCAGCCACGGGCGTGGAGTGGTGCCGGCCGAGCGAGGCCAGCGCCTGGGCGACCGCCCACGGGCTGGTGCTGCGCCACTCGGCGAGCGCCCACTGGTCGATGTCGTTGGGCTCGATGTCGAGGGCGTCGGCGCCGACCCGCGCGGCGCGGCGTACGACGCGGGAGCGGGCCATCGCACGCAGCGCGCCCATGCTGATCTCCATGCCGTTGTGGAAGAACATCTCGCGGCCGTTGGTGCGGAAGTGGTCGGTGGTCGCGCCGAGGACGAGGCCGCCGACGACGTCGGGGTGCTGGCGCCACACGCGCTGGGCGACGACGGAGCCCATCGAGTAGCCGGCGATGATCGGCTTCTGCCGCCTCGGCCAGTCCGAGCTCGGTGACGACGGCGGCGACGTCGTCGGCGCAGTCGTGCAGCGAGAAGTGCTCGGAGACGATGCCGCGGCCGTGCCAGCGCTGGTCGAAGACGACGACGCGGAAGTGCTCGGCGAGCTGGTGGACGACCGGGAACCAGGTGAGCATGCCGGTGCAGCCCGACCGCGTGCAGCAGCACGATCGTGGGGGCGCCGGGCGGGCCCTCGAGCTCGGTCAGCCAGGTGCGCCCGCGCCGCGGGAGCTCGAGCCACCGCCCCTCGGGGATCTCGACCGGCGGGCACGCCGGCGAGGCCGCGCAGGGTGCTGCGCAGCTGGCTGCCCACCCAGGTGACCGGGGCACACAGAGCGTTGATCACGTCACGCCTCCAGTTGCGGAAGTGCTGGCTCCCCTAGACTAGAACAGGTTACAGTTTTCGCGACGAAAGGGTGTCCATGCCGGTCAGGACGTGTCGCTGGTCGACGAGATCCGCTCGGTGGTGACCGACGTCCTCGAGAAGGGCCGGAGGAGGTCGACGCCGAGCTGGAAGGCCTGCGCCGAGGCCGGGTCTGCTCGGGCCTCGCGGCGCGCGCCGAGCTCGGCGGCGAGGACCTCGGCCTGGGCGAGCTCGCGGTCGTCGTGCGCGAGGTGGCCCGCCGGGCGAAGGACCTGCCGGTGCGGGAGACCCTGGTCAGCGGCCTGCTGCCGCTGGTCAGCCACGGCACCGCCCGAGCTGCAGGAGTCGCTGGTCACCCGGATCGCCGAGGGCGAGCTGCTCGTGGCGCCGGCCCTCAACGAGCAGGGCGTCGGCCCTGCCCGAGGCGCCCGCGACGACGCTTCGACGGCGAGCGCGTCACCGGCCGCAAGCTCGGCGTGCCGGTGCACGACGACCTGCCCGGCCTCGACACCGTCCTGCTCGTCTCCGCCACCGGCGACGACGGCGCCCGTGGTCGTGCTCGTCGACCCGGCCGCCGACGGCGTCGAGCCGGATCGACACCGCCTCCTCGCGCGGGCGGCACGAGGCGACCTACGTCTTCGACGGTGCGCCCGTGCTCGGCGTCCTCGGCGACGGCGCGGCCGAGACGGTCCGATCGCTCACGCGTCGCCGGCCTCCTGCTGCAGGCCGACGGGCTGCTCGCCGGGGCGCGCGACCTGACCGCCGGCTACATCAAGGAGCGCACGCCAGTTCGGCCGCAGCCTCGCGGAGTTCCAGGGCGTGGCGATGCAGATCGCCGACGTCTACGTCGCCTCGCGGATGGTGACGCTCGCCGTCGACGAGGTGGTCCGCCGGCTGGTGGCCGGGGAGCCGGTCGACGAGGACCTCGCCGTCGCGGCGTACTGGGTCTGCGACCGCGCGCCCGCCGCCCTCCAGACCTGCCACCACCTGCACGGCGGCATGGGCGTCGACCAGACCTACCCGCTGCACCGCTACTTCGCGCGGCTCAAGGACGACGTCCGGCTGCTCGGCGGCGTCGACGCGTGCGCTGCCGCGCGTGCCGGTCGAGGAGGACGACGCGGCGCGCAACACCGAGCTCACCGAGGAGCAGCGCGCCTTCAAGCAGGAGGTCCGCGACTACTTCGCCGGGCTGGTCTCCGCCGACGACCGGCTCGAGATGATGAGCGACCGGCACGGCGAGGCCTACCACCGCACCATCAAGCAGATGGGCGGCGACGGCTGGATGGGCGTCGGCTGGCCCGAGGAGTACGGCGGCAAGGGGCTCGGCGGGATCGAGCAGCAGGTCTTCGCCAACGAGGCGGCCCGCGCCGACGTGCACCTGCCCGGCGGTGACGCTGCAGACGGTCGGCCCGACGCTGCAGGCCTTCGGCACCGACAAGCAGAAGGACCTGTTCCTCAAGCGCGATCCTCGCCGGCGACGTGCACTTCGCGATCGGCTACTCCGAGGCCGACGCCGGCACCGACCTGGCCTCGCTGCGCACCAGCGCGCAAGAAGGACGGCGACCACTACGTCGTCAACGGCCAGAAGATGTGGACCACCGGCGGCCACGCCGCCGACTACGTCTGGCTGGCGGTGCGCACCGACCCCGACGCCCCCAAGCACAAGGGCATCTCGGTGCTGATCGTCGACACCCAGGACCCCGGCTACTCCTGGACGCCGATCATCACCTCCGACGGCTCCCACCACGTCAACGCGACGTACTACAACGACGTGCGGGTGCCGGCCGACATGCTGGTCGGCGAGGAGAACGAGGGCTGGCGGCTGATCACCACCCAGCTCAACCACGAGCGGGTGATGCTCGGGCCGGCCGGCCGGCTCGAGGGGCTGCGCGACATGGTCGTCGACTGGGCGCGCGACCGCGACCGATGCCGACCGGCACGCCGCTGCTCGAGGTGCCGGCCGTGCGCGACACGCTGGCCCGCGTGACCGCCGCGTTCCGGGTCAACGAGCTGCTCAACTGGCAGGTCGCCGGCAGCCGGCGCCTCCGGCACGGCGGCGGTGGCCGACGCCTCGGCCTCCAAGGTGTTCGCCTCCGACGAGGTGCAGTCGCTCGGGCTGGCGCTCGAGCGCGTCGTCACGTCGTACGGCGACCCCGCCGACCCCGACACCGCACGGCTGGCCGACTACCTCGACGCGACCTCCAAGCGCAACCTGGTGCTGACCTTCGGCGGCGGCGTCAACGAGGTGCAGCGCGAGCTGATCGCGATGTTCGGGCTCGGGCCTGCCGAAGGTGCCGCGGTGACGCCGACCCTGACGACCGAGGTCCGGACCACGACTGGATCATGGCCGCAGGCCGAGCGGCTCAAGGCGCTGGGCGAGACCGCCGCCGCGGCTCGCGCGCGACCCGGTCAGCCAGCCGATCGATCAACGCCTGGCTCGACGCGATCGACGAGACCGACCCCCGCTTCACCGCAGGGCGAGGCGCCGCCGGCGATGGCGCAGGTGTGGACGATGTCCGGGCTGCGCGGCACGCGCGGCGCCGACGACCCGCTGCTCCGGCGCGATGGAGGTGCTCGACCGAGGCCGGCTTCACCTCCGTGCTCGGCACCAACTGCGACCAGACCTACGAGCGCTACCTCCGCGTCGGCGAGCAGGTCTCGGTGACCACGCGGCTCGAGGACGTCGTCGGCCCGAAGCAGACCGGCGTCGGCGAGGGCTACTTCGTGACCACCCGCAACGTCTGGCGGGTCGGCGACGAGGTGGTCGCCTCGATGCTGTTCCGGGTGCTGAAGTTCAAGCCCGCGCCGGGCGCGGTCGCCAGCGAGCCCCGACCGGTCGAAGATCATCCGGCCGGTGCGCAACCAGGACACCGACGTTCTTCTGGGAGGGCACCCAGGCCGGGCGAGCTGCGGATCCAGAACTGCAACGCCTGCGGCGTGCTGCGGCACCCGCCCGGCCCGGTCTGCCCGTCGTGCCACGCGATGGACCGGGGGTACGTCGTCTCCAGCGGTCGCGGCACCGTCTTCTCCTTCCTCGTGCACCACGCCCCGCAGATGCCCGGGTCGCGAGCTGCCGCGTGACGATCGCGCTGGTCGAGCTCGAGGAGGGCGTGCGGCTCGTCGCCGACGTGCGCGGCAACCCCGAGGACCTCGCCATCGGCGACGCCGTCGTCGTCGGCTGGGACCAGGTCGACGACGAGCTGACGCTGCCGATCTGGGAGGTCGTGTGAAGGGCGTGCACGGTCTGGCCTGCCGGCCTGGGAGCTGCCGGTCACCCCGACGCTGGTCGTCTCGACGGCGATCGCGACGCGCGACTACCAGGACGTGCACCACGACCGCGACCTCGCGCAGTCCCACGGCTCGAAGGACATCTTCGTCAACATCCTGGCCACGACCGGCGCTGGTGCAGAAGTACGTCGGCGACTGGGCGCGCGCGGCGATCGGGCCGGAGTTCGTCGTACGCTCCTGCGCGCTGCGGCTCGGCGCGCCGGCCCACCCCTACGACACGCTGGCGTTCTCCGGCGAGGTCGTCGACGACGCCGACGGCGTGCTGACCATCGACGTCGTCGGCAGCGGTCCCGCTCGGGCGACCACGTCACCGCGAAGGTGAGTGATCTCGTGAGCGGCTGCTCAGCGGGAAGGCCGCGATCGTCGGCATCGGTGCGACCGAGTTCTCCAAGGAGTCCGGACGCTCCGAGCTCCAGCTCTCGTGCGAGGCGACGCTGGCCGCGCTCGCCGACGCCGGGCTGTCGGTCGCGCGACGTCGACGGGCTGACCACCTTCACGATGGACTCCACCGCCGAGATCGCGCTGGCCCGCGAGCTCGGGATGGGCGACCTGCGGTTCTTCAGCCGGATCAACTACGGCGGCGGTGCGCGCCTGCGCGACCGTGCAGCAGGCGGCGATGGCCGTCGCGACCGGGGTCGCCGACGTCGTGGTCTGCTACCGCGGCTTCAACGAGCGCTCCGGGCAGCGCTTCGGCCAGGTGTCCAGCTGGGCCGCCGACGCAGGTGAACACCAACGGCCTCGACAACGCGTGGACCTACCCCCACGGCCTCTCCACGCCGGCGGCGACGGTGGCGATGCAGGCGCGGCGCTACATGCACGAGTACGGCGCCACCTCGGCCGACTTCGGCGCCGTCGCGGTCGCCGACCGGCGGCACGCGGCGACCAACCCGGACGCGTTCTTCTTCGGCCGGCCGATCACGCTGCGAGGACCACCAGGCCTCGCGGATGATCGCCGACCCGCTGCGGCTGCTCGACTGCTGCCAGGAGAGCGACGGCGCGGTGGCGCTCGTCGTGACCTCGCCGGAGCGCGCCGCGGACCTGGCCCAGCCGGCCGGTGACGATCGCGGCGGCGGCCCAGGGGAGCGCGGCCGACCAGTTCGTGATGACGTCCTACTACCGCGACGACATCGGCGTGCCCGAGATGGGCGTCGTCGGCCGCGAGCTGTGGCGCCAGTCCGGGCTCGGTCCCGACGACATCGACACGGCGGTGCTCTACGACCACTTCACGCCGTACGTCCTGATGCAGCTCGAGGAGCTCGGCTTCTGCGGCCGCGGCGAGGCCCCGGGCTTCGTCGCCGACGGCGCGATCGAGCTCGGCGGCCGGCTGCCGCTCAACACCCACGGCGGCCAGCTCGGCGAGGCCTACATCCACGGGATGAACGGCATCGCCGAGGGCGTCCGCCAGCTCCGCGGCACCTCGGTCAACCAGGTCGACGGACGCCGCGCCACGTCCTGGTCACCGCCGGCACCGGCGTCCCCACCTCCGGGCCTCGATCCTCTCCCGCTGACACGGTGAGCGGGGGATGAGTGCACACGTCCAGGGCGCTCGAGCGGGGGATTCCTGCGTACACGAGGCTGTGCACACGAACCCCCGGTCGGCGCCGTACGGCGTACAGAAAACCCCCGCTCGGCGGCGTACTAGACTCACCCGCTGGCTCCACCTTCCCGGCCAACCCCCTGACGTAAGGCGCGAACTCCGCATGGCGACGACGAACGACCTGAAGAACGGCATGGTGCTCAACCTCGACGGGCAGCTGTGGCAGGTCATCTGGTTCCAGCACCACAAGCCCGGCAAGGGCGGCGCCGTGGTGCGCTCGAAGCTGAAGAACATCGAGTCCGGCAAGACCGTGGACAAGACCTTCAACGCCGACGTCAAGGTCGAGGTGGCCAACGTCGACAAGCGGACGATGCAGTACCTCTACAACGACGGCACCTCCTACGTCTTCATGGACACCGGCACCTACGACCAGCTCGAGGTCGCCCCGGAGATCGTCGGGCGACGCCGCGAACTTCATGCTCGAGAACCAGGAGGCGATCGTCGCCACCAACGAGGGCCGGGTGCTCTACATCGAGCTGCCCGGCCTCGGTCGAGCTCGAGGTCACCTACACCGAGCCCGGTCTCCAGGGCGACCGCTCCACCGGCGGCACCAAGCCGGCGACCGTGGAGACCGGCGCCACCGTCGCCGTGCCGCTGTTCATCACCACCGGCGAGCGGATCAAGGTGGACACCCGCGACTGCTCCTACCTCGGCCGCGTCAGCAGCTGAACCTGTGCTGAATCAATGCCATGAGCGCCCGCTCCAAGGCCCGCAAGCGGGCGCTGGACCTCATCTACGCCTCCGAGATGCGCAACCGGTCCGCGGTCGAGGCGCTCGAGGAGCACGTGGCCTCCGGCCCGGTCAACGACTACACCGTCACCTGGTCCACGGCGTCACCGACCACCGGGCGCGGCTCGACGAGGTGATCTCGTCGTACGCCCAGGGCTGGACGCCTCGAGCGGATGCCGGCGGTCGACCGCAACGTGCTGCGGCTGGCCACCTACGAGGTGCTGTACGTCGACGAGGTGCCCGACGCGGTCGCGGTCTCCGAGGCGCTCAACCTGGTGCGCGAGCTGTCCACCGACGAGTCGCCGGCCTTCGTCAACGGGGTGCTCGGCAACATCGTCCGCAACCGCGAGAGCCTCGTGCCGTGACCCAGCCCCTCACCGGACCCCTGGCCCCTCCCGGCCTGCCCGACGGCTGGACCTCGCGCCCGCCCGAGCCCGAGGACCTGGCGGCCCTGGTCGCCCTGCGCGGCGCCGACAAGGAGCCGTGGACGGGCTCGTCGTCGGTGGACCGCGAGGCCGTCGAGTCCGAGATCGTCGGCACCGCCTCCTGGACCCGTCGCCAGGCCGTCGCGCTCGACCCGGGCGGCGTGCTCCGCGGCTCGGTCGTCGTCCACGACCGGGCGGCCGGTCGCACGATGCTGCACGTCTACGTCGACCGCACGATCGAGGGTGGTCGCGAGATCCAGGACCGCGTCGCTGCCTCGATGTACGCCTTCGTGGAGGAGCAGGCCGCCGAGATCTGCCGGCTCCGCGAGGTCGAGGAGACCCGGCTGGACGCCAGTCCGTACGCAGCCGACCTGGTGCAACGGGAGTGGCTCGCCGCTGCGGGCTACGCCAACCGCCGCACCTGGCTGCAGATGACCCGGCCGGTCGAGCCGGAGGAGGCGACGTCACTCCCCGGCCCTCGGGAAGGTGTCCTCATCCGTCGCGTGGAGACCCACGACAACGGCCTGCCCGTCGCGGCCGACCTGCACGTCGTGCACGAGATGCTGGAGAAGTCCTTCGAGGACCACTTCAACTCCTACCGCGAGAGCTTCCCCGAGTTCGTGGCCCGGCTGCGCGAGGACCCCGGCCACCGGTGGGACCACTGGTGGCTCGCGTTCGTGGCCCCCGAAGATGGACGGAGTGACGGTGTGCAGGAGCCGGCCGGCGCGCTGGTCAGCTCGGTGCTGCCGGAGAACAAGCAGGGGCACGAGGGCAGCTACGTCGACTACATCGGCGTGCACCGCAACGCGCGCGGTCGTGGCGTCGCCAAGTCGCTGCTGCACACCGTCATCGCGGACGCGGCCCAGCGCGGGCGTGACCGGGTCGGCCTCGAGGTCGACGACGACTCGCCGACCGGCGCCAACGGGCTCTACGAGTCGATGGGCTGGACGACGGACTACGTCACCGAGTCGTGGTTCAAGCAGCTGGTCGTGGACGACGTCGAGGGGTAGGAAGGCATCGTGAGCGACGCGACGCAGGACGCGGCCGACGAGGCCGGCCGGCTCGGCCGGCAGGTGGAGGGCAGCAAGGCCCTCGACGTCGTCGCCCGCCTCGGGCTGGTCGCCTACGGCGTCGTGCACCTGCTCCTCGGGTGGCTCTCCATCCAGCTCGCCCTGGGCCACACCGACAAGAACGCGAGCACGACCGGCGCCATGCACGAGCTCGCCCGGCAGCCCTTCGGCATCGTCCTGGTGTGGGCGATCGCCGTCGGCATGTTCCTGCTCGTCGGTCTGGCGGGTCGTCGAGGCGTGCTTCGGGCACCGTGACGAGGAGGGCGGCACCCGCCTGCGCAAGCGGCTCGTCTCGGCCATGAAGGCGGTGGTCTACGCCGTCATCGGCCTCAGCGGGGTCAAGGTGGCGATCGGGTCCGGCTCCTCCAGCAGCGGTTCCTCGGGCCTCACCTCGAAGGTGATGGGCTGGCCCGGTGGCCAGTGGCTGGTCGCGGCCGCCGGCCTCGCGATCATCGGGTACGGCGCCTCGCTCATCCGGCGCGGCTGGACCGAGAAGTTCGCCGAGGACATGGAGACCGAAGGCCTCCTGGGCAACTCCGGTGCGGCGTACCTCCTCCTCGGCCGGGTCGGCTACATCGCCAAGGGCGTGGCCACGGGCCTCGTCGGAGGGCTCTTCGTCTACGCCGGCATCGACCACGACTCGTCCAAGAGCGGCGGCCTCGACCAGGCGCTGCAGAAGGTGCTGCAGGCAACCGGTGGGCCGGTGGTGATCGTCGTGATCGGCGTCGGCTTCGCCTGCTACGGCCTCTTCTGCTTCGCCCGCTCGCGACACCTCGATCGCTAGCCTCGACGGCGTGACGCGAGACCGGTTCGAGGGCGCGATCGCGGGCGCCGGCTCGGTCAGCGGGCTGCGGGCGGTCGTGGGGAGCTGGCCCGTCTCCCCGTTCGGCGCGTTCGCGGACGTGATGGTGGCGACGGCAGACGGGGAGCGCGTGCTGCTCGCGCCGACCGGCGAGGTGGGGGAGTACGTCGCGTCGACCTACTCCTTCGACCGGGTGGTCGTCGGCCCCGTCTCGGTGACCGGCGCGGCCGAGTGGTCCGTGCTGGCTCCCGGGCTCTCCCTGCGTCTGCGCGTCGGTCGGCGGGCGCCACTCGGATGGCTGCTGCGGGCGCAGCCGCGCCGCCTGGCCACCTCGCCGGCCTGGACGCGGGTGACCGACCCGGTCGCCCGCGTGGTGCTGCCGGGCGTGCGCACCCGGGGGACGGCCGGGGGAGGTCGGCGCGAGTACTACGGCGCCACCGACGTCCACCGGATCACCTCACTGGCAGGCACCTGGCAGGGCGCCGACCTCGGCGGGCTGGCCCCGGTCGAGCCCGAGCCCGGCTTCGGCTTCGGCTCGACCCCGCGCACCCCGTCGGTGACCTCGGTCGTGACGACGGTCGAGACGCTCTAGCGGCGCCGACCCAGCCGGAACCACTGGGGCGCGGTGCGCTTCAGCGGTCCCGGCATCCCCGAGGTGTCGGCCGCCTCCGTGTCCAGCAGCTCCCACCCGGGCAGGGCGCGCGTCACGTCGTCGTGGCTCGCCCCTCGTGGCAGGAACGGTCGGTGCCCGGGGGTGAAGGCGAGCATCAGCAGCGTCGCGGTCGGGGCAGCCAGCGACGTCACGCCCTCGCCGTACGACGTCCGCTGCCGGTCGTCGAGACCGTGGAAGCACCCGACGTCGAGGAAGAAGTCGACGTCAGCCTCGAGGTGCCCCGACGCGAGCTCGGTGACGTCGCTCTCGACGAAGTCGACCTGCCCGGCGCCCGGCCGTGCACGCGCGGACTCCAGGGCCCGGGCGACGTTGTCGACGCCGACCGCGCGCCAGCCGCGCTCAGCCAGCTCGATGGTGTGGGTGCCGCTGCCGCAACCGAGGTCGAGCGCCCGGCCCCATGGCCGGACGAGTCCCCGCTCCTGACGGTCGCGCTCCTCACGCTCGAGCAGCGCGTCGAACGTCTGCTGGGCCGCCTCTCCTGCGCCCTCCCACGGGGTGAGTCCCACCCGGTAGGCGAGCTGGTAACCGAGCGACATGCCGACCATCTCCAATTTTCGATCAAGTGAAACTAGAATGAATTATGCTGCTCACTGTGACCCCGCCAGAGAGCCGTGTCAAGGGCGCGACCCGCAGCTACCGCTCCCCGCTGCGCGAGGAGCGAGCCCGGGCCAACCGCGAGTCCGTGGTGAGGGCGGCGCACGAGCTGTTCCTGGAGCAGGGCTACGTCCGCACGTCGGTCGCGCAGGTCGCCCGCCGCGCCGGTGTCAGCGCCGACCTGGTCTACAAGCTCTTCACGACCAAGAAGGGGCTGCTGGTCGAGGTGCTGAACTTCGCCGTCACCGGGGTGACCGACAGCCCGCCCGTCCTCGAGCAGGAGGGGCCACGCGCGATGCAGGCGATGACCGACCCTCGGCAGCAGGTCGCGACGATGGCGCCCGACATCGCCGGGCGGATCAGCCGCGCCCGCCCGGTCGACGACGTGTTCCGCTCCGCCGCAGCGGTCGACGAGGAGATCGCGGCACAGCGTGCCGAGCTGCACGAGACCCGCTGGCGCAACCTGCACGCGGCCGTCGAGGCGATCGCGGCCAACGGACCGCTGCGTCAGGGACTCTCCGAGGACGACGCGGCCACCACCCTGTGGCTGCTGGCCGGCCCGGAGACGCACCGCCAGCTGGTCGACGTACGCGGGTGGTCGCAGGAGAAGTACGCCGCGTGGCTGGCCGACGCCCTCGAGCTGCTGCTGCTGCCTCCGCGCTGACGACCTGTCGGGAGGCTGGAAGACTCTGCGCATGGCGAACTCGTGCGACGTGGTGGTGATCGGGCTCGGACCCGGAGGAGAGGCGACGGCGACGGAGCTGGCGAAGGCCGGGCTCGACGTGGTCGGCATCGACGAGCGGCTGGTCGGGGGCGAGTGCCCCTACTTCGGCTGCATCCCCAGCAAGATGATCATCCGCGCCGCCGACCTGTTGGCCGAGGGCCGCCGGATCCCGGGCAACGCCGGCACGGCCGACGTACGCCCCGACTGGACGCCGGTGCACGAGCGGATCCGCGACGAGGCGACCGACGACTGGGACGACACGGTCGCGGTGCAACGGCTCGAGGACGCGGGCGTCACCTTCGTGCGCGGGCACGGCCGGCTCACGGGGCCGCGCACCGTGGAGGTCGACGGCGAGACCTACGAGGCCCGCAGGGGCGTCGTGCTCAACACCGGCACCCGCCCGAGCGCCCCGCCGATCGACGGGCTGGCCGACACGCCCTTCTGGACCAACCGCGAGATCCTGCGGATCGACACCCTCCCGGCCTCGCTGGCCGTCATCGGCGGTGGCCCGATCGGTGCCGAGCTGGCGCAGGCGCTGGCCCGCTTCGGCGTCCGCGTGACCGTCCTCGAGGTGGCTCCGCGCCTGCTCGGCCCGGTGGAGCCAGAGGCCGGCGAGCTGCGTGGCGAAGGTCTTCGCCGACGAGGGCATCCAGGTGCTCACCGGCGCCACCATCTCCGGGGTCTCCTACGCCGACGGGCAGTTCACCGTCGCCGTCGACGGCCAGGACCTCACCTTCGACAAGCTGCTCGTGGCCGCGGGGCGTCGCAACAACATCGACGACATCGGCCTCGAGACGGTCGGGCTCGACCCGTCGGCCCGCAGCATCGAGACCGACGAGGAGATGCGTGCCGGCGACGGCCTCTGGGCGATCGGCGACATCGTCGGGCACGGCGCCTTCACGCACATGTCGATGTACCAGTCGGCCGTCGCCGTCGCGAGCATCCTCGGCAAGGACGGTCCGCGGGCCGACTACCGCGCCGTACCCCACGTCACCTTCACCGACCCCGAGGTCGGCGGCGTCGGCCTGACCGAGAAGCAGGCCCGCGACCAGGGACTGAACGTCCGCATCGGCACGACGGACATCGCGGCCAGCACCCGCGGCTGGATCGCCCAGGCACAGGGCCTGATCAAGCTCGTCGAGGACGCCGACCGCGGCGTGCTCGTCGGCGCCACCGTCGCGGCGCCGGCCGGCGGGGAGATCCTCGGGCATGCTCTCGACGGCCGTGCACGCGGAGGTCCCGACCGCCACCCTGCGCACGATGATCTACGCCTACCCGACCCTGCAGCGCGCCCTCGACGAGGCGCTGAAGGATCTCGTCCTGAGGGCCCGGTCCCGCGCGGCAGTTTCCCATGGTGGGAGAGTTTGCGGCCACCTCGCCGAGGTTGCGACCTGTGCCAGGAGGCAAGAAGATCTCCCACCACAGGAAACCGCCCCTGAGGGTGCGGGCGATCAGCGGGTGGGGTGGCCGCGTCGCGCAGCTGGAGGGTGCGGGTCACCGCGACGGTGAGGGCGACGACCGCGCACGCGGCGAGCGGGATCGAGGCGCCCAGCGGCGCCCGCAGCAGCACCAGCAGCAGCGGGAGCCCGAAGCCGACGTAGGTGACGACGTAGAACAGCCCGGTCAGCAGGCCGCGCCGCGAGGGTGGCGCCAGGGTCTCGACGTCGAGCAGTCCTTCGCGCAGGCACAGTCCGTACGCCGCGCCCATCACGACGCACACCAGCGCCAGCACGGGCAGCCCGATCCGCGGCCCGGCGAGGGCCGCGATCGCGAAGCCGGTCGCCGAGAGCCCGGCACCCACGACACCGGCGCGCGGCCCCCAGTGCCGGCTCCGTGCGAGCGCCTGGACGCCGATGCCCGTGCCGAGGCTCAGCGTCGACGACAGGCCCACGAGCATCGGGCCGTCGAACCGCGCCGGCAACCGGGCCGGCAGGGTCACGATCGAGACGGTCGCGCTGGCGAAGACCAGCAGCGGCGACCGGCAGCGACCAGGCCAGCGCAGCAGCCGGCCGAGCCGCCGGCCGGGGTGGCCGTCGAGGAGGAGGTGCGGGCAGCCGCGCTGATCGGCACGGCCCAGGCGACGGCCAGCCCCACGGACGCGAGCGAGAGGAGCAGGGAGACCACGAACGGCGTCTCGAGCGGGTACGGCGCCCACTGGGCCAGCAGGCCGGAGACGAGCGGACCCACCCCGAAGCCGGACGTCAGGAACACCCCGGCCAGCACGGTGCCGGCGGTGCCGCCGAGGTCCGCGGCCCACGCCGTGCCGGCACCGAAGGTGAGCCCGGCCCCGAGCCCGACGACGAGCCGGCCCACCAGCAGCCCCGCGGGCTCGTGGGAGAGCAGCAGGACGGTGGTGCCGACGGCCGCGACCAGGGCTCCCGGGAGCACGACCCGCGGCCGGCCCCAGCGGTCCGACAGCGCGCCGCCGCCGAAGAGACCCGGGAGCAGGCCCAGGGCGTAGACGCCGAAGACCCCGTCGAGCAGCGCCGCCGACAGGCCCTCCTCGTCGGACAGCGCCGGGATCACGGCCGCGAAGTGGTTGGCCGCCCAGCCGGTCGCCATCAGGACCGCGAGGACACCGGCCAGACCCCGAGACGCGCGCACAGGAGGATCGTGGCAGTCGCCGCGGTCACTGTTAGGGTCGGGGCGATCGACATCCTTTAACGAGCCGTCCCGCGAGGCGGAGAAGGAGGTCCCCCGCTGGTGCCTGCGCTCGACTCCGGTGACATCTCCCGCGCGCTGACCCGCATCTCCCACGAGATCCTCGAGCGCAACAAGGGCCACGAGGACCTCGTCCTGCTCGGCATCCCCACGAGGGGTGTCCACCTCGCCCGTCGGATCGCCGACCGCATCGAGAAGACCGAGGGCGTGCGCGTGCCCGTCGGCACCCTCGACGCGACGATGTACCGCGACGACCTCCGCCGCCAGCCGACCCGCGTGCTGCACCGCACCGAGATGCCGCCCGGCGGTGTCGACGGCAAGGTGGTCGTGCTGGTCGACGACGTGCTCTTCTCCGGCCGCACCGTCCGGGCCGCGCTGGACGCGATGAACGACCTCGGTCGCCCGGCCGTCGTACGCCTCGCCGTGCTGGTGGACCGCGGCCACCGCGAGCTGCCGATCCGCGCCGACCACGTCGGCAAGAACCTCCCGAGCTCGCGCGAGGAGCGGGTGATGGTCCGCCTCGAGGAGTCCGACGGGTACGACGAGGTGGCCGTGATCCCCGGGGCCGCCCCGGTGGAAGCCGAAGGAGCTGTCCTGTGAACAAGCACCTGCTCTCCATCGAGGACCTCGGCGTCGACGACGTCCAGACGCTCTTCGAGACCGCGGCCGAGATGCACGACGTGCAGCGCCGCTCGATCAAGAAGCTGCCCGCGCTGCGCGGTCGCACGGTGGTGAACCTCTTCTTCGAGGACTCCACCCGCACCCGCTCCTCCTTCGAGATCGCCGGCAAGTGGCTCTCCGCCGACGTCATCAACGTCTCGGCCAAGGGCTCCAGCGTCAGCAAGGGCGAGAGCCTGCGCGACACGGTGCTCACGGTCGCGGCGATGGGCGTCGACGGGCTCGTCATCCGCCACATGGCCAGCGGGGCCGCCCAGCAGGTGAGCCGCTGGACCGACGCGGTCGTGATCAACGCCGGCGACGGCACCCACGAGCACCCCACGCAGGCGCTCCTCGACGCCTACACGCTGCAGCGACGGATGGGCTCGCTCGAGGACAAGCACATCGCGATCGTCGGCGACCTGACCCACAGCCGGGTCTTCCGCAGCAACGTGCTGCTGCTCGACAAGCTCGGCGCGCAGGTCACCGTGGTGGCGCCGCCGACGCTGATGCCGGCGGGCGTCACCGCGTGGTCCAAGGACGCCGGCTTCGCCACCTCGAGCAACCTCGACGAGGTGCTGCCCGAGGTCGACGCCGTGATGATGCTGCGCGTCCAGCGCGAGCGGATGAGCGGCGGCTACTTCCCGAGCGCGCGCGAGTACACCGTGGGCTACGGCCTCACCCGCGAGCGGCTGGGCCTGCTGCGGCCGGACGCACCGATCTGCCACCCCGGACCGATGAACCGCGGCCTCGAGATCGCCGCCGACGCGGCCGACGCCGCCCAGTCCGCCGTGCTCGACCAGGTCTCGGCCGGCGTCGCGGTGCGGATGGCGGTCCTCTACCACCTGCTCGCCGGAGAAGGGACCGACCAGTGAGCCAGTCGTTCGTCATCAGGGGCGCCTCGGTGCTCGGCGGGGAGCCGCGCGACCTGTACGTCGACGAGGGTGTCCTCGTCGACGAGGCCCCGTCGGGGGCGACGGTCGTCGACGCCGACGGGCTGGTCGCCCTGCCCGGCCTCGTCGACCTGCACACCCACCTGCGCGAGCCCGGTCGCGAGGACGCCGAGACGGTGCTCACCGGATCCCGCGCCGCGGCCGCGGGCGGCTTCACCGCTGTGCTGGCGATGGCCAACACCAGCCCGGTCACCGACACCGCCGAGGCCGCCGAGCACGTCCTCGACCTCGGCCGGGCGGCCGGCCTGGTCGACGTACAGCCTGTGGGGGCGGTGACCCGTGGCCTCGCGGGCGAGGAGCTGGCCGAGCTGGGGCTGATGCACCGCTCGCGCGCGAAGGTGAAGGTCTTCTCCGACGACGGCCGCTGCGTGGCCGACCCGCGGGTGATGCGGCGGGCGCTGGAGTACGTCCGCGCCTTCGGCGGCGTCATCTCGCAGCACTCGCAGGACCCCCACCTCGCCGGCTCCACGGCCTGCTGCCACGAGGGTGAGCTCTCCGGGCGCCTCGGCCTCCCGGGGTGGCCCGGCGTTGCCGAGGAGGTCATCGTCGCGCGCGACGTGATGCTCGCGCGGCACACCAACAGCCGCGTGCACGTCGCCCACGTCTCGACCGCCGGCTCGCTCGAGGTGATCCGGTGGGCCAAGGCCCAGGGCATCGACGTCACCGCGGAGGTGACCCCGCACCACCTGATGCTGACCACCGACCTGCTCAGTGACTACGACCCGCTCTACAAGGTGAACCCGCCGCTGCGTCCTGACGAGGACGTCGCCGCGCTGCGCGACGCCCTCGCCGACGGCACCATCGACGCGGTCGCCACCGACCACGCGCCGCACGCGCGCCACGACAAGGAGCACGCCTTCGTCGACGCCGCGTTCGGGATGGTCGGCCTCGAGACGGCCCTGTCGGTCGTCAGCGAGGTGATGGTGACCTCCGGCGCGATGACCTGGTCCGACGTCGCGCGGGTGATGTCGCAGACCCCGGCGCGCATCGCCGGCCTCGAGGGCCACGGCGGCTCGCTCGCGGTGGGCCAGCCGGCCAACGTCACCCTCGTCGACCCGACCGCCGTGGTCGTCGTCGACAAGGACGCGTCGCAGTCGCTGTCGCGCAACAACCCCTGGCACGAGCGCAAGCTCACCGGTGCCGTCGTCGCGACCTACCTGCGCGGGCGACGCCGACGCTCCCCCCGGAGCGCTGATCGACTTCCCCCTCAGGCGCAGGTCCGCGCCCGGGACTCAGCGCCAGGCCAGCTCGTGCAGGTGCGCGTCGGTGCCGCGGTAGAAGACGTGCTGCTCCGACCCGGCCGCGGTGAGGTAGCCGCCAGGGGTTCCCGGCGCGGCAGGGGGTGCGTCGGCGACGACCATCAGGTCGCCGTGGCCGACCCCCACGGTCCCCGCTGACCACCACAGCTCGTGCAGGTGTCCCTCGCCGCTGCGGTAGAGGACGTGGTGGGTCCCGTCGTGGTGCTGGAAGTAGGCGTACGGGTCGTCGCTGGCCAGGGGTGCACCGCCCGCGGCCGCCGTCAGGTCGCCCACCCCGGGTGC
The DNA here is from genome assembly GCA_963794435.1 of uncultured Actinomycetota bacterium. Lineage (GTDB taxonomy): Bacteria > Actinomycetota > Actinomycetes > Propionibacteriales > Nocardioidaceae > Marmoricola. The sequence continues at coordinate 313,702 of CAWCDX010000015.1, forward strand.
CGAGGGTCCCTGCCACCACATCTCGTAGAGGTGGCCGTTCTGCCCGCGGTAGATGACGTGGTGGGTGGCGTCGGTGTCCTGGAAGTACGCCGCCGGCTTGCCCGCCGCGAGCGGCGCTCCGCCCGCCACCTCGGTGAGGTCGCCGTGCCCGACCGGCCCCTGGGCCCACCACAGCTGGTGCAGGTGCCCGTCGGTGGTCCGGTAGACCACGTTGGCCGTGGCGTCGTTGTCGGAGAAGTACGCCGCGACGTCCTCGGCGGGCTCCGGTGCGCCCGCCAGTCCGAGGGTGTCGTCGACCCCGACCGCCCCCGTGTTCCACCACAGGGTCTTCAGCCCACCGAAGCGGCGACGCACGACGAGGTTCTGCATGCCGTAGGGCGGGGAGATGTAGGCCGCCGGCGTCCCGGTCGGCAGGTCGACGCCGGAGAGGTTGGTGAGGTCGTCGTGCCCGACCGCGCCGAGGTTCCAGTAGAGACCGTGCAGGTGCTCGTCGACGCCGACGTACGACGCGTTCTGCATGCCCACCTGGTCGAAGACGTAGCCGACCGGGTCGTACGCCGCCAAGGGCGCGCCGGCGAGCGTGGTGAGGTCGTCGTGCCCGAGCGCCCGTGGCGAGCGCCACGCGCCGTAGACGTGGCTGTCGAGACCGCGGTAGACGACGCAGGGGTCCTCCTCCGTCGAGCCCTGAGGAGTGAAGGTGTAGCCCGAGGGGTTCCCGGCGATCGCGGGCGCCTGCGCCTGTCCCTGCGTGTGGTCCACGTGGCGCACGGTGGTCACCGTGATGCCCACGCCTGCCCAGGCGGTGGCACACGCCTGCGCGACGTCGTGGCCGAAGAGCTGGAAGGCGTGGTCGGTGGTGTGGTTGGCGAAGGTCTGGAAGCTCGCGTCCGAGGGCAGGGTGCCGTCGGTGCAGGCCGTGAACCAGACCATGCCGGCGCGCTCCCACGCGAAGCCTCCGAGAGCGGCGGCGAACAGGTAGAACGCCTTGTTGGGGATGCCGGAGTTCGTGTGCACGCCGCCGTTGTCCTCGGTGGTCTGCAGGAAGTCGGCCATGGTGGCCGGCTGCGGGTCCTTGCCCAGCACCGGGTCGTCGTACGCCGTGCCGGGCGCCTTCATGGAGCGCAGCGCCACGCCGTTGCACGCCCGCCGGCGAGCAGGCCCTGGCCGATCAGCCAGTCGGCCTGGTCGGCGGTCTGGCCGGCCTGGCGCTGCTTGACCAGGGAGCCGAACACGTCGGAGACGTGCTCGTTGAGGGCACCCGACTGGCCGGAGTAGACGAGGCCCGAGGTGCGGCTGGTGACCGCGTGCGTGAGCTCGTGGCCCATCACGTCCACCGACACCGTGAAGCTGTTGAACAGCGTGCCGTCACCGTCGCCGAAGGCCATCTGGCCGTCCTGGTCGCTCCAGAAGGCGTTGTCGTAGTGGTTGCAGGTAGTGCACCGAGCCGATCAGCGAGGCGCCGTGCCCGTCGTAGGAGTTGCGTCCGTAGACCTCGAAGTAGAGGTCCCAGGTGGCGCCGAAGCCGTCGAAGACGCGGTTCGCGTCGGCGTCGGTGACCGGGCCGTCGCCCTCGCCGCGGAGCAGCGTGCCGGGCAGGTCGTCGGTGTGCTTGGAGGTGTAGATCTCGCGGTGCTTGGTGGGCACCATGGGAGCGGCCGCGACGACCGAGCCCGCGACGGGGCCGGTCGGGCGGGAGGTGCGCGGGCCGCGGGTGGCGTGCACCTGGGCGATCGCCGTGAGGTTCGCACGTGCGTGGGTGCGCTGCTGCGGGGTGCCGTGCCGGGCGATGGACTCGAGCACGTACGGCGGCACGATGCACTGCAGCGGGTGTGGCGTCGGGATGGTGGTGGTGAGATGGTCATGAGGTCCTCCTGGACATGGGATTCCTGGAGGAGGTCTCGACGTCGCGGCTCGCTGATACGGCGAGGTGAGCCGTCGCGGGGGACCCTCGGCGGCTGGTAGGGTCGGCGGCGTTCGGCATCCTTTAACGATCCGTCCCGTGAGGCGGAGAAGGAGGTACGGCGTGCCACTGCCTGCGCCCCACCCGCACCCACCCCCGCGATCCTGGTCCTCGAGGACGGTCGCACCTTCTCCGGGGAGTCCTTCGGCTCTCCGGGCGAGACCTTCGGCGAGGCGGTGTTCAGCACCGGCATGAGCGGCTACCAGGAGACGCTGACCGACCCGTCGTACCACCGGCAGGTCGTGGTGATGACCTCCCCGCACGTCGGCAACACCGGCATGAACGACGAGGACCCGGAGTCCCGCCGCATCTGGGTGAGCGGGCTACGTCGTCCGCGACCCCGCGCGGGTCCCCTCGAACTGGCGCTCGGTCCGCTCCCTCGACGACGAGCTGCGCGACCAGGGCGTCGTCGGCATCAGCGGCATCGACACCCGCGCGCTGACCCGCCACCTCCGCGAGCGCGGCGCGATGCGCGTCGGCATCTCCACCACCGAGGCCGACCCGCAGGCGCTGCTGCGCGCGGGTGCTGCTGTCCGCCGAGATGGCCGGCGCGGAGCTGTCCAGCGACGTCTCGACGCGAGAGGCGTACGTCGTCGCGAGGCGGTGGGCCAGAAGCGGTTCACGGTCGCCGCCCTCGACCTCGGCATCAAGGCCAACACCCCGCGGATGATGAGCGAGCGCGGCATCGAGGTGCACGTGCTGCCGGCCACCTCCCGCCTCGAGGACGTGCTCGCGGTCGGGCCCGACGGGCTGTTCTTCTCCAACGGCCCCGGCGACCCGGCGGCCACGACCGCGCAGGTCGAGCTGCTCCAGCGCGCGCTCGAGCGAGGCATCCCCTACTTCGGCATCTGCTTCGGCAACCAGCTCTTCGGCCGCGCGCTGGGCTTCGGCACCTACAAGCTGAAGTACGGCCACCGCGGGATCAACCAGCCGGTGATGGACCGCACGACCGGCAAGGTCGAGGTCACCGCCCACAACCACGGCTTCGCGGTCGACGCCCCGCTCGAGGGGACCACCACCACGCCGTACGGCGAGGCGAGCGTCAGCCACGTCTGCCTCAACGACGACGTCGTCGAGGGCCTCGAGCTCCGCGACGCCGAGGGTCGGCTGAAGAGCTTCTCGGTGCAGTACCACCCGGAGGCCGCGGCCGGACCGCACGACGCGGCCTACCTCTTCGACCGGTTCTGCGACCTCATGGGGGGAGGGCCTGATGCCGAAGCGCACCGACATCGAGAGCGTCCTGGTCATCGGCAGCGGGCCGATCATCATCGGGCAGGCCTGCGAGTTCGACTACTCCGGCACCCAGGCGTGCCGGGTGCTCAAGGCCGAGGGCCTGCGCGTGGTGCTGGTCAACTCCAACCCGGCGACGATCATGACCGACCCCGAGTTCGCCGACGCGACCTACGTCGAGCCGATCACCGCGGAGTTCGTGGAGAAGGTGATCGCGAAGGAGCGCCCCGACGCGCTGCTCGCGACGCTGGGCGGCCAGACCGCGCTGAACACCGCGATGGCGCTGGACGCCAACGGCGTCCTCGAGAAGTACGGCGTGGAGCTGATCGGCGCCTCCATCGAGGCGATCAACCGCGGCGAGAACCGCGAGTCGTTCAAGCGGATCGTCGAGGAGCTCGGGGGAGAGGTCGCGCGCTAGCGCGTCTGCACACCCTCGAGGCCGACGCTTCGGGCGCCGCCGCTGGAGCCTCGGCTACCCGGTGGTGGTCCGGCCCAGCTTCACCATGGGCGGCACCGGCTCGGGGATGGCCTACGACGAGGACGACCTGCGCCGCATCGCCGGCGCCGGCCTCGCCGCCAGCCCGACCACCGAGGTGCTCCTCGAGGAGTCGATCCTCGGCTGGAAGGAGTACGAGCTCGAGGTCATGCGCGACACCGCCGACAACGTGGTGATCGTCTGCTCGATCGAGAACCTCGACCCGATGGGCGTGCACACCGGCGACTCGATCACCGTCGCGCCGGCGATGACGCTCACCGACCGGGAGTACCAGCACCTGCGCGACCTCTCCATCGGCATCATCCGCTCGGTCGGCGTCGACACCGGCGGCTGCAACATCCAGTTCGCGGTGAACCCCGCCGACGGCCGGGTGGTCGTCATCGAGATGAACCCCCGGGTCTCGCGGTCCTCCGCGCTGGCCAGCAAGGCGACCGGCTTCCCGATCGCCAAGATCGCGGCCAAGGTGGCGATCGGCTACACCCTCGACGAGATCCCCAACGACATCACCACGGGAGGACGGGCAGAGCACGCCGGCCGCCTTCGAGCCGACGCTCGACTACGTCGTGGTGAAGGTGCCGCGGTTCGCCTTCGAGAAGTTCCCGGCCGCCGACCCGACGCTGACCACGCACATGAAGTCGGTCGGCGAGGCGATGGCGATCGGCCGCAACTTCACCGAGGCGCTGCAGAAGGCGCTGCGCTCCCTCGAGAGCAAGCAGGCGCCGTTCACCTGGAGCCACGACCACGTCGACCTCGACAAGGACGCCCTGCTCCACGAGATCAGCACCCCGCACGACGGCCGGCTGCGCAAGGTGATGGACGCGCTGCGCGCCGAGGCGACGCCGCAGGAGGTGCACGAGGCCACCGGCATCGACCCGTGGTTCGTCGACCAGCTCGCGCTGATCAACGAGATCGCGCAGGAGCTGATCGCCGCCCCCGAGCTGACCCCGCCGCTGCTGCGGCTGGCCAAGCGGCACGGCTTCTCCGACGTCCAGATCGGCGCCATCCGCGACATGAAGGAGGACGTCGTCCGCGGCCTCCGGCACGCCCTCGGGGTGCGCCCGGTCTACAAGACCGTCGACACCTGCGCGGCGGAGTTCGCCGCGAGCACGCCCTACCACTACTCCTCCTACGACGAGGAGACCGAGGTCGCGCCGCGCACCAAGGAGGCGGTGATCATCCTCGGCTCCGGGCCCAACCGGATCGGCCAGGGCATCGAGTTCGACTACTCCTGCGTGCACGCCAGCCTCGCGCTGCACGAGGCCGGCTACGAGACCGTGATGGTCAACTGCAACCCCGAGACCGTCTCCACCGACTACGACACCTCCGACCGCCTCTACTTCGAGCCGCTGACGCTCGAGGACGTGCTCGAGGTGGTGCACGCCGAGAGCCAGGCGGGCCGATCGCCGGCGTGATCTGCCAGCTCGGCGGCCAGACGCCGCTCGGCCTGGCCCAGGGGCTCGAGGACGCCGGCGTGACGATCGTCGGCACCCCGCCGGCCGCCATCGAGCTGGCCGAGGAGCGCGGCGCCTTCGGGCGGGTGCTGGCCGAGGCGGGCCTGACCGCGCCCAAGCACGGCATGGCCGTCTCCTTCGACGAGGCGCGCGCGGTGGCGGCCGAGATCGGCTACCCGGTGCTGGTGCGGCCGTCGTACGTCCTCGGCGGCCGCGGCATGCAGATCGTCTACGACGACGAGTCGCTCGCCGACTACATCGCCCAGGCGACCGAGATCAGCCCCGACCGGCCGGTGCTGGTCGACCGGTTCATCGACGACGCGGTCGAGATCGACGTCGACGCGCTCTACGACGGTGAGGAGCTCTACCTCGGCGGCGTGATGGAGCACATCGAGGAGGCCGGCATCCACTCCGGCGACTCGAGCTGTGCGCTGCCGCCGATCACCCTGGGCCGCACCGAGATCCAGCGGATCCGCGAGGCCACCGAGGCGATCGCCCGCGGCGTCGGCGTGCGCGGGCTGATCAACATCCAGTACGCCCTGGGCTCCGACGTGCTCTACGTCCTCGAGGCCAACCCGCGCGCCAGCCGCACGGTGCCGTTCGTGTCCAAGGCGACCGCCCGTCCGCTGGCCAAGGCGGCGGCGCGGGTGATGCTCGGCGAGAGCATCAAGATGCTGCGCGACGAGGGCGTGCTGGCCGCCGAGGGCGACGGCGGCGACCTGCCCGGCAACGCGCCGATCGCGATCAAGGAAGCCGTGATGCCGTTCAACCGGTTCCGCACGCCCGACGGCCAGACCGTCGACACGGTGCTCGGGCCGGAGATGCGCTCGACCGGCGAGGTGATGGGCTTCGACTCGGTCTTCGGCACGGCGTTCGCCAAGTCGCAGGCCGCGGCGTACGGCCCGCTGCCGACCACGGGCACGGTGTTCGTCAGCATGGCCAACCGCGACAAGCGCACGATGATCTTCCCGATCAAGCGGCTGGCCGACCTCGGTTTCGAGGTGCTGGCCACCGAGGGCACCGCCGAGGTGCTGCGCCGCAGCGGGGTCGACGCGACGGTGGTGCGCAAGCACTTCGAGGGCGAGGGCCCCGACGGCGAGAAGACCACCGTCCAGCTGATCCACGAGGGCCGGATCGACCTGATCGTGAACACCCCCCACGGCATCACCGGTGGCGGCTCCTCGCGCGTCGACGGCTACGAGATCCGCACCGCCGCGATCATGGCCAACATCCCCTGCATCACCACGGTGCAGGGCCTCGGCGCCGCGGTGCAGGGCATCGAGGCGATGCGCGCCTCCGACATCGGGGTGCGCTCGCTGCAGGACTGGGCCCGGACGGGAGGCCAGTGACCCTGTACCGCCAGCTGTTCGACCGGGTGCTGGTCCGCACCGACGCCGAGTGGGCGCACACCGCGGCGTTCCGGGCGATCCGGGCCGCACGGCCGGTCGTGCGTGCCTGGCCGCACCTGCGGCCGGGCGGCAGCACCCGGGTGATGGGCCTCGACTTCCCGGGGCTGCTCGGGCTGGCGGCCGGGTTCGACAAGAACGCGACCGGCATCGACGCGCTGGCCGCGCTCGGCTTCGGCTTCGTCGAGGTCGGCACGGTCACCGGCGAGCCGCAGCCGGGCAACCCGCGCCCGCGCCTGGCGCGGCTGCCGGCCGACCGCGCGATCGTCAACCGGATGGGCTTCAACAACGACGGTGCCGAGGTGGTCTCCCGACGACTCGCCGGGGAAGGCCTCCCGGTCCCCGTCGGCATCAACATCGGCAAGACCAAGGTCGTGCCCGAGGACGCCGCCGTCGGCGACTACGAGAAGAGCGCCACGCTGCTGACGCCGCACGCCGACTACCTGGTCGTCAACGTCTCCTCGCCCAACACGCCCGGTCTGCGCGACCTCCAGGCCGTGGAGAAGCTCGAGCCGCTGCTGCGCGCCGTACGTCGACGCATGGACGACGTCGCCGATCGGCACGTGCCGCTGCTGGTGAAGATCGCCCCCGACCTCGCCGACGACGACGTGATCGCGGTGGCCGACCTGGCCGTCGCGGCCGGGCTCGACGGCATCGTGGCCACCAACACCACCATCTCCCGCGACGGCCTCGCCACGCCGGCGGCAGCGGTCGAGGCGGCCGGGGGAGGCGGGCTCTCGGGCGATCCGCTGCGCGAGCGTGCGACGCGGTGATCCGGATCCTGCGCCACGGCCTGGGGCCGGGCATGACGATCATCGGCGTCGGCGGCATCAGCACCTCCGCCGACGCGGAGGAGCGCCTGGAGGCGGGGGCCGACCTGGTGCAGGCCTACACGGCGTTCGTCTACCAGGGTCCGCTCTGGCCGGCGCGGGTCAACCGCATGCTCGGCAGGATGGGCCGATGACCTTCGGCGCCCGACTGCAGGCCGCCATGGACGGCCGCGGCCCGCTGTGCGCCGGCATCGACCCGCATCCGGCGCTGCTCGAGGCGTGGGGGCTGACCGACTCGGTCAACGGGCTGGAGAAGTTCGCGCTCACCGCGGCCGAGGCGCTCGGCTCCGACGCCGCTGCGGTGAAGCCCCAGTCGGCCTTCTTCGAGCGGTTCGGCTCCCGCGGCATCGCCGTGCTCGAGCGGGTCGTCGAGACCGCGCGGCAGGCGGGCGCCCTGGTGGTCCTCGACGTGAAGCGCGGCGACATCGGCTCGACGGCCCAGGGGTACGCCGACGCCTACCTCGACCCGACCTCACCGATCGCGGTGGACGCGATCACCGCCTCGCCGTACCTCGGGTTCGGCAGCCTCGCGCCGATGGTCGAGACCGCCCGCGCCCACGGCAAGGGCGTCTTCGTGCTCGCGCTGACCTCCAACCCGGAGGCGCCCCCGCTCCAGCACGCCCGCACCACGAGGGCGCGACGGTCGCCGGGACGGTGCTGCGCGAGCTCGCGGCCCTCAACGACGGCGCCGAGCCCATGGGCTCCTTCGGGGCCGTCGTGGGCGCCACCATCGAGCCGACCGACGAGGACCTCGACATCAACGGGCCGCTGCTGGTGCCCGGGGTCGGCGCCCAGGGCGGCACCGCCGACGACGTACGCCGGATCTTCGGGCCGGTGCTGCACCGCGTGCTGGCCTCGAGCTCGCGGGAGATCCTCGGCGCGGGGCCCGACGCGCGCGCGCTGGCCCAGGCCGTCCAGCGCACCGTGGACAGCCTCGCCGTCCTGCGGGACGCCTGATGCGCCGGACTGCTCGTGGCGCTCGTCGTCGCGCTCCTGCTGCCGGTCGCCGGGTGTGGCCAGAGCCGCATCCAGGCCTACTGCAGCGACCTCGGCGCCCACCGCAAGCAGATCGCCGACATGCTCGACTCGACCTCGCCGGACGCGCTGTTCACCCACCTCGACGTGCTGAAGCAGCTCGCGCAGAAGTCGCCCTCCGACCTCCAGGACGAGTGGCAGACCTTCCTCGACGCCGTCGACGGCCTCCAGGAGGCGCTGAGGCACGCGAAGGTGAAGCCCGACCAGTTCTCGGCGGCAAGCCTCCGGCGGGGCTCTCGGCCGCGGACCGGAAGGCGATCATGGACGCGGCCGACCAGCTCAGCAGCGACGACGTCGTCGCCGCCGCCTCCGGCATCGAGCAGGAGGCCCGCGACGTGTGCAAGATCAACCTCGGGCTGTGACCGCCTCAGGCTGAGACGGGCCAGCCCCGCGTTGCAGCGGCCCGGGCGCCGTCGCTAGATTGCAGACGTCCACCGACCACCCACCGCGGCCCCGCTCTCCGGGCCAGATAGTCGAGGTGACCTTCCGTGGCCTTGCCGCCCCTCACGCCCGAACAGCGCCAGGCTGCGCTCGACAAGGCAGCCGCCTCCCGCCGGGAGCGAGCGGAGGTCAAGAACCGGCTCAAGCACGCCGGAGCCACCCTCGCCGAGGTGATCGAGGAGGGCCAGAGCAACGAGGTCGTCGGCAAGATGCGGGTCAGCGAGCTGCTCCAGTCGATGCCCGGCATCGGCAAGGTCCGCGCCGAGCAGGTGATGGACCGGCTGAACATCTCCCGCACCCGCCGGGTGCGCGGTCTCGGCGTGAACCAGGTCTCGGCGCTGCTCGAGGAGTTCCCCTCCCGATGAGCGCAGTCCGGTGAGTCCCTGCCGATGAGCGCCGGGGACGGGCCGGGCCGGCTCACCGTCCTGGCGGGCCCCACGGCGGTCGGCAAGGGCAGCGTCACCGCCTGGATCCGCGAGCACCACCCCGAGATCTGGGTGTCGGTCTCGGTGACGACGCGGGCGCCGCGCCCCGGCGAGGTCGACGGCGTGCACTACCACTTCCTCACCGACGAGGAGTTCGACCGGCTGGTCGCCGCGGACGACCTGCTCGAGTGGGCGGTCGTGCACCGGGGGGCTCGCTACGGCACGCCCCGCCAGCCCGTGCTCGAGGCGCTGGAGGCGCGCCGGCCGGCGCTGCTGGAGATCGACCTGCAGGGCGCCCGCCAGGTGCGCGAGCGGATGCCGGAGGCGCTGTTCGTCTTCCTCAAGCCGCCCTCGTGGGAGGAGCTGGTCACCGGCTGGTGGGCCGCGGCACCGAGGACGAGGGCGAGCGCGAGCGCCGGTTGGAGACGGCGCGGGAGGAGCTGGCGGCCGAGACGGAGTTCGACGAGACGGTCGTGAACCGTCGGATTCCGCAGGCTGGGGCCGAATTGGTAGAGTTGATGCGGTCTGGCGGCCTGTGACGCCCGAAGGGGTAGCCACGTCCGGCACCCCGACCACTTCTCCGACCTCTACGTGAGGCCTTCATGAGCGTGTCCGGTACCCCGTTGCCGAGGGGATCACCAACCCCCCGATCGACGACCTGCTGACCAAGACCGACTCGAAGTACAAGCTGGTCCTCTACAGCGCCAAGCGCGCGCGGCAGATCAACGCCTACTACTCCCAGCTCGGCGAGGGCCTGCTGGAGTACGTCGGCCCGCTCGTCGACACCCACGTGCAGGAGAAGCCGCTCTCGATCGCGCTCCGCGAGATCAACGAGGACCTGCTGACCTGCGAGGACATCGACCCGGAGCAGGTCGCCGCCGAGGAGGCGCTGGCCGCTGCCGCGGCCGAGCGCCCCACCCCGCCCGCCGAGTCCCCGGCGGAGTGAGCCGCCGGCCGTGACGGCGCGCGTCGTGCTCGGCGTCAGCGGCGGCATCGCCGCCTACAAGGCGTGCGAGCTGCTGCGCCGCTTCACCGAGTCCGGCCACGACGTCACCGTCGTCCCCACCGCCTCCGCCCTGAACTTCGTCGGCGCGGCGACCTGGTCCGCGCTGTCCGGCAAGCCGGTCCACGACGACGTCTGGGCCGACGTGCACGAGGTGCCGCACGTGCGCCTCGGCCAGTCCGCCGAGCTCGTCGTGGTCGCGCCGGCCACCGCCGACCTGCTGGCCAAGGCGGCCCACGGGATCGCCGACGACCTGCTCACCAACACCCTGCTCACCGCCCGCTGCCCGGTGGTCTTCGCCCCGGCGATGCACACCGAGATGTGGGAGCACCCCGCGACGCAGGCCAACGTCGCCACGCTGCGCGCGCGCGGCGCCCTCGTGATCGAGCCCGCCGAGGGCCGGCTGACCGGCGCCGACACCGGCAAGGGCCGGCTGCCCGAGCCCGGCGAGATCTTCGCCCTCGCCACCGACGTCCTGGCCCGTGCCCGCCAGCTGGGCGACGGTGCGTCGGCCGGGTCCACCCAGGACCTCGCCGGGCTGCACGTCGTGGTCTCGGCCGGCGGCACCCGCGAGTACCTCGACCCGGTGCGCTTCCTCGGCAACCGCTCCTCGGGCCGCCAGGGCTACGCGCTGGCCCGCACGGCCGCCGCCCGCGGCGCCCAGGTGACCCTCGTCGCCGCCAACGTCACGCTGCCCGACCCGGCGGGCGTGAAGGTGGTGCGGGTCGAGACGACCGCCCAGCTGCGCGACGCGGTGCTCGAGGCCAGCGCCGCGGCCGACGCCGTGGTGATGGCCGCCGCCCCGGCCGACTTCCGGCCGGTCGACACGGCGACCTCGAAGATCAAGAAGGCCGAGGACGGCAGCGCCCCCGACCTGCGGCTGGCCCAGAACCCCGACATCCTGGCCGGGCTGGCCGCCGAGCGGCCCAACGCCGCACGTCGTCGTGGTCGGCTTCGCCGCCGAGACCGGTGACGAGAGCGGGTCGGTGATGGAGCACGCGCAGGCCAAGCTGGCCCGCAAGGGCTGCGACCTGCTGGTCGTCAACGACGTCGGCGGGGGAGCGGTCTTCGGGTCCGAGGACAACGAGGCGGTCGTGCTCGGCGGCGACGGCTCGTCGGTCGCCGTACCCCTGGGGTCGAAGGCCGCCCTCGCCCACGTCATCTGGGACCAGGTGCTCGCGCGCGCACCGATGAGACCTGTCAGGACCACGACCGTGGCTGGGTTAGGCTCGGCACTCATCTGACCAGACCCGTACGACCCGCAGGAGAAATGCAGTGACCGGACGTTTGTTCACCTCGGAGTCGGTGACCGAGGGGCACCCCGACAAGATCGCGGACGCCATCAGCGACACCGTCCTCGACTACCTGCATGGCGCACGACGCGAACCCCAAGCAGCTGCGCGTGGCGGTCGAGACCCTGCTGACCACGGGCCTCGTGGTCGTGGCGGGCGAGGTCCGCACGACGGCCTACGCCCCCGTCGCCGAGCTGGTCCGCAAGAAGATCCTCGAGATCGGCTACGACTCCTCGATCAAGGGCTTCGACGGCAAGTCCTGCGGCGTCCAGGTCGCGATCGGCGGCCAGTCGGCCGACATCGCCGCCGGCGTCGACCACGGCCACGAGTCGCGGGTCGGCTCCTCCGACGACGAGATCGACCAGCAGGGCGCCGGCGACCAGGGCCTGATGTTCGGCTACGCCAGCGACGACACCCCCGAGCTGATGCCGCTGCCGATCACCATCGCCCACCGGCTCTCCGAGCGGCTGACCGACGGTGCGCAAGGACGGCACGCTCGACTACCTGCGTCCCGACGGCAAGACCCAGGTCACCATCGAGTACGACGAGCAGGACCGCCCCGTCCGCGTCGACACCGTGGTGCTCTCCACCCAGCACGCCGCCGAGGTCGGGCTCGACCAGCTCGAGGCCGACATCAAGCAGCACGTCATCGACCCGGTGCTGGCCACCTTCGACATCCCCTCGGAGGACTACCGCCTGCTCGTCAACCCGACCGGCATCTTCACCGTCGGCGGCCCGATGGGCGACGCCGGGCTGACCGGCCGCAAGATCATCGTCGACACCTACGGCGGCATGGCCCGCCACGGCGGCGGCGCGTTCTCCGGCAAGGACCCCTCCAAGGTGGACCGCTCGGCGGCCTACGCGATGCGCTGGGTGGCCAAGAACATCGTCGCCGCGGGCCTCGCCCGGCGCGCCGAGGTGCAGGTCGCCTACGCGATCGGCAAGGCCCAGCCGGTCGGTGTCTTCGTGCAGACCTTCGGCACCGGCGTGGTCTCCGACGAGGTGATCCAGAAGGCCGTGCTCGAGGTCTTCGACCTCCGCCCCGCCGCGATCATCCGCGACCTCGACCTGCTCCGCCCGATCTACGCGCTGACCTCGGCCTACGGCCACTTCGGCCGCGAGCTCGACGAGTTCACCTGGGAGCGCACCGACCGCGCCGACCAGCTCAAGAAGGTCGCCGGCATCTGAGGCTGTCGGTCTCGGACGGAGGTTTCCCTAGTGAACTAGGGAAACCACTCGCCGTCGACGTGAAACGTCGTGAGGGGAGTGGGAGTTTCCCTGTTACCTAGGGAAACCGCCGCCGTTCGCGTCCCTGTCCGCGCCCCCTGACAGCATGCGCGGGTGACGACGACCAGCTCGAGCTGCTGCCGCAGCCGGTCGCGCCCGGTGGCTCCCGCTCAGCGCCGACCTGCCCGAGGTCGAGCACCCGGTCGCGCGGGTGCTGGTCGACGTGCCGCTGGCGCACCTCGACCGGCCCTTCGACTACGCCGTGCCCGAGGCGATGGCGGACGACGCCCAGCCGGGCGTGCGGGTCAAGGTGCGCTTCGCCGGCCAGGACGTCGACGGGTTCGTGCTCGAGCGCGCCGAGTCCAGCGAGCACACCGGGCGGCTGCAGCCGCTGCGCCGCGTGGTCAGCGCCGAGCCGGTGCTCTCCGCCGAGGTGGCCGAGCTCACCGCCGCGGTGGCCGCCCGCTACGCCGGCACCCGCTCCGACGTGCTGCGGCTCGCCGTACCCTCCCGGCACGCGCCCACCGAGAAGCAGCCCTCCGAGCCGCGCGCCGGCGATCGAGGCGCGCCCCGACCCCGGTGCCGCGGCCGCCTACGACCACGGTCCCGCGCTGCTCGAGGCGCTCGCCCGCGGCGAGTCGCCGCGCGCCGTGTGGACGGTGCTGCCCGGCGACGACTGGGCCGCCGCTCCTCGCGGAGGCCGTCGCCGCGACGGCGGCGAGCGGTCGCGGCGCGCTGGTGTGCGCCCCCGACCACCGCGACGTCGCCCGGCTCGACGCCGCGCTGACCGCCCGGCTGGGCGAGGGGCGGCACGTCGTGCTGGCGGCCGACGCCGGACCGGCCAAGCGGTACGCCGCGTTCCTGGCCGTGCGCCGCGGCGCCGTCAAGGTGGTCATCGGCACCCGCGCCGCCGCGTTCGCGCCCGTGCAGGACCTCGGCCTGGTCGCGATGTGGGACGACGGCGACGACCTGTACGACGAGCCGCGAGCGCCGTACTCCCACGCCCGCGAGGTGCTGCTCCTGCGCGCCCGCACGCCGGGTGCGGCGTCGTGCTCGCGGCCCACGCGCGCAGCGTCGAGGCGGAGTACCTCCTGCGCACCGGGTGGGCCACCGAGGTCGCGGCGCCCCGGGCGATGGTGCGCGAGCGGGTCGCCGTCGAGGTCGCGGGGGGCACCGGCCGCGACCCGGCGGCCCACGCGCGCATCCCCGGCGAGGCGCTGCGCGCTGCTGCGCGAGGGGGTCGAGCACGGGCCGGTCCTGGTGCAGGCCCCGCGGGTCGGCTACGCGACCAGGCTGGCCTGCGACCGGTGCCGCACCCCGGCCGAGTGCGCGGTCTGCCACGGACCCCTGCGGGTCAGCGGGCGGGGCCGCGCCGCTGCCTGCGCCTGGTGTGCTCGCCCGGCGCCCGACTGGAGCTGCCCCGAGTGCGGAGGCGCCGGCCTGCGCGCCCCGGTGCTCGGCGACGCCCGGACGGCCGAGGAGATCGGCCGGGCACTGCCCGGCGTCCCCGTGCGCCAGTCGTCCTCGGGCACGCGGGTGCTCGCCGAGGTCGACGACCGCCCGGCCGTCGTGGTCGCGACACCGGGGGCGGAGCCCGTCGCCGCCGGTGGGTACGCCGCGGTGCTGCTGCTCGACACCTGGCTGCTGCTGGGTCGCGCCGACCTGCGGGCGACCGAGGAGGCGCTGCGCCGCTGGTCCAACGCCGCCGCCCTGGTCCGCCCGGCGTCCGACGGCGGACGGGTGCTGGCCGTCGGCGACCCAGGACATCCCGGCCTGCAGGCGCTGGTGCGCTGGGACCCCGGCGGGCTCGCCCGGCGCGAGATCGAGGAGCGCGCCTCCGCCCACCTCCCGCCCGCCTCCCGCGTCGCGACGCTGACCGGCGAGCCGGCCGACCTCGAGCAGGCGCTGGCCACGCTGTCCCTGCCCGCGGGCGCGGAGGTGCTCGGCCCGGTCGCCGTCGATGACGACCGCGCCGGTCACGACGAGCCGGTGGTCCGCTACGTCCTGCGCGTGCCGCGGGCCCGGGGCGACGACCTGTCCCGCGCCCTGCGCGAGCTCCAGGGGCGCCGCTCGGCCCGCAAGCTCACCCACCTCCGCGTCGAGGTCGACCCGGCCGAGCTCGGCTAGCGGTCGAGGGCGTACGCTCGACAGGGTCACCCCGCGGCGGAACGAGCGGCACTCGCGGAGCTCGAGCCGCTCGCAGGTGAAGCCGTCCGGGAACAGCGCCCGGCCACGTCCCTGCACCACCGGGTAGGTGAACAGCCGCAGCTCGTCGACGACGCCGCCGAGCAGGAGGGCATGGGTGAGCGTGATGCTGCCCGTGACGACGATGTCGAGGCCGTCGGTCTGCCGCAGGGCACGGGCCTCCTCGACGGGGTCGCCCGAGAGGATCGTGGAGCTCTGCCACTCGGGATCGGTCATCGTCGAGGTCACGACGTACTTCTGGATCCGATCGAGCTCCTCGCTGACCCCCGTCGTGTCGTCGGTCTGCTGCGGCCAGTAGCCGCGGAAGTCCTCGAAGGTCTGCCGGCCGAGCAGGAGGGCGTCACACGCGTCCGACTGCTCCTGCACGGCCTCGTGGAGGTCCGTCATGTCGGCCTCGCCCTGGGTCCGGGGGTCGAACCAGTCGCCCAGCAGCTCGATGGAGCCGTCGAGGGTGATGTTCTGGGTGATCGCGAGGGTGCGCATGCCAGTGGTGACCCGGCCGGGCCTCCAGGCTCATCGGTGCGGGCTCCTAGACTTGCGGGCGGTCCGTCCCCTACGAGGAGTGCTCATGTCCGTCAGGCCGATCCGGCTGTTCGGTGACCCCGTGCTGCGGACGCCCGCGACGCCGGTCGTCGACTTCGACAAGGAGCTGCGCACGCTCGTCTCGGACCTCACCGACACGATGCTGGACGCCCCCGGCCGTGGGCTCGCCGCGCCGCAGCTCGGCGTCGGGCTGCGCGTGTTCACCTGGTACGTCGACGGCGAGCTCGGTCACCTCGTCAACCCGCAGCTGAGCCTCTCCGAGGAGGTCCAGGACGGCGAGGAGGGCTGCCTGTCCATCCCCGGCCTGAGCATCGACTGCCGTCGTGCGCTGCACGTCGTCGCCCACGGACTCGACATGCACGGCGAGCCGCTGGTCGTCGAGGGCTCGGAGATGCTCGCGCGCGCGATCCAGCACGAGACCGACCACCTCGACGGGATCCTGTTCGTCGACCGGCTCGACCGGGAGGCGCGCCGCGAGGCGATGAAGTACATCCGGGAGGCCCAGTGGTCAGGGGAGTGGTACGGCGACCCCACGCCCCAGGTGAAGGTCTCGCCGCACGCCACCAACGGACTGGGTCTCTAGGTGCGGCTCGTCTTCGCAGGCACCCCGGCGCCGGCCGTGCTGGCGCTCGACGCGGTGGCCGCCAGCCGGCACGAGCTCGTCGGCGTGGTCACCCGCCCCGATGCTCCGTCCGGCCGCGGCCGCAAGATGGTCGCCTCCCCGGTGGCCCAGCGCGCGGAGGAGCTGGGCGTCCCGGTGCTCAAGCCGGCCAGACCGTCCGAGCCCGACTTCCAGGCGGCGCTGCGCGACCTCGCGCCCGACTGCTGCCCGGTCGTCGCGTACGGCGCCCTGGTGCCGCAGGCGGCGCTGGACATCCCGGCCCACGGCTGGGTGAACCTGCACTTCTCGGTGCTCCCGTCGTGGCGCGGCGCGGCGCCCGTGCAGCACGCGATCTGGGCGGGCGACGAGGTGACCGGAGCGACCACGTTCCGTCTCGTGCGCGAGCTCGACGCCGGTCCGACGTACGGCGTGATGACGCAGACCATCCGGCCCGCGCGACACCGCGGGCGACCTGCTCGCCCGGCTGGCGGAAGGCGGGGCGGGCCTGCTCGTCCAGACCCTCGACGGGATCGAGGACGGCACCCTCGAGGCGCGCGAGCAGCAGCCGGAAGGCCTCTCGCTCGCGCCCAAGATCTCCGTCGAGGACGCCCACGTCGACTGGACCGAGCCCGCGGTCGCCGTCGACCGGCGCATCCGCGCCTGCACGCCGGCGCCCGGAGCCTGGACCACCTGCGCAGGGCGAGCGGGTCAAGGTCGGTCCGGTCTCGCCCACCGACCACGAGCCTGCCGCCCGGGGTGCTGGAGGTGGCCCGCAACGCGGTGCTCGTCGGCACCGCGACCGGCGCCGTGGAGCTCGGCCGCGTGCGGCCGTTCGGCAAGCAGGAGATGGACGCCGCCGCCTGGGCCCGTGGCGTGCGCTTCCCCGACGGGGCGGTGCTGGGCGCATGACGCGCTGCCCGGCCCGAGGACGTCGACGAGATCTGCGGCGGCCTGCCCGAGACCTGGTTCGGGACCTCGTGGGGCGACGTGCCGACCTGGCTGGTGCCGCACCGCGACAAGGGCCGGGGCTTCGTGCTCTACCGCAAGCCGCACAAGACCGCGATCGACCCCGAGACCGGCGAGCTGTACGACGACCTGCTGGTGATCCGCACCGCGAACTCCGACGACAAGCAGGCGCTGGTCGACGCCGACGGCCCGTTCTTCACCATCGACCACTTCAGCGGCTACAACGCCGTGCTCGTGCAGCAGTCGCGGCTGGGCGAGATCACCCGCGACGAGCTGGCCGAGGTGATCACCGAGGCCTGGCTGGCCACCGCGCCGAAGGCACTGGTCAAGACCTTCCTGGGATGAAGGTCGACGCCGCGCGGCTCGCGGCCTACGACGTGCTGGTCGGCGTGCGCGAGCAGGACGCCTACGCCAACCTGCTGCTGCCCGGACTGCTGCGCGAGCGCGGCATCACCGGACGCGACGCGGCGTTCGCCACCGAGCTCGTCGGCGGCACGCTGCGCGGCCTCGGCTCGTACGACGCGGTGATCGACCACCTCGCCTCCCGCCCGCCCGACCCCGGGGTGCGCGACGCGCTGCGGCTCGGCGCCCACCAGCTGCTGGCGATGCGGGTGCCCGACCACGCCGCGGTGGCCAGCTCGGTGGAGCTGGTGCGCGCGCGCGTGGGCCACAAGCCGGCCGGCTTCACCAACGCCCTGATGCGCCGGGTCGCGACCCACGACCTGCCCGGCTGGATGGACGCGCTCGACGCGCCGCTGCCCGTCCGCACCTCGCACCCCGCCTGGGTGGTGGACGCGCTCGCCGAGGCGCTGGACCGTCCCGACGAGCTCGAGGCCCTGCTCGCCGCCGACAACGAGCGGCCGCGGGTGACGCTGGTGGCGCTGCCCGGGGCTGGCGACGGTGGCGGAGCTGCGCGCGGGCGGACCCGGCGGCCTCGACGGGCCCGGCCGGCGTCCGTCTCGCCGCTCGCGGGTGGTGCTGGAGTCCGGGGATCCCGGCGAGGTGCCGGCGGTGCGCGAGGGGCGGGCGCGGGTGCAGGACGCGGGCTCGCAGCTGGTCGCGCTGGCGCTGACCCGGGCCGAGCTCGAGGGGCCGGACGAGAGCTGGCTGGACGTGTGCGCCGGCCCGGGGGCAAGGCGGCGCTGCTGGCCGCGCTCGGCGCCGAGAGCGGGGCGCGCGCTGCTGGCCGACGAGCGGCAGCCGCACCGCGCGCGTCTGGTGCGCCAGGCGCTGCGCGCGTCCGCGGCGACGTGCGTCGTCGCCGACGGCACCCGTCCGCGCGTGGGCCGACGGAGTCCTTCGACCGGGTGCTGGTCGACGCGCCGTGCACCGGGCTGGGCGCGCTGCGTCGCCGCCCGGAGAGCCGGTGGCGCCGTCGCCCGAGGACCTCGACGAGCTGGTGCCGCTCCAACGGGCGCTGCTCGCCCGTGCCCTCGACAGCGTGCGGCCCGGGGGAGTGGTCGCCTACGCGACCTGCTCGCCCGTCGTCGCCGAGACCGCCGGTGTCGTCGCGCGCCGTGCTCGCCGAGCGGCCCGACGTACGCCTCGAGGACGCGGCCGCCCTGCTGCCCGAGGTCGCCGACGCCGGCGTCGGCCCACCTCGACGGGCGCCGTGCAGCTGTGGCCGCACCGGCACGGCACCGACGCCATGTTCCTGGCCGTGCTGCGACGCTGCGCGGCCCCTAGGCTGGCGCACCATGGCCGTCCAGATCACCCCGAGCGTCCTGAACGCCGACCTGTCCCGGCTGGCCGACGAGGTCGCGCGCATCCCCAGCGCCGACTGGGTGCACGTCGACGTGATGGACAACCACTTCGTGCCCAACCTGACCATCGGCGTGCCGGTGGTGGAGAGCCTCGCGCGCAGCTGCCGACCTGCCGATCGACGCCCACCTGATGATCGAGGACCCCGACAGGTGGGCACCGGCGTACGCCGAGGCCGGCGCCGGCTCGGTGACCTTCCACGCCGAGGCGGCCGCCGCGCCGGTGCGTCTCGCGCGCGAGCTGCGCGCCAAGGGTGCCCGTGCCGCGATGGCGCTGAAGCCCGCGACGCCGGTCGAGCGCGTACGCCGAGGTGCTCGGCGAGCTCGACATGCTGCTGGTGATGACGGTCGAGCCGGGGTTCGGGGGTCAGAAGTTCCTCGACCTGTGCCTGCCCAAGATCCGGCGCGCGCGCGAGCTGATCTCCGCGCAGGGCCTCGAGCTGTGGCTCCAGGTCGACGGCGGGGTCTCTCCCGAGACCATCGAGCGCTGCGCCCAGGCGGGAGCCGACGTGTTCGTGGCCGGGTCGGCGGTCTACTCCGCCGACGACCCCGACGCCATGGTCGCCGAGCTGAGGAGGCTGGCCGAGCACGCCTGACCCGGCAGGGGTCAGACGGCGCCGAGCTTCTCCGGGTTGCGGATGCCGTGGATCGCGGTGATCCGGCCAGCCGGGTCGTCGGGCTCGATCGTGAGGAACAGGACGCCGTCGAGGTCGTCGTGCGCGTCCACGACGACCACCGCCGGCTCGCCGTTGACCCAGCGCAGCGTGAACCCCGCACCGGCCGCCTCCGGCTTGCTCATCGCCCCGGCGAACCAGCGCAGCACCTTGTCGATCCCGTGGATGGGCCGGAGCGCCGCCCGCCGGATCCCGCCGCCGTCGGTGACGAGCACGACGTCCGGGGCCAGCATCTCCATCAGCGCCGCGACGTCGCCTCCGCCCGCGGCGGCGATGAACCGCTCGGTGATCTCGCGGTGCCGGGCCAGGTCGACCTCGTGCCGCGGCTGGCGCGCCTGCACGTGCGACCGCGCGCGGTGCACCAGCTGGCGTACGGCGGCCGGGCTGCGGTCCAGCGCTTCGCCGACCTCGGGCGCTGCCATCCCGAAGACGTCGGTCAGCACGAAGGCCGCCCGCTCCAGCGGGCTCAACGACTCCAGCACGATCAGCATCGCCATCGACACCTCGTCGGCCAGCTGCGCGGCCGCGGCACCGTCCGTGCGCGGGTCCGGCTCGGGTTCGCCTGAGCGCTGCGTGGCCACCGGCTCGGGCAGCCACGGCCCGACGTAGCTCTCCTTGCGCGTCGCGAGCTGGCGCAACCGGTTCAGCGCCAGCCGCGTCGTGATGGTCAGCAGGTAGGCCCGGGGCTCGTCGATCGTGCCGTGCTCGACACCGGCCCAACGGATCCACGCCTCCTGAACGACGTCCTCGGCGTCGCTGCGGCTGCCGAGGATGCGGTACGCCGCGCCCACCAGCGTCGAGCGGTAGGTCTCGAAGGTCTTCGTCGCGTCGTTCATCTCGTCCTCCCGGTCAGGGTCTCAGAGCGAGGACACGCCAGAGCGCCGAGGTGTGACAGCGGGGCGAGGGGTGAGCCCTACCGGTTCAGGCTGAGACGATGTTGGCGCCGATCGCCTCGAGCATCTCGGGGGTCACGTCGGCCACTCCGTGTGCCTCCTGGGCGTGCACGGCGACCAGCTGCAGGATGCGCTCCCGGCTGTCCTCCTCGAATCGTGCCGAGCAGCCGGGCATGGCGTCGCCACACGCGAGCGTGAACTTCATGGTTCCTCTCTTTCGTCAGGTGGTTCAGCATCGTGTCGTCCGAGACCTCGAGGCCCCTGCGACGGGACCTGCGGTTCGTGTGGCAACCGGGCGAACAGCACGGTCTGCTCGTCGTCGCCCTCGGCGCCGAGGTAGCCGCCATGGGCCACCACCAGGGCGCGGGCCAGGTAGAGGCCGGTGGTGACCCCGGTGGCGTCGTCGTTGGCGTCGAACGGGTCGAGCAACGCCTGGATGATCAGCGGACCGATCGGGACTCCCTCGCGGACGACGCGGATCTCGTCCCACGCGCCGGTCCGCAGGACCTCGATCGCGACCGAGTCCGGGGACGGCTCGCGGTGGCCGGTCTTCCAGAGGTCCTTGAGCACGCGGGAGAGGAACCGCCGGTCGGCGTACACGGTCAGGTCGCCGCCCTCGCGCGGGATCGGGGCGCCCTCGAGCCCGAGGCAGAGCTCGGCGACCACGAGCGGCCCGACGTCGGGTCGGATCCGGCCCAGGGACGCGGACGCGCTGAGCTCGACGTCCTCGACGTGCTCGGCCAGGTGATCCAGGGCGCCGGTGATCCGCTCCAGGACGGCGGGCACCTGACCAGGGGGACGTCGCCCTCGGCCAGCGCCATCGCCCACCCGCGGCCCACCGCCAGCGGGGTGCGCAGCTCGTGGGCCAGGGTGGCCATGAAGCGGTCGCGTTGTCGCGCCTGGTCGGGATCCGGCTGGTTGGTGATCGCCCCGGACCCGGCCACCACGAAGTCCCTCAGCCAGCGGTTGAGCAGGGTGGGCTCGATCTCCCACTCGCGGGAGACGAGCTCGACCGACCTGCCGCCCAGCACCGAGAGCACCATCGAGACGCGTGGGTCGACCTCGCCGCCGACATCTCTGCCGACCTCCGACCCGCGTCCGCCGCTCACCAGCTGTGGGCGCGTAGCCCTCGACGTGTCGGGCATCCGGGTTCCTCGGAGGTGAACGGGGCGAGCCTCGTGTCGGCCCACCTGGTCCCGCAGCCCCGAAGTTGCGAGCTGTGCTGACGCTACTCCCGGAGCCACCATTCGGCGAATGTCGGACGTCCCTCGCGTCCGTCACATACCTCAGGAACCTCAGGAACCTCAGGAAATAGACCTGCGTGACAAAACCCCCAGAACGAGTGACGATGAGGCCTTCTCGTGATGGCCCTGGGGAGGGCGCCACATGACAGCACCATCTCTGCGCGTTCGCGTCCGCCTGGGCGTCGCCGGTCTCGTGGCGGCGGCGGTGATGGTGGCGCCCTCGACGGCGGGCGCCGCGCACGCCGACGTCTCGCTTCCGTACGTCCCGTGGTCGTCCTACCTCGTCGGCTGGACCGACGCCTACGTCCCGTCCAGTGACAACGACTGCGTCGCCGGTCGGAACAACTGCCTGGGGGTCGACCTTGCGGGCGCTCAGCCAGATCGCGGACTCGACGGCGAAGAGCTGCACCCACGATGCGGTGTTCGCGCGGGCCTACGTGCGGATGACCCAGCTCTACGGCTACACCCGGGCGATCCCCGGCTACTACCAGGACGTGCCGGAGACCAACCACCTCGATGCGGCCTTCGCCAAGTACTACCTCGACGCCTACGGCAACTGGCGGAGCGGCAACCGTGCGGCGGTGCCCCAGGCGTGGTTGATCGCGCTCGACGCGGCCCGCGCCAAGTCCGTCACCGGCGCGGGCGACCTGCTCCTCGGCATGAACGCCCACATCAACCGCGACCTCCCCTTCGTCCTCGCGGCGACGGGACTGGTCGCTCCCGACGGGTCGTCGCGCAAGCCCGACTACGACGCCGTCGAGAAGTGGCTCTACGACGCGACCGCGCCGTTGATGGCGGAGTTCGCCGCCCGCTTCGATCCGACGATCGACGACACCGCTGGGCCTGCGGACGTGGGCTACTGGTCCCTGTTCCAGGTCATCTCCGGCTGGCGCGAGGCCGCGTGGCGCAATGCCGAGGCACTCGTCAGCGCCCCGACGCCGGCGGACCGCGCCGTGGTGGCTGCCGGGATCGAGTCCGGCGCCGACGCAGCAGCCCGGAGCCTGTTGGTCTCGCAGGCCTACACGCCGCCGATCTCCTCGACGGTCTCGCGCGACGCCTGGTGCGCGGTGCACCACGGTGACACCCCACCGATGGCCTACGACTTCGGCACGGCGAGCCCCTGGGGCTACGCGTACTGAGCCGCCCTCGGGACGTGCTCGGCCGGCCGCGGTGTTGCCCAGGTCACGCCCCCGGCCACGTGCCCCGTCCAGCAGCGGTGTGGCACTCTTGAGGAACGAGCAGACATGCTCGCGTGCTCTGGGGGCGGTGAAACTCCGCACCGGCGGTGACCGAGAGAGGCATCCGTGCCTCGACCGGAAGTCCGCGACCCGACGACAGCCAGTCGCCGGTTGACCAGGTGGAACTCCTGGACCGACGGTCAAAGTCCGGATGAGAAGACGCACGCGGCGCTTGGACCGCAGAGGTCCTCGCGCGCACCCCCCTCGAGCCCGTGGGCACCGACCGGGACGAGGGTGAGATGCAGTTCAGCCAGGCGGAGCAGCGCGCGATGCGCCGCGCGCTCGAGCTGGCGAGCACGCCCGGCGTGCCCCTCGGCCCGAACCCCCGGGTCGGCTGCGTCCTGCTGGACGCCGGGGGCGCGGAGGTGGCCGAGGGCTACCACCGCGGCGCCGGCACGCCGCACGCCGAGGCGGCCGCCCTGGCCGAGGCCGGGCCGGCCGCGCGCGGTACGACGGCCGTGGTCACGCTCGAGCCGTGCGACCACACCGGCCGCACCGGTCCTGCTCGCAGGCACTCGTCGACGCCGGCGTCGCGCGGGTGGTCTTCGCGCAGCCCGACCCGAAC
Source organism: uncultured Actinomycetota bacterium (assembly GCA_963794435.1). Taxonomy (GTDB): domain Bacteria; phylum Actinomycetota; class Actinomycetes; order Propionibacteriales; family Nocardioidaceae; genus Marmoricola. The sequence continues at coordinate 337,187 of CAWCDX010000015.1, forward strand.
CCGGTCGCACAGGGCGGCGAGGCGCGGCTGCGGGCAGCGGGCGTCGACGTCGACTTCGGCCTGATGGAGCGCGAGGCGCGCGCGCTGAACCGGGCGTGGACCTTCGGGCTCGAGCACGGCCGGCCCTTCGTCACCTGGAAGCTGGCGACCACGCTCGACGGTCGCAGTGCCGCGGCCGACGGATCGAGCCAGTGGGTCACCGGTGAGCAGGCCCGTCGCGACGTGCACGCGCTCCGGGCCCACTGCGACGCCATCCTCGTGGGCACCGCGACGGTCGAGCGCGACGACCCCCACCTCACCGTCCGTGACGAGATCGGCGAACCGGTGGCGCGCGAGCGACAACCGCTGCGCGTGGTGATGGGGAACCGCGAGCTCCCGGCCACCCGCCGCGTCTTCGACGACGGGGCCGACACGGTCCAGCTGCGCACCCACGACCCACGGTCGGTGCTCGCGGAGCTGCACGCGCGAGGGCGCCAGCACCTGTTCCTCGAGGGCGGGCCCACCGTCGCCGCCGCGTTCGTCCGCGCCGGGCTGGTCGACGAGGTGATCGCCTACGTCGCCCCGAAGCTGCTGGGCGGTGGTCTGAACGCCGTGGCCGACCTCGACGTCGACCTCCATCGGAGGAGCCGTCGATCTCCAGCTGCTCGACGTCACCCGGCTGGGTGACGACGTACGCCTGATGCTGCGAACCGAGGAGGGCCTGATGTTCACCGGGATCATCGAGGAGCTCGGCACCGTGGAGTCGATCGAGGACCAGGGCGACGCCGTACGGCTGACCGTGCGCGGTCCCGTGGTCACCGACGACGCTGGCCGGGGCGACTCGATCGCCGTCAACGGCGTCTGCCTGACCGTGGCCACGCATCAGGGCGACAGCTTCACCGCCGAGGTGATGCAGGAGACCCTCGCGAAGTCCTCGCTCGGCTCGCTCGAGCCCGGAGGCCGGGTCAACCTCGAGCGCGCCGTGACGCCCGCGACCCGGCTCGGTGGCCACATCGTGCAGGGGCACGTCGACGGCACCGGCACGATCCTGGGCCGTACGCCGAGCGAGCACTGGGAGGTCGTCGAGGTCTCGCTGCCGGCCGACCTGGCCCGCTACCTCGTGCCGAAGGGCTCGATCACCGTCGACGGCATCTCGCTGACCGTCGTGGAGGTCGGCACCGAAGCCTTCACCGTGAGCCTGATCCCCGAGACCCTGGCGCGCACCACCCTGGGCCTGCGCCAACCCGGCGACGTCGTCAACCTCGAGGTGGACGTGATCGCGAAGTACGTCGAGAAGATGGTGAGCAACCGATGAGTGAACCGCTGACCCGGACTGTCCGAGGGCGATCCCGTGCGGCTCGACCGCGTCGAGGACGCCGATCGCCGACATCGCCGCGGGCAAGGCGGTCGTCGTCGTCGACGACGAGGACCGCGAGAACGAGGGCGACCTCATCTTCGCCGCCTCCAAGGCGACGCCCGAGCTGATGGCGTTCACGATCCGCCACTCCAGCGGCGTGATCTGCGTGCCGATGCCGGCGGACATGCTCGACCGGCTCGAGATCCCGCTGATGACTCCGCACAACAAGGACCGCATGCGCACGGCGTACACGATCTCGGTCGACGCCCGCGACGGCGTCACCACCGGCATCTCGGCCGCCGACCGGGCGCACACCGCGCGCGTGCTGGCCGACTCGGCCACCGAGCCGTGGGAGATCACCCGCCCCGGGCACGTGTTCCCGCTGCGCTACCGCGAGGGCGGCGTGCTGGTGCGCCGCGGCCACACCGAGGCGGCGGTCGACCTGGCCCGGATGGCCGGCCTGACCCCGGCCGGCGTGCTGGTCGAGGTCGTCAACGACGACGGCACCATGAAGCGCGGCCACGACCTGCGCGACTTCGCCGACGAGCACGGCCTGCGGATGATCTCGATCGACCAGATGGTGCACTACCGGCGGCGCACCGAGTCGCACGTCGAGCGCGTGGCCGAGACGCCGCTGCCGACCAGCCACGGCGACTTCACCGCGTTCGGCTACCGCAGCACCGTCGACGGCTCGGAACCACGAGGCACGTCGCCCTGGTGTACGGCGACCCGGCCGCACTGCTCGCCTCCGGGGACGAGCGAGCCGGTGCTCACCCGCGTGCACAGCGAGTGCCTGACCGGCGACGTCTTCGGCTCCCAGCGCTGCGACTGCGGTCCGCAGCTCGACGAGGCGATGGACCTGATCGTCAAGGAGGGCCGGGGTGTGGTCATCTACCTGCGCGGCCACGAGGGGCGTGGGATCGGCCTGCTCGCCAAGCTGCAGGCCTACCAGCTCCAGGACGGCGGCCGCGACACCGTCGACGCCAACCTCGACCTCGGTCTGCCGGCCGACGCCCGCCACTACGGCGCCGCCACGCAGATCCTGCGCGACCTCGGCGTGAGGCTCGGTGCGGCTGCTGACCAACAACCCGGACAAGACCTCGAGCCTGGAGAGCTATGGCGTCCCGGTCGCCGAGCGGGTCGCGCTGACCCCGCGGCCCAACGACCACAACCTCGCCTACCTGCTGACCAAGCGCGACCGGATGGGCCACGAGCTCGCCGGCTGACCTGCCCCGAGCGCGAGCCTGTCGATGACGAAGGAGCCACCGAATGAAGTCCGGCAGCCCCACCGACGAGCCCCGCGACGCCAGCGAGATGCGGGTGGCGATCGTGGCCGCGCGCTGGCACGAGAAGGTGATGGACGGCCTGGTCGCCGGGTCCCAGCGCGGCGTGCGCGGCGTACCAGGTCGAGCGACCCGGTCGTGGTCCGGGTCTCCGGCTCCTTCGAGCTGCCGGTGGTGGCCCAGGCGCTCGCCGCCAGGGCTACGACGCGGTGATCGCGCTCGGCGTGGTCATCCGCGGCGGCACGCCGCACTTCGACTACGTCTGCTCGGCGGCCACCGACGGCCTGAGCCGGGTCGCGCTCGACACCGGCGACGCCGATCGGGTTCGGGCTGCTGACCTGCGACACCGAGGAGCAGGCGCTCGACCGCGCCGGCCTCGAGGGCAGCAGCGAGGACAAGGGCTACGAGGCCACGGCGGCGGCGCTCGGCACCGCGCTGACCTGCGGTCGATCACCGCCGCGTCTGGCCCTGAGCGTCCCGGCCGCCGCCGCCAGCCCTAGGCCTGGGCGGCGTGAAGACGTTCGAGGAGCTCTGGGCCGAGCTCAGCGACAAGGCGGCGACGCGCCCCGAGGGCTCGGGCACGGTGCGCGCGCTCGACGCCGGCGTCCACGAGATCGGCAAGAAGCTCGTCGAGGAGGCGGCCGAGTCGTGGATGGCCGCCGAGCACGAGGGCCATGAGCGGCGGCCGAGGAGATCAGCCAGCTGCTGTACCACGCGCAGGTGCTGATGCTCGCCGCCGGAGTCTCGCTCGACGACGTCTACGCCCACCTCTAGGACCCCCACGATGACCACCACCACGAACGGCGACTCGCCCCTGCGCGTCGCGATCCCCAACAAGGGCTCCCTCTCGGCCGCGGCCGCCGAGATGCTCGCCGAGGCCGGCTACCGGCAGCGTCACGACTCCAAGACGCTGACCGTGCTCGACGCCGACCACAACGTC
>CAWCDX010000016.1:0-143218 GCA_963794435.1 uncultured Actinomycetota bacterium
TCTTCGACGACCTGACCAAGCAGGCCGAGGCCTACCGCGCCGTGTCGCTGCTGCTGCGCCGCCCGCCGGGTCGCGAGGCCTACCCGGGCGACGTGTTCTACCTGCACAGCCGCCTGCTCGAGCGCTGCGCCAAGCTCTCCGACGACCTCGGCCACGGCTCGATGACCGGCCTGCCGATCATCGAGACCAAGGCCAACGACGTCTCGGCGTACATCCCGACGAACGTCATCTCGATCACCGACGGGCAGATCTTCCTGCAGTCCGACCTGTTCGCGGCCAACCAGCGGCCCGCGATCGACGTCGGTGTGTCGGTCTCCCGCGTGGGTGGCGCGGCGATGACCAAGGCGATGAAGGCCGTCACCGGCTCGCTGAAGGTCGACCTGGCGCAGTTCCGCGCGATGGAGGCGTTCGCGATGTTCGCCTCCGACCTCGACGCGGCCTCGCGCCAGCAGCTCGACCGTGGCCAGCGGTTGATGGCGCTGCTCAAGCAGCCGGCGTACTCGCCGTACTCGCTGGAGGACATGACGGTCTCGCTGTGGCTGGGCACCACCGGTCGGCTCGACCCCGTCCCCACCGACGACGTGCTGCGCTTCGAGCAGGAGTTCCTGGACTTCCTGAAGCGCTCGCACAAGGACGTCCTGGAGTCGATCGCCAGCACCCAGAAGTTCGAGGACGAGACCGAGTCCACCCTGGAGAAGGCCTACGACGACTTCGTCGAGCAGTTCGAGACCGGCGAGGGCGGATCGATCAAGGCCGGCCGCGAGGAGCACGAGAAGATCGACGAGGAAGACATCGACCAGGAGCAGATCGTCAAGCAGAAGAAGGGCTGATCTAACTCATGGCTGTTTCCCTGCGCGAGTACCGCGCGCGGATCAAGTCGGTCGAGTCGACCAAGAAGATCACGCGCGCCATGGAGCTGATCGCGGCTTCGCGGATCATCAAGGCCCAGCAGCGTGCTCAGTCGGCCGGCCCGTACGCACGTGAGCTGACCCGCGCCGTGTCGGCGGTGGCGACGTACTCCAACGTCGACCACCCGCTGACCACCGAGCCGGAGGACCCCAAGCGGGCCGCGATCCTGGCGATCACCAGCGACCGCGGCCTGGCCGGTGCCTACTCCTCGGGCGTGCTCAAGGAGGCCGAGCGGCTCCGCACGCGGCTCGAGGCCGACGGCAAGGTGGTCGACATCTACGTCTCCGGGCGCAAGGGAGTGGCGTACTACCGCTTCCGCAACCGCGAGATCGTCGAGTCGTGGACCGGCCACAGCGACCAGCCGACCTTCGACGTGGCCCACGCGATGGGCCGCGCACTGATCGGTGCCTTCCTCAACGAGGAGGACTCCCCGCAGACGGTCGGCGAGGGCGAGGACGCCTACGAGGTGCACGCCGGCGTCGACGAGGTGCACGTCGTCTACACCCAGTTCCGCTCGATGCTGACCCAGGAGCCGCGCGACATCCGGTTGCTGCCCCTGGAGGTCATCGAGGGCGACGAGCCCCCGCCGGAGGACGAGGTGCTGCCGCTCTACGAGTTCGAGCCCTCGGCCGAGGAGGTCCTCGACGGGCTGCTGCCCAAGTACGTCGAGAGCCGGATCTTCTTCGCCCTGCTGCAGGCGGCCGCCTCCGAGCTGGCTGCGCGCCAGAAGGCGATGAAGTCCGCCACGGACAACGCCGAGGAACTGATCAAGAAGTACACCCGGATCGCGAACCAGGCCCGTCAGGCGGGCATCACCCAAGAGATCAGCGAGATCGTCGGCGGCGTGAACGCGCTGGCCGATGCGCAATCAGAGGAATGAGAGCCCAGTTATGACTGCCACCGTGGAAGAGAAGAAGAACCAGAGCTCCGGCAGCACCGGGCGCATCGCCCGGGTGATCGGGCCGGTCGTGGACGTGGAGTTCCCCACCGACTCGATGCCGGAGATGTACAACAAGCTCGAGGTCGACCTGAAGATCGGCGACGACGAGCGGGTGCTCTCCCTCGAGGTCGCCCAGCACATCGGCGACGGCATGGTCCGCGCCATCTCGCTGCAGCCGACCGACGGCCTCGTCCGGGGCGCCCAGGTGCGCGACACCGGCGGGCCGATCAGCGTGCCCGTGGGTGACGCCACCCTGGGCCACGTGTTCAACATGCTGGGCGACTGCCTCAACCTCGAGGAGGGCGAGGAGCTCGACGTCAAGGAGCGGTGGGGCATCCACCGCAAGGCGCCGGCCTTCGACCAGCTCGAGTCCAAGACCCAGATGTTCGAGACCGGCATCAAGGTCATCGACCTGCTCACGCCGTACGTCCAGGGCGGCAAGATCGGCCTGTTCGGCGGCGCCGGCGTCGGCAAGACGGTGCTGATCCAGGAGATGATCGCCCGGGTCGCGCGCGACCACGGCGGTGTGTCGGTGTTCGCCGGCGTCGGCGAGCGCACCCGTGAGGGCAACGACCTGATCGTGGAGATGGAGGAGGCCGGCGTCATCGGCCAGACCGCCCTCGTCTTCGGTCAGATGGACGAGCCGCCGGGCACCCGCCTGCGCGTCGCGCTCTCCGCGCTGACCATGGCGGAGTACTTCCGCGACGTGCAGAACCAGGACGTGCTGCTCTTCATCGACAACATCTTCCGGTTCACCCAGGCCGGCTCGGAGGTCTCCACCCTGCTGGGCCGGATGCCTTCGGCCGTGGGCTACCAGCCCAACCTGGCCGACGAGATGGGCACGCTGCAGGAGCGGATCACCTCGACGCGTGGCCACTCGATCACCTCGCTGCAGGCGATCTACGTGCCCGCCGACGACTACACCGACCCGGCGCCGGCGACGACGTTCGCCCACCTCGACGCGACCACCGAGCTGTCCCGCGAGATCGCCTCGCTGGGCATCTACCCGGCCGTGGACCCGCTGACCTCGACGTCGCGGATCCTCGACGCGCAGTACATCGGCAAGGACCACTACGACTGCGCGATCCGGATCAAGCAGATCCTCCAGCGGAACAAGGAGCTCCAGGACATCATCGCGATCCTCGGTGTCGACGAGCTCTCCGAGGAGGACAAGGTGATCGTCTCGCGCGCTCGCCGGATCCAGCGGTTCCTCTCGCAGAACACCTACGTGGCCAAGCAGTTCACCGGCCTCGAGGGCTCCACGGTGCCGGTCGCGGACACCATCGAGGCGTTCAACAAGATCGCCGACGGTGACTACGACCACGTGGCCGAGCAGGCGTTCTTCATGTGCGGTGGCCTCGACGACGTCGAGCGCAAGTGGGAAGAGATCCAGAAGTCCACGGGTCAGAGCAGCGACTGATGGCCGAGAACACCCTGCAGGTCGAGGTCGTCGCGGCCGACCGCCTGGTGTGGTCGGGCGAGGCCACGGTCGTCAACGCCCGGACCGCGGGCGGGGAGATCGGCATCCTGGCCAACCACATGCCGGTGCTCTCCCTGCTCGCGCCGGGCGCGGTCGAGGTCGACACCCCGGATGGTGAGACCTCCACGTTCGCCGTGGACGAGGGCATCCTCTCCGTGGCCAACAACCGGGTCTCGGTGCTGGCCTCGCACGCCGAGGTGGCCGGCGACATCGACCTCGCCAGCGCGCGCTCGGACCTGGAGTCGGCGCGTGCCGACTCCTCGAGGTCGGAGTCGGAGATCCACCGCCTCGAGGCGCGCGTGCGCGCGGCGGAGCGGGCCTAGACCTGGGCCTCGGTGCCCCCGTACCAAGGGGTAATGAGCCCCACACTCCAGCAATTGTGGGGTTTTGCCGGTGATCTCCTACGCTGTGACTTCACCGCGGGCGGAACGAGGCATGGATGCCGGTATGGCAGTGGCTGGTTGACTCAGCCGGCCTCATCCTGCTCGTCCTGCTGTTCCTCGTCGCCGCGCTGGTCCTCCGTCGTCGGCTGATCTCACGCCACGACGGCACCTTCGAGCTCAGCGTGCGTGACGGCTCGCTGCCCGACGGCCGCGGCTGGGTGCTCGGCCTGGGTCGCTACCGCGAGGACTCGCTGGAGTGGTACCGGATCTTCTCCCCGCTGCCGGTGCCCAAGCGGTCCTGGCGTCGCAGCGACCTGAACCTGGTCTCGCAGCGCGTGCCGCGCAAGGCCGAGGAGTTCGCGCTGTACGCCGGCTCGGTCGTCGTGGTCTGCACGACGCCGCGCGGGGAGACCGAGCTCGCCATGAGCCGCAGCTCCCTGACCGGCCTGCAGTCCTGGCTCGAGGCCGGCCCCCCGGGCTCCAGCCCCGCCCTCTGACCCTGCGCGGTGAGCGGGGGATTGCTGTACGCGCTCGTGCGGTGAGCGGGGGATCGGCGTACGGCTGAGCCTGCCGAGCGGGGGACGGATGCGCGCTCGGGCCGATCCCGCGACGGGTCGTGGCGTGCGCGAACCCCCCGCTCGGCGTCGTACGGCGTGCACGAAACCCCCGCTCGGCGTCGTACGGCGTGCAGCGAACCCCCCGCTCGGCGCCCTAGCCGCGCTCGCCGCCCGGCACCCAGAGGACGTCGCCGTTCTCCTTGTTCGCGTGCCTGGCGAGGATGAACAGCAGGTCGGAGAGGCGGTTGAGGTAGGTGATCGCCAGGGGGTTCATCGACTCGGCGTACTCCTCGTGGGCCGCCCAGGCCGACCGCTCGGCCCGCCGGGCCACCGTGCGCGCGACGTGCAGGTGCGCCGCTGCGACCGTGCCGCCGTTGAGGATGAACGAGCGCAGCTTGGGCAGCTCCTCGTTCCAGCGGTCGCACCACCCCTCGAGCCGGTCGACGTAGTCCTGCTCGATGCGCAGGGGCGGGTACTCCGGGTGGGGCACCACGGGCGTGCACAGGTCGGCGCCGACGTCGAAGAGGTCGTTCTGCACGTGCGTCAGGACGGCCGCGACCTCCGCGTCGAGTCCGCCCGTCGCGAGCACCACGCCGAGGTGGGCGTTGAGCTCGTCGACGTCGGCGTAGGCCCGCAGCCGCGCGTCGGTCTTGCTGGTCTCGCTCATGTCACCCAGCCGGGTCCGCCCACCGTCGCCCGTGCGGGTGTAGATGCGCGTCAGGTTCACCATGGCGCCAGCCTAGGCGGCGGGCTCACTAGAGTCCTCGCCATGGGGAGCTTCCGGGTGGTCTCGCGCGGCCCCCTGACCCGTCCCCTCGAGGGCCGCGTGTACGTCGGCGGCGCGAAGAACTCGGCCCTGAAGCTGATGGCGGCCGCCTTGCTGGCGCCGGGACGCTCGGTGGTGCGCAACGTGCCGAACATCCTCGACGTCGCCGTGATGGGCGACCTGCTGCGCCGCCTGGGTTGCACCGTGGCGATCGAGCACCCGCTCGACGCCGACCCCACGACCGGGTCGACGTCGGGTACGGCGACCATCGACGTGCCCGAGCAGCTGGCCCACGAGGCGCCGTACGAGCTGGTCCGCCGCCTGCGCGCCTCCATCGCGGTACTGGGTCCGCTGGTGGCGCGCTGCCACCGTGCGAGCGTGGCGCTGCCCGGCGGCGACGCCATCGGCTCGCGTGGGCTCGACATGCACATCGCCGGGCTGCGCGAGCTCGGGGCCACGGTCCACATCGAGCACGGCCAGGTCGTCGCCGAGGTCGAGGACCGGCTGCGTGGGGCCAGCCTCTGGCTCGACTTCCCCTCGGTGGGCGCGACGGAGAACCTGGTGATGGCGGCCGTCCTCGCGGAGGGCACCACCGTGATCGACAACGTCGCCCGCGAACCGGAGATCGTCGACCTGTGCCAGATGCTGGTCGCGATGGGTGCGCGGATCGACGGCGTCTCCACCTCCACCCTGACCATCGAGGGGGTCGAGCGCCTCGCGCCGGTCGAGCACCGCACCGTCACCGACCGCATCGTCGCCGGCACCTGGGTCTTCGCCAGCGCCATCGCCGGTGGCGAGGTCCGCATCGAGGGCGGCGTCGCGCACCACCTCGACATCGTCCTGGACAAGCTGGTCTCGGCCGGCGTCGAGGTCGAGATCGACGACGACGGGTTCACGGTGCGGACAGAGCGGCGACTGACCAGCTTCGACGTGGCCACACTTCCCTACCCGGGGTTCCCGACCGACCTCCAGCCGTTCGCGATGGCCCTGGCGGCGGTGTCACGCGGGACCGCGATGATCACCGAGAACGTCTTCGAGGCCCGGTTCATGTTCGCCCAGGAGCTCGCCCGGCTCGGCGCCGACCTGCGCACCGACGGACACCACGCCGTCGTCCGCGGGGTGCCGCAGCTCTCCGGTGCGCCGGTCGAGGCGCACGACATCCGCGCCGGTGCCGCCCTCGTCCTCGCGGGTCTGGCGGCCCAGGGGACGACCGAGGTGGCCGAGTCGCAGCACATCGACCGGGGGTACCCGTGGTTCGCCGAGTCGCTGCGCGCGGTCGGCGCCGAGGTGGACCGGCTGCCCGACTGATCAGGTATCTGGCACGACAATTCGTGCTCCTGATGTCATATCGCCGCTTGATCCGCGAGTTCATCCGAAAAGCCGATGCACCGTGCTTGATAGTGGGGCCACACTTGGCGCAGGAGTCTGGGACATGGAGCACACGACACGCGGGAACACGCTGGAGCTCTCCGGCGTCCTCGACGTGCGCTGCACCGCCGACCTGCGGGTCGCCCTCTACGGGCTGCTCGGGACGGTGACCGGTGACGTCGTCGTCGACATCGACCGCGTCGAGACCATCGACCTCACCACGCTCAAGCTGATCGCCGTGGCCAACCGCGTCGCCGTGCGCCAGGGTCGCCGGGTCGTGCTGCGCGGCGGCACGCCCGCCGTACGACGGCTGCTGCACCTCTCGCACCTGCGCTGGATGATCCACGTCGAGCCCTCCGAGCAGTCCTCGGTCACCTGAGCGGGTGTGACACATCCCGCATGTGAGGGACCGGACACGCCATACCGGGCGGTAGCGAACCGGCCTACCCTCAGGCCATGAGCGACCCTCAGCGCAGTGATGACGGCACGTCGGCCGTCGACGGGACGGCAGAACGCCCGGTCAAGGACCGGCCCTGGGTGATGCGGACCTACGCCGGCCACTCCTCGGCCGGTGAGTCGAACCGGCTCTACCGCACCAACCTGGCCAAGGGGCAGACCGGTCTGTCCGTCGCGTTCGACCTGCCCACCCAGACCGGCTACGACCCGGACTCCCCGCTCGCGCGCGGCGAGGTCGGCAAGGTCGGCGTGCCGATCCCGCACCTCGGCGAGATGCGTCGTCTCTTCGAGGACATCCCGCTCACCGGGATGAACACCTCGATGACGATCAACGCGACGGCGATGTGGCTGCTGGCGCTCTACCAGGTGGTGGCCGAGGAGCAGAACCCCGATCTGGAGCCGCTCGAGGTCGCCCACCAGCTCGCCGGGACGACCCAGAACGACATCATCAAGGAGTACCTGTCGCGGGGCACCTACGCGTTCCCGCCCGAGCACTCGATGCGGCTGATCGCCGACGTCATCTCCTACACCGTCCACGAGATCCCGAAGTGGAACCCGATCAACATCTGCAGCTACCACCTGCAGGAGGCGGGGGCCACGCCGACGCAGGAGCTCGCCTATGCGCTGTGCACGGCGATCGCGGTCCTCGACACGGTCAAGGACGCCGGTCAGATCAGCGAGGACGACTTCGCCAAGGTCGTGGGCCGGATCTCCTTCTTCGTCAACGCCGGCGTCAGGTTCGTCGAGGAGACCTGCAAGATGCGGGCGTTCGTGCGCCTGTGGGACGAGATCACGCGCGAGCGCTACGGCGTCGAGGACGAGAAGATGCGCCGGTTCCGGTACGGCGTGCAGGTCAACTCCCTGGGGCTGACCGAGGCGCAGCCGGAGAACAACGTCCAGCGGATCGTGCTGGAGATGCTCGGCGTGACGCTGTCGAAGAACGCCCGCGCCCGCGCCGTACAGCTGCCCGCGTGGAACGAGGCCCTCGGCCTGCCGAGACCCTGGGACCAGCAGTGGTCGCTGCGCCTGCAGCAGGTGCTGGCCTTCGAGTCCGACCTGCTGGAGTACGACGACATCTTCGAGGGCTCGCACGTGATCGAGGCCAAGGTGAGCCAGCTCGTCGAGGACGCCCGGGCAGAGATGGACCGGGTGCAGGCCCTCGGCGGTGCGATCGCGGCGGTCGAGTCCGGCTACATGAAGCAGGCGCTGGTGAGCTCTCACGCCGCCCGTCGGGCCCGCATCGAGAACGGTGAGGAGATCGTCGTCGGGGTGAACCGGTTCGAGACCACCGAGCCCTCGCCGCTGACCGCGGACCTCGACGCCGCCATCCAGGCCGCCGACCCCGAGGCCGAGCGCTCGGCGATCGCCGGACTCGAGGCCTGGCGCGAGCAGCGCGACCAGAGCGCGGTCGACGAGGCGCTCGCCGCCCTGGCCGCCGCCGCGAAGACCGAGGCCAACCTGATGGGGGCGACCCTCGTCGCCGCCCGGGCGGGTGCCACCACCGGTGAGTGGGCGGGCACCTTGCGCGAGGTGTTCGGCGAGTTCCGGGCGCCGACGGGCGTCTCTGGTGCCGTCGTGACCGAGCAGGTCGGCCAGGCGGGACAGGACCTCGCCGAGGTGCGCGAGGCGGTCAAGCAGACCAGCGAGGAGCTCGGCGGCCGGCTCCGTCTCCTGGTCGGCAAGCCCGGTCTCGACGGCCACTCCAACGGCGCCGAGCAGGTCGCCGTACGTGCCAGGGACGCAGGGTTCGAGGTCGTCTACCAGGGGATCCGGCTGACCCCCGAGCAGATCGTGGCCGCGGCGGTGGCCGAGGACGTGCACTGCGTCGGGTTGTCCATCCTCTCCGGCTCGCACATGGAGCTGGTGCCCGACGTGCTGGAGCGGATGAAGGACGCCGGCATCGACGACGTCCCGGTGATCGTCGGCGGGATCATCCCCGATCGCGACGCCCGGGCGCTCGAGGAGCTCGGGGTGGCCGCGGTCTTCACCCCCAAGGACTTCAGCCTGACCCAGGCGATGGCGGGCATCGTCCGGGCCATCAGGGACGCGCACGAGCTGGTCTAGGTACTGGTCCAGAAATACCGGACACTCGGGGAGAAGTGCCCCTACCGAGCCATGGGCACGTCGTAGTGTGCCGATGAACGTCTCGGAGCTGCCGCCTTGGCGAGGGTCGGCCTCTTCGGGACACGAGCGGTCAGGCGGACAGCGACGAACATGCTGATGCACGATGAAGGCGAGTGGGCCTACGAGTCCCTCTCGGAGCTGGTGACCCAGTCCGAGGAGGCGATCGTGCTCGCCGACTCCTCGGGTGTCTTCCTCCTCGCGAACAAGGGAGCCAGCGACGTCGTCGGTGTCCCGGTCGAGCAGATGGTCGGCCGGCGCGTGGACGGGTTCGGCCGCGAGACCATGCACGAGTTCCAGCGGATCGCCGTCGACGCGGTCGTGCTGAACCGGGTCGAGGTCACCGTGCGTCACTGCCTCCTGACCCACACCAACGGACGCACCCAGACCTTCGACCTCACCCTGTCCCCGGTGGCCACCGAGCGCGGGGTCGTGGTCGCGATCTCCATCCGGGAGCCGGTCGACAAGTACCAGCAGACGCGGCTGTTCCGGGCTCTGCTGGAGGCCGCGCCCGACGGCATGGTCATCGTCGACCGCAACGGCCAGATCGTCCTGGTCAACGCCCAGGTCGAGCAGCTCTTCGGCTACGGGCGCTCCGAGCTGGTGGGCCAGCAGGTGGAGATCCTGGTCCCGGACCGCTTCTCCGGGATGCACATGGCCTTCCGCAGCGGCTTCGTCAGTGAGCCCCGGACCCGTCCGATGGGGCTGGCGGGCGACCTGTTCGCCCGCCGCAAGGACGGATCGGAGTTCCCCGTCGAGGTCACCTTGTCGCCGCTGGAGACCGAGGACGGCCTGCTCGTCTCGGCCGCCGTCCGCGACATCTCCGAGCGCCGACGGATGCAGGTGGAGACCGATCGGGTCAAGGACGAGTTCTTCGCCACCGTCTCCCACGAGCTGCGCACCCCGCTCACCTCGATGATCGGGTACGGCGAGCTGATGAGCGACCTCGAGGAGCTCAGTCCGCAGGGTCGTCGGTTCCTCTCGGTGATCCTGCGCAGCGCCGAGCGGGAGCTGCGCCTCGTCGACGACCTGCTCACCCTGGTCGCGATCGAGGAGTCCGGACTCGCGATCCGGACCGCTGAGATCGATCTCGAGCTCGTCGTGCGCGACGCGGTCGAGGCGGCCCGTCCCCGCTCGGAGGAGGCACAGCTCAACCTGGCGCTGGAGACCCCGGGGATCGCCGTACCGATGTTCGGCGACCGCGACCGGCTCGGCCAGGCCCTCGACAACGTGCTCTCCAACGCGATCAAGTTCACCCCGCAGGGAGGGGTCGTCCGGGTCGCCCTGTCCGTGCAGGGGCCCAGCGCGATGATCGACGTCATCGACACCGGGGTCGGCATCGGCGACGAGGACCCGGATGCCCTGTTCGAGCGCCTCCACCGCGCGCCGAACGCCGTGGCGCAGCAGATGCAGGGGGCCGGCCTCGGCCTGACCATCGCCCTGGCCATCGTCGAGGCACACGCCGGCACCATCGAGCTGCTGCGCAGCGGCCCGGATGGAAGCACCTTCCGGATGACCTTCCCGCTGCGCACGCAGGGGTCCTGAGCCCGGAGCCGGGCCGGTCGCTCAGAACAGCCGGTCGCTCGGGTCGTCCATCCCGCGCAGGGCGTCGTAGTCGACGACGGCGCAGGCGATCCCGCGGTCGGTGGCCAGCACGCGTGCCTGCGGCTTGATCTCCTGGGCGGCGAAGATGCCGCGGACGGGGGAGAGCAGCGGATCGCGGTTGAGCAGCTCGAGGTAGCGGGTCAGTTGTTCGACCCCGTCGATCTCGCCGCGTCGCTTGATCTCCACGGCCACCGAGGCACCGGCCGCGTCGCGGCACATCAGGTCCACCGGGCCGATCGCGGTCGGGAACTCCCGTCGTACGAGCGTGAGGCCGTCGGCCAGGGTCGCGGGGTGCTCGGCGAGCAGCTCCTGCAGGTGCTTCTCGACGCCGTCCTTCTGGAGCCCGGGATCGACGCCGAGGTCGTGGGTGGTGTCGGCGAGGATCTCTTCGATGAGGATGCGCAGGCTGTCGCCGGACTTCGCCTCGACCAGCCACTCGACCTGGCCGTCCTCGGAGTGCCCCTCCTTGACCGTGCACGGGGGGCTCATCCAGTTCAGCGGCTTGTAGGAGCCGCCGTCGGAGTGCACCAGCACCGACCCGTCGGACTTCAGCATCAGCACCCTGGTGGCCATCGGCAGGTGGGCCGTCAGCCGTCCCGCGTAGTCCACCTGGCAGCGAGCGACGACGAGCCTCACGAGAGGCGACAGTACCTGCCAGACTTCTCGGGTGGGTCGGGTGATCGTCGTGGGAGCCGGGGTCGTCGGCCTCAGCTGTGCCGTGCGCCTGGCCGAGGCCGGTCACCGCGTCGACGTGCTGGCCCGGGACCTGCCGCGGGAGACGACGTCGGTGGTCGCGGCGGCGCTCTGGTACCCCTACCTCGCGCTGCCAGAGGACCGCGTCCGGGTCTGGGGCGCCGACGCCTATCGCACGTTCGCGGAGCTGGCTCGCTCGGACGGCGAGGGCACCGGGGTGCGGATGCTCGCCGGCACCGAGGTCCTCGGCGCCGGCACGCCCGACCCGTGGTGGGCGGGCGCGGTCCCCGACCTGCACCGCGTGACGCCGGTCCACGGGTACGCCGACGCGTGGTCGTTCACGGCCCCCGTCATCGACATGCCGATCTACCTGGACTGGCTGCGGCAGCGGCTCGAGGCCCTGGGCGGCACCCTGACCCGGATGAGTCTGTCCGGCATGCCGCCCGCCGGCCCGGACGAGGTCGTCGTGAACTGCGCGGGCATGGGTTCGCGCCTGCTCGCCCACGACACCTCGGTCCGCCCGGTGCGAGGACAGGTGGTGCTGGTCGCGGGCGTCGAGGTCGACAGGTGGTGGCTCGACGAGTCCGGGCCGACGTACGTCGTGCCCCGCAGGGACGTGGTGGTCGTGGGTGGCACCGACGACGACGGCGACTGGAGCAGGACCGCCTCCCCGGAGGTCGCGCGCGAGATCCTCGCCCGGGCCGTCCGGCTGGTGCCGTCCCTGGCCCGGGGCGAGGTGGTGGCGCACCGCGTCGGCCTGCGCCCGGTGCGCCCGGAGGTCCGGCTCGACGTGGAGGACCGGGTGGTGCACTGCTACGGCCACGGCGGGGCGGGCGTGACCCTCAGCTGGGGCTGCGCCGACGAGGTCACCCGGCTCGTGAGCGAGCTCCAGGCGTGAGCGGACCCACACTGACGCGCCGGTGAGCGCGTGCGACCATGTGCCGCATGGCACGTGAGTTCAAGACGATCGGCGTGGTGGGCCTCGGCACCATGGGCGCCGGCATCGCAGAGGTGTTCGCCCGGCACGGCTACGACGTCGTCGGCGTCGAGGTCGACGACGAAGGCGTCGAGCGGGCTCGCCAGCACCTCGACAGCTCGACGGGGCGGGCGGTCTCCCGCGGAAAGCTGTCCGAGGAGGAGCAGCAGGCACTGCTCGGACGGGTCACCTTCGCCACCGAGCTCGCGGAGCTCAAGAGCGCCGACCTGGTCGTCGAGGCCGTGGTGGAGTCGCCCGACATCAAGAAGGCCATCTTCAAGCAGCTCGACGACATCGTCGCCGAGGACGCCATCCTGGCCACCAACACCTCCTCGCTCTCGGTCACCGAGATCTCCGCCGCCAACGCCCACCCGGGCCGCGTGATCGGGGTGCACTTCTTCAACCCGGCGCCGGTGCAGGGCTTCGTCGAGATCGTGCAGACGGTCGTCACCGAGCCCGACGTGCTCCAGGACGTCTCCGCGCTCGTGCAGGCACTCGGCAAGAACCCCGTGGTCTGCGGCGACAAGGCAGGCTTCATCGCCAACACGCTGCTGTTCGGCTACCTCAACCACGCCGTGTCGATGTACGAGGGCCGCTACGCCTCGCGCGAGGACATCGACGCCGCGATGCGCTTCGGCTGCGGCTACCCGATGGGCCCCCTGGCCCTGCTCGACCTGATCGGCCTCGACACGGCGTACGAGATCCTCGAGACGATGTACCGCCAGGGTCGCGACCGGCTGCACGCACCCTCGCCGATCCTCAAGCAGATGGTCACCGCCGGCATGCTCGGTCGCAAGACCGGCCGCGGCTTCTACAGCTACGAGGGCCCCGACAGCCCGGTGATCGTGGCCGACGACAAGACGCCCTCGGACTCCGACCAGCCGCAGCTCAAGCACGACCTCAAGGTCGTCGGCGTGGTCGGCACCGGCACGATGGCGACCGGCATCGTCGAGGTCTTCGCCAAGAGTGGGTACGACGTCCTCTACGTCGGTCGCTCACAGGACAAGGTCGCCGGCGTCGCCGCGACGATCGAGCGCTCGCTGGACAAGGCGATCCAGCGCGGCAAGCTCGAGGAGTCGGCGAAGGCGGAGGTGCTCGGCCGGCTCACCGGCAGCACCTCGCTGGACGACCTGAAGGACGTCGACCTCGTCGTGGAGGCGATCGCCGAGGACCTCAAGGTGAAGACCACGCTCTTCGAGAACCTCGACGAGATCTGCAAGCCCGGCGCCATCCTGGCCACGACCACCTCGTCGCTGCCGATCATCGAGTGCGCCCGGGCGACCAGCCGGCCCCAGGACGTCGTGGGGATGCACTTCTTCAACCCCGCGCCGATCATGAAGCTGGTCGAGGTCGTCTCGACGGTCTCGACCTCGGAGGACGTCACCGAGACCACGAGGGCGCTCTGCGCGAAGGTGGGCAAGGTCGCGGTCTCGTGCGCGGACCGCGCGGGCTTCATCGTCAACGCACTGCTCTTCCCCTACCTCAACGACGCGATCAAGATGCTCGAGGCGCACTACGCGACCGCCGACGACATCGACACCGCGATGAAGCAGGGATGTGCCCTGCCGATGGGCCCCTTCGAGCTCCTCGACGTGGTCGGCAACGACGTGTCGCTGGCCATCCAGCGAGAGCTCTACCTCGAGTTCCGCGAGCCGGGCTTCGCCCCGGCGCCGCTGCTCGAGCACCTCGTCACGGCGGGCTACCTCGGTCGCAAGACCAAGCGTGGCTTCCGCGACTACAGCAACCGCTGAGACGTCGTACGGCGCGACCAACAGCGCGTGACATGTGATCGGCGCATCCGCCTTGCTTCGGTGACTTTGCGGTAACCCGGCGTCAACCTTCTCGTGACCTTCGCGCGTCACGCTGGTCCTCATCAGTCCTGGACCGTGGAGGGAACCATGGAGCCGATCACCTACCTGAGCCCGATCGAGCCGGGTGTCGTCGACGTCGGCGAGCGCGGGAGCGCGGATCTGGCCGTACGCCACGTGCGCGGGGTCAGCACCCTGCTCGCCAATCGCCACGACCTGCGCGGCGTGCACGCGTGGGCCGACGTCGTGGAGGAGTCCGTGCGCTGGTCGGCGTGACGTCCTGAGACCCCGCGTCGCCCTCCCCGGCCCGGCCGGGAGAATGGGGGCATGTCGGCTCTGCACACCACCTCGCTCGGCGAGCAGGGGTCGCTGGTCGTGTTCTGCCACGGCCTGTTCGGCCAGGGCCGCAACTGGACGGGAATCGCCAAGTCTCTCGCGGGCACCCACCGGGCCCTGCTCGTGGACCTGCCGCACCACGGTCGCTCGGCGTGGTCCGATGACTTCGACTACGCCGCGTCGGCCGACGAGGTCGCCGACCTGCTCTCCGCCGACGACCCGGTGACGCTCGTCGGGCACTCGATGGGCGGCAAGGTCGCCATGGTGCTGGCCCTGCGCCACCCCGAGCTCGTCGCCCGGCTGTGCGTGGTCGACATCGCACCCGTCGACTACGGCAGCAGCGAGGAGTTCCAGGGGTACGTCGAGGCGATGCGTGGTCTCGACCTCGCGTCGCTGGCTCGGCGTGCCGACGCGGATGCCGCCCTCGCCGACGCGGTGCCGAACCGGACCGTGCGGGACTTCCTGCTGCAGAACCTGCGCCGCGACGGCGACAGCTGGCGCTGGCAGGCCAACCTCGAGGTGCTGGGCGAGGAGCTGGCGACGATCAGTGGCTGGCCCGAGGACGAGCTCGACGGCCTGGCGCCGTACGACGGCCCGGTGCTGTGGGTGGCCGGCGCCGACTCCGGCTACGTGCGACCCGAGCACGAGGCGGCCATGGAGCGCTGGTTCCCGCGCCATCGCCGGGTCGTGGTCAAGGGAGCCGGGCACTGGGTGCACTCCCAGCAGCCCGAGGTGTTCGCCGAGGTGCTGCGGCGCTTCGTCGACTAGAGCGTGTCCTGCCGGCGTACGACGACCTCGCGGACGATCAGCAGGATCCCGGCGGCCGTGGGGATCGCGAGCAGGGCCCCGATGACGCCGAGCAGGCTCGCGCCGACGAGGGCGGCGATCACGGTCATCACGCCGGGGATGTCGACCGACTTCGACATCACCCGTGGGTAGATCAGGTAGTTCTCCACCTGCTGGTAGACGATGTAGAAGATCACGCAGGCGATGCCGGCCTTCAGGTCGACGGCGGCCGCGATCGAGCACACGATCACCGCGCCCAGGGTGGCGCCGATCATCGGGATCACGTCGAGCAGCGCCACCACGAAGGCCAGCGCCACGGCGTACTGCCCCAGGCCGACGATGAACAGGAAGATCAGCGTGGACAGGCCCGCGCAGACGGCGACGACGAACGCCCCCGAGACGTAGCCGCCGATCCCGTCGAGGATGCGGTCGCCGAGGTGCGAGACGCGCTGACGGCGGCTCGCCGGCGCCAGGCGGTAGAGGCCGCCCTTGACCTGCGGCAGCGTGGAGAGGAAGTACAGCGTCAGCACCACCACCACGAAGACGTTGGCCAGCGCGCCGAGGATGGCCAGGCCCACTCCGAGCACGCCACCGAAGACGTTCTTGGCCAGGTCGCCGCCGAGGACGTAGTGCTTGACCTTCTCGACGATGTCGTACTTGGCGTCGAGCCTCCTGATCTGGCTGTTGTGCTGGAGGTCGTCGAACCAGTGGGGCGCGTTGTGCGAGAGCGCGGCGACCTGGTCGGCGATCACCGGCACGATCGCGACCAGGAAGAGGGCCACCGCCAGGACGACGATGAACGCCACCAGCAGCACGGCCCGGGAACGCCTCAGCCCGCGCCGCATGAAGAACTCGACGGCCGGGTTGAGCCCGAAGGCCAGGAAGAGCGAGACGATGATCAGGATCAGCACCGACCGTGCCGAGAGGATCCGTTCGAAGATCCACCACGACACGAGCGCGCCCGAGGCCAGGTAGAAGCCCGTGCGGAACGGGTGCTCGGAGAGCGCCCAGCCTGACGAGGCACCGCTCAACGGGTTGGCGGGGAGGGCTGCCCGGGGCGATGCAGCACCGGCCGCCGCGGAGTCGCGGCGGCCGGTCTGCGTGGGCTTCTCGGGGTCGGGCACGCTCAGCCCTCGTCGTCGCTGCCGAACCCGGCCACGACGTCGCGCAGTGCGGCGAGCTGTGCGGTGATCGAGTCGCGACGACGGGTGAGCCGGTCGACCTCGGTCTTGAGGGCGGCGAGCTCGCGCTCGGAGTCGGCGTGACCGCTGTTGCGCAGGGCGTCGGCCTGCTTCTTGGCGGCGCTCACGATCTGCTCGGCCTCGCGACGTGAGCGGCTGATCAGCTGCTCGGCCTCCTGGGCGGTCTGCTCACGGTGGGCGTTGGCGGCCTCGGTGGCCTCCCGCGCCCGCTGCTCGGCGACCGCAGCACGCTCCTCGGCCTCGGCGACGAGACGCTTGGTCTCGGCCGCGGCCGCGTCGTGGTTCTCGGCGGCCTCGCGGGTGAGCCGCTCCTTCTCCACGGCCAGGGTGCGCATCGCCTCCTGCACCTCGCGCTCGGCCGCGGCACGCTGCTGCTCGGCCTCACGGATCGCGCTGGTGCGGGTGGCGTTGATCTCCTGCTCGGCGGCGAGGCGGTGCTGCTCGGCCTCGCGCCTTGCCGAGGCGAGGTGGTCGTCGGCCTCCGCCATCGCGCGGGTGCGGTGGGACTCGATGTCGGCGGTGGAGCGGGCGCGGCTCTCCTCGAGCTCGCGCATCTGGACCGCCCGCATCTCCTCGGTCTCCGCCTCAGCCTCGGACTTCACCGATGCAGCGTGGCGCTTGGCCTGCTCGCGGATCTGCGCGGCGTGGGCGTTGGCCTCGGCGATCACCTCGGCGGCCTGCTCCTCGGCCAGGCGCAGCATCTCGCTGGCCTTGCCGCCGAGCCCGGCGTACGTCGGGTTCTGGTTCTCCTCGACCGTGGTGCGCAGCGAGTCGACCTCGCCCTGGAGGCTCTTGATCCGCTGCTGGGCCTGGTTGAGGCTCGCCGTCAGCCCGGCCTTCTCCGCCGAGGCCGTCCGCACGAAGGTGTCGACGGCGGTGACGTCGTAGCCACCGCGGCGCACCGTCGGCAGGTTCGGCTGCGCCGGTGCCTTCGGGGGTTGGGCAGGTGCCGTGCTCGCCTCCGGGCGGGAGGGGGCCGGTCGTGCCGCCGGCTTCTCGGCCTGGCTCGAGGGGGCCGCGGTGGTCGCCTCGCCGCGAGCCTCGACGCGCTGGGTCGGGGCCTTGGCAGGAGCAGGGCGAGTCTGCGTCGCGGTGGCCGCGCGCACCTGCGTGGTCTGATCGGCACCCTGGGGCGCCTTGTCGTTGTTGGAGGCGCCCACCGGGATCACCTGGGTGGGCTCGTCCGCGTTGTCCTCGGACGGGGTGTCGAAGATGGACAGGCCCTGGTCGCTCATCGTTTCTTCTCTCGGTTCCGGGTCGGTGATGCGTCGTACGACGCCAGTGTCACCCATGGACAAGGGACTCTCCGAACGCCACCCCGCGACTCGCCGAGGCGAAAAGGGGTAGTCCGAATTTCAACGAATTGCGGAGGCTGGGTCGTGCGAGATCAGACCCCGCGGAAGGCCGTGATCTTGTCGAGGTGCAGGGCGCGCTTCTCCTCGTCGCGCACGCCGAGGCCCTCCTCGGGGGCGAGGCACAGGACGCCGACCTTGCCCTGGTGGGCGTTCTGGTGGACGTCGAGCGCGGCCTGGCCGACCTCGTCGAGGGAGTAGGTCCGCGACAGGGTCGGGTGGATCATCCCCTTGGCGATCAGCCGGTTGGCCTCCCACGACTCGCGGTAGTTGGCGAAGTGGGAGCTGATGATCCGCTTGAGGTTCATCCACAGGTAGCGGTTGTCGTACTCGTGCATGTAGCCCGAGGTCGACGCGCACGTGGTGATGGTGCCGCCCTTGCGGGTGACGTAGACGCTCGCGCCGAAGGTCTCGCGGCCCGGGTGCTCGAAGACGATGTCGACGTCCTCACCACCGGTCAGCTCGCGGATCTTCGCGCCGAAGCGCTTCCACTCGCGAGGGTCCTGGGTCTGCTCGTCCTTCCAGAACTTGTAGCCCTCCTCGGAGCGGTTGATGATCAGCTCCGCGCCCATCTTGCGGGCGATGTTGGCCTTCTCCTCGTTGGAGACCACGCACACAGGGACGGCGCCGCCGTTGAGGGCGTACTGCGTGGCGAAGCCGCCCAGGCCACCGCTGGCGCCCCAGATCAGCACGTTGTCGCCCTGCTTCATGCCGGCGCCGTTGCGGCTGACCAGCTGGCGGTACGCCGTGCAGTTGACCAGCCCGGGGGAGGCAGCCTCCTCCCAGGTGAGGTGGTCGGGCTTGGGCATCAGCTGGTTGGACTTGACCAGGGCGATGTGGGCCAGACCCCCGAAGTTGGTCTCGAAGCCCCAGATCCGCTGCTCCGGGTCGAGCATCGTGTCGTTGTGGCCGTCAGGGCTCTCCAGCTCCACCGAGAGGCAGTGCGCGACGACTTCGTCGCCGGGGTTCCAGGAGTGCACGCCGAGCCCGGTCTTGAGGACGACACCGGCGAGGTCGGAGCCCACGACGTGGTAGGGCAGGTCGTGCCGCTTGGCCAGCGGGGAGATCCGGCCGTAGCGCTCGAGGAAGCCGAAGGTCGAGACCGGCTCGAAGATCGAGGTCCACACGGTGTTGTAGTTGATGGCGCTGGCCATCACGGCCACCAGCGCCTCGCCCGGACCGAGCTCGGGCAAGGCCACGTCCTCGACGTGCAGCGACTTGCGGGGGTCCTTGTCGCGACTGGCCATCCCCTCGAACATGGTGGCCTCGTCCTTGTGCACCGTGGCGGCGCGGTAGGACTCGGGGAGGGCGAGGGCGGCGTAGTCGGCCGTGGTCGTGTCGTCGGCCAGGATGGTGTCGAGGATCTGCTGCACGTGCGTCTCCTGCTAGTGAGAGCGGTCGAGGACGGGGCTGCCAGCACATTACCGACGGGTAGCCGCTCGTGCAGCAGCATGTGACCCACTCGTCACCCAGGCCCCGTGGACGCGGGCTAGGGGGCGGCGGGCTCGACCAGCTCGACGAGCACGCCGCCGGCGTCCTTGGGGTGGATGAAGTTGATCCGCGAGTCAGCCGTGCCGCGCTTGGGGGCGTCGTAGAGCAGGCGCAGGCCGCGCTCGCGCAGCACCTGCGAGACCTGGTCGACGTCGGTGACCCGGAAGGCCAGCTGCTGCAGCCCGGGGCCGCTGCGATCGAGGAACTTCGCGATCGTGGAGTCGTCGTGGAGCGGAGCCAGCAGCTGGATCGCCGAGCCCGAGTCGCCCACCGCGACCATCGCCTCGCGCACCCCCTGCTCCTCGTTGACCTCCTGGTGCACCACCTCCATGCCGAAGTTGGCGCTGTACGACGCGATGGCGGCGTCGAGGTCGGGAACGGCCACGCCGACGTGGTCGATCGCGACGAACAGGTGCTCGGGGATGTCGAGGGGAGCGCTCATGCGGACATCCTCGCCGAGACCCGCGGAGGCGACAACGCGGCCCCGGTCGACACGCCAACGCCCCGCGGGACCGACTCCCGGTTGGTCACTCGCCCGGTGATAGCGTGACCGGGATTTGCCCCCCCGTCGCAGGAGTCACTGCATGTCTGACCGTTTGCTCGAGGTCTTCTCCACCGGGCTCGGCATCCCCGCCGACCAGCTGGACGACGAGATCAGTCCCTCGAACACCTCAGCCTGGGACTCCCTGGCGGCCATGGAGATGGTCACCCTGATCGAGGACTCCTTCGGGGTGCGCCTCAAGACCGCCGAGATCATGAAGATGCGCTCCATCGGGCTCGCGCGCACGGTGCTGCGCGGCAAGGGTGTCGAGGGCATCTAGCCCCCGCTCCATGACTGATCCGCAGCAGCGCACGACGGTCGGCGTCACCGCGAGCTTCACTCCGCAGCTCCTGCTCCGCCCGATGGTCCAGGCCTACCCGGGAAGCGACGAGCTCGAGACGGTCGTGGCCGACTTCAACCAGGTCCACCAGACGTTGATGGACCCCGAGGGCAGTCTCGAGGTGCGCCCGGACCGCCTCGTGGTGCTGTGGCGCATCGAGGACGTCTTCGAGGCCTCGCTGACCGAGTGGCTGGTGGGTTCCGCCGATGCCTCCGGGCTGGTGGAGGACGTGCGCCAGCTCGGCGCGCTCGTCGCCCAGGCCGCCCGCGGTGGCGGTGCCTCGGTGCTGGTCTCCACGCCGCCCTTCCCGCACCTGCACTGGCTCGACCCGCTCGACACCCGCACCAGCGCCCGCCTCGGCGTGCTGCACGGGCAGCTGCTGGCGGCCTTCCTCGACGGCATCGGCGAGGCGCCGGTCACGCTGGTCGACTTCGCGGCCCTCCTGCGCGTGCACGGCGTCGAGGCGGCGTACGACACCCGCAACGACCTGATGTACCACCAGCCGTTCACCAGCGGCTTCGCCCGGCTCTTCGGGAACCTCCTCGGCGAGGCGCTCGGGTCGCTGTCCACGGCGACGCCCAAGGTGCTGGCGGTCGACGCCGACAACACCCTGTGGGGCGGCATCATCGGAGAGGACGGCGCCGACGGCGTCCTGGTCGGCGACAGCTTCCCCGGCAACGCCTTCCGCTCGCTGCAGCAGGGCCTGGCCTACCAGGCGGCGAACGGCGCCCTGCTGGCCCTGGTCAGCAAGAACAACGGCCCCGACGTCGACGAGATCTTCGACCGGCGAGGCGGCGACCTGGTGCTGGGCCCGAAGGACTTCGCCGCGCTCCGCGTCGACTGGAACAGCAAGGCCGACAACATCGCGAGCATCGCCGAGGAGCTCAACCTGGGCGTCGACAGCTTCGTCTTCGTCGACGACAACGACGTCGAGCTCGACGAGGTGCGCCAGCGCCTGCCCGGCGTACCCGTGGTCAAGGTGAGCGACGAGCCCGCCGAGATCGCGACGTTGACCGCGGCACTGCAGGGGTTCCGGTTCGCGCGGGTCTCGCGCGAGGACCGCGAGCGCACCTCGATGATGCAGGTCGAGCGCGACCGCAAGTCCGCCGCTGCGGAGGCGCCGACGCACGAGGAGTTCCTGCAGTCCCTCCAGCTCAAGGTGCACGTGTTCTCCCCGAGCCCCACGCACGTCGGCCGGGTGGCACAGCTGGTCAACAAGACCAACCAGTTCAACCTGACCACGATCCGGCGCGACGAGGCTGAGGTGTCCGCCCTCGTGGACTCCCCGGACCACCGGGTGTACGCCGCCGAGGTCTCCGACCGGTTCGGTGGCTACGGCCTCGTGGCCGTGGCGATCGTGGCCTGCGGGCCGGAGTCGTGGGAGATCGACACCTTCCTGATGAGCTGCCGGGTGCTGCGCCGCGGGGTCGAGGACTCGATCCTGCAGTGCATCTCCGACGACGCCGTGGCCGCAGGGGCCACGACGGTGCAGGGCCGGTACAGCCCGACGCCGAAGAACGGCCAGGTGGCCACGTTCTACCCCGAACGTGGGTTCCGGGACCTCGGCGAGGGTCGCTACGACGCAGATCTGCCGCTCAGCCTGGCGACGGACCACGTCGAAGTGCGCCGCGATGCTTGACGGAGATCCGTTCCGCTACTTCTCCGACCTGCTCGTCCTCATGGTGCTGGTCGTACCGCTGTTCTTCCTGCTGCCGTGGATGTGGGCACGACAGCTCCTCCTCGGCCTGACCGGCAGCTACCTCACGTTCCTGATCGCCCCACGGCTGCTGCTGTTCTTCCTGCTGTTCTGGCTCGGCATCTACGCCCTCCAGTGGGGGGCGGTGCTGTGGCGCGACCGCAGGGCGAGCTGGGTGTGGACGACAGTGCTCATCGCCGCGGCGCTCGCGCCGATGGTGGTGTGGAAGCTGTTCCCGAACTGGTTCGTGCCCGGCTTCAACTTCCACATGAACGCAGCGGTCGACCAGCTCAGCCCCTGGGTGGGTGCCATCGACCGCGTCCGCGACCTGATCCTCCCGATCGGGCTGAGCTTCGCGACGTTCCGTGCGGTCGACCAGCTGATCAAGGTCCGCCTCGAGATCCTGCCGCCGCTGAGCCCGCTCCAGCACTTCGCGTATGCGTTCTTCCCGTCGGTGCTCGTGATCGGCCCCGTCATCGAGTACACCGAGATCGAGAGCGGGTTGCTGAAGCGTGCCCGGTGGCGGGCCGAGGACACCCTCAGCGGCGTGCTCACGATCGGCATCGGCGCGGTCAAGGTCTTCGTGCTGGCCTACGCGCTGCGCGGCAGCCAGGACGTCTTCGCGCTGCGCACGCACACCGGGTCCGCACTCGACTACTGGCTCGAGCTGATCATGTTCGCGCTGTACTTCTACCTGAACTTCGCCGGCTACTCCGACATGGCGATCGGGTCGGCCCGCATCTTCGGCTTCAGGCTCGCCCCCAACTTCAACAACCCCTACCTGAAGACCAACCCCCAGGACTTCTGGAACAGCTGGCACATGAGCCTGACCAGGTTCGCCCAGCGCAACGTGTTCGTGCCGATGGGCGGCATGCGGGCGCGCACCCAGTACGTCGCCATCGTGGCCACCATGATGGTGATCGCCCTCTGGCACGACCTGAGCATCCCGCTGGTGATCTTCGGCATCTACCACTCCGCCGGGTTGGTGCTGCACCGGATGTGGACCGCCCGCCGGCCGGTCCCACGCCCCCGCCCCCTGCCGAACCGGATCGGGGCCAACGCGGCGCTGTTCGTGTTCGTGCTGCTCAGCCTGCCGCTGCTGGAGCTCGGACTGTCCGAGCTGGGTACCTTCTACTCGAGGCTCGTCTGATGGTCACTGTCGATTCCCTGCTCGCCTGGCTGCGCCGGGTGACCGGCTACATCCCCACCGCGTGGTCGCTGGTGCGGATCGCCGTGGTGGTGGTGCTGGCCCTCGCCGTCGCCGGGCTGGTGCTGCCCGACCACCCGGGCCAGACGCGCGCGGCGCCGTACAACCATCGGCTCGCCACCCCGACGACCCGCAACGTCGCTCTCCCGCTCAACGACCCACGCGGGTTCAAGCCGAGCGACCACCCGCACCGTTTCAAGGTGGCCTGGATCGGCGGCTCCGAGCTCCTCGGCGTCGACCCGCGGCACCCGTCCTTCATCCCGCGGCTCGTCAACGACAAGATCGGCAAGGTCGGGGGCAAGCGCGCCGACACCGACATCTACTTCCTGAACGCGATCCGGCTGGCCGATGAGTACTCCGCCGAGAGCGCCGCGGTGGCGGCCAAGCCCGACATGCTGGTGATCAGCCTGAACCCGGTGTGGGTGCTCAACGACCTCGCGGTGCAGCAGTGGGACTACCTCAACGGCGTGCTGGCACGCGGGACGCTGTGGCCGCCGTCCAGCTGGCCGGTCCTCGGATCCCTGATCGGCCCGGGCGACGTCGGCTGGCGGGCGCTTTCCAGCGTGAGCCGGCCCGTCCAGCAGCGCTACGACTGGGGCGTCAAGGCGAGCAACAAGACCGGCTCGTTCACCTTCCTCGACTCCAAGACCGACAAGGCCCCACCGCCGCTGACCGAGCTCGGCGCATTCGCGCAGAAGCGCCCTGTGGACTTCTGGTTCAGCCACTTCGCATCGTCCTCGAACAGCAAGAACCTCAGCGACGTCCAGCTGCGCATCATGGAGCGTGAGCTCGCCTCGAAGTCCGCGATGAACACCACAGTCCTCCAGCAGATGTTCGACATGGCGCACCGCGCCGGCATCCCGACGTACTTCTACGTGCCGCCGATCGATCCCAAGGTGTACGCGCGCCCCGACGGTGTGAAGTACGTCAGCGGCGTGCGCACGATGCTCGCCGACGCGACCAAGGGACGCACCAGCAGGTTGGTCAGCTTCGACCCACAGGGCTTGCAGGACAGGGTGCCTCCGGTCGAGTACGAGGACATCGTGCACGTCAAGCAACCCCGACCGGAGGCGACCGTGCTGGCACGCGACCTGTGCGCGCTCCTCCGCGCCAACCGACGTCAACCCGAATGCGAGGGACGATGAGCACGCAGCGCACCGAGCCGACGAGCACGCCCGAGCGCGAGCGGGTCCCGCGGTGGCCGGCCACCATTGCCATCGAGATCGTGATCGGGATCGCGCTGGCCGTGGTCCTGCTGGCGGCGGCGTGGGCGTCGACCAGCGCCATCCACTTCGTCTACGGCGGGTACTGAGATGACGGCCGAGCGCATCGACTCAGGCCCGCGGCTGCACCACGTCGGCTACGTCGTGGCGAACATGGCCGGGGGGATCCGCCGCTTCGAGGACTCCGGAGCGGTCCTGGTGATCGGGCCGACCGACGACCCGGGACTGGGCGTCACGTGCTGCCTGCTGCGGCTGCCCGAGGGTGTCGACGTGGAGCTGGTCGCGCCGCTGCCCGACGTCGACTCGCCCATCGCGGCCAGGCTGGCCCGTGGGGGCGGGCTCGACCACCTGTGCTTCTGGGTCGAGGACCTCGACGCATCCCTGGCCCAGGAGCTCGAGAACGACGCGATGCTGCTGGTGCCGCCGAGCCACGCGATCACCTTCGACACCACGGTCGCGTTCGTGCAGCGCCGGGGCGGCCTGGTGGTCGAGCTGATGGGCGCCAAGCGCGCGTCGTACTGACGCGCCCGGTGACTAGGCCGGGGTCTTGGCCAGCACGTAGGCGACGTTGATCGGCAGGTTCTCCTCGCGGGACTGCTCGAGGCTCTTGCCCTCGTACGGCAGGCGCAGCGGCTCCACGATCGTCAGGCCGCTCGAGGTGATCATCTCCTCGAGCTCGTCGGTGGTGCGCCAGAGGTAGATGTGGTCGACGGCGGGGGCGTTGATGCACGTCGTGATGAAGATGTAGGCGTCGTCCTTGGCCAGCTCGGCGATCCGGCGCAGGAACACCTCCGGCTGCTCGACGTGCTCGAGCACCTCGCCCATCACCACGGCGTCGAACGACGAGGGCTCGAGGTCGTCGGCCTCGAGGAAGTCGCGCAGCTCCACGCGTGCCGGGGCGTCGGGGTAGAAGTGCTCGATGATCGTCTGGGTCTGCTCGACGCTGGCGGCCGAGAGGTCGACGCCGAGGACGTCGTCGAAGGCACCGACCTCGAGGGCGGAGAGCAGCAGGAAGCCGTGCCCGGGGCCGACCTCGAGGTAACGACCCTCGCGGCCCTTCGGCAGGGTCTCGCGCATGAAGCGAGCCATCTGCACGTGGTTGGGCCACAGGAAGTTGGTGATCGCGAGGCCGTACATGTAGCGATCCATGTAGTCGCGGTCGTGGTAGACCGACTCGGCCACCTCGTCGAAGGTGGAGTGGCGGTAGTGGCCGTTGTCGCGGAAGTAGAGCTGCTCCTCGATCGTGTCGCCGAGGATCGTCAGGTAGCACTCCGCGAGGTAGTCGAGGTCGAGCCCCTTGCCGAGGCAGAACTGCACGTAGCTGCCCAGGCGGCTCTTCTCCTCCTCCGAAGCGCCGGCGATCGCCTGGTCGAGGAATGCTCGATGGACGGGGTACTGCTCGGAGATCGAGGCGATGAGTTCGTCGACGGGCGCAAGAGTCTCGTTCATGATTCCGGAACCCTAACCCGGCCCAGGGGTCGAGGATGTGACCGGACCGACACGACCGCGCCCCCGGCTGCCAAGTAAGGTCGAGGACGGCTCCCGTCCCGCGCGGAGGACGCCGTCGAACCACAGGAGGAACCATGGGATCTGTCATCGTCGCCGGCGCACGCACGCCGATCGGCCGCCTGCTGGGAGGCCTGAAGAGTCTCTCCGCCGCGGAGCTCGGCGGGGTCGCCATCAAGGGCGCTCTGGAGAAGGCCGGGGTCTCCGGTGACCAGGTCGACTACCTGATCATGGGTCAGGTCATCCAGGCCGGCGCCGGCCAGAACCCCGCGCGCACGGCCGGCATCGCCGCGGGCCTGCCGATGTCGCTGCCCTCGATCACGATCAACAAGGTCTGCCTGTCCGGCGTCAACGCGATCGCCACGGCCGACCAGCTGATCCGGGCCGGCGAGCACGAGATCATCGTGGCCGGTGGCATGGAGTCGATGACCAACGCCCCGCACCTGCTGCCGAAGTCCCGTGAGGGCTTCAAGTACGGCGACACCACGCTCGTCGACTCGATGGCCTACGACGCCCTCTTCGACCAGGCCACCCAGCAGGCGATGGGCGGCCTCACCGAGCAGATCAACGCCGAGGGCACCAAGCTCTCGCGCGAGGAGCAGGACGAGTTCTCGGCCCGCTCGCACCAGCTGGCCGCCCAGGCCTGGAAGAACGGCCTGTTCGACGACGAGGTCGTCCCCGTGACGATCCCGCAGCGTCGCGGCGACGACCTGGTCGTCAGCCAGGACGAGGGCGTGCGCGGCGACACCACCGCCGAGTCGCTCGGCAAGCTGCGCCCGGCGTTCAGCAAGGACGGCACCATCACGGCCGGGTCCGCTTCGCAGATCTCCGACGGCGCCTGCGCGGTCGTGGTGATGAGCAAGGAGAAGGCCGAGGAGCTCGGCCTCTCCTGGATCGCCGAGATCGGCGCCCACGCCCAGGTCGCGGGTCCCGACTCCTCGCTGCAGCTGCAGCCCGCCAACGCCACCGCCAAGGCGCTGGCCAAGGAGGGCATCTCCGTCGACGACGTCGACCTCGTGGAGTTCAACGAGGCCTTCGCCGCGGTCGGCATCTCCTCCGCCCGCGAGCTCGGCATCCCCGAGGAGAAGGTCAACGTCAACGGCGGTGCCATCGCGCTGGGCCACCCGGTCGGCATGTCCGGTGCCCGGATCGTGCTCCACCTCGCCCTCGAGCTCGGTCGCCGCGGTGGCGGCACCGGCGTGGCCGCCCTCTGCGGCGGCGGTGGCCAGGGCGACGCCCTCGTCGTCAAGGTCCCGGCCTCCTGAACCGCCGGTCCACCAAGGACGTCCCGACGCTGGTCGAGAAGGCCAGGTCGGGGGATGCGCGGTCGGTGGCGCGGCTGATCTCCCTGGTCGAGGACGCCTCCCCGCTGCTCCGTGAGGTGATGGCCGCCCTGGCGCCGTACGCCGGGAACGCTCACGTCGTGGGCCTCACGGGCTCACCGGGCGTGGGCAAGTCGACCTCGACGAGCCAGCTGGTCAAGGAGCTGCGCGGGCAGGGCAAGCGGGTCGGCGTGCTCGCCGTGGACCCCTCGTCGCCGTTCTCCGGGGGAGCGCTGCTCGGTGACCGGGTGCGGATGCAGGACCACGCCCTCGACGGCGAGGTCTACATCCGCTCGATGGCCACGCGCGGCCACCTCGGCGGGCTCTCCTGGTCGACCCCGCAGGCCCTGCGCGTGCTGGACGCGGCGGGCTGCGAGGTGATCCTGGTCGAGACCGTGGGCGTCGGGCAGAGCGAGGTCGAGATCGCGGCGATGGCCGACACCACGATCGTGCTGCTGGCCCCGGGGATGGGGGACGCGATCCAGGCGGCGAAAGCGGGGATCCTGGAGATCGGCGACCTCTACGTCATCAACAAGGCCGATCGCGACGGAGCCGACCAGGTACGCCGGGAGCTCCGGTCCATGCTCGCCCTCGCCGAGCGGGAGAAAGACGCCTGGAAGCCGGAGATCATCAAGACCGTCGCCAGCAAGGGCACGGGCATCCCGGAGGTCGTGGAGGCGATCGAGAAGCACCGCGAGCACCTCGTGGCGACCGGCGAGCTCGAGAAGCGCCGGCTGCACCGCGTGCGCGACGAGATCGAGGCGATCGCGGTGACCGCTCTGCGTGAGCAGTGGCGCGGTGTCCACGAGAACGCCGCGCTGGACGAGCTGGCGGCGGACGTGGTGGCGGGCGAGAGCGACCCGTACGCCGCGGCCGACCTCCTGCTGGAGCAGCTCTCGACCTGAGTGGGGTGACCGGCTGAGCGGTCAGGCTGCCGTGATCGCCGCGGCCACCCGCACGGTGGCCGCGGGGTCGAACAGGATCGTGTAGTGGTTCGCGTCCGGCACCACCTCGGTCGTGAGCACCTCGACCTGCTCGGCGTACTCCGCGACCGCGTCGGTCGGCAACAGCCCCGGGGCCCGGCCCAGCATGCCCAGGGGCGCAGTCAGCAGGTGCGTCGGCAGGGTGAGCCCGCGCAGTGCGGCGTCGATCTCCTTGGCGGAGACCAGCAGGTCGCGGCCGTCCTCACGGATCATCTCCTCGCGGCACCGTGACCGGACGCCGTCCTCGGTCTCGAGCACGTCGTGGCGCACGTACTCCTCCACCAGGGCGCTCCAGTGCGGACCCAGGGCAGGGTGGGCGCGGAAGAAGTCGACGTAGGCGTCGGCGTCTGAGTAGGTCTGGCGCAGCCGCTCCAGGGCGGGTCCGAGCGTCAGGGCGAGCACCTCGTCGGGGTCGGCCCCCTCGGGCACCGGCAGCGGTACGCCGCCGTCGACGATCACGAGCCGGCGGAACAGGTCCGGCCGCGACCGGGCGGCCAGCACGGCGACGTAGGCGCCCATCGAGTGACCGGCGAGCACCAGGTCGCCGTCGAGCCCCAGGCCCTCGGCGACGGTGCAGATGTCGGCCGCGTGCCGCACCATCCCGCTCGGGCCGGGGAGGTCGCGGGACTGCCCACGGCCACGCAGGTCGGGGGCGACCAGCCGCCAGTCGTCGGGCAGCGCGTCCGCGACCCCGGGCCAGGAGTACGCCGAGGCGGTGATCCCGTGCACCGCCAGGACGGTGCGGGGGCCGTCTCCCCAGGAGTACAGCTGCAAGGGGCCGCCGCTCACCGGGGCTGAGAACGTGTCCGTGGTCATGCCGCGATCCTTGCGCCCAGGTCACCGGCACTCAAGCGCGCCTCCGGGCAACCGGACGGCGGAGTTGGTAGAACTGGAATGCTCTCGCCTTCCCCCCACTCGAGGAGCAGATCATGACTGGCGTCCTGAGGAAGGGCCTCGGCCTGATCGTCGTGGTCTTCATCATCTGGTTCATGTTCACCGATCCCGGCGGGCTGGCGCAGCTCTCCAAGGAGATCGGGACCTGGGCCTGGGACATGCTGGTGCAGCTCTTCCAGGCGCTGACCAAGTTCCTGACCGCGATCTTCTCCTCCTGATAGCCGGCGTGCTGTGGGACGCCTGGTCCGCTTCCTGACCGATCCGGAGGTCGGGGCCCGGCTGCTGCGCGACGGCAGCCCCGACGACGAGACGTTGGTGGACGAGGTCCGCCAGCACTGGGTCGCCTACGTCAAGCCGGTGCTGGTGGCGGTCCTCGGCCTGATGGCCTGGTTGATCGTGCCCTTCGCCAAGGCCGAGGTGGGCTGGTTCCCGATCCTCCTCGGCGCCGTGCTGCTCGCCTGGGCCGGGGTGATGGCCCTGCGGCACAACATCGACCGGTTCGTGGTCACCAGCGAGCGGGTCTTCCGGGTGCACGGCCTGCTCAACCGCACGGAGGCCGAGATGCCGCTCACCCGGATCCTGGACACCACGGTCTACAAGCCGCTGTCGGGACGGCTGCTCAACTTCGGGCACTTCACCTTCGAGTCGGCCGCCCAGGACCAGGGGCTCCGGGACATCCGCTACGTGCGTGACATCGACCGCCGGCGGCTCAAGATCCAGGAGGTCACCCGGGACGCGGGGCTGCGCAGCCGGCCCAAGAAGACCTACTGAGTCCTGGGCTAGAGCCCCGCCGCCGCACGAAGGTCGCCGCGGATCGCGTCGAGGCGACCGGCAGCCGAGATCCGGGCCGCGTCGACGGCATCCTCGGAGTGGTCGTGCTCCTCGACGGGCACGACCACCTCGAGGTAGCACTTCAGCTTGGGTTCGGTGCCCGAGGGGCGTACGACGACGCGGGCGTGGTCGGCCAGCCGGAATCGCAGACCCTCGGTGGGCGGGACGTGCGGTGAGCCGGCGGCGAGGTCGTCGACCTGCTCCACCGCCAGTCCGCCCAACGAGGCCGGCGGCTGCTCGCGCAGCCGGTCGACGACGGTCGAGATCGCAGCGAGGTCGTCCATCCGCACCGAGAGCTGGTCGGTGGCATGCAGCCCGTAGCGCCGCGCGAGGTCGTCGAGCCGGTCGCCCAGCGTGTGCCCGGCGTCCTTCGCGCGGGCGGCGATGTCGCAGACCAGGAGCAGCGCGGAGATCCCGTCCTTGTCCTTCACGTGCGCCGGGTCGACGCAGTAGCCCAGTGCCTCCTCGTAGCCGAACGCCAGGCCCGGGACCCGGCCGATCCACTTGAAGCCGGTGAGCGTCTCGGCGTACAGCTGCCGCTCGGCCTCGGCCATCTTGCCGAGCAGGCTCGAGGAGACGATCGAGGTCGCGTAGACCCCCTCGCGGCGCAGCCGGAGCAGGTGGTCGGCCAGCAGCGCCCCGACCTCGTCGCCGCGGAGCATCGACCAGCCGTGCGGGCCCGGGACCGCCACGGCGCACCGGTCGGCGTCCGGGTCGTTGGCCACCACGAGGTCCGCGTCGACCTCCTCGGCCAGCGCCATCGCGAGGTCCATCGCTCCCGGCTCCTCGGGGTTGGGGAAGGCCACGGTCGGGAAGGCGGGGTCGGGCTCCGCCTGCTCGGCGACGACGTGAGGTGCGGCGAAGCCCGCCCGCTCGAGCGCGGCCAGGACCGGGACCCCGCCGACGCCGTGCAGCGGGGTGTAGACGATCCGCAGGTCGCGTGGGCCACCGCCGGCGAGGGCGACGGCGTCGTCGAGGTAGCGGTCGAGCAGCTCGTCGCCGAGCACCTCACCCCCGTCGCCCCGCGGGATCGCATCGACCGGCCCGACGGCCGCGATCCGGGCCGCGATCTCCTCGTCGGCGGGCGGCACGATCTGGCTGCCGTCGCCCAGGTAGACCTTGTAGCCGTTGTCCTGAGGCGGGTTGTGGCTCGCGGTGACCATCACTCCGGCCGCGCAGCCCAGGTCGCGGATCGCGTACGCGAGCACCGGTGTCGGCAGCGGTCGGGGGAGCACGAAGGCGCGCAGCCCCGCGCCGGTCATCACCTCGGCGGTGTCGCGGGCGAACACCTCGGAGTTGTGCCGGGCGTCGTACCCGATCACGACGGAGTCGCCGTCCGACGGAGTGGTGGAGCGCTTGTCGACGACGTACGACGCCAACCCGGCCGCCGCCCGGAGCACCACCACGCGGTTCATCCGGTTGGGGCCGGCCCCCAGGGCTCCGCGAAGACCGGCGGTCCCGAATTCGAGGGTGCCGTCGAAGCGGTCGGCCAGCTCGCCGTCGTCGCCGTCCTCGAGCAGCCGCTCGAGCTCGGCGCGGGTCTCCGGATCCGGGTCCAGGGCGGCCCAGTCGCGGGCCCGGCGTTCCAGCTCGGGATCCACGGTCAGCCGATCTCGTGGAGCCGGGGGAGCAGCTCCTCGCAGAGCCGGGTGGTACGCCGCACCGGGTCGTCGGTCTGCGTGCTCACCCACAGCTGCTCGATCCCGAGGCCGGCGTAGGCCTCCGCCCGGCGCAGGAAGCCGTCCGGGTCCTCGAGGGGATCGATCCCGACGATCGCGGTGCGCTTCACCTCGCCCGGGTCGCGTCCGACGTCCGCGCAGTGCCCGTCGAGCACCTCGATCTTGTGGCGCATCTCGTCGGGCTCGAGGCCGAAGAGATTGCAGGCGTCGGCGTACTGCGCCACCAGCCGCAGGGTCTTCTTCTCGCCACTGCCGCCGACCATGATGCGCGGCCCACCGGCCTGCAGCGGAGCGGGGACGTTCGCCGCCTCCTCGAGCTGGTAGTGCCTGCCGGCGAAGGTGCCGCCCTCGGCCGCGAACATCAGCCGGGCGATCTGCAGCGCCTCCTCGAGCCGCTCGAAGCGCTCGGAGACGGGAGGGAAGGGCACCCCCAGGCCGAGGTGCTCGCGCTCGTACCAGGCCGCCCCGATGCCGAGCATCGCCCGCCCGCCGCTGAGCACGTCGAGGGTGGTGACGATCTTGGCGAGGAGGCCGGGGTGCCGGTAGGTGACGCCCGTGACGAGCAGTCCGAGCTCGATCCGGCTCGTCTGGCCGGCCAGGAAGCCCAGCGAGGTGTAGCCCTCGAGCATCGGCTCCGGTGGGCCGCCGAGCTGCTCCATCTGGAACCAGTGGTCCATCATCGTCAGCGTCGTCACGCCACCCTGGTCGGCAGTCCTGGCGACCTCGGCGAGCGTGCTGGCCAGGGCGGTGGGTCCGCCCGGCCAGGTCAGGTTCGAGCAGTGCACTGCAAGCTTCATCGGGCTCCTCGAGATACTGGTCGCTGTGAGCACTCGCTGGTGGGGACGCGACTTCGACTTCTCCAGCTCCTTCACCCTAGAGGCGCCGCGGTCCCGGGTGCACGACGTGCTGCTGGACCTCGAGCTCTACAGCGACTGGTGGCCCCAGGTCCGCGCGGTCGGCAAGCTCGACGACGACCACGCCCTGGTGGTCTGCCGCTCGCGGCTGCCCTACGACCTCGACCTCGTGCTGACGGCCGTCTCCCGCGAGCCGCGGCACCTCGAGGTCGGCATCGACGGTCCGATCACCGGGTGGGCGCGGTTCGGCCTCGCGGAGGTCTCATCGGGTGTCACCGACGTCCGCTTCGACCAGCAGGTGCGTGCGGTCGCCCCGTCGTTCGTCGTGGCGTCGTACGTCGCGAAGCCGCTGCTGCGCTGGAACCACGACCAGATGATGAAGGGGCTGGTCGCGGGCCTGCGGCAGCGCGTTCAGTCCAGCGAGGCGAGCGCGGCGTCGTAGTCGGGCTCCTGCCCGATCTGCGGCACCAGCTCGGTGTGCAGCACGGTGCCGTCCTCGTCGACCACCACGACGGCGCGGGCCAGCAGGCCCTTGAACTTGGTGTCGACCAGCCGCACGCCGTAGTCGTCGCCGAAGGCGGAGCGGAAGGCCGAGCCGACCTTGACGTTCTCCAGGCCCTCGGCCGCGCAGAAGCCGGCCTGCGCGAAGGGCAGGTCGACCGACACGTCGACCACGGTCGTGTTCTCGAGACCGCCAGCGAGCTCGTTGAAGCGGCGCACGCTGGCCTGGCACACGCCGGTGCCGATGCTCGGGAAGATGTTCAGCACCGTGCGACCGGACAGGTCGTCGAGGGTGAACTCGCTCAGGTCGTCGGCGACCAACGTGAAAGCAGGGGCCTTCTCGCCGACGGCCGGCAGCTCCCCACTGGTGTTGCCGGGGTCGTCTCCGAGTGCAGTAGTAGCCATGCCCCCAACCTAACGAGTGGCACGTGAGCGCCCCGTGGCGGGGATCGATGCGTCCAGCAGGCTTTCGACCGCTGCGCGCGCCGTCGCTGCAGCCTGCGGATCGTGGTCGAGGTTCCGCGACGCGGCCGCACCGTCGTACAGCAGCTGCAGCTGGCGTGCGAGCAGGTCTGGCTCCCGCGCACCCGTGTCGGTGGCGAGCCCGGTGAACAGGTCGCGCAGCCACGACCGGTAGGAGCGTGTCGATGCCTCGATGCATCCTCCTGGCTTGGCCTCCGCGCTGGCGGCGGCGAAGGCGCAGCCGCGGTAGTCGGGTCGGCGCATCGACTTCGCCTGGCTGTCGAACACGGCGAGGATCCGGTCACGCGGATCGTCGTGGGCCTCGACCGCGGCCGTGATGCGGGCGGCGGTGTCGTCGCGCCGATGCTCGAGGTAGGCGCGGACCAGCTCCTCCTTGCTGCCGAAGGTGTTGTACAGCGACGCCTTGGCGACGCCGGCGTGCTCGATGATGCGGTCGATGCCGACGCTCTGCACACCTTCGAGGTAGAACAGCTCGTTGGCCGACTGGAGCAGCCGCTCGCGGGCCGAGGCTCGCGGCGCTTTCACTGGTGACATGGTCATCACTCTCCTAGACAGCTCTGTCTGATCCTAGCTCGCGGCCTGCGTCGGGCAGAGCTCACGCGCGGCCACGTCCACCTCGTCGCGTCGCTCGGCCGGAGCCTGGAGGTCCTGCTGCGGCGAGCTCTTCCGGAGCGCCGCCAGGGCGAGCAGCGCCAGGGCGATGACCGCGAAGCCGTACTGGTAGGCCGTCTCGACCAGGCCGCCTCCGTGCACCACGAGGATCCCAGCGAGCACGGCCGGCAGGCCCATGCCGAGGTAGGAGACCACGTAGAGCACCGACAGCACACCGGCGCGCTCGTGGGGGAGCGGCAGGGGCATCACCGTGCGGATCCCGCCCTGGAACCCGCTGCCGAAGCCGACGCCGGCGATCGCGGTGCCCAGGAAGAACACCACCGACGACCGCAGGTCGAGAGCCACCAGGGTGGTGCCGACGCCGACGACGAGCGCGCCGATGCCCAGCCGCATCACCCAGCGCGGCTCTGCGTCGCGCAGCACGTAGACCGCGAGCGCCGCGACCCCAGCCAGGACGAACAGTCCGAGCCCGCCCATCACCAGCGTCGTCGAACCCGTGACGACGCGCAGGATGGCGGGTCCGAGCGCCGCGTAGAAGCCGGCGAGCGCCCAGACGGAGAAGAGCACGGGTGCGGCGGCCAGGATGGCCCGTCGCGACGACGGCGGCAGCGCCACCTCCGGGACGAGCGAGTGGATCGCCCCCGGGGCGCGGGTGACCGTCTCGCGGAGGAACAGCACGCCGAGCGCCTGGAGCGCGAACACCGCGAGGGCCAGGACGTAGACGAGGTGGGTGGGCGCCGGCAGGAACTGCACGACCAAGCTCGAGATCAAGGCGCCCGACGCCGTGCCGATGCCCGGTGCCACGGCGTTGGCGACGGTGCCACGGGCCCGGTCGAGGTCGAGCAGCCCGGCGCCGACCGCACCCAGGGCGGCGCCTGTGGCAACCCCCTGCACCACGCGGGCGACCATCAGCTCCGGCACTCCCTCCGCGGTGGCGAAGACGACCATCGCCGCGGCCTGGCCGAGCAGTCCGGCCAGCAGCACCGGCCGGCGGCCGACGTGGTCGGAGATCCGGCCGAGCACGAGCAGTCCGGCGAGCACCGCCACGGCGTACACCCCGAACACGACCGTGGTGGTGATGGGGGAGAAGCCCCACTCGGACTGGTACAGCGGGTAGAGCGGTGTCGGCACCGCGCTCGCGGCCAGGAACGAGACCACGAGCGAGGCCAGCAGGGCGATGGACGCCGTCGTGGGGAGGACGAGGCCTCGTCGCGTTGCGGAGCTCAGCGGTGACATCGGCAGTCCTTCGGTAGACAGATCGGTCTGCTCAATATAGACAGACCTGTCTGTTCAGTCAAGACGGCCGAGGGCGTGGGTCACCTACGGACGTTCGACATGTCGCCGTAGCGGTCGCCGGCGACGGCGTCACGCGGCACGGCACGCTCCAGCGCCTCGAGGTCAGCGTCGGTCAGGGTGACGTCGCTCGCGGCGACGTTCTCCTCGAGGTAGCGCACCCGCTTGGTGCCGGGGATCGGCACCACGGTGATCGCGTGACGGTCCGCCTGAGCGAGCACCCAGGCGAGAGCCAGCTGGCCCGGGGTGCAGCCCTTGTCGTCGGCCAGCGCCTTCACCTCCTCGACGAGCGCGAGGTTGGCCTCCAGCGCCTCGCCCTGGAAGCGCGGGAAGTACGACGAGCGCCGGTTGTCGCCCTCGCCGTCGGCACCGGAGTCACTCGTGATGGCGCCGGTGAGCAGCCCGCGCCCGAGCGGGGAGTAGGGGACCAGGCCGATCCCCAGCTCCGCGAGCACCCCGACGATCTCGTCCTCGACGTCGCGGGTGAACAGCGAGTACTCGGTCTGCAGCGCCGTGATCGGGTGCACGGCGTGGGCGGCACGGATGGCGGCCGGACTCGCCTCGGAGAGGCCGAGGTGGCGGACCTTCCCTGCCTCGACGAGCTCGGCCATCGCACCGACGGTCTCCTCGACGGGTACGGCGGGGTCGACGCGGTGCTGGTAGTAGAGGTCGATGTGGTCCACGCCCAGGCGCTGCAGCGACGCGTCGCAGGAGCGCCGTACGTACTCCGGCGAGCCGTCGATGCCGAGCCGTTCGCCGTTCGGGCCGCGCTTGATGCCGAACTTCGTGGCCAGCTGCACCTCGTCGCGGCGATCCTTGATCGCGCGTCCGACGAGCTGCTCGTTGGTGAAGGGCCCGTACATGTCCGCGGTGTCCAGGAAGGTGACGCCGAGGTCGAGCGCACGGTGGATGGTGTCCAGTCCTCCTTGCTCGTCCGGAGTGCCGTAGAACTCCGACATCCCCATGCAGCCGAGCCCGAGGCTGGAGACGGTGAGCGGCTTGTCGGACCCGAGAACCTGCTGTGTGATCGCCATACCGCCACCCTTGCACCCGGGTGGAAACGGCTGGGGTGGGCTCAGTCGAAGGCGGAGCGCTCGAAGCGCGTGGTGGCGAACGGGCCGCCGACGAACGTCGCCTCGTCGTCGTCCTCGGGGGTGCGCGCGACCGCCTCGATGTCGATGGCCCAGGCCTCGGCGTCGTCCTGCGGGTGGTACCCCAGGGCGCGACCCGGCTCGAGGTCCCACCACGCCCGGGTGTTGGCCGAGATCCCGTAGAGGACGGCGAAGCCGGGGGAGTCGCAGGTCAGCGCCGCCTCGACCATCCGGACCGCGTCGTCGGGGGAGAGCCAGGTCGAGAGGTGGCGTCGGCTGGTCGGCGCCGGCAGGAACGAGCCGATCCGGGTGCTGACGGCGTCGAGCCCGTAGCGGTCGGCGTAGAGGTGCAGCAGGGCCTCAGCAGCCACCTTGCCGACGCCGTAGAAGGTGTCGGGGCGGGCGTTCACCTCGACGCCGAGGTCTGTATCGCCGCGCGGTGTGCGTCCCACGGCGTGGTTGCTGGAGGCGTAGACGATCCGGGGTACGTCGTGGCGCCGCATCGCCTCCAGCAGGGCGGCCGTGGAGACGACGTGCGAGCGCAGCGACTCCTCGAGGGTGCGCTCGTCGGGGATCCCGGCGAGGTGGACGATGCCGTCGGGCTGCGTCTGCGCGACGACGTCCTCCGCTGCGCCCGGGTCTGTCAGGTCGGCTTCGAGGTCCGCGTCCCGTCCCGGCAGGTCGACCCCGACCACCTCATGGCCGTGCGCGACCAGCGCGGGTGTGACCACGCTGCCGATCGAGCCGGCCGAGCCGGCCACCAGGACCTTCAGGAGTCGTCCTCCTCGCGCTTCTTCTCGTCGTCGTCGGAGTCGGAGTCGGAGTCGTCGTCCGAGTCGTCGTCGTCCGAGTCGTCCGAGTCGTCCGAGTCGTCGTCGGACTCGTCATCCGAGTCTTCGTCGTCGTTGGCGCTGCTGTTCGGGTCCTCGGGGTCGACGTAGGGCGCTTCGCCGTCCTCCTCGTAGTCGTCGTTGTCGGTGAACATGCCGTGGTCGACGTCGAACTCGCGGTCGGTGTTGTCCACCTCCGCGCCCTCAGGCCGGTTGTCCGGGTCGAGGCGCTCTTCGCGCTCCTTCTCGATGTCTTCCTTGGTCTCGTCGTCGGGCTCTTCGTTCGGATCGATGCCCAGGCTGCGACCGGCGCGCTCGTCGGTGTCGATGCCGCCGTCGTCGAGCAGGCTGCCCCCCTCGTCCTTGCCCTCGTCCTTGCCCTCGTCCTTGCCCTTGTCGGTGTCGCCCCCGTTGTTGCTGCTGTCGTTCTCGGTCTCGTTCTCGTCCTGCTCGCCCACTGAGTGCCTTCCTGAGATCGATGGCCGCCGTACCGACACCCAAACGGCCCGGTCGGTCGGCTGTCAACGTGGATGTCCGCGCGGTCGCGGGTCAGCCCCCGAAGTTCGACCGGCAGGGCCGCGTGCGCAGGGCGGCGACGTAGTCGTCGGGGGCGTCCGCGGCCTCGGCGGCGTCGGCGATCATCCCCAGGTAGCTCGCCGAGGGAAGCCCACCCTCGTAGGCGTCGAGGACGTAGATCCAGGCGACCAGCTCGGAGTCGAGGGTGGAGACGCGCACCTTGACCTTGCGGAAGAGGCCGGTGTCGGCGGAGTCCCACCGGTCCAGCTCGGCGACGTCCTCGTCGGTGACGTCGTAGACCGCGACGAAGACCTGCTCGAAGGGATCCTGGACCACGGTGGCCAGGGCGCCGTCGACGCTGTGGTCCTCCCCGCCGAAGGTCAGCCGCCAGCCTTCCAGCCAGCCGGTCCCCTGCAGCGGCGAGTGCGGGCAGCGCTCGCCCATGCGCACCGGAGACAGGTTGGTCCCGTAGGCGGCGTAAAGAGTCACGGACGAAGAGTAGGAGGCGCGAGGCCCCGGGCGCGATGCGACACAATGCCGGGGTGAGAGCTGACGTGCGTCCCGTCGACCGGGTCGCGATCCTCGGGGGTGGCCCGGGCGGCTACGAGGCGGCCCTGGTCGCCGCGCAGCTGGGGGCCGAGGTGGTCGTCGTCGACAGCGACGGCATCGGCGGCTCGGCCGTCGTCACCGACTGCGTGCCCAGCAAGACGCTGATCGCCACCGCCGAGCTGATGACCGATCTCGCCGGCGCACCCGAGCTCGGCGTCGGCTTCGAGGACGACCGGGGACGCCCCGCGCAGCAGGTCGTCGTCGACCTCGCCCGGGTCAACAACCGGGTCACCAAGCTCGCCGCGGACCAGTCGGCGGACATCGCCCGGCGGCTCGAGCGCGAGGGTGTCCGGATCGTGCGCGGTCGCGGGCGCCTGCGCGACGCCGGCACCGTGGTCGTCGACCTCGAGGACGGCGGCACCGAGACGATCGAGGCGGACGGCGTCCTGCTGGCCACCGGAGCAGCCCCGCGGACGCTGCCCTCGGCGCAGCCCGACGGCGAGCGCATCTTGACCTGGGAGCAGGTCTACGACCTCGACGAGCCGCCCTCGCGGCTGATCGTGGTCGGGTCCGGGGTCACCGGTGCCGAGTTCGCCAGTGCCTACATGGCCCTCGGCATCGACGTCGTGCTGGTGTCCTCCCGCGACCGCGTGCTGCCCGGGGAGGACGCCGACGCCGCGGAGGTCCTCGAGGAGGTGCTGACCCGGCGCGGGATGGAGGTGCTCTCCCGCTCCCGGATGCAGTCGGTGACCAGGGACGGCGACGTGGTCACGGTCACGCTCACCGACGGCCGCACGGTCACGGGGTCGCACTGCCTGCTGGCGCTGGGCTCGGTGCCCCGCACGGCCGACCTGGGGCTGGAGGAGGCGGGCGTCGCCGTCGACGAGGCCGGGTTCGTGAAGGTCGACCGCGTCAGCCGTACGACGGCCCGCGGGGTGTACGCCGCCGGCGACTGCACCGGCGTGCTGATGCTGGCCAGCGTGGCCGCCATGCAGGGCCGGATCGCCATGTGGCACTTCCTCGGCGACGCGGTGACCCCGCTCGACCTGATCAAGGTCAGCTCCAACGTGTTCACCGCGCCGGAGATCGCCACGGTCGGTTGGCAGCAGCGCGCCATCGACGCGGGCGAGATCGAGGCGGAGACGATCCGCCTCGACCTGGCCGGCAACCCGCGCGCCAAGATGCAGGGCGTCAGGGACGGATTCGTGAAGCTGTTCTGCCGCCCGGGCACCGGCATCGTGGTCGGCGGCGTGGTCGTCGGCCCCCGCGCCAGCGAGATGGTGCACGCGATCTCGATCGCGGTGGCGGAGTCCCTGACCGCCGACCAGCTCGCCCACGCCTTCACCGTCTACCCCTCGATGAGCGGGTCCGTGGCCGAGGCCGCGCGCCGCCTGCACCACTCACCCCGAGCCTGAGCAGGGCCGCTCGGAATCACACGTGTGTGATTCCACGAACCCGGACACACCGGCATTTTCCGCTGCTGTACTGAGTGAGTTCGCTTCTTTCCCACGGGTCACTTCCGCACCCGAATTCCTGGGGGTTCGATGTCTCGCTCGCACGCCGTGGCCACCTGCACGGCTGCCCTGGCCACGGCCGTCGCCGCGGTCGTCACCCTGGCTGCTCCCGGCTCGGCCTCGCGCACGGTCTCGGAGAGCTACGCGGTGCCCGGCAACGGCACCCTGCAGCTGACCGGGCACGGGTTCGGCCACGGGCACGGCATGTCGCAGTACGGCGCGCAGGGTGCCGCCAAGCAGGGGCTGACCTGGCGCCAGATCATGGCCTTCTACTACCCGGGCACGGCGATCGCCGCCACCACCGGGGGCATCCGCGTGCGCCTGATGGCCGCGTCGACCGGCAACCTGGTCGTCGCGAACGCCACCGGGATGCGCATGCGGCAGGCGGGCAGCACCACGTCGTACCCCGTCACCGGCACCGGGGTGACCTGGTGGCGCCTGCGCAAGTCCGGGAGCGCCACGGTCCTCGACTCCTACGACGGCGCGTGGCACGACGGCGTGCGCAGCCTGGCCGGCGCCGCCGAGCTGTACGGCCCGGCCACGCTCCGGCTGAAGATCTCCGGCACGACGCGCGACTACCGCGGCTCGCTGCGATTGACGCCCGAGGGCTACACCGCCGACATCGTCTCGATGGACGACTACGTCAAGGGCGTCGTCCCGCGGGAGATGCCGGCGTCGTGGCTGCCCGAGGCGCTGCGCGCGCAGGCCGTCGCCGCGCGCACCTACGCCGCCTACGACCGCGCCGCGCACCCGACGCGCTCCTACGACACCTGCGACACGACCTCCTGCCAGGTCTTCGGCGGTGCGACCAGCGAGGACTCGCGCAGCAACGCGGCCGTCGTCGCGACCGCCGGCCAGGTGGTCACCTACGGCGGGAAGCCGGCCTTCACCCAGTTCGGGTCGAGCAGCGGCGGCTGGACCTCCGCCGGGAGCATGCCGTACCTGACCGCCGAGGCCGACCCCTACGACGGCTTCTCGGGCAACCCGGTGCACACCTGGACCAAGACCGTGAAGAAGTCGGCCGTGCAGAAGGCGTGGCCCTCGCTCGGCACCCTGACCCGCGTGGTGGTGACCCAGCGCGACGGCCACGGCGAGTGGTACGGCCGGGTCGAGAAGCTGGTGCTCGACGGCACCAAGAACAACGTCACGGTCTCCGGCGACACCTTCCGCTCCCGCTTCGCGCTGCGCTCGAGCTGGTTCCACTTCGGTTCGGGATCGGCCGGCGCGTCACCGACTCCCGCGCCCACCCAGGTGACGGACAACTCCCCGATCTCCGCGCGCTGGCGCGCGATCGGCGGCTACCACTCGATCCTCGGGGCCCCGAGCGGCAAGGAGCACGCCGTGGGCCACGGCCGCGCCCGCAAGTTCCAGCACGGACGCATCTTCTGGTCCCAGACCACGGGGGCGCACGAGCTCTACAAGAAGCTGCTGCGCGGCTACCTGCGCCGCGGCGGCGCCGCGGGTCGGCTGGGCTTCCCGCTGACCAGCCCGCACAAGGTGGGTCGCAAGACCACGGCCACCTTCGAGCACGGCACGCTCACCGCGCCCCGCAAGGGCAGGGTCCGGGTGAGCTGGAGCTGAGTGTCCGTGGCCGGCGCTAGCGTCCCGGCATGGTCGAGGCCGACGACGTACGCCG
This sequence comes from uncultured Actinomycetota bacterium, assembly GCA_963794435.1. Classification (GTDB taxonomy): domain Bacteria; phylum Actinomycetota; class Actinomycetes; order Propionibacteriales; family Nocardioidaceae; genus Marmoricola. The sequence continues at coordinate 41,331 of CAWCDX010000016.1, forward strand.
TGTCGGGGCAGCGTTGCCGCGCAGCTACGAGGCGTTCATCGGCCGCCGCTGGAAGCTGAAGGTGCGCCAGCTCGTCTACGTCGCGTTCTCCCGCGACGAGACCTCGATGGGGTTCGGCTTCCCCAGGATCGAGCGCGACGGGCTGGTGGCCTCCGACCCCGACACGTTCTTCCTCCCGCCGACCTCCGACCTGCGCTACCAGTGGGTGTGCGCCCGGCTCGACCGCCTCGGGCCCGACGAGATGCGCGAGCTCGTCACCGACGCCTGGCGGATGTGCGTGCCCCAGATGCTGCACGACCTGATCGACCTGCCGCCACCGACCTCGGTCGCGTGGGCGGCGATGGACGCCCGCGACTGGGCTGCGCTCCGCCCGCTGCTGCACCCCTACCTGCACTGGCACGACAGAGACGTCGACCTGCGGGGCCGGTCGCGGGTGCTCGCCCACCTGGAGTCCGTGCCGACGCCGCGGCCGCCGAGCGCGGTCGAGATCCGCGACGGCCAGGTCTACCGCTGGGGTGCGGCGCCGGCCACGTAGCCGGTCGGCGGCACGCCGATCAGCTCGGTGAACTCGCGGGTGAAGTGGGCCTGGTCGAACCAGCCGTGCTCGGCCGCGAGGTCGGCCAGCGGGCCGTCGTACCCCTCGTCGAGGCGGGTGACCACGTCGTGCATCCGATAGCGGGAGAGCACCCACTTGGGGCTCACGCCGACGTACCGCTCGAACAGCCGCTGGAGGGTGCGGGTGCCGATGCCGCAGCGCTCCTCGACCTGGGCGACGCGGACGAGCGTGCGGTCCTCGAGCATCGCGGTGATCACCTCGAGCACGGTGAGGTAGTCGGGTTCGGGCTCGGTGCGCAGCGAGCGCAGGGCGTCCTCGAAGACGACCCGGCAGTCCTCGTTCGCGACCTCGGGGCCGAGCGCACTCAGGGCATCGGTGGTGGCGGTCGGGAAGACCGTCGAGGCCGGCACGGTGACGTCGCGCAGGTCCCGGGCGGGGTAGCCGGTCAGGCTGGTCAGACCGCCCGGCCGGAACTTCACGCTCTGCACCCAGCCCTCGTCGCGGATCTCGACGTCCCAGCGCCGCGTGGGCACGCCGGTGACCACGACCGGGTCGTCGCCGATGCCGTGGCGCAGGTGGCCACGCTCGACGCCGAGGTGGCACGCGGGGTGGGGCAGCGTCGAGCTCACGTACGACGTGCCGGGCGGGAGCTCCCAGCGCAGTGCCCAGTGGTTCTCCACCCAGGGGGCGAGATCGCCCGCGACCTCGTGGCGCTCGAGGTGGGCGTGCCGCGCGAAGTCCTCCGGCCGCAGCACGCCGGCCTCGGTGGAGGTCGCCCCTGACGCGTTTCTCCTAGCCGGCACGTCCAGATCCTAGGAGCGTTGACTGACAAGTTCCCCGACGAAGGAGAGACGATGAGCACCCCGACCGCGCGGCTGGCCATGGTGACCCTGGACTGTGCCGACCCAGAGGCCAGTGCCGCCTTCTGGTCCGGACTCCTCGGCTGGGAGGTCGCGCACGCCGAGAAGGACTACGCGATGCTCACCGGCCCCTCGAACGCGCTCGGCTTCGGCCGGGTCGAGGACTACCAGGCGCCGGGGTGGCCCAACGAGCACGGCTCGAAGCAGTTCCACTTCGACCTCGCGGTCGAGGACCTCGACGCCGCGGAGAAGGCCGCCGTCGAGCTCGGCGCGAGCGTCGCCGACCCGCAGCCGGGCGAGACCTGGCGGGTCCTGCTCGACCCGTCCGGCCACCCGTTCTGCCTGACGAAGGCCGAGAACTGGGGCTGATCAGCCCGACAGCTGGCTGACGGCGTACGACGCCTGCCGGACCATGCCCGGGTTGGTGTCCCAGTAGTAGGGGAGTGCGAGCACCGCCTGCTGCAGGGCCCAACCGCGGCCCCGGGCCCAGGTGTCGTCGTCGACCCCGAGCGCGCCGCGCAGCCGTTCGCGACGGGATGCGTCGAGGGCGTTCCACGCGGGCAGGAGATCGATCGCGGGGTCGGCCACGGCCAGGCCGCCCCAGTCGATGACGGCCGCGAGACATCCGGCGTCGAGCAGCAGGTTGCCGGGGAGCAGGTCTCCGTGGGCTGTCACTCCATCCTTCGGCGTCGCCGCCTCGAGGGCCTCCGCCCAGACGCGCCGCGCCGCGGTCGCATCGATGCGGTCGCCGAGCTCGGCGACCGCCGCACGGACGGCCGCGTCGTGCGCTCCGAGCGCACCGCCGCGTTGCTGTGGTGTCTTCTCCGGGAGACCCACGCCGTCGAGCTCCCGGAGCGAGTGGACGAGATCGGCCAGGCCGTCGACCAGAGCATCGCTGGCCCCTTCGCCGACGTCCACCGGGCGACCCGGCAGCCAGGTGACCACCGACCACTCGAAGGGGTAGCCATGGGCGGGCGTGCCCGCACCCAGGTGCTCGGGCACCAGCACGGGCAGGTGCCGTGCCAGCAGGGGGAGCCACGTCCGTTCGATCGCCGCCTGCCCCGTGGCCCACGCGATCCGCGGCAACCGGACCGCCAGGTCCTCCCCGAGCCGGTAGATCGCGTGGTCGGTGCCGGACGACGCGACGCGGGTGATCGGCAGGTCGGCCCACTCGGGGAACTGGTCGCGCAGCAGCCGTCGTACGAGGTCGGCATCGGTCGCCACCTCGTCGGCGTGCATCCGCATCTCGCTCATCGCCCACCAACCCACCAGCACCGTGGCCCGTCGGCAACCGGATTTTGCCGCCGGACCATCGGGCGCTTGACGGCCACGCACTCCGCCATGAATACTCTGTTTCGAGTATTCACGACGGGAGTAGCGCGATGGCGAAGCGGCGGGTGTCCAACCTGTTGGCGCTGGCCGTCCTCGCGACGGTGGCCGAGCGGCCTTCGCATCCCTACGAGATCTCCACCAAGCTGCGCACCCGCGGCAAGGAGTCGAGCATCAAGATCAACTTCGGCTCGCTGTACTCCGTGGTGGAGTCGCTCGCCAAGCACGGGCTGATCGAGGCGCAGGAGACCGTGCGCGACGGCAAGCGGCCCGAGCGCACCATCTACGCGATCACCGAGTCCGGCCGCGCCGAGCTCGAGGACTGGTTGGCCGAGCTGATCTCGACGCCGAAGAAGGAGTACACCTCCTTCGAGGCCGCCCTCTCGCTCGCCGCCGGCCTGGCCCCCGACGAGCTCTCCCGCCTGCTGGTCAACCGCGCCACCCGGTTGCGGATGGACCTCGGCGCCGTCGACGCCGGCCTCGCCTACACCGAGGAGATGGGGCTGCCGGAGCTGTTCGTGATCGAGGAGCAGTACCGCAAGGCCGTGATGGAGGCCGAGCTCGCGTTCGTCACGAATCTCGCGGCCAGGATCGAGAACGACGAGCTGGGCGGGATCGCCTGGTGGCGCAAGGTCCACGAGCTGCAGGCCCAGGGCCACAGCTTCGAGGAGATCTCGCAGGACCCGGTGAAGTTCCTGGGGGAGGAGGCGGCCCACCTGGCGCAGTTTCTACAAGGCTGAGCCTGCAGAGCCAGACCCACCACGAAAGACCCCCGGACCGGTGCGGCAACACCGGCCCGGGGCACATCCTCGAGCCGCTCGACCTGACGGTCGGACAACCCGATTCGCAGGCGTCACGATACGTCAGCGCGAGTGGCTCACTGATCGATTCAGGAGTCACGCATGTCCCTTCCACCGACGTACGCCGTGGAGGCCACCGGCCTCCGCAAGGCCTACCCCACCGGGCGCGGGAAGCCGCCCGTCCAGGCCCTCGACGGCCTCGGCTTCACCGTGCAGCCGGGCACCGTCTTCGGGCTGCTCGGCCCCAACGGCGCCGGCAAGTCCACGACCGTGAAGATCCTCGCCACGCTCTCGCGCGCCGACGAGGGTACGGCGAGCGTGGCCGGCGCCGACGTCGCCACCGACCCCGACGTCGTACGCCGGCGCATCGGCCTGGTCTCGCAGAAGCCGTCCTCGGACCCGATGGCGACCGGGCGCGAGAACCTCGTGCTCGCCGGGCGCATCCAGGGGATGAACGGCTCCGACGCGAACGCCCGGGCGGGCTGGCTGCTCGAGCGGTTCGGGATCGCCGACGCGGGCGACCGACTGGTGCGCACGTGGTCCGGAGGCATGGCCCGCAAGCTCGACGTGGCCATCGGGCTGGTGCACCGGCCCGCCGTGCTGTTCCTCGACGAGCCCACGACCGGGCTCGACCCGGAGGCGCGCGCCGAGATGTGGGCCGAGATCGACCGGATGGCCGCCGAGGACCAGATGACGGTGCTGCTGACCACGCACTACCTCGACGAGGCCGACCGGCTCGCCCACCGCCTGGCGATCGTCGACCACGGCAGGGTGGCCGTCGAGGGGACGCCGGAGGAGCTCAAGTCCGAGCTGCACGGTGACGTCCTCCAGGTCGAGCTCGAGGACGAGGTGTCGGCCGAGCGCGCGACCGGCCTCGTCTCGCTGATCGACGGCGTCTCCTCGGTGCTGCGCGAGGGCCACGTCGTGCGCGCGCGGACCGACTCCGGGGCCCGCGTCGTGCCGCTCGTCTTCGCGACCCTGGCCGGTGATCGCCTCGCGGTCGTGTCGGCCACGGTGGCGCGGCCCTCGCTCGACGACGTGTACCTGCGCTATGCCGGTCGGTCCTTCGCGGCAGAGGCGGTGGCGTGATGTCGACCCTCGTCTCCCACTCGGCGTACCTCTCGATGCGCTCGGTGCGCTCACTGGTCCGGCAGCCGATCTTCCTGGTGATCACGCTGATCCAGCCGATGATCTGGCTGCTGCTCTTCGGCAAGCTCTTCGAGTCGGTGGTGCAGATCCCGGGCTTCGACGGCGGCAGCAACGCCACGTTCCTGGAGTACCTCACGCCCGGCGTGATCGCGATGACCGCGCTGTTCTCCGCGATGTGGGCGGGCACGGTCTACATCGACGACATGCAGCGCGGCGTGATGGACCGGCTGCTGGCCTCGCCCGTACGGCGCGGCGCGATGATGAACGGCACGCTGATCTACCAGTCGATCACCAGCATCGTGCAGACGGTGATCGTGCTGGTCGTGGCGTGGCTGGCCGGCGCTCGGTTCGCGGGCGGGGGCGTCGGCATCGTGGTGACGCTCGTGGCCGCCTGCCTGCTCACCGTGATCTGCGCGGCGCTGTCCAACGCGATCGCCCTGATGACGCAGGCAGCAGGAGTCGTTGATCGGGATCAGCCAGCTGCTCAGCCTGCCGCTGACCTTCCTGTCCTCGGCGATCATGGACCCGGCGCTGGCCCCGCACTGGATCCAGGTGTGCGCGAAGTACAACCCGCTCGACTGGGCGGTCGTGGTCAGTCGCGAGACGCTGCTCGGCAACCCCGACTGGTCGATGGTCTGGCCACGTCTCGCCGCTCTCGCGGCCCTGGGGCTGGTGATGGGCATGCTCGCGACGCGGACGTTCTCCTCCTACCAGCGCTCGCTCTGAGCGGCGTAGGTCGAGACGCCGTCCGCCACGCGAACGATGCCCTGAAATACGCGGCTACCCTCAGGTAACCTCGGTCCATGACGCCGAGCCAGATCGTGGACGTGGGGGAGTTCCTGCCGCGACGTCTTCCCTCGCAGGAGCGGAGCCGACGTCGCTTCGACGAGATCCTGCGCGCGGCGCGGGCGCTGCTCGTCGAGGTCGGGTTCGAGTCGTTCACCTCCGAGCAGGTGGCGCTGCGGGCCGGCGTGCCGATCGGGTCGCTGTATCAGTTCTTCGGCAACAAGTACGCCATCATCTGCGAGCTCGACCGCCTCGACACCGTCAACGTGCAGGCCGAGCTGGAGCGCTTCTCGACCGAGATCCCCTCGCTCGACTGGGCCCAGCTGATGGAGAAGCTGCTCGACCACCTCGCGGCCCTGTGGCGCACCGACCCCTCGCGCCGGGCCGTGTGGCTCGCGATGCAGGCCACCCCGCCGACCCGCGCCATCGCGGCCGAGCACGAGCGCGACCTCGCTGCCCAGGTCACCCGGCTGCTCGCGCCCCTGACCCCCGGCTCGAAGATCAGCGACCGGCAGACCATCGCCGAGGTGTTGGTGCACGTCACCTACTCGATGCTCAACTTCTCCATCCGTGACGGGCAGTCGCATCCGGATGCCGTCGTACAGCTCAAGACGATGCTGACGGGCTACCTGATGGCTGCGGAGGCCGCAGCGGCCAAGAACAAGCGCGCGGGGGCCTGAGCAGCCTCCGGGCCACGCCGGGAACCTATGTGACTCGCGCGTAACCCCCGACTCGTGACACCTTAGGCGCAATGCGAGACCAGCCTCGCATTTGCAGCGTCAAACCTGAGGGGTAGTTCGTGTCGTTCCGCCGGATCGCGATCGTCAACCGCGGCGAGTCCGCCATGCGGCTGATCCATGCCGTCCGCGAGCTCAACGCGGCCGGCGGCGACCCTGACGAGTACGTGCAGACCGTCGCCCTGCACACCACGGGCGAGGCCAACGCCATGTTCGTGCGCGAGGCCGACCTCTCCTACGACCTCGGACCCGCCGCGAACCGGCCCTACGTCGACCTGGCCGTGCTCGAGCAGGCGCTGCTCGACACCGGTGCCGACGCGGTCTGGCCGGGCTGGGGCTTCGTGGCCGAGGACCCGAACTTCGTCGACCTGTGCGACAAGCACGGCGTCACCTTCATCGGGCCGAGCGCCGAGGCGATGCGCCGGCTCGGCGACAAGATCGGCTCGAAGCTGATCGCCGAGGAGGTGGGCGTGCCGGTGGCTCCCTGGAGCCGCGGAGCCGTGGACACCCTCGAGGACGCCCTCGCGAAGGCCGACGAGGTCGGCTACCCGCTGATGCTCAAGGCGACTGCTGGTGGCGGTGGCCGGGGCATCCGGATGGTCGCTTCCGCAGACGATCTCGAGGACGCCTACCAACGCACCAGCGACGAGGCGCTGCGGTCCTTCGGCAACGGCACCGTCTTCCTGGAGCGCCTGGTCACGGGCGCCCGCCACGTCGAGGTGCAGCTGATCGCCGACAGCCACGGCACGGCGTGGGCCCTCGGCGTCCGCGACTGCTCGATCCAGCGCCGCAACCAGAAGGTCATCGAGGAGTCGTCCTCCCCGCTGCTCAGCGACGAGCAGGCCGAGGAGCTCAAGGTCGCGGCCGAGCGGCTCGCCCTGGCCGTGGGGTACGTCGGTGCGGGCACCGTCGAGTTCCTCTACCACCCCGGCGAGCAGACCTTCGCGTTCCTCGAGGTCAACACCCGCCTCCAGGTCGAGCACTCGATCACCGAGCTGACCACCGGCGTCGACCTGGTCAAGGCCCAGCTCCTCGTGGCCCAGGGCGGTCGGCTCGAGGGCGAGAAGCCGGCCGAGGCCGGGCACGCGATCGAGGCGCGGCTCAACGCCGAGGACCCCGACCGCGACTTCGCTCCGTCACCGGGCCACATCGAGCACCTCGACCTGCCGTCGGGCCCGGGCATCCGGGTCGACACCGGCGTCGCCGAGGGCGACACCATCCCGCCCGACTTCGACTCGATGATCGCGAAGATCATCGCCTACGGCCGCACCCGCGACGAGGCCCTGGCCCGGCTGCGTCGGGCGATGCGCTCGACCACCGTGGTGATCGAGGGCGGCGTCTGCAACAAGAGCTTCGTGCTGGACCTGCTGGCACAGCCCGAGGTCGTGAGCGGCACCCAGGCCTGGGCCGACACCGGCTGGATCGACCGGGTGCGAGCCGAGGGACGACTCGTCACCCACGAGCACGCCGGCGTGGCGGTCGTCGCTGCGGCTATCGAGGCCTATCTCGACCGGGTGCGCATCGAGACCGCGCGCCTCTTCGAGACCGCGCACGGCGGCCGGCCCTCCGCCTCGCACCAGGTGGGCCAGCCCGTCGAGCTCAAGCTGCGCGGCGTGCCCTACCAGGTCTCCACCGTCAACACCGGCCCCGGCCGGTTCCGCGTGAGCGTCGCCTCGGGCGAGACCTCGCAGACCGTCGACGTGCTGATGGAGCACGTCGACGACGTACGCCGGCGCCTGGTCGTCGGAGGCCACCGCTACAGCCTCGTCACCGCCACCCACGGACCGACCACGCTCGTCGAGGTCGACGGCGTTGCCCACCGGGTCAGCCGGGACGAGGGCGGCGTGCTGCGCTCGCCCGCGCCGGCACTGGTCGTGGCCACCCCCGCGGCAGTCGGTGCCGAGGTCGAGGCGGGCGCAGCCGTCCTCGTGCTCGAGTCGATGAAGATGGAGACGGTGCTGCACGCGCCGTACGCCGCCCGCGTCAAGGAGCTGCTCGTCAGCACCGGCAGCCAGGTCGAGACCGGCAGCGCGCTGATCAAGCTGGAGCCTCTCGACGACGCTGTCGAGGAGGCCGGCGACACCGGTCCCGCGCTGGACCTGCCCGCCGACGCCGGCATCGACCCGGAGACCCAACGCACGCGAGCGCTGGCCGCCCTCAGTGCCGTCGTGCTCGGCTACGACGTGCCGCCGGAGGACCAGGACGCCGCGCTGTCGGAGTACCTCTCCGTGCGCGAGCAGAGCCGGTCCGATCCTGGGGCCGACACCGAGTCCGTGATGGCCCAGGAAGCCCAGCTGCTCGAGACCTTCGCCGATCTCGTCGAGCTGACCAGGAACCGTCCCGTCGACGAGGACCGGCAGAGCGAGCTGCGGGTGCACAGCTCCCGCGAGCACTTCCACACCTTCCTGCAGAGCCTGGACGTGGAGCGCGGGGGGCTCCCCGAGCAGTTCCGCGAGCGGCTGCAGCGCGTGCTGCGCCACTACGGAGTCGAGGCCGTCGACCGCACGCCGGAGCTGGAGGACGCTGTCTTCCGGATCTTCCTGGCGCAGCAGCGGACGACACCCGAGGTGGCGCTGGTCTCTGCGCTGCTCGGCTCGTGGAGCCGCGAGACCCCGCCCACCGGGCAGCTCGCCGCCCGCGCGCGTGGCGTGCTGGAGCGACTCGGCCGCGTCCCGCAGTCGCGCTACCCGGCGCTCGGCGACCTGGCGCGCAGCGTGCGGTTCCGGTGGTTCGACCAGCCGGCGGTGGACATGGAGCGCTCGGACATCCTCCTCGGCGTGCGCGACGAGCTCGCGGCGCTCTCGACCGACGTCGACGACATCGACCGCGCGCGGCGGATCGATGCCCTCGTCGCCATCCCGGAGCAGATCGTGCGCTTCCTCGCCGAGCGCCTCGAGCAGGGGATCCCGGCTCGGGAGCCGATGCTCGAGGTGCTGGCCCGGCGCCACTACCGCGAGTACGAGCTGCACGACCTGCAGTCGCTGGACTCCGGAGTCCGACCCGCCGTGGTCGCGAGCTACACCCTCGACGAGCGGCCGACCCGGCTGGTGTCGTCGATCGGCACCGTGGACGAGCTGGTCGACGGCTCCGAGCTCGTCACCTCGGTGACCTCTCACGTCGAGTCGCGCGCCGCCCACGAGGAAGCGGTCGTCGACCTGTACCTGCACTGGTCCGACGTTCCTGCCAACGCTGACGAGGTGAGCGACCAGCTGCGGGCGCTCCTCGCCGCGCTGCCGCTGGCCCACGAGGTCCGGCGCGTCTGTGTCGCCGTCTCCTCCGGCGGCGACGAGCCTGTTGGCTACTACGTGTTTCGCCCTGCTGCGGATGGCTCGATCGTGGAGGACCACCTTGTCCGCGGCGTGCACCCGATGGTCGGGCGTCGCCTCGACCTGTGGCGGCTCCGCAACTTCCACGTCACCCGCGTGGAGGCGCCCGAGGACGTGCTGCTCTACGAGTGCGTGGCTCGGGAGAACCCGTCCGACCGGCGTCTGGTGGCCCTCGCGCAGGTGCGCCAGATGTCCGTCGTACGCGACGAGGACGGCACCATCACCGGCCTGCCCCACGCCGAGCGCGCGGTGGAGAACTGCCTGGAGTCGATCCGGCGCGAGCGCGTCGCCCGCGGCACCGACGGCGCCAAGCTCGACATGAACCACGTCTGGGTGCACGTCTGGCCTGTCGTCGACCTCGACCTCGACGCGCTGGGCGCGCTGGGCACCAAGATCAGCCCGCTGACCGACGGCGCCGGCATCGAGGAGGTCGTGGCACAGGGTCGCCTGGCCGTCCCCGGTGGCGCGCCCGTCCCGCTGGCCGTGCGCTTCGGCGCCCAGCCTGGAGCAGGGATCGTCTCCAGCGTCGAGGAGCCGCCGACCGAGCTGCTCAAGCCGCTCGACGACTACGCCTCCAAGGTGGTCCGGTCGCGCCGTCGCGGGCTGGTCTACCCCTACGAGCTGAGCGGCGTGCTCGCCGGCCCCGGTGGCACGCTCGTGGAGCACGACCTCGACGACTCGGGCCGGCTGGTGCCGGTCGACCGTCCGTACGGTCTCAACAAGGCCGGCATCCTGGCCGCGGTGGTGTCGACGCCGACCCCGCTGCACCCCGAGGGCGTCAAGCGCGTCGTGCTCTGCGGTGACCCGACGAAGTCGCTCGGCTCGGTGGCGGAGCAGGAGTGCCTCCGAGTCATCGCGGCTCTCGACCTGGCCGAGGAGCTCGGCGTACCGGTGGAGTGGTTCGCGCTCTCCGCGGGCGCCCGGATCTCGATGGACTCCGGCACCGAGAACATGGACTGGGTGGCCAAGGCGCTGCGCCGGATCGTGGAGTTCACCCAGGACGGCGGCGAGATCAACGTCGTGGTGGCCGGCATCAACGTCGGCGCGCAGCCGTACTGGAACGCCGAGGCCACGATGCTGATGCACACCAAGGGCATCCTGGTGATGACCCCGGAGAGCGCGATGGTGCTCACCGGCAAGCAGTCGCTCGACTTCTCCGGGGGCGTCTCGGCCGAGGACAACTACGGCATCGGCGGCTACGACCGGGTGATGGGTCCCAACGGGCAGGCGCAGTACTGGGCGCCCGACCTGGCTGGTGCCTTCGGCGTGCTGATGGCGCACTACGAGCACACCTACGTCGTGCCGGGGGAGAGCGGTCCGCGTCGCGCTCCGACTGCCGACCCTGCTTCTCGCGACATCTGCTCGTTCCCGCACTCGGTCGAGGGCAGCGACTTCCAGACCGTCGGCGAGATCTTCTCCGCCGAGACCAACCCGGACCGCAAGAAGGCCTTCGACATCCGCACGGTGATGCGCGCGGTCGCCGACCAGGACCACGAGGTCCTCGAGCGCTGGGCCGGCATGGCCGAGGCCGACACAGCGGTCGTCCAGGACGCGCACGTGGGTGGCTATCCCGTGTGCCTGCTGGGCATCGAGTCTCAGTCGGTACGTCGCAGCGGCTTCCCGCCCACCGACGGCCCGGACACCTACACCGCCGGCACGCTGTTCCCGAAGTCGTCGAAGAAGGCCGCCCGCGCGATCAACACGGCCAGCGGCAACCGGCCGCTCGTCGTACTGGCGAACCTGTCGGGCTTCGACGGCTCACCGGAGTCGATGCGCAACCTGCAGCTGGAGTACGGCGCCGAGATCGGCCGTGCCATCGTCAACTTCCGCGGCCCGATCGTCTTCTGCGTCATCTCCCGCTACCACGGGGGTGCGTTCGTGGTCTTCTCCAAGGCGCTGAACTCCTCGATGACGGTGCTCGCCGTGGAAGGGTCCTACGCCTCCGTGATCGGCGGCGCCCCGGCAGCGGCGGTGGTGTTCACCGGCGAGGTCGACAAGCGCACCGCAGCGTCGCCTGCCATGCAGGAGCTGGATTCACGGATCGCGGCGGCGAAGAACGGCGAACGCATCCGCCTCCGCGCCGAACAGGCCACCCTTCGTGCCGCCACCCGAGCCGAGAAGATCAGCGAGGTGGCCGCCGAGTTCGACGGCATCCACGACATCCACCGAGCAGTCGAGGTCGGCTCGGTCGATGCCGTCATCCCGGCTGCTTCTCTGCGCCCCGAGATCATCGCCGCGATCGAGGGGCACCAGGGCAGCTAGACCCTCTCGATCTTCACGCCGCCGAAGATCCCGTAGGCGACGAGCGTCACCGTGGGAGCGCCGGGCACGACCGGACCGGTGTCGCTCGGGCGACTCCCGATGAGGTTGAACCCCTCGACGACCACGTTGACGCTGGCCGGAACCCTGAGCTTCACGCCTCCGACCAGCGACACCTTGACGATGGTGGCTCCTCCCTCGGGAATCGCCGCCTCGGTGAGATCCATGTCGACCCCGCCGACCGGCGAGACCGCGACCGTCCGAGTGGTCATCTGCCAAGGGCCACGCCTGTCATATCCGCCGAGCAACGCCACGTGCCAGGTCGTCTTCGTGGGGTCTGGGGAACCGGAGCTCGTCATGCCCGCGACGCTACGGCAAGGCCGCCCTGGGTCGCCCAGGGCAAAACGCCTCGTCGGACTAGATGATTTGTCATGGCCGGAAGGTCCGGCCAGCAGGGCGAGAGAGTGACTTTGTCGGTCGACGCCTCGTGGTTTTCGCGGTGGAAGACTCACTCGCGATCGGGTGCGTCCGCCGCCACTACGCGCTGCTGTCGCTGGCTGACTCTGTTGTCGCGCCACTGTTTCTGTCGGCGGGCCAAGACCCAGAAGTGCGCCGCGCCAGCCACGTGGACCAGATTGACAGGGCACCCCAGGCGAGGAGCGGCCAGAACCAGACGGGTGTCCAGAGTGAACCGACCACGAATCCGCTGGCGAGGATCGTGAGGACGGCGGATTCGAAGTTTCCTGCTCGACGGCGCAGGACTGCCAGTGCCAGAAGTAGGAAGCCAGCCAGAAGGCAGAAAATGAACTGCCACGGCACTACCAACACCGCGGGTAGGCCAGCAGCCTGACGGGACTCGAACGTCTCGTCATAGCTGCCGAATGCGAACGGCCAGAAGTCTGCGGCGCCCCCCAATGCAGCGACCACCACGCAGACCTGCACCGCGCGGCCGAGGCCAACGGCAAGTCTCAGTCGCCCGGTTCGAACCGGGTCCGAGCCGGCACGCAGAACCATGACCTCGATCCCGGGCAGGAGAAGCAGCATCGCTAGTGGCAAGGCCTTGGCCGAGTCCATCCACGTCAGGCCCAGGACGAGTCGCTGTTCGTTGACCGATGTGCGCCCGTGTGCGGTGTACTGCTGAAGCCAAACCGCGAGCCAAATCACCGCCGCGCCTGCTGAGCACCCCGAGGAGGTGCGGAGCAAGGCTCCCGACACTGGTTTGCTCATCTCAAGAGGGTGCGCCTTCGGTGACGCTTCCGCCACTCAACCCCGCACATGAGTCGAGAGGCGGTCTGACAACGCAGTGCCGAACTCCGTCATCGACATTGGCTGGAACGGCAAGAGCCGCGTTGGGTTGGACGTGGGGTACCTCGCGCGAGGACCCAGGGTTCCTCACCCGTGTGCGGCAATGACCGATGTCCCGGTTCGTCGTAGGGCCTCGAGAACGGGGTGTGTGGGTGGCGCGTCGGTGACGATGCCGCTGACACTGGAGAAGGGGAGGACGGTGAAGGGGGAGGCGGCCCCGATCTTCTCGCTACTGGCCAGCACGTAGGTGTCGGCAGCACGTGCGGCAAGGGCGCGCTTCATCGCGGCCTCGTCCGGGTCTCCCGTGGTCAGCCCCGCCTCGTGGTGCACTCCGGTGACGCCCAGGAGGAACACGTCGGCATGGACCGACTGCACCGCCTCGGTGGCGGCCGCACCGCAGGTCACCGCTGAGTGCTTGAAGAGGCGTCCGCCGAGAAGGAAGACTTCGGCCACGGGATGCTCCAGCAGCGCGATCGCGATGGTGGGGCTGTGCGTCACCACGGTCACCTCGCGCTCGAGGGGGAGGGCGCGTGCCACGGCGAGGGCGGTGGTGCCCCCGTCGAGCAGGACGGTGCTACCGGGCTCGATCAGGGTCACCGCGCTCATCGCCACCCGGCGTTTGCTGTCCGTGGCCACCGAACGGCGGGTGTCGTAGTCGGCCATCGCGGGCGAGACCGGCAGTGCGCCGCCGTACACCCGCTGGCAGAGCCCCGCCGCGGCCAGCTCCCGCAGGTCCCTTCGGACGCTGTCCTCGGTCACCCCCAGTTCAGCGGCCAGTTCCTTGGCCACCAGCCGGCCGTCACGCTCCAGGCGCTCTAGGAGCAGATCCCGTCGTTGGGCAGCCAACATAACTTGTTTCTCCATATTCTTGCGTGCTTTCACGTGTTATGCTTGACTCTAGCACTGTGAAGCCCCTGATGATCCTCATTGCCGGACCCTACAGCTCCGGAACGCGAAACAACGCGGAACTCATGGCGGCAAACCTGACGCGCTTGGAGCTTGCCGCATGGCCGCTCTTCGAGGCCGGCCACCTGCCGATGATCGGCGAGTGGGTGGCCCTTCCGGTACTGAGCTCGGCTGTCGCCAACGGCGCGGTCGGCGCCTCGAGCAAGCAGGTGATGTACCCGACAGCGAGACGGCTGCTGACCCATTGCGACGCCGTCCTTCGCCTGCCGGGCGACTCCGCCGGAGCGGATCAGGACGTCGAACTGGCCCGCCAGCACGGGCTGCCGGTGTGGTTCGACCTCGCCGAGGTCCCAGGCGTCGCGGCAGTGACCCAGTCGAGGAAAAGCTCGCCATGACGGCCACATTGGGCTGGGGGACCCAGGTCAACTTGCTGGGACGACCCAGCATCGACCACCAGACCGGCAGCTACCGGATCCGGAGCCGCAAGAGCTGGGCGCTGCTGGCCTACCTGGTGCTCTCCGAACGTCCGCCGACGCGCAGGCAGCTCGCAGCCCTGTTGTTCGAGGAAGCCGACGATCCCCTCCGTGCGTTGCGATGGGGCCTTTCAGAGCTGCGGCGAGCACTCGCCGGTCAGGTCGCCATCGACGGCGACCCAGTCACCTTCCTGCGCGACCCGGACCTCACCTTCGACGTGGACATGGTCCTCAGTGGCCGTTGGAGGAGTGCCGTTCGCCTGCCAGGGTTCGGTGCCGATCTGTTGGAGGGATTCACCGTCGATGGCTCGGGCGCCTTCGATTCCTGGCTGCTGGCCCAGCAGCGACGGCTCACGGTCGCAACGGGTGCTCTGCTGCACGACGCCGCTCAGGCCTCCACAGCCGATCATGACGTCGAGGCAGCAATCGGCTATGCCGTACGCCACCTGACGGCCGCTCCCCTCGACGAGGGCACACACACGCACCTGATCCGGCTCTACCGGTTGGCGGGCGACGACATTGCAGCGCGTCACCAGTACGAAACGTGCATGCGGATGCTGTCGAACGAACTGGGTGTCTCGGCGAGCGCGGAGCTGCACAACGCCCTTGACGGGTCGACATCCGCGGCCTCGGCGGCCCCCAAGCCCTGCGAGACGGCTCGGAATTCGCGGATGGCTCCCCGTCGAGCCTCGAGACGATCCCCGTCCTTCTCCCCATCTGACCCTGTGCCGGCCTGCCTCTGAGCCCGCACTGACGTCGTGGCTAGGCCCCTACTCGGACGGTCCGCGGCCGCCACCGCCCACGCTTGGTCTCGCGGTCGAGAGAGCCCAATACCCGTGAGCTCGAACGCTCCAGTGCCCTTGGCGCCACCTGTCCCATGCGCCTCTCGCCCAGAGCTCTCACCAGGGACCGAGAGGTCCGGAACTACTTCGGCCGGGGGAGCCGCCCGAGCTCTTCGGCGATCGAGGTCAGCGTCGACCCGGTCGAGCCCCGACCCACGAACCCCGCGCAGACAACGACGCGACGCCCTGAACGCCCCACCCGACGCAGATCGCGCTTGACGACCCCGCCGTCACACCCGCCGTCACACCCCTCGTCACACCCTTCGTCACACGCTGCCGCGATGACATGGGACCACGAGCCCGACGAGTCACGTCGTGCCGAACAACAAGAAGGAACCGTCATGGCACTGTTCATGGACACCCACACCGTCGAGGGCGGGGTCTCGGCGACCGACGTCGCAGCAGCCCACCAGGCCGATCTCGCCATCCAGGGCGCCTCAGGCGTGGACTACAAGCGCTACTGGGTCGATGAGGCGGGCGGCAAGATCTTCTGCCTCGTCGAAGCACCCGATGCCGAGACCGCCAACGACGTGCACCGCGCGGCCCACGGCCTCGTGGCCGACGCGATCTATGCGGTCTCCGAAGGCATCTGAACGAGCTGCCCTTCGTTCTTCGGGAAGGGCCGGCAGACAGCGGTAGAGGCCGCTCCCGGCCGGTCCGGCCAAGGCCACGCGGCGGCGCGGCGCAGCAACTGTCGCGCCGCCCCGTTGGCAGAACCTGTGGCCTGCCCACTCGTGCGGCAGGTGCTCGACCCCCGACACCTCGCTCTGGAGAACAGCATGATGAACACCCTGCAACGCGACCTGGCCCGCGCGCGTCTCCAGGTTCGTCAGACACGAGGCGCGCGTCGCCGCCTCTTCAGCGTGACGAACAGTGGCCGGCAAGTCTGGCGCCACGACGCGCCAGCCGTCCTCGCACCGGAGGTCCTGAAGCCCGCCCGTCGGCGCCGTTTCGACTTGCCAGACACCCGCGACACCGCCTACGGGCTGGGCGCCATCCTGCACCAAGGTCGCTTGCGAAAGACCAGTCCTGATGCCACCCCGCCAACGATTCCAGGAGATTGAGATGGCCCACGAGGCGCTACTCGCGCTCGCGTACGAGCGCCAGAACGGACTGCTCGCCGCGGCACGCGCCCGGCATCAGGCACAAGAAGGGCGCGCGACGGATCGGTCGCTGATGACCCGGCTCACCGGAGTACTGCGGCCGCGTCCTGGCTGGGAACCGACCCGCTCGCCCCGCAGGCGCGCCTGGAGAGGGATCCGACCAACGCGGCCGCAGCGGGCCCGTCCCGACTGCGTGATCGAATAAGGCGTCTGCGATGAGCACGACGATGCTAGAGCAGTCTGTGTTGCTCCGGGCGATCCGCAGCCGCACAACTGTTGGTCATCTTTGACGGCAGGCGGTCGCCCTCGCGGACGCTTGGCAGAGCCGCGAATTGGGGCAAGGCCTGCTGTCCAGATGTCCGCGCGGGCCCGCGAAGTACGAACCCAACAACTTTCCTGGTCGGCCACGCTGGCGCGTCATTCTGGGCGGAGTGTCCCGCGTGTGCGGCCTTGTATCTGCACGACCGCTCAGGCGAGAAGCAGGTGGAGCTCCTCGTGGGGCGTGCGGACCTCGGAGTAGAAGTGTGCGACGTCGCCGGCCTCGTCGGGGGGCGGGACCGACGGCCTGGGTGGGTCTGGTGCGGTCGAGACGTAGGTGTGCCCGGTGGGAGTGGTGGTCAGGACCTCGTGACGTTCGCTGGGGAGGGGCATCGCCTGCCAGCCGGCCGCTTCCTTGGCGTAGTTGCAGGCCTCGCAGAGGCCCTGGCCGTTCTCGGCGGAGGTCGTGCCGCCGTCGGCCACAGGCACGGGGTGGTCGGCGTGGCGGATGGGGGCGTCGCACCACGGCGTACGGCAGACCTGGTCGCGGATGACCAGGAATTCGCGCAGTGCGCCGTCGAAGGCGCGGCGGTGGGAGTCCATGGCGACGAGGGCTCCGCTGTCGGGGCTGCGGTAGAGGCGGCGGAGCCAGGCGCGGGGAGCGTCGCGGACGATCGTGCGGGCGAGTGCGGCGTGGATCGGTCCGTATCCGACCACCTGGGCGGGGGAGTCGTCCTCGCTCAGCAGGGCGCTGTCGGTCATGACGACGTGTACCTCGACGTCGACGTCGGAAGCGCCGGCCCGTCCGGTGATCCGCTCGACGAGGGTGTCGGCCATGACCTGACTGCGGGTGCGGGCGTCGCCCTCGACGCGCGCGGTGTCGGCGGCCTTGCGGAGGGCGGCCAGGCAGGCGACGCCCTGCTCGACGGGCAGGAAGCCCGTCAGGTAGCCCATCGTGTCCGGTGCTGGACGCAGGGTGACGTTGCGGTCGGACCGGGCGCCGCGGGTGCGGCGGATCGCCGAACCGGGGTCGAGCCGGTAGCCGATCTTGCGCGCCTCAGCGGCGGCCTCGCGATCGCCCATGGCACCCAGTGTGGCGGCGAGCTTCGCGTCGACCTGCTGACGGTGGTCGCGGGAGAGAACGGCGGTCTCGCGAACCACGAGAGTGGCGCGCCACTCGCTGATCTCGCCGCGGGTCAGCAGATCGTGCACGTGTGGCATCTCGCGGACCAGCGCCCGGGCCAGGCCCAGCTCGCGGGCGCCACGGTGGGGACTGATGCGTCGAGCCAGGGCGATCTCGGCGGCGAGCCCCTGGCACCGCCTCCCGGAAGGGATCCCTCGCGCCGACTCGCTGGCCTCGCGAGCCCTGGCCAGGTTGTCGGTGACCCGAGCCTGGGCGGCCGCGATCGCGCCCTTCAGCCTCTCCAGCAACGACACGTACTCGATCTGCCTGGCCTCGGTGTCACCCGCGCCGTCGAGGGCGGCGATCCGGTCGAGGGCAGACGCGAGGTCCTCCACCGATGGCGCCTTTGACGAATCGAACATGCGTTCGATTTTATCGGCCCGAGAGGGACGGTCAAGCCCCCGATTCGAATCTGTGGACGGACGAACGTCAGGTCTCGCGCGTCTCCTGCAGCACGACGAACGCCGCGGCGACGTCGGCTGACTCGTCGTGGGTGAGCGAGACGAGGACGGTGTAGTCGGCCATCGACGTGGCGATCTCGCCGTGGAGGCGGATGGCGGGGCGGCCCCAGGCGTCGGTGCGGACCTCGATCTCGCGGAGGTCGACGTGCTCGGGGTCGATGACCTCGGGGTTGCCGAAGTGGGTGCTCGACCAGGCCTTGATGACGGCCTCCTTCGCGGCCCAGCGGGCGGCGAGGCTCTCGGCCTCGCTGCCCTCGCCCGACCGGGCCGCGCGACGCTCACCGGGGGTGAACGCCCGCGCGAACCGGGTGCCGGGCTCGGCCAGCTGCTCGGCGAAGGCGGTGATGCCGACCACGTCGATGCCTACGCCTGCTGCGTTGGTGAGCGCTTCTGAGGCGAAGGCGCCGGCCCTTCGAGACGGGCCTTGACGGCCCTCCTCAGGGACCCGGGGGCGTTCTTGCCAACCTCCGCGGGATCCGGACGTTCTTGCCAACCTCCTCAGGGACCCGGCCTTCGCGGCGTACGTCGGTCACTTGCCGGCCCTGGCGTAGACGCCGTCGTCGCCCAGCCTGGCCTCCGGGTCGACGAGCATTGCTGTCTCGTCGGCCTTGGTGTCGGCCAGCTCGGAGGAGGCGAAGCGGCGCTTCTCGGCCTTCTCGAAGAGCGGGGCGCCCCCCGTCATGGCGTCGAGGCGACGGGTCTCGCCGGCGACCAGGCGCGCGGTTGCCTTCTCCAGCCACGCTTCCTTCTGCGACGCGGACAGCGAGGCGACGAAGGCGCCCGGGTGGGCTACCGCCACCATCGCGCTCACGTGGCCGAAGCCGAGGCTCGTCAGGACGCCTGCCTTGAGCGGCCCGGTGGTCAGCGCCTGGCGCAGCCACACGAGGTGCTCGTTCTCGGCCAGCGCCTCGTCGACGCAGTCCAGGCCGCGGTTGGGCGGCACCGTCCCGGTCGTGAGCAGCTGGCACAGCCCGTTCAGCTGGAAGGCGGCGGCCCCGCCCTTGGCGTGACCGGTCAGCGACTTCTGGCTGACCACGAACAGCGGGTTGCCCGCCGTACGGCCCAGCGACTCGGCGAGCTTCTCGTGCAGCGTCGACTCGTTGGGGTCGTTGGCCGCGGTCGAGGTGTCGTGCTTGCTCACCACGGCCAGGTCGTCCGCCCCGAGACCCACGGAGGCGAGTCCGCGAGCGAGCGGCGACTGCGAGCCACCGATGCCGGCGCCCAGCGCGCCCATCCCCGGGGCGGGGATGGAGGTGTGGATGCCGTCGGCGAACGATCCGGCGTACGCGATCACACCGAGGACGGGCAGGCCCATCTCGAGGGCGACGTCGCCACGAGCGAGTACGACGGTGCCGCCGCCCTGGCCCTCGACGAAGCCGCCACGACGGCGGTCGTTGGGCCGGCAGACGTGCTTCTCGTCGATGCCCTTGGCGAGCATCTCGGCGGTGTCGGCGGTCGCACTCATGTTGCCGAAGCCGAGGATGCCCTCGATGCCGAGGTCGTCGAAGCCACCGGCCACGACCACGCTGGCCTTGTCGAGGCGGATCTTGTCCACGCCCTCCTCGACGCTGACCGCGGCCGTCGCGCATGCGGCGACCGGGTGCACCATCGCGCCGTACCCACCGAGGTAGGCCTGCACGGTGTGCGCCGCGATCACGTTGGGCAGCGCCTCCTGCAGTACGTCGTTCGGCGGCTGCTCACCGAGCAGCGCGTCGACGTACATCTTCCGGGTGGACTGCATGCCGCCGATGCCGGTGCCCTGGGTGTTGGCGAACTTCGTCGGGTGGATCCAGCGCAGCAGCTCGGCCGGCTCGAAGCCGCTCGAGATGAACGCGTCGACCGTGGCGACGAGGTTCCACGCGGCGAGCCGGTCGACCGACTCGGTCATCGAGCCCAGGCCCCACACCTTCGGGTCGAACCCGTCGGGGACCTGCGCGCCGACGAAGCGCGAGAGCTTGAACCGGCGCGGCACCCGGATCTGGCTGCCGGCAAGCCGGGTGACCAGCCAGTCGCCGTCCTCGGTCGGGGCGATCCGCGTCTTCGACGGGTCGGCCTCGGCGAAGGCGTCGGCCTCGTCCTTCGTCCTGACGACGAACGAGGTGTCCTGCTCGAGGAAGACCGGCACGACGAGCGGCGCGGTGTTGTCGACCATGTCGCCGTCGTCGCGGTAGCGGCGGATGCCGACGTTGCCCTCGATCTGCTCGGCGTACTTCTCGACGACCTCGGCCTCGGTCAGGGCCTCGCCGGTCTCGGCGTCGGTCCAGCCGGGCTTCGGCTGGTTCTCCCAGACGATCAGTCCGGTGGTCCACGCCAGCTCGAGGACGCCGGCCGGGGACAGGTGGTCCTCGACCTCCATCTCGAAGCGGGTGCGTGCGGAGCCGACCGGCCCCACCTCGCCGGCGCCGACGATGACGACGAGGTCCTCGGGCCTGGCCTTGATCTTCGGCCAGTCCATCGTGGGTTGCTCCCGGCCCCAGCCTGCGGGGTGGGTGAGGGCCAACAAGGGGTCGGGCCCTTCGAGACGGTCGTGACCGACCTCCTCAGGGACCCGATCCACGGCTTCGCGGGCTTCCTTGGCCAGAGCGGCGAGGTCGAGGTCGACCTCGCCCAGGCCGCCGGTGAGGTCGGTGACGACCGGGGACTCGGCGGCTTCCGCGCGAGCAGAAGGTGTGCAGAGCGACAGCAGCTCGGCGGCCATCTCCTGCGGTGACCAGGTGCGTACGCCGGCCTCGGTGACGGCGTCGACCAGCGGGTCGTTGTGACCCATCAGGCCGGTGCCGCGGACCCAGCCGATGTGGGCGTGGGCGAGCGAGACCCGCTGCGCCCACTCCTTCTCGGCGTGCCAGCGGGTGACGAAGGCGTCGAACGCGGCCTTGGCCTCGCCGTACGCCCCGTCGCCGCCGAAGCGGCCGCGGTTCGGCGAGCCCGGGAGCACGACGTGCACCCGGCGTCCGATCCGGTGGTCGGCGCCCTGGGCCGCGAGGCCGGTGACCAGGCGCTCGACACCCCAGACGAGGATCCGGAACTCGACCTCCGCGCGGGAGCCCGCGTCGGCCGCCGTGCCCTGGACACCGGGAGCGGCGAACGGGAAGACCAGCGTCGGCGCGAGGGCCGGGCGCAGCTCGGTCTTCTGGCCGCCGGCGGTCTCCACCACGGGGGCGGAGATCCACTCGACGAGCGCGTCGACGTCGCTGAACGACGCCAGGTTGGCCGGCAGCACCCAGAGGGTGGCACCGGTCGAGGCGTGGTCGCGGTAGAGGCCGCGGAAGAACGCGAGCCGCTCCTGGTCCAGCCGCGAGGTGGTCGCGACGACGGTCGCACCGCCACGAAGCAGGTCCGCGACGACGGCGCCGGCGATCGAGCCCGGAGCCGCACCGGTGACCACGGCCACCTCGTCGGTCCACTCCTGGGTGCCGTCTGCGGAGAGCGCATCCTCGTAGAAGGACACCAGGTCGGTGCGCTTCTCGCGACGGGCGCGGTCCAGCCACCAGCCGGCCTGCGCCTTGGCGGCCTCGTCGAGTCCGACGAAGGAGTGCGCACGCGCTTCCTCGTCACCGACCCAGACCCGTGCGAAGTCCTCGCGGACCGAGGCCCAGCGGTCGTCGAGCAGCACGGCCCGACGTCCGTCGAAGGACGGGGCGACCTTGCGGGCCCAGTCCGAGCCCAGCTCGGACTCGACGAGCTGCACGAGCTCGGCGTCGAGGTCCTCGGACTCCTCGGCGGCCGGCTCGGACAGGCCGAGCTTGCCGAGCAGGTGACGCGCGGTCGAGGCGAGTACGCCGTCCTTGCCGGTGATCGACGCGGTGATCTCGTCGAGCGCGGCGGAGTCGACCATCGCGCCCTCGCCGCCACCGGTGGCCGGCAGGTCGACCTGCACGCCCTGGGCCTTGCCGACCGTCTGGACGGCGTGGTCCACGACCGACGGGAGGTCCTTGAGGTCACCCTGCAATTCATGGGCGAAGCCGAGGTCGCCGCCGCGGGTCGAGGACCCGTCGCGGAGACCCGCGGCGAGCTCGGCCTGCACGTGGCTGACCCAGCCCGGGCCGAGCTGCCAGGTGTCCTTGACCCGGTCGACGATCGCGGCGGGCTTCGACCCGGCCGCACCGGCGAACTTGCGCAGCTGCTCCTGCACCGCCTCGGTCAGCACGGGGCCGAACGGCGAGTAGGTGCGGGCCAGCTTGGTCACCGTTCCGGCCAGTGCGTTCCAGTCGGCCTCGGCCGCACCGTCGATGGCACCGAGACCGAGCTCGGCCCCGAGGTCGACGAGCAGCTGGTTGCGGCGCGAGGAGACGCCGTCACACAGCGCCTCGATCGTGTCGGCGGGCCCGATCTGGTCGGGGCGCACCTTGGTCCGCAGCGCAGCAAGGGTGCGGGTGGCGTCGGCGGCGGTGTAGGTGAGGTCGGCGGGGCGGTCTGCTCCGGGGGCGGCGGTCTTGGCGGCGGGGGCAGAGGTCTCGGGGACTTCGAGACGGGCCTGACGGCCCTCCTCAGCCACCCCAGACTCGTCCGGTGCCTCCTCCTCCGGCTCGTCGTCGGCCATCGGGGTGTCGGTGGCGAAGACGACCTTCTCGTCGCGCGAGGAGTTCACGATCTTCGGCGCCACCCCGTCGTACGACGGCAGCTTGGTGGTCTGCGTGGCCAGGTTGGCCAGGGTGGGGGCGCTGGCCACGCCGACCTCGACGAACTGCTCGATGCCGAGGCCGCCCCCTTCAGAAACAGCAGAGCCGGGGGAACCGAACATCAGGTCCTGGGTCTCGATCCAGCGCACCGGGCTGGCGAACTGCCAGGCGAGCAGCTCCATCAGCAAGGTGCGGCCGAGGCGGGCCGGGTCGGCCTCCCAGGCCGCCCAGTCCTCGAGGACGGGCTTGAGGAGCGGCGAGTCGACGTAGGAGGCGACCTCCTCGACGAACTCCCGGTCGAGGGAGAACAGCCGCGGCACGAGGTTCGGGATGTAGCGCCCGACCAGCACCGAGGGGTCGATGGTCTCCGGCAGCAGGTCGTCCAGGCGCGCCCGGAAGTCCTCGACGCCCGCGTGCAGCTCCGAGGAGTGGAACGGCACGTCGATGCCCGGTACGAGGATGAACGCCGGCTTGCCACCGGCGCGCTCACGGCGCTCCTCGACCTCGGCCTCGAGGGCCTTCAGGCCGGCGACGGTGCCGGCGATGGCGTACTGCGAGCCGCGCAGGTTGTAGTTGACGATCTGGATGAACTCGCCGCTGCGGTCCGAGACCTCGGCGACGAAGTCGGCGACGTCGTCGTCGGCCAGGTCGATCTGCGAGGGGCGGATGGCGGCGAGGCGGTAGTTGCTCCGGCCCTCGGCGTCGCGCGGCACCAGGTGGTGCATCGCCATGCCGCGGCGGAAGACGATCTCCAGCAGCGCCTCGAGCGGGAGGATCCCGGTGACGGCGGCGAGGGCGTTGTACTCGCCGACCGAGTGACCGCAGGTGAGTGCGTCCTCGACGAACACACCGGCCTCGCGCATCTCGGCCACCTGGGCGACCGCCAGCGTGGCCATCGCGACCTGGGTGAACTGGGTCAGGAAGAGCACGCCGTCGGGGTGGCGGTGCAGCTCACCGTCGGCCCACAGCTCCGTCGGGTTGTCGCGGACGACGGCGAGGATCGAGAAGCCGAGTGCGTCGCGGGTGTGCGCGTCCGCGCGGTCCCAGACCTTGCGGGCCGCGGCCGAGCGGGTGCGGGCCTCCAGGCCCATGCCCTGGCTCTGGATGCCCTGGCCCGGGAAGGCGTACGCGGTGCGGGGTGCCGCCACGACGGCCTGGGCCACCATGGCCAGCTCGCCATCGGCACGGCAGCTGACCTCGACGACGGTGTCGCCGCCGAGGACTCCGGTGCGCTCGACGGTGACCTCGACCTCGGCGCCCGGCTGGAGCGGGGCGACCCAGCGGGCCAGCCAGCCGCGGATGCCACGTGGGTGGTGGGTCGCGCCGACCGAGGCGGCCGCGCGCTGGGCGACGGCCGAGAGCCACATGCCGTGCACGATCGGGCCCTCGAAGCCGGCGAGGCGCGCGGCGGGGACGTCGGTGTGCAGCGGGTTGTGGTCGCCGCTCACGGCGGCGAACGCTGCCATGTGCTGCGGAGCCGTCACCGTGAACCGGTCGAGCCGGGCGCGGGTGGCCTCCTTCGCCTGCTTGGCCAGTGGCGCCGGGTCAGGCAGATCGGCGGACCCCGTACGCCCGCGGACCATGAAGCGCTCGAGCAGCCGGGCGACGTTGAGGTCACCGTCGCTGATCCGGACCTCGACGGTGATGACCTGGCCGGCCGTGGTGTCCACGACGCCGGCGCGGGTGGCCGAGATGGTGAGCTCGGTCGAGCCAGTGGGCAGGGTGCCCACGGTGATCCGGTGGTCGAGGTGCACCAGGTCGAGGAGTCCCTCGACCGGGCCGATGCACGCGAACACCGCCGGCCAGGCGAGTCCCACGAGCGCGTCGGGGACGGCCTGCTCCTGCGGGTCGGCCACGGCGTCGCCGCGGCGGCTGCGCGCAGGCGAGGTGACGCCGATGTGGTCGGCGACCAGGTCCGGCGACCAGGTGGCGGTGGTGACGGCGGTGCCGTCGACGACCTCCGGCAGGTGCCCACCGGCGGTGAGCGCCAGCAGGGCACCCGTCGCCTCGCTGGCGGACTCCTCGGAGATCACCGGCAGCCGCCCGCTCGAGACCCCGGACAGGTCGAGGCGCAGGCGCAGGGCGCCGCGGGAGAGCGGCACCTCCAGCACTGCTGCGTCCTCGCCCTCGGGCACCAGCGTGAAGGGAATGCCCTCCAGGCGGTGCAGCGGGTTCGGCACCACCCGCCCTGCCCACACCACGTCCGGGGAGTCGGACGCGGCGTCGAGCGGGGTGGTGCCGGCACCCACGGTGCTCCGGCTCGTCGCGGCGGAGGGAGAGACGCCGATCCCCGAGAGGGTATCGACGATGGCCGCTTCGAACCGGTCGAGCAGGTCGGCCACCGGCTCATCCTTGGTGGTGATCCCGCCCACCGACACCGGGCCGGGGATGGCGATCACCTGGTCGGCCCCGTAGGACTCGTCGTGGGCCTGCCACAGCGAGTCCGACCTCCACCAACGGCGTACGTCGGCGTCGATCACGGGGACGAAGTTGACGGGCTTGCCGGGTCGACGGCAGACCTCGACGAAGAAGTGCACGTCGGCCGGGTGCAGCCGGCAGCTGCTGGCCTCGGGGTACGACGACACGAGCTGGTCGACCGCGGCGCAGGCGGCCTCCGCGTCGTCGACGTCGAAGCCGATGCGCTCGATCGGGCCGGAGGCCGCCGGGTGGACCCGCGCCAGGGTGCGGTCGAGGAGGGCCTCGAAGCGCTCGATGAAGGTGTCGGCCAGCCACGCGTTCGGCTGGTCGAGGGCCGTGGAGACGCGGGGACCGGAGAGCTCGAGGTAGCGACGGAGGAGCTGCTCGTAGGTCATCTCGGCGACGTCGCCGAAGTAGGGCTTCGCCGTGCCGGACATGGCCTCGACCAGCTCGTCCTTGCGGGCGAGGGCGGCCTCGGCGTCGCCGGCCACCTGGTCGAGCAGGGCACCGCAGCGCGAGGCGGCGTTGTCGGCCTCGTGGATGTCGGCGCCGAGCTGGCTGCGCCCGGAGGTGACACCGCCGCCGCTGCGACCGGCGCCGACCCAGCCGCCGTTGACGTCGCGGGTGACACCGGGGGTGTCGACGAGGAGCTGCTTGACGGCGTCGGTGGTGGTGGCCTCCTTGGTGGCCATCGCGGCGGTGCCGATCAGGACACCGTCGACGGGCATGGCGGTCTCGCCGTGCGCCTCGGCCCAGCGGCCGGTGAGGAAGTCGACGGCCCGCTCCGGCGTACCGATGCCTCCGCCGACGCAGACGACCAGGTTGTCGACGCTGCGCAGGTCGGCGTACGTCGCCAGCAGCAGGTCCTCGAGGTCCTCCCACGAGTGGTGTCCGCCCGCGACACCGCCCTCGATGTGGGCGATCACCGAGGTGTCGTCGACCTCACGGGCGATCGCGAGCACCTGGCGGATCTGCTTGACGGTGCCGGGCTTGAAGACGACGTGGCTGATACCGGCGTCGTGCAGGTCCTCGATGATGTCGACGGCGTCCTCGAGGTCCGGGATGCCGGCGCTGAGCACGAGACCGTCGAAGGGTGCTCCGGCGAGCCGGGCCTTCTGCAGCAGCCGCTGGCTGCCGACGTGCATCCGCCACAGGTACGGGTCGAGGAAGAGCGTGTTGAACTGCGCCGTCCGGCCCTCGTCGAGGAGCTCGGTGAGCTTGGCGACGTTGTCGGCGAAGATCTGCTCGGTGACCTGGCCACCGCCCGCGAGCTCGGCCCAGTGACCGGCGTTGGCGGCCGCGGCGACGATCGCGGGGTCGACGGTGGTCGGGGTCATGCCTGCGAGCAGGATCGGCGACTTGCCGGTCAGGCGGGTGAAGGCGGTGTCGACGACGGGGGCGCCGTCGCCACGGTCGATCAGGCGGGGGGCGTACGCCGACCAGTCGGCCGCCGCGCGGATCTCGGCGCCGGCGGTGAAGAGGACGTCGCGGCCCTTCTCGGTCGCGGCGGGGATGACGGTGATCCCGCGGCCACGCAGGGCGCGGCCGGTGAGGTTGGCGGAGAGGTCGGCCGGGCCGAGGTCGACCACGAAGCGGGTCTCGCTCTGTTCATTGGTAGGGGCGACGGCGTCGTTCAGCTCCCGGGGCCAGTCGACGGTCTCGACGCAGATGGCGTGGGCGAGGTGCTCGGCCAGACCGGCGTCCAGGCCGCAGGCCTCGGCCCAGGTGCGCACCATGGCGACGGCAGGAGCGAGGGACGGGTGGTGGAAGCCGATGGCGACGGGGATGGACTCGAGCGTCGGGTCGAAGGCGCGTCCGCCCCGGGTCTTGGCCTCGATCTCGGCGGCCTCGGTGGCGGCGCGCTTCTCCACGGCGGCGCGGAAGCGGCGCAGGGCGTCGGGGGAACCGCTGACCACGGTGTGGCGCGGGCCGTTGACGACGGCGAGGGTCGCCCAGTCCGCGGGGTCCTCGCCCTCGGAGGCGGCCTGGGCCAGTGCGGCGACCTCGGCGGGCGTGGCACCGCTGACGGCGAGCATGGGGGAGTCCTCGCCGTGCGGCACGAGGCGGGCGCGACGGGCGGCGATGGTGGCGGCCGCGCCGATCAGGCGGGCGATCGCAAGTAGTTCGACGTCACTGTCGCGGTCCTGTCCGGCGGCCTGCTCCCGGCGTCCGGCGAAGGCAGCGACGCCGAGGATGCCCTGGGAGTGGCCGACCGCGGCGACGGGGGAGATCGTGGCGAGGTCCAGGCCCTCGGCGGCGAGCAGGTCGAGGGTGGTCAGCTGGGTGAGCAGCACGCCGGGCAGGCCGAGGGAGGCGTTGGTGAGCTCGGCGGCGGCCGGGCGCTCGTCGGCGCCGACCCACTGCTGGGGCGCGAAGGGGCGCGGCAGGGCTGCGGCGACCTCGGCCGCGACCGGCTCGAGGCGGCGACTGGACGCCTCGACCAGCTCCGTGATGCGGGAGGTGTCCGGCTCCTCGTCGAGGAGCTCGGTGAGCGTCGCGAACCAGTCGGTCCCCTGGCCTCCGAACGTGACGGCGAACTCCTCGCCCTCGTGCAGACGGTCCGCCAGGGTGCGGCCGCGCTCGGGGCTGGTGTGGTCGGTCGTCGGGTTGCTCGGGGGTGCCTGAGTCATATGAGGAGTACATCATGTTTGCCTCGTGAACCTGAAATCAGCCTCGTGTTTTTGCCGAGGTTCTCGTCACATCTGGATCTACTCCCCGGTAGGACATGCGAATGTCACTGGCGTGGCATCTGAGGGCCCCCTCAGCCCCTCTCGTGACATTCGCATGTCCGGGACGTGACCACCCGATCTGACGCCCCGAGAAGCCGCCTAGGGTCAGCCCATGAGCCTCCCTCCGCCCGCCCCCAGCCGCGTCGCCGTCGTCACCGGGGCCTCGAGCGGCATCGGGGCGGACATCGCGCGCGAGCTCTCCCGACGGGGCCACGAGCTGGTGCTGGTGGCGAGGACGGCCGACAAGCTCCAGGCGCTGGCCGACGAGCTCCCGACCACCGCCCACGTCGTACCCCTCGACCTCGCGGACGCCGACGCCCGGGCGGGACTGCTCGCCGATCTCGAGGGCCGCGGCCTGGTCCCGCAGGTCCTGGTCAACAACGCCGGCTTCTCCACCACCGGCCCGGTGCACGGCAGCGACCCCGAGCGGGAGAGCGCGCTGGTCGAGGTCGACGTCAAGGCCGTGGTCGACCTGTGCAGCCGGTTGCTGCCCGGGATGGTCGAGCGCGGCAGCGGCGCGGTGCTGAACGTGGCCTCGACCGCCGCCTTCCAGCCGCTGCCCGGTCAGGCGGCGTACGGCGCGGCCAAGGCCTTCGTGCTCTCCTACACCCGCAGCCTGGCCGGTGAGCTGAAGGGGACAGGTGTCACCCCGACGGTGCTCTGCCCCGGTCCCGTCGACACGGGCTTCGGCGCGGCCGCCGGCTTCTCCAAGGAGGAGGCGGACGACGCGCTGCCGCAGATCATGTGGCTGCCCGCCGCCGAGGTCGCGAAGCAGGCCGTCGCGGGGATGGACAAGGGCACGCTGGTGGTCATCCCCGGCCTGGCCAACAAGCTCGGCGCCGGGTTCGCCACCCTGACGCCCAAGCGGCTGCTGATCCCGATCCTGGCGAGGAGCCACCCCGCCCTGCGCCGCTGAACCTCAGGCCGGCTCGTAGACCTCGCCGTCAGGGCTGGCCACCACGACCGTGTAGCCGTCGAGGTCGGAGATCCAGAGCTCGCGGTGCGAGGGCCCGTTGCCCTCGGGCGGGTTGCGGTGCGGCGCTCGCACGACGGGCGCGCCGAGCCGCTCGGCCCGGGTGACGACGTCGTCGAAGTCGCCGACCTCCCCGAACCAGACGAGGACCCCCGCCCCGACCTGACCGCCGGTCGTGCCGATCGCGCCGTGGTGGTGCTCGACGTCGGCCGCGTGCAGCTGGAGGACGAGCCGGCCGCGGGAGGTGAGTCGCTCGTAGTCCGGGCCCCCGTGGTCGCTGACCAGGCCCAGGAGCTCCTGGTACCAGCTGCTCGCCGCCTCGACGTCCTGCACCGCGAGCAACGTCTGGGACTGCGGCGTGCCGAGCGCGGCGACGAGGCCGATCCGGTTGCCTGCGGGGTCGGTGACCGTCACCAGCCAGCGCTCGCCGCCGTCGAGGACCGGCCGCTCCAGCACCCTCCCGCCGGCGTTCGTCACCTGGTTCAGTGCAGGCCACAGGCCGTCGACGCAGATCCACAGCACCGGCCCTCCGGACTCCGCCGGCACCTCCTCGGTCGTGAGCTGGCCGATCATTCCCGGTGCCTCGAAGCCGCCGTTCTCGTGGTCGACCGACCAGCCCAGGACGCTCTCGTAGAAGGTCGCCGACCGGTCGAGGTCGAGCGCCGGGAGCTGCACGTAGCCGATCGAGCCGTGCGGCGGGTGTTGTCCCTCGGGTCGTTCGTCGGTGCTGCTCATGGCTGGGCCTTTCCGGTGGTGGGGGGCGCCTGCTCGTCGGTCAGCAGGCGCAGGAGCGAGCTGGCGAACCAGTCCTGGTAGCGGGGCAGGGTCCAGCCGCGGTCGCGGACCAGTCGCTGGAAGACCGCCGGGTCCATCAGCAGCCAGGTGGTGTCGACCGCCTCGGCCCGGGTCAGGCCGGGGCGCAGTGGCGCGACGCGCACGACCGCGTCGACGATCCAGGTAGCGGTGCCGACCCGCTGCTCGATCATCTGCTCGGCCAGCGACGCGAGCCCGGCATCGGTGGCGGCCCCCTCGAAGACGGCCAGCACGAGGCCGGCCGATCGCTGCTGCGCAAGGCCGATCACCCCCGCCACCACGTGCAGCAGCTCGCTGGCATCGCGGGCGTCGAGGGCGGTGTCGACCCAGCTGCGGCCGAGGACGGGCACCTCCTCGTCGTCACCGGCGATGGCGACGTCGATGGCCGCCTTGAGCAGCCGCGCCTTGGTGGCGAACTGCTGCTCGAGCCTGGCCACCGACACCCCTGCCTCGGCGGCCACCGAGCGCATCGTCGTCCCGGCGTACCCGCGGTGCAGGAAGAGGTCGGTCGCCGCGTGCAGCACCCGTCGACGGGTACGCCGGGCCTGATCCTCGCGGTGCGCCGAGCGGTAGGTGCGGGTGGCTGCCGGGGGCATGCAGCCACTATTGGCTAGGGAATGCCCCTAGTCAATGGATCCGGAGTGCGTCCGCACCAGCGCCGTGCGCCGACGGGCGTCGAGCGGCGAGTCGCGGCGGCTGAGGCGCCGGTCGAGCACCTGGGCGGCGCGCTCGGTGCGCCCGGCCTGGGCGAGTGCGTAGACGAGCGTGTCCTCGAGCACCTCGCGCTGCGCCGCGCTGCCGCCGAGGGTGGTGGCCCGGGGGAGCACGGACTCGAGCACCCGCGCGGCATCCGCGCAGCGACGCTCGACCACGGCCTGGAGCGCCTGGCAGGAGGCGGCGACCACGTCGCGGAAGACCGGGTCGGCGTGGGCCAGCGACGTGGCGCGCAGCGCGGCCAGCCCGACCGCATCGCCCGCGACGGCCATGGCGAGCGCGGCATGGAGCGCCGCGAACGGCGTCGGCGGTGAGATCAGCCACCCGTCCGGTGCCGAGGCCAGGATGGCCGATCCGTCGAGGGTCTCCAGCGGCGAGTCCGCCATCCGGCAGCGCCACAGCAGCGCGGCGCTGTCGACGAGCGCACGCGAACCGGTGACCAGCGGCGGTGCCAGCTCGCGGGCGTAGCGGCGGCGCACGGCGTCGACGTCGCCCTGGACCAGCTCGTGCAGCGCGGCGTGCCAGGAGAAGTGCGAGCGATGGTTCGCCTGTCGTCCGCAGGTGCGGATCCAGTCGTCGAGCCAGGCCAGCCCGGCCGCGTGCTGGCCGGTCTCGTAGAAGACGTGGGCCCGAGCGTGCACCGCGTGCCCGGAGGACGGCTCCACGGCCAGCGCGTACGCCGCCAGTGCGTCGGCCTCCTCCCAACGCT
This sequence comes from uncultured Actinomycetota bacterium, assembly GCA_963794435.1. Classification (GTDB taxonomy): domain Bacteria; phylum Actinomycetota; class Actinomycetes; order Propionibacteriales; family Nocardioidaceae; genus Marmoricola. The sequence goes on from CAWCDX010000016.1 coordinate 72,639, forward strand.
CCTGGTCCTGGCGCACGAAGGCGAGCTGGCCGGCGTACCACCAGTCGTCGCCGTAGCTGCGGCCCAGGCCCTCCACGAGGTCGGCCGTCTGCCGTCCTGAGGTGAGGCCGCCGAAGGCCACTGTCGGCACGGCGACGGACACGGCCAGGGCATCGCGCGGGAACAGGCGAACGTGCCGCAGCAGTGCGGTCGCGCCGGTGGCCTCGTCGGAGCGCAAGCGGGTGGTGACCGCGTCGAGGAAGGAGACCTCACGGTCGTCGAGGTGCCGGTCGGCGGCCGCCGCGTGTGCCGCCCGCAGCGAGCTGCGCCACGTGCCGACCGCGCCCCACTCGTGCCCGAGCAGCGCGAGCGCGGCGTGGGCCTGCACGAACCCGGGGTCCTGGTCGACGGCGCGACGCAAGCCGTCCTCGACGCCGTCCTGGAGGCGTAGCAGCCGGCCGAGTGACTGGTTGTAGGTCCGCGCGGCCGTCTTGCTCGTGGTCAGGGCGAGTCCGTACAGGTCCGTCGGCCGGCGCCTGGTCTCGCCGTGCAGGGCGCGCATCACCGACTGGGCCGTGTCGTAGGCCTGCTCGCGGATCTCCGGCATCGCCGTGGTCTCCCACAGGTTCCCGCGACGCAGGGCACCGATCGCGAAGAGCGGCATGCTGCCGGGCAGCACGCCGGCCACCCGGCCGTCCTCGGCGGTGTCGACGCCCAGTCCCGCCGGGCCGGGTCGCACCAGCCCGGAGCGGGCCATCGCCCCGAGCAGGGGATGCCGGGAGATGGAGTCGACCGGGCCCGTGCAGTTGACCACGGCGGCAACCTGCAGCGTCGTGCCGTCGGACAGGGTGACCTCGACGCCGTCGGCACGGCTGCGACCGGACACGACGGTGCCGCGATGTCTCGTCAGGCGTCCCGCTCCGACCACGGCGTCCAGCCGATCGGCCGTGGTGGGTGACATCCGGTGGCGGTGCACGTCCCAGGTGCGGGCGTGGTCTTTGAGGAAGGCGCGCTTGTCGTCCTCGCCGAGCCCGCCCCAGAGGTGCGCGGTGACCGACCGGAGCCCGTCGACGGCTGCGCGCCAGTCGCCGGTCTCGGCGACGGCGTCGGCCACGTGCTCCTCGACGACCTCCCGCAGCTCCCGCAAGGTCTCGATACGGGTGATGCCCGGCGGAGGGGGCACGGCCGGAGTCGTGGGCAGGCGGTGCACGTGGGGCAGCAGGTCGTGGCGCGAGACCGTGTGCAGCACGCGGTCGGGGCGGTCGGCGGCGATCGCGATGTCGACCATGGTCAGGCCGGTGCCGACCAGCAGCAGGTCGCCCTCGGGCAGCTCCTCGTTCCACGGGTCGGCCACGAGGTGGTCCTCGAGCCCCGCCGGGGCCCAGTCGGTGCTCGGACGGGTGCCGGTCGCCAGCACGACGGCGCGGGCCACGACCACCTCGCAGCTGGAGAGTCGTACGACGAACCGGTCACCGCGCCGCTCGACGCTGGTGACCTCGTGCTCCTTGCGCTCGAGACGGGCGTTGCCCGGGAACTCGGCGGCGGTCTCCAGCAGCGACTCGAGGTAGCTGCCGTAGACGTGTCGCGGCACGAAGTCCTGTGGCTGGGCCTCGGCGTCGTGGTGGCGTCGTACCCACCGGAAGAAGTGCTCGGGGTCGCGGGGGAAGGCGCTCATCCCGCTCGCCGGCACGTTGAGCAGGTGCCGGTCGTCGGGCGTGGAGTACGCGGTACCGCGGCCGGTCGTCGGCGCCGGATCGACCAGCACGACGCGGTAGCGGGGGGAGAGCCCGGTCACCAGGTGCGAGGCGGTCAGCGTTCCGGCGGCGCCCGCCCCGACCACGACCACACAGCAGTCGCCCTCGCCTCCGGCCATGACCGCCTCCTAAGTCGAGTAAATCAGGAGACAAACATAGCAAAGATTCGGCCGGGCACCCATTCGCGCCGCGCCGTGCAAATTCGCCGAGAGGGGGATTCTGGCGGGCTCTAGCCCGCCGAGAGGGGAGCTCTGGTGGGCGCCGCTGGTTGAGCTTGTCGAAACCACGCTGGCGCTCGCATCTCAGCCACGAGAGCCCCGGCGGCCCGGCCGCCCCCGCCGTTCGCGGGAGTGGTGAGCACCGGCGTGGCGCCGTCTCGGTCGTCAACGTGCAGGAATCCCCCGGTCGGTGGGTAGGCGCGAACCAAGAAACCCCGCTCGGCGGCTATTCGGTGACCCGGAGCTCGCGCAGGGGATCCTCGAGCCGGCGGGAGAGGCCGGGGTCGACGTGGTCGGCCTCCTCCTGGAGCAGGTCGAGCAGGGTGTCGAAGCACCGCGCGAGCTCGGGGCCTGACAGCTCATCCGGGCGGCCACCGCCCAGGCGATCCAGCCAGGCGTGGTCGAGTCGGTCGACCCCGCGTCCATCGGAGGTGGGCAGTCCCGCGCGGAGACAGGCCAGCTGCACCAACCGGTCGCGGAGGGCGTTGACCAGGTGGTCGGCCTGCCAGGCCCGGCCGCGGGCCAGCGCCGAGCGCACGTGCAGGGCGTAGAGCCAGGCCTCGCCCACGAGGTTCCGGGCGTCGGGTGGGCCCAGCAGCCGAGGTGGGTTGGTCTCTCCGTGGAGCAGCTCGAAGCCTTCGGCCCTCGCACCGAACTCACCATCGGGCCAGAACGACACGTCCACCTGGAGTGAGTCGCGGGTCAGGAACACCCGGTACAGGGTCGGTCCGGCCCACACGTCGTGATGAGCCGCGACCTCGTGCTCGGCGTACATCCACGCGGTCCAGGCGTCGGCGACCTCGTTCGGCGCCAGCCCGGGAGCAAGGCGCACCATCAGGTCGATGTCGGACCAGCGGTCCTCGCGCCCGGTCGCGGCGGACCCGACCAGCGCCGCCGCCGTCACGCCGGCGTCCTCCCGAGACCGCGCGACGAGTGAGTCGCGGACGGACTGACGCTGCTGCGGTGTGAACAACGCCGCTACTCGGCGTCCTTGATCTCGCAGACGACCTCGCCGTTGGTGACTCCGGTGCCGACCTCGGCGGTGAGGCCGGTGACGGTGCCGGCCTTGTGGGCCTTGAGGGGCTGCTCCATCTTCATCGCCTCGAGCACCACGATCGTGTCGCCCTCGGCGACGGTGTCGCCGTCGGCGACGGTGACCTTGACGATGGTGCCCTGCATCGGGGAGGTGACCGCATCACCCGAGACGGCGGCGCCGGCCTTCTTGCCGGCCGCGCGCTTCGGCTTCTTCGCGCCCCCGCCGGAGCCGCCGACAGCCGCGAGGCCTCCTGGCAGGACGACCTCGAGGCGTCGTCCGCCGACCTCGACGGTGACCTTGTGCCGCTCCTCGGGCTCGGGGGCCTCGGCCGAGGAGCCGGCGTACGGCTCGATCTGGTTGTCGAAGTCGGTCTCGATCCACTGCGTGTAGACGTCGAAGGACGTGCCGTCGCCGATGAACGCCTCGTCGCGGACGACCGCGGCGTGGAACGGGATCACCGTCGGCATCCCGTCGACCACGAACTCGTCGAGCGCACGGCGCGATCGCTCCAGCGCCTGGGTGCGGTCGCGACCGGAGACGATCAGCTTGGCGATCAGGGAGTCGAAGGCGCCGGGAATGGTCTCGCCCTCCTCGTACCCTCCGTCCAGGCGTACGCCGGGGCCGCTCGGCGGGGACCATCGCGTCAGGGTGCCGGGCGCGGGCATGAAGTTCTGGCCGCCGTCCTCGGCGTTGATCCGGAACTCGATCGAGTGGCCCTCGACGCGCGGGTCGTCGTAGCCGAGCTCCTCGCCCGCGGCGATCCGGAACATCTCGCGGACGAGGTCGAGCCCGGTGACCTCCTCGGAGACGCAGTGCTCGACCTGGAGGCGGGTGTTGACCTCGAGGAAGGAGATGGTGCCGTCCTCGGCGATCAGGAACTCGCACGTGCCGGCGCCGACGTACTTCGCCTCGCGCAGGATGGCCTTGGAGCTCTCGTAGAGCCGGCCGACCTGGTCGTCGGTGAGGAACGGCGCGGGGGCCTCCTCGACGAGCTTCTGGTTGCGGCGCTGCAGCGAGCAGTCGCGGGTCGAGACGACCACGACGTTGCCGTGCTGGTCGGCCAGGCACTGGGTCTCGACGTGGCGTGGCTTGTCGAGGAACTTCTCGACGAGGCACTCGCCGCGGCCGAAGGCGCTGACCGCCTCGCGGACGGCGGAGTCGAAGGCATCGGGGATCTCCTCGATCGTGCGGGCGACCTTGAGGCCGCGTCCGCCACCGCCGAAGACCGCCTTGATCGCGACCGGCAGGCCGTTCTCCTCGGCGAAGGCGACGATCTCGTCGGCGTCCTTGACGGGGTCCTTGGTGCCGGGGGCCAGGGGGGCGTTCGCCTTCTCGGCGATGTGCTTGGCCTTCGCCTTGTCGCCGAGGTTCTCGATCGCTTCGGGCGGCGGGCCGATCCAGACGAGCCCGGCGTCGATCACGGCCTGGGCGAAGTCACGGTTCTCGGCGAGGAAGCCGTAGCCGGGGTGCACCGAGTCGGCACCCGACTCCTTCGCCGCGGCGACGATCTTCTCGATGTCGAGGTAGGAGTCGGCCGGCGTCGCACCGCCGAGGGCGTGGGCCTCGTCGGCGATCCGCACGAACAGCGCGTCGCGGTCGGGCTCGGCGTAGACGGCGACGCTGCCGATGCCGGCGTCCTTGCACGCGCGGATCACGCGCACGGCGATCTCGCCTCGGTTGGCCACCAGGACCTTCTGCAACGGCTTCACGCTGTGCTCGCTCTTGGGCACGACACTCCTCGGGTGGGGGACGGGCACGGGGCCGGGGGCCATCGGGAGACTACTGCGCCGGACGTGCGTCGCTCGGACCAGTCCACCCGAAAGGGGGAACGGCCGACCATTGACGCGAGGGGCGTGCGCGGTGTCGGGTTGACGAAGGCGAAAGGATCCTCATGCGTCGGATGATCATCGCAACCACGGCAGCTGTCCTCCTCTGTTTTGTCCCGCTCGGTGCGACGCGGGCTGCGTCGTCACCGCCCAGCCCCGGAGCGGCCGGCATCGGTGACCCCTACTTCCCGCAGGACGGCAACGGCGGGTACGACGTCAGCCACTACGCCATCTCGATCGGGTACACGCCGAGCACCCGGGCGCTCACCGGTCACACGGTCGTCAGTGCCGTCGCGAAGCAGTCGCTCTCTCGGTTCGACCTCGACCTCGAGGGGCTGACGCTGGACTCGCTCACGGTGAACGGGCAGCCCGCGACCTGGTCGCGCACCGCCCACGAGCTTCGGATCACTCCACAGCAGGCGCTGCAGAAGGGCAGTGCCTTCACCGTCGACGCCCGGTACCACGGAAAGCCGCTGTTGCTCGAGGAGGCGGCACTGGGCAACGGGGGCTGGTTCAACACCCCCGATGGCGCCGTGGTCGTCGGACAGCCGCACGTCGCCGCGACCTGGTTCCCGGTCAACGACCACCCGCTCGACAAGGCGACGTACGCCATCGACGTCACCGTCCCGAAGGGCCTCGAGGCCCTCTCGAACGGTCGTCTCGCCGGAGTCACCACGCAGGGCGCGCACACCACCTGGCAGTGGCGGATGGACAAGCCGATGGCCTCCTACCTCGCGACCGCGACGACCGGGCAGTTCGACCTGAGGTCCTACCAGCGCGACGGGCTGTCCTTCGTGGACGGGATCTCCCACGCCCTCTTCCAGCGACCGCAGCCGCGCACGGGCTCGAGGTTCGCCCTGTCGGGTTCGCAGGAGTCGGGCTACCAGCGGCTGCAGCGCGCCATCGCCGTGCCGGCGAGTGGTGGACACCTCACCTTCCACGTACGGCGCGACACCGAGCCCACGTGGGACTTCTTCTTCGTCGAGGCCCACCTGGTCGGCACGTCGAAATGGACCACCCTGCGTGACCTCAACGGGCACAGCTCGACCGATGTCGGCAACAGCTGCCCGCAGGAGGGGTGGACCGACCTGCACCCGTTCCTGAAGCACTACCAGACCCAGAACGACGACGGCACCTGCTCGCCGACCGGCACCACCGGTGCGTGGAACGCAGCGACGGGGGACAGCAACGGCGCCTACGAGACGTGGTCGGTCGACCTCACGCCGTACGCCGGGAAGCAGGTGCAGATCGCGCTGTCCGTCGCTGAGGACGACACGGTCACCTTCCCGGGCGTCTGGGTCGACGACATCGCCGTCCCGGGCGGTGCCGGCACGACCTCGTTCGAGCAGGACGGCAACGCGCTGGACGGCTGGACGGTGCCCGGCGCCCCGGCCGGCAGCCCCGGCAACGACGTCGACTGGACCGTGGCGGCCCAGGACACCCGGCCGACGGTGGGCGACCGCGCTCGTGCCGTGATGAACCGGGAGCCGGAGATCCTGCGCTTCCTCGAGCGCTACCTCGGCCCCTACCCGTTCAAGCAGGCCGGCGGCATCGTGCCGAACGACCCGCACCTGGGGTTCGCGCTGGAGAACCAGACGCGGCCGGTCTACAGCAAGGACTTCTTCCAGTACGGCGGCGTCGAGGACAACGACTCGGTGATCACCCACGAGCTGGCCCACCAGTGGACGGGCGACAACCTCGCGCTCGGACGGTGGCAGGACATCTGGCTCAACGAGGGCTTCGCCACCTACATGGAGTGGCTCTGGGCCGAGGACCAGGGGCGCGACACGGTCCAGGACATCTTCGACTCCTACGCGAGCATCCCCGCCGACGACCCGTTCTGGGACTTCACCATCGGGGACCCCGGGCCGGACCACCTCTTCGACGGTCAGGTCTACGACCGGGGAGCCATGACGTTGCAGGCGCTGCGCCTGCGCATCGGCGACGCAGCATCCGCTCGCCTGGTGAAGAAATGGACCTCCACCTACGCCGGCGGCAACGTGACGACGCCGAAGTTCATCGCGATGGCCGAGCAGGTCTCCGGCCAGCAGCTCGACGGCTTCTTCCGCACCTGGCTCTACACGCCGAAGAAGCCCGCGGGCCTGGAGTCCGCGAGCACGCTGGCCAAGAAGAGCTCGTCGAGCAGCCTTACCCGGAAGCTCCTGCACGAGCGCGTCGACCTTCGGCGGTAGGAGTCGTCACCTTCTAGGGTCTGGGCATGGCCCCGCTCCCGTTCGACCCGATCGACGAGGCGGCGCGGTTGTGGGCGCAGCGCTGGGACGGCGTGAGGCAGATGCACGCGGTCACCTCGTTGATGCGGGTGCAGCAGCTCGTGCTCGCGCGGCTGGACGGGGTGCTCAGGCCGTTGGGGCTCACGTTCGCCCGGTACGAGGCGCTGGTGCTGCTCACCTTCTCCTCGCGCGGCTCGCTGCCGCTGGGCAAGATGGGCGAGCGCCTGCAGGTGCATCCCACGTCGGTCACCTCGATCGTGGACCGGCTCGAGGCCGACCGGCTCGTCGTACGACGGCGGCATCCGGAGGACGGCAGGGCTGTGCTGGCCGAGATCACCCCGGCCGGGCGCGACCTGGTCGAGCGCGCGACGACGGCGCTGACCGGCGCTGACTTCGGGCTCGGTTCCCTCGACGAGGATCGGCTCGGCGAGCTCTCCGACCTGCTCCGCCCGGTCCGCGAGTCCGCCGGTGACTTCTGAGCCACTGTGTGACCGAAACCTGCGGATGCGCGCGAAGTAACGCGCGCTTTCCGCAGTTTCACCGGCCAACCAGTGAAACTGGCAGCCGCTGGCCGGATTTAGTAGGACGTCCTACTATCTATCCATGGGTGCACGCGAGAACTGGCAGGAGCGGTACGCCGCGTCACGGGTCAGGGAGGCCGACTTCACGACGCTCTCCGGCATGGAGGTCGAGCCGGCGTACGGCACCGAGGACTCCGAGTGGCCCGGGGAGTTCCCCTACACGCGCGGGCTCTACGCCACGGGCTACCGCGGGCGCACCTGGACGATCCGGCAGTTCGCCGGCTTCGGCAACGCCCAGCAGACCAACGAGCGCTACCGGATGATCCTGGGTCGCGGCGGCGGCGGCCTGAGCGTGGCCTTCGACATGCCCACCCTGATGGGCCGCGACTCCGACGACCCGCGCAGCCTGGGCGAGGTCGGCCACTGTGGCGTGGCCATCGACTCCGCCGCCGACATGGAGGCGCTCTTCGAGAGCATCGACCTCGGCGAGGTCACCACCTCGATGACGATCAGCGGCCCGGCGGTGCCGGTGTTCTGCATGATGCTCGTCGCGGCCGAGCGCGCGGGCGTCGACACCGGCACGCTGAACGGGACGCTGCAGACCGACATCTTCAAGGAGTACATCGCCCAGAAGGAGTGGCTCTTCGAGCCCGAGCCGCACCTGAAGCTGATCGGCGACCTGATGGAGTACTGCGTCGAGAACATCCCGGCGTACAAGCCCCTCTCGGTCAGCGGCTACCACATCCGTGAGGCCGGCTCGACCGCTGCGCAGGAGCTCGCGTTCACCCTCGCCAGCGGCTTCGGCTACATCGAGCTCGGTCTCTCCCGCGGGCTCGAGATCGACACGTTCGCCCCGGGGCTGAGCTTCTTCTTCGACAGCCACCTCGACTTCTTCGAGGAGATCGCCAAGTTCCGCGCGGCCCGTCGGATCTGGGCGCGGTGGGTGCGCGACGTGTACGGCGCGAAGACCGAGAAGGCCCAGTGGCTGCGCTTCCACACCCAGACCGCGGGTGTCTCGCTGACTGCGCAGCAGCCCTACAACAACGTCGTCCGCACGGGGGTCGAGGCGCTGGCCGCGGTGCTCGGCGGCACCAACTCGCTGCACACCAACGCCCTCGACGAGACCCTCGCGCTGCCCAGCGAGCAGGCCGCCGAGATCGCCCTGCGCACGCAGCAGGTGATCATGGACGAGACCGGCGTGGTCAACGTCGCTGACCCCCTCGGCGGCAGCTGGTACGTCGAGGCGCTGACCGACAAGATCGAGGCCGAGGCCAACGCGATCTTCGACAAGATCCTGTCCCTCGGTGGTTCCGAGCTCACCCACGACCAGACAGAGGCGCTCGCGGAATCCGCCGCTGCCGGCGAGGACCCGGTCACCAAGGGGCTGCTGCGCGGCATCGAGGACGGGTGGTTCACCTCCGAGATCGCCGAGGCGGCCTTCGCCTACCAGATCGCGCTGGAGAAGGGCGAGAAGAAGGTCGTCGGCGTCAACGTGCACAAGGACTCCGTGACCAGCGACCTGGAGATCCTGCGGGTCTCCCACGAGGTCGAGACCGAGCAGGTGCGGATCCTCGCCGAGCGACGCTCGGGGCGCGATGAGGAAGCGGTCAACCGCGCGCTCGAGCAGATGCTCACCGCGGCGCGCGAGGACACCAACATGATCCCGCCGATGCTGGAGGCGTGCCGTGCCGAGGCGACCCTCGGCGAGATCTGCGACGCCCTGCGCGAGGAGTGGGGCGAGTACCGCGAGCCCGCACGCTTCTAGGTCAGACCGTGTGCGGCGCCTCGTCCTCGGACGGGGCCGTGGTGAGGGCAGGAGTGGCCACGCCCGGGAGCGTGAAGGAGAACCGGCTGCCGTGACCGTGCGGGTTGTCCTCGACGAGGATGGTGCCGCCGTGCCGCTCGACGATCCGCTGGCAGATGGCCAGGCCGATGCCGGTGCCGGTGTACTCGACGGCCGCGCGCTGGAAGTTCTCGAAGATGCTGCGGCGCTGGTCGTCGGGTACGCCGATCCCGTTGTCGTCGACCGTGACGAGCAGGTTGTCGCCGGATCGTTCCGCGCTGACGATGATGTGCGGCCGGATCCCCGGGGCGACGTACTTCACGGCGTTGCCGATCAGGTTGTCCAGCAGCTGGCGCATCATCGCCGCGTCGGCCCTGACCCACATGTCGGGCTGCACGTGGATGCGCGGTCGTGAGTCGCCCTGGCGTCGAAGTGCGGCGAGGTTCTCGGTGAGGGCGGTGAGGTCGACGTCCTCGACGCGCAGCGGGTGGTCGCGGGCGACCGTGTAGCTGAGCAGGTCGTCGATGAAGCGGCGCATGTGCCTCGAGGCGCCCTGGATCCGGGTGATCATGGCCCCGCCGTCGGCCGGATCGACCGGCCCCTCGAGGAAGGCCTCGTTGAGCGCCTCGGCCCAGCCGTCCACGATCGAGAGCGGGCTGAGCAGGTCGTGGGCGACCACGCCGGCGAAGGAGGAGAGGTTGTCGCGGTCCTGCCGCGCCAGGGTCACGTCGCGGTAGTTGATCACCACCCGCCGGCGCTCCCCGGGCGTCGACTGCGGCAGGTGGCTCACCGACATCTCCAGGATCCGGCCGTCGGGGAATTGGCGGGTCTTCATCAGGTAGTCCTTGTTGACCACCTCCTGCCCTGCGAAGGCCAGCGCGGCCGGCATCTCGTCGTCGGACAGGGTGCTGCCGTCGGGGGCGAAGAAGCCGTACGCCGCGGCCGGCATGACCTGCGGGTTCGGGACGGTGTCCTCGAGCCCCACCAGCTGGCGACCTGCAGGGTTGCGGACCAGGATCGCTCCGTCGTCCTGGACGACGACGAGGCCCTCGCGCATGTTGTCCATCACCGTGTTCAGCAGGTCGGCACGCTCGGCGGCCTTCCGCTCCGAGGCCTGCGCGCGCGTGGTGGCGTCGCGGCGGTCCTGGGTGATGAAGGCGACGACCACGGCCGTGATCACCATGCCGACGAGGAAGCACTGGCTCAGGGCTGCTGCGACGCGGGCGTCGGGCACGTCGAAGAAGGCGCCGTACCCCTCCAGGGTGAGCACCACGGCGACGCACCCCGACGCCAACCCGTGCAGGGTGGCGGCGGCGGGGGAGAGGCGCATGGCCGCCCACACCGTGACCAGGGTGAGCAGGAACGTGATCGGCAGGCTGAACAGCGTCAGGTAGATGCCCGCGGTGACCGCCAGGATCAGGGCGATCTCGGCGGTTCGACGTCCCGTGGTGGGCATGGCGCTGCGGACCAGGTGGGCGAGGTCGCTCCCGCTGCGGATCTGCACGAGCGAGGGCGCCACCTGGAGCGCCACGGCGCCGATGGCGACCATCCAGGCGAAGTTGCGGACCCACGACATGGTGAAGGTGACCAGGTCCTGGCCGGGGACCAACCCCAACCCGCTGCCGCGTACCAGGCCCGCGGCCGTGCTGCCTGCCAGACAGGCCAGGACGAACCAGCCGAGGTCGCGCAGGGTCGACATCGCCCGGGTGCCGCCACTGCCCCACAGGTCCGGAGCGAGGCGGCGCATCACCAGCACGTAGACCACCGGTTGCAGCACGGTCAGGATCGCGGCCATCACCCAGCCGGCGCGCGGGGCGTCGGGGATGTCGATCAGGGTCGCCACCACGGCCGTGAGCCCCAGCCCCACGGCATCGAGCAGCCAGGTCCGTCGGCCACCGCTCGTCAGCCACACGAGACCGACCCCGGAGAGCGGCCAGATCACGCTCACGTTGGCCGAGGCCATCAGGGTGTCGCGACCGATCAGGAACGCCGCGTAGGCCAGGCAGGAGAAGACGAGCAGACGGACCAGCTCGGCCACCGCTCGAGGCTCATCTCGCCCCGGGATGGTCGCAGTCCGCGGCTGGGCCATGCTCGGATTATGGGGGCAGGGCGACTCCGGCATCAGGACAACCCAAGAAAGGCCCGATTTGTCAGCGTTCGGCGCTGAACAGCGGGCGGACGACCCCGCGCGGTCAGGTCTGGGTCGCGGCGGCGAACGCGGCCGGCGTCGCGGGCAGGGTGAAGGCGAACAGGCTTCCGCCGGTGGGATTGGCCTCGACCCGGATGGTCCCACCGTGGCGCTCCACGATCCGCTTGCAGATCGCCAGGCCCAGGCCGGTCCCGGAGTACCCCTCGTTCGAGGCCCGGTGGAAGGAGTCGAAGACGCGCTCGCGCTGGCCGGGCTCGATGCCGATGCCGTTGTCGAGGACGGACACCTGGACCCAGTCGTCCCCGGTCCGGAAGGCCTCGACGTGGACATCGGGGACGACCCCGGGCCCGACGTACTTCAAGGCGTTGCTGATCAGGTTGTCCAGGACCTGGCGCACCAGCAGGCGGTCGGCCCACACGTCGGGAAGGTCCCCGAGCTGGATCCCGCCGCTGGCGAGGTCCGGGCGGTCGCGCTGGGCAGCGATGTGCTTGACCATGTTGCGCAGGGACACCGTCTCGCAGCGCAGGGTCTGGTCGCGGGCGACGGCGTGGGCCAGCAGGTCGGAGATGAAGCTGCGCATCTGCTCGACCCCTCCCCGGATGTGGTCGATGGCGGCGGCGGCGCTCTGCGCGACCGGGTCCTCGGTCTCCGCGAGGTCCTCCTGGATGGCCTCGGCCCACCCGTCGATCACGCTCAACGGGTTGTTGAGGTCGTGCGCCACGGTGCCGGCGAAGTTCGCCAGCGAGTCCTGGTAGGAGCGCTCGATGGTCACGTCGCGGACGACGACCATCGCCCGGCGCTTCTGACCGAGGTCGGTCGGGAGCGGGAAGGCGCTGACGTTGAGGATCTGCGTGGGCCGGTCGGGGCGGCGCAGGTGCTGCTCCTCGTCGCGGACGGCGATGCCCCGCAGGGCTCGCTGGTAGGGGTACTCGTCCTCCTCCAGCGGTCGCCCGTCGGGGTGGAAGATGTGGTACTCGATGGGGGCGTCGATGGGGCCGGAGGCGTCGATCGCGTCAGGCGTCCCCCAGAAGATCATCCGCAGCGCGTCGTTCGCCTGGGTGTAGGTGCCGCCCTCCTCGACGATGGCCAGGCCGTCGTTGAGGTTGTCGATCACCAGGTTCAGCTCGGCGGCGCGGGTCTCCAGCGACTCCTGGTGGGCCTTCTCCCCGGAGATGTCGCGCAGCACGACCATCGCGCGCGGGGTCCCACCCTCGTCGGGGGGCAGCGGTACGGCGGAGATGGTCACCCAGGTGATGGGGCCGTCCGGGTTCGGCGAGCGCCACTCCTCGGCCGAGACGGTCTCGCCCTGGAGGGCCCGGGTGAGCGGCGAGGTCGCGTCACTGAACATCGTGCCGTCGCTGCGCAGCAGGCGCTCCTCGTCGGGGACGGTGGCGTCGTCGCGCACGCGGTCGAGCTCGGTGTTCTCCTCCTGCGTGCCGAACCCGGTGCGCAGCGCGGTGTTGGCGTGCACGATGCGGCCGCCCTGCTCGATGATCGCGACCCCGTCGTCGAGGTTGGCCATCACCAGGTCCAGCTCCTGGGCCCGGCGGGCGTTGGCCGCCTCGGACCGGGCCAGGCTCGCGAGGCTGTCCAGCACCTGCTGCCGGCTCAGGCTGATCACCATGCCGAGCACCATCAGCACGACCACCAGCAGCTGGGCGAGTCCCGCTCGCAGCACGGGGTCCTCGACGGAGGCCAGGGTGCCCTTGTTGGCGATCGTCAGCCCGATCACGGCGCCGCCGGTCAGCAGGCAGAACGCGGAGGTGACCACCGGCGGGAACCGCACCGCGATGCAGGCGATCACCAGCATCAGCAGGAACGTGGACGGGGCCTGGGTCTCGCGGAAGAAGTTGAAGTCGAGCACCGCGATGGCGGCCACGGTGCCCGCGAGGAGGGTCGCCACGTCCCCGGTGGAGGGGCTGGGGATCTGCGAGCGTCCGGCGTCGTGCGCCTCGGCCAGCCACCCGCCCAGGAGCAGCCCGAAGACGCCCAGCGTGGCCATGGCCGAGAGCGAGTGGGCACCACGGCCGACCGCCAGCGACACCGTCTCCTGGGGGATCAGGAGCTCACCGAAGGCGGTCCGCAGGACGGAGTACGCGATGACCCCGATGGTCATCGCGAGCAGGACCAGGCCGAACTCGGGCAGGGTCCGCATCGACTTCCGGCCGCCACCACCCCACAGCTGGGGCACCCACCGCCGCATCAGGTAGACCACGACGAGGTACTGCACCGGGGCGAGGACGAGCAGGAGGTACATGGCCGCCGGCACCGTGCCGGTCCACCCGACCGCCTGGGCGAACCACAGCCCCAGGCCCGCCACCACGACCACGGCCACGGAGTCCCACACGAGCTCCGCGCGGGTGCGAGCGCTGGCGAGCCACACCACACCGATGCCGGCCGAGGGGGAGATGAGCGGCGCCGGCAGCTGGCCAGGCTCCTTGACCGCGAGGTTCCGGCTGTAGATGACGAGCAGGAAGAACAGGACCGACCAGGCGATCAAACGCATGGCGGAGCGCGCCCGAGTAGAGCGTGCTACTCCTACCCCCACGCGCGACATTATGGCGGAGGCCGCAGATCCTTGCGACCCCTTTCAACCACCAGAGTCCGTGTCGTAGAGAATGTCGGCATGACCCAGGAATCCTTCTCCCGTCCCGGAGCAGTCGATTTGTCCGGTCTCCAGTCCGGCCCGCCGGCTGCGGGAGGACCGGGCGCTGCCGCGCCGTACGCCGTGGCGGTGACCGAGCAGAACTTCCAGCAGGTGCTGGAGAGCTCGACGAGTGCGCCGGTGCTGCTCGCGTTCGAGAGCCCGAGCCGTTCCCCGGAGAGCGTCACGCTCGCCGAGGACCTGCAGGTGCTCTCGGGGGAGTTCGAGGGCCGGTTCCTCCTGGGCCGGGTCGACATCGACGCCTCCCCCCAGATCGCCCAGGCGATGCAGATCCCCTCGGTGCCGCTGGTCGCCCTGGTGGCCCAGGGTCGGCCGATGCCGCTGTTCCAGGACGCGGCCCCGATCGCGGAGCTCCGCCAGGCGCTCACCCAGGTGCTCCAGCAGCTCACCACCCAGGGCTTCACCGGTCGCCACCAGCCGCGCAGCGCCGGCGTGGTCGACGAGGAGACCGGCGAGGAGCAGCTGGATCCCCGCTACGCACCGGCCCAGGACGCCCTCGAGCGCGGGGACATCGCCGCGGCGGTGGCGGAGTACCAGAAGCTCGTGGACGCCAACCCGGCCGACACCGAGGCCGCGGCCGGGCTCGCGATGGCCACCGTGCTGCAGCGCACGGAGGGCGTCGACCTGAACGAGGCCAGGGCAGCTGCCGCGGAGCGTCCCGACGACGTGGAGGCCCAGACCCTGGTCGCCGACCTCGACCTCCTCGGCGGGCACGTCGACGACGCGTTCAACCGGCTCATCGACCTGGTCCGGCGTACGACCGAGGCTGATCGCGACACCGCCCGGACCCACCTGATCACGTTGTTCGGTGCGGTCGGCAACGACGACCCGCGGGTGCAGCGCGCTCGCCGGGACCTGGCCTCCGCGCTCTTCTAGGGCACCGCACCCGCTGGGGGATGATGGGGCCATGGACGTCCTGCCCCGGCCCCGGCTGTCGGTCTTGGCGCAGACCTACGTCGCGATGGTCGGCGCGCTGGCGGCGATCAGCACGGTCTCGCACGACCACGCCTGGTACGTCGCGCTGGTCGTGCTCTCGCTGCCGCTCAGCCTGCTGGCGCTGTGGGTGGGGTTCTACGCCGGTCTCGCCGCCGGGTTCGCCCTGGGACACGACCCGGCGCACTTCTCCTGGATGTTCGCCCTGGTGTGGGTGGCGGTGTGGACGACCACGGCATGGACGAACGCGCACGTGGCCGAGAAGATCGTCCGTCGCGGCTGGGCGGCCCTCTCCGTCGGACCGCGCGCCGCGGACGACGACGAGGACGACGACCTGTTCTAGGTCTCGAGCCCGCGCCCGCTCTCGGTGTAGGCCGGTCCGGGGGAGGCGGAGAGGTTGCGCAGAGCAGCCTCGATCCGCCGGGCGGTGAAGTCGGCGCAGCGCTCGCGCACCTCAGCGAGGGTGTAGAAGCCGGCAGAGCGGATCTCACGCTCCTGTCGGACGATGCCCTCGACCACGTTCGGGTCGTGCGTGCCGCCGTCGAAGACCAGGCAGATGGCGTCGTCCCAGCCGCCCCAGGGCGGCAGCCAGTCGGTGAGCAGCAGCCGGCCCGCGGGCACGTCGAGCTGCAGCTCCTCCTGCACCTCGCGGGCCACGGCCAGCTGGGGCGACTCGGTGACCTCCACGACGCCGCCGGGCAGGTCGAAGTCGCGCTTGTAGGTCAGCTGGCACAGCAGCACGCGGTCGTCGTCGGAGCGGATCAGCATCTGGGCGATCGCGCGCTTGCGCGGCAGGAAGGAGTTCAGCAGCGAGCGGAACCCGGAGGGGTCCTCCAGCGGGGTGTCGTCGATCAGCCTCGCGTAGACGATCCGGTCCTCCTGCCCGTCGGTGACGCCTCGCGCCACGCCTTCGCGCATCAGTCCGCTGAACGTGGCGATCCGCTGGGCCATCTGGTCCTCAGGATCGACGTGGGTCTCCACCCGGGTCGATCCGCCCTTGAAGGCCAGCTCCACGGCGTGACGCACGGCCGAGGACGACTCGCCCAGGCCGCGCGCCTGCAGGTCGGGGGTCCAGGTCACGCGCACCACGCCGGGGGAGACGTCGATCAGCTCGGCAGGCACTCCTCCAGCCTAGGTGAGCCAGACCGCCAGGGCTCCCGCGGCCACCGCCGCCGGGACCACGAGCAGGCCCTCCAGCCCGAACCGCACGGCGGAGATGTGCAGGCCCCGTGCGCGGCACGCACGCAGCCACAGCAGGTTCGCCAGCGAGCCCCACACGAGCAGCATCGGGCCGGCGTTCACACCGACCAGCACCGTGACCAGGCGCCGGGTCGATCCGGCGAACGGCTCTGCGACCAGGTACGCCGGCAGGTTGTCGATCACGTTGGCCAGCACCGTGTCGACCCCGGCCAGCTGGAGCAGGGCACCCAGCGACTCGCCGGTGCCGAACATCGCCCGCAGCACCGAGGAGCCCTCGTCGACCACGACGTCCACGAGGGCGAAGAGCACGACCGCGAAGCCGATCACCGTCCACGGCACCATGGCCACCAGTCGCGAGGGCCGGACGCTCAGGGGGCGGAGCACGGCGAACCCCGCCACCAGCGCGACGACTGCCGCCAGCGCGACGATCCACGCGGTCACCCCGGCCAGCACGGCGGCTCCGAACAGCAGCACCACGACGGCCGCGAGCACCACCAGCTTCCGGTCGTGGGTCGGCAACCCCTGTGGGACGGCGTACCCCCCACGCAGGGCGTGCCGGTGGCGCAGCAGCAGGACCGCGAGCACCACCGCGAGCACGGCGAGCTGGGGCACCCACGTGGCGCGCATGAACTCGGTCGCCGAGAGGTCGAGGTGCTGCTGGGCCAGCAGGTTGGTCAGGTTCGAGACCGGCAGCAGCAGCGAGGCGCTGTTGGCCAGCCAGATCGAGGCGAAGGCGAACGGCAACACGCCGATGCCCAGCTCGGCAGCGAGCGCGAGGCCGATCGGGGCGAGCAGCACCGCGGTGGTGTCGATGCTGAGGACCCAGGTCGCGACGGTCGCGAGCAGGGTGAACAGCAGGAACAGGCCGAGCCTGCTGCCGCGTGCCGCCCGCGCGGCGATGTGCGCGCTGACGTCGAACAGGCCGGCGTCGTCGCACAGGTCCGCGACGATCTGGATCAGCGCCAGGAACAGCAGCACCGGCCAGACACGGTCCGCGATGTCCGCCAGGCCGAGGTTCACCACGAGACCCTAGCGAGCGTCCCGTGCGTCATCCGAGCAGGCTGCTACAGCGACCGGAACGCATGACGTCGCAGACCGGTCAGCGGCGGGGTGAGGCCAGCCAGAGGGTGCCGAGCGGCGGCACCCGGAGGGTCGCCGACGCGGGCTGACCCTGGTGCGGGTTGGCGTGCGCGGTCACGGTGCCGAGGTTGCCGACGCCCGAGCCGCC
Organism: uncultured Actinomycetota bacterium; assembly: GCA_963794435.1. Taxonomy (GTDB): domain Bacteria; phylum Actinomycetota; class Actinomycetes; order Propionibacteriales; family Nocardioidaceae; genus Marmoricola. The sequence goes on from CAWCDX010000016.1 coordinate 90,162, forward strand.
GTAGATCTCGGCGTCGGTGTTGATCAGCTCGGTCCACTGACCGGCGAAAGGCAGCCCGAGCTGGAAGTTCTCGTAGGGGCCTCCCGAGAAGTTCGTGACGCACACGATCGCGGAGCCGTCGGACCCCCAGCGCGCGAAGGCCACCAGGTTGCGGGAGGCATCGTCGGCGTCGATCCACGAGAAGCCGTCGGGGGAGCTGTCCTGCGACCACAGCGCGGGGTAGTCGACGTAGGCGTTGTTCAGGTCGGCCACCAGCCGGCGTACGCCGTCGTGGGCAGGGTTGCTCAGCAGCCACCAGTCGAGCTCGCGCTGCTCGGCCCACTCGTGGTCCTGGGCGAACTCCTGGCCCATGAAGAGCAGCTGCTTGCCCGGGTGGGCCCACTGCCAGGACAGGAACGCACGGACGTTGGCGAGCTGCTGCCAGCGGTCGCCGGGCATCTTGCGCAGCAGGGAGCCCTTGCCGTGCACCACCTCGTCGTGGCTGATCGGCAGCACGAAGTTCTCGGAGAATGCGTAGACCATCGAGAAGGTCAGCTCGTGGTGGTGGTAGCTGCGGTGCACCGGGTCGCGCTGCGCGTAGGCCAGGCTGTCGTGCATCCAGCCCATGTTCCACTTGAAGCCGAAGCCGAGACCGTCGGCGTCGGTGGGCTTGGTGACGCCGGGCCAGGAGGTGGACTCCTCGGCCACGGTGACCGCGCCGGGGACGTTCTTGTAGACGGTGGCGTTCATCTCCTGGAGGAACTGCACCGCCTCGAGGTTCTCCCGGCCGCCGTGCACGTTCGGCTGCCACTCGCCCGGCTCGCGGGAGTAGTCGAGGTAGAGCATCGAGGCCACGGCGTCGACCCGGATCCCGTCGACGTGGAACTCCTGCAGCCAGTAGAGCGCGTTGGCGACCAGGAAGTTGCGCACCTCCTTGCGACCGAAGTTGAAGACGTAGGTGCCCCAGTCGGGGTGCTCGCCGCGCGAGGGGTTCGGGTCCTCGTACAGCGCGGTGCCGTCGAAGCGGGCCAGCGCGAACTCGTCCTTGGGGAAGTGCGCGGGCACCCAGTCCACGAAGACGCCGATGCCCTCGTTGTGCAGTGCCTCCACCAGCCGCTTGAAGCCGTCAGGGTCACCGAAGCGCGAGGTGGGTGCGTAGTACGACGTGACCTGGTAGCCCCAGGAGCCGCCGAACGGGTGCTCCATGACGGGCAGCAGCTCGACGTGGGTGAAGCCCATCTCGACGACGTAGGGCACCAGGTGCTCGACGAGGTCGTCGTAGGAGTACGGACCGGCTCCCGGGTGGCGCTTCCAGGAGCCGAGGTGGACCTCGTAGACCGACATCGGCTGCTGGTCGGGAGAGGGGCCGCTCGCCCGGGCGGCCATCCACTCGTCGTCCTTCCACGCGTGGTGGCTCTCGAAGACACGCGACGCGGTGGCCGGCGGGACCTCGGTGTGGAAGGCCATCGGGTCGGCCTTGTCGCGCCACACGCCGTCGGCGCCCCGGACGTGGAACTTGTAGCTGTCGCCCGACCCGACGCCGGGGGCGAAGCACTCCCAGACCCCGGAGCCGCCGACCTGGACGAGGGGGCTGCGCGAGCCGTCCCAGTCGTTGAAGTCACCGCGGACCTGCACCTCGAGGGCTGCGGGCGCCCAGACGCGGAACGTGGTGCCGCCGGCCACGACGTGGGCGCCGAGCGCCTCCCAGAGCCGCTCGTGACGGCCCTCGTTGATCAGGTGGACGTCCATCTCCCCGATCGTGGGGGCCTGGTCCGGGCCAGGGATCTTGGCGGTCATCGTGCTGCTCCGATCCGGTCGATCGCCGTCAGCGGGATGTCCAGCCAGGTGGGCCGGTTGCGCACCTCGTAGAGCACCTCGTAGACGGCCTTGTCGGCCTCGTAGGCGTCGATCAGGGCCCGCTCCGTCGAGGTCAGGGGGCCGCCGCCGAGCTCGGTGCGGTGCTCGACGTACCCCTCGAGGAAGGCTGTGCGGTTGCGGGCGGTCCACTCGTTGGCCCGGTAGACGATCTGCGAGCCGGGCTCCGCCTGCGCGTGCAGGTCCCTGACCACCGACTGCGCGGCGTAGTCGAAGGAGCGCAGCATCCCGGCCACGTCGCGCCAGGGGGAGTCGGGCAGCTTGCGCTGCTCCAGCGGCTTCAACGGCTCGCCCTCGAAGTCGACGAGCTTCCAGCCCAGCGAGGTGCGCAGGGTCTGCCCCAGGTGCAGGTCGCCGTGGACCCGTTGGGCCTCCTCGCCATCGGCCTCGGCGACGGTGGCGAAGAGCTCCGCCAGGGCCGGCGCGCGATCGGCGAGGTCGGGTACGGCGGCGGTCACGGCCTCGAGCCGGCCGCGCATCGCCTCCGCGGTGTTCTTGGCGTCGAACGGCGAGGTGCCGAAGCGTCGGCGCAGCAGGTCGTGGATCTCGCTGACCGTGGCTCCGAGCCGGTGGGCCTCTCCGGCGAAGTCGCCACCGACCTCGTCGGCGTGCAGGTCGGCCTCGGCGAACAGGTTGCGGGCACTGGCCAGGGCGAGGTCCCAGCCGTCGCTGGCCGTACGCAGGAACTGCTGGAGCATGCCCAGGTCGTACTCACCCTGCTCGATCCAGCCGTAGAGCGCCGCCACGTCGCTGCTCTCGGCCTCGGTGAGCGCGCGGTGGATCTCGATGTCGGGGTTGCGACCCGGCGTGACGCGGCGGAACACCTTGAGCAGGCTGTCGTCGCCGAAGGCCACCGAGGAGTTGCTCTGCTCGCCGCTGAACAGCGTCGAGTGGACGTCGGTGTCGAGGTCGTGCCCGGCCAGCCGGTGGAAGGTGAGGCCGCCGTACCGGTGCTCGGAGTCGGGCTCGGTGGCGGCGAAGGCTTGCAGGTAGACCTGCATCGCCTCGCGGTCGTGGACCGCGTCGTAGGTGTGCACCTGCCCGAGGTCCTCGTCGAAGTGCGGGCCGAGGTAGGCGTGGTGGATCCGGCCCTGCTCCTCGGGGTAGTGGGAGAGCGGCATCTGGTAGCGCTCGACCGAGGCGTCCTCGCTCTCGGTGGCGGCGTACTCCACGGAGAGGATGTCGATTGTCACCGCGGGCGGCCCCGGGAGCGTGCCGACGCGCTCGACGTCGATGACGTCGTAGGTGCGGCCCTTCCCGGCGAACCAGCGTGCCTCGGCGAGGTAGGCGGTCATCTGCGGGTGGTGGCTCACGGTGGGCCAGCTTCCTGTGCGAGGTCCTGCCGGTCGTCGGGGTCCGGCAGCCGGATCCAGTAGAAGCCGTACCCACCGAGCGTGAGCAGGTACGAGAGCTCCCCCACCTGGGGGAACCGTACGCCGCCGACGAGCTCGACAGGGACGACGCCCTCCCAGCGGCGCAGGTCCAGCTCGACGGGCTGCGGGAAACGGCTCAGGTTGTTGACGCAGAGCACCGTGTCGGTGTGCCCGTCCTCGTCGGTCCACGTGCGCACGTAGGAGAGCACGGAGGGGTTGGAGCCGCCGAGGTCGTGGAACTCGCCGAGCCCGAAGCACGGGTGCTGCTTGCGCGCCTGGATCATCCTGCGGGTCCAGTGCAGCAGCGAGGACTGGTTGTCGAGCTCGGTCTCCACATTGACCCGCTGGTACCCGAAAACCGGATCCTGGATCGGGGGCAGGTTCAATCGTCCGGGCGTGGCCTGGGAGAAGCCGGCGTTGCGGTCCGGCGTCCACTGCATCGGGGTGCGCACGCCGTCGCGGTCACCGAGCCAGATGTTGTCGCCCATCCCGATCTCGTCGCCGTAGTAGAGCACCGGCGATCCCGGGAGCGACAGCAGCAGCGCGGTGAACAGCTCCATCCGGTTGGTGTCGTTGTCGAGCAGCGGTGCCAGCCGGCGGCGGATGCCGATGTTGGCCTTCATCCGCGGATCCTGGGCGTACTCGCCCCACATGTAGTCGCGGTCCTCGTCGTCGACCATCTCGAGGGTCAGCTCGTCGTGGTTGCGCAGGAAGATGCCCCACTGGCAGTTCTCCGGGATCGCCGGCGTCTGCTCGAGGATCTCCGAGATCGGGAACCGGTTCTCGCGTCGAACGGCCATGAAGATGCGCGGCATCACCGGGAAGTGGAAGGCCATGTGACACTCGTCGCCGCCGACCGAGGCGTCGCCGAAGTACTCCACCACGTCGCTGGGCCACTGGTTGGCCTCGCACAGGAGCACCCGGCCGGGGTAGTGCTCGTCGACGAACCGGCGCACCTTCTTGAGGAACTCGTGGGTCTCCTTGAGGTTCTCGCCGTTGGTGCCGGGTCGCTCGTAGAGGTACGGCACGGCGTCGAGCCGGAAGCCGTCGAGGCCCATGTCGAGCCAGAACGCCATCGCCTCGAGGATCGCGTCGTGGACGGCCGGCTCGTCGAAGTTCAGGTCCGGCTGGTGGGAGAAGAACCGGTGCCAGAAGTACTGCTGGCGCACTGGGTCCCAGGTCCAGTTCGACGGCTCGGTGTCGACGAAGATGATCCGCGCCTCTTCGTAGAGCTCGTCGGTGTCGGACCAGACGTAGAAGTTGCCGTAGGGCCCCTCGGGGTCCTCGCGGCTGGCCTGGAACCACGCGTGCGCGTCGCTCGTGTGGTTCATGACGAAGTCGATGATCACGCGCATGTCGCGCTTGTGCGCCTCGTCGAGGAAGCGGTGGAAGTCTTCGACGGTGCCGACCTCGGGCTGGAGGTCGGTGTAGTCCGCGATGTCGTAGCCGCCGTCGCGCAGCGGCGAGGTGAAGAACGGCGGGATCCAGAGGCAGTCGACCCCGAGCCACTGCAGGTAGTCGAGCTTCTCGATGAGTCCACGGAAGTCGCCGACGCCGTCGTTGTCGGAGTCCTTGAAGGAGCGGACCAGCACCTCGTAGAACACCGCGGACTTGAACCAGTCGGGCTGCTCGAACTGGTCCTCCAGGGCCACCGTCATGGGGTGGCCCTCGGGACGGACAGACTCCGCACACTCAAGACGTGGGCCGGCTCGACGTAGGGGTCGAGGTGCACGTAGTTGTGCTCGCCCCACTGCCAGGTCTCTCCGGTGATCTCGTCATTCACCACGAAGGTGTCCTCCCAGGTCATTCCGAGCATCGGCATGTTCAGGTGCACCATCGTGGTGTGCGGCGCGTGCGGGTCGACGTTCAGCACCACGATCGCGGTGTCGGTGCCGCCGTCGTCGAGCGGAACCGACTTGCTGTAGACGAGCACGGCGTCGTCGTCGCTGCTGTGGATCACCACGTTGCGCAGCTGCTGCAGCGCCGGGTGGGCGCGGCGCAGGCGGTTGAGGTTCGCGAGGTACGGCGCCAGGGTCTGGCCGGTCCGGTTGGCGCGATCCCAGTCACGGATCCGGATCTGGTACTTCTCGGAGTCGAGGTACTCCTCGCTGCCCGGCTTGAGCGCGACGTGCTCGAACAGCTCGTACCCGGCGTACACCCCCCAGCTCGGTGAGCCGGTGGCCGCCAGGACGGCGCGGATCTTGAACGCCGGCGGGCCGCCGTACTGCAGGAACGCGTGCAGGATGTCGGGGGTGTTGACGAAGAAGTTCGGCCGCATCACGTGGCTGGTCTCGTGCGACATCTCGGTGAGGTACTGCTCGAGCTCGTAGCGGCTGGTGCGCCAGGTGAAGTGCGTGTAGCTCTGGTGGAAGCCGACCGCGCCGTGCGCCTGCATCCGCGCAGGCAGCGTGAACGCCTCGGCCAGGAAGATCACGTCGGGGTCGGTCTGACGGATCCGCCCGAGCAGCCACTCCCAGAACTGCAGCGGCTTGGTGTGCGGGTTGTCGACACGGAAGATCCGCACGCCGTGGGACATCCAGTGGCGGACGAGCCGCTCGGCCTCGGCGTAGATCCCCTCGGGGTCGTTGTCGAAGTTGATCGGGTAGATGTCCTGGTACTTCTTCGGTGGGTTCTCCGCGTAGGCGATGGTGCCGTCGGCGCGGGTGGTGAACCACTCGGGGTGCTCGGTCGCCCAGGGGTGGTCGGGGGCGGCCTGCAGGGCGAAGTCCAGCGCGACCTCGAGACCGAGCCGGTCGGCCTCGGCGACGAACGCGTCGAAGTCCTCGAGGGTGCCCAGGTCGGGGTGGATCGCGTCGTGCCCGCCGTCACGGCTGCCGATGGCCCAGGGGGAGCCGACGTCGGCCGGTGTCGGGGTCAGGGTGTTGTTGGCGCCCTTGCGGTTGACCTCGCCGATCGGGTGGATCGGGGGCAGGTAGATCACGTCGAAGCCCATCGCCGCGACGCCCTCGAGCCGCTTCGCTGCCGTGGTGAAGGTGCCGCTGACCAGGGTGCCGGTCTTCTCGTCGACAAAGGCCCCCTCGGAGCGCGGGAAGAACTCGTACCAGCTGGAGAACAGCGCCTTCGGGCGGTCGACGTACACCGGGAAGGGGCCCTCGGAGCTGAGCAGGTCGCGCAGCGGGTGTGCCGCCAGCACGGTGAGGAGCTCGGCGGAGTCGGCGACCGCGAGCCGCGCCTCCACCGGTCGCTTGGTGTCCTGGAAGGCCTTGGTGGCGTCGCGCACGATCGCCGTCTCGGCCTTGGTGAGCAGGCCCTCCGAGACGACGCGCTCGAGGACCAGCACGCCCTCGGTGAACATCAGCTCGACGTCGACCCCGGCGCGGATCTTGATGCCGGCGTCGTGGAGCCAGGTCCCGATCGTGTCGCTCCAGGACTGGATCTCGAAGGACCACGCCCCCTCGGTGTCCGCGCGGACGGTGGCGGTCATCCGCAGGGGCTGGTCGGCGATCTCCTGCATCCGCACGGGATCGCGGCGGACGCCGTCGGGCCCGGTGAGGACGACCTCGGCGCCGAGCTGGTCGTGCCCTTCCCGGAAGACCGTCGCCGTGACCGGGAAGAACTCACCCACCGTCGCCTTGGCAGGCAGCCGCCCCCGGTCGACCACCGGGGCGACGTCCATCACAGGGATCCGTCCGACCATGCTCCCCACACTCGCGAATCACACCCGGACACGCAAACCGGCCCCGGCCGTGACAAGGGTTACGCACCAGTACCTTGGAACGATCCAAGCCATCTGGGTTAGCGTTCTCCCGTGCGTGCCATCCGACGATTCACCGTCCGCCCCGTCCTGCCCGGGCCGCTGGCCCCCTTGGGCGACCTCGCCACCAACTTGCGGTGGTCCTGGCACCCCGAGACGCAGGACGTCTTCGCCGCCATCGATCCCGAGCTGTGGCGCAGCAGCGGGCACGATCCCGTCAAGACGCTGGGGGCGGTCCCGGCCGCACGGCTGCGCGAGCTCGCGGGTGACAAGAAGTTCGTGCGGCGGCTCGACCTGGCGCACGCCGACCTCGAGCAGTACCTCACCGGCGAGCGCTGGTTCCAGAAGAACGCCGGGGCCGACGCTCCGCGGGCCATCGCCTACTTCTCCCCCGAGTACGGCATCAGCTCGGTGCTCCCGCAGTACTCCGGCGGACTGGGGATCCTGGCCGGTGACCACCTGAAGACGGCCAGCGACCTCGGCGTACCCCTCACCGGTGTGGGGCTGCTCTACCGGCACGGCTACTTCCGGCAGTCGCTCTCCCGCGAGGGCTGGCAGCAGGAGACCTACCCGGTGCTCGACCCCGACGGCCTGCCGATCGCCCTGCTGCGCGAGCCCGACGGCAGCGCGGTCCAGATCCGGCTCTCGATCCCCGGCGACGACCAGCTCGCCGCGCGGGTCTGGGTGGCCCAGGTGGGTCGCGTGCCGCTGCTGCTGCTCGACACCGACATCGAGGACAACCCGCTGCCCCTGCGCGAGGTGACCGACCGGCTCTACGGCGGCACGACCGAGCACCGCCTGCTCCAGGAGCTGCTGCTCGGCGTGGGTGGGGTCCGCGCCCTGCGCGCCCACGCCCGCATCACCGGCGCCGAGACGCCCGAGGTCTTCCACACCAACGAGGGCCACGCCGGCTTCCTGGGTCTGGAGCGCATCCGCGAGCTGACCGTCGCCGAGGACGGTCCCGGCCTGGACTTCGACACCGCCCTGGAGGTGACCCGCGCCGGCACCGTCTTCACCACGCACACGCCGGTCCCGGCTGGCATCGACCGCTTCCCGCGCGACCTGGTCGAGCAGTACTTCCGGGGTGTCGAGAGCCCCGTGGGTGGGGTGCCGGTGGACCGGATCCTGCGCCTGGGTGCCGAGGACTTCCGCGGGGGCGACAGCGGGGTCTTCAACATGGCGGTGATGGGCTTCCGGCTCGCCCAGCGCGCCAACGGCGTCTCCGTGCTGCACGGCGAGGTGAGTCGCGGCATGTTCAACGGGCTGTGGCCGGCCTTCGACGAGGCCGAGGTGCCGATCACCTCCATCACCAACGGCGTGCACGCTCCGACGTGGGTCGGCCGCGAGGTCTTCGAGCTGGCCACCAAGGCTGGGGCGGACGTCGACTCCGACGACCCGGACGTCTGGTCGGTGGTCGACAAGATCCCTGCGGCCGCGCTGTGGAAGACCAAGCGGGCGCTGCGCCAGGTGCTCGTCGAGGATGCCCGCGGCCGGCTGCGGAAGTCGTGGCTCAAGCGCGGTGCCGCCCCCGCCGAGCTGGGCTGGATCGACAACGCGCTCGACCCCGACGTGCTCACCATCGGCTTCGCGCGCCGCGTCCCGTCGTACAAGCGACTGACGCTGATGCTGCGCGACCCCGAGCGCCTCAAGAGGCTGCTGCTCGACCCCGAGCGGCCGGTGCAGCTGATCATCGCGGGGAAGTCGCACCCCGCCGACGAGGGCGGCAAGCGGCTCATCCAGGAGATCGTGCGGTTCGCCGACGACCCCGAGGTGCGGCACCGCATCGTCTTCCTGCCCAACTACGACATCGCGATGGCGCAGCCGCTGTACCCCGGGTGCGACGTGTGGCTGAACAACCCGCTGCGTCCCTACGAGGCGTGCGGCACCTCCGGCATGAAGGCCGCGCTCAACGGCGGGCTCAACCTGTCGATCCTCGACGGCTGGTGGGACGAGTGGTACGACGGCGACAACGGCTGGGCGATCCCCTCGGCCGACGGTGTCGAGGACCCCGACGCACGCGACGACATCGAGGCGCACGCGCTGTACGACCTGATCGAGAAGGAGGTCGCCGCCCGGTTCTACGACCTCGACGGCGACGGCATCCCGGTCCGGTGGGTGGAGATGATGCGCCACACCCTGAAGTCGCTCGGGCCCAAGGTGCTCTCGACGCGGATGGTCCGTGAGTACGTCGAGCGCCTCTACGCACCCGCCGCCACGTCCTCGCGGCTGATGAACGACTCCTACGAGGGCGCCGCCTCGCTCGCGCACTGGAAGTCGAGGGTCGTCGCCGGCTGGCCGGCCGTCCACGTCGACCACGTCGAGACCGAGGGTCTCCCCGACGCGCCGGAGATCGGCAGCGGCCTCGACCTGCACGTCTTCGCCTCGCTGGGCGACCTCACCCCCGACGACGTCGACGTCGAGGTGGTCCACGGCCGGGTCAAGGGGGAGGACCAGCTCGTCGACACCACGGTCACCCCACTGGCCCTCGCCGAGACCTACGAGGGCGGGCGGCACCGCTTCGACGGCCACCTCGAGCTCGCCCGCGCCGGCGCCTTCGGCTACACCGTCCGGATCCTGCCCAAGAACCCCGCCCTGGCCTCCCCGGCCGAGCTGGGGCTGGTCGCGCTCGCGTAGGGCTGCAGTTTCACTGGTTGGCCGGTGAAACTGTGCCGAGCGCGCGTTACTTCGCGCGCATCCGCAAGTTTCGGTCACACAGTCCGTCCACCCGAGGGGGTACGGCGAGCTGGTGGCTGGAGGGATCTGTCTAGGCTCACCACGTGATCGAGCTACGTACCCGGACCGAGATCGAGGAGATGCGACCCGCGGGGCGCTTCGTGGCCGAGGTGCTGACCCGCCTCGCCGAGGCCGCCGACGTGGGGGTCAACCTGCTCGAGCTCGACGCGCTCGCCCACCGGATGATCCGTGAGCGGGGCGCCGAGTCCTGCTACATCGACTACCACCCCTCCTTCGGCGCGATGCCGTTCGGCAAGGTGCTGTGCACCTCGGTCAACGACGCGGTGCTGCACGGGCTGCCGTTCGACTACGTCCTGCGCGACGGTGACCTGCTCAGCCTCGACTTCGCCTGCTCGGTCGACGGGTGGGTCTCGGACTCCGCGATCAGCCTGGTGGTCGGTACGCCGGACCAACGCGACCTCGACCTCATCGACACCACGACCCGCGCGCTCGACGCGGCGATCGGCGCGGCGAACGCGGGCTCGCGGCTCGGTGACATCTCCGCCGCGATCGCAGCCGTCGCCCGGGCCGAGGGGCTCTCGATCAACACCAGCTTCGGCGGCCACGGCGTCGGTCGCACGATGCACGGCGACCCGCACGTGCCCAACGACGGCCGGCCCGGTCGCGGCTACCCGCTGCACCCGGGGCTGGTGATCGCGATCGAGCCGTGGTTCCTGCAGTCGACCGACCAGATCTACACCGACCGCGACGGCTGGACCCTCCGCAGCGCCGACGGCTCCCGCGGCGCCCACATGGAGCACACCGTCGCGATCACCGAGGACGGCCCGCTCGTGTTGACCGCGCGCGACTGAGATCCCCGCGGCCCCTCCCTACACCTGCTGCAGCAGCACCAGGCTCCGAGCGCCGAGCGTGATCGTCTCGCCGGCGACCACCTTGGTGTCCAGGGGGTTCGCGGGGTCGGTGGTGAGCACGACGGCGCCGTGCTGCACCCAGTCGTTGACCGGCAGGGTCACCTCGCAGTCGCCGGGGGAGGCGTTGAGCCAGACCAGGAAGCCGGTGTCGCTGATCTGCTCGCCGCGCGGGCCGGGGGAGCGGATCGGGTGTCCGGAGACGAACATCCCGATCACGCGCAGGCCGCCGTCCTGCCAGTCGTCGCCGGTCATCTCCCGCCCCGCCGGGTGGATCCAGGCCAGGTCCTTCGGCCCGCCCTTGATCGCGGGCCGGCCCTCGAACCAGTGCCGCTGCCGCAACGCGGGGTGCTCGCGTCGCAGGCGCAGCGCGGTGCGGGTGACCTCGAAGATGTCCAGCCAGGCGTCCTCGGCCCGCCAGTCGACCCAGGAGATCTCGTTGTCCTGCGCGTAGGGGTTGTTGTTCCCGCGCTGGGTCCGGCCGCGCTCGTCCCCGGCGGTGATCATCGGCACGCCGTTGGACAGGCACAGCGTGGCGATCAGGTTGGCGGCCTGGCGGTGCCGCAGCGCCACCACGGCAGGATCTGAGGTCTCGCCCTCGACTCCGCAGTTCCACGACCGGTTGTTGTCGCTGCCGTCGCGGTTGCCCTCACCGTTGGCGTCGTTGTGCTTGTCGTCGTAGGAGACCAGGTCGCGCAGGGTGAAACCGTCGTGGGCGGTGACGAAGTTGATCGAGGCGTACGGCGACCTGCCGTCGTCGAGGTAGAGGTCGCTCGACCCGGCCAGCCTGGTGGCGACCGTGCGCACGCCGTCGGTGCGGCCCCGCCAGAAGTCACGGATCGTGTCGCGGAACTGGTCGTTCCACTCCACCCACTGCGCCGGGAACTCCCCGACGCGGTAGCCCTCGCTGGAGACGTCCCACGGCTCCGCGACGAGCTTGACGTGCCGCAGCACCGGGTCCTGGGCCACGCAGGTGAGGAAGGCGCCGGCCATGTCGACGTCGTGCCCGGTGCGCGCGAGGGCCGAGGCCAGGTCGAAGCGGAAGCCGTCGACGTGCATCTCGGTCACCCAGTAGCGCAGCGAGTCCAGGACGAGGCGCAGCATCGCGCGGTTCTCGGTGTTGACGGTGTTGCCGCAGCCGGTGACGTCCCAGTACGTGTCAGGCTCGCGGGTGTCCCAGGGCGTCGCCGAGACCCGGCGATAGGCGCCGAGGTCGTCGAGCCCCCGGAAGCTCAGCGTGGGTCCGTCGCTGCCCGCCTCCGCCGTGTGGTTGTAGACGACGTCGAGCAGCACCTCGATCCCCGCCGCATGGAGGTTCTTGACCATCTGCTTGAACTCCGTGACCTGCTGGCCGCGATCACCCGAGGCCGAGTACGCCGCGTGCGGGGCGAAGAAGCCGATCGTGTTGTAGCCCCAGTAGTTGGCGAGGCCGAGCTGCTCGAGGTGTCGCTCGGAGGCGAACTGCTGCACCGGCAGCAGCTCGACGGCGGTGATGCCGAGGTCCAGCAGGTAGTCGATGACGACGGGGTGCCCCAGTCCGGCGTAGGTCCCGCGCAGCTCCTCGGGGATGCGGTCGTGCAGCTGGGTGAAGCCCTTGACGTGCAGCTCGTAGATGGCGGTGTCGCGCCACCGCGCGCCGATCTTGCGGTCCTCACCCCAGTCGAAGTCGTCGTGGACCACGACGCTGCGGGCGACGTACGGCGCGGAGTCGCGCTCGTCACGCCGTGGCGGGGTGGAGGTGGCGGTGAGGCTGTCGTCGGCCTCGAAGCCGAAGACGGCGGGGTCGGTCTCGAACCGTCCGCTGACCGCGCGTGCGTAGGGGTCGAGGAGCAGCTTGTGCCGGTTGAAGCGGAGCCCCTGGTCCGGGTCCCAGGGTCCGTCCGCCCGGAACCCGTAGCGCTGTCCCGGGCCGATCCCCGGCAGCGCTCCGTGCCAGATGCCCAGGCTGCGCTCGGTCAGCTCGTGGCAGGTCTCCTGGTCCTCGTCGTCGAAGAGGCAGACCCACATCGCCTCGGCGTCAGGCGCGTAGACCGCGAAGTTGGTGGACTCCTCGCCCCAGGTGGCTCCCAGGGGCCAGTTGCGGCCCGGCCACACCGCCACGCGCTCGTCGGCGGCGGACCACTCTCCTGGAGTCACGAGACGTCACGGTACGGCGTACCGGGCATCGCGCACGTCGGTAATGGCCATGTGGCCGGGCGCGTGCCCGATCGCGTACGGCGGCCGGGAGGCCATCACCGCCGCCTGCGGGGTGACGCCGCAGCCCCAGAAGACCGGCACCTCGCCGGGAAGCACCGGCACCGCATCGCCGAAGTCGGGGGCGTCGAGGTCGGTGATGCCGATCGCCGCGGGATCCCCGACGTGCAGCGGAGCGCCGTGGACGGCGGGGTAGCGCGAGGTCACCCGGACGGCCGTGGCGACGAGGTCGGCCGGGATCGGTCGCATCGAGACGATCAGCGGGCCGTGCAGGGAGCCGGCCGGCCTGGTCGCCACGGAGGTGCGGTACATCGGCACATTGGTGCGTTCCTCGAGGTGGCGCAGCGGGACGCCCGCCTCCAGCAGCGCGGCCTCGAAGGTGAAGCTGCAGCCGAGCAGGAACGCCACCAGGTCCTCGCGCCAGTGCTCGCGCACGTCGGTCACCTCGGCGACCGGTTCGCCGTGCTCGTAGACGACGTACGCCGAGAGGTCGGTGCGCAGGTCGCCGGCGAAGATCGACGTCGAGACTTCGCCGGGCTCGGAGACGTCGAGCACCGGGCACGGCGCCGGGTTGCGCTGGGCGTAGAGCAGCACGTCGTAGGCCAGGTCGCGCGGCACCGCAAGCAGGTTGGCCTGCGTCCAGCCGCTGCACCAGCCGGAGGTCTGCACCCGCAACCCCTCGCGGAACATTGCCCGGGCCTCGGGCGGCCTCAGCGCCGCATGGTCGGTCAACTGAGCAGGTCCACGAGGGGGGTGAAGCTCTTGTACGCGAGGTAGATGGTGAGCACCCATGCGGCCGCCCCGATCACCAGCAACCACCGCGGGTAGGCGTAGTCGTGCAGGAGGTCGCGGCGACGCCCGGCCACCCAGAGCAGCAGCCCCAGTCCGACGGGCAGGATCAGTCCGTTGAAGGCCCCGGCGAAGATCAGCAGGTGCACCGGGTTGGCGCCCAGGATCAGGAACAGCACCGTCGAGACCGCGATGAAGCCCACGACGATCCAGCGCTCCCACTGGGAGACCCAACGGCCGAACACCTTGAGGAACGACGTGGAGGTGTACGACGCCCCGATGACCGACGTGATCGAGGCGCTCCAGATGACGACGCCGAACACGATCTTCCCCACGTCGCCGAGGGCGTGCCCGAACGCCGAGGCCGTCGGGTTGGCCATGTCGATCTTGGCGCCCTCGGTGACCACGCCCAGGATCGCGAGGAACAGCACGATCCGCATCACGGCGGTGATGGTCACACCGGCCACCGAGGACCGGGTGATCTCCCCGACCTGCTCGACGCCTCGGACCCCGTTGTCGACGAGCCGGTGAGCGCCGGCGTACACGATGTAGCCGCCGACGGTGCCGCCGATCAGCGTCGTGATCGCCAGGAAGTTGAACGTGTCGGGGACGACCGACTGCTTGAGCGCGTCGCCGACGGGTGGCGTGGACGTGATCGCGACGTACGTGGTGAGCGCGAGCATCACGACGCCGAGCACGATCACGACGCGGTCCATCGCGACGCCGGCCCGCCGGACCAGGAAGACCGCGGCGGCGAAGAGCGCGGAGATGGTGCCGCCGATCCGCACGTCGAGGCCGAAGAGCGCGTCCAGGCCCAACGAGGTGCCGGCGATGTTGCCGATGTTGAAGACCAGTCCGCCGAAGACGTCGAGACCGGCCAGCGCGAAGCCTGCTCCTGGCAAGGCGTGGTTGGCGAGGTCCTGGGCGCGCCGGCCGGAGACCCCGATGATGCGCCACACGTTGAGCTGGATGGCGATGTCGACCAGCACCGAGACCAGGATCACGCAGGCGAAGGCCGCGCCGAGCTGCACCGTGAAGGTGGTGGTCTGGGTGAGGAACCCGGGCCCGATGGCGGAGGTCGCCATCAGGAACATCGCGCCGAGGAAGCCGGCGCGGCCCGTCGATCGGAGGACCTCCGACTCCTGCGTGCCCTGCTGCGTGGTCTGTGGAGTCGATGGTCCCGCCGAGCCCGAGGTCATCCCTCACGGTATGAATGGTCTGCAGTGCCGGTCAACGTGAGGAGTCAGCCCATGGGAGAGTTCGTCCGCCTCGAGGTCAGCGAGGGCGTGGGCACGATCCGCCTGGACCGCCCGAAGATGAACGCGCTGAACGCCCAGATGCAGGAGGAGATCCGCGCCGCCGCGGCCGAGGCGACCGAGCGCGACGACGTCAAGGCGGTCGTGGTGTACGGCGGCGAGAAGGTCTTCGCGGCCGGCGCCGACGTCAAGGAGATGAACGACATGTCCTACACGGACATGATCAAGCGCTCCTCCGGCCTGACGAGTGCCTTCTCCGCGGTGGCCAGGATCCCCAAGCCGGTCGTCGCCGCGGTCACGGGCTACGCACTCGGCGGCGGGTGCGAGCTGGCCCTGTGCGCCGACATCCGGATCGCGGCGGAGAACGCCACCTTCGGCCAGCCGGAGATCCTGCTCGGCATCATCCCGGGCGCCGGTGGCACCCAGCGGCTGACCCGGCTCGTGGGTCCGAGCCGCGCCAAGGACATCATCTTCACCGGCCGTTTCGTCGCCGCTGACGAGGCGCTGGCCATCGGCCTGGCCGACAAGGTGGTGCCTGCCGAGCAGGTCTACGACGAGGCGGTGGCCTGGGCCGGGAGGTTCGCGCGGGGGGCGACGTACGCCCTCCGGGCCGCCAAGGAGGCCATCGACAGGGGCCTCGAGGTGGACCTCGAGACCGGGCTGGAGATCGAGCGCCAGCAGTTCGCGGCACTCTTCGCGACCGAGGACCGTGCCATTGGCATGGGGTCGTTCGTTGAGCAGGGCCCGGGCAAGGCGGAGTTCATCGGACGTTGACGCCGCGCCCCCTCCCGGGATGTATTACCCCCGCCCCCCACATGCAGGAGAGAGCCCGTGTCGCCCAAGGTCAGCACCGATGACTCCAAGGACCGCCAGCAGCGGTTCAAGGCCGCCCAGTACGACGTACGGCTCAAGGCTGCCAAGGCGGTGCGCATCATCTTCGGGGTCCTGGCCGCCATCCTCGCGATCGGCGCGGTCCTGGTCGTGCTGCACAGCAACATCAACGAGTCGAACTCCCTGGTGAAGTTCATCGAGGACACCGCCGAGGCGATCTCGGGCCCGTTCAGCCGCACCGACGGCATCTTCCACTTCACCGGCAAGAACGCCGTGGCCAAGAACGCCCTGCTCAACTGGGGGATCGCGGCCAGTCGTCTACCTGCTGATCGGCCGCGTGCTGGCCAACCTGATCGCGCCCAAGGGCAAGGCCTGAGGTGTGATCGAACCCACCAGGGGTCCAGGTGTCAGACCACCTAACCCGACGGTAACCTCACCGACATGAACATCGTCGTCTGTGTGAAGTACGTGCCCGACGCGACTGCCGACCGGCACTTCGAGTCCGACAACACCGTGGACCGCGAAGGCGTGCCCGGGCTGCTGTCGGAGCTCGACGAGTACGCCGTCGAGCAGGCCCTCCAGCTCAAGGAGAAGGCGGACGGCGAGGAGGTCGAGGTGACCGCCCTGACCGTCGGTCCCGAGGCCGCGGCCGAGGCCATCAAGAAGGCCCTGCAGATGGGTGCCGACAAGGGCATCCACGTGGTCGACGACGCCATCGCCGGCTCTGACTACCTGGCCACCTCGCAGGTCCTTGCCGCCGCCATCGAGAAGATCGAGGGCGTCGACGTCGTGCTCTGCGGCATGGCCTCCACCGACGCCACCGGCAGCGTCATCCCGGCGATGCTCGCCGAGCGGCTCGACCTGCCCCAGGTGACCCTGGGCTCGGTCATCGAGCGCCAGGGCGACCAGTTCCGGATCAAGCGCGACGGCGACACCTCCACCGAGGTCATCGGCGCCACCTCGCCGCTGGTCCTCTCGGTCACCGACCAGTCGGGCGAGGCGCGCTACCCCTCGTTCAAGGGGATCATGGCGGCGAAGAAGAAGCCGCTGGAGACCTGGTCGCTCTCCGACATCGGGGTCGACGCCGACAAGGTCGGCCTGGACGCCGCGTGGACCCTCGTCGAGGGCACCGAGGAGCGCCCGCCGCGCTCCCAGGGCGAGATCGTCACCGACGAGGACGGCTCGGGCGCCACGGCGCTGGTCGAGTTCCTCGCCTCGAAGAAGTTCATCTGACCGTCTGCGCCCCCCATTCTCCAGGAGTGATGAGAACCCATGTCTGAAGTACTCGTCCTGATCGACCACCTCGACGGCAAGGTCCGCAAGCCGACGTACGAGCTGCTCACCATCGCCAAGCGCCTCGGTGAGCCCTCCGCGGTGTTCATCGGCTCGCCCGGTGACGCCGACGGGGCGGCTGAGTCGGTGAAGAAGTACGGCGCCGAGAAGGTCTACGTCGTCGACGACGCCGAGATCAAGGGCTACCTGGTCGCTCCGAAGGCCGAGGTGCTGCAGCAGCTCGTCGAGAAGACGAGTCCCGCCGCCGTGCTGATCTCCTCCTCCGCCGAGGGCAAGGAGATCGCCGGGCGCCTCGCGGTCAAGATCGACTCGGGCCTGATCACCGACGCGGTCGACGTCCAGGAGGGCCCGGTCACGACCCAGTCGGTGTTCGCGGGCAGCTACACCGTGCAGGCCAAGGTCTCCCAGGGCACGCCGATCATCACGGTCAAGCCCAACTCGGCCACCCCCGAGGAGAGCGAGGGCGCGGCGGCCAAGGAAGAGTTCGCCGCGACCATCTCCGACTCGGCGAAGAAGGCCAAGATCGTCGCCTCCCAGGCGCGCAAGGCCTCCGGGCGTCCCGACCTGACCGAGGCCGCGATCGTCGTCTCCGGTGGGCGCGGGACCGGTGGCGACTTCTCCGAGGTCGAGGACTTCGCCGACTCGCTGGGTGCCGCGGTCGGCGCCTCCCGCGCCGCGGTGGACTCCGGCTGGAAGCCGCACGCCTTCCAGATCGGCCAGACCGGCAAGGTCGTCTCGCCGCAGCTCTACGTCGCCAACGGCATCTCCGGTGCGATCCAGCACCGCGCGGGCATGCAGACCTCCAAGACGATCGTCGCGGTCAACAAGGACGAGGAGGCCCCGATCTTCGAGCTCGTGGACTTCGGCGTCGTCGGCGACCTGCACACGGTCCTGCCGGCCGCCACCGAGGAGATCACCAAGCGCAAGGGCTGAGCCTGCCCACCCGATGTTTCATGGTGATCGGGCCCTGCGGAGAGCTCTCCGAGGGCCCGATTGCCATGAAACATCGAGTGGTGCGGATCAGCCTCAGCGGGCCCGCGGGGTCATCACGACGTCGTCGCGGAGCACGTCGTGGCCCTCGGCGCAGCGCAGGGTCGCCGCCACGGGAGCGCCGCAGTCCGCGTGGGTGGCCTCGATCCGGTGACCGCGGGGGAGGTGCTTGTCACCCCAGGCGGCCAGGGCCATCAGGACCGGCACGGCGTCCTCGCCGGCCTCGGTGAGCACGTACTCCTGGCGCTCGCGCTGCCCCGGCTCGCGGTAGGGCCGCTTCTCCAGCAGTCCGCCTCGGACGAGGTCACGCAGCTGGGTCGCGGTGACCGACTCCGTCAGGCCCGCGCGCCGTACGAAGTCGTCGAAGCGGGTGGTGCCGTAGGTCGCCTCGCGCAGGAGCACCAGCGTCGAGCGGCGCCCGAGGAGGGTGCTGCTGCGCTCGATCGGGCAGCCGTCGGCGAGCGCCTCGCGGTCGGGGTCGGCCAACCGGCCGGCGAGCTGGAACGTCATGGGGCGAGCATACCCCGCTGACTTGGCATATCCGAAGCCAGCATGGCATCCTCTGGCTATGCAGATCCGGAGTCAGCGTCTCGTCGTCACCCTCCTCGCCGGAGCGGCCTTCCTCTCCGGCCTCGACCTCTTCGTGGTCAACGTCGCCTTCGACGACATCGCGCGGGCGGTCGGCGCCGGGACGCCCGGGGGACCGAGGGTCGCCGACGTGAGCTGGATCCTCACCGCCTACGCGGTCGTCTTCGCCGCCTTCCTGGTGCCCCTGGGCCGCGTCGCCGACAAGTGGGGTCACAAGCCGGTCTTCCTCGCGGGCGTCGCCGTCTTCACCGCCGCCAGCGCGGCGTGTGCCGCGGCCGACAACCTGTGGCTGCTGGTGGCCGCACGGGCGGTGCAGGCCATCGGTGCCGCCGCGATGACGCCCACCAGCCTCAGCCTCCTGCTGGGCGTGCTCCCACCGGAGGCGCGCGCCCGCGGGGTGCGGACCTGGGCGTCGGCGGGTGCGATCGCGGCCGCGGTCGGCCCCACCGTGGGCGGGCTGCTCGCCGAGATCGACTGGCGGCTGGTGTTCGTGATCAACCTGCCCGTGGGCGTGCTCATCCTCGTGCTGGCCGCCAGGAGGGTGCCCGCGACCCCGCGTGAGCCCTCGGCCGCCGTCCCCGACTTCCTGTCGGCCGGGATCTTCGCGGCCGGGATCGGCGCGCTGGCCCTCGCCCTGGTCCGGGCCCCGGCCTGGGGATGGGCCTCGCCGCGGGTGCTGGCACTGGTCGCGGTCGCCGTCGTGTCCCTCGCCGTGGTCACCGTGCGTTCGCGCCGCCACCCGGCTCCGCTGGTCAGTCCCGCGCTGCTCCGGGTGCGGACGTTCCGCTGGTCGGTCGTGGCCACGCTGGTCTACAGCGTGGCCTTCGGTGCCAACCTGCTGGTGGGCGTGCTCTGGCTGCAGCAGGTCTGGGGCTGGTCGCCGCTGCTCACCGGGCTGGCGATCGCTCCCGGTCCGGCGTTGGTGCCGGTCACGGTGTGGGTCACGCATCGCTACCTGCCCGGCCTCTCGGCGCCGACCGCGATCGGGACCGGCTCGCTGCTGATGGCCTTCGGCGTCGCGCTCCGCACGCTCAGCATGGGCGAGTCGGCGCACTACGTGACCGACTTCCTGCCGGGCTGGATGATCGCCGGCGTGGGCGTCGGCCTGGCCCTCCCGCACCTGATGTCCGCGGCGACGCACGACCTGCCGCCGGCCTGGAGCGCGACGGGCAGCGGCGTGGTGACGATGGCCCGGCAGCTGGGCCTGGTGCTCGGCACCAGCATGTTGTTCGCGCTGGTCGGCGACGACGTCGGCCTGGCGGCGGTACCCGCCTTCCGCGCCACCTGGTGGGCCTGCGTCGGGGCCCTGCTGCTCACCGCGGCCCTGACCCCGCTGATCCGGCCGCGTCCCGCGGTGCTCCCGGCTCCGCTCGGGGCGCTGGAGGAGGTGGCGTGAGCACGGCTGCCCGCCACGTCATCCGACCCGGTCGCCGGCGCTCCGCGTCTGCCGCGCGCGTCCAGTGATCAGCCGAACGCGCGGTGCACCAGCCGCACGGCCTCGGCCTCGTCGAGGCCCAGCGCCTTGGCCCGCTCCACGAACGCGTGTGCCGCCTCCCGCGCCGCCTGCTCCACCCCGTGGCCGCTGACAAGGCTGCCGGCCCGGCCCCTGGTCTCGATCACGCCGAGCGCCTCGAGCTCGCGGTAGGCCCGGGCCACGGTGTTCGCCGCGAGCCCGAGATCTTCCGCAAGGCGGCGCACCGGGGGCAGCTTCGTGCCGGGTGCCAGCTCGCCGGAGGACACCTGCCGTCGGATCTGCTCGCGCACCTGCTCGTACGGCGCGACGGGGGAGTCGGTCTCGACGGTGACGAGCGGCATGCGGATCATTCTGCGCCACGCCGTACCCTTGTCCGTTGAGATGAAGAGCATCCCCCAGACCGTCTACCTCGACCACGCGGCGACCACGCCGATCCTGCCCGAGGCCGCAGCGGTGATGACCGAGCAGCTGATGCGCGTGGGCAACGCCTCCTCGCTGCACGGCTCGGGTCGCGACGCGCGGCGGGTCGTGGAGGAGTCGCGCGAGGCGATCGCGAAGGCGATCGGCTGCCGCCCGGGCGAGGTCGTGTTCACCTCCGGCGGCACCGAGTCGGACAACCTCGCGGTGAAGGGGCTGTTCTGGTCCCGGCGCGCAGCAGACCCTCGACGTGTCCGCATCCTCAGCACCCCCCTCGAGCACCACGCCGTGCTGGACCCGTTGCACTGGCTGGCGGTCGACGAGGGCGCCAAGGTGGAGCTCGTCGACGTCGACCGCACCGGTCGGCTCGACATCGAGGCGTTCCGTGCCGCCGTGGAGTCGGACCCCGAGAGCGTCGCGCTGGTCTCGGTGATGTGGGCCAACAACGAGGTGGGCACCGTCCAGCCGATCGCCGAGGTGGTCGAGATCGCGCACGCCCACGGCATCCCCGTGCACACCGACGCCGTGCAGGCCCTGGGCCAGCTGCCGCTGGGCTTCGCCGCCAGCGGTGTCGACGCGATGACGGTGACCGGGCACAAGATCGGTGGCCCGTACGGCGTCGGTGCGCTCGTCGTGCGCCGCGAGCTGCAGCCGACCGCCCTGCTCCACGGCGGCGGGCAGGAGCGCGACATCCGCTCCGGGACGATCGACCCTCCGGCCATCGCCGGGTTCGCCGTGGCCTGTCAGCTCGCCGTCGAGCGCCAGCCAGAGCTCGCGACGCGTCTCGCGGAGCTGCGCGAGGTGCTGGTCGACGGCGTCCAGCGTGAGGTGCCCGACGCCATCTGCAACGGCGACCCGGAGGACGGCCCCACCCACCGGATGCCCGGCATCGCGCACCTGCTCTTCCCGGGGTGCGAGGGCGACTCCCTGCTGATGCTGTTGGACGCGCGCGGCATCGAGTGCTCGACCGGGTCGGCCTGCGACGCCGGCGTGCCCCAGGCCTCGCACGTGCTGCTCGCGATGGGCTCCTCCGAGGAGTCCGCGCGCTCCTCGCTGCGCTTCTCCCTGGGCCACACCTCGACGCGGGCCGACGTCGACGCCCTCGTGGCCGCCATCGGTCCGGTAGTGGAACGCGCCCGCAGCGCGGGCCTGTCCAGCCGCTCCTCGCGAAGCGAGCGCTGATGCGCGTCCTGGC
This sequence comes from uncultured Actinomycetota bacterium, assembly GCA_963794435.1. Taxonomy (GTDB): domain Bacteria; phylum Actinomycetota; class Actinomycetes; order Propionibacteriales; family Nocardioidaceae; genus Marmoricola. Next base: position 111,732 of record CAWCDX010000016.1, read on the forward strand.
AGCGATGTCGGGCGGCGTGGACTCGGCGGTGGCCGCGGCGCGTGCGGTCGAGCAGGGCCACGACGTCACCGGGATCCACCTCGCGCTCTCGCGCAACCCGCAGTCCTACCGCAGCGGAGCCCGGGGCTGCTGCACGATCGAGGACGCGAACGACGCCCGCCGCGCGGCCGACGTGATCGGGATCCCCTTCTACGTGTGGGACCTCAGCGACCGCTTCCACGAGGACGTCGTCGAGGACTTCCTGCACGAGTACGCCGAGGGACGCACCCCGAACCCCTGCCTGCGCTGCAACGAGAAGATCAAGTTCGCGGCCGTGCTCGACCGCGCCCTCGCCCTCGGGTACGACGCCGTGGTCACCGGGCACTACGCCCAGCTGCGGACCGGCCCCGACGGAGCGGTCGAGATGCACCGTGCCGAGGACATGTCCAAGGACCAGTCCTACGTGCTCGGCGTACTGACCCAGCAGCAGCTCGCGCACTCGCTGTTCCCCCTCGGCGACACCACGAAGTCGTCGATCCGGGAGGAGGCCGCCGCCCGGGGACTGGCGGTGGCGCAGAAGCCGGACAGCCACGACATCTGCTTCATCAGTGACGGAGACACAGGCGGCTGGCTCTCGGAGAAGCTGTCCTCGGTCAACCGGGTGGGGCCGATCGTGTCCTCCTCCGGGGAGGAGCTCGGCACCCACGAGGGCTCGTGGCGCTACACCGTCGGCCAGCGCCGCGGACTGCGCCTGGGCCGGCCCGCCGACGACGGGCGGCCGCGCTACGTCCTCGACATCGAGCCGGTCTCGGGCACGGTCACGGTCGGCTCTCGGGAGGAGCTCCTGGTCGACGGGCTCGGCGCGGTCGCCCCGCGCTGGTGCGGCCCGGCTCCGCGGCAAGACCTCACCTGCACCGTCCAGCTCCGCGCCCACGGGTCCGAGCACCGCGCGGTGGTCCGGGTCGACCGGGACGCCGTCGACGTGACGTTGCTGGACCCTGCCTCGGGCATCGCGCCCGGCCAGGCGGTGGTGATGTACGACGGCACGCGCGTCGTCGGGTCGGCCACGATCTCCTCCACCCGGCGTACGGCCGCGGCCGCCCGGTGACGGCCCGGGCCACCGGCATCGGCTCGATGCCGGGGGAGGACATCGGCGAGTCGATCCGGGTGGTGCTCGACGAGCTGCCCGACCTGCCGCACCTGCCCGAGCTGCCGGCCCGGGGCGCCATCGCCGGCCTGACCGGTCGTACCACGGCGATCGTCGCCGACCTCGGCTTCGACCTGCAGCCTGCCGGCTGGCGGCTCACCGACGCACCCGGCCTCGACCACCGCAGGGCGCGCTCGCTGCTCGCCCAGGACCTCGACACCCTCGAGGAGCTGGCCCAGGGGTACGCCGGCCCGCTCAAGGTGCAGCTCGCCGGTCCGTGGACGCTCGCCTCGACGGTCGAGAAGCCGCGCGGCGACAAGCTGCTCTCAGACATCGGTGCCCGCCGCGACCTCGCGCAGGCCCTGGCCGAAGGCGTGGTGGTGCACCTCGCCGACGTGCAGCGACGCGTCCCTGGCGCGTCCCTCGTGCTGCAGGTCGACGAACCCGCGCTGCCGTTCGTGATGCGCGGCCAGGTACCGACCTCCTCGGGCTTCCACCGGCACCGTTCGGTGGACGCCCCGGCCGCCTCGCAGGCGCTCGAGTGGGTCTTCGCCGCCGCCGGCTCGACGACGACCGTGGCGCACTGCTGTGCCGCGGACGCGCCGGTGGCGCTGCTGCACGGAGCCGGGGCGCAGGCGGTCTCGGTCGACCTCCAGGTCCTGGCGGCCGCGGCGTACGACGAGCTGGCCACCGTCCTGGACCAGGGGGGCCAGGCGTGGCTGGGTGTGGTCGCGAGCGGTGGCTCCTCCGAGCCCACGACGCAGTCGGCGCTCGACCGCACCCGCCGGTTGCTCGACATGCTGGGGTTCGACCCCGAGGAGGTCTCCGACCGGGTGGTGCTCACCCCTGCCTGCGGCCTGAGCGGCGCCGGTGCGGCGTACGCCAGGGGGGCCCTGCGCGCCGTCCGGGAAGCCGCTGCCGAGCTGGCCGACTGATCTGCTCCCGGTCGGGTACGCACTCTGGGAGCGAAAGGACTTCCCATGACAGACCTGACCGGCAAGAAGATCGCGATCATCGCCACCAGCTACTTCGAGGAGGCCGAGCTCGTGACCCCGCGCGACGAGCTCACGAAGGCGGGCGCGGAGGTGAAGGTCTACTCGGCCGACACCGACCCGATCCAGGCGGTCGAGGGTGACACCGAGCCCACCCAGAAGATCGACGTCGACGGCACCTTCGGCGACCTCGACGTCTCCTCGGTCGATGCCGTGGTCGTGCCCGGTGGGACGGTCAACGCCGACCACCTGCGCACCGACGAGGACGCCCAGCAGATCGCCCGCGACGCCGTCGAGCACGACAAGGTGCTGGCCGTGATCTGCCACGGGCCGTGGCTGCTCGTCTCCGCGGGGCTGGCGAAGGGCCGCACCCTGACCAGCTACCCGAGCCTGGCGATCGACCTCGAGAACGCCGGCGCGACCTGGCGCGACGACGAGGTGGTGGTGGACGGCCGGCTGATCACCAGCCGCACCCCCGACGACCTGCCCGCCTTCGTCGAGGCGATCAGCGAGGCCCTGACCGGCTGAACGGTCTGGTCTCCCGCCGTACTGTGTGACCGGAATTGACGAAAGCGCGCGAAGTTTCGCGCGCTCTCGCCAGTTTCACTGGTGGGCCGGTGAAACCGGCAGCCGGCGGCCCGTCAGCCGACCGCCACCAGCTCGTCGGCGCCGTCGGTGGCCAGCTCCTGGTGCTTGACGTTGAGGAAGATCCACGTCACCAGCGAGGCGATCACCATCAGGCCTGCTGCGAGCAGGAAGGCCGCGGTCGCGCCCTCGGTGAAGACCTGGTGGGCGGCCACCGTCTGGGCGGCGTGCTGTGCGGCCGCCGAGAGCTGCGGTGCACCGGCTGCCGCGGCGTGCTGGGCGGCGTGCTGCAGGTCCGTGACCCGGCTGTTGATCGTCTGGGTGGCGACCGTGCCGAGCAGGGAGAGACCGAGCGCCCCACCGACCTGCTGCATCGTGTTGAGCACTCCGGAGCCGATGCCGGAGTCCTCGGCCCGCAGGTGGTGCACCGCGGTCAGCGTCAGCGGCACGAACGTCATCCCCATCCCGAACGACATCAGCAGGATGTACGGGAGCAGGTCGCTCACGTAGCTGCCCTGCACGTCGTGCACCGGGAACGAGGTGTCGAAGGGCAGCCGTGAGAACCCGTAGAGGGCCGTGGCGGCCATCAGGGTGCCGATGCCCGCCAGGTAGCGGGGGTCGAACCGGCTGATCAGGCTCGAGGAGATGCCGGCCGCCGCCACCAGGCCGAAGCAGAACGGCAGGAACGCGACGCCGGCCTGGATCGGGCTGTAGCCCATCACGGTCTGGATGTACTGGCTGAGGTAGAAGAACATCGCGAACATCGCCGCCGGGGCGAAGAACATCGCCACGAAGCTGGCCCCGCGGGTGCGGTTGTTGAAGACCCGCAGCGGGAGCAGGGGGTGCTCGATGCGCCGCTCCATGTACAGGAACCCCAGCAGGAGGGACACGCCGGCCACCAGGCTGGCGATCGTCCAGGTGTCGGTCCAGCCCTCGGTGCCGGCCCGGCTCAGGCCGTAGACGAGGCCGAGCAGGCCCAGCGTGCCGGTGGCGGCACCGGGGAGGTCGAGCTCACCGGGGTGCGACTCGGACTCGGCCAGGAAGCGCGGCGCGAGCAGCGCCGTGATGATGCCGATGGGCGTGTTGATCAGCAGGGTCAGGCGCCAACCCTCGACGCTGATCCCGAAGACGCTGTCCAGGCCCGTGAGCCAGCCGCCGAGCAGCAGGCCGACGGCGGCGCCGACACCGGACATGGCGGCGTACACCGCGAACGCGCGGCTGCGGGCCGGTCCGGCCGGGAACGTCGTCGCGATCAGGGCCAACGCCGCCGGGGAGGCGAGCGCGGCACCGAGTCCCTGCAGGGCCCGAGCAGCGAGCAGCAGGCCTTCACTGGTGGCCAGACCACCGAGCAGGGAGGCGACGCCGAAGATGACGAGGCCGGTCATGAAGATCCGGCGTCGTCCGAAGAGGTCGCCGAGCCGGCCGCCGAGCAGCAGGAGGCTGCCGAACGCGAGGGCGTACCCCGTCACGACCCACCGCAGGTTCGCGGTGGCGATGTTCAGGTCCTTCTGGATGAAGGGCAGGGCGATGTTCACGATGGTGCCGTCGAGCACCACCATCAGCTGGGCTACGGAGATGAGCACGAGCGCCCAACCGAGGTGCCGGTCGCGGTTGCTCGTGGGCTCCTCCACAGCGGTGGAGGCCTTGGCCGTGTCGGTCATGAGGTGGTGCCTTTCTCTGGGGCAGGAGTGGGTACGTCGGCCTGGGGGCGGTAGCCCACGGCCGGCAGAATCAGGTGGTCGACGACCCGGGTGACGATGTCGTCGTCGGGGTCGAGGCCCATCACGAAGGCGCGGTGCAGGAGGATCCCGGCCAGCGCCGGGCCGATGATCTCGAGGTCGAGGTTGTCGTCGATCTCGCCGCGCTCCAGGGCGCGGGCGTAGATGGCTCGGGTCACGGCGATCTTGGGCTCGATGAACTTCTCGCGGAAGATCGGCGCGAACTCCGGGTCGGTCATCAGGGCGGTGATCACGGCGCCGAGCGCGTGGGTCGCGGCGCCCTCGGCGATGCCGTGCGGGCCGCAGAAGGTGGTGAGCAGGTCGCTGCGCAGGGTGCCGGTGTCGTGGTCCTCGACCAGTGGTGCCTGCTTGGCGCGCACGACGGCGTCGACGACCAGGCTCTGCTTGGAGTCCCAGCGGCGGTACAGCGTGGCCTTGCTCGCGCGCGCCTGGCGGGCGACGGCGTCCATGGTCAGGCGGTCGTAGCCGACCTCGACGAGCAGGGTGAGGGTGGCCTCGAGGATCTCCTCCTCGCGATCGCCCTCGATGCGGGGGCGGGAGATCGCTGCCAGCTGCTGCGGTGTCATGTGCGCCTCCTGTCCGTCACCTGGATGTCATCTGCGTGGCACCTGGATGAAACGAAACGGTTCCGTTTCATCGACGCTACGGGCGACAACCGACAGCAGTCGACCTGCATTCCCACTGGTCCAGCTTTTCTTGGCCCAGTCCCGGATCAGGGGGTCGTGGTGGTCCCGACGGACGGCGTCGGTGACGGTGTGGGCGTGGTGGTCTCGGTCGGCAGCCCGCTCGGCGACGGCGACGGCGTCGGCACCGGGGTCGGCGTGAGGCCGGTCTGGGCAGGAGAGGGCGACGGGGTCGGCGTGCTCGACCGGCTGGGTGGTGTCGGTGAGGGGGACGGAGTGGGGTCCTTGCGCCCGAGGTGGCTGACCGAGGTGCCGGTCTCGTCGCCGCCCTTGGTGTAGGAGGACAAGGGCTTGCCGGTGATCGACTCGAGGACGGTCAGGCCCGCCAGCACCGCCAGGGCGATCCCGGCGGCCACCAGCGCGACCTTGCCCCAGGGGCGGTTCCGCGCCCACGCCCAGCGGTCGGTCTCGCCCGGGAGGTCCTCAGGCTCCTGCTCGGGCGCGGCGGGAGTTCCGGGCTGTCGTCCGGGCTGGGTCCCGGGTTTCTTGCTCCCAGGCCCGCGCTTGCCCGGCAGCAGGGGGACCACCACGGTGCTACCCATCCCTGTCTCGCGGACCTGGGTGGCGGTCCTCTTGACCGCCTCGGAGGTGCGTCTCAGCCACCAGGTGTAGGCGGCCGTGCCGATGGTGGCGACCAGGCTGCCCACCACCGCCCCGATGATCGTGCCCGCCGTGCCCAGGTAGGAGGCGAGGAACGCGCCGCTCATCGCCGCCAAGGCGCTGCCGGTCACCTGGGCGGGCGACAGCTCGAATTTCTGCTCGGAGCGGGTCTGCGCGCTCGGCGGGGGGCCGGGCTGGTGCTCGGTCTGGGGGCCGGTCTGGGGCTCGGTCATGGTCCGTACATCGAAGGGGTCGGGACCTCCAGTGTGCCGACCGCCCGGAGAAAAGCGTCGAGGGGGTGGTCGCGACCGCGGGATCCGTCCGGGTACGGCGAGCCGGCTCAGCCCGCGGACGTCGTCTCGGGCAGGTCGTCACTCGGATCGGCGCGCGGGGCGCGAGCGAGCACGTCCAGGCACGACTCGGCGGCGAAGCGGTTCCACCGCGACTGGTGGGTCAGCATGTAGTGCCCCAGCCGACCGACGTCGACGAACTCCGCGGAGGCCGCCACGGCGCGGGCCCGGTCGACGTAGCGCTGGGTCATCTGGGGGGAGGTGATCCGGTCACGGCTGCCGTGGCCGGCGACCAGGTGCCTCCCGGCCAGGGCCGCCACCGGGTCGGCGGGCTCGAACCACGGAGCCAGGGCGACCACCCCCACGACCGCGGGATGGTCGGCCACCTGGACCGCCGTACGCGCTCCCATGGAGTGGCCCAGCAGGACGACCGGCAGGCCGGGGTGCGCGGCGTGCACCTGCTCCAGGGCCCAGCGCGCGTCGGGGATCGGCGACGGCTCCGGCCCGAGGCCGAGGTTCCAGCCGCGCACGCCGAACCGCAGCAGCCACAGCGAGTGCCCGGCCCGGTGGATGCGCGCATCGATCGCCGCACGCATCCGGTTGGCCCGCCAGTACGACGCGCTGCGACGCCCGACCGGCTCCACGCCGGACTTCGCCCCGCCGTGCAGCATCAGCACGACGCCGCGGGAGTCGCCCCGCGGTTCGCTGCGGCGGAGTCCGGGCTCGGGCATGCATCCATCCAATCGTGGTGGTCCAACAGAAGGTGAAGACGGGGGACCAGACGGATTCGGAGCCGGCGTACGCCGCGGATGGGTCGTGTCGGCGGCTCTTGGCAGGATGGGGCCGTGACCGAGCCGCAGGATCTGCAGACCGACCCCGACGCCGACCTCCGGCAGGAGCACCGGGCGCTGGCCGAGGAGATCGAGGACGCGCGCTGGCGCTACTACGTCCTCGACGACCCGACCCTCGACGACGCCGACTTCGACCAGAAGATGCGACGGCTCGAGGCGTTGGAGGACCAGGTGCCGGACCTGCGCACCCCCGACTCGCCCACCCAGAAGGTCGGCGGTGCGGTCTCGACGGAGTTCACCGCCGCCGATCACCTCCAGCGCATGGAGAGCCTCGACAACGCGTTCACCTACGAGGAGCTCGAGTCGTGGTACGCCCGGCTGGCCCGCGAGGGCATCGAGAAGGCCGACCTGCTCTGCGAGCTCAAGGTCGACGGGCTGGCCATCAACCTGCTCTACGAGGACGGGAAGCTGACCCGGGCCCTGACCCGGGGCGACGGCCGCACGGGCGAGGACGTCACCCCCAACGTCAAGACCATCGACTCGGTCCCGCACCGCCTCACCGGCACCGAGGAGTTCCCCGTGCCACGCCTGGTCGAGGTGCGCGGCGAGGTCTTCCTCCCGGTCGCTGCCTTCGAGCGGCTCAACGAGTCGCTCCTCGAGGCCGGCAAGCAGCAGTTCGCCAACCCGCGCAACTCGGCGGCCGGCTCGCTGCGGCAGAAGGACCCCAAGGTCACGGCGAGTCGCGCCCTCGGCATGGTCTGCCACGGTCTCGGCGCCCGTGAGGGCTTCGAGCCGCAGGCGCAGTCACACTCCTACGACGCGCTGCAGACCTGGGGCCTGCCCACCTCCGACCAGGTGAAGGTGGTCACCTCGCTCGCGGACGTCGAGAAGTACGTCGAGAACGTCGGCGAGCACCGCCACACGATCGTCCCCTACGAGATCGACGGGGTGGTGGTCAAGGTCGACGACGTCAGCCTCCAACGCCGGCTGGGATCGACGAGCCGGGCGCCGCGGTGGGCGATCGCGTTCAAGTACCCGCCCGAGGAGGTCAACGCCAAGCTCCTCGACATCAGGGTCAACGTCGGTCGCACCGGTCGGGTGACCCCGTTCGGCGTGATGGAGCCCACCAAGGTGGCCGGTTCGACGGTGGAGAACGCCACGCTGCACAACGCCCACGAGGTCAAGCGCAAGGACGTCCGGCCCGGCGACACGGTGATCCTGCGCAAGGCCGGCGACGTGATCCCCGAGATCCTCGGGCCCGTGCTCGCCCTGCGGCCCGAGGGGCTGGCCGAGTGGGTGATGCCCACCGAGTGTCCTTCGTGCGGCACCACGCTCGCCTACGAGAAGGAGGGCGACAAGGACCTCCGCTGCCCCAACCACGAGAGCTGCCCCGGCCAGGTCACCGAACGGATCTTCCACGTGGCCGGCCGCGGCGCCTTCGACATCGAGGGGATGGGCTACGAGGCGGCGCTGGCGCTGCTCGATGCCGGTGTCATCGTCAACGAGGGCGACGTGTTCGACCTCGACGAGGCCAAGCTGCTGACCACCGACCTGTTCACGCGCGCACCGAAGAAGGGAGAGGACGGGCGTCAGATCAACGCCAACGGCGAGCGTCTGCTGGCCAACCTCGGTCAGCGCAAGAACGTGCCGCTGTGGCGGGTGCTGGTCGCGTTGTCGATCCGGCACGTCGGTCCGACTGCGGCGCGGGCGCTGGCCACCCACTTCGGGTCGATGGAGGCGATCCAGGACGCCGACGAGCAGCGCCTCGCCGACACCGACGGGGTCGGACCGACGATCGCTGCCTCGGTCCGCCGCTGGTTCGACGACGAGCCGGAGGCCACGTGGCACAACGCGATCGTGCAGAGGTGGCGCGACGCCGAGGTCACCATGGCCGACGAGCGCGACGAGTCCGTCGACCGCACCCTCGAAGGCCTCACCATCGTGGCGACGGGGTCGCTGACGGACTTCACCCGCGACTCGGTGAAGGAGGCGATCATCAGCCACGGCGGCAAGGCCTCGGGATCGGTCTCGAAGAAGACCGACTTCGTCGTGGTGGGGGAGAACGCCGGCTCGAAGGCCGACAAGGCCGAGGAGCTCGGCGTCCCGATCCTGGACGAGGCCGGGTTCAAGGTGCTCCTGGAGCAGGGTCCCTCCGGCCTCTGACCAGCCAGATCGAGGCGTGTGCAGGCTGCATCGTCTCGGAGGCGACCGAGCGCAGGTCCGCGGTGAGGGCCTCCAGGTCCACCTCGTCGCGCAGCCGGGCGCCGAACGCCTCGAGCGTCCGCGCGGCGTCGTACTTGCTCCGGTAGAAGCGCCGGTCGACGAGGTCCTGGATGCGGGCGCGGGCCGGACGGAACAACGCCGCCACAGCCAGCGTGGAGGTGGCGGTGACCAGGGCGGAGTCGTGGGTGAGCGGGTTCGCGACCAGCTGCAGCACCAGCACGAGGGAGACGTAGACGACCGCCAGCGTCGCCGTCAGCGAGCCGTAGACGAGCGTGCGGTTGATGACCGTGTCGATCTCGTAGAGGCGGTAGCGCATCACCGCGACGCCGATGGACACCGGCAGCATCGCGTTGGCGAACACGTCGAAGGCGGCCGCGACCGGCGGCAGGTCGCCCGACCCGACGACGATCGCGATGGTGCCGCCCACGAGCAGCAGCACCACGCCGCTCACGGCGATCCAGCGCAGCTGGAGGCGCTCGACCGTCCCGGCCCGCCGGTAGCGCAGCACGAGCGAGGTCACGGCTGCCAGCAGGCAGACGATGATCAGGACGAACAACGGCTCCAGCACCCGCAGCCGTGGAACGGCCAGCGGGTTGTGCGTGCCCTCGATCCCGTCCAGCCGCCCGGGAGTCGTCGCCTGCCACACGAGGACGACGACCATGGTGAACGTGCACAGCCAGGACCACGGGCGCCAGCGAGGTGAGAGCAGCTTCCCGTCGGGGAGTCGCAGCGCCAGGTGCAGGGTCAGCATGACGGCGACCACCCAGCCCGATCCGAGCAAGCCCACCCAGCTGGCCAGGTCGAGCGAGCCGGCATCGGCCCCCCAGCGCGCGAGTCCGTCGGCGGCCACGATGATGCTCCAGGCCAGCCCGATCACCAGGCAGAGCCAGCCCACTGCGTTCTCGGGCCGACGCGTCGACAGCAACGTCCCGACGACGACGTAGGCACCGGGTATCACCACCTCGACCATGTCGAGCACGGTGTGCAGCGCCGTCTCGTCACTGAGCACCCAGCCCGCGATCGAGGCCACCATGGCGACCGACGAGAGCACCACGAGCGTGAGGAGCAGCGCGGGCCGGCGCGACGGGGTGGTCACAGGACGTTCCTACGCCGAAACCGTCCCGGAAGCGTTACGAACCCTCGAGCATCGAGACGATCAGCTTCGCCACGCCGATCTGCTCGGCGGCGAACGGGTGGTAGCGCAGCGCCTTGCCCTGCTGGTCGACCGAGCCGTTGATCCAGGGGTCGTCGGAGCAGATGTCGTGGCCCTGGCTGGCCTTCCACACGTCGACGTACGTCGCGCCCGACTGCCGTGCCGCCTGCTGCACGGCCTCGGTGAGGGCCCGGTTGATCTTCTCGAGGTAGGCGTAGTCACCGGCCGCCAGGGGCAGCCTGCTGCACACGTGGTCCGCCGCGACGATCTGCGGGTAGCCGACGGCGAGCACCTTCGCCTTCGGTGAGCGCGCCCGCACCTCCTCGAGCACGGCGACGAGGTTCTTCTCGGTCTGCCGCAGTGCCTGCACCAGCTCGTCGGAGCCGCCGACGTCGAGGGCCTTCGCGCACGGCGACCCGGTCGGGTCCGACGCTCGCAGCGTGGGGCACTTGTCGGTCAGGGTCCGGAAGACCTGCCCGTCGTTGCCGCCGAGGCCCACGGTCACCAGCGACGTGTCCTCGCTCAGCGCGGTCTGCTGGGGCGGCACCTCGGCGTACTGGGAGGCGGTGAAGTCCTTGGTCTGGGCGCCGCTGCAGGTGCGGTCCGCGAGCTTGGCGTGCAGCGCCTTCGCCACGAGCGAGGGGTAGTTGTGGTCGGAGCGGAAGCAGCCGTTGGCCACGTCCGTCACCGGGATCAGCGGGCCGGCGGAGTAGGAGTCACCCAGGGCGACGTACGTCGGGGACGGGCCGTCCTTGCCCGACGACGTCACCGGTGCCGCGCTCGACGCCGACCCACCGCAGCCCGACAGGGTCACCAGCAGGGCGAGGGCCACCAGGAACACGCTGAGCGGGGAGGCCGCCGGGAGGTCCGGAGGACGCCACGAGCGTCGCGGGCTGTGCATGGTCGTCCTCCCGTTGCGTCAGCACGACGCTAGCGGGCGGCTCCACACCCTCCGCGACGGCACCGGCGCGCGGTCGGACCCACCAGCCGGCGAGGAGCACGAGCAGCGCGGTCGAGGTCAGCACGAGCGCGCCACCGACGGCGGCGATCGCGACCGGCGCGAGCAGCGACCCGACCAGCGCCGCGGTGATGATCACGGCGTCGTTCAAGCCGAGCACGGTGGCCCGCACCGAGTCGGGCAGCTCGTCCTGCAGCACGCCGGTGGCACTGGCCTCGACCGCGACCGACGCCGCCCCCACGAGTGCGAGCGGCGCGAGCGACCACCCGACCGAGGGTGCCGGGACGACGAGCAGCAGGCCCAGCCCCATCAGGACGAGGCTGCGCACGCTCCTGCGCGACGGCGTGCCGGCGAGCCGGGTGAGCAGTGGAGCGCCGAGGGAGGAGAGCCCGAGCGCGCCGATCGCGATGCCGTACCCCGCCTCGTCGGAACCCCACCGGCCCAGTGCCAGCGGGATCAGCGCGAGTGCGACGAGGCTGTCGGCGAGGTTGACCACGGCCATGACACCGATCGCTCGGCGCGCGGCCGGGGCACCGGCGAGCGCGGTCAACGCGGAGACCCTGGCGGAAGGGTCGTCCGGCGCCTCCGGCCGCGGAATCCGCACCGGGAAGAGCAGGGCTGCCGCGAGGACCACCAGGACCACCGGCAGCCACGGGATCACCATGCGGGTCGCCGGGGCGAGCAGCACGCCTCCGAGCGCAGCCCCCACGACGAAGGCGCCCACCTCGACCGTGACCAGCAGGTCCGTGGCCCGTCGGCCCTCCCGCTCCGCGAGGCCCGGCATCGCCGCGACCAGGGCCGGGTAGGCGGGCGTGGAGACGGCCACGGCGAGCCCCGCCGCGACGACTGCCTCCCACACCCGCCCGTTGACCAGGGCCACGGCGGTCAGGAGCAGCAGGGCTCCGCGGGCCACGAGGGTGAGGCGGATCAGGACGTCGCGGCGCATCCGGTCGGCCAACCGGCCCGCGGCCCAGGAGCAGACGATGAACGGCAGCATCCGGGCCGACGCGGCCAGTCCGAGCAGGAACGGGTCGTGGCTGCGCTGAGCCACCTCGACCAGGAGCAACGGCCACGGGACCGACACCGCCAGGGCACCGGCCGCGTGGCCGCCGATCGCGCGACGGGTGGTGAGGTCCAGGCGGGACATCGGGACTAGGTGTCCTCTCGGACCAGGATCGTCGCCAGCGGGGGGAACCCGTTGAAACCGACCGTCGCGTAGCAGCTCGTGTAGGCGCCGGCCGCGTGCAGCCGCACCTCGTCGCCCTCGGTGAGGGAGCACGGGAGGTGGACCGGCCGGTCCTGGTAGAGGACGTCGGCGCTGTCGCAGGTCGGTCCGGCGAGCACGCAGGGGCCGGTGGGTCCGGTGGCCGAGGAGGTGATCCGGTAGCGGATCGCCTCGTCGAGGGTCTCGACCAGCCCCGAGAAGACTCCGGCGTCGAGGTGCACCCACCGCCGGCCGCCGCGGTGCACCACGGCGACCACCGAGGCGACCAGGGTGCCGGCGTCGCCGACGATGCCGCGTCCGGGCTCCACGAGCGTGCGGGGCGGGTGGCCGTCGAAGGCCTGGTCGAGGTGACGACCGATCACCTCGCCGTACGTCGAGATGGCCGGAGGCCTCCGCGGCTCCTCCTCCGGTCCCTCGAGGTCGGCCGGGAAGCCGCCGCCGAGGTCGAGCAGCCGGAGGGCGACGCCGCGCTGCCGCATGGTGGCGAACACGGCGGCGGCCGCGTGGATCGGCGGTCCCCACGCCTCGGGGTCGCGCTGCTGGGAGCCGACGTGGAAGCAGACGCCGGCCGGCTCCAGCCCGAGGTCGCCGGCCAGCGTGAGCACCTCGACCGCCTCGGCGGCGGCGCAGCCGAACTTGCGCGAGAGCGGCCAGTCCGATCCCTCGCCGGTGGTGGCGAGCCGGCACAGCACGGAGCTGCCCGGGGCGACGTCCGCGACCTTGCGCACCTCACCGGGGGAGTCGACGACGAAGAGACGCACGCCGAGGGCGAAGGCCTCGGCGAGGTGCTCGCGCCGCGAGACCGGGTTCGAGTGCACGACGTCCTCGGGGCGGGCGCCTGCGTCCAACGCGCCGCGGAGCTCCACGGGGCTGGCCACGTCGAACCCGCAACGGGCTCCGGCCAGCGCCCGCAACAGCGCCGGGTGCGGGTTGGCCTTGACGGCGTAGTGCACCGCCGAACCGGGCAGCGCGGCGGCCAGCCGGCGGAACCGGCCCACGGCCCGGGTGACGTCCAGCTCGAGGTACGGGGTGCTCGGCGGGTGGGGCGGGCGGTCCAGGGCGCGTGCCCGGGCCTGACGGGGGAGCGGGGACGCGGAAAGCAGCAGCGCGGACATCAAGTCTCCTCGGGGGGCTGCCCCCAAGGAGCACCGAGGACGCCGCGGGATACACACCTGCGCAGAGGCCGGTCCGGCCGCTCTCTAGGATGGAGAGCATGCCTGAAATCAGCCGCGACGAGGTGCGCCACCTGGCCGACCTCGCGCGCATCGATCTCGACGACGCCGAGCTCGACCACCTGGCGCCGCAGCTCGCGGTGATCCTCGAGTCGGTCGCCTCGATCAACGGTGTCGCCGCCGCCGAGGTCCCTCCCACCTCGCACCCGCTGCCGCTCACCAATGTCTTCCGCGCCGACGTCGAGGCGCCGTGCCTCACCCCGGAGCAGGCGCTCGCGGGCGCCCCGGCGGTCGAGGACCAGAAGTTCGCGGTGCCGCGCATCCTCGGTGACGAGCAATGAGCCGCCCGCTCGTGGAGCGCACGGCGGTCGAGCTGGTCGAGGCCTTCGCCGCGGGCGAGACGACCAGTGTCGAGGTGACGCAGGCGTTCCTGGACCGCATCGCCGCGGTCGACCCCCAGGTGCACGCCTTCCTCCAGGTCGACGCGGAGGGTGCGCTCGCGGCCGCGCGTGCCTCCGACGAGCGCCGCGCCGCCGGGCAGCCGGCCTCGGCCCTCGACGGCGTTCCCGTCGCGGTCAAGGACGTGCTCGCCACCGCCGGCCTGGCGACGACCTGTGGCTCCCGGATCCTCGAGGGCTGGGTGCCGCCGTACGACGCCACGGTCGTCCGGAGGCTGAGAGAGGCGGGCCTGCCGATCCTGGGCAAGACCAACATGGACGAGTTCGCGATGGGCTCCTCGACCGAGCACTCGGCGTACGGGCCCACCCACAACCCGTGGGACCTCGACCGGATCCCCGGGGGCTCGGGAGGCGGCTCGGCCGCAGCCGTGACCGCCTTCATGGCGCCGCTGGCCATCGGTACCGACACCGGTGGCTCGATCCGCCAGCCCGGTGCGGTGACCGGCACCGTCGGCGCCAAGCCGACCTACGGAGGGGTCTCGCGCTACGGGCTGGTCGCGCTGGCGAACTCCCTCGACCAGGCGGGTCCCGTGACCCGGACGGTGCGCGACGCGGCGCTGCTGCACGAGGTCATCGGTGGCCACGACCCCCTCGACTCCACCAGCATCGACCAACCGGTGCCGCCGCTCGTCGAGGCGGCCCTGGCCGGCGCGACCGGTGACCTGACCGGCCTGCGGGTCGGCGTGGTCGAGGAGCTCGGCGGCGAGGGCTACCAGGCGGGGGTTCGGCAGCGCTTCGAGGAGGCGGTGGAGCTCCTGGTCAAGGCCGGCGCCGAGGTGGTGCGGGTCTCCTGCCCCCACTTCGTGCACGCGATCGCGACCTACTACCTGATCCTGCCGGCCGAGGCCTCCTCCAACCTCGCCCGCTTCGACGCGATGCGCTACGGCCTGCGGGTGCTGCCCGACGGCGTCGAGGCGCCGAGTGCCGAGGAGGTGATGCGGGCGACCCGCGACCGGGGGTTCGGCGACGAGGTCAAGCGCCGCATCATCCTGGGCACCTACGCACTCTCCAGCGGCTACTACGACGCCTACTACGGCCAGGCGCAGAAGGTGCGCACGCTGATCGGCCGTGACTTCGCGGCAGCGTTCGAGCAGGCCGACGTGCTGGTCTCGCCGACGGCGCCGACCACGGCCTTCCGGCTGGGGGAGAAGCTCGACGACCCGCTGGCGATGTACCTCAACGACATCGCGACCATCCCCGCCAACCTCGCGGGGGTCCCGGGCATCTCCGTGCCCGCGGGGCTCGCCCCCGAGGACGACCTGCCGGTGGGGCTGCAGGTGCTGGCGCCGGCGACCGCCGACGACCGGATGTACCGCGTCGGCGCCGCGCTGGAGACGCTGCTCGAGCAGCAGTGGGGTGGCCCACTGCTCACTCCCGACAGGCTGGCGATCGCATGACAGAGACGGTCCTCTCCTTCGACGACGCGCTCGCGGCCTACGACCCGGCGATGGGGCTCGAGGTGCACGTCGAGCTCAACACCGTGACGAAGATGTTCTGCGGCTGCCCGGCGAGCTTCGGCGCCGAGCCGAACACCCACACCTGCCCGACCTGCCTGGGCCTGCCGGGATCGATGCCGGTCGTGAACGCCAAGGCGGTGGAGTCGGCGATCCGGATCGGGCTCGCGCTGAACTGCGAGATCGCCGAGTGGTGCCGGTTCGCGCGGAAGAACTACTTCTACCCGGACATGCCGAAGAACTTCCAGACCTCGCAGTACGACGAGCCGATCGCGTTCGACGGGTTCACCGAGGTCGAGGTGGAAGGCGAGGTGTTCCGCGTGGAGATCGAGCGCGCGCACATGGAGGAGGACACCGGGAAGTCCACCCACATCGGCACCACCGGGCGGATCCACGGCGCGGACTACTCGCTGGTCGACTACAACCGCGCCGGCATCCCGCTGATCGAGATCGTCACCCGCCCGATCATGGGCGCTCGCGAGAAGGCGCCCGCCGTGGCCCGGGCCTACGTCGCGCACCTGCGTGAGCTGCTCTCCGGTCTGGGCGTCTCCGACGTGCGCATGGACCAGGGCTCGCTGCGCTGCGACGTGAACCTGTCGCTGGCGCCGGCCGGGACCGGGTCGCTGGGCACCCGCACCGAGACCAAGAACGTGAACTCGCTGCGCTCGGTGGAGCGGGCCGCCCGCTACGAGATCGGTCGTCAGGCCGCCGTGCTGGCCGGCGGCGCGAGCATCCTCCAGGAGACCCGCCACTGGCACGAGGACACCGGCGTCACCACCTCCGGCCGCGAGAAGTCCGACGCGGAGGACTACCGCTACTTCCCCGAGCCCGACCTCGTCCCGGTGGCCCCGAGCCGCGAGTGGGTCGAGGAGCTGCGGGCGACGCTGCCCGAGCCTCCCGGCGTACGACGCGCGCGGCTGCAGGCCGAGTGGGGGTTCTCCGACCTCGAGATGCGCGACACCGTCGGGGCCGGTGCTCTCGGGCTGGTCGAGGACACCATCGCCGCGGGCGCCTCGCCGCAGGCGGCCCGGAAGTGGTGGCTCTCGGAGCTGGCCCGCTACGCCAACGAGCGGGGCACCGAGATCTCCGCCCTGCCGATCACGCCCGCCGACGTCGCCCGCATCCAGGCGCTGGTCGACGAGGGCTCGATCAACGACAAGCTCGCCCGCCAGGTCTTCGACGGCGTCCTCGCCGGCGAGGGAACCCCCGACGAGGTCGTGGCCGCGCGTGGCCTGGCCGTGGTCTCGGACGAGGGTGCGCTGGGGGAGGCGGTCGACCGAGCCATCGCGGCCAATCCCGACGTCGCCGCGAAGATCCGCGACGGCAAGGTGGCCGCCGCTGGTGCGCTCATCGGTGCGGTGATGAAGGAGATGCGCGGGCAGGCCGACGCCGGGCGGGTCCGCGAGCTGATCCTGGCCCGACTGTCCTGACCCTCCGCTCAGCCAGCGCCGAGTGACGGTCCAGACCAGATCGGGCGCCGAGTCCGACATATGGGTCTCGGAATTCGGTGCAGTAACGAGTCCGTGCCAGAGTCGTTGGACCAAGCGTCGAGAAGCGGCAGGGAATCGCGAGCTGCCCTGTCGACACGAGGAAGGGACCAACCATGCGCATCACGATTCGGCGTGAGCACGCGCACGACGACCCACGACTGGACAACGGTCCGCGACGTCGTCGCCGACGCCTCTCCGGTGTGGCTGCCGGAGCGGTGCTCCTGGTGAGCCTCATGGGGTCGGTCGGTGTGGTGCCCGGGCTCACGGGTGCCGCCTTCGGCGTCCAGGTGCGGGCGGACGACCCTGCGCCGGACCCGCAGCCGGACCCCCAGCCCGATCCGCAGCCGGACCCGCAGCCGGACCCGCTCCCCCTCCCCGACCCGCTCCCGGACCCGCTCCCCCTCCCCGACCCGCTCCCGGCGCCGGCACCGGACCCGCCCTCGACCACACCGGCCCAGCCCAGCCACGGGTCTGGCAAGCCGTCGGTCGCAGCACCGAAGCGGCACAAGTCGCACAAGCAGCGCCAGCACAAGGCCTCTGCGAGCGCGACGCCCTCGGCGACGACCTCTGACGCGGTGGTCGCGTTCGCGCCGGCGGCCCTCCGGGCTCCGAAGACCTTCGAGAACCCCACTCCCAAGCCGAGGAGTCACGCGGTCACCCCGCACGTCGCCGTCCCGGCCCCGGCACCGCAGGCGGCCACCGTGGTGGCGACGCGGGAAGCCTTCAGACCGGTCTCGGACGTGTCGCGCTCGGGTCACGGGCTGTTCTGGTTCGCGCTCGCGGACGTCGTGGTCTTCGTGGCGCTGGTCGGAGGGTCGTTGTGGCAGCGGCGACGGTTCGGCCCGCAGTGGTGAGCTGACACCCACCACCCCGAGTGTGGAGGTGGCGTGGGGGCGCCGTGGGTGGGCGGTGCCGACGCGGAGATCGAGGCTGGTGTGACACACCGACCCCGCTCCGAGAGGTATCGCCATGACCACCGCCGTCCAGTCCACCGAGAAGCCCGACGTCAACGAGATGCTCGTGATCCACCGGGTGTTCCGACGTGAGTTCGTCGCCCTCCCCACCCTGATCCGCGGCGTCGCCGACGGTGACACTGCCCGTGCCGTCGTCGTCGCGGACGCCCTGCGGCTCGTCCTCGGGGGCCTGCACATGCACCACACCGGTGAGGACGAGCTCCTCTGGCCCCTGCTGCTCGAGCGCGCCGCACCCTCCACCGGGCTGGTGGAGACGATGCAGGCCCAGCACCGCCGCGTCGACGAGTACGCCGACCAGGTCGATCCGCTCGTCGAGGAGTGGCGCTCGAACGCCTCTGCGGTGCGCGGAGAGCAGCTTGCCCGGGTGCTCGAGCAGTTCGCGAAGGCACTCTTCGAGCACCTCGACCTCGAGGAGCGCGAGATCCTGCCCCTGGTCTCGCGTCACATCACCGTGAAGGAGTGGGACAGCCTCGGGGAGCACGGCAAGGAGTCGATGTCCTCCAAGCAGCTGCCGCTCCTGTTCGGCGCGATCCTCGAGGACGCCTCGCCGGAGGAACGAGCCCGGATGCTCGCGCACCTGCCGGCCCCGATCCGGCTCGTGATGCGCACCCTCGGGGCGCGACAGTACCGCCGCTACATCACGCGAGTGCGAGCCGCCTGAGCTCCTCCACCAGCGCGATCAGCTCGTCGAGATCGGCGATCCTGCCGGCGTCCCACGCCCGGCGGAACGCCTCCTCGCCGAGCTGGTCGCGCGTGCTGGCCAGGCTCTGGTCGGAGAGTGCCCGCGAGGCGGGGAAGGTCTCGCTGACCGCATGCGCCGCGGAGAGCGACGCCGAGGCGCCGAACAGCCACGCCGCCGTCTCCACCTCCCCGAGGTGAGCGGCGACGCCGGCCAGCGCTGGGATCGAGTAACCGAGCGTCCAGCTGATCCCGGCCGCCACCGACAGCTCGGTGGACTCACCGAGGAGGGTGGCGCTGGCGCGATGGTCGCCGACCATCTCGGTCAGCGTCGCCAGCACGTTGAGCGCCGTGGCCAGGGTGAACGCGTTGCCGAGGTCGCGTGCGGCGGTCTCTGCCACGAGCAGGCGCTCACGAGCCTCCTCGAGGTCGCCGGTCACCAGGCTCAGCTGCCCGCGCGCGATGAGCGCGTGCGCGACGGCCCAGGCGGCACCGGACGACTCGGCGCGCGCCAGACCCTCCTCGATCGCCCGCTCCGCGGGCAGGAGGTCCCCGGAGAACAGGGCAGCGGAGCCGGCCAGGATCGCTGCCTCGGCAGCGCGCGCCCCGTCCTGCTCCTTCGTGGCCACAGCCCCATCGGCGTCAGCGCGCATGCGGGGGATGTCCCCGGTCACGTAGCGCAGGCCGGCCGCGGCCACCAGCGCACTGCCACGTGCCCGCCCCTCCAGGGTGAGGCCGTCGAGCCGCTCCAGCCAGGAGATCCCCTCGAGGGCGTGACCGCGCAGGGCCAGGTAGAGCCAGACGCTCCACACCAGCTCCGCCGCCCCGGCGACCTGGTCGGTCTCCAGCAGCCGCAGGAACGCCGAGCGCAGGTTGGCGTGGTCGGCCTCGAGCACGTCCAGGGTGCCCACCAGTGAGTCATCGCCGAGCCCGGGGTGCGCCTGCATCGCGCGCGCGAAGTAGTGCGCCGCATGCCGGTCCGCGATGTCGGGTGCCCGTCCCGAGGCCTGCAGTCGCTCTGCGGCGTACTGCCTGACCGGTTCCAGCAACCGGAACCGGGGTTGCCCCGCCACGTCGGGTACCCGCATCACCAGCGACTGGTCGAGCAGGACCTCGAACGCCTCGAGGTCGTCCCCGGAGCCGGTCACCGGCTCGATCGCGTCGAGGGCGAAGCTGCCGGAGAACACGGCGAGCCGGGCGAAGACGTCCTGCTCCTCCGGCTCGAGCAGGTCGTGGCTCCAGTCCAGCGTGGCCGTCATCGTGCGCTGCCTGTCCGGCAGGTCGCGCAGGCCGCCGACGGGAGCGTGCGCGTCGAGCCGGGCGAGCAGCACCGCCGGCGGGAGCAGCCGGGCGCGGGCGGCCGCGAGCTCGAGCGCCAACGGCAGCCCGTCGAGACGGCGGCAGATCGCGGCGACCGCCGCCGAGCTCTCCTCGTCCAGGCTGAGCGTCGCTCCCGTCGCCCGGGCGCGGTCGAGGAAGAGGTCGACGGCAGGGGAGTCGGCGGCGCTCGCCGCCGAGTCGGCCTCCGGCACCGGGAGAGGGAGGAGGGAGAGCTCGTGCTCGGCCCGGATGCGCAACGGTGCCCTGCTGGTGGCGAGGACGACGAGGTCGGGACACGCGGCCGCCAGCTCGGCGACGAGCGGGGCGGCGCCCATCAGCTGCTCGAGGTTGTCCAGGACGATCAGGATCCGCCGACCGATGAGGTACGGCGCGAGCGCGGCCGCCGAGCGATCCGTCCGGTTCTCCGGGACGCCCAGCGCGGAGGCCACGCGGGGCAGCACCATCGACGGATCACGCACCGGGGCGAGCTCGACCCAGACGATGCCACCGGGGAACTGGTCGGAGCTCTGCCCCAACCGGGAGGCGACCTCGAGGGCGAGCCGGGTCTTGCCCACCCCGCCCGGCCCGGTGACGGTGACCACCCGGTGCTCACCGGAGCGCAGGAGGCCGGTCAGCGTCGCGATGTCGTGCTCTCGACCGATCGTGGCCGTGGGGGTGTGGTCGGCCCGGTCGCGAGCGGGTGGGCACGTGGCGGCGTCTCGTCGAGGGGAGCCGGTGCCGGCGCTCGCGCCGCCCGGCTGGGCACCGACGCGACCAGCGCGGTGCGCTCCGCTTCGTCGAGCTCCATGGCCTCGGCGAGCGAGCGGACCGTGTGCGGGTAGGGCCGGCGCCGCTCACCGCGCTCGAGGGCACCGATCGCCTTGACGGTGAGCCCGGCCCCCTCGGCCAGCTCCTCCTGGGTCAGGCTCCGCGCCTCGCGCATCCCGCGGAGGAGCCCCGCGAAGCTGGCGACCTGCTCGTCCACGCCGGTGACGGTAGCCGAAGCGTGGCGCCAGCGTGGGTCCGTTGTGGGTGTGCCGGGCGCGGGCCGGTCCCGAGCATGGAGGAACACCGCGGTCACCGGATCGCGCAACGTTCGTCCAAGGGAGCAGCAACCATGTCCTTCACGACCAGGAACCACCCCGCCCGCACCTCTGCCGAGCCGCGGATGTCCTACGGCACCGAGATCTCGCGCTTCCTCCTCGCAGCGTTCACCCTCTCGGTGGTGCACACCTGCTACGCGTGGCTCAACAACCTGCAGGACGACCGCTTCACGGTCACCACGCCCGTGGCCTGGGTCTTCTACGCGGTTGGTTTTGCGGCGGCGGTCCTCGCGCGGCGCGACACGCGGAGGGGTCAATGGGTGCTCGCCGGCTACCTCGCGGCGCTCCTGTACGTCTCGGTGTTCTACTACCCGACCACCTTCGTGCCGCGGCAGCAGACGACGTTCGGCTGGTTCGAGAACGACGTGTACACCGGCCTGCTGATGATCGCGTTCTACCTCGCCGTGATGCGCCTGCGCGGCATCGCCCTGGTGTCGCGTCCACGGGGCTGATCCGCACCGGTGGGGGCTCGTCGGCGGTGTTAGTCTGCGGCGAGCCCCGCCGGGGCCCAACTCCACACAAGACCACGCCCGCTGTCGGGGGAAGCCGGTCCGATTCCGGCGCTGACCCGCAACCGTAGGCCGTCTCGCCCCTCCTCCAGGTCGGGCGGGACGACGAGCCGGAGCACCTGCAGCGGTGCGTCTTTCACAGCACGCTGTCGTGGAAAGCAGCGGGTGGTGCTCGACGTGCCTCCCGTTGTGCAGCGGGAAGGAACCATCGATGCGCAGGTACGCGCGCCTGGGGGCCTACGTCGCCTCCGCCACCCTCGCCGTCACCACCGTGACCGCGATCGCACCGTCCGCCCAGGCGGCCCCGGTCAAGGACCCGATCGGGGTCAATGCGGGCGCCACCTGGCTGGAGTCGCAGCTCACCCACGGGATCGTGCGCAACACCCAGTTCGACTTCGACGACTACGGGCTCAGCATCGACATCGGCATGGCGCTCAAGGCCGTGGGCGGCCACGGCGGCACGGTCTCCGGCATCGCGACCGCGTTGGCTCCCGGGGCGCACGACAACTACTACACGAGCACCTACAACAACGTGACCACGACGTACGCCGGGTCCGTGGCCAAGATGGCCCTCTTCGCCCAGCAGGCCGGGGCCGACGCGACCAGCTACGGCGGCCAGAACCTGATCACGCTGCTCGAGGGTCGAGTCGCCACGGCATCCCCGATCGCGGGACGGATCGAGGACGACAACAACTCCTTCGGTGACGCGAACGTGCTCGGCCAGGCCTACGCCGTCGCGGCCCTGCACAACGCCAACTCCACCAAGGCGGCGAGCGCGCTGGCATTCCTGCTCCAGCAGCAGTGCTCCAACGGTGGCTTCCGGCTGACCTTCACGGCCAGCAAGACCGCGTCCGACCAGTCGTGCACGGACGACACCCAGGCACAGATCGACGCGACGTCGGTCGCGTTGATCGAGCTGAAGGCGATCGGGCAGGGCGGAGCGCCGGTGACCAACGCCACGAACTACCTGATCGGCAAGCAGGCGCCGAGCGGGGCCTGGGGTGGCGATCCCGGCGGGGCCGCGGAGAACGCCAACGCGACGGGGCTTGCCGCGTGGGCGCTGGGCAACACCGCCCAGTCCGCCGACGGCGCTGCGTGGTTGCGTGACCACCAGGCGACGTTCTACGACTACTGCGACAACCTGAAGACCAACGTGGGCACGGTCGCCTACAGCACCGACACGCTGAACTCGGGTCGCGTCGACGGGATCACCACCTCCACCCAGGACCAGTTCCGCCGCGCAGCGGCCCAGGCAGTCCCGGGCCTGCAGTACCTCGACACCGACGCGACGCCCGCGGCGCCGCAGCTGACCGGTCCGTCCGGGTACCAGAAGTCGGACTCCTTCGTGAACTTCAGCGTGACCGGGGTGCACGCAGGGGACCAGCTCTGCATCACCGGCGGCCCCGGCGGTGCCGGTGGAGTCTCGACCGGCACGACCTGGGTGAAGCGCGAGGTGCTGCCCTTCGGCACGGCGATCCGCACGTTCGTCGTCCGCGACCGCGACGGGCACAGCGACAGCACCACGGTCAACGTCCTGGGGGCCAAGACCCTGCCGCTGACCAGGTCGAACTACCCCAACCAGCGATCGTCGTTCGTCACGGTCACCGTCTACGGGCTCGCGGCCGGTGAGCGGGCCAGCATCCTGTTCCGTGGGGCGCTGAAGGCCAGCGGTACGGCCGACTCGGCGGGCCACTTCCGCCGGAGCATCTGGACCGGTCGCCAGCTCGGCACGGGCACCATCGGTGGCTACGGCCAGTTCGGTGACATCCGGAAGGGCTACACCACGATCAAGGTGGTGCGGTGACCCGTCGTCGTCCTGCCGCCGGCCTGGTCGCCGCGACGCTCGTCGCGGCGGCCGGGCTGGTCGGTCTGGGGGCGGGTCCCGCGGCAGCCGCGGCCTGCACCACCTCGGGCATCACCGCGGTCGTCGATTACAACGACGGCGCCGGGGGTGGCACGCAGTCCTCGTGCGACGCCACGAAGTCGGCGACCAACGCCGCCAGGGTCTTCGGGCAGGTCGGCGTGAAGATGGCGCGGAACCCCGACGGCTCGGTCTGCCAGGTCAACGGGAAGCCGGTGAACGCGCAGTGTGGCCATCTGGGGGACCAGTACTGGTCGCTCTGGTGGTCCAACGGCACGTCGGGCACGTGGGTCTACTCCCAGTCGGGCGTGGACGGGCTCAGCGTGCCGAAGAACGGCTCGGTGGCGTGGGCGTGGCAGGGACCGGGCGGGCGACGTCAGCCGGCGGTGGCGGCGCCTGTCGTGCACCCCGCCCCGACGCCCTCACCGACCCCGCGGCCGAAGCCCAGCCACCAGCCCAGCCACCAGCCCAGCCACAAGCCCGGGCCGAGCGGGCGGCCACGCCGAAGCAGGGCACCTCGGCTGGCACGGTGACGACCGCCCCGACCGCGAGCACGACGGCCACCGCGACCCGTAGCGCGGCCGGCCCGACCGCGAGCCCCACCGCGAGTGCGTCGTCCTCCGCGTCGGTGGCTCCGCCCACCGCGACGGACAGCTCGACTCCCGGCACGGCCGCCGCGCAGCCGAAGACGCAGCTGACCTCGTCGACGACGGACGCCGGTGGCCTGCCGCTGTGGGTGCCCGGTGCCGTGGTGGTGGTGCTGCTCGCCGCGACCGGGGGCGTGCTGTGGTGGCGACGAGCGTCCGGCGGAGGGCCCGGAGCGAGGTGAGCACGAGGCTGGCCCCCCGACCACCCCGCGACCTGCATCCGGGGGCCTGGTGGCTGTGGGCGATGGGGCTGGCCGCGGGCGCGTCGATGACCACCAACCCGATCCTGCTGGTGCTGATCGTGCTGGTCGCGTCGCTCACGGTGTCGCTGCGACGCTCGGACCACCCGTGGTCGTCGTCGTTCCGGCTCTACCTGGTCTTCGGTGCGGTGATCGTGCTGGTCCGGGTCGTCTTCCGGGTGCTGTTCGGCGGCGGCTACGGCACGGTCGTGCTGGTCGACCTGCCGACGATCCCGCTCCCGCACTGGGTGGCCGGCATCACCCTGCTCGGCCCGCTGACCCTGGAGTCGTTCCTGGCCGGCCTCTACGACGGGATGCGGCTGGCCACGATCGTGATCTGTGTCGGGGCCGCCAACGCGCTGGCCAACCCCAAGCGGCTGCTGAAGTCCATGCCGCCGGCGCTCTACGAGATCGGCACCGCCGTCGTGGTGGCGGTCTCGCTGCTGCCGCAGCTGGCTGACAGCCTGCGGCGGGTGCGAGCGGCCCGGGCCCTGCGAGGAGTGCCCGGAGGCCGTGTCGGGCGGCTGCGCGGCATCGTCGTCCCGGTGATGGAGGACGCTCTCGAGCGCTCGATGGGGTTGGCAGCGGGCATGGACGCCCGCGGGTACGGCCGCTCCGGTGGGCTCGATCCGGCCCAGCGCCGTACGACGGGGGCGCTGATGCTGACCGGGCTCGTGGGCATCTGTGTGGGCACCTACGCGCTGCTCGACCAGACCGCGCCGCAGTGGCTGGTGTGGCCCGGCCTGGTCGGTGGCGTCGGACTGGCAGGGCTCGGGTTCTGGTCCTCAGGACGGCGGGTGCAGCGCAGTCGCTACCGACCCGACCACTGGCACGCCGCGGAGGTCCTCGTCGCCCTCAGCGGGATCGCCGTGGCCGTGGGGTTGATCGGGGTGCTGCGCCACCAGGTCCTCGTGCTGCACCCCCCGCTCGACGCTGTCCCGACCGTGACGGCGGAGTCCCTGCTGGTGGTCCTGCTGGGCGCCCTCGCCGCCGTCGTCTCACCTGCTCCGAAGCTGGCCCAGATGACCGCCCGCCCGCTCGAGGTGGACGATGCTCGAGCTGCGTGACCTCAGCTTCGCCTACACGGCCACGGCGGCGCCCGTGCTGCGCGACGTCGCGCTGTGCCTCGAGGAGGGTGAGCTGCTCGTCGTGGCGGGACGCACCGGCGTGGGCAAGTCGACGCTGCTGGGGGTGCTGAACGGCCTGGTGCCCTCGTTCACCGGCGGCCTGCTCACCGGTGACGTCCTGCTCGACGGCGTCAGCGTGCTCGATCGCCCTCCCCGGGAGCGTGCCCACGTCGTGGGCTACGTCGGGCAGGACCCGACGGCCGGCTTCGTCACCGACACGGTCGAGGAGGAGCTGGCCTACGGGATGGAGCAGCTCGGCCTCGATCCGGCCACGATGCGCCGTCGGGTCGAGGAGACCCTCGACCTGCTCGGCATCGCCGAGCTGCGCAACCGCGACCTGCGCACCCTCTCCGGGGGCCAGCAGCAGCGGGTCGCGATCGGCTCGGTGCTGACGATGCATCCGCGGCTGCTGGTGCTCGACGAGCCCACCTCGGCGCTCGACCCCACCGCGGCCGAAGAGGTGCTCGCGACCCTGACCCGGCTGGTGCACGACCTGGGCGTGAGCGTGGTGCTGGCCGAGCACCGGCTGGAACGCGTGGTCCCCTTCGCCGACCGGGTCGTGCTGGTCGAGGCCGACGGCGTGGTCCGGTCCGGTGAGCCGGCCGCGATGCTCGAGCACTCGCCCGTCGTACCGCCGATCGTGGAGCTGGGTCGCTGGGCGGGGTGGTCGCCCTTGCCGCTCGCGGTGCGCGACGCCCGCCGCGCGGCCCGCGGGCTGACGCTGGTGCACCCGGCGCCGAGGGTCCTGCCCGCCCGGGAACAGCTGCTGGAGGCCCGGGGGGTGTCGGTCTCCTACGGGCGGCTGCCGGCGCTGCGTGGGGTCGACCTGACCCTGGGTCGCGGCGAGGTGGTCGCGCTGATGGGTCGCAACGGGTCGGGCAAGTCGACCCTCCTGTGGGCTCTGCAGGGCACGCGGCGACGTACGGCGGGATCGGTGCGCGTCGACGGCACCGACCCGGCCGGCCTCGACGCCGAGGCCCGTCGACGGCTGGTCGGCCTGGTCCCGCAGACCGCGGCCGACCTGCTCTACCTCGAGTCGGTGGACGAGGAGTGCGCCGCGGCCGACCGCGACGCCGCTGCCGACCCCGGTCACGCGCGCGCGTTGCTCGACCGGCTCGCTCCCGGCATCGACGGCGGGCACCACCCCCGTGACCTCTCCGAGGGCCAGCGACTGGCACTCGTCCTGGCCATCCTGCTCACCTCGGGACCGGAGGTGGTGGCGCTGGACGAGCCGACCCGCGGCCTCGACTACCCCGGCAAGGAGGCGCTCGCCGGGATCCTCGCCGCGCTGACCGCCGAGGGCCGCGCGGTGCTCGTGGCCACCCACGACGTGGAGTTCGTGGCCCACGTCGCCGACCGCGTGGTGGTGCTGGCCGAGGGTGAGGTGGTCTCCGCGGGTCCGACGGCGAAGGTCGTCGCCGAGTCGCCCGCCTTCGCGCCGCAGGTGCAGAAGATCCTGGGCGAGGGCTGGCTCACCGTCGACCAGGTGCGCGAGGCAGTCGGATGAGCGCCCTCCCCGTCCCGCGCCCGGTCGCGATCCCGCTGCGGCTGCGGTCCACGACGGTGCTGACCGTCGCCTCGGTCGCCGGGCTGCTGATGTTCGTGTGGCCGCTCCTCGTCCGGGTGGGTGCCGACCAGCCCACGCTGCAGCCGCCGTTCATCTTCGTGGCGCTGCTTCCCGTGGTGATCGTGGTCTGCCTGGCCGAGTTCACCGAGGGCGGGATGGACGCCAAGGTGCTGGCCATGCTCGGCGTGCTCACCGCGATCAACGCCGTCATGCGCGGGCTGTCCGCGGGGCTCGCCGGCGTCGAGCTGGTCTTCTTCCTGCTGATCCTCGGCGGGCGGGTCTTCGGCCCCGGCTTCGGCTTCGTCCTCGGCTGCACGTCGCTGTTCGCCTCGGCGCTGCTGACCGCAGGGGTGGGGCCGTGGCTGCCGTTCCAGATGCTCGCCTCGGCGTGGGTCGGCATGGGGGCGGGCCTGCTGCCCCGGCGCGTCACCGGGCAGGCCGAGATCGCGATGCTCGTGGTCTACGGGATCTTCGCGGCGTACGCGTTCGGGTTGGTGATGAACATGTCGAGCTGGCCGTTCACCCTGGGCATCGAGGTCCCGGGGCACACCGGGGGACTCTCGTTCGTGCCCGGCGCGCCGTTGGCGGAGAACCTGCACCGGTTCTGGATCTACACGCTGCTGACCTCGACCGGCAGCTGGGACACCGGCCGCGCGATCACCAACACCGTCGCGCTGGTCGTCCTCGGCCCGGCGATCCTGACCACCCTGCGCCGCGCCGTACGCCGCGCCACCGTGGTCCGGGTCTAGCGTCATTCAGGGACGGACGAGCAGGATCCGGTCGTCACCGGGGTGGGGGTGCCGCGGCCGTCGCGGTTGGAGGTGGTGACCCACAGGTTCCCGTCGGGCGCGGCCACGACGGTGCGCATCCGGCCGTACCTGCCGATGAAGAACGCCTTGTCGGCACCGGCCCGGTCGCCCTGGACGTCGACGCGCCAGAGCCGCGCGCCGTGCAGCGCGCCGAGCCACAGCCGCCCGTCGAGGTAGGCCAGGCCCGACGGCGAGGCCTCCTCGGTGTGCCACTCGACCTGCGGGTCGACGTACGGGGCTCGCCGCCCCCGGAATGTCACGGCCCTCGACCACCGGCCAGCCGTAGTTCTCGCCCTTCTCGATCCGGTTCAGCTCGTCCCAGGTGTCCTGGCCGAACTCCGAGGCCCACAGCTGCTGACCCACGAAGGCCAGGCCCTGGACGTTGCGGTGGCCGTAGGACCAGACGGGCCCCGGGAACGGGTTGCCCGGAGCCGGGTCGCCGTCCTGGGTGACCCGCAGGATCTTCCCGCCGAGCGAGCCCTTGTCCTGGGCGAGGTCGGGCTGGCCGGACTCGCCGGTGGAGACGTAGAGCATCGAATCGGGCCGAAGATCATCCGGCCGCCGTCGTGGTGCTCGGCGAAGGGGATGCCGGTGAGGATCGGGGTCATCGGGCCGAGCCGGCCGTCGGGGTAGGTCGTGCGCAGGACCCGGTTGTCGTCGGTCGGTGCTGGCGTAGAAGAACACCCGGTGGTCGGTGTCGTAGGACGGGGAGATCGCGACCCCAGCAGCCCAGCCTCGCCGTTCGCCCGGGCCTGGGTGACCTCGCCGACCCGCGTCACCGTGCCGTTGCCGATGCGGTAGACGCGGCCGCTGTCGCGCTCGGTGACCAGGGCGGTCCGGTCGGGCAGGAACGCGATGCCCCACGGCACCTCGAGCCCCGTCGCGACGGTGCCGATGACTCGCGGCGCGGAGGACCGCTCGGGCGGCGACGACGCGGACGGTGTGGAGAAGGAGGAGGGTGTCGTCCCGGCGCTCGGCTCGGCGTGACCACCACACCCGGCGCCAGGAGCAGGGGCAGCAGCAGGGGCAGGAGCAGGAGCAGGGCCAGGCGGCGCATGGAGATGCGGCTACTCGGGCACGCGGTCGAGCAGGTCGAGCAACGCCTCGTGGACCTCGCCGGGCTTCTCCATCGAGATGAAGTGGGTCGCGCCGAGCACGACGTACTCCGCTCCGGGGATCCGCTCGGCGGCGGTGCGCATGTCGTGGTGGGAGGCGAGGATGTCGTACTTGCCCGCGACGAAGACCGTCGGCACGTCGATCGAGCGGAGCGAGACCCGCTGGTGCAGCGCGGAGTGCAGGGCGAGATGCATGTACCACTCGGTCGGGGTGGTCAGGAACTCCTTGATCGCCCGCCGCGCCAGGTCGGGGTCGGGCATGGGCAGCATGAAGCCCGAGTGGGTCATCACCTCGAGGGTGATCGGCCCGATCGGGAGGTGGCCGGCGATGGCGTGCAGCGGCTTGCCGGAGAAGCTTCAGCATCCGGGCGACGCTGACGGCGATCGGCTTGCGCAGCGGGCGGGGCACCAGGATCGGAGCGCCCATCGAGGAGAACGTGTCCCCGGGCACGCCGCCGACCGCGAACAGCCCGGTCACGCGCTCGGGGTGGGTCACCGCCACCTCGAACATGATGTTCACGCCCATCGACCAGCCCATCAGCACGCAGGCATCGATGCCCTCGTGGTCCATCACCGCGAGGGCGTCCTCCGCGAAGTCCTCGACGTCGACCCGGTCGGGGTCCTCGGGGCGCTCGGAGCCGCCGGTGCCGCGGTGGTTCCACGACACGACGTGCACCCCGCACTCCGGGTCGAGCAGGTAGGCCGGCCAGGGGTCTGGGTTGGTGCCCAGGCCGTTGCACAGCAGCACGGTCGGGCCCTCTACGTCGTTGGTCCACGCCTGGAGCTCGGTGCCGTCGTCGCTCGTGACGGTGAACCAGCGCAGCGCCAGGCCGTCGTCGATCGGGGGCGCGAATTGGCAGACCGGGGGCAGAGGACACCGCTCCATGGTGCCTGACCCCGCCCACGACCTGCGGGATTGGTGGCTCAGATCACTGGGTCCCCGCCCGGGGACGGACTGAGCCGAGCCGGGCCGCGGGGAGAGTGGGAGATGCGGGCCCGACCCGGCGAGAACGTCGCGCGATGAGGGTGTCGACGTACTCCTGCACCTCGTCGCGCTCACGCCGGGTGGTCGCGATCGCGGTCGAGGCGACCATCGCGTTGCGACACGCGTGGCGCTGGCTGCTCTCGGCCCACTGCGCGAGTGGGCGACTGACCGGCCACATCATCTGCGTGACGAGATGGACCATGCTGACCTCCCTGCGACGACCCCCCGTGCGTTCGTCGACGACGCTAGGCAGCGAGCGGAGTCCGCGGCGTCACGCAGATGTGACGAGTGCGTGAACAAACCTTGACTCCGGCACCGATGAGTCCGAGGTTCGGAGGTGGTCGGTAGCAGCAGGACGACACACTCGAGGAGGGAGCGCATGCCCGGACGGGACACGGTGCTGCTGGTCGGCACCCGCAAGGGCCTCTGGATCGGCCGGTCGGACGAGAGGCGGCGCGACTGGTCGTGGACCGGCCCGCACTTCGACATGGAGGAGGTCTACTCCTGCATGGTCGACACCCGCGGCGACCGGGCGCGCCTCCTGGTCGGTGCCTCGTCGAGCTGGCTCGGGCCTCGGGTACGGCGCTCCGAGGACCTCGGCGAGTCGTGGGAGAGGTCCCCCCGACGGCGGGATCCGGTTCCCAGAGGGCACCGAGGCGAGCGTCGAGCGCGTCTGGCAGCTCACGCCCGGAGCCCGCGAGGAGATCGTGTACGCCGGGGTCAAGACCGGGGGCAGTGTGGCGCTCGGACGACGGCGGCGCGACGTACGCCCTGGAGCAGGCGCTGTGGGACCACCCGCACCGCCCGCAGTGGGATGCCGGCTTCGGTGGCCAGGCCTTCCACCCGATCCTGCCGCACCCCACCGACGCGGACTCCGTGACCGTGGCACTCTCGACCGGCGGGTCTACCAGACCCGTGACGGCGGTGCGTCCTGGTCGCCGCGCAACGTCGGGATCCGCGCGGACTTCCTGCCCGAGGGCCAGCAGTACCCGGAGTTCGGCCAGTGCGTCCACAAGGTCGCCCGGCACCCTTCCCGCCCGGAGCGGATGTTCCTGCAGAACCACGGCGGGGTCTACCGGTCCAACAACGAGGGCGGCTCCTGGACCTCGATCGCGGACGGGCTTCCTGCCGACTTCGGCTTCCCGATCGTGGTCCACCCGCACGAGCCGGACACGGTCTTCGTCTTCCCCATCAACGGCGGTGAGCGCCGGTACCCGCCGGAGGCCAAGGCGCGCGTCTCGGCGCTCGCGCGACGCGGGCGACACCTGGGAGGAGCTCGGCGACGGGCTCCCCGATGCCTTCTTCGTGGCCGTCATGCGCGACGCCATGTGCGTCGACGACCATGTCTCGCCCGGCCTGTACTTCGGCGCCCGCAACGGTGCCATGTGGGGAAGCAGCGACGCCGGGGAGACCTGGTCCCAGGTCGTGGCGAACCTCCCCGACGTGCTCGTCGTCCGCGCCGCCGTCGTCTGAGGGGCCACCCCCCGAGTCGGGTCCCTCAGACCGCAGCGTCGACCTTGGGTCCCCCGTCTGCCGTACGTCGCGTCGTCGTTGATGTCGGAGCGGCTGTGGTCGGCCATAGGCACGACCGCGATGATCGTGATCACCGAGCAG
>CAWCDX010000017.1:0-107238 GCA_963794435.1 uncultured Actinomycetota bacterium
TGCCGAAGAACTGGTTGATCAGCGCGAGGTTCAGGGGCAGCGAGTAGATCTGGCCCTGGTACTTGCCGAACACGCGGTGCTTGTAGTCGGTGAACGTCGTGAACCGGTTGACGTACTCCCACACCTTCTCGTTGGAGGTGTGGAACAGGTGGGCGCCGTACTTGTGCACCTCGATGCCGGTCTCGGGCTCACGCTCGCTGTAGGCGTTGCCCCCGAGGTGGTGGCGCCGGTCGAGCACCAGGACCTTCAGGCCCAGCTCCGCAGCGCACCGCTCGGCGATGGTGAGCCCGAAGAAGCCTGCTCCGACGACGACGAGGTCGTGGGGGTTCTCGGCGGTCAACGTCTGGATCTCCTCCGGCGGGTGCGCTGGCTCTGTTCTTGGGTTGGGGGCGCGGATCGTGCCGGGCGCTGGGCACGGGCGTCACGGGCCCGCGCCAGTCTAACGGCGGGTTGCACCGGTTCGGTTGGCCAACAGGCGGCGGTACGCGACCTTTCTCACACCCTCGGGGACCAGGCGATACCCCCCGCGCACCGCGATGTTGCGCAGGTACTGGCGGCGCGTGGTCAGGCCGAGGCTGCGGAAGCGCCGCTGCAGCGCCAGCTCGGAGCGCAACAGCCCCATCCCACCGCGGCGCGCGTAGGCACCGTCGCCGACGCGGTAGTAGACGAGCGGCTCGGCGAGGTTGGCGGGCCGGGCACCTCCGGTGACCATCCGGGTGAACAGCAGGTAGTCCTCCATCAGCCGCAGGTCGGCGTACCCGCCGGCCGCCAGCACCGCACTGCGGCGGTAGACCACCGTGGGGTGGTTGAAGGGGTCCCGGAACCGGACCACCCGGCGGATCTCGTCTGCGTCGGTCGGCGGGGTACGCCGACCCACGACGTCGCCCGTCGACTCGCCGAACTCCAGCAGGCCCGAGCCCACGATGTCGGCGCCCGACTCGACCACGGGCAGCTGCTTCTCGAACCGGTCCGGCCGGCTCACGTCGTCCGCGTCCATCCGGGCGACCACCTCGTGGTCGCTGGCCCGCAGCCCGGCGTCGAGGGCCGGGCCGAGGCCGAGGTTCTCGGGCATCACCACGTGGGTCACGACGACCGGGCTCTCCGCCTTGAGCCGCTCGATCTCCGCGCCGAGCTCCTCGCCCACCGGGCCGTCCTGCACCAGCACCACCTGGTCAGGCGGCCTGGTCTGGTCGACGACGGTGGAGACGAACGCCTCGCGCAGGAACTCGGGACGATCCCCGGCGTAGGTGCTCATCAGCAACGAGAACGGCTGCCCCGGGAGCATCGCCCGACCCGCGCCGGTCCAGCCGGCCTCCTCGAGGACGACGGCGTTGGCGCGGGGTGCCTCACCCAGCCCGGACCACAGGCCGCGCAGGCCCGCTCGCCGCAGGGTCCGCCGATCGCCGGAGTGCGCGAAGGTGCGCGCCCATCGACGCAACGTGGAGGCCCCGTAGAGCGCCTTCTCACTCGGCGAGAGGCTCCGCGAGCGCGAGAAGAGCCAGACCTTGTTGCGCACCTCGTAGAAGAAGCGCTCGCCCGGGTCGACGTCCGTGGCGCCGAACTTCGCCGTCTTGTGCGTGACGACGCTGGCCGGCACGTGCAGCCCGGCCCGGTCCCGGATCAGCCGGGTGGAGTACTCGAAGTCGTCGTTCCAGAGGAAGTAGTCGGCGATCGGCAACCCCCGCTCACGCACCACGTCGGCGTCGCACATGATCGAGACGAAGCTCGCCGAGCGCACCGGCACTGCCCCCACGTGCGCGGCGGCCCGCACCTCGGCCCCGCGGGCACCCGGCTTGCGCCGCGGGGTGTTCATCGGGTGCTCGCGCCCGTCGGTCCACACCACCTTGCTGGCCAGGACGCTCGGACGCAGCGGCGCGTCGTACCCGCTCCAGGCACGCACCAGCGCCTCCGCCGCCTCCGGGCTCGGGACGGTGTCGTCGTCGAGCAGCCAGAGCAGGTCGGGCTCGTGGGTCAGGGCCTGCTCGATCCCGACCGCGAAGCCGCCCGCTCCCCCGGTGTTCTGCTCGAGGTGGACGACGTCCAGGTCGTCCTGCCCGGCCAGGTACTCGTCCGTGGCATCGGTGGAGGCGTTGTCGACCACGACGATCGCCGCCGGCCGGTGGGTCTGCGCCCGGAGGGCCTCGAGCGACTCCTCGAGCAGGTCACGCCTGTTCCAGGTGACCACCACCGCGACCACGCGCGGCATCACGTCGGGCTCGGTCACGCGGGGCAGGCTACTCGGCGGATCGGTGGGGGTCGGTTTCCCAGGAGTGACGAGCACCCCGCTCAGCAGACCGAGCTCAGGTCCTCGGCCTGGTTGGCGGCGTAGCCCTGGCGCAGGTTGCCGATCGAGCCGCCACCGTTGGTGGTCGTGGACACCGGGGTGGTCGGTGTCGCGGACTTGCCCTTCTTCTTCCCCGTGCTCTTGCCCTCGGAGGAGTTGATGGCCTTCGTCACGGCTCCGTGGATCTTGGCGATGTCGGGGTGGCCGGTGGAGATGAGCGGCGGCACGAAGGAGACCGTGCGCACCGGCTCCGAGCGGGCCTTGAGCGCGAGCTGCATGAAGGTGTCGACCTCGCTCTGCGGCAGGTCGGTGGTGATCAGCGCCTGGCTGGCCTTGGCGATGTCGTCGAACTTCAGCACGACGGTCTTCGGGCTCAGCTGGTGCAGCATCGCGTTCATCACGCACTTCTGGCGGGCCATCCGCGAGTAGTCGTCGGCGGCGACGCGGGAGCGGGCGAACCACAGCGTCTGGAAGCCGTCGAGCTTGCGGTAGCCGGGCTTGATGTGGCCGGTGACGGGGGCGCCGATGCCGCCGATCGGGATCGGGTCACGGACCCGGAGCTTGACGCCGCCGACTGCGTCGACGAGCTTGCTGAAGCCCTGCAGGTTGACCATCGCGTAGTAGTTGATCTTGAGGCCGGTGATGCCCTCGACGGCTTCCTTGGTCGCCTCGACCCCGGGGTTGGCGACGCCCTTGAACAGCGGCTTGTGGTCGGCGGCCCAGGTGGCCAGGGAGTTCAGCTCGCACTGGGGGCCGCAGTCGAAGCCGTGGGGGTACTGCCGGGCCATGATCGATCCCTTGGCGAAGGGGAAGTTGAGCATGTTGCGCGGCAGCCCGAAGATCACGCTCTTGCCGGTCGCGGCGTCGACGCTGGCCACCGAGATGCTGTCGGGTCGCAGGCCCCACCGGTCGGCGCCGGAGTCACCGCCCAGGAGGAGCAGGTTGTAGCGGCCGTCGTGGGCGCTGGTGACGGTGCCGCTGCCGAACATCGAGCTGAGGAAGTCCTTCTGTACGCCGACCACGTGGCTGGCGAAGAGGAGCGAGCCGGTGACCGCGAAGCAGAGCACGCCGTTGATGCCGACCATCGCCAGCCGCTGGTTCTTCTGCATCGCCAGCGGGTCGGCGATGCGCCAGGCGTCGATGAACAGGTAGGCCCAGCCGATGGCCATCAGCATCAGCAGGATGCGCACCAGGCCGAGCACGAAGTTGTTGCTGAAGAACCAGAACACGAAGGAGCTGAACACCAGCCCGATCACGAACAGCAGCGCGACGGTGGCGATCAGCCCGAACCAGATCCGCAGGGCGATCCACCCGGTGCGGCGACGTCCGGCGACGACCTGCGCCGACCCGGGGAGCACGAGGGTCATCAGCATCAGCATCACGCCGCGGCGGAAGGGGCTGCCCGGCTCCACCCGTCCTGGTGCGGGGGCCGGCGGCGAGACGCGCGGGGGCTCAGTCAGGACTGGCATGCCGGCAAGTATCACCAGTCACACCAGCCACACCCGTGGCGGCGCGCCGCGTGGTCTGCCCACGATCTCCGGCGCGGGCGGTCAAGAGGTCGACAGCGGGTACCGTCTGCGCATGCCTGATCAGGGGTCACCGCGAGGGACCGGCGAAGAGGGCCGTGACTACGGCTGGCTCTACGGCGGTTCCACGCCCGAGCAAGGAAGCTCCTCGGCCGCCGAGGACCCCGAGCCGACCCGGGTGATGCCCGCGATCTCCCGGACTCCCGAGCCGAGGAGCAGCGCGCCGCGGACGGACGCACCCCGTCGCCCGGTGCAGCCGGCCCAGCCGGTGGCCCCGGCACGCTCCACCGGTGGGACGAGCGGCGGGCGTCAGATCCCGTGGAAGAAGATCGTCCTGGGGGTGCTCGTCGCGTGGATCGTCTTCTTGATCGTCGTGCCCATCTGGGCATGGAGCCAGATCCCCAAGGTCGACGCGTCCCCGGCCGGAAACCGCCCTGCGGAGCAGCCCGGGACGACGTACCTGCTGGTGGGCTCGGACAGCCGCCGCGGGCTCGACGCCTCGGAGAAGAAGAAGCTGAGTGCCGGCGGGGTGGCCGACTCCGGTCAGCGCACCGACACGATCATGCTGCTGCACACGGGGTCCGGCCCGAACCTGCTGCTCTCGGTGCCGCGTGACTCGATCGTGCCGATCCCCGGACACGGCACCACCAAGATCAACGCAGCCTTCGCGCTCGGCGGCCCGCGACTGCTGGTGCGCACCATCGAGCAGAACACCGGCATCCGCGTCGACCACTACGTGGAGATCGGCTTCGGCGGCTTCGTGAACGCCGTGGACGCGGTGGGCGGCATCACCATCTGCCCCTCGCACAACCTCAACGACCGGCGCAGCGGCCTGCACGTCAAGAAGGGTTGTCAGGAGGTCGACGGCATCACCGCGCTCGCCTTCTCCCGCGACCGGCACTCCTTCAAGGCCCTCGGCGACGTGCAGCGCGCTGCCAACCAGCGCAAGGTGGTGGGCGCGATCGGGCACAAGGTGAAGTCGCCCTGGACGTTCCTGAACCCGGTGCGCTACTTCAACCTCAACAAGGCCGCCACCACCTCGATCCGGATCAGCAAGGGCACCGGGCCGATCGACCTGGCGCGGTTCGCGATGGCGATGAGCGCCGGCGGCAAGAACTGCACGGTGCCGCTGCGCGACCTGTCGGTGCACTGGGACCGGACCCGCGCCAGGGAGCTGTTCGACCGCGTCCAGGCAGACAAGACCGACGGCCTGCCCCTGCGGCTGTGCAGCCCCAGTGGGTTGCAGCGATGAGCGAGGCATTCGCCGGGCGCGAGTGGGAGACGCTGCGCTGCGAGGTCGACGACGACGGCGTGGCCACCCTGACCCTGGACCGGCCCGAGGCCCTCAACTCCTTCACCGTGACGATGGCCCGGGAGCTCGAG
This sequence comes from uncultured Actinomycetota bacterium, assembly GCA_963794435.1. Taxonomy (GTDB): domain Bacteria; phylum Actinomycetota; class Actinomycetes; order Propionibacteriales; family Nocardioidaceae; genus Marmoricola. Next base: position 5,194 of record CAWCDX010000017.1, read on the forward strand.
GAATTCTTCCGCACCGACGCGACCGACGACGCGGTGCGCGCCGTGGTCGTGACCGGCGCGGGCCGGGCCTTCTGCGCGGGGATGGACCTGTCCGCCGAAGGCAACGTCTTCGGGCTGGACGAGTCCCTGGACCCCACGCCCGCCGACCTGCGCGAGCACCTCACCGAGGAGCCCTTCGAGACCGGCGTGCGCGACACGGGCGGCAAGGTGACGCTCGCGATCCACGACCTGCCCAAACCGGTGATCGCCGCGATCAACGGCCCGGCCGTCGGGATCGGCGCCACGATGACGCTCGCGATGGACCTCCGGCTCGCCTCCACCACGGCGCGGATCGGCTTCGTCTTCGGCCGGCTCGGCATCGTGCCGGAGGCCGCGTCGAGCTGGTTCCTGCCTCGCATCGTCGGGCTTCAGCAGGCCCTGGAGTGGGTGTACGCCGCCGACATCCTCACCGCCGAGCAGGCGCTCGAGGGTCGCCTCGTCCGCTCCGTGCACGAGCCGGACGAGCTCCTCGGCGCTGCCCAGGACCTCGCCCGTTCCTTCGTCGTACGCCGCTCACCGATCGCGCTCGGTCTGGCCAAGCGACTGCTCTACCGCAACGCCGGCCAGGAGCACCCGCTCGAGGCGCACCGCTCCGACAGCCTGGCCATGTGGCACGCCAGCCAGCTCGACGGCAAGGAGGGGGTCGCGGCGTTCCTGGAGAAGCGCGACCCGGAGTTCCGCGGCAGCGCACGGGACATCCCGGACATCTTCTGACCGCTCCCGTCTCGCCATCCGGATGGTTTCCGGGCACGATGTATCAGTCAGCTGCCTGGCGGCTCATGGGGAGGCGTGCCGACCTTGTCCAGTGTGCAACCCGACGCGCGCTCGCCGTGGGCCAGCGCCGCCACCCTGTTCGGGGAGTGGCGGGCCGGAGACACGGGGGCCTTCGACGACCTCGTCCGCCTGCTCAGCCCGGTGCTGTGGCAGGTCGTCCGCGCGACCGGGCTCGACCGCGACACGGCCGAGGACGTCGTCCAGGCCACCTGGCTGACGTTCGTCCGCGCCAGCGACACGATCACCGAGCCACGGGCGGTCGCGGGCTGGTTGTGCACGGCGGCACGCCGTGAGGCCTGGCGCGTCTCCCGCCAGTCGACGCGCCAGCGCCCCACGGACGACGACGTGATCGCGCGCCGGCTGCCCGACGAACCGGCGCCGGAGGGACAGGTCGTGCTCGACGACACCAACGCCCGCCTGTGGGCGTGCCTGCGCCAGCTGCCGGAGCGCTGCCAGAAGCTCCTGCGCATCGTCGCCGCCGAGGCCCGCCCCGACTACAGCGTGGTCTCCGAGCAGCTGGGGATGCCGGTCGGGAGCATCGGCCCGACCCGGGGCCGTTGCCTGGCCAAGCTGCGCGACCAGCTCGTCGCGGCGGGAGGGCTGTGATGGAACCTCTCGACGACACCGAGCTGCTGCGGGCCACCGCACGCCTCTGGGAGCTGATCGACCCGCCGCCGGCCGACCTCGCCGACGGGGTGCTGGCGCGGATCGCGGCCGAGGACCTCGAGTTCGACCTCCTGACCCTCGTGGAGGGCCAGCAGCTGGCCGGCGTCCGCCATGCCTCCGAGGGGGTGGCCGAGGAGCAGGAGGAGACGGGCTCGTGGTCCCTGGAGTACACCGGGCCCGACCTGCACGCCTACCTGCGCGTGACCCGGGTCGAGGAGCACACGCGCCTCGACGGCTGGGTGGTGCCCGCGCGCCCGATGAGCGTGGAGCTGCGCCCCGAGAACGGCCCGCCCCAGCGGGTGGAGCTCGACGAGTTCGGCCGGTTCGCCTTCGACGAGGCCGCACCCGGTACCCACCGGCTGGGCTTCCTCGAGGAGACGTCCGGCGCCCGGCTCAGGATCACACCCCCCTTCTGGATCTGAGGTCACATGGAACCCTCCGCGCAGCAGCACCAGGCTCGAAGCCCGGGGACCACCCCGCCCGCACGGCCGCCCGTGACTCGCGGCGAACGTGAGCCGTACGTCCCGCCGAAGCACGTGCTGGACGCGATCTCGGGGCGGGTGCTGGACCCCGGGACGGCGATCTCGGTGCGCGGCGTCCGGCCGCGCTCGACGATGTACGTCGGGCCGCGGCTGCTGGTCTCGGAGACCCCGGAGACCCCCGACGTCATCGAGAAGCTGCAGCAGGTGGCCCACGACCTCGGCTGGGAGGCGCGGGTGCACGGCGCGAGAAGGGGGTCCTCGGCCGGCAAGCAGGCGCCGGGCCCGCGCGTGGGAGAGCCGTCCGCGTCGACGGTGCCGAACGTGGTGCGTCTCGATCTCTCCCTGCGCGACGAGAAGGCCACGATGGCTCCCGACGGGTGGGCACTGCTCCAACATGCGCGGGCGGCCCACGGGCTCCAGGCCATGGCCCGGGTCGGACTCGACCACATCGTGATGGTGCGCTCGATCAGCCCTGAGCCGTACCACTCCCCCAGCCCTTACCACTCCCCGAGCCCCTACCACTCGCCCAGCCCCTTCGAGGCGCCGTACTCCGCCCCCATCGCGTCGTACGCCGTGGCGGGCAGTGGTGGCCGTCAGCCCATCGCGTACGCCGGACCCGCGCCGGTGCGGCACGAGGACGACGCCTTCCCCGGCCGTCGCCCGGTCGTGGCCACCCTCGACACCGGCTGCGGCAAGCACGACTGGCTCAAGGTGGCGGCCGCCAAGGGGCCGAGGCTGGACGGCAAGGCGATCGGGTACGTCGACAAGGCGTCGGATCCCGAGCTGTGGTTCGACCAGTCGGGTTCCCTCGACGGCAGCATCGACCCCCTCGCCGGACACGGCACGTTCATCGCCGGCCTGATCCACCAGGCCTGCCCGGACGCGGACATCCTGCACTGGCGCATCGTGGGCTCCGACGGCCCCGTCGTGGAGAGCGACCTCGTCAAGGCGCTGCGACAGATCGCCGAGCTGGCCCGCCGCCATCGCGACGGCGAGGAGGGCGGCCACCCCATCGACGTCTTCAGCCTGTCGATGGGCTACTACCACGAGACCCCGGAGGACGCGCAGTTCGATCCGACGATGAAGGAGATCCTCGACCTGATGGGCGAGTGCGGCGTGACGGTCGTGTGCTCGGCCGGCAACGACGCGACCGCTCGACCGATGTTTCCCGCCGCCTTCGCGCCGTGGGCCGACGAGGCCGGCACGGTGAAGTCGAGCCGCAAGCAGGTTCCGGTCGTCTCGGTCGGTGCCCTCAACCCGAACGGCACCGAGGCGCTGTTCAGCAACGAGGGCCCCTGGGTCCGCGCCTACGCTCCGGGGGCCGCGGTGATGAGCACGCTCCCGCCGTTCCAGGGCGGGCTCGAACCGGCGGCCCGGACGAAGGCCTACCTGCGCGTGCGCGAGTCGATCGACCCTGATGACTTCACCGGCCAGTTCGCCCTGTGGAGCGGTACGTCGTTCGCGGCACCGTTGTTCGCCGGACGGATGGCGGCGCGCCTCCTGGGCACGCTCGATCCCGACGACGACCTGCGCCAGGCAGCGGTGAAGCGGGCGTGGCTCGCATTGACCAAGCTCACCGACATCAGGTCATCATGAGGGATGCCAAGGCCTGAACAGCTGCTCCTGCGGGCGCGGTCCGCGGCCAGCGCGGGTCGGCACGCCCAGGCGGCGCGCTACCTCGACCTCGCGGCCGAGGCCAACGCCGAGCAGGACCTGGCAGCACGCGTGGAGGTCACGCGGGCCTACGTGCTGTGCGAGACGGGGCGCCTGCCCGAGGCGGTCGAGGTCTGCCTCGGCGTGCTGGACCGCCCCGAGCTCGAGGAGACGGTGCGCGGCAAGGCATGGCAGCAGCTCGGCCTGATCCGGATGCGCGCCGGTGAGGCGGACGACGCGCTCGACGCGTTCGCGCAGGCGATCGCGGTGCTGCCGGCCAGAGAGCTCGACCAGGGGCTCGCGCTGCTCAACCGCGGCAACGTGTACCTCCAGCAGGGTCGCGCCCGGGAGGCCGCACGGGACTTCGAGGGTGCACGGAAGGTCCTCGGGGCCGTCGGCGACCCGGTCGAGCGCGCGAAGGCGGAGCACAACCTCGGCTACACGCGACTGCTGCGGGGCGAGCTGATCGAGGCACTGCGGGCCATGGAGAGCGCGGCCACCGTGCTCGCTCCCCTCTCGCCCGTCTCACGCGCCGTCGGCGAGCAGGACCGCGCCGAGGTGCTGCTGGCGTCGGGCCGACCGCAGGAGGCGGTGCGCGCGCTCGAGGCAGCGGCGGCGGCGTACGGCTCCAGGCGGCTGCGGACCTTCCAGGCCGAGTGCGAGCTCACCCTCGCCGGGACCCTCCTCCGGCAGGACCCTCAGCGCGCACGCGTCGTGGCGCGACGCTCCGCCCGACGCTTCCGCAGCCAGGCCAGCCCGGCCCGGGCGCTGCGCGCCGATGCGACCGCGCTCAGCGCCGAGATCGCGGCCGGCGCCCGCTCCCCGAGCGTCCTGGCCCGGGCGCAGGAGCTGGCGGCACAGCTGCGGGCACAGGGTGTCGAGGCCGATGCCACCGTGCTGGAGCTGCTGGCCGGACGGGTCGCCGTACGCCGCGACGAGCTGGACCGTGCTCGCCAGGTCCTGCGCCCGATCCGGGTGCAGGCCTCCACCCCGCTGCCGACCCGGCTCCTCTCCCGCGAGGTGCGCGCCGAGCTGGCCTCGGCCCGAGGCGACCCGGTGCGCGCGCGCGGCCACGTCCGCGCCGGGCTGACGGAGCTGCACGAGTGGCAGTCCTCCTTCGGCAGCCTGGACCTGCAGAGCACGCTGGTCGGGCACGGCCGCGAGCTCGCGAGGATGGGACTGGCGCTGGCACTCGACACCGGCGACCCGGCCACCGTCTTCGAGTGGTCGGAGCGGGCCCGGGCGCTCGCCGGGCGGGTGACCCCCGTGCGGCCGCCACCGGACGAGCAGCTGCGCGAGGACCTCACCGAGCTGCGCCTGCTGCGTCCGGGCGACGACGCCGTCCGGACGCAGGAGCTGCGCCGCCGCGTCCGCCAGCGCCAGTGGTACGCCGTCGGACCGGGCGCGGTCACCGAACCGGCGGAGCTGGAGGAGGTGTGCGGCGCGCTCGCGGAGGACGACGCGGTCCTGGTGGCCCACCTGGTCGTGGGCGAGCGCGTCGCCGCGCTGGTGGTCGGGCCCCACGGTTCCAGCCTCGTCGATGCCGGCCCCCTGCAACCGCTCCGCGACCGGCTCGACGCCCTGACGGCGGACCTGAGCATGACTGCTGCGCACCGCGACGACCCGCTCGCCGTACCGCTGCGGGCCGCCCTGCGGGCGAGACTGGCCACCGTCGCCGAGCAGCTGGTGGCGCCGCTGGTGGACCAGCTCGGCCACGGCCGGGTCGTGCTCACCCCGTCCGGCTCGCTCGCCGGCACGCCGTGGAGCCTGCTGCCGGGACTGGTCGGGCGCCCCCTGACCATCCCGCCCTCGGCCACCCGCTGGCTCACGATGCGCGGACCTCGCGCACCACACACGGTCGGGCTGGTCGCCGGGCCCGGGGTCTCACGAGGCGACGAGGAGGTCAGCCGCGCCGCCGCGGCCTGGTGGGACGCGGAGCTGCTGTGCGGCGACGACGCGACGAGCGACCGGGTGGCGGCGCTGGCGTCACGGGCCGACGTCCTGCACCTGGCCGGGCACGGGCGGCACACACGCGAGAACCCGCTCTTCTCGGCGATCGAGCTGACCGACGGACCGTGGTTCGGCTACGACATCGACCGCCTGGAGCGCGTGCCGGCGACGGTCGTGCTCTCGGCGTGCGAGCTGGGGCGGGTGTCCGTGCGCTCCGGCGAGGAGGCGATCGGCATGAGCGCCGCATGGCTGCACGCAGGCGCACGCACGGTGCTGTCCTCGCCCGTGCTCATCGCCGACGACGTGGCCTGCGACGCGATGGCGGCCTGGCACCGGCGGGTGGCCCGGGGGGTGGCACCGGCAGACGCGCTGGCCGAGGTCACCGAGGAGGCCGACGACGTCGTGCCGATGCTCAGCTTCGGCGGGGGTTGGTGAGAAGCGTCTCGAGGTGCTCCAGCGAGCGGCGTGCGTAGCCGTGCCACAGGCGCCCGAACAGGGGCATCGCCAGCCGACCGACGGAGGTCGGGTGGACCTCCCAGGCCCAGGTGATGCGGGTGCCGACCTCGCCGGTCGGCAGAGCGTCCGGGTCGAAGCTCCACGTCCCGTCCACGTGGGAGACCAGCAGCTTCATCGGCCCGGTGACACCGTCGATGCGGTAGCCGAACCGTTGCGGCCGCTCCACCACCACGAGCTGCTCCTGCATCGTGCCGGGATCGGCCATCTCGATGGTCCGGGTCTGGCCGGGGGTGCCCCAGGTGCCCTGCTGGCGGGTGCCCTTGATCGCGGGGATCGGCCCGTAGCGGCGTACGAAGATCTCCTCCAGCGGCAACGGCAGCACGGCGTCGAAGGTCTCCTCGACGGGCAGGGCGACGGTGCGGGACTCGGCCAGGGCAAGGGTCATGGCGTGAGAGTACGGGGCGGGGTATCTGGCGTGGGGTCCGGCGCCTCTGGGGAGACGACGGGGGAACGCGATCCCGGTCCGCTCGGCACGGGGGCCAAGCGGACCGGGCGCGTCAGGCCCGGGTCAGCGGTCCACGTGGTCGTAGGTCAGGTGCAGCGCCGGGGCGTAGTGCTCGGCGAACAGCTTGGCGACGAGCTCGCCGCGGCTGCCCACCCCGACCTTGGTGAAGATGGCCTTGAGGTGGTCGCGCACGGTGTGCGGCGAGAGGAAGAGTGCCGCCGCGATGTCCTGGTTGGACAAGCCTTGCGCCACCGCATGGGTGATGTCCTGCTCGCGGGCAGTCAGGCAGTAGGCCTCGACGATGATCGGTGCCACCTGTGCCGACTTCGCCGGCTCGATCGTGAGCGCTGTCGGTCCGGGGCCACCATCGGCAGCGGTGAGGCAGAGGCGTGCACCACCAGCCAGCGCCCCGAGGGGGAGCGGTACCGCGCGATGGCCGGGCCGCGGTCGCGACCCTCGCGCACGGCGGCCGCGCGTGCCACCACCGCGAAGACGGGTGTCATCGGCAGCGGTCGGTCGGCCCAGTGCGTGCCGCCGATCTCCTCGAACAGCCGGCGGGCCTGGTCGTCGAGCGAGAGGGCCCGACCGCGGTCGTCGAACAAGGCGGTTCCGGGACCGTCCGCACCCGCGGAGACGGCGGTGCGAGCCGCGAGGCCGCGAAGCGCCGTGGCGACGGCTGGAGCCACCCGGCGCACCTGGTCCACCTCGTGGGCGGAGAACGCTCCCCTCATCCGGTCGCGATAGATGTCCATCACCCCCCAGGTGTTCTCACCGAGGCGAAAAGCGGCCCGGAGCTCGTCGCCGTACCCCTGAGGGGCGAGGAACTCGCGGTAGCGCGCGCTGCGGGCGGGCTGGTCGCCGGTCGCGTCGTACAGCGTGCCGATCCCGGCCGGGCTCCGGGCGAGGTCGCGGAAGAGGAGGGTGTCCTCGACGGTGCACTCCCGCTCCCAGAAGCTCTCGCAGTGCCCCCGCTCGACGTTCTCGACGCGTACGGCGCTCGAGGCGAGCACCGTGGCTGGATCGGTGGCGAACCAGCAGGCGCCGTCGAAGGGCACCACCTCGTTGAGCCGGCGCGAGACCTCCTCGAAGAGCGCGAGCTCGTCGGGGGCACGGTCGCAGGCCCCGGCGAGCTGGTCGAGCTTGCGGTCCTGGGTGGTCGTGGACGTGGCGGGCATGACGCCTCCTCTCGGCCCCCTCCCGAGTGGTGGCTCCTTGATTCTGCAGGTCCGGGCTCCCCGGCGGCCACCCCTCATGTGTAGGGGGTCGCTCCGGTCTGGACCTCGTGTTCGTGGGATGTCAGCGGCGTGCAAGTGGCCTCAGATTTGGTGGCACCCGAAACGTAGCCCTGCGAAAGGACCCGTCATGAGCCACTTGCTCTCCATCCCCAGCCGCCTCGACCCGCGACGACGTCGGGGCAACGCTCCCCTCGACTGGACCGACCAGGGTCCGCTCGTCCCCGACCCCTGGGGCGACCTGGCCACCGAGCTCGAGGGCCGCGTCGTACGCCCCGGCGACCCCGACTGGGACCAGGCGCGGGCCGCCTGGCACCTCGACGTCGACCAGCGACCGGAGGCCGTCGTCATCGCCGCCTCGGCTCGTGACGTGGTCGCGACGGTGAACGCCGCCCGCCGGCCGGCCTGCGGGTGGCCGCGCAGTCCACCGGCCACAACGCCGGCCCGCTCGGCGACCTGCCCGGACGATCCTGGTCAGGATGCACGAGATGCGCGAGGTGCAGGTCGACCCGGTCTCCCGGGTCGCCCGGGCCGAGGGCGGCGCGCAGTGGCAGGACGTCACCCCTCGGCCGCCGAGCACGGCTGGCCGCACTGGCGGGCTCGGCGCCCGACGTCGGCGTCGCCGGCTACACCCTCGGCGGTGGCGTCTCGTGGCTGGCCCGCTCCCACGGCCTCTCGGCCAACAGCGTGGTCGCCCTCGAGGTGGTCACCGCCGACGGCGAGCTGCGCCGGGTCGACGAGGACCACGACCCCGAGCTGTTCTGGGCGCTGCGTGGCGGCGGCGGCAGCTTCGGCGTCGTGACCGCGCTGGAGTTCCGGCTCTACCCCCTCACCGAGGTGTACGCCGGCGTGCTGTTCTTCCCCCTCGAGCGTGCCGCCGAGGTCCTGCACGCCTGGCGCGAGTGGGTGCCCGGACGTGCCCGAGTCGGTCACCTCGATCGGCCGGGTGCTGCGGTTCCCGCCGCTCCCCGACCTGCCGCCGTTCCTCTCCGGCCAGAGCTTCGTGGTCGTCGAGGCGACCTGCCAGCTCCAGCCCGAGGAGGCCGACGAGCTGCTCGCGCCGCTGCGGGCCCTGGGTCCGGCGATCGACACCTTCGCCACCATCCCGGTGACCGAGCTCCAGCAGCTGCACATGGACCCGCCGGCTCCGGTGCCGGGTCGCGGCGACGGTGCCCTGATCACCTCGCTGCCGCCCGAGGCGATCGACGCCGCCGTGCGCCTGGTCGGGCCCGGCGTGGAGTGCCCGCTGCTCTCCTTCGAGCTGCGCCACCTCGGTGGGATGCTCGCGCCCGGTCGGATGGAGGGCGGCGCCACCTCGGGCTTCGACGCCGAGTTCCTGATGTTCGCCGTCGGGTATCACCCCGACGCCGGAGTCGATCGTGGCGGTGGAGGCCGCGGTGCAGGCGGTGCAGTACGCCCTCGGGCCCGTGGACCAAGGGCTGCTACGTGAACTTCGCGGAGCGGCGGAAGACCGGCGAGACGCTCTTCGGGTCGTCGTACCAGCGGCTGCGCGAGGTCAAGGCGCACCTACGACCCGGCCGACCTGATCCGGTCGAACCACCCGGTGAAGCCGGCTACCCCGAAGGGCGGCGGTCGCTGATCCGCTTGGCCTTGCCCAGCGAGCGCTCGAGCGCGTGCGGGGCGAGCACCTCCACGGTGACGGTGACGCCGATGCGTTGCTTGACCCGGTCGGCCAGCTCGGCGCCCAGGACCTCGGGGTCCCGGGTGCCGAGCTGGTCGTGCTCCACCTGGACGGTGAGCTCGTCGAGGTTGCCCGGACGGGTCAGCACGCAGACGTAGTGCGGCGCGAGCCCCTCGACCGCCAGGATCTGCTCCTCGACCTGGGTCGGGAAGACGTTGACGCCACGGACGATCATCATGTCGTCGGTGCGGCCGGTGACCTTCTGCATCCGGCGGAAGGCCGGGAACGCCGAGCCCGGCAGCAACCGGGTCAGGTCGCGGGTGCGGTAGCGCACGACCGGCATCGCCTGCTTGGTCAGGCTGGTGAAGACGAGCTCCCCCTCCTCGCCGTCGGGCAGCACCTCGAGGGTGACCGGGTCGACGACCTCGGGCAGGAAGTGGTCCTCCCAGACGTGCAGGCCGTCCTGCGTCTCGCCGGCCTCCTGGCTCACGCCCGGGCCCATCACTTCCGAGAGCCCGTAGATGTCGACGGCGCGGATGCCGCTGCGCTCCTCCACCGCACGGCGCATCTCGTCGGTCCACGGCTCGGCGCCGAAGATGCCGATCTCGAGGCTGGTGTCCCGCGGATCGATGCCCTCGTCCTCGAGCTGGTCGAGGATCGCGAGGAAGTACGACGGCGTCACCATGATGATCCGGGGCTCGAAGTCGAGGATCAGCTGCACCTGCCGCTCGGTCATCCCGCCGCTCACCGGGACGACCGTGCAGCCGAGCCGCTCGGCGCCGTAGTGCGCACCGAGGCCGCCGGTGAACAGGCCGTAGCCGTAGGCCACGTGGCACACGTCTCCCGGCCGTCCGCCCGCCGCCCGGATCGAGCGGGCCATCACCTCGGCCCAGGTGTCGAGGTCCTCGCGGGTGTAGCCGACCACGGTCGGCTTGCCCGTCGTACCGCTCGAGGCATGCACGCGAGCCACCTGCTCGCGCGGCACCGCGAACATCCCGAACGGGTAGTTCTGCCTCAGGTCGGCCTTCGTCGTGAACGGGAAGCGGGCGAGGTCGGCGAGCTGGTGGACGTCGTCCGGCGAGACCCCCGCCTCGTCGAAGGCCCGGCGGTAGTGCGGCACCCGGTCGTAGGCCGCCCGCAGCGTCGTGCGCAACCGGTCGAGCTGGAGGTCCTCGAGCTCGGCGCGAGTGAGGTCGGGGACCTCGCCGCTCATCGGCCGCTCCTCCGGGTCAGGACCGGTCGCCCGTGCCGCGCTCGAGCGCGAGCACGCCGCCGAGGTGTCCTGCCGAGGCGGTGGCCAGGTTGCCGAGCACGGCGTAGCGCACGCCCTTCCAGTGCTGGCCGCGCACGCGCGCCAGGAAGGACCCGGCGAACAGCACGATGGCGACGTCGTTGACGATCGCGTGGACCGCGCCGAGTCGACGTTCGGGTCCCTCGAGCCGGCTCCAGGACGCGAGACCGGCGTAGGCGGTCGGCCCGGCCGACAGCAGGCCGATCGCGACCAGCCTGGTCGCCGCCCCCCGCCCGGCCCGTCCACCGAGCAGGTCGACCAGGGAGGCCGAGGTCCAGCAGCCCAGTGGCAGGTCGGTGAGCACGGGGTGGAGGGAGTGCCCCAGCGCAGTGGTGCGGAACGGCGAGGCGTCGGAGGGCACGACAGGGGCGGTCACGGTGGTGAGCACCCGGTCGAGCAGGCCGCTGATCGGGCTGTCCTGGAGGGCGCTGACGAGTCGGGGCAGGCGGTGGGAGGGGGCGTGGGAGACGGGGTCCTGGGTCACGAGGTCAGCCAACCACGGGCGGTGCGGCGCCACCACTGACGCCATGGTGACGCCATGCTGTGTCACATGAACTTGTATTGACGTCAGAATGATGTCACGATGACGTCATGGAGCTCACGCCGTACGTCGACCGCCTGCGACGCGACCTCGCCGATGCCGCCGCGGCCGGCGGGCCCGAGGCACAGCAGGCGGCCGAACGACTCGCCCTCGCCCTCGACCCGGCCACCCGGATGATGCTGCTCGAGGCACTCGCCCAGGCAGCCGCGGAGATCACCGGTGCGCTCGACCACGACGCGGTCGACGTGCGGCTCAACGGCCGCGAGCCGGAGTTCGTGGTCTCCCACCTCGACACCGCCGACGCCCAGCAGCCCCCCACTCCCCCGGAGCCGCCCGCGCCGGCCGAGGCCGAGGACGCCAGCCAGTCCCGGATCACCCTGCGCCTGCCCGAGTCGGTCAAGGTGCGCGCCGAGGAGGCCGCCGCCGAGGTCGGCCAGTCGCTGAACGCCTGGCTGGTCGACGCCGTGCGCGACGCCCTCGACGGCCGCGGCCGGGTCGACCTGCAGCTCGGCAGCAGCCGGATCACCGTGTCCGGCAACGAGGGCAACCGCCGCCGCCAGATCCGCGGCTGGGTCAGCTGACCGGCCTTCCACACGCACAGCAACGAATGCGAGAGGACAGCAGCATGCAGACCTTCCAGACCGATGGCCCGGTCTCCGTGGTCGTCCGCACGGGCGGCGGTCACGTGACCGTCTCCGCCCAGGAGACCTCCGACACGACCGTCGAGCTCACCGCGCTCAACGCGGCCGGGGAGGACGCCGTGGCCGGCACCCGTGTCGACCACAGCCACGGGGTGGTGCTCGTCGACGTCCCGCGCCGCGGCGGTGGACTCTTCCGCGGGGGGCCTCAGGTCGGCATCCGGATCACCTGCCCTCTCGGGAGCACCCTCCAGGTCAAGGCCGACTCGGCCGACGTCCGCGCCGAGGGCAGCTTCGAGACCGCCGACCTCGCCAGCGGCTCGGGTGACCTCGACATCGAGAACGTCACCGGCACCGCCAAGCTCAAGACCGGCTCGGGCGCCGTCGCGACAGGACAGGTCGAGGGCGCGCTCGTGGTCAGCTCCGGCTCCGGCGACATCAGCGTCGACCGGAGCGGGACGACGGCCACCCTCACGGTCGGGTCGGGCGACATCAGCATCGGCTCGCTCGCCGGCGACGTCGTGGCCAAGAGCGGCTCCGGCGACGTCGAGGTCGGGGTGCTCCAGGGCTCCCTGCTCACCAGGTCCGGCTCCGGCGACCTCGTCGTCCGCCGCGCCGCGTCCGGCGCCGTGCGCGCCACCGGCGCCAGCGGACAGATCACCATCGGCATCCAGGACGGCACCGCCGCCTGGCTCGACCTGTCCACCGTGAGTGGCCGAGTCAGCCAGGAGCTCGGCGAGACCGACGCCCCACGCGGCGATCAGCAGCGCGTGGAGATCACCGCCCGCACGGTGAGCGGCGACCTGAGGGTGCACCGCTCATGAAGCTCCCGAAGACCTCCCGGAAGGAGGAGAGAACCATGCGACTCCACCCGAACCGCCGGCTGCCCCTGCCCGATCCCGAGCAGGTCCGCCGCCGCACACGCGCCACCTTCGTGCCCAACGACGGCCCCCGCTCGATGCTCTGACATCCGAGACCTACAGGGCGCGGTCGAAGAGCTCCTCGAGCTCGCGGAAGCTGCGCTCGGTCGCTGCCTCGTCGTACGACGGGGTGTCGGACATGGTGTAGCCGTGGGCGGCGCCGGCGTAGATGTCGTTGGTCGCCGCCAGGCCGGCCCCCTCGAGGGCCTGGCTCAGGGCCGCCACCGCCTCGGGCGGCATCGACCGGTCGTTGTCGGCGTGGCCGAAGTAGAACTCGGCGTCGGCGGTGGCCAGGGAACGGTGCGGGCTGTCCTCAGCGTCGGTGACCAGGCCGCCGCCGTGGAATCCGCCGACCGCGGCGACCTCGGCGTCGAGCCCGGCCGCACGAACGCCGAGCCGGGCCCCCATGCAGTAGCCGGTGGCGCCGACCGGACCGGCGTCCACGTCATCGAGACCGCGCAACGTGGCCAGGTAGACGGGGATGTCGGCCTCGGCCCGGTCGGCAGTGAGGTGCTGCACCCGCTTCATGGCTCCCTTGAAGAACTCCTCGCGGGCGCCCTCCGCGTGCAGGTCACCCTCCGGCGAGGTCTCGGCGGCGGTGCCGTCGCGCCAGAGCACGTTGGGCGCCAGCACGACGTAGCCCCAGTCGGCGATCCGCTGGGCCATCTCCGCGATCCGTGGGCGCAACCCGATCGCGTCGATGAAGAACAGCACGCCCGGGTAGGGACCTTCCGGTGCCTCCTCCCCCTGGGGCCGCGCGACGTAGGCCTCGGCGGTGCCACCGTCCATCGCGATCTCGATCGTGTCCACCATCTCGCGTGCCTCCTCGTGTGTCAGGTCAAGGTCCATCGGGCCACCCACCAGGCCACGCCGTACGGCGCGTCGGCGTAGGTCATCTCGGCCCGGATCGTGCGCTCCCTGGCTATCTCACCGAGCACGCGGAAGCACGGTGCCCCCTGGCACCAGAGCTCCCGGGCCTGGTCGAGGTCGACGCCCGCCAGCGACTCGGCGTCGCCGTCGCGCAGGGCCTGTTCCAGGGAGTCGTCGAAGGCGATCGCGTCCGGGTGCAGGTGACCGGGCGCCTTCTCCCCGCGTCGTGCCGACCCGTCGGCCATCACCAGCAGCGTCGCCGAGAGCGCGGGGAAGTCTCCCGGCGGCAGGTCCTGCTCGAGCAGCGACGCCGCGGTCCAGGGCAGCGCCAGCTCGGGCATGAAGGGTCGCTCGCCGAGCAGGTACCGGGCCACCCGGTGGCCCAGGGGCTCACCGGCACCGCGCGCGAGGTGGGCCTCGTCGGTGGGCGCCGCGAGGGCCATCAGGTAGCCCGCGCCGGGCAGGGCGGCAACCGCCTCCTGGCACGCGGCTCGCACCTCGGCCACGGGGTCCTCACGCGAGAGGGGCGGCAGCAGGGCAGGCGGCGTCGGCAGCACCAGGACGGTGTCGATCACCCGGACGTCCTCACGCCAGGCCCCGGATGGCCCGGGCGGGCTGGCGGCGACCGAGGATCACGTCGACCATGTCGACCACGTGACGGGTCTGGGTCACCTCGTGCACGCGGAAGATGCGGGCGCCGTGCATCGCGCTGACGGCGGTGGCGGCGAGGGTGCCGGTCAGCCGTTCGCCGACGGGCAGGTCGAGGGACTCCCCGACGAAGTCCTTGTTCGACAACGAGACCAGCACCGGCCAGCCGGTCGCGACCAGCTCGTCGAGCCGCCTGGTGAGGTCGAGGCTGTCGCGGGTGGTCTTGCCGAAGTCGTGCGCCGGGTCGATGACGATGCTCTCGCGCTTCACGCCCGCGGCAAGTGCTCGCTCGGCGTACGACGTGGTGTCGGCGAGGGCGCTGGCCACGACGTCGTCGTACTCGATGCGGTGCGGACGCGTCCGCGGGACCACGCCTCCGGTGTGGGTGCACACGATCGCGGCGCCGCACGAGGCCGCGACGTCGACCAGTCCGGGGTCGGCTCCGCCCCAGGCGTCGTTGATCATGTCGGCGCCGGCCTCGCAGGCCGCCTGCGCGACCGGCGAGCGCCACGTGTCGACGCTGATCACCACCTCCGGGTGAGCCGTGCGGACCTGCTCGACGAAGCCGACGACGCGACGCATCTCCTCCTCGACGTCGATCTCCTCGCCCGGGGCGGCCTTGATCCCCCCGATGTCGACGATCTCGGCCCCCTCCTCGACGACCTGGGCCACGCGCTCGAGGGCCTTGCCCTCGGCCCAGGTGGCGCCCTTGTCGTAGAAGGAGTCCGGGGTGCGGTTCACGATCGCCATCATCAGCCGCCGGTCGTCGGCGAAGGCGTGCCGGCCGAGACGCAGCGTCATGTGGTTGATCCTTCCACCCCACCCAATTCGCCGAGCGGGGTGTTCGTGCCCGCCGGACGGCGCCGAGCGGGGGTTTCGTGTACGCAGTACGACGTCGAGCGGGGTCTCGTCGTTCACTCCGGTGACCTCGGTGCGTGCACTGTTCCCCCGCTCGGCGGCCCTCGGCGTGCACCAAACCCCCGCTCGGCGGAGAATTAGAGGAGGTCGGCTGCCGGGGGGCGTTCGAGGAGGTCGATGTCGCGCGTGACCGTGTCCAGCTCGCCGTCCTGCTGGCGGTGCTGGTGGAGCAGGACGGTCTCGGGTCCGGCCGAGGGGAGGCCGCTGCGGCGCTGGGAGGCGGCGAGGATCTGGACCGCCATCGCGCCGAGGTCGCGCAGGGCCTGGTGGCGGTGGGCGCGCCGGCCGAGGTCGACCTGGGCGATCGCCTCCGGGCCCAGCAGCCGGTGGGTGTCGATGAGCGCGGCGAGCTCGACGGCGTACCCGACGGGGACGCGGAGCCGCTCGAACAGGTCGCGCCGTACCGCCCACTCCCCCGCCAGCGGCTGCACCAGCCAGCCCAGCTCGGGCCAGTCGAGCGCGATCAGCGGACGGGCCACGAGCTCGGTCACCCGGCCACCCTCGTACGCCGACTCGTGGGAGGAGCCGTCGGTCAGGGGCCGCTCGTAGAAGCCCTTCACCAGGGCGGCATCCGTGCTCAGCAGGGGTCCCAGCAGGCCGCGGACGAAGTGGGTGTCCCAGTCGAGCAGGTCGGCGTCCATGAAGACGATCAGGTCTCCCCGGGTCACGAACAGCGACTTCCACATCGCCTCGCCCTTGCCGGGGTGCGACCCCAGGTCGGGCCGGATCTCGCGCGAGCGGTGCACCACCGCACCGGCGGCGGTCGCCACCGAGTGGGTGTCGTCGGTCGAGTCGGAGTCGATCACCACGATCTCGTCGAGCAGCTGGACGGTCTCGACCAACGCCTCGCGCACCCGGCTCACGACGTCGCCGACGGTGGCCGCCTCGTTGCGCGCCGGCACCACGAGGCTCGTGCTCAGGCCGGTGCGGGCCTTGTGGGCGAGCAGGGTCTCGAGGTCCCAGTCGTCCCAGTGGAATGTGCGCCGGCGGGTCACCGTGACAACCTAGAGGGGTGAGCCGCAAGACCCTCTACCTGCTGCTGATGGGCACGTGCATCCTGCTCATCGTGCTCGCGTGGAACGTCGTCCGGTTCTTCTCGGTGCCCGCAGCGGTCGCGATGAGTGCCGTGGCGATGGTGATCCCACCGATCGCCGTCATCGTGGGCAACCGCGGGCACGGCGCCTGAAGGCCCGGTTCAGACGTCCAAGGAGAGGCTGACGGTGACCACGTCGTCGAGGTCGATGCCCTCGGCCTCGCGGACCCAGACCTTGAGCGGGACGACGTACGCGCCCTGCCTGGGCCACAGCGCGGTGTACCAGGTGGTCTCACCGATGGTGACGTCCGCGGGGATCATCCCCCAGCCGTAGGTGATGCCCGCCGAGACCGACTCGATGAGTGCCGCCTCGTCCTCGGGCACGCCGACGAAGAAGTACGGCGCCGGCCCGCGCCACTCGATGACAGGTCCGGTGAAGGTCAGCTCCATGAGGGTCGCTCAGCGGCCCTTCCAGACCGGTGCCCGCTTCTCCGCGAAGGCGGTCGCGCCCTCGATGGCGTCCTCGGAGGTGAACACCGGCGCCATCAGCTCCTCCTGCTTCGCCCACCCCTCCTCGCTCGACCAGTCGCGGGCCGAGCGCGCGATCTGCCGCGTCACCTCGACGGCCAACGGCCCGTTGGCGGCGATCGTGTGCGCGAGCTCCAGGGCGCCGTCGAGGGCGCCGCCCTCCTCGGTGAGCCGGTTGACGAGCCCGAGCGCATGAGCCCGTTCGGCGTCGATGGGTTCGCCGGTGAGCAACAGCTCGAGGGCGATCGGCAGCGGCACCCGTTCGGGCAGCCGCAGCGCCGCGCCCGCGCCGGCGACCAGCGCCCGCTTCACCTCGGGTACGCCGAACCGGGCCGCGCGTGAGGCCACCACCAGGTCGCACGCGAGCATGATCTCGAAGCCCCCGGCCAGCGCCCAGCCCTCGACCGCGGCGACCACCGGCTTGCGGGGTGGGCGCTCGGTGATGCCGGCGAGCCCACGTCCCTCGATGACCGGCACCTCCCCGGCCAGGAAGGCCTTGAGGTCCATGCCGGCGCAGAAGCTGCCTCCGGCGCCCGTCAGGACCCCCACCCGCAGGCCGTCGTCGCCGTCGAGCTCGTCGAGCGCGGCCGCGACCCCCTCGGCCAGGGCCTGGTTGACGGCGTTCTTCGCGGCGGGACGGTTCAGGGTGATGACCAGGACGGCGTCACGGCGCTCGGTGAGGACCGGCTCGTTCTCGGATTCGCTCATGGCTCAGACGTGCGCGTCGAGCCACGCGACGAGGTCGTCGAGCACCTGGTCCTGCTCGGGCTCGTTGAAGATCTCGTGGTACAGCCCGTCGTACAGCTTCAGGGTCTTGTCGGGGGAACCGATCCGCTCGTTGATCAGCTCCGAGCCTGCGACGGGGACGAGCTTGTCCTCGGTGCCGTGCATGATCACGACCGGCACGGTGATCCTCGGCAGGCCGTCGACGACGCGCTGCACCGAGAGCAGCATCTCGGAGCCGGTGCGCGCGCGGACCTTGCCGTTGTGGTTGAGCGGGTCGTTCTCGTAGTCCTTGACCACCACCGGGTCGCGGCTGACGTTGTCGGCGCCCAGGAGGAGCACGCCGAGGTTGGGAGCGAGCCTGCCGATCACCGGCGCGAGCTTGAGCTGGAGCCCACCTGCTGAGGAGGTGTCCACGGCGGCCCCGGAGACGGCGAGCGCGGCGACGCCGTCCTGGCCCTTGCTCACGAGGTAGTCCAGGGCGATCAGCCCGCCCAGGCTGTGGCCCAGCACCACCAGCGGCAGACCCGGGTGCAGCTCCTGCGCCGTACGCCGGACACGGTCGAAGTCGTCGAGCACACCCGCCATCGAGCCGACGTTGCCCTTGGTGCCGCCGGACTTGCCGTGGCCCTCGTGGTCGACGGTGTGGACGGCGTACCCCGCACGGTTGAGCCGCTCCGCCACGTGCGCGTAGCGGCCGCTGTGCTCGTGCAGGCCGTGCGCCAGGACGACGAGCGCCTTCGGCTGCTCCGGCGTCCAGGCCTGCCAGTAGATCTGGTCGCCCGCGGCTCCGGTGAACGTCCCCTCGGTGTGCGTCATGGCCCCGACCCTATGAGCACTCCGGGCAGCGTGCCACGACTGCCCGAGGTCTTACGATGTGGACGGTCGGGAGCGACCGCTCGGGAGGACACCGATGAGGGTCTGGCGCCGGAGCGGCGCTCGTGTCGGCGAGAAGGGCGCGGCAGCGCGCCCGCTGATCCTCAGGGACCCGTGTGCGGCAGGTCGAACAGCGGCTCGGCGCCGAGCTCGGCCCGCGCCAGCGAGGTCAGGTGCACCTCGTCGGGGCCGTCGAAGATCCGCATGGCGCGGTGCCAGCCGTACATCGCGGCCAGCGGGGTGGCGTCGGAGATCCCGGCGGCACCGTGCACCTGGATGGAGCGGTCGATCACCGCGCTGACGGCGCGGGGAACCGCGACCTTGGCCGCCGCGATCAGGTGCCGCGCCTCCTTGTTGCCCTGGGTGTCGACCACGTGGGCGGCCCGGTGGCACAGCGCCCGGGCCTGCTCGAGCTCGATCCGGGACTCGGCGATCCGCTCACGGACCGACGACTGGTCGGCCAGGGGCTTGCCGAAGGCGACGCGCTCCTGCACGCGCCGCACCATCATCGCGAGCGCGCGCTCGCCGGCACCGAGTGCCCGCATCACGTGGTGGATGCGTCCGGGACCGAGGCGTGCCTGAGCCGCGGCGAAGCCACCGCCATCCTCGCCGAGCAGGTGGGTGACCGGCACCCGCGCCTCGTCGAACTCCACGAGGCAGTGGCCGTGCTGGTCGTGCCGCCCGAACACCGGGAAGGAACGCTTGATGGTGACGCCCGGGGTGTCGGCCGGGACGATCAGCATCGACTGCTGGCGGTGGGTCGCCGCGTCGGGGTCGGTCTTGCCCATCACGATCAGCAACCGGCAGCGCGGATCGGCCGCGCCGCTGGACCACCACTTGGTGCCACTGACGACGTACTCGTCACCGTCGCGGACGATGCGGGTGTCGATGTTGGTGGCGTCGGAGCTGGCCACGCCGGGCTCGGTCATGCAGAAGGCGGAGCGGATCTCACCGTCCAGCAACGGCCGGAGCCACGTCTGCTTCTGCTCCTCGGTGCCGATCAGGTGCAGGAGCTCCATGTTGCCGGTGTCCGGTGCCTGGCAGTTCATCGCCTCGGGCGCGAGCTCGTTGCTCCATCCGGACAGCTCGGCCAGTGGCGCGTACTCCAGCTGGGTCAGGCCCGACTCCGAGGGCAGGAAGAGGTTCCAGAGCCCACGCGCCCGCGCCTTCTCCTTCAGCTCCTCGATCACCGGCGGCACCGTGTGGTCCGCGGGCCCCGCCTGCTCGCGGTAGGCGTCGTAGGCCTCCTCGGCCGGGAACACCTCGGTCCGCATGAAGTCGACCAGCTCGTCGTGCAGCCGCAGCGCCGTCTCCGACGGCGGTGCGAAAGCGGGGTACATGGTCATGGACGACCGTCCTCAGATGTCGGTGATGCGGATCCCGGCGTGTGCCTTGTAGCGGCGGTTGACGCTGATCAGGTTGGCGGTCAGGGCCTCCACCTGGCTGGCGTTGCGCAGCCGTCCGCCGTAGATCCCTCGTACGCCGGGGATGACGCCTGCGAGGTCCTGCACCCGCTCACACGCCTCCCGGTCCTCGCCCTCGCCCAGCACGAGCACGTCGGTGTCGACCTCGGTGACCTCCGGGTCCTCGAGCTTGACGGCCGAGACGTTGTGGAAGGCCGCCACGACGGTCGAGTCCGGCAGCAGAGCGGCAGCCTGCTCGGCGGCCGACCCCTCCTCGACGTCGAGGACGTAGGCACCGCGCTTGTCGAAGCCGAGGGGGTTCACGCAGTCCACCACGATCTTGCCGGCCAGTGCGGTCGACAACCCCGTGAGCAGGTCGCCGTGGCCGTCCCACGGCACGGCGACGATGACGATGTCGCCCTCGGTGGCGGCTCCCTCGTTGTCGCGGCCGGTGACCTGCCCACCGGTCGCCGAGGCGAGCTCGGCGGCGATACCGTCGGCGCGCTCGGCACTGCGGCTGCCGATCACCACGGGGAGCCCGGCGGCGGCGAACCGGCGGGCCAGCCCGCGGCCCTGGGGTCCGGTGCCGCCGAGGACGGCCACGGTCGTGTCGAGCAGAGAGTCCGGGAGAGCCATGGGCGTCATCCTCACACCTTCACCAGGCCGCGCGGCATGATGGGGCGGTGAGCACCGAGAAACCGTCCGCGACCCTGGCCGTCACCGGAGCCACCGGCAAGCTCGGCGGGCGGGTCGCGAGGATCCTGGCCTCCTCCGACGTGCCCCAGCGACTGCTGGCCCGCTCCCCCGACCGGCTGCCGGAGCTCGACGACGCCGTGCCGGTGCAGTTCCAGGGCTACGGCGACCGGGCCTCGGTCACCGCCGCGCTGCGCGGCGCGAAGACCCTCTTCCTGGTCTCGGCCGAGGAGGCCGCCGACCGGCTCGACCAGCACCGGGCGATGGTGGACGCCGCGGTCGAGGCCGGCGTCGGCCACATCGTCTACACCTCGTTCTTCGGCGCCGCGGCGGACTGTGTCTTCACCCTGGGCCGCGACCACTTCGCGACCGAGGAGCACATCCGCTCGACGGGCGTGGCGTTCACGTTCCTGCGCAACAACTTCTACCTCGACATCCTGCCCGAGTTCGTCGACGGGGAGGGCGTCCTGCGCGGGCCGGCCGGCGAGGGTCGCCTCTCCGCGGTCTCCCGCGACGACATCGCCGCGGCGGCCGCGGCGGTGCTCGCTGCGCCCGGGGCACACGTCGGCTCGACCTACCACCTCACCGGACCGGAGTCGCTGACCCTCTCGGAGTACGCCGCCGTCCTCACCGAGCACCTCGGGCGGCAGGTCACCTTCCAGGACGAGACCGTCGAGGAGGCCTACGCCTCACGCCGGCAGTGGGAGGCGCCGCAGTGGCAGTACGACGCCTGGGTGAGCACCTACACCGCGATCGCCCAGGGCGAGTGCGCCGGTCTCAGCGACGACGTCCGCGCCCTGACGGGGCGACGGCCGAAGACGCTGGCCGAGCTGCTGGCCCCCTAGCGCCTCTCAGGCGCCGCACTTCCCCTTCTTGGCAGCCGTCTTGTCGCAGTACGTCGACGAGACGAACGGCGTGGTGACGACACCGTTCTTCACCGTGATGGTGCCGGTCGTGCCGGGCTTGGGCGGCGCGGTGGTCATGGCCAACTTGTCGTAGGTCGACTTCGTCAGCACCGCCTGCGCCGTGGTCACGGCAGTGGCGCCCGTGCCGGTGGTCCGCGGCTCGGAGAGCTGGTAGACGAGCGTGACCACCTTCTGGCAGCAGCCGCTGTACTGGGTCTCGGTCACCAGCCCGTCCTTGGTGACCCGCAACGAGCGGGTGTGCCCGCGGAAGGTCCCCACCAGCGTCGCGAAGTCCGGTGCTGCCCGGGCGATGGTGATCTGCTGGGTGTCGACCGCCTGGTCCTGCGTGGCCAGGAACTTGAACCGGTTGGCCATGAAGACGCGCATGGTCCGCGAGGTGAGCAGCGGTGCGAGCAGCACCGCGTTGTTGCCGAAGGTCTGCGTCATCTTGCGCTGCGAGAGGCAGCCGGCCAGGAGGGTGTCGCTGCCCTGGCCGAGAGCGTCCGCGCACTGCGGCCGCGCCACGAGCCCCTGGAAGGTCTGGACGGGGTCGGGGTTCGCGACGCCGTAGTCCTGCACCTGCGCGACGATCGCCCGCACGGCGGCGTAGAGCGCGCGCGTCGACTGGGCCTTCGCGTCGGTCTCGGCGATCACGTCCATCTTGGTCTTCGGCTGCAGCTCGGCGTCGTAGGTCGCGGTGCCTCCGGGGGCGAGGAAGGTGTCCTTGCTGCCCGGGGCGAGGATCCCCAACCAGGTGGTCCAGAGTCCGCGCACGTTGCTGGTGGTCTCGGTCGCCGCGGCGGCACCGTGCGAGACCTGCACCGGGACCTGGCGACGGTTGACGATCTTGAGCACCCGCTTGCCCTTGTCCAGCCCGAAGCACCACGCCAGCGTCGTGCGCGGCGGCGAGACCACCGTCGCCGTGTAGCCGTCCAGCCGGGCGTCCTTCATCCCCGTGCACACCGGCTTCTTGGCGGTGTTGACCGAGCTCACCAGGCCCGCCTGCACCGACTGCTTGAAGCTGGAGATCATCTCGGGGGCGTCGACGGTGAGGACGCCGAACTCGCTGAGGTGCCGGGTGACGAACTGCGCGTGCCTCTGGTCGGCGGTCAGCGTCGCCGGCAGCCAGGTCCACGACTGGGTGAGCGACTCACGGCTGGCCACCACGAGCTGGGTGTTCCGCGCCACAGCGTGGTCGAGCTGGATGGTCACCTTCGCGGCCGTCGGCAGGGGCCCGGACGGACCGATCGAGTAGATCGGGGAGACGAAGTCGAGGCCGCCGCCGGGCGCCGTGCCGGGGTCGCCGTCGCTGACCTGGAGCTTCGCTGCATCGGGAAGGCCGGTCACCGTCACCGGCGAGGCCTTCGGCGTCGCCGAGGCGCTGGGCAGGGTGTTGATGCTCGGGGTGACGTTCTGTGCCTTGCCCCCGCACGCGGTCAGGAGCAGGCCGAGAACGAGCACGCACACGAGCGCGAGAGCGCCGCGCGCGCCGTGGGCGCGTCGACGTGGGAAAGCTGCTCGGGCCATGGCGAGAACGGTAATCGGCGAGGGGTATCGAATTGGTGCGAATCGCAATTCTGCGCCATCGTGTCGGCACCGAGTCAGCGAGGAGAAATCGTGTATCCAGGAGCCCACGCGCACACCTCGCCCGACAAGCCGGCCGTCGTGATGTTCGGCACCGGCGAGACGCTGACCTACGGCGCGCTCGAGGAGCGATCGGTCAGGCTGGCCCACGTGCTCCACGACGCGGGGCTGCGCCGCGGCGACTCGGTCGCACTGCTCTCGGAGAACAGCCCTCGCTACCACGAGGCCTACTGGGCGGCCCTGCGCAGCGGCCTGTACCTGACCGCGATCAACGTCCACCTCTCGCTGGAGGAGCAGGCCTACATCCTGCGCGACTGCGGAGCCACGGTCCTGATGGCCTCGTCCGGGCTCGGCGAGACGGCGCAGGCCCTGGCGCGCGAGGTCCCCGGGCTGGAGCTCCGGCTCGCCTTCGGCGGTCCGGTCGACGGGTACGACGACTACGAGGACGCGCTCGCGGCTGCCTCACCGGAGCCGTTCGCGGACCAGCCCGCCGGCGCGGACATGCTCTACTCCTCCGGCACCACGGGAGTACCGAAGGCGATCCGGGTCCCGCTGCCGGACCGACAGATCGACGAGCCCGGTGACCTCCTCGTCGCCGTCTTCGCCCCGATGTACGGCTTCGACGAGCACACGGTCTACCTCTCCCCCGCGCCGCTCTACCACGCTGCGCCCCTGCGCTTCGTGGGCCTGATCCACGCCACCGGCGGCACGGCGGTGGTGATGCCCCGCTTCGACGCCGAGGAGGCCCTCTCCGCCATCGAGGAGCACGGGATCACGCACAGCCAGTGGGTGCCGACCATGTTCGTGCGGATGCTCAAGCTGCCGGCGGAGACGCGTGCGGCGTACGACGTGAGCAGCATGCAGGTGGCCATCCACGCCGCGGCCCCGTGCCCGGTCGAGGTCAAGCAGCAGATGATGCAGTGGTGGGGTCCGATCCTGCACGAGTACTACGCGGCGACCGAGGCGGCCGGTGTCACCCTGATCGGGCCGCAGGACTGGCTCGAGCGACCGGGTTCGGTGGGGCGAGCCGGGCTCGGTCTCCTGCACGTATGCGACGAGGGCGACCCGGACCAACCCGAGCTGCCCGTCGGGGAGACCGGACTCGTCTACTTCGAGCGCGACGAGATGCCCTTCAGCTACCACAACGACCCGGAGAAGACCCGGGAGGCGCAGCACCCGCTCCACCCCACCTGGGCCACCACGGGGGACATCGGCCACCTCGACGAGGACGGCTTCCTGTTCCTCACCGACCGCAGGGCGTTCATGATCATCTCCGGCGGTCGCAACATCTACCCGCAGGAGGTCGAGAACGTCCTCACGATGCATCCCGCGGTCTACGACGTCGCCGTCATCGGGGTCCCGGACCCGGACCTGGGCGAGGTGGTGAAGGCCGTCGTGGTACCGGCCGAAGGGGTCGAGGCCGGGCCCGAGCTCGAGCGCGAGCTGATCGACCTGGTGCGGTCGCGGATCGCGCACTACAAGGCGCCGGCCAGCGTCGACTTCGTCGGCGTCCTGCCGCGCACCCCCACCGGCAAGCTGGTCAAGGGAAAGCTGCGCGAGCGCTACCTCAGCGAACCTCGCTGACAGCGCCCATCCGCTCGACCGCCTCGGTCAGGATCGCCGGTGACGTGGCGTAGTTCAGGCGCACGTGCCCGCCGCCACCGGCTCCGAACGCCGGCCCCTCGTTGACCGCCACCCGCGCCTGCTCGAGGAAGACCTGGGACGGGTCGGCCTCGAACCCGAGGGCTCGGCAGTCGAGCCACGCCAAGTAGGTGGCCTGTGGCGGGGTGTAGGAGACCTGCGGGAGGTGCTGCTCGAGGAGCGCGCCGAGCAACCGGCGGTTGTGCTCCAGGCCGTCGCGCAGCGAGTCCAGCCACTCCCGTCCCTGGGTGAGCGCGGCGGTGTGGGCGATCACCCCCAGGTGCGTCGGGCCGTGGCTGACCACCCACGGCAGCCTGGCCAGGTCGTCGGCCGCGTCCGCGCCGGCCACGAGCACGGCCGCCTTGAGACCGGCCAGGTTCCACGCCTTCGAGGCCGACATCACCGAGAAGGCCGACGTCGTGCCCGCCACGCTGAGGTACGGCGTGAACTCCGTGCCGGAGAGCACCAGCGGCGCGTGGATCTCGTCGACCACGACCCTGACGCGATGCCGCTCCGCCAGGCTCGCCACCGCCGCGAGCTCCTCGGCGGTGTGCACCGTGCCGGTCGGGTTGTGCGGCGAGCAGAGGAAGTACGCCGCCGGCCGGCGGTCGGCGAAGGTCTCGGCGAGGCCGTCGAGGTCGAGCCGCCCGCGGCGCAGCGGCACCTCGAGGATCTCGCGGCCGGTCGCCTGGAGGAACCCGAAGAAGGGCGGGTACACCGGAGGACTCACCACCACCGCGTCACCGCCGTCGGAGACCAGCTTGATCGCCTCCATCGCGCCGGTCATCACGTCGGCGACCAGGGAGGTGCGGGCCGGGTCGAGCCCCGACCAGCCGTAGCGGTCTTCGGCGAACGCGGCCAGCGCCTCGGCGTAGGAATTGCGGCCCGGGTACCCGGTGTCGCCGCCGCGCACCGCCCGCTCGAGCGCCTCGCGGACCGGATCGGCCAGCATGACGTCCATCTCGGCCACCCACAGGGGCAGCACGTCGGCGTCGTACGTCGTCCACTTGGCGCTGGTGCGCTGCCTCAGCTCGGCCAGCGTGAGCTGCTCGAGCGGATTCACTTCGGCGGCAGCGTCTGCGCGTAGGTCACGCCGACCTCCACCCAGCGCGCCAGGTCGTCGTCGCCCGACAGCGCCTCGGCGTCGACCCGGAGCCACCCGTCCATCTCGCGGCCACGCATCTCGAACGGCCGCACGCCCGGCTGCGCGGTGAGCGCGTCGGTCTGCGCGGGATCACAGCGCACCATCAGGCCGCCCTTCCCGCTGGCGCTGACCGACATGTGGCCACCCACCAGGAAGGCCAGGCCGCCGAACATCTTCTTCTCCCTCACCCCAGCCACCTGCTGGGTCGCCACCCGGATCCGGTCGGCGAGGTCCTCGTCGTACGCCATGGAGCCCAGCGTGGCACGAAGCACCGACAGCCGTCGGACCGTCAGCGGGCTCGGTGCCGCGGGAACTCCACGACCTGCTGGAACGTGGGCCGGTTCTGCCAGTCGAGGTGGGGCTGGCCGACGATGCCGAGCGGGCGCAGGATGATCGAGTCGTAGTCCGGCATCGACTCACCTGACGCCTTCGAGGCCGTCGACTGGGTCCAGGAGGCGACGTCGCTCGAGCCGTTGGCCGTGACCAGGGCGTCGTAGGTCTTCTGCAGCGCCTGGTCCACGCTGGCGTGGCACGTCGCGGGGCCTCCGGCGCACTCGTGCGCGGTCAGCTCGGTCCCGAAGCCGTCGGCCGGCTTCTGGCCCACGAGCTGCTGGAGGGTCGACATCAGGTAGCCCTCGTAGCCGCCGTCGTACGCCGAGCCGAGGTGGGCGTCGCCGGAGTTCGGCGTGTTCACCCACTGCATCGGCAGCTTCCCGTAGCCGGGCAGGGTGGCGCCGCCCGTCGAGACCACTCCCCCTGCACCGCCATCGGCCAGGATCGGGTCGTAGAACGCCTTGATCAGGTTGGGCACCAGCTCGTCGGAGATGGCGACCGCGCTGTGGTCGGCGTACTGGGTGTCGCCCTGCTTGGCGCGGATGCGGTGCGAGCCGCCCGCCTGCCAGGACTTCAGCTGCGCGAGCATCGCCTTCACCCCGGCGGGCTCAGTGCGGCTGCCGACGTAGGTGAGGATCAGGTCGTTGAGGGTGACCCCGTCGAGGTCCTGGCTGGCCGCGGTCTCCATCGCCTTGACCACGTCCGCGCGCTGGAGGGCGTGCGGGTGCGCCGCGATCTGCTTCTGCAGCTGCTGGTCGAGCATGATCGAGCGGTAGGTCTGGCCGTAGGGGTACTCACCGTCGGTCGCGAAACCCGGAGCGGGTTTGTTGTTCCAGCTGATGAAGTAGCCGCGCTTCGGGTTGATCTCCTGCGGGTGCTGGGCGGGAGTGAGGTAGCCGCGCCACTCGCTCTGGCCGGTGCCCCAGGTCGGGAGAGTGGGGTCCTCGGCCGGGTTGCGCACCGGGTCGAGGCCGCTGACGAAGTAGCCGGTGTCCTTGTCGTCGGCGTAGAACCAGTTGAAGGTGAAGCCGATGTTCGCCGCGGACTTCATCCAGCTGGTGACGTCGTGGGTCCGGTTCGGGTTCGCGAAGCCGAGGAAGCCGACGACCGAGTCGATGTCGTGGTTGTACGTCGACCGCTGCTGCACGATCGCGACCGGCTTGCCCTTGACCGTCGTCCAGCCCTGCACGACGCCGTGGACGGTCTTGAAGATCGTGTGCTTCAGCTGCGCCGGAGCACCGGCGCCACTCGCCTTCGGCAGCGCGGTCTCGTCGAACTCCTCCTTCACCATCGGGGTGCACGTGCCGTTGAAGAGGTAGGAGGTGCCGTTGGCCTGAGGCGAACCGCCGGCCGGGTCGCAGATCTTCTCCACACGCATGTCGATGAGGTCGCTGCTGGCCGAGGTCGCCGACCACGCGTAGTCCTTGCCGCGTCCGAGCTCGACCAGGCCGGTGCCCGGGAACGAGGCGCCCTCGGCGGAGATGTTGGGCGAGTGGATGTCCTCCACGCTGAGGATCTGCGGCGCGAAGTAGGACACCTGGGGGCCGAACACCGCGATCGGGTGGCCGGACTTGGTCTGCGAGCCGTTGACGACCAGCGCGTTGCTCATGTGGGCGGGCATCGCCTTCAGCGCGCCGATGATGTTCTTCGCCGTCTGTGCCCGCGTGGTCGTGCTCAGCGGGATGCCCGGCACCGACGGTGGAGCCGTCGGACTCGAGCCCGTGCCGCACCCGGGCGAGCTGTTCTGCGGGCCACCGGTGAGCGCGCCCTCGTCGGGCAGCGCGTTCAGCGAGGAGTCCAGCGGCTTGGTGCGCACGTCGTAGGGGAAGGTCTTGTCGGTGATCGTGGTCGGCGCGATCGGGTCGTTCTGGTGGTTGAGGTCCCGGTAGGCCTTGGCCCCGTTGGTGGCGCCGTACTTGCCCTGCAGGTAGGTGAGCAGGTGGGCGTCGTCGACCTCGGCGCCGCCGCCCTTGCCGAAGATCCCACCGATCAGGCCGGCGATCGAGACGACGTCGGCGTCGGTCCACTTCTGCGGAACGGCGGCGTCGGGCGCCCCCGCGACGTAGTCGGCAGGCAGCTTGCCCGGGTCGGTCTTGATCGCGTCGATGTAGGCGTTCACGCCCTTGACGTAGGAGTCGATCAGCGCCTTGGCCTGGGCACCCTGGGCGCCGTAGCGCTGCGGCAGCGCGTCGACCTGGGCCTGCGCCTGGGCGGGCGTGTACGGCGAGAGCAGCAGCTGGTCGTGGTCCATCTGCTCGAACTCGCAGGAGGCACCGAGGAAGGAGGAGAGCGTGCCCGCGCCGTAGTGCCGCAGGACGTCCATCAGGAAGAGCCGGTCCTCGGCCTGGGCGTAGCCGGCGCCGAACCCGGCGGCAGCATCGGTGTCACCGTAGATGTGGGGCATGTCGTGCTTGTCGCGGTAGATCGTGACACCGGGGCCCGGCGTCTCGGTGCGGGTGACGTCGGCCGTCTTGACGCCGAACGACTCGTCGTTGAAGTACTGGGTGAGCCCCGCGTTGGTCAGCGTCGGGGCACCGTAGAGCAGGTTGGCGTACTGCGGGAGCTGGTCGGAGCTGGCAGCGGGCCGCTTGCCGGTCGCCTCGAACTGCAGCGCGTCGGTGGCGTTGACCAGGCCGTTCTCGCCGGGTGGCAACACGTACATCGCCTGCCCGTCGGCGTAGTCGCCCTCGCGGTAGTGACTACCGGTGCTCGCGGCACCTGCTGCCCCGGCCGATCCGGCCGCGACCGCAGCCACCGCCACGGTCCCCAGGATCGCCATTCCGATTCGTCCACGCACGTGGTGCCCACCTCTGACTAGAACGTGTTCCACAGTGGACAACGGCAACCATCTCGCCGGGTTACGCGTGAGTAGCCTCCCAGCGACGGGGTGCGTTCAGGCGAGGTTCAGGTCGCGGTCGGCGGCGCCGTGGAGGTTCGTACCACGAGCTCGGTGGCCAGCTCGACGTGGGTGGAGTCGATCTTCTCGCCGGCCGCGAGGCGCAGGACGGTGCGCAGCGCCACCGCCCCCATCTCCTGCAGCGGCTGGCGCACCGTGGTCAGCGGCGGCGAGGCGATCCGGGCGATCTCGGTGTCGTCGAACCCGACGATGCTCAGGTCCTTCGGCACCGAGAGGCCCCGCTCTCGGGCGGCCTCGACGGCACCGCGCGCGAGCTCGTCGCTGACCGCGAAGATGGCTGTCGGCCGCTCCGACCGATCGAGCAGCTGCCTCGCCACGAGCAGGCCGTCATCGAAGTCGAAGGACTCGGCGTTGCCGTGCAGGTGCTCGGGTACGGCGATCCGGGCCTCGTCCAGCGCACTGCGGAAGCCGCCCAATCGGGCCACGATGCACTCGGCGGCCACACAGCCGAGGTACCCGATGCGGGTGTGGCCCAGCTGCACCAGGTGCCGGCCCGCTGCCTGTCCACCGTTGAAGTTGGTCGAGCCGACACTGACGACGTCGGGCGTGGGTGTGTTCATCGGGTCGATGACGACCAGGGGAACGCGCATCCGCCGCAGGGCCTCGACCTCGGCACGGCCCAGGCGGTCGGTCACCGCGATGACTCCACGACGGCCACTGAAGGCCAGTCCCCGGGCCCATTCGCCGATCTCGGCGCGCGTTCGAGTGCGGCTCTCGGCGACCTTGACCCCGACCGTCACCGAGACGTCGAGCTCCTCGGCCGTCGCCGCGACGCCCTGGATGATCTCCGCGGAGTAACCGCCGACCTTGCCGCGGAAGGTGAGCTCGTAGGTCGGCAGTCGCTCCAGCGGCATGATCCGGCCGGCGTAGTCGTGAGCTCTCAGCAGGTCCTGCACCCGGGCGCGGGTCGCAGGTGCCACGTCCTGACGACCGTTGAGCACCTTCGAGACCGTGGCGACCGAGACACCCGCGGAGGCAGCCACCGTCGCCAAGGTGGCGCGGCGCTGTGTCGTCGACATGTCAGGTCCCTCCTGCTCGCTCGCGGTCAGTCTGGCGGAACTGCGTGGATCCGCACCGGAGTGTCCAGACGTCGGCCGTGGCCCACGACGCGCGTCGGGCCCGAGAGCCGCACGCTGACCCGGTTCCGCTCGTCGGTGGCGCAGGTGCCGACCAGGAGCTCGATCTCCCCCGGCTCGACGAGTCGTTCGAGGTCGGGACCGGTGTAGGCGGTGCGGTCGGCGTGGACGACGAAGACCCACGTCGGACGCCCGGCCGGGCTCGAGGTGGACCCGTGCGAAGCCCACCAGCAGGCGGGCAGGGCGCGCCACCTGCGCGACGGGGTCGTGCAGGTACAGCTGCACGACCTCGTCCCCGGCGCGGGCGCCGACGTTGGCGACGCGCACGGTGACCTCCACCTCACCGTCGGTCGCCATCTCGGTGGTGCTCACCCGCAGGTCGCCCACCTCGAAGCAGGTGTACGACGCGCCGAAGCCGAACGGGAAGAGGGCCGAGGAGTCCAGCGAGGTGATGCCGGCGCCCTCCGCCCCGCCGAGGGGCGGCTGCAGGTAGGTGCTCGGCTGGCTCCCGGGCAGTCGGGGGACCTGCACCGGCAGCTTCCCGCCGGGGCACAGCCGGCCCGAGAGCACCCCGGCGATGGCCGACCCGCCCTCCTCGCCGGGGAAGAACGCCTGCACCAGGCCGGCGACCCTGCCCTCGAGCTGGCCCAGCGCGTAGGGACGGCCGGAGACGACCACGACGACGACCGGCGTGCCGGTCGCGAGCAGCTCCTCGAGGAGCTCGGCCTGGACGCCGGGCAGGCGCAGGTCCTCCACGTCGCAACCCTCGCCGGAGGATCCGTGCCCGAAGAGCCCGGCGAGGTCGCCGACCAGCGCCACGCACACGTCGGCGCCGCGGGCGGCCTCGACCGCGGCCGCGAAGCCGGAGCGGTCGGTGCCCATGACGGCACAGCCGGCCTCGTGGACGACTTCGACCCCGGGCAGCTCGGCGCGCAGCGACTCCAGCGCCGTCGGCACCTCGATGCCGAGCCCGTGCTGGGGGTGACGCGGCAGCACGTGGTTGGGGAAGGCGTAGCACCCCATGAACGTCTTGGGGTCGTCGGCGCAGGGGCCGACGACGGCGACCCGCCGCAGCGGCGGACGGCCCTCACCCGCCAGCGGCAACGCAGTCCCCGCCTCCAGCAGGATGATCGAGCGCTCGGCCATCTCCCGGGCCAGGGCACGGTTGCCGGGTGAGTCGAGGTCGACGTCGCGGGAGTCGCGCACCGAGCCCTCGGGGGTCCAGTCGGCGTCGAGCAGGCCGAGCCGTGCCTTCGGCGAGCAGCACCCGGCGGGTGGCCCGGTCGATCCGGTGCTCGGCCACGACTCCCGAGCGGACCAGGTCCACCAGTCCCTCGGCGTACCCCAGGGTGTCCGGGAGCTCGACGTCGATGCCGGCCTCGAGGGCGACGGCGCCCGGCCTCGGCGAAGTCGGCTGCCACGTGGTGCATGCTCGCCAGGAACGGGATCGCCCAGTAGTCGGAGACGACGGTGCCGTCGAAGCCCCACTCCTCGCGCAGCACCTCGGTGAGCAGCCAGGTGCTGGCGCCGGCGGGAACCCCGTCGACGTCGGAGTAGGAGTTCATCACCGAGTCGGCCCCGCCGAGCGCGATCGCCGCCTCGAACGGCGGCAGCATCACGTCCGACATCTCGCGGGGTCCCATCGAGACCGGGCCGTGGTTGCGCGCCGCGCGCGAGGCCGAGTAGGCGGCGAAGTGCTTCAGCGTGGCCGAGACACCCATCTCCTGCAGGCCGCGGACGTAGGCCGTGCCGAGCACCGAGACCAGGTACGGGTCCTCGCCCATGGTCTCCTCGACCCTGCCCCAACGGTAGTCACGCACCACGTCCAGGACGGGCGAGAGGCCCTGGTGCACCCCGAGCGCCGACATGTCGCGGCCGATGGCCAGCGGCCATCTGCTCCACCAGCGCCGGATCCCAGGTGGCGGCCCAGGCGATCGCGGCCGGATAGACGGTGGCGCCGTACGCCGTGAACCCGGTCAGGCACTCCTCGTGGACCAGGGCCGGGATGCCGAGCCGGGAGTTGGCGAGCACCACCCGGTGCTGACGCACGACCTCGGCCACGCCCTCCTGCACCGTCAGCGGGACGCTGCCGTAGACACGGGTCAGGTGGCCCAACCCGTGCCGGCTCGCCTCCTCCAGCGAGACCGTGCCGGAAGCGGCGAACACGTCCTGCAGCGGCGCGACGTTCAGGTCGCTCCCCTCCGGGACCGAGGCATCGGCCATGTCGTTGCCGACCCAGCGGCTGCCGAGCTGGCCGACCTTCTCCTCCAGCGTCATCGCCTGGAGGAGCAGCTCCACCCGCTCGGCGAGGGGGCGGTCGTCGTCACGCCAGGGCGTCTCCTGGGTCGGTGCGGTGGCCGTCTCGCCCATGCGCCCTCCTGCCTCTCCGGGTACCCGTGCGATTGTCGAAAGAAGTTTCGTAACCTTCTCGTGATCGACACGACAACGAGGGAAAGTACTCCCCTGTCGCCGCTCGCCGGAACCCGGCATGCCGCTTTATAACCGCTCAATACCAGTCCGAGTGTGACGCTTGACACTACTCCGGCGCGGGCTTAGCCTCCCATCACATCGCACGAGCCGGACCGAAACTTCTTTCGGTGTTGGCAGCCGATCTGGAGGCGTTATGGAAACGATGAACACATCCCGCCGCAACTTCCTGCGCCTCGTCGGGCTCGGGGTGCCGGCGAGCGTGGCGCTCGCAGCCTGTGGTGCGAGCTCGCCGAGCCAGACCGGCGCCGGGCGGCGGCAGCGGCGGCGGCAAGGGCGTCGCGTCGTACTGGACCCTGTCGGGCAAGCCGCAGGAGGACATCCGCAAGGACACGATCGCGCGGTTCAACAAGGCGAACCCGAAGACGACGATCGACGAGACGCTCTTCGCCAACGACGCGTACAAGCAGAAGGTGAAGACTGCGATGGGCGCCGGCAAGGGCCCCACGCTGATCTGGGGCTGGGGCGGCGGTGGCCTGAAGAGCTACGTCGATGCAGGCCAGGTCGAGGACATGACCGACTTCTTCGCCCAGCACCCCGAGATCAAGCAGCGGATCTTCCCCTCCGCGTTCGGCGCGGCGACGGTCAACGGCAAGCTCTACGCGATGCCGATCGAGACCGTGGCTCCGATCGTGCTGTTCTGGAACAAGAAGATCTTCGACCAGGTCGGTGCGCAGCCCCCGCAGTCGTGGGACGACATCATGGCCCTGGTCCCCAAGTTCAACAAGAAGGGCATCGCGCCGTTCGCGCTGGCCGGCCAGTCGCTGTGGACGAACATGATGTGGCTGGAGTTCCTCTACGACCGCATCGGTGGCTCGCAGGTCTTCGAGCACATCTTCAACGGCGAGAAGGGCTCCTGGAGCCAGCCCGCCTCTCTGCAGGCGCTCGGCGAGGTGCAGAAGCTGGTCAAGGCCAACGGCTTCCAGAAGGGCTTCCAGTCCACCGTCGCGGACAACAACGCCGACCAGGCGCTGCTCTACACCGGCAAGGCCGCGATGATGCTGCACGGCGCCTGGACCTACGGGTCGATGAAGGACTCCGGCGGCGACTTCGTCACCGGTGGCAACCTGGGATACATGAACTTCCCGACGGTCGCCGGAGGCAAGGGCAACCCCAAGGACACCGTCGGCAACCCGGGACAGTACGTCTCCATCTCGTCGAAGGCTTCCACCGAGGCCAAGGACACCGCGATGAAGATGCTCTCCTCCACGATGCTCGACGACACCGAGGTCAAGAAGTGGATCGACATCGGCAACATCCCGGTGGTCGAAGTCCGCGAGCGACCAGATCAGCGCGGTGGCCGACAAGAACGACAAGGCGTGGCTGCAGTTCGTCTACGACACCTCGAGCCAGGCCTCGGTCTTCGCCCAGTCCTGGGACCAGGCGCTGCCGCCGAGCCAGGCCACCGCCCTGCTGGACAACATCGGCAAGCTGTTCCAGATGAGCATCAGCCCGAAGCAGTTCGCCGACAACATGAACAAGACGATCGGCACATGACCCTGGACTCTCGAGTGAGCTCCGAGGCCGCCCCGCTCGCACCACCGCGTTCAGACACGCGCGGGACGCGCGGGCGGGGCAGCACGGGCCGGTGGCGTGGATGGCGCTGCCGGCCCTGCTCTTCTTCCTGGTCTTCGCGGTCGGTCCCCTCGCTAGGGGTGCTGGCGCTCAGCTTCACCCAGTGGGACGGGCTCGGAGCGATCCATGCGGCCGGGTTCCGCAACTGGAGCTCTGCCCTCGGCGACGCGACCCTGCTGCACTCGCTCGTGGTGACCTTCGAGGTGATGTTGTTCTCCTGGTTGGTGCAGACGCCGATCGCCCTCCTGCTCGGGGTCTTCATGGCAGGGCACCATCGCTACCGCTCGGTGCTCGCGGTCTTCTTCTTCATTCCGCTCCTGCTGAGCGCCGCTGCGATCGCCGTGACGTTCAAGGCGTTGCTCGACCCGAACTTCGGTCTGGGACCGGGACTGCACTCCTCGTTGCTGACCCAGAACTGGCTGGGCGTCCCGGCCCTGGCCATGGGCGTGATCATCTTCATCGTGTCCTGGCAGTTCATCCCGTTCCACTCGCTGATCTACCAGGGCGCCGTACGCCAGATCCCGCAGTCGCTCTACGAGGCGGCAGCCCTCGACGGGGCCGGCCGGGTACGCACCTTCTTCAGCATCACCCTGCCGCAGCTGAAGTACACGATCATCACCTCCTCCACGCTGATGGTGGTGGGGTCGCTGACCTTCTTCGACCTGATCTTCGTGCTCACCGAGGGTGGGCCTGGTGACTCCACGAGGGTGCTGGCGCTGGACATGTACCGACGCGGGTTCCAGGCCAACCAGATGGGACCGGCCAGCGTGATCGCCGTCATCCTCGTCCTGGTCGGCCTGGTGATCGCCCTCGGCCTGCGCCGGCTCGGCGGTGCCGCCGACGAGAGCCAGCTGGAGGGGATGTGAGATGACGACCCTCCTCGATCCCACGGTCGACGAGACGACCGAGCAGCGCCGCCCCCAGGTCTCGAAGTCGGCCGGGCACGGGTGGGCCAACCACAACTGGCTGGCGGGACTGGCGGGGTGGATCTGGCTGGCCGTGGTCC
This sequence comes from uncultured Actinomycetota bacterium, assembly GCA_963794435.1. Taxonomy (GTDB): domain Bacteria; phylum Actinomycetota; class Actinomycetes; order Propionibacteriales; family Nocardioidaceae; genus Marmoricola. The sequence continues at coordinate 40,343 of CAWCDX010000017.1, forward strand.
TCATCCCGCTCTACTGGATCGTGATCACGAGCTTCAAGCACCAGAGCGACTACTACCAGTCCAACGCGTTCCGCCCGCCGGGCAACCCGACGCTGGACAACTACCGGCTGGTGCTCCACAACGACTTCCTGCACTACTTCGTCAACAGCGTCGTCGTCGCGGTGGGCACCACCGTGCCGACCGTCCTGCTGGCGCTGATGGCGGCGTACGCCATCGTGCGCGGGGCCTCCAACAAGTGGCTCAGGCGGGTCAACGCGCTGTTCCTGATGGGCCTGGCCATCCCGCTGCAGGCGGCGATCATCCCGATCTTCCTGATGATCATCAAGCTGGGTCTCTACGACAGTCTCGGCGCCATCGTGGTCCCGTCGATCGCCTTCGCGATCCCCCTGGCGGTCCTGGTGCTGACGAACTTCCTCCGCGACGTACCACGCGACCTGTTCGAGTCGATGCGCCTCGACGGCGCCACCGAGTGGACCATGCTGTGGCGACTCGCCTTCCCGCTGACCAGGCCCGCCCTGGTCACCGTCGCCGTCTACACCGGCGTCACGGTGTGGAACGGCTTCCTGCTGCCGCTCGTGCTGACCCAGAGCCCGGGGGGAGGACCATGCCCCTGGCGGTGTGGAGCTTCCAGGGCCAGTTCCAGGTCAACGTCCCCGCCGTGCTCGCCTCGGTCGTGCTCAGCACGATCCCCATCCTCGTGCTCTACACAGTCGGACGACGCCAGCTGGTCAGCGGGCTGAGCGAGGGCTTCAGCAAGTAGGGCGGCGAACGGCTTCGCGGATTCCGCCGACACGCGCGCGCACAGGTGGTGCAATCGACGCGTGAGCGACCTGTACGCCGAGCTGACCACGTCGCCACGCCAGTCCCACCAGGTCCTGATCGCGGCAGTGCTCACCTGGGTGGTCGCCACCGGGACAGCGGTCGTGACCGCGTTGCTGATGGTGATGACGGGCCTGTTCCTGGGTCCCGTCCTCGACGCGTTCGACTCCGGCTCCGGCAACCCCCGGCTGATCGCCTACGGGATCGGCGCCGCGGTCCTCCTCCTCTGCGCTCTCGCGGACCTCGTCGCGTGGTGGGTCTACCGCGGCCACCGCTGGGCCCGCTGGCTGTTGATCACGCTGTCCCTCGTCGCAGCAGCCGGTGGCGTCGCCCTGGGCTACTTGGTGCGCCCCTGGGCGTCACGCTGACCGCCCTCACCGTGATCGGCCTCCTGCTCTGGCCGGTCAAGGCTCGCCGGAGGGGTGACTCCGCCAGCGCCGGTGAGCTGCGCGAGGACTCAGCCACGGGGTTGTGACGGCTCCCTGTCGACGCACCAGCGTCCCGCCAGCGGTGGTGACGTCTCCTGCGACCCCACCCACGGTGGTTGAGCCTGTCGAAACCCCCGCCACCGCGCCGCGTGGTTTCGACAAGCTCAACCAGCGGGGGTCACCTCCCGGCGGACCCGGACCGACCTCGGGTAGAGCCCTGCGAGCGCGAGCCACTCGACGCGGGTGGGCTCGGGGAGGCCGGCCGCCGCGGGCTGCCAGGTGTGATCCTCCAGGGAGGCGCCCTGCGAGGCCTGGGAGTCCCACACCTCGAGGACCAGAGGCCGCGAGGAGGAGGCGGCGGTGGCCGCCATCTGGCTGCCGTCCACCCGCTTTCGCTGGTTCGGGATCGGTGCCCGAGGGTGGCGTTCACCTCGCGATACTTCGCGGCATCGACGCCACTGAACTCGAGGATGATGGCCTCGGACATGATCGAACTGCTCTCGCCGCCGTGACCGTGAGGGCTCGACTCGGTCGCGAGCCAAGGCACGACGGACCGTCTACCGACGCTAGACCCGGCACAGGCTGACCGCGCCAAGCTCGGCCCGGCGGGCTAGACAGGACGGGTCGCCTCAGAGGTTCGACTGCACCCCCGCGAGCAGCTGGCGGGCTGCGACGATCCGCTGGACCTGGTTGGTGCCCTCGTAGATCTGGGTGATCTTGGCGTCGCGCATCATCCGCTCGACCGGGTAGTCGCGGGTGTAGCCGTAGCCGCCGAGGACCTGCACGGCATTGGTGGTGACCTCCATCGCCACGTCGGAGGCGAAGCACTTCGCCGAGGCGCCGAAGAAGGTCAGGTCCTTGTCACCACGCTCGGAGCGGCCCGCGGCCGCATACGTGAGCTGCCGGGCGGCCTCGACCTTCATCCCCATGTCGGCGAGCATGAACTGCAGGCCCTGGAAGTCCGAGATCGGCTTGCCGAACTGCTGGCGCTCCTGCGCGTAGCCGAGTGCGTAGTCGAGCGCACCTTGTGCCACGCCGACCGCCTGGGCGGCGATGGTGACGCGGGTGTGGTCCAGGGTCTTCATCGCGGTCGCGAAGCCGCTGCCGACCTCACCGATGATCCGGTCGCCGGGGATGCGGACGTTGTCGAAGTAGACCTCACGCGTGGGCGAGCCCTTGATGCCCAGCTTCTTCTCCGGCGCACCGAAGGAGACGCCCTCGTCGGACTTCTCCACGACGAACGCCGAGATGCCGCCTCGCGTCTTCTTCTCGGCGTCGGTCACCGCCATCACGGTGTAGAACTCCGACTCGCCGGCGTTGGTGATCCAGCGCTTCACCCCGTTGAGCACCCAGTCGTCGCCGTCGCGCTCGGCCTTGCACTTCATCCCGCCCGCATCGGAGCCCGCGTCGGGCTCGGAGAGGCAGTAGGAGAAGCCACCCTCGCCCGCGGCCAGCGCGGTGAGGTAGCGCTTCCTGACCTCCTCCCCGCCGGCGATCTGCACGGGCAGCGACCCGAGCTTGTTCACCGCCGGGATCAGCGAGGAGCTGACGCAGACCCGGGCGACCTCCTCGATCACCAGCACCGTGGCGAGGGCATCAGCCCCCGCGCCGCCGTACTCCTCGGGCACGTGGGGGGCGTGGAAGTCGGCGGCGAGCAGCGCCTTGGCCGCCTCCTCGGGAAACCTGGCGCTCTCGTCCACGTCCGCGGCGTACGGCGCGATCTTGGCCTCGGCCAGCGATCGGACCGCCTCGCGGACGGCCTGGTGCTCCTCGGAGAGGGCGTACATCGGGTACTGCGAGTCCTGGGCGCTCATGGCTCGATCCTAAGGACGACGGACAGGCCTGCGGCGGCGGCGTCGTGCTGTGCCCGCTCGACCAGCGCCGCGCGGACGTCGTCGCGCCCAGGGAGGGTGCCCAGGACCTTGAGCGTCCCCTCGGGGATCCGCACCCGCGCGAGGCCGAGGACCCGCGGTCCGTCGATGGCCGCGAGGACCGCGTGCCCGGGAGTCTCGGCTTCGACGTCGAGGGCCGCGACGGCCTCCTGTGTCGCTGCCTCGCCCAGGTCGTCCTGGAACCGCCGCCACAGGTAGCCGGCGGCGCCACCACCCACCTGCTCGACGTGCACCTCGGGGATCATTCGGGAAGCGTAGGAGCAGCACTGGCGTTCGGGTGGACGACGAGAGGATGGGCCATGACGGACTGGCAGGACCCCGAGGCGGTGCGGTTCATGCTCGACGACTGCCACACCTGGGCGGTGGTGGGACTCTCCGGGAACGAGAGTCGTACGGCGTTCCGGATCGCGGGCCTGCTCCAGCGCCGCGGGAAGCGCATCGTCCCGATCCACCCGGACGCGCCGGTCGTCCTGGGCGAGCAGGGCTATCCGACCCTCGCCGACGTCCCCTTCGACCTCCACGTGGTCGACGTCTTCCGCCGCAGCAGCAAGGCCGGCGAGTTCGCGGACCAGGCTGTCGCGGTCGGCGCCCGAGGAGTCTGGTTCCAGCTCGGCGTGATCGATCCGGACGCCTTCGAGCGCACCCGCGCCGCCGGCCTGCCGATGGTGATGGACACCTGCCCGGCCATGGAGTGGGCCGAGCGGTGACGCCGGAGACCGACCCCGGCCGCGACCTCGTCCTCCGCTCCGGCCCCGGAGTCCCGCACGGGCTGGTGATCCCGGCGGTCGAGCTGGTCGAGCGGTTCTCGAAGTCCTCGGGACCCGGCGGCCAGTCGGTGAACACCACCGACAGCAGGGTGGAGATCAGCCTCGACCTCACCCGTTCGTCGGCACTCAGCCCCGAGCAGCGGGAGCGGGTCACCAGCCGGCTCGGCGAGCGTCTCGTGGTCACCGCCTCCGAGCACCGCTCACAGCACCGGAACCGGGTCGCGGCACGCGGACGGCTCGCCGACAGGCTGCGCGACGCACTCGCCCCACCCCCGCTGGCACGCGTGCCGACCAAGCCGACGAAGGGCTCGCAGCGACGCCGCGTGGAGGGCAAGCGTCGCCGCGCCCAGGTCAAGTCGCTGCGCGGCCGAGTGCAATCCGATTGACCTCACCATGGGTTGAGGTTGTTTGCTGATCCCATGAGCAACACGCAGGTGGCAGAGGGCACGCCGCGCGCCCTCGACCGCCAGCACCGGGCGGTCACCGTCGGGCTGCTCGCACTGGTCACGATGTTCGCGTTCGAGGCCGTGGCCGTCAGCCTCGCGATGCCACGCGTCGCGCACGCCCTCGACGGGGAGACGCTCTACCCGATCGCGGTGATCGGGATGCTCACCGCCGCCATCATCGGCATGGTGGTCGGGGGCACCTGGGCGGACGCCCGAGGCCCGGGCCTCTCCCTCCTCGTCGGTGGCCTCGGCTTCACCGGTGGACTGCTGCTCTCCGGGCTGGCGACCTCGATGGAGGTGTTCGTGCTCGGTCGGCTGGCGCAGGGACTGGGCTCAGGCCTCGCGCTCACCTCGATGTACGTCGCCGTCGGTGACGCCTACCCGGCCAGCCTCCGGCCGCGGGTCTTCTCGCTGTTCGCGTCGGCATGGGTGCTGCCCTCGATCGCCGGGCCGTTCGTCGCCGGCGCCCTGGTCGACCTGCTCGGCTGGCGCTCGGTCTTCCTCGTCGTCGCCGGCTTCGCGCTGCTGTCCACCTTCGTGGTGCGGATGACGCTGCGCCCGCACCTGCTGGTCCGGGACGCTCCGCTCGTCTGGGGTCGCAAGCCGGCATACGCCACGGTGACCGCGACCGGCGCCGTGGCCCTGCACGTCGCCGGACAGACCGACGGCGTCGGGCGCGTCCTCCTGCTGCTCGCGGGCATCCTCATGCTCGCCGTGGCGCTCCCCCCGCTGCTCCCCCGCGGCACGCTCCGGGCGCGTCCCGGCCTGCCCGCCACGGTGGCTGCCAGGGGGGTGTTCGGCGCGACGTTCGCGTGCGTGGAGATGTTCATCCCGCTCGTGCTGCAGGACGAGAGCGGCCTCTCCCCCACCCTCACCGGCCTGGTGATGATGACCGGCGCGCTCGGCTGGGTGAGCGGGTCGACGTACACCGGGCGACGGGCGGAGCGCGGGCGCTACGGCACCATCCTGCGCCTGGGCGCGGTCAGCCTGGTGGTCGGCACGGCCGTCTCGCTGGCCATGGTGCCGCTGGAGTCGCAGCCCTGGCTGGCCAGCGCCGTCGCCACGGTCGGCTTCACCGTGATGGGGCTGGGGATGGGCCTGGTCACCCCGCTGCTCTCCACGCTCGCCCTCGACCTCGCCGAGCCCGGCCGTCAGGGCGAGAGCGGCGCGGCGATCCAGATGAGCGACGCGCTCGGCCAGAGCATCGCCGCAGGCCTGGTGGGTGCCCTGTTCGCGAGCTGGTACGCCGTCGACGAGCACACGTCGTACCTCTCCGGCCTGGGGCTGGCCGTGGTGCTGGCCGTCGTCGCCCTGGGCATGGTCGGCCGCGCGGCCAGCGACTAGAAGCCTGTTCTGCGCGTTCCCGCCGTGGAGTCGCGCACGACCCGGCCCTTCTCGTGGGCACCGTCGCGGAGCGCGACCTGGAAGTCGGTCATCTTCTGCTGCAGGTGCGGATCACTCGCGGCCAGGATCCGTACGGCGAGCAGGCCGGCGTTGCGCGCGTTGCCGATCGCCACCGTGGCGACGGGGACACCGGCGGGCATCTGGACGATCGAGAGCAGGGAGTCCATGCCGTCGAGGTACTTCAGGGGCACCGGCACCCCGATGACGGGCAGCGGGGTCACCGCGGCCAGCATGCCGGGCAGGTGGGCCGCACCACCGGCTCCGGCGATCAGCACCCGCAGGTCGCGGCCGGCCGCCTCCCGACCGTAGGCGAGCATCTCGTCGGGCATGCGGTGGGCCGAGACCACGTCGGCCTCGAACCTGACCCCGAACTCCTCGCACGCCTCGGCTGCGGCCTTCATCACCGGCCAGTCCGAGTCGGACCCCATCACGATGCCGACAATCATTGCGTCACTCGCTCTCCTCGCCCAGGTCCCCAGCGAACCATGCTGCCGCATGACGGGCGCGCTCGAGGCAGTCCTCGAGGTCCTCGCCGTAGGCGTTGACGTGTCCGACCTTCCGTCCCGGCCGCAGGTCCTTGCCGTAGAGGTGCACGCGCAGCCGCGGGTCGCGGGCCAGCGCGTGCGGGTAGCCGTCGTAGAGCCGGCCGGTGGTCGTGGGGCCGCCCAGGATGTTGACCATCACCGTCCACCGCTCCCGGGCGTGGGGCGCGCCGAGCGGCAGGTCGAGGACCGCGCGCAGGTGGTTCTCGAACTGACTGGTGACCGCGCCGTCCTGGGTCCAGTGACCGGTGTTGTGCGGCCGCATCGCGAGCTCGTTGACGAGCACCCGGCCGTCGGTCGTCTCGAAGAGCTCGACGGCCAGCACTCCCGTCACGCCGAGCTCGCCGGCGACGGTCATCGCGATCCGCTGCGCCTCCTGGCCCAGGGAGGGGTCGAGGTCGGGTGCCGGTGCGATCACCTCGTGGCAGATGCCGTCGCGCTGGGTGGAGGCCACCACCGGCCACGCCGCCACCTGCCCCGACGGGGAGCGGGCGACCAGGGCCGAGAGCTCGCGCCGGAAGTCGACCCGCTCCTCGGCCAGGATCTGCCGTCCCGAGTCGAAGGCAGCAGCGCAGTCCTCCGGCGTCTCGACGAACCAGACTCCCTTGCCGTCGTACCCGCCGCGCGTGGTCTTCAGGACGCAAGGCAGTCCGAACGCGTCGACGTCGGCGACCGAGCCGACCAGGGCGTGGCGGGGGCACGGGATGCCGAGCCCGGTCAGCCGCTCACGCATCACGCCCTTGTCCTGGGCGTGCACCAGCGCCTCCGGCCCCGGGCGTACGGCGATCCCGTCGGCCGCCAATGCGTGCAGGTGCTCGGTCGGCACGTGCTCGTGGTCGAAGGTGACCACCTCGCAGCCCTCGGTGACCTCGCGCAGGGCGTCGAGGTCGGTGTGGTCGCCGACGATCTGGTCCGGGATCACCTGGGCCGCCGAGACGCCCTCGCCCTCTGCCAGCAGGCGCAACGGGACCCCCATGGCCGCCGCCGGCTCCGCCAGCATCCTGGCGAGCTGTCCGCCTCCGATCACCGCGACGGTGGGAGCGCGACCGGGGCTCGTGTCAGGCACGCGCAGACTGTACCGAGGCCGTCACGGGCACCGGGTCAGCGCGCCACCCGGCGTACCGCGACCGGTTCCATGTCGCCGAAGCCGCGCACCGGACGGGCCGGCAGCACCCGCGTCTCGAACCGCTCCTCCGGCAGGCGTTCGGCGGTCGAGGCGTCGGTGATCACCCGGTTGCGGCGGGCCACGCCGACCAGACGGGCGGCCAGGTTGACGGCAGGCCCGTAGACGTCGCCCATCCGGAGCACCACGAGCCCGGTCACCACACCCACCCGGAGGTCCGGGAGCCGCTCGTCGCCGCCGATCACCTTGATGATGTCCCACGCGATCTCCATGCCGTCCGCGGGCGTGTTCGCCAGGAACAGCACCGAGTCGCCCAGGGTCTTCACGATCCGGCCCCGGTGCCGCGAGACCACGTCGGCGCTGCGGCTCTCGAAGACCTCCACCAGGTCGCCGATCTCGTTCTCGGCGAGGTCGTTGGTGAGCTCGCTGAAGCCGACCAGGTCGGCGAAGCCCACCGTGGTCACCACGTGCTCGTCAGCCGCGTCGTTGATGCTCTCCACCCGGGTCACGGCGGCAGCCAGGTGCCGGCGCCAGACGTAGGTGAGCAGTGCCTCGAAGTCCGGGCCGATCGTCTGCACCAACCGGAGCGCCTCGCTGCGCCGGCTCGGGACCTTCGGGTCGGACTCGACGACGCCGGTCAGGGTGGCCACCTCCCACTCGGCGAGGCGGTCCATCGTCGTGCCCATGCCTCGGGTGAGCCGGACGATGGTGTCGAAGTCGAGGCGACCCTGCTCCATGATGGAGGCGACCCGGACCAGCGCCTCGACGTCGTGGCTGCTGAAGGCCGCCTCGGATCCCGCCTCCGGGAACCCCAGCGCCCGCCACAGCCGACGCGCCTGCTCGACGTCGAGTCCGGACTCTCGGGCGACCTCGTCGCCGGTCAGCCCGGCGGGGGCACCGAGGATGGCGTCCTGGAGGTCCTCAGGTTCCGTCATCGGCCTGCCGGGCGTTGCGGAACAGCTGGTCGCTGACCTTCAGCTGGGCCTCCTCCACGTGCGGGATGTCGTGCAGGCGCACCCGTCCCTCTTCACTGGCGTCGGAGATGACGAGTGTCCCGCACCCGAACACCCGGTCGATGAGCCCCTTCTCGTAGGAGATGTCGCTGATCCGGTTCAGCGGGATGTCGTGCCCCCGCCGGGTGAGGATGCCCGTGCGGGTGATCAACCGCCGGTTGGTGAAGGTGTAGTGCGTCAGCAGCCAGTTCAGGAAGGGGCGGACCACGAACCAGAGGATCAGCAGCAGGGCGATCACCCAGTTGGCCCCGCGCCAGCTCGAGGCGTGCTGCCCGTCGGGGAGGCTGGTGAGGTAGCCGGAGAGGCCGGCGATCACGATCAGCACCAGGGCCGGGAGGAAGAGGGCCTTGACGTGGGTGCGAGTGCTGAGCACGACGTGCTCGCCCTCGTTCAACAGCTTCTGCGGGACCACCACGGCGGAATCATGTCACTCCTGCGCGCGAACGTGGACGACGTCGCCCGCACCGAGGTGCTCCTCGCCCTGCGCGGTGTGGACCACCAGCCGGCCTCCCTCGTCGACGTCGGTCGCCTCGCCGGAGACCTCGCGGCCGGGGACGGCCACCCGCACCTGTTGACCGACAGTCCCGCAACGGGCCCGGTAGTGCGGTCGCAGGTCCTTGCCGGCCACCAGGTCGTCGTAGCGCCTGCCGAGCTCCTCGCCGAGCGCCCGGAGCAGCTCCCGCCGGTCGACCGGTTCGTCCGCGACGAGGGCCAGCGACGTCGCCTCCGGCACGGGCAGCTCCTCGACCGTCTGCGACACGTTGATCCCGATGCCGACGACAGCGGCTGCCCGTTCTCCCGACTCCACCCGCTCGACCAGGATCCCGGCCACCTTCTGGCCCCCCGCGAGCACGTCGTTCGGCCACTTGAGGTCCACCTCGACACCGGTGACCCGTCGTACGGCGTCGGCCGTGGCCACACCCGTCAGCAACGGCAGCCACGGCCACCGCTCGGCCGGGACACCTTCAGGGACGAGCAGGAACGAGACGAGCAGGGACGACCCGGGCGAGGTCACCCACTCGCGGTCCAGCCGCCCGCGCCCCCTGGTCTGCTGGTCGGCGACGAGGACCAGCCCCTCCACCTCACCCGAGCGGAAGCGCGCACCCACGTCGGCATTCGTCGACGAGGTCTCCGCAACCGTCTCCACCCGCCACTCCTGATGCGAACTCATGAGCACTACCCTGACGCAGGAACCGACACTGGCAAAGAACAACGAGGCGAGGCATGCGTTGAGCGCACAGGCGGAGCAGGCTGAGACACCGAAGCCGGGCGGCGGCACCGAGGTCCCCGACGACATCGACATCCACACGACCGCCGGCAAGCTCTCGGACCTCGATCGCCGCGTCGACGAGGCCGTGCACGCCGGGTCGGCCAAGGCCGTCGAGAAGCAGCACGCCAAGGGCAAGTGGACGGCCCGGGAGCGGATCGAGCACCTCTTCGACGACGGCTCGTTCGTGGAGCTCGACGAGCTGGCCCGGCACCGGTCCACGGCCTTCGGGTTGGAGAAGAACCGCCCCTACGGCGACGGCGTGATCACCGGCTTCGGCACCATCGACGGCCGGCAGGCGTGCGTGTTCTCCCAGGACTTCACCATCTTCGGCGGCTCGCTCGGCGAGGTGTACGGCGAGAAGATCACCAAGGTGATGGACCTCGCCATGAAGACCGGCTGCCCGATCATCGGCATCAACGAGGGGGCCGGCGCCCGCATCCAGGAGGGCGTGGTCTCCCTGGGCCTGTACGGCGAGATCTTCCGCCGCAACGTGCACGCCAGCGGGGTGATCCCGCAGATCAGCCTGATCATGGGCTCCTGCGCGGGCGGCCACGTCTACTCCCCCGCCGTCACCGACTTCACGATCATGGTCGACGGCACCTCGAACATGTTCATCACCGGACCCGACGTCATCAAGACCGTCACCGGCGAGGACGTCACGATGGAGGACCTCGGCGGCGCCCGCGCCCACAACACCAAGTCCGGCAACGCGCACTACATGGGCTCCGACGAGGAGGACGCGCTGGAGTACACCAAGGCGCTGCTCTCCTACCTGCCGCAGAACAACCTCGACGAGGCGCCGTCGTACGACGACCCAGCGGACCTCGAGGTCACCGACGAGGACCGGGTCCTCGACACGCTCATCCCCGACGGCGCCAACCAGCCCTACGACATGAAGGACGTCATCGGCGCGGTGCTCGACGACGGCGAGTTCCTCGAGGTCATGGAGCTGTTCGCGCCCAACATCGTCGTCGGCTACGGCCGCGTGGAGGGCCGCTCGGTCGGCGTCGTGGGCAACCAGCCGATGCAGTTCGCCGGCACGCTCGACATCGACGCCTCGGAGAAGGCGGCCCGGTTCGTGCGCACCTGCGACGCCTTCAACATCCCGGTGCTGACCTTCGTCGACGTACCCGGCTTCCTGCCCGGCACCGACCAGGAGTGGAACGGCATCATCCGGCGCGGCGCCAAGCTGATCTACGCCTACGCGGAGGCGACGGTCCCGCTGGTCACGGTGATCACCCGCAAGGCCTACGGCGGTGCCTACGACGTGATGGGCTCCAAGCACCTCGGCGCCGACATCAACCTGGCGTGGCCGACCGCCCAGATCGCCGTCATGGGTGCCCAGGGCGCCGCCAACATCGTGCACCGCAAGGAGCTCGCCAAGGTCGAGAAGGACGGCGGCGACGTCGAGGCGCGCCGCGCCGAGCTGGTCGAGGAGTACGAGGACACCCTGGCCAACCCCTACGTCGCGGCCGAGCGGGGCTACGTCGACGCGGTGATCACTCCTCACGAGACCCGCATCGAGATCGTCCGCGCGCTGCGACTGCTGCAGTCCAAGCGCGAGACGTTGCCGCCCAAGAAGCACGGGAACATCCCGCTGTGAACCACCCCACGAAACCGCGCCAGGGGCTCGCTGCGCTCGCAGTGCGCACGCTTTCGCGGGGGCCCCGGTGACAGAGGAAGCCCGGCCGCTCCTCCGGATCGTCAAGGGCGACCCGACGCCGGACGAGGTCGCGGCGCTGGTGGCGGTCGTCAGCGCGCTCGCCAGCGCCCCGGGCGAGGAGAAGCCGAAGCGGCGCCCGGAGTGGTCGGCGCGACACCGGCTCGTGCGCCGTCCACTCCACCACGGTCCGGGGGCATGGCGCAGCAGCGGCCTAGGGTGACCCGGTGCAGACTCCCCGGCTGATCCTCGCCTCCGCCTCCCCTGCGCGGCTCACGACGCTGCGGCACGCGGGGCTCGACCCCGAGGTCAAGGTCAGCGGGGTCGACGAGTCGAAGGTCGAGCTGACGGGTCCGGCGGACTACACGCTCAAGCTGGCCCAGATGAAGGCGGTCGCGGTGGCGGCCGACGAGCCGCGCGCCCTGGTGATCGGGTGCGACTCCGTGCTCGCCCTCGACGGACAGGTGCTCGGCAAGCCGGCCGACGCGGCCGAGGCGGTCGCCCGGTGGAAGCAGATGCGCGGGCGCCACGGCGTCCTGCACACCGGCCACTGCGTGATCGACACGCACCGCGAGGTGTGGCTGGGCCGCTCCGCCGCCACCCAGGTGCGCTTCGCGCACGTGAACGACGAGGAGATCGAGGCGTACGTCGCGACGGGCGAGCCCCTCGCCGTGGCCGGGGCGTTCACCCTGGACGGTCTGGGCGGTGCCTTCGTGTCGGGAGTGACGGGCGACCCGCACAACGTGGTGGGGATCAGCCTGCCGCTGCTGCGCCTGATGTTCGACGAGCTCGGCTTCGTCTGGACCGACTTCTGGCGGGTTCCTGAGAAGGGCCGCTAGGCCCGTCTCGAAGGACTACTCGACCGGCAGGCCCAGCCCGCGGGCGATGAGCATCCGCTGCACCTCGCTGGTGCCCTCGCCGATCTCGAGGACCTTGGCGTCGCGGTAGAAGCGCGCCACGGGGTACTCCTCCATGAAGCCGTAGCCACCGAAGACCTGGGTGGCGATCCGGGTGCCGGTGACGGCCGACTCGGTGGCGTAGAGCTTGGCGATGGCGGCGGCGTGCTTGAACTCCTTCATCGGCGCCCCGGAGTCCTTCAACCAGGCGGCTCGGTAGGTGAGCTGACGTGCGGCGGCCAGCATCACCTCGAGGTCCGCGACCTGGAAGGCCACGCCCTGCTTGCGACCGATGGGGACGCCGAAGGTGGTCCGCTCTCCGGCGTACTGCACGCTGAGGTCCAGGCAGGCCTGCAGGCAACCGACCGCCAGCGCGGCGATCGCGACGCGGCCGTCGTCGAGGGTGGCCAGGAACTGCGCGAACCCGCGACCGCGCTCGCCGAGGAGGTTGGCCTCCGGCACGCGGGCGTCGCTGAAGCTGAGCGGGTGGGTGTCGGAGGCGTGCCACCCGAGCTTGTCGTAGGCCTTCTCGACGGTGAAGCCGGGCGTGCCGCTGGGCAGCATGATCGTGGAGATCTCCGGCCGGGTCTCCCCCTCGGCGGTCTGCCGCTCACCGGTGCGGGCCGTGACCGTGACGACCGAGGTGATCTCGGACCCGGAGTTGGTGATGAACTGCTTGCTGCCGTTGACGACCCACTCGCCGTCGCTCAGCTCGGCCTTCGTCTTGGTCGCGGCCGCGTCGGAGCCGGCTCCCGGCTCGGTCAGCCCGAAACCGGCGAGCGCCCTGCCCTCGACCAGGTCGGGCAGCCAGGTCTGCTTCTGCTCGTCGGTGCCGAACGTCAGGATCGGGTTGATCCCCAACCCGACCGCCGCCTCGAGGGTGATGCCGAGCGACTGGTCGACCCTGCCGATCTCCTCGATGGCCACGCACAGGCTGGTGAAGTCACCGTCGGCGCCGCCGTACTGCTCCGGGGCGGTCAGGCCGAACAGGCCGAGCGCGCCCATCTTCTGCACCACGTCGACCGGGAAGTGGTGGTCGCGGTCCCACTGGGCAGCGTGCGGCGCGATCTCCTTCTCGGCGAAGTCGCGCACCGTACGGCGGAACTGCTCATGGTCCTCGGACAGCTCAAAGCTCATGCGCCTCATGCTAGACCCGCTGAGTTAACGATCGCTAACTTGGGCGAGCAGGCGGCCTTCGCACCTTCACCGTCGGAGTCTCTACAGTGGTCGGGTGACGACAAGCTCAACGACGAGCTCGCGGTCCTCCCTGGCCGCGCTGAGCCAGGCCACCTCCTCGGAGGAGTCGCTGCGCCGCTTCCTGCACGGCCTCCCCGGCGTCGACCAGGTCGGCGCCGAGCAGCGAGCGGCCGGTCTGGCGACGCGCTCGATCAAGGCCGGGGCCAAGGAGCTCGCGCTCGACCTCGCCGTGCGCATGGTCGACCTGACCACGCTCGAGGGCGCCGACACCCACGGCAAGGTGCGGGCGCTGGCCAGCAAGGCGATGCGACCCGACCCCGCCGACCCGAGCTGTCCCTCGGTGGCCGCCGTCTGTGTCTATCCGGACATGGTGGGCGTGGCGAAGGAGACTCTCGGCTCCTCCGGAGGCTCTGCACAACGAGCCGGGGGCTCTGCACGACGAGTACGGGTCGCCTCGGTGGCCACGGCCTTCCCGAGCGGCCGCGCCGCGCTGGACATCAAGCTGGCCGACACCCGCGACGCGGTCGATGCGGGCGCCGACGAGGTCGACATGGTGATCGACCGCGGCGCCTTCCTCTCCGGTCGCTACCTCGAGGTGCACGACGAGATCGTCGCCGTCCGGGAGGCCAGTGCCGGCGCTCACCTCAAGGTGATCCTGGAGACCGGCGAGCTGCAGACCTACGACAACGTGCGCCGGGCCTCCTGGCTGGCGATGTCGGCCGGTGCGCACTTCATCAAGACCTCGACCGGCAAGGTGCAGCCCGCAGCGACGCTGCCGGTGACGCTGGTGATGCTGGAGGCCGTCCGCGACTTCCGCGAGGCCACCGGGCAGATGGTCGGGGTCAAGCCGGCCGGCGGCATCAGGACGGCCAAGGACGCGATCAAGTACCTCGTCATGGTCAACGAGGTCGCCGGCGCCGACTGGCTGGATCCCGACTGGTTCCGCTTCGGAGCCTCCACCCTGCTCAACGACCTCCTGATGCAGCGGACCCGGATGCGGACCGGCCGTTACTCCGGACCCGACTACTTCACCCTCGACTGAACCGAGAGCGACCATGAGCAACCCCTTCGAGTACGCACCGGCGCCGGAGTCGCGCGCGGTGGTCGACCTGAAGTCCTCCTACGGCCTGTTCATCGGCGGCGAGTTCGTCGACGGATCCGGCCACTCGTTCAAGACGATCTCCCCCAGCACCGAGGAGGTGCTGGCCGAGGTCGCCGAGGCCGACGAGGCCGACGTCGACCGGGCAGTGAAGGCCGCCCGCCGGGCCTACAGCCGGACCTGGTCGCGGATGAGCGGTGCCGAGCGAGGCAAGTACCTGTTCCGCATCGCCCGGATCATCCAGGAGCGGGCACGAGAGCTTGCGGTGCTGGAGTCGCTGGACAACGGCAAGCCGATCAAGGAGTCGCGCGACGTCGACATCCCCACGGCCGCTGCCCACTTCTTCTACTACGCGGGCTGGGCCGACAAGCTCGAGCACGCAGGGTTCGGACCGGACCCGCAGCCGCTCGGGGTGGCCGGCCAGGTGATCCCCTGGAACTTCCCGTTCCTGATGCTGGCCTGGAAGATCGCGCCGGCCCTGGCGTGCGGCAACACGGTGGTGCTCAAGCCTGCCGAGACCACACCGCTGACCGCGCTGCTGTTCGCCGAGATCTGCCAGCAGGCCGACCTGCCCCCCGGCGTCGTCAACATCGTCACCGGCGCCGGCTCGACCGGCCAGGCGCTCGTGGCCCACGACGACGTGGACAAGGTCGCGTTCACCGGCTCCACCGACGTGGGGCGTGCGATCGCCAAGTCCGTGGCCGGCTCGAGCAAGAAGGTCACCCTCGAGCTCGGCGGCAAGGCGGCCAACATCGTCTTCGACGACGCACCGGTCGACCAGGCCGTCGAAGGCATCGTCAACGGCATCTTCTTCAACCAGGGTCACGTGTGCTGTGCGGGCTCGCGGCTGCTGGTGCAGGAGTCGGCGGCCGACGAGGTGCTCGAACGCCTCAAGCGGCGGATGGCCACGTTGCGCCTGGGCGACCCCCTGGACAAGAACACCGACGTGGGCGCCATCAACTCACGCGAGCAGCTGGAGAAGATCCGCGAGCTCTCCGACATCGGCGAGGCCGAGGGCGCCGGTCGCTGGTCACCGCCCTGCGAGCTGCCCGACCACGGGTTCTGGTTCCCGCCCACGCTGTTCACCGGCGTCAGCCAGGCGCACCGGATCGCCCGCGAGGAGATCTTCGGACCGGTGCTCTCGGTGCTGACCTTCCGCACGCCGCAGGAGGCGGTCGAGAAGGCCAACAACACGCCGTACGGCCTCTCCGCCGGCATCTGGACCGACAAGGGCTCGCGCATCCTGTGGATGGCCTCGCGACTGCGGGCCGGGGTCGTCTGGTCCAACACCTTCAACCGCTTCGATCCGACCAGCCCCTTCGGCGGCTACAAGGAGTCGGGCTACGGGCGAGAAGGTGGCCGCCACGGTCTGGAGGGGTACCTGGCATGAGCCGCATCGACGTCCGCAAGACCTACAAGCTCTACATCGGCGGTGCCTTCCCCCGCTCGGAGTCCGGCCGCTCCTACGTCGTCAACGACGCCAAGGGGAAGTTCTGGGCCAACGCCGCCCACGCCTCGCGCAAGGACGCCCGTGATGCCGTGAAGGCGGCTCGGTCGGCCTTCGCGGGCTGGTCGGGGCGCACGGCGTACAACCGCGGGCAGGTGGTCTACCGGATCGCCGAGGTGCTCGAGGACCGGCGCGAGCAGTTCGAGGCCGAGCTGCGGACCGCCGAGGGGATCACCCCCGCGAAGGCGCGCACCTACGTCGGGGCCTCGATCGACCGCCTGGTCTGGTACGCCGGCTGGGCCGACAAGATCGCCCAGGTCGTGGGCGGGGCGAATCCCGTCGCCGGGCCGTACTTCAACCACTCCGCGCCGGAGCCTTCCGGGGTGGTCGCGGTGGTCGCTCCCCCAGGCCCGCTGCTGGGCCTGGTCAGCGTGGTCGCGCCGGTGATCGTCACCGGGAACACCGCCGTCGTGGTGGCCAGTGAGCCGCACCCGTTGACCTCCATCACGCTCGCGGAGGTGATGGCGACCTCCGACGTCCCCGGCGGCGTGGTCAACGTGCTGACCGGCCCCCAGGGCGAGCTGGTGCCGTGGCTGGCCTCGCACATGGACGTCAACGGGCTGGACCTGACCGGGGTCGCCGACCGGGAGCTGGCGCGCAACCTGGAGATCCAGGCCGCCGAGAACCTCAAGAGAGTGCGCCGGCCCGGCCTCGAGGACCTGCTGTCCGCCCCGCCCCTGGACCGGATGACCCGTTTCCTGGAGACCAAGACGGTCTGGCACCCGATGGGGGTATGACCCTCAGGCCCTGCGGGGGATCACGGCCAGCGTGCAGCGGGAGACGCAGACCAGCGCGTCGTCCTCGTCGGTGATCCGAACCTCCCAGACCTGGGTGCGACGCCCGAGCGCGAGCGGGACGGCGACGCCGGTCACCCAGCCGGAGGTCACCGGGCGGAGGTGGTTGGCGTTGATCTCCATGCCGACGCAGCTGGCCTGCTCGTGGTCGACGGTGAAGGTGGCCGCGAAGCTGGCGAGGGTCTCCGCCAGCGCGACCGACGCGCCGCCGTGAAGCACGCCCATGGGCTGGAGCGTGCGGCCGTCGACCGGCATCCGGGCGGTCAGGTGGTCGGGTCCGGCGTCCACGAACTCGATGCCGAGGTGGCCGACGAGGTTGCCCTGGGTGAAGGCGTTGGCGATCTCGGGGGACGGCGTGTCGTGCCAGATGGAGGTCCGGGTCTCAGCTGTGGTGGTCATGTCCCCAGCGTGGCTGAGTGGCGCCACCAGGTCAGCCGTGGAATTACCGCACCTGGCCGGGCTCAGCCCAGCGGCGCGAAGAGGTCGACCGGGTTGCCGTCGGGATCGTGCAGCACCGCGTAGCGCATCCCCCAGAAGGCGTCCCAGGGCTCGAGGTGTCCCTCGGCGCCGACCTCCGTGAGCTCGGCGTAGGCCGCGTCGACCTCCGCCGGGGAGTCGGCCGCGAAGGCGAGCGCCACCCGGTGGCCGCCGCTGGGAGGGGTCCACGTGGCGTCGAAGGAGAGGATCGTCTCGCGGGTGTCGAAGGCGAGCCGGGTGCCGTCGAACTCGACGTCGACGTGTGGCTCGGTGTCGGCCTCGGCGGGGATGTCGAGACCGAGTCGGCGGTAGAAGGCGAGCGAGGCGGCCATGTCGGCGACGACCAGCTCGATGAGCGCGGGCTTCAGGTTCATGCTGCCGACGTTAGGTCGCCCGCCTGCCCGTCGGCTTGGACGGATCGGACACGTTCCTCGCGCAGGCCGCTCGGCGTCACGCCCGCCAGCGCCCGGAAGTCGCGGGTCAGGTGGGCCTGGTCGGCGTAGCCGGTGTGCGCGGCGACGTCGGCCCAGTTGCTGCCGAAGTCGGAGGCCACCACGGCACGGCTGAGTCGCAGCACCCGACCGAGGTGCTGCAGGCCGTAGCCGAAGAGCGGGACCGCGCGCCGGTGCAGCTGCCGCGGGCTGTAGCCGAGGGCGTCGGCAGCGCCGGCGATCGACTCCCCCGCGTCGAGCAGCGCGTGCAGTCGTCGTCCGAGCAGGTCGGGCTCCGAGGTCGCGAGGGCCCACTCACCGAGGCGCCGGGCCGACGTCACCCGGGCGGCCAGCTGCCGGGCGCGCCGGTCGCCCCACAGCGCGCCGAGCGGCAGCGTCTGGTCGCGCAGCTCGTCGGCGGGGACACCGAGCAGGCCCGGACCGCGGCCCGCGTGCAGGCGCACCCCGATGACCTCGTGGGGCTCACCCTGGTGCACGCGTGCCGCCGTGTCGGGCCCGGCGACGAGCAGCTCGCCGTCGACGACGAGCACGTCGAGACAGCCGTCGGGCAGGATCCGGGTCGAGGCGTCACCGCCCGTGGCCCGCCAGAGATCCACGTCGGGAGCGATCCGTCGCTCGTCGTACGGCATGGCTCCGACGCTACGCGGCCGCCCCGACAGAGCCGCCGACCACCCTCAGGCGAGTGCCTTGGCCTTCAGCGACTCGAACTCCGCCTGGGTGATCGAGCCGGCGTCGAGCAGGGCCTTGGCTCGGGCGATCTCGTCGGCCGGCGAGGCTGCACCAGCGGTGACCGAGCGGATGTAGTTGTCCGTGTCGGTCTTGGCGGCCTGTGCGGCCGCGACGTTGCGCTCGGTCATGCCGTGGCCACGCACGACCAGGTAGACCAGCGAGGTCAGGATCGGCAGCAGGATCAGGAGGATCACCCAGACGGCCTTCATCCCTCCACTGACGCTCCGGTCGCGGAACAGGTCGCCGATGATCTGGAAGAGGACCACCAGGTACGCCATCAGCACGAAGAAGGAGAGGATGAACCAGAAGAAGTCCCAGAAGCTGTTCATGACGGCCTTTCTGTCGCGGCGGCGCTCACGTCTTGGCGCCGCTCGGCCCACGCCGTGGACGCGATGCTAGCGCCGCGACCGCGCCGGAAGGCTCATCCGACTCAGGTGGCACCCGGCGCGTCGCTGCCGGCCTAGCGGGCGCCGATCCGGGCGTAGCCGGGCTTGATCACGTCGTCGATGAGGGCGAGCCGCTGCTCGAAGTGGACGAACGCCGACTTCATCGCGTTCACCGTCACCCAGCGCAGGTCCTCGAGGTCCCAGCCGAAGGCATCCACCAGCGCCGTCATCTCCCGCGTCATGGAGGTGTTGCTCATCAACCGGTTGTCGGTGTTGACGGTGACCCGGAAACGCAGGTCGGCCAGCAGGCCGATGGGGTGCTCGGCGATCGAGTCGGCGGCGCCGGTCTGGATGTTCGAGTGCGGGCAGAGCTCGAGCGGGATCCGCTTGTCTCGGACGTACTCCGCCAGCCGGCCCAGGGTCGTGACTCCGTCCTCCGAGGTGATGTCGTCGATGATCCGGACGCCGTGGCCGAGCCGGTCGGCGCCGCACCACTGGATCGCCTGCCAGATCGAGGGCAGCCCGAACGCCTCGCCGGCGTGGATCGTGAAGTGGGCGTTCTCGCGCTGGAGGTACTCGAAGGCGTCGAGGTGCCGGGTCGGCGGGTAGCCCGCCTCCGCTCCGGCGATGTCGAACCCGACCACCCCGTCGTCACGGTGCCTGACCGCCAGCTCGGCGATCTCGCGCGAGCGGGCCTGGTGGCGCATCGCGGTGAGCAGCTGCCGTACGACGATCCGCTGACCCGCTTCTTCCATGCCCTGGTCGAAGCCGTCCTGGACCGCGCGGACCACCTCCTCCAGGGTCAGCCCGCCCTCGAGGTGCTGCTCGGGGGCGTAGCGCACCTCGGCGTACACCACCCCGTCGGCGGCGAGGTCCTCCACGCACTCGCGGGCGACGCGACTGAGCTGGTCGGCACGCTGCATCACCGCCACGGTGTGGTCGAAGGTCGCGAGGTAGCGCACCAGCGAGCCGCTGTCGGCCGACTCGGTGAACCAGCGGCCGAGCGACCCCGCGTCGTCGGCGGGGAGGGGGTGTCCGATCTCGTGGGCGAGCTCGACGACCGTGGCGGGGCGCAGGCCTCCGTCGAGGTGGTCGTGCAGCAGCACCTTGGGGACCTGCCGGATCAGCTGCTCGGTCAGCTCCTCGGTCAGGTCCACGGTGGGGGCATCGGCGGGGGCGGTAGGTTCGGGCACACTGCCATCCAAACACTCGAGGAGCACCGCCGATGCGCACGTTCAGCACGTTCGAGGAGATCGAGGCTGCGGCAGGCGAGGAGATCGGCACCACCGACTGGGTCGAGATCGACCAGGACCGGGTGAACGCCTTCGCCGACGCCACCGGTGACCACCAGTGGATCCACGTCGACGTCGAGAAGGCCAAGGACGGCCCGTTCGGCGGCACCATCGCCCACGGCTACCTGACCCTGTCGCTGGTCCCGTGGCTCGGCTCGCAGGTCTTCGCCCTCGAGACCCCCGGCGCCAAGCTGAACTACGGCGTCAACAAGGTCCGCTTCCCCAACCCGCTGCTCGTCGGCAAGCGCATCCGCGCCACGGTGAAGATCAACGGCGTCGCCGACGTCTCCGCCGGCAAGCAGCTCACCGTCGGCTACACGGTCGAGATCGAGGGCGAGGACAAGCCCGCCTGCGTCGCCGAGAGCGTCGTGCTGCTGCTCAGCTGACCGCCCCGGGTCTCGCCGGACCCGTCAGGGCGCGGGAGGCCACCGGTCGGCCCACGGGGCGAGTCTCTCGTACGCCGCCGCGACGGCGAGCGTGGTGGCGTCGCCGGCGCGGGGGCCCATCACCTGCATGCCGAGCGGGAGGCCGGAGTCGTCGAAGCCGGTCGGCACCGCGGTCGCCGGGCAGCCGGTGAGGTTGGCCGGGAGGGCGAGCGCGCACCAGTCGTCGAAGAACGGGTCGACCGGCTCCCCGTCGATCGAGGCCGGCGAGGCGACGTCGGTGCCGAAGGCGGGCAGCGGCATCGACGGCGTGAGCAGCACGTCGTAGGACTCGAAGAACTCCGTCCAGGGCTGGACGTAGTCGCGTCGCTGCTCCTGGGCGTCGAGGTAGTTCGCCGCCGTCACCGAGTCGCCCGACTCCACGATCTCGCGGGTGCCCTCCGACATCAGCGTCGCCCACCGCCCGAGCAGCGGGCCCTCCGAGGCGAAGCCCTCCGGCAGCGCCACGTGGTTCCACAGCTCCGTCGGGTACGGCGCGTCGGGAGCCGCCTCGACGACCCGGGCACCGTCGTCGACGAGCAGGCCGATGGCACGCCGGAACGCTGCACGGACCACCGGCTCGACGGGTGCCCAGCCGAGGTCCTCCGAGACCGCGACCCGCAGCCGCGACCAGTCCGGAGGGGCGGTGACTGCCGCGAGCAGGTCGCCGGCCGGCAGCGGCCAGGACAGGTCGTCGTACGGCGAGGGCCCGGCCATCACGGCGAGGGCGAGAGCGGCGTCGCGCACCGTGCGGGCGAGCGGGCCGTCGACCGAGAGCGACGGCCAGCCCCGGAACCCCGGCATCTTCGGCACCAGCCCGAAGGTCGGCTTGTGCCCGACCACCCCGCAGAACGCCGCCGGGATCCGGATCGAACCCCCGCCGTCGGTGCCGAGCGCCATCGGAGTCGCGCCGTAGGCCACCGACGCCCCGGCCCCGCCCGAGGAGCCACCCGGCGTCCGGTCCAGCGACCAGGGGTTGCGGGTCAGCCCGAAGACGTCGTTGTCGGTGTAGCCGCGGTAGCAGAACTCCGGGTTGTTGGTCTTGCCGACGACCACGGCCCCGGCCGCCTTCAACCGGGCGACGCAGGCCGCGTCGACCTCGGGCACGTGGTGCTCGAAGGCCCGCGAGCCGTTCGTGGCGGGTACGCCGGCCAGCCAGATGTGGTCCTTGATCGAGACCGGCACTCCGGCCAGCGGCAGGTCGGGGCGCTCCCGGTCGACCGCACTCGCCTGCGCCAGCGCCTGCTCGCCCAGGACCACGGTGAAGGCGTTCACCTGCTCGTCGTAGGCCTCGATGGCGCGCAGCGACTCCTGAGCGAGCTCGACGGCCGAGATCTCACCGGTCCGCACGCCCGCGGCCATGGCCCACGCGTCGCGCCCGCTCATACCGTCGGGCGCTCGTGCCGGGTGGCCTCCTCCTCCAGGGTGTCGGCCTGCTCGTCGGCGAGACGCTTCTCGGCGTCCACGTCGATGTTGCGGCTCAGCACCCAGTAGAGGATGCCCGAGACGGGAAGTCCCACGAACAGGGAGAAGTCGGCGCCCTTGGCGGCGTGGGCGACCCATCCCTCGAATGCGGTGCCGATGCTGAAGAACGGGATCATCGCCACGAAGCCGACGAGGTAGGACACGATCCCCCGCCAGCCCCAGCGGCCGTAGATGCCGTTGGGCTTGAAGATCTCGGCGATCGCGTAGTGCCCGTGACGCACGATGAAGTAGTCGACCAGGTTGACGGCGGTCCACGGGATGAAGAAGTAGAGGACGAGCAGCAGGAAGTTCTCGAAGTTCGACTGGAACGACTCCGTGCTGGCCAGCGCACCGATGACGGAGAGCAGCGCGGTGAGGGTGATGGTCACGAGCCGCACGTTGAGCGTGGGCTTGACCCGCTTGAAGGAGTCGAAGGCGCTGAGCAGGGTCAGCGACCCGCCGTACATGTTCAGCGCCATCACCGACACCAGCCCCAGCGCGGAGAAGATCAGGATGATGTCGCCGAACCCGTCGAAGACCTTGTTCCCGGCGGAGAGCAGCTCGGAGATCCCGGAGCCGTCGAAGCTCTTGCCCGCCCAGGCGGCCAGGGCAGCGCCGATGCACATGATCCAGACCGCGCCGAGCCCGGAGCCGCCGTAGGTCCAGTAGAAGGTCTTGCTCACGGTCACGTCGGGCGGCAGGTAGCGCGAGTAGTCCGAGACGTAGATCGCCCAGCTGATCTGGTAGCCGGCCACGACCGAGAACTGCACCAGGAACGGCACCAGCTTGAAGCCGCCGAGGTCGAAGGACCCGGCCGGGTAGTGCAGCGTGAACAGCACGATCGTCAGGATCCCGAAGAGCAGCAGGAAGCCGTAGGTCAGGTACCGCTCCATCGAGTGGATCAGGTCGTAGCCGGCGATCGCCGCCACGGCCGCCACCACCGTGACCACGACGATCCAGAACTTGGTGCTGCCGTGGACCGTGGTGTGCATCGAGTCCGCGGCCAGGATGCTGTTGAAGATGTTGAAGCCGGCGTACTGCAGGTAGGCGAACAGCCACACCAGGATCGCGCCGACGTAGCCGAACTGCGGCCGCGACTGGATCATCTGCGGAAGTCCCAGCTGCGGCCCCTGGGCGGAGTGCGCGGCCATGAAGAAGGTGCCGATCAGGACGCCCAGGATGATGGCGAGCAGGCTCCAGACGAGATTGCCGCCCGCGGCCACGCTCACCACTCCGACCGCCAGCGTGGCGATCTGGGCGTTGCTCATGAACCACAGCGGGCCGAGGTGCCACAGCTTGCCGTGGCGCTCGGCGAGCGGCACGTAGTCGATGGAGCGGACCTCGAGTCCGCGGCGGGTCGGTTCCCGAGTCTCAGTCGTCACCTGCTGAGCGTCCCATGACGCCCAGCAGTTCGTAACCCACGTGAGCTGCGGCGATTCCGGTCACCTCGGCATGGTCGTACGCCGGTGCCACCTCGACGATGTCGGCGGAGACCACCTCCAGGCCGGGTACGCCGGCCAGGCCACGCAGCGTGGCCAGCAGCTCGCGCGAGGTGAGCCCGCCGGCTTCGGGGGTGCCGGTGCCGGGTGCCATGCCGGGGTCGATGACGTCGATGTCGACCGACACGTAGACGGGGCCCACGCCGAGCCGCTCGCGCATGGCCGCGATGACGCCGTCGAGGCCGAGCCTGTCGTAGTCGGTGCACGCGACCGTGGCGTAGCCGAGCCGTGTCGACTCCTCGAGGTCGGTGGCGGCGTAGAGCGGCCCGCGGATGCCGACGTGCAGGGAGCGGGCCGGGTCGATCAACCCCTCTTCGGAGGCGCGGCGGAACGGCGTCCCGTGGGTGTACGGCGCCCCGAAGTAGGTGTCCCACGTGTCGAGGTGCGCGTCGAAGTGCAGCACGGCGAGCGGTCCGTGTCGCCGGGCCAGGCACCGCAGGAGCGGCAGCGCGATGGTGTGGTCACCGCCGAGGGTCAGCAGCCGGGTCGCGTGCTCGAGCACACCCTCCGCGCCCTCCTCGATCGAGGCGATCGCCTCGTCGATGTCGAACGGGTTGACCCCCAGGTCACCGGCGTCCGCGACCTGCTGCGCCGCGAACGGAGAGATGTCGAGGGACGGGTCGTAGGGCCGCAGCAGCCGCGAGGACTGGCGGACGTGCTGGGGACCGAACCGGGCGCCCGGGCGATAGCTGACGCCGGAGTCGAACGGCACGCCCAGCACGGCGACGTCGGTGCGCCCGACCTCGTCCAGGCGCGGCAGCCTCGCGAAGGTGGGCGGCCCCGCGTAGCGCGGCACCTTGGTCGCGTCGACCGGCCCGACAGGTCCTTCACTCATGACGGCTCCACGCGGTCGAGGATCAGCTGACGCGGTTCGAAGGAGGCATCGTCCGAGACGTCGTAGGCCCCCTCCAGCGCCGCCAGCGCGCGCTCGAACCGCCCGGGTTCGTCGGTGTGCAGGGTCAGCAGCGGGTCGCCCTGGCTCACCTTGTCACCGGGTCGCGCGTGCCACTCGACGCCCGCCCCGGCCTGCACGTCGGCGCCTTGCGTGGCCCGGCCCGCGCCGAGTCGCCAGGCCGCCGTACCGACCTGCAACGCGTCCAGCCGGGTGAGCACGCCGGAGGCCGGCGCCGTGACGACGTGCGTCTCCTGCGCGGTCGGCAGCTCGGAGTCCGGGTCGCCACCCTGGGCCGAGATCATCTGCTTCCAGGCGTCCATCGCCTTGCCGGAGGCGAGCTGGTCGGCCGGGTCGACGTCGTCCCTCCCCGCGCCGGCCAGCATCTCCCTGGCCAGCGCGAGGGTGAGCTCGACGACGTCGTCGGGACCGCCGCCGGCCAGCACCTCCACCGACTCGCGCACCTCCAGCGCGTTGCCGGCGGTCAGCCCCAGCGGCGTGGACATGTCGGTCAGCAGTGCCACCGTCCGCACGTCGTGGTCGGAGCCGAGGGCGACCATCGTCGAGGCCAGCTCGCGAGCGTCGTCGAGGTCCTTCATGAAGGCACCGGTGCCCACCTTGACGTCGAGCACCAGCACGCCGGTCCCCTCGGCGATCTTCTTGCTCATGATCGAGGAGGCGATCAGCGGGATCGCCGGGACCGTGCCGGTGACGTCGCGCAGCGCGTAGAGCTTCTTGTCCGCCGGCGCCAGGCCCGAGCCCGCTGCGCAGACGACCGCGCCGACGTGCTCGAGCTGGCGCATCATCTCCTCGTTGGACAGCGACGCCCGCCACCCGGGGATCGACTCCAGCTTGTCCAGGGTGCCGCCGGTGTGACCCAGTCCGCGGCCCGACAGCTGGGGCACGGCGACCCCGCAGGCCGCCACCAGCGGTGCCAGCGGGAGGGTGATCTTGTCGCCGACCCCGCCGGTGGAGTGCTTGTCGGCCGTCGGCCTGCTCAGGGCGGAGAAGTCCATCCGGTCCCCGCTCGCGATCATCGCGTCGGTCCACCGTCCGATCTCGCGGCGGTCCATCCCGTTGAGCAGGATCGCCATCGCCAGCGCCGCCATCTGCTCGTCGGCGACGTCGCCGCGGGTGTAGGCGGCGATCACCCAGTCGATCTGGCTGTCGCTGAGCGCACCGGCGTCACGTTTCGCTGCGATCACCTCGACCGCATCGTGCTGCTGCGCCATGCCCCGACCCTAGTTGGCCGTGCGCCCGGGCAGTGAGGCCGTCGCGTGAGAGTCTGGCGCGATGGCTCCCGACGACGTCCCCATCAGCGACTGGCTGGACCAGGGCACGAGTGATCCCGGTGAGGTCGCCGACCGGTACGACCAGTGGGCCAAGGGCTACGACGACGACCTCGCCTCGTGGTCCTACCAGGCGCCCGACGTGGTCACCGACACGATCCTCTCCCGGCATCCTGGGGCGGGGTCGGTGCTCGACGTCGGGTGCGGCACCGGGCTGGTCGGCCGGGCGCTCCGTGCACGAGGGTTCGCGGGACAGGTCCGGGGTCTCGACATCTCGCAGGCCTCCCTCGACATCGCCCGGCGCGGCGGCGCCTACGACTCGGTCGAGCAGGCGGATCTCCAGGAGCGGCTCCCCCTCGAGGACGACAGCGTCGAGGCGTTGGTGTGCGTGGGGGTGATGACCTACCTGCCCGAGGTCGAGGCCGTCTGGCGTGAGTTCGCGAGGGTCACCCGGTCGGGAGGAGTCGTGGTCGTGACCCAGCGCGAGGACCTCTGGGACTCCCGCGGGTGCCAGGACGTCGTCGACCGGCTCCAGCACGACGGGGTGTGGACGCCGGTGGAGGTCCTCGGGCCGGCCCCCTACCTGCCGCAGGGCTACGGGGGTACGCCGGCGGTCGACTGCTACTACCTGACGGCTCGGGTCACCTGACCCCGGGGCCGTGACTCGACGTGGCCTTCTCGGGTACACAGAGTCGTGCGCATCTTCTTCACCGGTGGCAGCGGCAAGGCAGGCAGGCACGTGGCGCCGTACCTCGCCGAGCAGGGCCACCAGGTCACCAACGCCGACCTCGTTCCGCTGGGCAACCCCGCTGTCGCCGACCTCCGCGTGGACCTCACCGACGTGGGCGAGACCTACTCGGCGCTGGCGGGGCTGGCGACCTTCGACGAGCTGGACCTGCCCGAGAAGCCCGGCTACGACGCCGTCGTGCACTTCGCCGCGGTCCCCGCGATCCTGCTCAGGCCGGACGCCGCGACGTACGCGACCAACGTCCTGAGCACCTACAACGTGCTCGAGGCCGCCACCCGGCTCGGGGTGCGCAAGATCGTCTTCGCCTCCTCGGAGACGACCTACGGCGTCTGCTTCGCCCAGGGTGAGCGGCGGCCGGAGTACGTGCCGGTCGACGAGGAGCACCCGACGGTCCCGGAGGACTCCTACGCGATGTCGAAGGTCGCGAACGAGGTGACGGCGCGCTCGTTCCAGGCCCGCACGGGTGCCGACGTCTACGGCCTGCGGATCAACAACGTCATCGAGCCGCACGAGTACGCCGAGAAGTTCCCCGCCTTCCTGGACGACCCGGCACTGCGGCGCCGCAACATCTTCGCCTACATCGACGCCCGCGACCTGGGCCAGATGGTGCAGCGCTGCCTGGAGACCGACGGGCTCGGCTTCGAGGTCTTCAACGTCGCCAACGCCGACATGTCCGTGGCCGCGACGACGCAGGAGATCCGCGACCGGTTCTACGAGGGGGTGGAGGAACGGCGCGAGATGGGTCGCGACGAGACCTTCTACGCCATCGACAAGGCCCGCGACCTCCTCGGGTACGCCCCACGGTCACTCGTGGCGCGAGGTGCTGTCCGATCCCGCCGGGTGAGGCGTCGTCCTCAGTTCGACAGGTGCGCCACGCGCGGCCAGATCGATGCCCACGTCCCGCGCGGCCCGGCGCACACGAAGAGGCGTGCGTAGTCGTGCTCCTCGTTGGGGACCGGTCCGCCGACCCGGCGTAGGTATCGACACCCGCGCAGGTACGCCGGCGGGCGGGTGTCCTCCCAGACGAGGACCACGGGCCCGGCCGAGGCGGGTGGAGGACCCCACAGCCCGAAGGCGTTCAGGCCGCTGTACGCCGCAGGCAGCCCGAACCTGGCTCGGTAGCGGTCGACCGCACCGGCCTCCCCGTAGTTGGCGGTGAGGATGACCGCGCGCGAGCGTTGGGCAGCGGGGATGCCCTTGTAGGCCGCGGCCACGAGGCTCACCTCGCGGGGCCACCCGACCATCTCCAGCTGCTGCTCGGCCGGGCCCGCCCACCCCGACGCCGCGAGGGTACGGGGCGACAGGATCGGCAACGAGGCGGGCACGAGAAGCAGCGAGGTCACCACGACCACGGCCGTCACCGCCCAGAACACACGAGGACGTCGCTCGATGACCACGGCCCCGGCCGCGACGAGCGCTGGGTACACACCCGCCGTGTAGTACGCCTGACCTGCAGTGACCACGAAGACGAGGAAGGCGACCAACCAGGACACGGCGAGCACGCGGGCGAAGCGCCACGCGGGGTCGCGCCACACGCGCACCGCACCGACCACCCACAGCACCGTGGCGCCCAGGCTGAACAGGACGAGCTGCACGACGAGGAAGCCGATCCGCTCGCTCGGGGTGCCGTACTCGTCGCGGATCATCCGGGCGAGCGTGACCTGCGGCCAGCCGTGCTGCGCCTGCCAGAAGAGTCCGGGAAGCCAGGCGACCACGGCGATCACCCCGCCGACGGCGTACCAGCGGTTGAGGACCAGGCGCCTGCCACCCGGCACGGTGAACAGGCCGAGGGTCAGCGACAGCACCAGCGCCAGGACGAGATCCTTGTTCAGGAGCGCGAGCGCGACCAGGACGCCGGCGACCACCCACAGACGGGTCTGCCCGGTGCGGGCGATGCGGAGCACCACCCAGGTGATCGCGACCCACAACGCGAAGTCCAGCGTCGAGGTCGAGAGCAGGTGTCCGGCGAGCAGGCCCACCGTGCTCAGCGCGACGGTGAGCGTGGCGAGCACCTGTGCCCGGGTCCTGCCCCCGAGCTCGCGGGCGGTCACTCCGGTCAACCAGGCCGCTCCCACCACTGACGCGACCGCGGGGAGCCGGAACACGACCAGGGAGCCGTGCCCGAGCTTGTCGAAGGAGCTCGCCAGCAACGGCGTGAGGACACCCTGGTCCGGGTAGCTCCACGCCAGGTGCTGCCCGGAGGCGATGAAGTAGAGCTCGTCGCGGTGGTAGCCGTACCGGGCGCTCGCGACGAGGAGCACCGCACCGAGGGCCGCGCACACCACCGCCATCCCGCGCCACGCCAGTGGCGGCAACGGCTCCGGCCCCGTCGTCACCTCGTCGACCGTCACGCCACCCCATCCCCACCACGTGCCTGAGCACCTGTCAGGACAATCGTGCCGACAACGAGCGGCCAGTGCCACACCGACACGGGCTGGCCGGTGCGGATCGGGGCGGTCGATGTCACGCTGAAGCGCGTGATCGACGATTTCGCCAAGGCGTACCTCCACGAGGATCTGCGATGGGTGCGCGCGTCTCTCCGGCTGAAGCTCGAGGGAGCCGCTGGCTCCCACGACTGATCCGCCTACAGTGTCGAGGTGGAGCGGCTCCCCCCGTGCCTCCCCCAGGTGGCCTTTCTCGACCACGTCTACGGCGTCGTCGACGACGAGACGGCGGCCGCAGTCGTCGACAGCGGATTCCTTCCGCTCTTCGGCAGGTTCGACGTCGAGACGGTGGTCGCCGACACTCGACGCTGGAGGGGGCGGTACCTGTCCGGGCGCCGGACCTACCTGGAGCTGTTCGGGCCTGGTGATCTGAGCGAATCAGGCAACTCCGAGGCCTCGGCAGGCCTAGGTCTCTCCACCCGCGATCGTGGTGGGCTGGACATCATCTCGGAGCGGATGGCGGGCTGGGGCGGTGGCTCGCGCACCGGTCGGCAGAACAGCGAAGCCGGTGTCGACCAGGTTCCCTGGTTCGACTACCTCGAACCGGCGGATGCCCCGAGGAGCTTCGAGGCATGGGTGATGGAGTTCCTCGGGGACCCGAGCGACCTCCAGGTCCGGGAAGCCGCGTACGCCGACTGGCTGGCCGCTGCAGGGGACCCGGCGCCCTCGCCGTCGCCCACCCAGGGCCTTCACCGGGGACCAGTTCTCAGCGACCTTGGCCTGGTCCGGCTGAGCATGTCCCCCGTCAGCATCGCCGCCACGGCACCGATGTTGCGGGCAGCGGGCTTCGAGACCGTCTCCACGCCCGACGTCGTGGTGGCTCGGGACGCCCAGACCACGATCGAGCTGCACGCCACGACCGGGTCCTCGCAGCTACAACGTGTCGAGTTCACCCTGGCCTCCCCCGGCGTCGAGCACGTCGAGGTGATCGGACGCTCACGGATCACCGTGGGCACGAGCGGTCGCGCCGTCTGGGACTTCACCAGCCCCTGAGCCCGCGCTCGCCTCTGGCCGTCAGGGTCACCGGCCGTAGCGGTACAGACGCTCCCACGGCCAGTCGGTGGCGAGCCAGTGCGCGACGGCATCGGCGAGAGGGACGTCGAGGTGTGCCCGGTCGGCACGCACCCACGACTGCACCGTGACGTCCCAGTCCTCCGCCTTCGCGGGATACACGTAGACGCACCCGATGACGTCATCGTCGCCAGGGTCGAGGACGGTGAAGGTGAAACCGGCGCGTTTCTCGAAGTCGTCGGCGTGACGACGGAGATCGGCGAGGTTGCGCTCGAGCGTCATGCCCTCGGGAGGAGGCCAGCTGCCGTCGGGATAGCCGGGGGTGGAGCGGATGTGCTCGATGCTCGAGGTCCAGGCGGCCAGGTCGGCCTCGTTGTGCTGGGGCCCCAGCGGTTCGAGGCGGAACTCCTCGGTGACCAGCGAGGTCGGTGGGTCGAAACCCTCGGGCAGGAACTCACCGGTTGTCATGATGCGGACCGTACTGCGACCACCCACCCGCCGGCACCCGAGTTTCCCGCAGGAGCCGCCCGCCACCGGCGTGGGAGTGTCTCCCCCGCGCCGTCATAGGCTGCGAGGGTGAGCGAGGTGCTGGACGAAGGACCGTTCTTCCACGGCACGAAGGCCGACCTGCAGGTGGGCGAGCTGCTCACCGCGGGCTTCCGCTCGAACTACCGGCCAGAGGTCGTGATGAACCACATCTACTTCACCGCGTTGCCCGACGGCGCCGGGCTGGCCGCGGAGCTCGCGGCCGGCGACGGCGAGCCGCGGGTGTACGCCGTGGAGCCGACCGGGGCCTTCGAGAACGACCCCAACGTGACCGACAAGAAGTTCCCGGGCAACCCCACCCGCTCGTACCGCAGCACCGCTCCGCTCCGGGTCGTCGGCGAGGTCGCCGACTGGACCCGCCTGACCCCCGAGGCCCTGCAGGCATGGCGCGACCGGCTGGCGGCGCTCCTCGCCGACGAACGCGGCGAGATCATCAACTGATCGAGCAGTGCCAGCGGGACGCCGTAGATGCAGGGACGGGCAGCCAGGCTGGCGGGGCGAGCGGGTGGCACGCGAGCATGAGTCCGTGGACTACTTCGGTCGCGTCCCGGCTCCGCCGCTGGATCGGTACGTCGACGACGTCTACTGCCTGACCGGGGAGCCGCGCCATCGTCGGCTCAACGTCCCGCCGATGCCGTCGGCGCACCTGATGATCAACCTGGCCGCACCGGCCCGCCTGGTCGACTCAGACGCCTCGGTGCCACCGGCCTCCCTCACGGATGCGTGGTTCATGGGCCTGTGGACGCGGCGCTTCCTGATCGAGCACCAGCCGCCCGTGCGCATCGTCGGGGTGCACTTCAAGCCGTGGGGCCTCTCGCCGTTCCTCGACATCCCCTCCGTCGACCTCCGGAACCGATGGGTGCCGGCCGCGGCGCTGTGGGGACGGTCGGTGGACCGGATGCGCGACCGGATCACCACCGCCACCACGACCGGCGAGGTGCTCCAGGTCGTCGAGGACGAGCTGAGATCTCAGCTCGTCGCCGGGCCTTCGCGTGGCCTCGACCTCGTCCACCACACGGCAGGGCACCTGGCAGCCTCATGGGGCACGCTCCCGATCGGGTCTCTCTCCGAGGACGCCGGCGTCAGCGCCAACCACCTGGCCGCCCAGTACAAGACCCACCTCGGTGTCACCCCGAAGCGCGTGGCTCGCATCTACCGCTTCGCGCGGTTGATCCTCTCCGTCGACGCCCGGCGCCCGGTCGACTGGTCGGATCTCGCGCAGACCGCGGGCTACTTCGACCAGTCCCACTTCAGCAGGGAGTTCAAGGACTTCACCGGCCACACCCCGTCGGCGTACCTGGCCCTGCGTCGCCGGTTCCCTGCCGAGCGCGGCTTCCCGCCGGACAACGGTCCGATGCCGGCCGAGTGATTTTCTACAAGACCGCGAGCCCCTCGACCGAGAGGATCAGCCGCATCACCGAGACACCGGAGGAGACCCTGTGGGAACCGTGATCCTGAACAGCGCGGTGTCGGTCGACGGCTTCATCGCCGACGACCACGACGACGTCGGCACGCTCCACGAGTGGCTCTTCAGCGGTGACGTGCCGATCATCGAGGGCGCCGACACCGAGTACGACCACTCGGGCGAGGGCTCGCCGTTCAAGGTCTCCAGTGCCTCGGTGGACTACGTCCGGTCGACCTGGGAGCAGGTCGGCGTCATCGTCATGGGGCGGCACTTCTTCGACCTCATGGACGGCTGGGAGGGACACCCCCCGGTCGGCGAGCACGTGGTCGTGGTGTCCCACCGGCCAAGGCCCGAGGGCTGGCACCCCGAGGCCTCCTACCACTTCGTCGAGGACGTCACCGCTGCCGTAGCGAAGGCCCAGGAGCTGGCCGGCGAGCGGGCCATCGCCGTGAACGCCGGCCACGTCGGTGGCCAGATCTTCGCCGCTGGGCTGGTGGACGAGGTCGCGATGGACGTGGTGCCGGTGGTCTTCGGGTCGGGCAAGCGGTACTTCGGCAGCATCCAGGACCGGCACGTGCTCGAGGATCCGCACGTGGTCATCCAGGGCCACCGCGTGCTGCACCTGCGGTTCGCGGTGCGCAGGGAGCCCGGGTGACCGACGCGGACCGATCGATCGACCTGTGGCCGACCGTGCCGCAGGTGCTGGCGGCCACGAGGTACCTGGTGCTCGCGACGGCCGACGCCGACGGAGTGCCCTGGGCCACGCCGGTCTACTTCGCCGCTTCCGACGAGCGGCACCTCTGCTGGGTGTCGTCACCGGAGGCCAGGCACTCACGCAACCTCTCCGAGCGCCCGGACGTCGCCCTCACGGTCTTCGACTCGCAGGTGCCGATCGGGTCCGCCGAGGCGGTGTACGTCGAGGCCACCGCAGCACCGGCCGACGACGCCGAGCGCGACCGGCTGCTCGAGGTCCTGAACAGCCGGCTCCCCCCGGGCAAGACGCTCGGGCCCGACGACGTCCGCCCCGCCGGCCCGTTGCAGATCTACTGCGCGACCGTCACGCAGCACTACGTGCTGGTCCGCGGCGGCGACGCCCGCTTCGACAACGACCTCGATGCCCGGGTGGCGGTCCAGCCGCCGCCGTGAGGCCCGGCCGCCGGCGCCGAGTCTGAGGTGTAGAACCGCAGGTCAGCGCGGGAAAAGGCTGTCAGTGGTCGGTGCTGGAATAGGTCCATGAGCAACCAGCTGGTGGAGTGCCCGACTCACGCTGTCGCGGCGTTCGCCGACCGGCTCAACTCCCGTCTGGACGACCTCGTGGAGACGCCGCTGCTGTCGATGACGCCGGAGGAGAAGCGTCAGGGGCTGGTCGACTTCGCGCGCGCCGAGGCCAAGCTCGCGACCCTGAAGCTCCGACTCCTCGCTGACGCCGACACCACCGGCGCCTGTCTCGACTCGGGTGCGGCGAACGCGGCGGGGTGGATGAAGGTCGAGACGCGCCAGACCAGCCGAGCGGCGCGGTCGGACCTCGCGCTCGCTCACCGGCTCGAGACACTGCCGCTGCTCCTGGCCGGCATGGCCACCGGCGAGGTGAACACCGCGCAAGCCGAGGCGGTGATCACGTCGTTGGACCGGCTGCCGTCGTCCGGTGAGTTCGCCGTCTCCCTCGAGCAGCGCGCTCAGGCTGAGGTCCACCTGGTCGGGTTGTGCGCGACCTACGACGCACGTGAGGTCGAGGTGCTCGGTCGTCACCTGTTCGAGGTGATCGCTCCCGAGGCGGCCGAGGCCTACGAGGGCAAGATGCTCGAGCTCGAGGAGGCCAAGGCCGCCCGCAAGACCAGCTTCGAGATGAGCATCGATGACCAGGGCGTGGCCCACGGCCGCTTCCGCACCACCCAACGACACGGCGAGATGCTGCGGAGGATGATCTGGGCCCTGACCAACCCCGTCCGCCAAGGCTCCACCCAGCACAGCCCGATCGACCCCGACCTCCCCGCCTCGGTGCGCCAAGGGATCGCGTTCACCCAGATCATCGAAGCCGTCGACGCCCACTGGCTGCCCACCCACGGCGGCGTCGGCGCCACCGTCGTGGTCACCATGACCCTCGAACAGCTCCTCGCCGACCTCACCGCCGCCGGCGTCTGCACCCTCGACACCGGCACCAGGATCACCGCCGCCGAAGCCCGCCGACTCGCCTGCCGAGCCGGGATCATCCCCGTCGTCCTCGGCGCCAAGTCCGTGGTCCTCGACGCCGGCCAGAAGACCCGCTTCCACACCGAACCCATGCGCCTAGCCCTGGCCCTGCGCGACAAGACCTGCACAGCCGAGCACTGCGACGTCCCGCCCTCGATGTGCCACGCCCACCACGACATCCCCTTCAGCGAAGGTGGCGAGACCAGCGTCGAGAACGGACGCCTCCTCTGCGGCCACCACCACCGCCGCATCCACGACCCCGACTTCCGTCACGAGAAGCTCCCCAACGGCAAGGTTAGGTTTCATCGCAGGACGTGAGGGTCAAGCCGCGAGGTGGTTGGTCAAAGGCGGTGGTAAGACGCACTCCCGCGGGAGTAGTTGGCGCGGAGGCGCGGACGTACCGAGTGAGCGTCTTAGCTGTGCTGTCAGTTGTTGTCCGGACGCTCTTGTGTCATCGCTTGATGGGTCTGATCAGGGGTGAGGGCAGCCACTGGCAACTCGGTGAAGAACGAGCGCTCTGTGTGGATGGCGTCGAGGAAGAGAGTCAAGTAGCGGTGGTAGAGATCGGGCTCGATTGTGCGGCTGCGGTCCATGATCGCGGAGAGCCCGACTTGGATGAAGACCACGTCGGTCTGGTCGAGGTCAGGGCGGACAGCGCCTTGTTCCTTCGCCCGTTCGACGATGTCTTGGATCAGTGGGGCGATGCGATCCCTGGCGTCCTGCACACGCTCGTCGCCAAGCGCCGGGTTGTTCATGATCTCGGTCAGTCCACGGTCACCGAACTGCATCTGCATTGATCGTTCGAGGAAGGTCACCAGGCCGTGCCAGGCGTCTGGATCTGACAGGGCCTCCTGGGCGACGGCAGCGACACCTTGCAGACTCTGCTCGAAGAGGGCGTCGATCACCTCCTCCTTGTTGGAAAAACGTCGGTAGGCGGTGCCGACGCCGACACCTGCGTGGTGGGCGATGTCGTTGAGCGTCACGCCCAGACCGCGGGTTGCGAACAAGTCGGCGGCCGCGTCGAGCAACCGCTGACGATTGAGAGCCGCGTCCTTGCGCAGTGCGGGCGTCACGATCTCAGGCACGCGGCGACTCTAACACGAAGTGGATAGAAGATATCCGCTTCGTGCTAGAGTACGGCTAAGTGGATGCCATGCATCCGGATCGGACAAGATGGAGGAACAAGACATGCACCACATCAAGCTCGGAGGCGCCCTCGAGGTGTCTCGCCTCGGCCTTGGCGCCATGGGGATGTCGGCTGCCTACAGCGGTGCAGGCGAGGACGAGGCCGAGTCGATCCGGACCATTCACCGGGCCCTCGAGCTGGGCGTCAACTTCATCGACACCGCCGAGGTCTATGGCCCGCACACCAACGAGGAGCTCGTCGGTAAGGCCACCAAGGGACAGCGTGACAAGTACGTCATCGCGACCAAGTTCGGGTTCATCTCCAACCGTCCCGGTGTGGAGGGCCTCGACAGCACGCCCGAGAACATTCGGCTGGCCGTCGAAGGCTCGTTGACACGGCTTGGCACGGACTACATCGACTTGTACTACCAGCACCGCGTCGACCCGAGCACCCCGATCGAAGAGACGATGGGTGCGCTCGCCGACCTGGTGCGCGAAGGCAAAATCCGCCACATCGGGCTCTCCGAGGCGTGGGTCACCAACATCCGCCGTGCCCACGCCGTTCACCCGGTGACAGCACTCCAGTCGGAGTACTCGCTGTTCACCCGCGACCTCGAAGACGAGGTGCTGCCTGTGCTGCGCGAGCTGGGCATCGGCCTGGTGCCGTACTCGCCCCTGGGCCACGGGTTCCTCACTGGGCACATCCACTCGCTCGACGACATGGACGAGGACGACTGGCGCCGCACCAACCCGCGGTTCATGGGTGAGAACTTCGACCGCAACGTCGCACTGGTCAAGGAGATCGAGCGGGTCGCGGCCGAGGCCAGTGCAACGGCAGCCCAGGTCGCGCTTGCGTGGCTGCTGGCCAAGGGCGACGACGTGGCTCCGATCCCTGGCACCAAGCGGGTCAGCCGGCTCGAGGAGAACATCGCTGCCGATGCCCTGCAGCTGACCACGGACCAGATCGGCCGCCTCGACGCGCTCCCCGCGCCTTCGGGCAGCCATCACAACGAGGCCCAGTCGACCTCGCTCGACCGCTCGTAACACCAAGCCGTCATCAACAGGAGAACCCTATGCCCACAGAACAGCACAAGGATGTCGTCGTCGTCATCGGCGCCGGTGCCATCGGTCAAGCCATCGCCCGGCGCGTCAGCACCGGCAAGCTGGTCCTGCTGGCCGACATCAACGAGAACGCCGCCAAAGCCGCCGCGACTACGCTCGGCGGCATCGGCTACGCGACCCAGTCGACCCACGTCGACGTCTCATCACAGGAGTCGGTCAAGACCCTCGCCGCGGCAGCGGCAGAACTCGGCCCCGTCGCGCACCTGGTCCACACCGCTGGACTCTCACCAGCCCAGGCCTCACCCGAGGCCATCATCGCGGTCGACCTGGTCGGAACTGCCTTCGTGCTCGAAGAGTTCGCCGGCGTGATCGCCGCTGGCGGCTCCGGTGTCGTCATCTCCAGCCAGGCCGGCTACATGCTGCCCGCCCTTCCGCAGCAGCAGAACACCGCACTGGGCCAGACTCCAGCCGCCGAACTCGACCAGCTGCCGTTCCTGCAGCCTGACACCATCACCAGTTCGGGTATGGCCTACGCCGTCGCCAAGCGAGCCAACACCCTGCGTGTTCAAGCCACCAGCGTCGAGTGGGGAGACCGCGGCGCGCGGCTGAACTCGCTGAGTCCCGGCATCATCATGACGCCGCTGGCCCAGGATGAGCTGAACGGCCCAGGCGGGGAGGGCTACCGCAAGATGATTGCCACCGCCGCAGCTGGCCGTGTCGGCACACCCGACGAGGTCGGTGGCGCCGCTGCCTTCCTGCTCGGCCCCGACGGAGCCTTCATCACCGGCTCAGACCTCCTGATCGATGGCGGCGTCATCGCCTCGATCGCTACCGGCCGATACGAACTGAGCCTGGGCGCCTGATCGGTTGGGTCGGCTGACCAACAAGCATTCAAGAAGGAGAAGTACGTGGGCAACAAACAAGTCTGGTTCATCACTGGAGCATCTAGAGGGATGGGCGTTGACATCGCCAAAGCCGCCTTGGCGGCCGGCCACGCTGTCGTGGCCACTGCCCGCAACACCGACAGCGTGGTGAAGGCACTCGGCGAGGACGAGAACCTGCTGCCGGCGCCCCTGGACATCACCAGCGAGGTCGAGGCTGAGGAAGCCGTCAAGACAGCCATCGGTCGCTTCGGCAGAATCGACGCCCTGGTGAACAACGCCGGCAACTTCTACGCCGGGTTCTTCGAGGAGATTGCGCCCGAAGACTTCCGGGCAGAGATCGACACGAACCTCTTCGGGCCGCTGAATGTGACGCGAGCAGCGCTGAAGGTCATGCGCGATCGGCGATCCGGACTGGTCATCACACTCTCCTCGACCGCTGGCTTGATCGGCCAGGAGTTCTGTGCGGCGTACGCGGCGTCGAAGTTCGGGCTCGAAGGGTGGATGGAGTCCTTGGCACCTGAGGTCGCGCCGTTTGGCATCCGGACCATGGTGGTGGAGCCCGGCTTCTTTCGGACGGATCTTCTTTCGCCCGAGTCGACGAACTATGCCAAGTCCTCGATCGACGACTACGCGGGACGTACAGAAGAGACCGTCAGGAACTGGCGGGGCATGCATGGCCAGCAAGGTGGCGATCCAGCCAAGCTGGCTAGGGGCCTGGTTCAACTAGCGAGCGCTGATGAGCCGCCGGTGCGTTGGGTGGCCTGTGCCGACGCTGTGGCCGGCGTCGAACAGAAGGCCAAGATCCTGTTGGCCCAGGTAGACGCCCATAGGGACCTATCCAGCAGCCTGGCGTACGACGCGCCTACGTCGACCTCGGTCGATGGCTCCGCAACCACAACGGTAGGAACGCGATGAGACTCACCAAGAGCACACGACCGACCGGGCGCGGCCCCGAGGATTGGTTCACCGGAACCGTCTTCATCGATCCGGTGCGCGACCCGGACGACCAATCGAGGATCGGGTGCGCCCATGTTCGCTTCGCACCCGGCGCCCGCACCGCATGGCACCGTCACCCACAGGGTCAGACCCTCTACGTCACCGACGGGGCTGGCCTGGTTGCCACCCGCACAGACGTACCCCAAGAGATTCGCCAGGGAGACGTCGTCTACATCGAGCCAGGCGAAGAGCACTGGCACGGCGCGGCACCTGATCGATTCATGTCACACGTGGCCATGCAAGAAGCTGACAACAACGGCCAGGTCGTCACCTGGCTCGACCACGTCACCGACGACGAGTACAGCGCCAGTACTTCTAATCACAAGGACCAACACAGCACAACTCCGCACCTATAAGCGGCGGTGTGTTCCGGCCCATTGACCTCTCCGCGCCTGGATCCCCGGTACACCTCCCCTGGTTGGCGTGGGGTCGTCATGGGAACAAGACCTCAGACGCCGGTTCCCACCGGAACGCGACGGTACCCCCGCAGCACGAACGTGCCCCTGCTCTCCGGCTCGCCGGCCAGGGAGAGCGACGGGAAGCGCGAGAACAGCAGCACCAGCGACTCCACGAGCTCCATCCGCGCCAGCGGGGCGCCGAGGCAGAAGTGCAGGCCGGCACCGAAGGCGAGGTGGGGGTTCGGGGTGCGACGAGGGGAGAACTCGTCGGCGTCGGGGAACACCGCGGGGTCGCGGTTGGCGGCGCCCAGGAGGGCCGCGACCTTCTGGCCCTCCTCGACCACGACTCCCCCGACCTCCACCGGGGCGGTGGCCGTGCGCTCGAACAGCTGGAGGGCGGAGTCGAAGCGGAGCATCTCCTCGACCGTGAGCGCCGGGTCCTCCGCCGGGCGCAGCCCGCGGGAGAGGAGAGCGACCAGGCCGTTGCCGAACACGTTCACCGACGCCTCGTGGCCGGCGTTGAGCAGGAGCACGACCGCCGCCACGAGCTCGTCGTCGCTCAACCCGGCCGCCAGCAGGTCGGTCGTGAGGTCCTCCCCCGGGTGCGACCGCCGGTGCACGAGATGCCCGCGCACCAGGTCGGCGAACTCCTGCGCGGCGGCCACGGCGGACTCGACGACCTTCGCCGACGGGGACGGCTCGTACATCCGCACGATCGCCTGCGACCACCGGCGCAGCGACGGCACGTCCGTCGTGGAGAGCCCGACCAGCTCGGCGATCACGAGCACGGGCAGCGGCTCGGCGTACGCCCCGATCACGTCGAAGGAGGCCGGATCCACCTGGTCGAGCAGTCCGGCAGCGAGCGACCGAACGCGCGGGCGCAGCCGTTCGACGTGACCACGGTTGAACGCCCCCGACACGGCGCGACGCAGCCGGGTGTGCTCGGGTGGCTCGTTCTCCATCATCTGGTTGCGGTGGAGCAGGTTGAACGGCTCGAGGTACGCCGCCGGCTCACGGTCCTGCCAGATCCGACCGAGTGTCCGCTCGCGCAGGACGGCGCCGGCCGCGGCGTGGGAGAACGTCAGCCACATCCCCGTCGGCTCGTGCCAGGCCACGTCGTGGCCCTGTGCCGACAGACGTTGGCGCTCGTCGGCGAAGTGCGGGTAGGGCTCCGCGACCAGCGCCGGGTCGGCGAGGTCAATCGAGGTCGTCGGGACCGAAGGCATCCGGGAGCACCTCGTCCATCCGGCGTACGCCGGAGACCGTCATGAGCAGCAGCTCGGCGCGACCGTTCTCGAACAGCAGCTGGCGGCAGCGCCCGCACGGCATGATCACCTCGGACTTGCCGTTGACGCACACGAAGTGGGTCAGCCGGCCGCCACCGGTCAGGTGCAGCTGCGAGACCAGGCCGCACTCGGCGCAGAGCCCCACACCGTAGGACGCGTTCTCGACGTTGCACCCGGTGACCACCCGGCCGTCGTCGACCACCGCGGCGGCCCCGACCGGGAAGTGGCTGTACGGCGCGTAGGCGTGCGTCGCCGCCTCGACGGCCTCCCGGCGCAGAGCTTCCCAGTCGAAGTCGCCGCTCATCCGGGGTCCCCGCGGAAGCGTGGGCACCGCGAGCGCAGCGAGCCCCTGGCGCGGTTTCGTGGGGTGATCATCCTGCGGTGCCCTTGCGGTAGACCTGCCCGTCGGCCGCGGGCATCCGTAGTCGCTGAGAGGCGAGGGCCAGCACCAGCAGCGTCGTGACGTACGGCGCCATCGTGGTGAAGTCGCTGGGCACGACCTTGGTGGTGAGGTACCAGACGAAGAACAGCACCGCGAAGACCGACGCGGAGGCTGCCTGCCAGCGACGACCACGGAGGAGCTGGAGCACCGCGACGGCGACGAGGATGACCGCCACCAGGAGCAGCAGGGCGTGCAGCGAGTGCGGCCCGTCGCGGAACGGCAGCGCCTGGGTGTAGCCGAAGAGGATCGATCCGAGGAACAACCCGACCGGTCGCCAGTTGCCGAAGATCATCGCCGCCAGGCCGATGTAGCCGCGGCCGTTGGTCTGGCCGACCTGGAAGCCGGACGAGGACACCATCGCGAGGTAGCCGCCGGCCAGCCCGGCCAGCCCGCCGGAGATCAGGCAGGACAGGAACTTGTAGCGGATCACGTTCACGCCCAGCGTCTCCGCCGCCACCGGCGACTCACCGCACGACCGCAACCGCAGGCCGAACCGGGTGCTCCAGAGCAGCCAGATGCTGCCGAAGATGAGCGCCAGCCCGATGACGGTCAGCGACGAGAGGCCGCTGGTGAACATCTCCACCACGCCGGCGAGGTCGCTGATCAGGAACCAGTGCTTGCCCTCGAGCGTGTTCATCGGGTCGGCGATGAACGAGATGTCGATCTCGGGGGGCGTGGGCAACGGCGGTGACTGCGTGGGTCCGCCGCCCTCGAGGTCGCTGAACCAGGTCTCCGCGAGGAACCCGGCGACGCCCGCCGCGATGATGTTGATCGCGACGCCGGAGACGATGTGGTCGACGCCGACGATGACGGTGGCGAACGCGTGCAGCAGGCCCCCGATCACGCCGAAGATGACCGCGCCGAGGACGCCGGCGACCACGCCGTAGTGGAAGCCGAAGTACCCGGCGCCCAGGGTGCCCAGGATCATCTGGCCCTCGAGGCCGATGTTGACGATGCCGGCGCGCTCGGACCAGAGGCCGCCCAGACCGGCGAGGGCGATCGGCATCGTCGCGGTGAGGGCGACGGTCAGGGTGCCCGACGAGGTGACCTGGTCGGCGCCGGTCACCTGCCGGACGATGCACAGCGCGACGAAGCCCAGGGCTGCGTACAAGGCGTACTTGCGGCGCCGCGACGTGCGCTCGGCGGCGTCCTCGGGTGCAGGGCCCGCGGGGACCTGTCCGGTGTAGGCGGCGACGCTCATGCTGACACCCCTTCCGGCTGCTGGGCCGCTCGTCGTTCGGCGAGCTCGGTGCCGACCTGCGCCTGCTCGAGGCGGACCCGGTAGCGGCGGACGATCTCGTAGGCGATCACCACGGCCATCACGATCACGCCCTGGGTGACCGCGATGATGTCCGGCGAGATGCCCGCGAGGATGTTGAGCAGGGTCGCCTGCTGGGAGAGGAAGGAGAAGATCAGCGCGCCGAAGGCGATCCCGATCGGGTTGTTGCGCCCGAGCAACGCCACCGCGATGCCGGTGAAGCCGAGCCCGGTCTGGAACGACGAGCCGTAGTTGTGGGAGTCGGAGAACATCTGCGGCAACCCGATCAGGGCCGCGACCCCGCCCGAGAGCAGCATCGAGACCACGATCATCTTGCGCACGTTGACGCCGGAGGCCACCGCGGCGGGCTCCGAGGCTCCCGAGGCCCGGAGGTCGAAGCCGAAGCGGGTCTTGTTCAGCAGCACCCAGAAGCCGACGCCGACCACGATCGCGAGGAGCGAGAGACCGTAGAGCTCGGTGCTGGAGTCCTTGAAGATCGTGATGTTCCCGACCCAGGTCCCGTGGGGCATGGTCTTGGTGTTCGAGGCCTTCCCGTTGCTGACGCCCACCCGGGTGATCAGGTAGCCGATCAGCGAGCCCGCGATGGCGTTCAGCATGATCGTCGAGATCACCTCGCTGACCCCGCGGGTCACGCGCAGGACACCGGCGATCCCCGCCCACAGCGCACCGGTCAGCACCGCGACCAGGATCGCGCCCACCGTGTTCAGGTAGCCGGGCAGCAGGCCGGCGCCGGCGAACCAGCCGGCGGCGAGACCGGCCAGGCGGTACTGGCCCTCGACGCCGATGTTGAACAGGTTCATCCGGAAGCCGATCGCGGCGGCGACACCGGAGAGGTAGAGCACCGCGGCCTGGTTGAGGATCGCGACCAGGTCGTCGTGGCCGGGCCAGGTGCGCATCGTGGTCCAGAACGCGCTCACGTCGTCGCCGGTCGCCAGGAGCACCAGCGTGGCGATGATCGCGGCCACGACCAGGGCCAGCGCGGGCGCGGCGAGGCCGACCAGGATGCGCTTGAAGAGGCTCATGCGTCGTCACCCGCCCCGGTCATCGCGGAGCCGAGCTCCTGGGGCGTCACGGTCTGGGGGTCGAAGCTGCCGACCAGGCGGCCGCGGAGCAGCACCCGGATCGTGTCGGAGAGCCCGATCAGCTCGTCGAGGTCGGCCGAGATCAGCAGCACCGCCAGCCCCGAGCGACGCGCCTGCTTGATGTGGTCCCAGATCTGGGCCTGGGCACCCACGTCCACCCCGCGGGTGGGGTGGGAGGCGATCAGCAGCACCGGGTCACCGCTCATCTCGCGCCCGACGATGAACTTCTGCTGGTTGCCGCCGGAGAGGGCGCGCGCGGTGGTGTCGATGCCGGGGGTGCGTACGTCGTACTGCTCGACGATCCTCGTGGAGTCCGTGCGCGCGCCCGAGCGGTTGAGCCAGAAGCCCTTGACGGCCGGAGGCCTGGTCTGGTGGCCGAGGATGCGGTTCTCCCACAGTGGCGAGTCGAGCAGCAGGCCGTGCCGTTGGCGGTCCTCGGGGATGTAGCCGATCCCCGACTCGCGGCGCTGCCTGGTCGACCAGTGGCTGATGTCCTCCTCGCTCAGCCGGACCGACCCGCTCCGCGGGTCCCGCATCCCGACCAGCGTCTCGACCAGCTCGGTCTGGCCGTTGCCCTCGACGCCCGCGATCCCGAGCACCTCGCCGGCGTGGATGTCGAAGGAGATGTCGGCCAGCAGCGGCCGGCCGGAGGGGTCGTCCAGCTGGAGGTCGTGCACCTCGAGCAGGACCCGGTCGGTGACCGTCGACTCCTCGGTGCTGGGCGAGGGAAGCTCGCTGCCCACCATCAGCTCGGCCAGCTTGCGCGAGGTGACGTCGGACGGTCGCACGGAGGCCACCGTGGTGCCGCGTCGTACGACGGTGATCTCGTCGGCGATCGCACGGACCTCATCGAGCTTGTGGGAGATGAAGATCAGCGTGTGGCCCTGATCCTTGAGGTTGCGGAGGTTCTCGAACAGCGCCTCGACCTCCTGCGGGACCAGCACCGCCGTCGGCTCGTCGAGGATGATGATGCGGGCGCCCCGGTAGAGGACCTTGAGGATCTCGACGCGCTGCCGCTCCCCCACCCCGAGGGTCTCGACGAGCTCGTCGGGGTCGAGCTCGAACCGGTAGGTCTGGGAGATCTCGGTGATGGCGGCACGGGCGGCGTCGCCGATCCCGTGCAGCTTCTCGGCGCCGAGGACGACGTTCTCCAGCACGGTGAGGTTGTCGGCCAGCATGAAGTGCTGGAAGACCATCCCGATGCCCGCGGCGATCGCGTCGGCGGGCGTCGTGAAGGAGACCTGCTGACCGTCGACGGTGATCGTGCCCTCGTCGGGCTTCTGCACGCCGTAGAGGATCTTCATCAACGTGGACTTGCCGGCACCGTTCTCGCCGACGAGGGCGTGGATCGTGCCGGACTCGATCGTGATGTCGATGTCGTGGTTGGCCACCACCCCCGGGAAGCGTTTGCCGATGTCGCGCAGCTCGATGGCCGTCGTCACTCGTACCTCCAAGAGAAGTGCCCGGGCGACACGCTAGCGCGTCGCCCGGGCACCCTCACTACGTGTCCTGCGTGGTCCCTCCGGAGGTCACTTCACCTTCGCGGGATCCGTGGGCACCACGATCGCGCCGCTCTTGATCTTGTCCGAGGCGGCCGTGATCTGCGGCTTGATGTCATCGATGAACCCACCGGAGTAGGTGATCCCGACGCCGTTGGTCTTCAGGTCGTTGTTCACGAAGCCCGTGGGGGCCTTGCCGTCCTTGAAGGCCGAGACGTAGTCGAAGAGCGCGCTGTCGATCCGCTTGAGGGCGGAGGTCAGGATGTGCGACTGCTGCGACTTCGGGGCGGTGAGGTACTGGTCGGAGTCGACACCGATGGCCCACTTGCCCTTGCCGGCGGCCGCGGCCGCCTGGAAGACACCGAGACCCGACTTGCCGGCAGCGTGGTAGACCACGTCGGCCCCGGACTCGTACATCGCGGACGCGGCGTCCTTGCCCCCGGCGGGGTTCTCGAAGCCGGTCTTGGAGTCGTTCTGGTCCTCGGTGAGGTACTGGACGTCGATCTTGATCGTCGGGTCGACCGACTTCACGCCAGCCTCGTAGCCGGCCTCGAAGGACTTGATCAGGTCGCCGTGGATGCCGCCCACGAACCCGACGTGCTTGGCCTTGGTCTTCAGCGCCGCGGCGACGCCGACGAGGTAGGAGCTCTCGTTGGCGGCGAAGACGAGGTCCGCGAGGTTCTTCAGCGGGGTCTTGGGGATCGTCGTGCTGTAGCCGTCGATCACCGCGAAGTCGGTCTTGGGGTTCTCGGCCGCGACCTTGGCCGCCGCCGGCGAGTAGAGGAAGCCGACCGCGATCACCGGGTTGT
The DNA here is from genome assembly GCA_963794435.1 of uncultured Actinomycetota bacterium. Lineage (GTDB taxonomy): Bacteria > Actinomycetota > Actinomycetes > Propionibacteriales > Nocardioidaceae > Marmoricola. Next base: position 85,308 of record CAWCDX010000017.1, read on the forward strand.
AGCCCTGGTCGGCCAGCGTCTTGAGCCGCTGGGCGCGGATCGTGTCGTTGTCGTCGGGGGTGGCCTTCGCCTCGATGCAGGTGGCGTCGAGGTTCTTGACCGCCTTCTCCAGGCCCCGGTAGGCCGAGTCGTTGAAGGACTGGTCGCCTCGGCCACCGACGTCGTACGCGACGCCGACCTTGGGCCCAGAGCCCTTGGCTCCCTTGCAGACGTCGGCGCTGGCCGACGAGCTGCTGCTGCCCGAGTCCTTGGAACCACATGCGGCGAGGACGAGGGCCCCCGCCAGCACCACTGCCGCGATCTTGGTGAACCGGCGCACGACTGTCTCCTCGTTCGTTCGAATGGGTGCCGGCTCACCCGTTCAGGCCGGCCCGCTCTCGCGGGACCATATCCGGTCCCGGGGACAGCGCCTAAGCGCAGGCCCCGAACCGCGGCAAGTGTTACCGGTCGGTGACCATCGACTCGAGAGCGGCCGCCGCGAGGACGGTCGCCCCGACCGTGACGGAGCGCTCGTCCACGCGCAGGTCTCCCTGGTGGAGGTCGTAGGTCGGACCACCCGGGCGTGCGCGTGCCCAGGCGCCCCATCGCCCCCGGGACCAGGTCGAGGTACCAGGCGAAGTCCTCCCCGCCCAGGCTCTGGGTGGTGGCCACGTGGGCGTCGGCACCGAAGGAACGCTCGACGGCCCGGCCCAGCAGCGTGGTGGCCCAGTGCTCGTTGACCACCGGGGGCACCCCCCGGATGTAGGTGACCGTCGACGCGACGCCGTACGGCTCGACGATCTGGGCCACGGTCTCGCGGACCAGTCCCTCTGCCTGGGCCCAGGCCTCTGCGTCGAGCATCCGGACCGTGCCACCGGCGCGGCCGGAGTCGGGGATGACGTTGACCGCGGAGCCCGAGCGGACGATCCCCCACACCACGCTGACCCCCGAGCGGGGGTCCAGCCGGCGCGAGAGCACCGCGGGGAGCTCGGTGACCAGCTTGCCGAGGGCGAAGGTGAGGTCCTCGGTCAGGTGGGGGCGCGAGGTGTGCCCGCCCTTGCCGGTGAGCAGCACGTCGACGTGGTCCGAGGCGCCGGTCAGCGGGCCCTCCCGCAGCCCCACGGTGCCGACGTCGAGGGTCGGGTCGACGTGCAGCGCGAAGATGCGCGAGACCCCCTCGAGCGCACCGGCCTCGATGGCCATCAGGGCGCCGCCGGGCATCGTCTCCTCGGCCGGCTGGAAGAGCAGGCGCACGCGGCCCGGCAGTCGCTCGGCCACCCCGGCCAGCGCCAGCCCGGCACCCAGGAGCGCGGCGGTGTGCACGTCGTGGCCGCAGGCGTGGGCCACGCCCTTGACCGTGCTGGCCCACGGGTCGTCGGTGCGGTCGTCGACCGGCAGCGCGTCGAGGTCGGCGCGCAGGGCGGTCATCGGGCCCTCGCCGCGGCCGATGTCGACGAGCAGGCCACCGCGCGGCATCGCCCGGGCCACCAGGCCGACCTCGTCGAGCCTCTTGGCCACGACGGAGGCGGTGCGGTCCTCGGTCCACGACAGCTCCGGGTGCGCGTGCAGGTCGCGGCGGACGTCGACGAGCAGGTCCGCGTGCTTGGCGACCTCCTCGGTCAGGTCACGCAGCAGCGCGGCATCGGGCCCGGGGATGGGCATTGGCACGGACGAGGTCACGACCGACAAGACTATCTGGCGCCCTCGTCGTCCCGCTCGTCGAACGCCGCGATCAGGCGGTCGGCGGCGAGCGGGGCCGTGGTCTCACCGGCCAGCAGCGCCCGTCGTACGTCGTCGCGGATCGCCTTCACCCCTGGGGAGCGCCGCAGCCGCTGGTCGAGCTCGTCGCGGACCAGCGCCCAGGTGAAGTCGAGCTGCTGGCCGGCACGCTTCTCGGCGAGTCCCTGCTCTCCCAGCGAGTCGCGGTGGGCGATCACCTTGTCCCAGACGGTGTCGACGTCGGTGTCGTGCAGCCCGGAGCAGGTGAGCACCGGGGGCACCCAGCCCTCACCCCCCGAGTGGACCATCCGCAGGGCGCCGGAGAGCTCCTTGGCTGCCGACCGCGCCTCGTCGGCCCGGTCGCCGTCGGCCTTGTTGACCGCGATCACGTCGGCGATCTCGAGGATGCCCTTCTTGATGCCCTGGAGCTGGTCGCCGGTGCGCGCCATCGTCAGGAACAGGAAGGAGTCGACCATCCCGGCCACGGTCACCTCGGACTGGCCGACGCCGACGGTCTCGACGAGCACCACGTCGTACCCCGCGGCCTCGAGCACGACCATCGCCTGCGTGGTCGCCCGGGCGACCCCGCCGAGGGTGCCGGCGGTGGGCGAGGGGCGGATGTAGGCGCTCGGGTTGGCAGCGAGCTCGGGCATCCGGGTCTTGTCGCCGAGCACCGAGCCGCCGGTGCGGGTCGAGGAGGGGTCGACCGCCAGGACGCCGACCGACTGGCCGGAGCCGGTGAGATGGGCGCCGAGGGTCTCGATGAACGTCGACTTGCCCACCCCGGGGACACCGGAGATCCCGACGCGGACGGCGTGGGTGTCGCCGTCGGTGAGCTCGCTCAGCAGCTCGCGCGCGGCGACGCGGTGGTCGGCGCGCTGCGACTCCACGAGGGTGATGGCGCGCGACACCGACGCCCGCTTGCCCTCGCGGACGCCCTCGACGAGCGCGGCGACGTCCACTGCCATCAGTGGCCGAGCTGTGCGGACAGCTTCTCGAGCAGGTCGATCGCGGCCTCGGCGATGACGGTGCCGGGCGGGAAGACCGCGGCGGCACCCATCTCCTTCAGCGTCGGTACGTCGTCGGGAGGGATCACGCCGCCGACGACGATCATCACGTCCTCGGCGCCGAGGTCCGCCAGCGCCTGCTTGAGCTCGGGCACCAGCGTCAGGTGGCCCGCCGCCAGCGAGTTGACCCCGACGATGTGCACGTCGGCGTCCACCGCCTGCTGCGCGACCTCCTCGGGCGTGGAGAACAACGGCCCCACGTCGACGTCGAAGCCCATGTCGGCGAAGGCGGTGACGATCACCTTCTGGCCGCGGTCGTGCCCGTCCTGGCCCATCTTGGCCACCAGGATGCGCGGTCGGCGGCCCTCGTCCTCGGCGAACTTCTCGGTCGCGGCCAGCACCTGCGCCATCGCGTCACTCGAGCCGGACTCGCGCTTGTACACCCCCGAGATCGTACGGATCACCGCGCGGTGACGGCCGTAGACCTTCTCCAGCGCCTCGGAGATCTCGCCCACCGTCGCCTTCGCCCGCGCCGCGTCGACGGCCAGGGCGAGCAGGTTGCCGTCGAGGGAGCCGTGCACGTGGCCGTCCTCGGCCGACCTGGTCAGGGCGTCCAGGGTGCGCGACACCTCCTCGGAGTCCCGTTCCTCACGAAGCCGTTCGAGCTTGGCCAGCTGCTGCTTGTAGACGCTGGCGTTGTCGACCCGGAGCACGTCGAGGGGGTCCTCCTCGGGGAGCCGGAAGGTGTTCACGCCGACCAGCTTCTGCGCGCGGGAGTCCAGGCGCGCCTGGGTGCGGGCGGCGGCCTCCTCGATGCGCATCTTGGGCAGGCCCTCCTCGATGGCCTTGGCCATGCCGCCGTGCTCCTCGGCCTCGGAGATGTGCCCCCAGGCGCGCTCGGCGAGGTCGTGGGTCAGCCGCTCGACGTAGTAGGAGCCGGCCCAGGGGTCGATCGTGCCCGTCGTGCCGCTCTCCTGCTGGAGCAGCAGCTGGGTGTTGCGGGCGATCCGCGCGGAGAAGTCGGTGGGCAGCGCGATGGCCTCGTCGAGGGCGTTGGTGTGCAGCGACTGGGTGTGACCCTGGGTGGCCGCCATCGCCTCGATGCAGGTGCGCTGGACGTTGTTGAAGACGTCCTGGGCGGTCAGCGACCAGCCGGAGGTCTGGCTGTGCGTGCGCAGCGAGAGCGACTTGGGGTTCTCCGGCTCGAACTGGCTGACCAGGCGCGCCCACAGGGCGCGGGCGGCGCGCATCTTGGCGACCTCCATGAAGAAGTTCATGCCGATCGCCCAGAAGAAGCTCAGCCGCGGTGCGAACTCGTCGATGGTGAGGCCCGCGTCGAGCCCGGCCCGGATGTACTCCACGCCGTCGGCCAGGGTGTAGGCCAGCTCCAGGTCGGCCGTCGCCCCGGCCTCCTGGATGTGGTAGCCGGAGATCGAGATGGAGTTGAACCGGGGCATCTTCTGCGAGGTGTAGCCGAAGATGTCGCTGATGATCCGCATGCTCGGCTGCGGCGGGTAGATGTAGGTGTTGCGGACCATGAACTCCTTGAGGATGTCGTTCTGGATCGTCCCCGTGAGCTGCTCCGGCTTCACCCCCTGCTCCTCGGCCGCGACGATGTAGAGCGCCAGCACCGGGAGCACCGCGCCGTTCATGGTCATCGACACCGACATCTCGTCCAGCGGGATGCCGTCGAAGAGGGTGCGGGCGTCGTAGATCGAGTCGATCGCCACGCCCGCCATGCCGACGTCGCCCTTGACCCGCGGGTGGTCGGAGTCGTAGCCGCGGTGCGTGGCCAGGTCGAACGCGACCGAGAGGCCCTTCTGGCCGGCCGCGAGGTTGCGGCGGTAGAAGGCGTTGGACTCCTCGGCGGTGGAGAACCCGGCGTACTGGCGGATCGTCCACGGCTGGGTGGTGTACATCGTCGGGTAGGGCCCGCGGAGGTACGGCGCGAGGCCGGGGTAGGTGTCCAGCGCATCGAGGCCCTGGAGGTGCTCGGGTCCGTAGATCGGCAGGATCCCGATGCCCTCGGGCGACTCCCAGGTCTCGCCCTGGATCTCCTCCTTCGCCGCCACCTCGCCCGCGAGGGGCTGGTCACCGAAGCTGTCGGGAACTCCCCCGACTTGCTCGCTCCGCTCGCGGGCACTCATGCCAGCTTCTCCCTCGTCCTCGTGAGGAAGTCGAGCGCGTCCACACCCATCGCGACGGTGTCGTCCGCGCCCACCTCGGCCTTGCCGGCCAGGATCACCCACTGCGCACCGGCCTCGCGCAGGGCCGCGACGAGGTCGCTGCCCCACTCGGCGTACGCCGTGTCGTGGCCGGTCAGGCAGACGACGCCCTGGCCGTCGTAGTGCGCGAGCACGGCGTCGACGTCGTCGTGGCGACCCTCGTTGACCACGTCGATGCCCCCGGCCGCGAACAGGTTGGTGGCGAACGTGGCGCGGGCGGTGTGGGCTGCGACCGTGCCCATGGTGGCGAGGAAGACCTTCGCCTCGACGGGCCGTCCCGCAGCGCTTCGAAGGCCTGGCCGTAGGGCCGGACGGACGGTGAGCCCTCGGCGTACGGCGCCCGCTCGGGCAGCGTCTCGTGCAGGTTCGGGAACTCGGTCAGGCCGGTGATCGGGCGGCTCCGGGTGGCGACCTGCCGGTCGCGCTCGGCGACGACGGCGTCGATGCGGCTCCGCAGGTCGTCGAGGCCACCAGGGATGCCGCCGGCGGACTCGATGCGTGCGAGCTCCTGCCAACCGGCGACGGCGAGGTCGTCGGTGAGCTTCTCGACGGCGAAGGCGCCACCTGCCGGATCGGCGACCTTGGCGACGTGGGACTCCTCGACCAGCAGCGCGGAGGTGTTGCGCGCGATCCGGCGGGCGAACGCGTCGGGGAGCCCGAGCCGCGCGTCGAACGGCAGCACGGTGACGGCGTCGGCGCCGCCCACGCCGGCGGCGAACGCGGCCACGCAGGTGCGCAGCATGTTCACCCAGGGGTCGTACTTGGTCATCATCGGCCGCGAGGTCACGGCGTGGAGCACCATCTGGCGGTGGTCCGCGGAGACGCCGCTGAGCTCCAGCATCCGCGCCCAGAGGCGTCGTACGGCGCGCAGCTTGGCGATCGTGGGGAACTGCTCGTCGGTGGCCGCGAGCCGGAACTCCACCAGCGAGTTGGCCTCGTCGACCGCCACCCCGGCCTCGGCGAGCTCGCGCAGGTAGTGGGCGCCGACTGCGAGCACGTAGCCCAGCTCCTGCACGTCGGACGCACCGAGGTCGTGCACGGCCGTCCCGTCGACGACCAGCGCCCGGCAGCCCAGCTCCTGCGCGAGCTCGACGGCGTCGTGGACGGGGCCCTTCGAGACGCTCGCTGGCGCTCGCTCCTCAGGGACCCGATCCTCCTCGGGTCCCTGAGGAGGGCCGTCAAGGCCCGTCTCGGGTCCCTGAGGAGGGCCGTCAAGGCCCGTCTCGAAGGGTCCGAACCCCCGCAGCGAAGCCCCCACCGGATCCACCCCGAGGTTCGACCCGGCAGCGAGCGTGGTCCCCCGGGCGATCTCCGCGAACGCGCGGGCCGCACCGAGGGGGTCCGAGGGAGCGTCGAGCACCACCGGCGCGGCGTCGAGCAGCACGTCCTTCAGCACGGTGCCGAGCTCGTCGACGGCGATGCCGGAGTCGCCCACCTGGAGCAGCAGGGAGGTGGCGCCGTTCTCCAGGTCGGTCATCGCGGCGTCGTGCGACGCCTGGGCATCGGGATCGGCCAGCAGCGCCCGCACGTCCCAGCCGTCGCCACGGGCCGGCGCACGCACGGGTTCGGGGAGGTCGGCCACCAGGGCCGGCGTACCGAGCGGGGAGACGCCGATGCCGTCGAGGGTGCGCTGCGTCAGCTTCTCCCAGACGGCCTGGTCGGGGTCGTCGTCGCCGAGCCTGCGAGCCTTGCGCAGCACCGCGGCCGCCGCGGCTTCCCACTCCTCGACGGAGTGCTCCTGCCCCTCGGCCAGCTCGAGGTGGGCGTCGGTGCTCATAGAGCGAAGGATAGGGAGACCGCTCGTGGCGCGACCAGCGAGTGTGAAATACCTCTAAGCCGGGTCTCCTAGTCTGGGCGGATGCCGAGTCGCATCGCTGGTGAGGGGCTGGTGCTGCGCGCGGCCGTGGCCGGGGATCGCCAGCGCTGGCTGGAGCTGTTCCAGGACCCGATGGAGCTGCGCTTCGGCGTACCCGCCTTCGTGCCCCTGCCGCTGTCTCTCGACGACCTGGACGAGCGGGTCGAGAGCTCGGCCCGGGCGCTCGCGGTCTGCGAGCCCGGCAACCTGGTGGTGGCCTCCGAGGACGACCCGGAGCGCTTCCTGGGCACCTTCGGCTGGCGCCGCGAGTCGCCTCCACTGCGGATCGCCGATGTCGGGTACGCCGTGCACCCCGACTCCCGCGGTCGCGGAGTCGCCAGCCGTGGGCTCCGGGTGCTCACGCGCTGGCTGACCGTCGACGAGGACGGGCCGCGACTCCCCCGCGTCCAGCTCGACCACAGCGTCGACAACATCGCGTCGTGCCGCACCGCCCTGGGCGCCGGTTTCGCGCAGGAAGGCATCCGTCGCCACTACCTCCCCCTGCGTGATCAGGCAGACCCGGACGGTCAGCGCCGGCACGACGTGTGCCTGCACGGCTTCGTGTCGATGAGTCCGGCGGACGAGTCAGGTCCCACCTGAGAAGGGACGTGATTCTCGTGGACGACGACCTGGACCTGTTCGCCGGCATCGCCGTGAGCGACTACGAGCGCGCGCTCGGGTGGTACGAGCGACTCCTCGGCTCGCCGCCGACCTTCCAGCCGCACGACACCGAGTCCGTCTGGACCCTGCGCGAGCACGGGCACGTCAACGTCCTGCTGAGCCCCGAGCGCGCCGGCCACTCCCAGGTCACCCTCTTCCTCGGCGACCTGGACGCCTTCGTCGACGCGGCCGTGGCACGCGGCATCGAGCCGGAGTCGCGCGAGACCTACGGCAACGGCGTCCGCAAGATCATCTTCCGCGACCCGGACGGCAACGAGCTCGGCTGCGCGGGGGCGCCCGTCGAGGCTTGAGGGGTCAGTCGGCTGTGCGTCTGCCGCGCTGGTTGGCGTGGACGTCGTACTGGTGGCCGGTGGGGCTGGTCCACGCGAAGTGCGCTGGACCGAGGTTCAGGCCTTGGCGGCCTTCGCACCTCAACCACCCGGTGGCCTGCGGACGTCAACCTCGCAGCCGCGCGCAGCGGGGCAACCCCTCGCGTTCACCCGACACTCACGTAGGTTTCACTCTTCTGCCACGCGGGAGAGGCAGGCTGGGGCCATGCGGATCGCACTGGTGACCGAGCAGTTCCTGCCGAGCAGCGTGCCTGCGGCGCACATCACGCGCGAGGTGGTCGGGCGGCTGACGGACGCCGGGCACGACGTCGTGGTCTTCGCCGGTGGGCGTGGGCAGAGCACCTTCCGCGGCGCACGGATGTTCTGGGCCAGCCGGATGACGCCGGTCTCGGCGATCCGCGAGGCGCTGGCGCTCTCGCGCCCCGACGTGTGCCACCTGATCGACCCGCACCGCCTCGGCATGAAGGCGGCGGAGGCCTCCGAGAGGCTCGGGGTGCCCGTCATCGTGCTGGATCCCCGCGCCTGGCGACCGGGCGTCGACCTCCGCGACCACAGCCCCGAGCTGCGCGACGAGGCCCTGCACGACCGGTGGGCGCGGGTGCACGCCCCGGACGGAGGCCAGCTGATCGCGGGGTACGTCGGTGCGCTCGATCGTCGCAAGGTGATCAACCGGCTCGCCTCGGCCGCACGGCTCCCGGGCGTGCGCCTCGTGGTCGTCGGCGACGGACCCGGCGCGGAGCCGCTGCGCAGCGTCGGCGCGAAGGTGATCCCCGCGGCGACCGGGCTCGAGCGGGCCCGCTGCCAGGCGAGCTTCGACGTCCTCCTGCAGCCACGCAAGAAGGAGATCTACGCCCCTGCGGTGCACGAGTCGCTGGCCAGCGGCGTCCCCGTGGTGGCCTTCGACGGTGGCACGGCCGCCGACGTCGTGCGCCACGAGCACAACGGCCTGCTGGTCGGCACCGACCGTGGCGGCAAGGCGTTCGCCCGGGCCGTCGCCCGCCTGGCCGCGAGCCCCGACCTGCGGTTCACCCTGGCCGCCAACGCGCGGGAGTCGGTCAGCGACCGCACCTGGGACGACGCCGTGGCCGAGCTGGTCGACGTCCACTACCCCGCGGCCCAGGGTCTGCCCGCCGGCAAGTCCGCCCGGGCCGTCACTCCCTGAGGGAGCGCCTCAGAGCTCTTCGCGCCCGTCGTCGTCCTTGTTGCGGATGCCGATCTTGTTGCCGAGCCACACCAGCGGGTCGTACTTGCGGTCCACGACGCGCTCCTTCATCGGGATGATCGCGTTGTCGGTGATCTTGATCCCCTCGGGGCACACCTCGGTGCAGCACTTGGTGATGTTGCACATCCCGATGCCGGCGGCTCCCTGCGCCAGCTGACGCCGGTCGTGGGTGTCCAGCGGGTGCATGTCCAGCTCGGCGTACCGGAGGAAGAACCGTGGGCCGGCGAAGGCCGGCTTGTTCTCCTCGTGGTCGCGTACGACGTGACAGGTGTTCTGGCACAGGAAGCACTCGATGCACTTGCGGAACTCCTGTCCGCGCTCCACGTCGACCTGGGCCATCCGCCGCTTGCCGTCGGCGTCGCGCGGCGGCGGGGCGAACGACGGCAGCTCGCGCGCCTTCTCGTAGTTGTAGGACACGTCGGTGACGAGGTCGCGGATCACCGGGAACGAGCGCATCGGCGTGACCGTGATCGTCTCGGTCTCCGGGAAGTCCGAGAGCCGCGTCATGCACAGCAGTCGCGGCCGCCCGTTGATCTCCGCGCTGCACGAGCCGCACTTGCCGGCCTTGCAGTTCCAGCGGATCGCCAGGTCGCCGGCCTGGGTGGCCTGCACGCGGTGGAGCGCGTCCAGCACCACCTCGCCGGTCTCCACCTCGACGGTGAAGTCCTTCAGCTCGCCGGTGACGTCGTTGCCGCGCCAGATGCGCATCTTCAAGGGGTAGGACATGTCACCAGCTCCTAGTCGAAGAACTTCTTGAGCTCGTCCGGCATCACCGGGAGCGGTTGCTCGGTCAGGTCGACCCCGGTGCCGGCCGAGTTCAGCCGCAGCACCAGGTTCTTCGCGCCCCAGGTGTCGTTCGGCCCGGGGAAGTCGTCACGGGTGTGGCCGCCCCGTGACTCCTCGCGGGTGAGCGCCGCCTTGGCGACGCACTCCGAGACCAGCAGCATGTTGCGCAGGTCGACGGCGAGGTGCCAGCCGGGGTTGTACTGGCGGTGCCCCTCGACCACGAGGTGCTCGGCGCGCTCCTTGAGCTTCTCGATCTCCCCCAGCGACCGCTCCAGCTCCTCGCGGGTGCGGATGATGCCGACGAGGTCGTTCATCGACTGCTGGAGGTCCTGCTGGATCGTGTACGGGTTCTCCCGCTCGGCCGACCCCTCGCTCAGCTCCCGCTCGAAGGGCATCAGCGCGGCATCCTCGGCCGCCTCGACCGCCGGGCCGGCCACGCTGACGCGCGCGTCCGCCGGGATCGACCGGGAGTACGCCGCCGCGGCCTCGCCGGCGCGACGTCCGAAGACCAGCAGGTCCGAGAGCGAGTTGCCGCCGAGACGGTTGGAGCCGTGCATGCCGCCGGAGCACTCGCCCACCGCGTAGAGCCCCCTGACGCTGCTCTCCTCGGTGTCGGGGTCGACCTCGACACCGCCCATCACGTAGTGGCAGGTCGGCCCGATCTCCATCGGCTCGGCGGTGATGTCGACGTCGGCGAGCTCCTTGAACTGGTGGTACATCGAGGGCAGCCGCTTGCGGATGTAGTCGGCGTCGCGGCGCGAGGCGATGTCGAGGAAGATGCCGCCGTGCGGTGATCCCCGACCTTCCTTGATCTCGGAGTTGATCGCGCGCGCCACCTCGTCACGGGGCAGCAGCTCAGGTGGTCGGCGGTTGTTCTTCTTGTCGTCGTACCAGCGGTCGGCCTCCTCCTCGGTGTCGGCCGTCTCGCTCTTGAAGAACTCCGGGATGTAGTCGAACATGAACCGCTTGCCCTCGGAGTTGCGCAGGATCCCGCCGTCACCACGCACCGACTCGGTGACGAGCAGTCCCTTCACCGACGGCGGCCAGACCATCCCGGTGGGGTGGAACTGGACGAACTCCATGTTGATCAACGAGGCGCCGGCCCGCAGTGCCAGCGCGTGGCCGTCGCCGGTGTACTCCCAGGAATTCGAGGTGACCTTGAACGACTTGCCGATCCCGCCGGTCGCCAGGATCACCGACGGCGCCTCGAAGACCACGAACCGACCCGTCTCGCGCCAGTAGCCGAAGGCGCCGGAGATGGCCCCGTCGTCGCCGTCCTTGAGCAGCTCGGTGACCGTGCACTCCATGAACACGTCGATGTCCAGCGCCACGGCCCGCTGCTGGAGCGTGCGGATCATCTCCAGGCCCGTGCGGTCGCCGACGTGCGCGAGCCGGGCGTAGCGGTGGCCGCCGAAGTCGCGCTGCGAGATGAGCCCGTCCTCGGTGCGGTCGAACAGCGCGCCCCAGTCCTCGAGCTCCTGCACCCGCTCGGGAGCCTCCTGGGCGTGCAGCTGCGCCATCCGCCAGTTGTTGAGCATCTTCCCGCCACGCATGGTGTCGCGGAAGTGGACCTCCCAGTTGTCCTCCGGCCAGCGGTTGCCCATGGCCGCGGCGATCCCGCCCTCGGCCATCACGGTGTGCGCCTTGCCGAGCAGCGACTTGCAGACGATGGCCGTCCGCGCGCCGGCCTCGTGGGCGGCGATCGCGGCCCGGAGGCCGGCTCCCCCGGCGCCGATGACCACGACGTCGTACTGGTGGTGCTCGAAGCCGTGGAAGCGCTCCGGCGCCTCCTGGCCCTCGTCGTCGGTCATCACGTTCCCGGTCATCGGGTGGCGTCTGGAGATGCGCATCAGAAGAACCTCGGGTCCGCGAAGACGCCGGTGGACAGCAGCAGCACGTAGAGGTCCGCGATCGCGACCGAGAACAGGGAGACCCAGGCGAAGAGGGCGTGCCGGGAGTTCAGCTTGGAGACGAACGTCCAGGCCTTGTACCGCACCGGGTGCTTGCTGAAGTGCCGCAGCCGGCCGCCGACGACGTGGCGACAGGAGTGGCAGGAGAGCGTGTAGAGCCAGATGAAGACGATGTTGACCAGGAACACCAGGGAGCCCAGCCCCATGTGTCCCCAGTTGCCGTCGGCGTCACGGAAGGTCAGCACGGTGTCGTAGCTGAGGATCACCGCGACCACCACGGCGGCGTACCAGAAGTAGCGGTGGATGTTGTTCAGGATCAGCGGCAGCTTCGTCTCGCCGCTGTACTTGACGTGCAGCTCGGGGACGGCGCACGCGGGCGGGCTCAGCCAGAACGACCGGTAGTAGGCCTTGCGGTAGTAGTAGCAGGTGAGCCGGAAGCCGAGGGGGAAGATCAGGACGATCAGCGCCGCCGACAGCGGCCACCACGCGAAGGGCTCGCCGAAGTCCGAGGAGCCCTTGACGCAGTCGCCGAGGCAGGGCGAGTAGAACGGCGAGAGGTACGGCGCCGAGTAGTAGTGCGAGCCCATGAACGCCCGGATCGTCGCGTAGACGATGAAGGACATGAACACCAGGAACGTCGTGAGCGGGTAGAGCCACCAGCGGTCGGCCCGCAGCGTTCGCTCCTGGATGTGGGCCCGGCTGGGACCCCCCACACCCGACTGGACTCCTGACGGCGCTTCTGCGTCCGTGTAGGCCATCTGCACTTCCTCCGGGACGGGCTGTGATCGGGAACACTCTTGCCCGGAGGGCAGCGTAAGCGAAAGGGGCTCGCCCCCCGGGACCGAGGGGGATATCTCACACCGGCTCCCCGCGGTTCCCGGCGTGTCGGAGCGATACGGTGCCAGGTGTGGCCACCGCATCTCCCCGGTCCTCCGCGTCGATCTCGAAGGCGGCACCGAGCTACTCCCCCGCTCTCGTCACCGACGGGCGCGCCGTCCGGTCGACGATCTTCCTCAAGCTGCTCATGGCGCTCAGCGGGCTGGTCTTCGTCGTGTTCGTGCTGCTGCACATGTACGGCAACCTGAAGGCCTTCGCCGGCCACGACGCCTACAACACCTACGCCCACCACCTGCGCACCCTCGGCGAGCCGATGCTGCCGTACTCCGGCTTCCTCTGGGTGCTGCGCGTGGTGCTGCTCGTCTCCCTGGTGGTGCACGTCTACTGCGCGACCGTGCTGTGGCGCCGGGCACGCCGCGCACGCACGCACAAGTACGTCGTGAAGAAGAACAAGCACTCGACGTACGCCTCGCACCTGATGCGGTGGGGCGGCCTCACCCTGCTGCTGTTCATCATCTGGCACCTGCTGAACTTCTCGATCGGGAAGGTCAACGTCACCGGCGGAGCGACCAACGACCCGTACAACCTGCTCGTCGACTCGTTCTCGACGTGGTGGCTGACCCTGATCTACCTCGTCGCGATGGCCCTGCTCGGCGCCCACCTGCACCACGGGATCTGGAGCTCGATGCAGACCCTGGGCCTGACGAACAGCCAGCGCTCGCGCACGGCGTACAAGAGGGTCGCGTTCGTGCTCGCCGTCATCATCGCGGGCGGGTTCTCGCTCGTGCCGATCTTCGTGCTGGCCGGCGTCATCTCCTAGCGGACCACCGGGACCAGAAGGGACTCAAGCCATGACAGACATGCCCGACACCACGCTCACCGGCAATCCGTCGCACCACCTCGACGCCGAGGAGACCGACGACGCCGCCGGCTACTACACCCCCGGCGACCCCATCCAGGACACCAAGGCGCCGGGCGGGCCCCTCGAGGAGAAGTGGAACACCCGCCAGTTCGAGGCCCGGATCGCCAACCCGGCCAACCGGCGGCGGCTCTCGGTCATCGTGGTCGGCACCGGCCTGGCCGGCGCCTCGGCCGCGGCCACGCTCGGCGAGGCCGGCTACGTCGTGAAGTCCTTCTGCTACCAGGACTCCCCCCGGAGGGCGCACTCGATCGCCGCCCAGGGCGGCATCAACGCGGCGAAGAACTACAAGGAGGACGGCGACTCCATCTACCGCCTCTTCTACGACACCGTGAAGGGCGGCGACTACCGCTCGCGGGAGTCCAACGTCTACCGCCTCGCGCAGGTCAGCGTGAACATCATCGACCAGTGCGTCGCGCAGGGCGTGCCGTTCGCCCGGGAGTACGGCGGCCTGCTGGACAACCGCTCCTTCGGTGGGGTCCAGGTCTCGCGCACCTTCTACGCCCGCGGGCAGACCGGCCAGCAGCTGCTGATCGGGGCCTACTCGGCCCTCGAGCGGCAGGTCGCCGCCGGCACGGTCAAGTGCTACACCCGCCACGAGATGGTCGAGCTGCTCGTGATCGACGGCCGCGCTCGCGGGATCATCGTGCGCGACATGGTCACCGGCGAGATCGAGACCTACTTCGCCGACGTCGTGGTGCTGGCGAGCGGCGGCTACGGCAACGTCTACTACCTCTCCACCAACGCCATGGGCTGCAACGTGACCGCGACCTGGCGGGCGCACCGCAAGGGCGCCTACATGGCGAACCCCTGCTACACCCAGATCCACCCGACCTGCATCCCGGTCTCGGGCGCGCACCAGTCGAAGCTGACCCTGATGAGCGAGTCGCTGCGCAACGACGGCCGGATCTGGGTGCCGAAGGATGCCAAGGACGCCGACAAGGACCCGCGGGAGATCCCCGAGGACGACCGCGACTACTACCTCGAGCGGATCTATCCCTCCTTCGGCAACCTGGTGCCGCGCGACATCGCCTCGCGCCAGGCCAAGAACATGTGCGACGAGGGCCGCGGCGTGGGGCACGAGGTGGAGGGCGTCCGACGTGGGGTCTACCTCGACTTCGCCGAGGCCATCGAGCGCCTGGGCCGCAAGACCATCGAGAGCAAGTACGGCAACCTCTTCGACATGTACGCCCGGATCACGGGCGAGGACCCCTACGAGGTGCCGATGCGGATCTACCCCGCGGTGCACTACGTGATGGGCGGGCTCTGGGTCGACTACGACCTGCAGTCCACGATCCCGGGCCTCTTCGTGACCGGCGAGGCGAACTTCTCCGACCACGGCGCCAACCGGCTCGGGGCCTCCGCCCTGATGCAGGGTCTGGCCGACGGCTACTTCGTGCTCTCCAACACCATCCGCGACTACCTGGCCGACGGACCGTTCGAGAAGATCCCCGACGACCACCCGGACGTCACGGAGGCCCAGCAGTCGGTGCGCGCGCGGATCGACCACTTCATGGGCAACAAGGGCACCCGCAGCGTCGACTCCTACCACCGCGAGCTCGGCAACATCATGTGGGAGTACTGCGGGATGGAGCGCACCGAGGACGGCCTGAAGAAGGCCATCGACCTGATCCGGGGGCTGCGCGACGACTTCTGGCGCAACGTCAAGGTGCTCGGCACGGCCGAGGGCCTCAACCAGTCGCTGGAGAAGGCCGGGCGCGTGGCCGACTTCTTCGAGCTCGGCGAGCTGATGTGCATCGACGCCCTCAACCGGCGCGAGTCCTGCGGCGGCCACTTCCGGGCCGAGTCCCAGACCGAGGACGGCGAGGCGCTGCGCCACGACGACCAGTACGCCTACGTGGCCGCCTGGGAGTGGGCCGGCGAGGAGGGCCACGAGATGAACACGCCGATCCTGCACAAGGAAGAGCTCGTCTACGAGTTCGTCGAGATGAAGCAGCGGAGCTACAAGTGAAGTTGACGCTCAAGATCTGGCGCCAGGCCGACGCGGCGTCGGAGGGAGCCATCCACACCTACGAGCTCGACGAGGTCTCCGAGGACATGTCCTTCCTCGAGATGCTCGACGTGCTCAACGAGCAGCTGATCGCGGCCGACGAGGAGCCGGTCGCCTTCGACAGCGACTGCCGCGAGGGCATCTGCGGCATGTGCGGGCTGATGATCAACGGCGAGGCCCACGGCCCCGAGGTGACCACCACGTGCCAGCTGCACATGCGCTCGTTCACCGACGGGGAGACGATCACCATCGAGCCGTGGCGGGCCGATCCGTTCCCGGTCCTGAAGGACCTGTGCGTCGACCGTCGCGCGTTCGACCGGATCATCGCCCAGGGCGGCTACATCTCGGTCAACACCGGCGCGGCCCCGGATGCGCACGCGACCCCGGTGCCGAAGGAGAACGCCGACCGGGCCTTCGACATGGCCACCTGCATCGGCTGCGGCGCCTGCGTCGCGGCGTGCCCGAACGGCTCGGCCTCGCTCTTCCTCGGCGCCAAGGTGACCCACCTCGGGGAGCTCCCGCAGGGACAGGCCGAGCGCTGGACCCGGGTGGTCGACATGGTCGCCCAGCACGACGCCGAAGGCTTCGGGGGCTGCACGAACATCGGCGAGTGCACCGCGGCGTGCCCCAAGGAGATCCCGCTCGACGTGATCTCCCAGCTCAACCGGGACCTGCGTACCGCTGCCAGGAAGGGTCACTGAAGTAGCGGGGGGACGAACGCCCCCTTTGTACCACTAAAGCCCTTTTTAGTAAAAGTCGGCCAAAACGGACAACTAGACCATAACCTTCTTTCATGGGTTACAAGTGGTCGCGAGTGCTGGCCAGTGGTACAGCACTGATGTTTCTGATCGGTGGCGGGGCCGTCGAGGCCAGCGCCACCCATGGCGCTGTCGCGTCTGTCTCCACCAAGGTCTCCTCCGGCACGTCCCCCGAAGCCGGTTCGGTCCAGGTGCTCGCCCGCAAGCACCACCGCCACAAGAAGCACCACCACAAGCACCGTCGGCACCACAGGCACGCCAAGCGGCACGCACGTGGTGGCGGCTCGATCTACGGCGGCACCACCGGCCGCTGGTCGGGTGCTGTCCCCGTCGGGAGCAAGGCGGCCGTCAACGCGGCGTACTGGCGCGCCTACGCCCCCGGCCTGAGCGTCCCCACCGGCTACACCGGCAACGAGAGCCGCTGCATCGCTGGCGGCGTCAGCGGAGCCTCGCTGGCCGCCACCCGCAACGCGATCAACTTCGTCCGGTCGCTCGGCGGTCTCGCCCCCGTGAGCTTCAACTCCGCGTTGAACTCCCGCTCGCAGCAGACCGCGCTGATGATGTCGGCGAACAAGGCCCTGAGCCACTCCCCGTCGCGCTCGTGGCGCTGCTACACCAGCGTGGGTGCCTACAACGCGGGCCGCTCGAACCTGGCGCTGGCCTACCCCAAGATCACCTCGGCGGGTGTCGTGGGCCTGTACATGCAGGACCCGGGTGGCAGCAACTACGGCGTGGGTCACCGCCGCTGGCTGCTGAACCCCTTCGCCACCTCGATGGGGTCGGGCTCGACCAACGTCGCCAACGCGATCACCGTGATCGGCCCCAGCTCCTCGGCGCGGCCGAACCCGACCTTCGTCTCCTGGCCGACCGCGGGCTACTTCCCGAACACGATCGAGCCCAGCGGCAAGTGGTCACTCTCGGCCGGCAACGGCGGCGTCAGCTTCTCCCGGTCGACGGTGGCGGTCTACCGCAACGGTCACCGCATCGCCGCCACGAAGCTCCGGGTCGAGAACGGCTACGCGCAGCCCACGATGGCCTTCGACATCCCGGCCAGCCAGGCCCGCAGCGGCACCTACACCGTCGTGGTCCACGGCATCCGCGCCGGCAGCCACTGGTACTCCTACACCTACCACGTGTCGATGTTCACGCCCAGCCACTGAGCTGCACCTCGGCCACCACACCGACCACCACTGAACAAACCCCACAGATCGGCCGGCTCCTCTCGGGGGGTCGGCCGGTTGCCTGTCCGGGCACGTGCAGCTCTCGGTGGAGAGGTCACTGGCCCAGCGGGAACGAGCGCACCGGGTGCCACCCCGACAGCGGATCGTGGAGGTACATCCACATCTGGCTCACGTCGAAGGAGGCGTCGTAGCGCTCGCGCTCGACGAACGCCTTCTCCAGCAGCCCCTCGGGCAGGTGGTGGGCGATCGTGACGTGCGGGTGGTACGGAAACTCCGTCGTGATCTCGAGCGGCCCGGAGCGCACGTCCCGGGCGAGCTGCTCGCAGCCACTGATCCCCTCGACCACGTTCACGAACACCACCGGCGAGATCGGCCGGAAGGTGCCGGTGCCTCGCAGGTGCAGCCGGAACGGAGGGGTGCGGCTCGCGGCGTCGAGGAGGTGCGCGGTGATCAGGTCGAGGTCACCGTCGGCGACCTCCAGGGGAGGCAGCAGCGTGACGTGGGTGGGGATCTGCCGAGCCGACTCGTCACCGACCTCGATGCGGTACTGCTGGAGCTCACTCCCCCACGGCTCGGGAACCGCGATGGACACTCCGATCCAAGGCACGGGAAGAGCCTAGGACCTGGTCACCGGGTGGGACGAACCAGCCCGATCCGGTCGTAGACGTCCGCAAGGGTGCGGCTGGCCACCTCGCGGGCCTGCTCCGACCCCCTCAGCAGGACGTCGTCGAGCTCGGCACGATCCTCGAGCAGCTGGAGGGTGCGCTCGCGGAAGGGGGTCACGAACTCCACCACGACGTCGGCCAGGTCACCCTTGAGGGCGCCGTACCCCTGACCGGCGTAGGACTTCTCGAGGTCCTCGATCGAGCGGCCGGTGAGCTCGGAGTAGATCGTCAGCAGGTTGGAGACACCCGGCTTGGTCTCGACGTCGAAGCGGACCTCGGTCTCGGAGTCCGTCACGGCGGAGCGGATCTTCTTGGCCGAGACCTTGGGGTCGTCGAGGAGCTCGATGATGCCGGTCGGGCTGGAGTTGGTCTTCGACATCTTGATGGCGGGGTTCTGCAGGTCGAGGATGCGGCCGGTCGACTTGAGGATGTAGGGCTCCGGCAACGGGAACGTCTTCTTGTACCGGTGGTTGAACCGCTGCGCCAGGTCGCGGGTGAGCTCGAGGTGCTGGCGCTGGTCCTCGCCCACTGGGACGTACTTCGGCCGGTAGAGCAGGATGTCGGCGGCCTGGAGCATGGGGTAGGCGAGCAGCCCGACCGAGCCGGACCCCTCGCCCTCCTTGGCCGTCTTGTCCTTGAACTGCGTCATCCGACGGGCCTCGCCCGTGCTGGTCAGGCACTCCATCACCCAGGCCAGCTGGGCGTGCTCGGGAACGTGGGACTGCAGGAACACCGCGGAACGCGCCGGGTCGATGCCCATCGCGATCAGCTGCGCCGCGCACCGCACGAAGCGCTCACGCAGCACCTTCGGGTCCTGCGGGACGGTCAGCGCGTGCAGGTCGGCGATGAAGAAGAACGTCTCGTGGCCGTCCTGCAGGTCGACCCACTGACGCAACGCCCCGAGGTAGTTGCCGAAGTGGAAGGAGTCCCCCGTGGCCTGGATCCCGGAGAGGATGCGCGGCTGTGTCTTTTCTTGGGGCGCAGCAGGCTGGTCTGGCATGGGCCCATCTTTCCAGCCCGATAGATTCCGGGCGATGAGGGTTCCCCTGCTCGGCGACGGCGTGGTGACCCTGCGCGCACACACCGAGGACGACGTCGAACGCATCGTGGAGCAGTGCGTCGACCCGGAGAGCATCGCCTGGACGATCGTGCCGACGCCGTACACCCTCGACGACGCGAAGCGGTTCGTGCGTCATGCGATGCCCGGCGGCTGGGAGAGCGACCAGGAGTGGGCCTTCGCGGTCGAGCACGAGGGCCGGTTCGCAGGGACGGTGAGCCTGCGCAACCGTGACGAGGGACGTGCGGAGATCGCCTACGGCTCGCACCCTGACGTGCGTGGTCGCGGCGTGATGTCGCGGGCCCTGCGGGTGCTGCTCACCTGGGGTTTTGCCCCCGCGGCCGACGGTGGCCGTGACCTGGAGACCGTGATCTGGCTGGCCAACCGGGGCAACTGGGCCTCGCGCCGGCTGGCGTGGAGCGTCGGCTTCACCGTCGACGCGACGCTGCGCGGCTGGCTGAACCATCGCGGTGAGATGCTCGACGCGTGGGCAGGGACCTTGCGCCGCGGTGAGTCCCTGACGCCTCGCGCGCCCTGGCTGGAGACACCCACCCTCCACGGCGGTGACGTGGTGCTCCGCGCACTCCGCGAAGCCGACCTCCCCCGCGTCGTGGAGACGTTGAACGACGCAGAGACCCAGCGCTGGCACGAACGGCCGCGGAAGCAGGCGCCGCACACGCTCGAGAGCCAGGCCGACTTCGTGCTGGTGCGTCACGAGCAGGCGGCCGCCGGGACCGCGCTGCACTGGGCGGTCGCCGATCCCGAGACCGATGCCTACCTCGGGCAGATGTCGCTGTTCGCGGTCCAGCACCGCCGGCAGGCGTCCCTGAGCTACTGGACCCACCCCGACGCGCGGGGACGAGGGCTGACCCGGCAGGCCGCACGGCTCGTCGTACGTCACTGCTTCGTGGCCTGGGAGGACGGCGGCCTGGGCATGCGCCGCCTGTGGTCCGACGCCGACGTGCGCAACCACGCGTCGCGCCGCATCCTGGAGAGCGTCGGGTTCCGGCAGACCGGTGTCGACCGCGCGGCCGAGCCCTTCGGTGACGGCACCTGGGCCGACCAGGCGCGCTACGACCTGCTGGGTTCGGAGTTCACGGCCACCGACTGAACCGTCCTGGTACGGCGGTGCAGGGTGGCCGAGGCCAGCAGCACGAGAAGCCCGAGGGCCGAGAGCCCGGCGCCGACGAGCGCCGGAGCCCGGTAGCCGTAGCCCGCAGCGATGACCACGCCGCCGAGCCAGGCGCCCAGGGCGTTCGCGAGGTTGAGGGCCGAGTGGTTCATCGCGGCGCCGATCGTCTGTGCTTCCCCGGCGACCTGCATCAGGCGCATCTGCAGCCCCAGCGCCACGAAGGAGGTGAGCACCGACAGCGCGAACGTCGTCACCAGGCCCGGCAGGAACCAGGAGGAGGTGACGGTGAACAGCAGGAGGACCAGCATCACGCTCACCATGCCGATGGCCACCGTCCACAGCACCGACCAGTCGGTCAGGCGGCCGGCCAGGGGCGTGCCGACGACCATGCCGAGCCCGAAGGCGAGCAGGTACAGCGGGACCACGGACGCCGACAGGCCGGCGACCTGGGTCACCGTCGGGGCGATGTAGGTGTACATCGCGAACATCCCGCCGAACCCGATCGCACCCGCGAGCAGGGTCAGCACCACCTGCGGGTCCTTGAACGCCCGCAGCTCCTTGCGTCCTGTGGCCGTGGGGTCGCCGGGCGACCCCGGCACGAGCAGGGCGACCAGGAGGACGGTGAGGGCTGCCAGGGCGGCGACCAGGATGTACGCCGCGCGCCACCCGGCGTGCTGCCCCAACCAGGTCGCGGCAGGGACGCCGGCGACGTTGGCGACCGCCAGACCGAGGAGGATGCGGCTGACCGCACGCCCGCGCCGTTCGCTCGGCACCAGCCCGGCCGCGACCAGCGAGGCGACGCCGAAGTAGGCGCCGTGCGGCACCCCGGACACGAACCGTGCGGTCATCAGACCGGCGTAGCTGGTCGCGGCCGCCGTGGCCGCGTTGCCGACCAGGAAGACCACCATCAGCCCGATCAGCAGTCCCCGCCGCGGGAGCCGCGCCCCGAGGACGGCGATCAGCGGGGCACCGATCACCACGCCCAGGGCGTAGGCCGAGATCGCGTGACCCGCCGTCGGGATGGTCACACCGACCCCGTGGGCGAGCTGCGGGAGCAGCCCCATCGAGACGAACTCCGTCGTGCCGATCGCGAACCCACCCGTCGCCAGGGCCAGCAGCGCCAGCGTCACGGTCGCCCGCGAAGGAGCGGTCGTGGCGCGCTCGGGGAGCACGGAGGTCGGGGCGGTCACAGGTGGCTCAACAAGAGATCCGCTTCAGCCTTCCCGGATGGACACAGAGATCGGT
The DNA here is from genome assembly GCA_963794435.1 of uncultured Actinomycetota bacterium. Taxonomy (GTDB): domain Bacteria; phylum Actinomycetota; class Actinomycetes; order Propionibacteriales; family Nocardioidaceae; genus Marmoricola. Next base: position 106,826 of record CAWCDX010000017.1, read on the forward strand.
TGTGGAGTTGTTCACACGGGAGTTGTCGTGGAGTGCCTAGAGCGAGTCGAGGGCCTCGTTGAAGGTCTTCGACGGACGCATCACCTCGGCCGCCTTGTCGGCGTCGGGGCGGTAGTAGCCGCCGACATCGGCGGGTGAGCCCTGGACGTCGAGCAGCTCCTGGGTGATCGTCTCCTCGTCGGCGCGCAGGCGCTCGGCGAGGTCGGCGAAGTCGGCGGCCAGGTCGGCGTCGTCGGTCTGCTTCGCCAGCTCCTCCGCCCAGAAGAGGGCGACGTAGAAGTGGCTGCCGCGGTTGTCGATGGTGCCGAGCTTGCGCTGCGGCGACTTGTTCTCCTCCAGCAGCGTGCCGGTCGCCTTGTCGAGGGCCTCGCCGAGCAGCTTCGAGCGCGCGTTGCCGGTGACCTCGGCGAACT
>CAWCDX010000018.1:0-237892 GCA_963794435.1 uncultured Actinomycetota bacterium
GCGACTCCCCTGAGGACTGGAAAATAGTTGTTGCTTCAAGTGAAGTGTAGGGACGTGACCACCTCAGACGCCCGGATGCCCGCGCTCTACATCGGCCACGGCGCGCCGCCGCTGCTCGACGACCCCGTGTGGTCGGCCAGCTCCGCGACTGGGCGGTCGTGCCATCGCCCAAGGCGGTCCTGATCGTCAGCGCCCACTGGGAGTCCGCACCGCTGGCGCTCTCGGCGTCGGGCCCGAACGTGGGCCTGGTCTACGACTTCGGCGGCTTCGCCGAGAGGTACTACCGGATGACCTACGAGACCCCGGACGCCGGCGTCGCTCGCCCGGCGGATCGTCGCGATGATGCCGGACGGTGAGCCGGTCCACCAGCACCCGTCGCGCGGCCTCGACCACGGTGCGTGGGTGCCGCTGCGGATCATGTACCCCGAGGCCGACATCCCCGTGCTGCAGATGTCGCTGCCCACCCAGGACCCCTACAAGCTGCTCACGCTCGGCACTCGTCTGCGCGAGCTGCGCGACGAGGGCGTGCTCGTCATCGGCTCCGGCTTCCTGACCCACGGGCTGCCGTTCCTCACCGAGTTCCGCATCGACGCCGCCGCCCCGGGCTGGTCCACCGACTTCGACGCCTGGGCGGCCGACGCCCTCGCCCGCGGCGACGTGGCCGAGCTCGCGTCGTACCGCACGAAGGCGCCGGGCATGCCCTACGCCCACCCCACCGTCGAGCACTACACCCCGCTCTTCGTCACCCTCGGCGCCGCCACCGACCCCGAGACCCCCGGCGACCAGGTCATCGACGGCTACTGGATGGGGTTGTCGAAGCGGTAGCCTGCTGGTGGCGTGAGCCGCTCGCAGTTTCACTGGTTAACCAGTGAAACTGGTGAATGCGCGCGTTAATTCGCGCACACGGCGAGGATTCACTGGTTAACCAGTGAATTCGACAGCGTCTAGCGGATGCCGAGCTTGCGCATCAGGGCGAGGCCCTTGAGGGTCTGCTCGACGTGCTTCTCGAAGGGTTCGTCGCGGGGGGCGGAGAGGACCTGCTTCTTCAGCACGGCGAGGTTGGTGACGTCGGTGTACTTGAGCAGGCCCTGGTCGCCGTGGCGCGCGCCGACGCCGGACTGCTTCACCCCGCCGGACGGCGTGCCCTTGGAGGCGTACGCCGCGGCCAGGGGGTCGTTGACGTTGACGTTGCCCGACTCGATCCGTTCGCCGACCGCGGCTGCGGCCTTGAGGTCGGTGCCCCACACGCTGGCGTTCAGGCCGTAGTCGGTGTCGTTGGCGAGGGCGATCGCCTCGTCGACGGTGGAGTAGCGGTGCAGGGCCACCACCGGGCCGAAGGTCTCGCACGAGCCGGCCAGCATGTCCTTGGTGACGCCCTCGAGGATCGTCGGCTCGTAGAACGCCGGCCCCAGGTCGGGGCGCTCGCGACCCCCGGTGAGCACGGTGGCGCCCTTCTCGACCGCGTCGGCCACGTGCGAGGCCACCCGGTCCTTGTGGTCGACGGAGACCAGCGAGCCCACCTCCGGCTCGTAGTCGTACGCCGCACCGAGCTTGAGTGCCTTCGTGGCCCCGACGAAGCGCTCCTTGAAGTCGTCGTAGATCGAGTCGTGGAGGTACATCCGCTCGATGTGCATGCAGATCTGCCCGGTGTTGCCGAAGACGCCGAACAGCGCACCTTCGACGACCTCGTCGAGGTTGGCGTCGGGCAGCACGATCATCGGGTTCTTGCCGCCGAGCTCGAGGCAGGCGCCGATCAGGTTCTGGCCCGCGCGCTGGCCGATGAACCGCCCGGTGTCGGTGGAGCCGGTGAACATCACGTAGTTGGCGTTGTCGATCAGCGTCGGGCCGACGTCCGGCCCCTCGCCGCAGACCACCTGGAACAGCCCCGCCGGCAGACCGGCTTCGTAGAGCAGCGAGACGCCGTACAGCGGAGACAGGGCGGTCTTGTTGTCGGGCTTCAGGACGATGCCGTTGCCGGCCATCAGCGCCGGGATCGCGTCGGAGAGGCCCGTGGCGAAGGGGAAGTTCCAGGGAGCGATGATGCCGACCACACCCTTGGGCTGGCGGATCTCCGTCGAGGTCGACATCAAGGGCACCGGACCGCCGCGCTTGACCGGCGCGAGCAGCTTCGCGGCGCGCTTGAGGTAGTGCGAGGTCACCATCGGTACGTCGCAGGTCTCGTCGAAGGCCATCCGGCGGGCCTTGCCGGACTCGGCCTGGATCAGGTCGACGATCGTCTCGTTGCGTTCGAGCAGCAGCTCGTGGAACCGCTTGAAGACCTTCAGGCGCCGCTTCACCGGCCACTGCGACCAGACCCGCTGGGCCTCCCGCGCCCGGTCGAACGCGGTCTCGATGTCCTCGGGCGAGGACTGCGGGAGGGTCGTGATGACCTCACCCGTGTAGACCTCGGTCAGCTTCCACACCCCTCCGCCGGAGGAGACGACCTGCGCGGTGATCTTCTCCAGCAGCGCGTCGGTGATGGAGGCGGGGCGGGTCAGGATGGTGCTGGTCATGTAAATCTCCCTGTTCACGGGTGCAAGCCCTGCCCATTCAAAACGAGGTCGGCGGCCTTCTCGCCGATCATGATCGCCGGGGCGTTGGTGTTGCCGCCGGTGATGGACGGCATGATCGAGGCGTCCACGACGCGCAGGCCCTCGACGCCGCGGACCTTGAGGTCGGGGCCGACGACGGCGCGGTCGTCCACGCCCATCCGGCAGGTGCCGACGCCGTGGTAGACCGACGTCGCCCGGTTCAGGATCTCGCGCCGCAGGTCCTGTCCGGTGAAGCCGGCACCCGGGTGGATCTCCTCCTTGACCGAGCCGCCGAACGCCGCACCACCCATGATCTCGCGCACCATCTCCGAACCCTCGGCGAGCACCTCGAGGTCCGCGGGGTCGTCGAGGTAGCGGGGGTCGATCAGCGGCGCGGCCATCGGGTCACCGGACGCGAGGCGGAGCGTGCCACGGCTCTTCGGGTAGATCAGCGTGGCCAGCACGGTCAGCGCCGTACGCGGGTCGACGTCGTGACGCACCGGCTCGTCCTGGTTCGGCGAGACGTAGGCCCACGGCAGCAGGTGCAGCTGGAGGTCGGGTACGTCGGTGGCCTGCGAGGTGCGCACGAAGCCGACGGACTCGAAGACCGAGTTGGCCAGGAACGACTTGCCCGGGCGAAGCAGCTCCTTGGCGACGCCTCGCGCGAAGAAGAGCGCGTTGCCCTTCAGGGTCGCGCTGGTCGCATGGAAGGTCATGGCGTGGAACATGTGGTCGTGCAGGTTGTCGCCCACCGGGAGGTCGGCGATGGTGGTGATGCCGTGCTCGGTGAGGTGGTCGGCGTGGCCGATCCCCGAGAGCATCAGCAGCTGCGGCGACCCGACGAAGCCGGCCGAGAGGATGACCTCCTTGCCGGCGCGCACGATGCGCGTGGAGCCGTCCTTGTCGACCACGGCGACGCCCACGGCGCGACCGCTCTCGACGATGATCTTGGTGACCAGGACCTCGGTCTGGAGCTCGAGCGTCGGCACCTCCAGGTTGTGGATGTAGCCGCGTGAGGCGCTGTAGCGGAGCCCGTTCGCGGTGTTCTGCTGCATCCGCGCGACGCCCTCCTGCTGCTCGGCGTTGTAGTCGTCGAGCACCTTCACGCCCAGGGCGTCGGAGGTCGCCTGGATGAACTGCAGGGTGCCTTCCTGCGGCGCCTTGTTGCGGCCGATCTTGATCGGGCCGCCAGCGCCGCGGAAGTCGTTGGCGCCGTCCTCGAAGTCCTCCATCCGCTTGTACGCCGCGTTGACGGAGTCGGCGTCCCACCCGGTGTTGCCCTCGGCCGCCCAGGAGTCGTAGTTGGCGCGGTTGCCGCGCACGTAGACCATCCCGTTGATCGAGCTGGAACCCCCCACGACCTTGCCTCTGGGCACGGGCATCCTGCGGTTGAGGATGTGCTCCTGCGGGACCGAGTAGTACCCCCAGTCGACGGTCGCCTTGATCTTGGGCTCTGCGTGCATCGGCCCGATCATCCCGGGCTTCTTGACCAGGAACTTCTCGTCGGTCTTGCCGGCCTCGAGGACGATGACGCTCGCCCCCGACTGCGCCAGGCGACCGGCCACGGCGGCGCCGGAACTGCCGGACCCGACCACGACGTAGTCGGCCTCGTTCGTGTACGGCACCTGCTTGGCCATGGTCACCTCGTCGTCGCACGGATGGGCACGCGGACATCGTGGCGTGCGCCACAACTATAACTTGTTCTAGTTTGCGGGGACAGGCTCCCAGGTCGGCAAAGATGACCCCATGGAGATCCTCTCGATCCAGTCGTCGGTGGCCTTCGGCCACGTCGGCAACAGCGCGGCGGTCTTCCCCCTGCAGCGCCTGGGCATCGAGGCCTGGGCGGTCAACACGGTGCACTTCTCCAACCACACGGGGTACGGCGAGTGGCGCGGCCCGCTGCTGTCGACCGAGGACCTGCGCGAGGTCATCCGTGGGGTCGAGGAGCGCGGCGTGCTCGGCCGGCTGTCAGCGGTGCTGAGCGGCTACCAGGGCGGCGAGGAGGTCGGCGCCGTGGTGCTGGAGACGGTGGCCCGCACCAAGGAGCTGAGCCCCGACGCGCTGTACTGCTGCGACCCGGTCATGGGCGACGTCGGGCGCGGCATGTTCGTCCGGCCGGGGATCCCGGAGCTGATGCGTGACGAGGTCGTCCCGGCGGCGGACGTGATCACGCCCAACCACTTCGAGCTCGACTTCCTCGCCGGTCGCGAGACGCACACCATGACCGAGGTGCTCGCCGCCGTCGACGCGATCCGCGGGCGCGGGCCCGAGACGGTGCTCGTCACCAGCGTGCTCACCGAGGAGACCCCGGAGGACTCGGTCGACCTGCTCGCCGTGTCCCCCGGCGGCGCCTGGCTCACCCGCACCCCCAAGCTGCCGATCGCGCCCAACGGGTGCGGCGACGTGACCGCGGCGGTCTTCCTCGCCCACCTGCTCAGCGCGGGCTCCGCCGAGGTGGCCCTGCGCCGGGTGACCGCCACCGTCTTCGCGATCCTGGAGAAGACGCTCGAGGCCGGCACCCGCGAGATCGCCCTGGTGGCCGCGCAGGAGGCGATCGCCGACCCTCCCGAGCGGTTCGGGGCCACACGGTTGCGCTGACCAGGTCCTGGGAACATGGACGGGGTGACCACGCTCTCGAACGACACCCTCGAAGAGATCGGCACCCGGATCGCGGTTCCGACGTACGACCGGAGCGCGGTGCGCACCGGCATCGTGCACCTCGGTGTGGGCGGCTTCCACCGCGCGCACCAGGCGATGTACGTCGACCGGCTGCTCGAGGACGGAGTCGAGGGGTCGTCCGACTGGGGCATCACCGGCGTGGGGCTGCTCGCGCAGGACGAGGCCATGGCCGAGGTGATGCACGCGCAGGACTGCCTGTACACGCTGGTGCTCAAGCACGTCGACGGCTCCCTGGAGCCGCGCGTGATCGGATCGATCGTCGACTACCTGTTCGCGCCGAAGGACACCGAGACAGTGCTGCAGCGGATGGTCGATCCCGCCACCCGGATCGTGTCACTCACCATCACCGAGGGTGGCTACCACGTGAACCAGGCGACGGGGGACTTCGACGACAGCGACCCCGAGATCCGCGCCGACGTCAAGGCCCACGGCCGGGGTGAGCCGACCACGGCCTTCGGCTTCCTCACCGAGGCGCTCGCGCGCCGGCGCGAGGCCGGGACGAAGCCGTTCACGGTGATGTCGTGCGACAACATCCAGGGCAACGGCACCGTCGCGCACGACATGCTCACGGCATTCGCCACGCTCTGCGACGAGGAGCTCGGGGACTGGATCGGGGAGCACGTGGCGTTCCCGAACTCGATGGTCGACCGGATCACCCCGGTCACGACCGACGACGACCGCGAGCTGCTCTCGCAGGAGTTCGACGTGGCCGACGCGTGGCCGGTGGTGTGCGAGACCTTCGCCCAGTGGGCGCTGGAGGACGACTTCGGCTCCGGGCGCCCGGCGCTGGACGAGGTAGGGGTCCAGGTGGTCGACGACGTCGGACCGTACGAGCTGATGAAGCTGCGACTGCTCAACGCCAGCCACCAGGCGCTGTGCTACCTCGGTTACCTGAGCGGCTTCCGCTACGCCCACGAGGTGGCTCAGGACCCGCTGTTCGCGGAGTTCCTGCTCGCCTACATGGACCAGGAGGCGACGCCGACACTCTCGCCCGTGCCCGGGGTCGACCTCGACGAGTACAAGCGCCGGCTGGTCGAGCGCTTCGCCAACCCCGAGATCAGGGACACCCTCGCGCGGCTGTGCGCCGAGAGCTCGGACCGCATCCCGAAGTGGCTGGTCCCGGTGATCCGCAGCAACCTCGACGGAGACGGACAGGTGCGTCTCTCGGCTCTGGTGGTCGCCGCCTGGGCCCGGTACGCCGAAGGCGTCGACGAGTCGGGGGAGCCCATCGAGGTGGTCGACCGCCGCAAGGACGCGCTCATGGAGCGTGCGAGACGACAGCGCGAGGATCCCCTGGCCTTCCTGGACGACCGCGACCTCTTCGACGACCTCCATGACCAGCCGCGGTTCACCGAGCCCTACGTCGAGGCGCTGCGATCGCTGCACGATCGGGGTGCGCGTGACACGCTTGCGCGGTGGCTGAAGACCTGACCCTCGTCGCCGGCGTCGACTCCTCGACGCAATCCACCAAGATCGTCGTCTGTGACGCCGCGACCGGAGAGGTCGTGCGTGAGGCTCGCGCCACCCACCCCGAGGGCACCGAGGTCGACCCCGAGCACTGGTGGCAGGCATTCACCTCGGCCTCCGCCGACGGGCTGCTCGACGGCGTGGCGGCGATCGGCGTGGGCGGTCAGCAGCACGGCATGGTCACCCTCGACGAGTCCGGCGACGTCGTACGCCCGGCGCTGCTGTGGAACGACACCCGCTCGGCCACCGCCGGGCACGACCTGGTCGAGGAGCTCGGTGGCAAGGGGGCGTGGGCCGAGGCGGTGGGTTCGGTGCCACTGGCCGCCTTCACGGTCACGAAGCTGCGCTGGCTGGCCGAGCACGAGCCCGAGTCCGCCAGACGCACCACCGAGGTGGTGCTCCCCCACGACTGGGTCACGGCGCGCATCCTCGGCGACAAGGCCGACCGGGTGGCCCCCGGGACGGCGACGACCGATCGCGGCGACGCCTCCGGCACGGGCTACTGGTCGCCGGCCACTGGCGACTACCGGCTCGACCTCGTCGAGCGCGCGCTGGGCAAGCGGGTCGAGCTGCCACGGGTCGTCGGCCCGGCCGAGGTGGTCGGCTCCGTCGGTGACATGGTCGTCTCGGCCGGCAGCGGCGACAACATGGCCGCGGCGCTCGGCCTGAACATCGGGCCGGGCGACGTCGTCGTCTCGCTCGGGACCAGCGGCACCGTCTTCGGCGTGCACGACCAGCCGACCTCCGACCCGACCGGCATCGTGGCCGGCTTCGCCGACGCGACCGGCCGGTTCCTGCCGCTGGTCTGCACGCTCAACGCCGCGCGGGTGCTCAGCGCTGCGGCCTCGCTCCTGGGCACCGACCTGGAGGGGCTCGACACGCTCGCCCGGTCGGCGTCCGCCGGGGCCGGCGGCCTGGCCCTGCTGCCCTACCTCGACGGTGAGCGCACGCCCGACCTCCCCACCGCCACCGGCACGATCGGCGGCCTCACCCGGGAGAACGCAACACCGGCCAACCTCGCCCGGGCAGCTGTGGAGGGGATGCTCTGCGGTCTCGCGGACGGTGTCGACGCGCTCGTCGCCCAGGGGATGGAGACGCAGCGCGTGCTGCTGATCGGCGGCGCCGCGCGCTCGGAGGCCGTCCAGCGGATCGCCCCCGATCTCTTCGGCGCACCGATCCTGGTGCCCTCGCCGGCGGAGTACGTCGCCCTCGGCGCCGCCCGCCAGGCCGCCTGGGCCCTCGCCGCCCGCGACTCCTCGGACGCCGAGGCCCCCGACTGGCCTCCGACGCAGGACGTGGTCCGCGACCCGGTCGACGTCCGGGCCGGCGCCGAGGTCCGGGCGGCGTACCGCGAGCTGCGGCTGGCGATGCACCCAGGCAGCTGAGCGGCCGGTGAGCCCACCCACGGACGCCCCGGGCGACCCCCACCCCGCCCCGATCTGGCGGCGGTTCACGACACTGGTTCGATCGGTGGTCGACCTCGACGCAGCCACGGTGGAGTCCGCCACCCGCGCCATGGGCGGGTCGCGCTGGTGGCTGGCGCCGGTGGCCTGGGCCACGGGCACCTTGGTGCTGCTCCTTCGCGGCGTGAAGCTGCTGGTCCTGAACTGGCGGCTGTCCCTGGTGCAGCTCTTGCCCGCGCTGTGGATCTGGCTAGCGACGTGGGACCTGAAGAAGCACCTGCTGCACGGGGCGGAGTTCCACCGCGTGCCCTGGCCGCTGCTCGCCCTCCTCGCAGTCGCCGTCGTGCTCCTCACCGTCGGGGCGTACGCCTGCAACACCGTCTTTGCCCTGGCGATCGACGGGCCGCCGCCGCCTCGGGTCGGTCCTGCCGTCCGGCGCGCGTGGTCGCACCGACGCTCGATCCTGGGGTGGGGCCTGCCGATGGGCCTGCTGCTGGTCGTGGCCGCGGGTCTCGTCCCGCGCACTGGTCGGCTGTGGTTGTTCACCCTGGTGCTGTCCGCGACCATCGCGCTGATGGTGGTCACGTTCGTCGCGATGCCGGCTCGCATCATCGGTGCGGAAAAGCTGAAGATGAGGCCCACCGAGCGGATCGGCAGAGCGTTGGCCGGCGGAGCGGTGAGCGCGGTGGCGATGGGCCCCGGGTTCATCCTCGACCGGATCGGGCTGATCCTGCTCAGCGTCACGGGGGCCCACGTGCTCGGCTTCGTCCTGCTCTCGCTCGGCGCTGCCCTGTACGCCGCCGGCATGTCCTCGGTCAAGGCGGTCAAGCTCAGCATGCGCCTGACCACCCGGGAGCCCGAGCGCGGCTCGGTCTGAGCTCGCGGTCGTCAGTTGCCGAAGTAGCGGTTCGTGGCCGCCACCTGGTGGTCGGTGATGCGCTTCTCCTCGGCCGGCGAGACCTGGAGCTCCTTCGGCAGCTCGACCTGGCAGCCGGACTCCCGGCAGTTGGCGTACTCGGCGTACAGCGCCTTCATCTCCCGGAACGTCGAGGCGTACGCCGGCTTGCGGGCGAGGTTGCGCAGCTCGAGCGGGTCCTTCCACAGGTCGTAGAGCTCGGCCTCTCCGGTGGAGTAGCGGGTCAGCTTCCAGCGGCCCAGTCGGAGGCCGCGCGTGTCGAGCGGGGCCTTGCCGAGGAGGTAGTGGTCGGCGTACCGCCCGAAGTCCATCATCCCCTCGGTGACGACCGGGCGACGCCAGCCCTGGTCGCCGCCGCTGATGACGGGGAGCATCGAGGTGCCGTCCGTGCCGGACATCGCCGTCCCGGCGTAGGCCGCGAAGGTCGGTGCCAGGTCGACGGTGGTGACCGGGTCGTAGCGCCGGCCGTGCGGCACCCCCGGTCCCGCGATCAGGAAGGGCACGCGCAGGGACGGCTCGTGCAGGTTGACCTTGCCCTCGCGCTTGCGGTGCTCGCCGAGGTAGTAGCCGTTGTCGGAGGTGAACACGACGATCGTGTGCTTCAGCTGACCGGTCCGGCGCAGGTGGACGAGGGTGGCGCGGATCTGCACGTCGAGGGCGTAGAGGGCCTCGCCGCGCTGCCTGGTCACCTCCGTCTCCGCCGCCTTCTCCGCCGGGGTGAGCTCGGACTGCTTCCTCAGGTAGAGGGGCTTGTCCCGCACGTCGGCCTCGGCGCTGTGCCGCAGCGGCGTGCCCGCCCCGTGCCGCACGACGCGGTCGAAGCGGCCCTTGACCCAGTCGGGTCGCCCTGGGGTGTCCCACTCCTCGAACTCGCCATCCCGCGCGCGCGTCGGCTTCGGGTCGTCGGACTCGACCGGGAGCCCGGTGTGGGGTGCGGTCGGCGTCCACCACACGAACCACGGCGCACTCGTCCTGCTGAACCGGTCGATCACGCTCCGCGCCTGCTCGGCCACCACGTCGGTGGAGTAGCGACCCGGGAAGGAGTGGATCTCGCCGTTGATGTTGTCGACCAGGTGGTCGTAGGTGTAGGTCCCGCCGCCGTAGTTCGGGTCGTCGAAGTTCCACAGGTGGTCCGAGCCGGCGTACCACTCGTCCCAGCCCGGCGGCACGTAGTGCAGCGACGGCTTGCCCGAGCGCAGGTACTGCTCGCCGTACCCGTTGACGTACTTGCCGACCAGACCGGTCCGGTACCCCGCTCCCTGCAGCACCGTGGCGAGGGTGTGCCGGTCCTTCAGCGCCGCGAACCCGTAGGGCTCGTTGTGGGTGTAGACGTGGTGGTTGTGCGCGTACTGCCCGGTCAGGAAGCTCGACCGGGAGGGGGCGCAGAGCGGGTACGGCGCGAAGGAGTTCTCGAAGCTGAGGCCGCGATCCTGGATCAGCCGGCGCACGTGCGGCATGAACCGGAGGTCGTCCCACCGCATGTCGTCGGCCTCGATGACCAGCATGTTCGGACGCTGCGGCGTCGTGCTCCCGGCGAGCCCGAGTGCCGCGGACATGGTCCGCGGGCTCGCGACCGGCTTCGCCGCGGGAACCGCCGCGTTGCCGCACGCGGGCGCCGCAGCCAGGCACCCGAGCACGGCGGCAGTGGCGAGCGCGCGGCGACGCGGGACGTGGGGAAGCACGAGAAAACTCTCCTAAGTCGATCGAATCAATACTATTAGATCGAGGAGGCCAACGGTGCCGACCCGCCGGTCTGTCAGCCTCAGGCTGTGTCGGCAGGGACGGCGGCAGGCTCGGCCGTCGCCGCGACGACGTCGAGACCGAGGTCGAAGAGCTGGCGGAGGACCCCCTGGAACTGCGACTGGTCCACGAGCTCGCCGTGCAACCGTGAACGACCCTCGTGCGAGGTCAGCCTCATCCCGTCGAAGGCCATGTCGAAGCGCGGGTCGAGCTCACCGGAGAGGGTGATCGTGCAGACAAGCCGGCCCATCCCCCGATCATGCACGGCGGTCAGCGCCAGTCACTCACTCGTCGCGAGGTTCACCCGGGTGACTGCTCGACCGCGTGCAGGCGTTGGACGGCCTCGGCCCGCGAGGAGACACCGAGCTTGCGGTAGGCGGTCTTGAGGTGTGACTTGACCGTGTTGTAGGAGATGAACAGCTGCTCACCGATCTGGCGCTGGTCCAGGCCCTCCGCAGCGAGTCGGAGCACGTCGAGCTCGCGGTCGGAGAGGTTCTCCCCGAACTGGGAAGCCGGCCGGGACGGGGCGTCCACCGACTGGCGCAACCGGGCAGAGCGAGCCCGGAGGTCACCCGGGTCCGGCATCCGGTCCAGGACCTGGTCGACCAGGTCGAGCTCGCTGGTCGCCGCGACCAGGTCGCCCAGGAGGAGCCGGACCGAGGCGCGGAGCAGGTGGGCCAGCGCCAGCCAGGTGCCTCGTGGAGCGTCGTCGAGGACGTCGATCGCGCGGTCGAACCGGGCCAACGCCCCGCGGAGGTCGCCTGCCCGGCGCTCCCGCTCGCCGAGTGCCAGGTGCAGGACGGCGCCGACGGACGTGCGGTCGCTCCCGATGGCGGCCAGCCCACGGAGGGACGCGTCGAGCATCGCGTCGGCTCGCGACAGCTGGTCGCCGCGCGCTGACTCGGCCAGCCCGAGGCCGCCGATCGCCACGCCGAGCAGGATCGGGTTCGCCTCGGGGATCTGTCCCGCCGCGCGGCGCAACGTGGCGATGGCGTCGCCGTGGTGTCCCTGCAGGTACTGGGCCTGGCCGAGACCGGCCAGCGCCACCCCCTCCCAGGCCACGCTCGGCGCGGCGGCGACGGCGCGACGAGCGGCGGCCTCGGCACGGCTGACCTGGGTGACGGCGACGATGCTCTCCAGGAAGTCGGCGCGGAACGCCAGGGGAAGCCCACCGGTGTCCCGGTGTGTGGGGTCTCCGGTCCTGGCCACGGCCAGGTGCTCGAGCGCCTCGTCCCCGTGGTTGGCCAGGCTCGCGGCCACCGCCCGCACGAAGGCCAGCTCCGGGTCCTGGGCCGCCTCGGGCCAGTCCAGGACGCTGAGCCACCGCTGGAGCGTCGCCGCACGGCCCGTCGCGGTCAGGGGCTGGACCTGCCCGGCCACCAGCAGTGCCGCGGACTTCACGTCGCGGGCGGCGATGGCGTGCTCGGTGGCCTCCTCGAGGTCACCCGCGCGGGTGAACCAGTCCGAAGCGCGCGAGTGCAGGATCGGCACCTGCTCCGGCCTGGTCCTGGCCAGCTCCAGCCGGAGGGCGCCTGCGAACAGCTGGTGCTGCTGGTACCACCGACCCTCGGCGTCGGCCGAGACGAACAGGTTCGCCCGTTCCAGCTCGGCCAGCAGGTCCCCGGACCCGGAGGTGCCGAGCACGGCATCGCACAGGGCGCCGCTCATCCGCCTCAAGATCGAGACCCGCAGCAGGAAGTCCCGCGTCCGCTCGGGCATCAGGTCGAGCACGTCCCGCGTCAGGTAGTCCACGACCTGGCGAGTGCCGCCCGTGAACGAGTCGATGAACGCTGCGCGATCGTGCTCTGGCATCAACAGGGCCGCCAGCCGCAATGGCGCGGGCCAACCGCCGGTCTGCTCCTCCAGGCGTCGCTCGTCCTCCTCGCTGAGACCGGTGACCCCGACGGCGCTGAAGAACGCGGAGAGCTCGGTGGCTCCGAACCGCAGCGACTCCGCCCTGAGCTCGACCAGCTCACCGGAGGCGCGCAGCCTGGCCACGCCGAGCGCGGGGTCCGAGCGGGTGGCCACGACGAGCTGCACCCTTGCCGGCCGGTAGCGCAGGTACTCCTCGAGCTGCGCGTTGACCGTGGGGTTCTCTGCGCGGTGGTAGTCGTCGAGGATCAGGACCGTGTGGCCGGCGTCGGCATCCAGCTCCTCGAAGAGGACAGGCAGCACCGAGGTGGTCATCGACTCGGGGTGGGCCCTCAGGGCACCCAACGACCGCCGCCCGACCCGGGGTTCGGCGCGCGCGAGGGCAGCGATGACGTGGGTCCAGAACCGCGCGGGTTCGGCGTCGTTCGCGTCCAGGCTCACCCAGGCGAACCTGGTCCCGGTCGAGGCCGCGGTGCCCACCCACTCGGTGAGCACGGTCGTCTTGCCGAAACCCGCCGGCGCCGAGACGAGGGTCAACCGGCGATCCTGTCCCGCCTCCAGGAGGCGGAGCAGCTGCGGCCTGCTGATCGAGCCCGGTGGCAGCCGGTGCGGGACGAGCTTGGGCGCGACGATGCCCATCTCGAGCTCGTCGGACCTTCCGCCGGCCGCGGATGAGCTGTCTGCTCGGGCCACGAAGCACCCCCTCCCTCCCGGTCATCGTGACGCGCCCCTGCGGTCGGCGTCCTCACCCGCGAGGGGTGGGGTTTGCGCAGTCGGGGCCTTGATTCACCCGGGTGACCGGGTCCGGGGGTGATCCCCTGACCGGCCCCCACGACCGAGGATCGACTCAGACGGCTGCCCGCCGGCGGTCTGCCCTCCCCCGAACTAGGAGACCTGCGTGATTCCACTCTCTACGTCATTCGGCAACGGGGACGTGTTCCTCTGGATGCTGGAGTTCTTCCTCTTCGTGATCTGGTTCTGGCTGCTGCTCACGATCTTCGGCGACCTGTTCCGGGACCACGAGACCTCCGGAGGCATGAAGGCGGTCTGGATCATCGTGCTGATCCTGCTGCCGTACGTCGGGATCCTGATCTACCTGATCGCTCGCGGCCACGGCATGGCCGGACGGGCGGCCAAGCAGCAGGCCCTGATGCAGGAGCAGATGGACGCCCGGATCCGGTCAGCGGCCGGTACGTCGGCCAGTCCTGCCGACCAGGTCGCCCAGGCCAAGGCCCTCCTGGACTCCGGCGCCATCGACCAGGCGGAGTTCGAGAAGCTGAAGGCCTCGGCGCTCGGCTCCTGAGCCCGGCTCTCCTGGCTGACGGGCACCTGACGAGAAGGCTCAGGTGCCCGTCTGCGCGACGACACGGCCGGTGCGCGCCGCCTCCTGGAGCGCGGCGTAGTCGCGCTCGTTCTGGTCGGCGTAGATCTCCGCAAACTCCGCCAGTGCGACGTCGGCGGTGTCTCCCTGTCCCAGGTAGGCGGCCAGGGCGATCCGGTCCCCGGACCTGGCGTGCGCGCGGGCCAGGATCCAGCCGCACACGTGGCCGTAGACCTCGAGCACGTTCGCGCTCATCGTCTCGGGGTCCCAGGACCCCTTCCAGTCGCGCAGCTGGCGGACGTAGAAGTCGCGTTGCCGGCCGTCGATGCCGGTGGTGCGGTGCCAGCCGAGGAAGATGTCGCTGCTGGCCTGCATCAGGCGCTGGCCCTCGACCACCCGCTGGCCCTCCTGGGCGAACCTGCTGGCTCGGACGTGCGGAGCGAGGACGGAGGTCTGTGCCTCCTTGGCCTGCAGCAGCAGGGCGTCGTCGGTGTCGCGGCCCACCATCAACGCGATCCAGGCCCGGGTTCCGACACTTCCGACTCCGACCACCTTGCGGGCCAGGTGCGCGTAGCGGAAGGTGGAGAGAAGAACCCGCCGCTCGTGGCTCAGGGTGCGCCGGTAGCCGTTGATGATGCCGTGCATGGCCTCCTCGAAGGCTGCCGCTTCATCGGGCGACACGAGCTCCTCGATCGGCACCACCAGCGGCGGATCGTTCCGGATCCGCCGCTCACCGTCGACGAGGTGGGTCAAGCGCGCTGAGGCCTGGGCGTTGTCCTTGGACATCGCCTTCTTGACCACCTTCTCGACCTGTGCCACGCCCTTCTTGTCGAGCATTGCCCGCATGCGGGGCAGTCCGGTCGTGAGGCTGGACCGGGTGTACCAGACGTCGAGGTTGGGTCTGGACGCGAGATCAGCGAGGGTGTCGCGGTATCCCCTGGCCGCGGACTCGACGATGCGGCGTCGTTGCTTCGCGGAGAACCCGTTGTTGCGGCCGGCGATCGCGAGGCTGGCGCACAGGCGCTTCAGGTCCCACTCCCAGGGCCCGGGCAAGGTCTCGTCGAAGTCGTTCAGGTCGAAGACCAGGGTCCGTTCCGGCGACGCGTAGAGCCCGAAGTTGGAGAGGTGCGCGTCGCCGCAGGCCTGCACGGTGATGCCCGAGGTCGGCGTGCCTGCCAGGTCGGCCGCCATGATGGCCGCGCTCCCCCGGTAGAAGGTGAACGGGGAGGCGAGCATCCGCCCGTAGCGGATCGGGAGCAGCTCCTGGACCCGGCTCTCGCCCTGCGCCTCGAGGAGCGCGACCGGGTCGAACCGGTCGGCGGGGGGTTCCCACGCGCCCAGCTGCTTGCGCGGAGCCGTCTTCCGAGCCGCTCTCCCCCGGTCGGCCCGCTCGCGGGGGCTCGGGTGCTCGCGTGTCCGGGTCATGTGCTCAGCGACGACGGTCCTGCCGACGGTCCTGTCGGCGGTTCACGCCGTGCACGACGACGGCTGCGGTCGCGGCGGTGGTGGCGACTCGCGCCACCGGTGCCGGGCCGACCACGGCAGCGCGGCGGACCCTGCGTCGGGCGATACCCATGTCAGTTGCCTTCCTTGTCGAGCTCTTCGTCGTCTTCCTCGATGACGGCGAGCAACGCCTGGACCGGGATCCGGCCGCTCGCCACCAGCAGACCACCGGCGCGGCGTACTGCCGAGGCGAACGGTGCCGCCCAGGAGTTCTCCCAGACGAGCACGGCGGCGGTCGTGCCGGGATCCACGGCGGCGGCGACGGCCTCCACGTCCTGCTCGCTCAGGAGCATCGCCAGCTCGCTCTCGTAGGAGCGCAACGTCCCGATCTCGCTGTCGTCGAGGTCGGAGAGCTCGAAGGCCTCGATGTCCCCTGACTCGTCCTTCCTCAGGATCAGCAGGTCGAGCACTCGCACGATCCCGCGCTCGACCAGGTCCTCGAGCGCAGGGGCGATCTCGCCCTTGAACCGGCTTCCCGGGAACTCCACCACGATCCAGTCAACCGGTCCGAGCTCGTCGATCGTCTCCCCGGTTCCTGCCACCACGCTGGTCTGGCTCACGCCGTACTCCTCGCCGCACGAACGGACGTGCGTCCGGGCTCGCCTCTCGGCGTGCCTCACCTGCCGACCAGCATCGAGCCGAGCGGGGCTGATCGGCTCACCCATCCGCCGGTTCACCCGGGTGATTGAGCCTGGAGGGCTGCGTCAGCGAAGATGCGCACCCTGGCCGACGGCGTAGGCCTCGTGGACCCAGGCGGCGACCTCGTCGTCGAGCTCGTCGAGGGTGCTGATGCGGAGCTGATGGACGAACAACCTCGAGGTGTACGGCACGACTCGCGAGATCCTCGGGTCGTGCACCGGCGAATCCTCGGGCGGGGACCCTTGAAGGTGATCGTGGTCTTCGAGACCGCATACGTGAAGGGACCGCAGGCCGCGACCATCTCGACGAATCGACGATAGAGCGCCACCGAGGTCTCGGCGTGGCCGGCGAGGTGCCGCTCGACCGTCCACTCGTCCTGCTCCGCCATCCTCCCCCTTCGGGCCGAGCCGGTGACAGGAGTCGAACCCGCGACCATCCGCTTACAAGGCGGAAGCTCTACCAACTGAGCTACACCGGCGAGCTGCCGAGCGCGGCAACCGAGGGGCAATCCTAGGCGACGTGCCGACTCAGCCGAGGTCCAGCGGGATGTACGGCGAGACCACGATCTCCCCGGTCGTGCGGACCGTCACCGGCTGGAGGCCGACCGGACGACGATCGGCGAAGGTGACCAGGGTGACCTCGGCGTCGCGACGCAGCTTGCTGCCCAGGGCGATGGCGTAGGCCGCTCCGCCGGTGGTGCCGTTGGTGTAGGAGTAGCCGGCCTTCCCGTTCTCCCCCACCACCCGGGTGGGACCCACCTGGACGTGCAGGTGGCCGCCGATCACCAGGTCGGTGCAACCGCGCTCGAGTGCCGTCTCCCCGAGCGTGGCGGAGTGGACGACCAGGGTCGCGATGCGCTTGCCGTCCACGTCGGCGGCGCAGACGTCATCGGCCAACCGGGCCTTGACCTCGTCGAAGCTCAGCCCCTTCGCGTCGCGCCAGCTGCCGAGCCCACTCGAGCGCGGGTCGTCGATGCCGGTGATCGGCACGTCGGCGAACGGCGTCACGGTCTTGCCGACCAGGTGGGTCCAGCCGTGCTTCTCGAGGTAGTGGTTCACGAACGTGCCGTTGTCGTGGTTGCCCGAGATCGCGATGCGCTCGTCGTAGCCCTTGAAGGCCTTGTCCAGCGAGTCGAGGCTGAAGGACTCCCACGCCTCGCCGGTCGAGGTGTCGTCGCCGGCGTCGATCACCACGGTCGCGCCACCGGCATCACCGAGAGCACGCGCCACGGCGTCCATGCCGATGTTGTCGTGACGATCGCTGACCAGCAGCGCCACGGTCTCGCCCTTGCCCGGCGGGTGCAGCTCAGCCTTCACGCTGTCGACCCGGTCGGCGACGCCGGAGTAGAAGACCTTGCTGACGGCGTAGGTGTCGAAGGCGCTCTGCACGAGCCGTCGGGTGCCGCTCGTGACCAGTCCGCCCTCCAGCTGCCACGTCCGCAGCTCGGTGGGCACGGTGAGGTCGGGCAGCGCGTCGCGGATCGGCACCCAGGTCTGCGGCTGCACGCGGTCCTCGTCGGCCTGCCACGGCTCGACGAGCAGCAGCACCCCGACCGCGAGCAGCGCGGCCGTCGCGCCCAGCACCCGCGGCCGCACCCGGAGGAGCTCGGCGCGACGGCGCGACCCGAGCAGGAGCCAGAGCCCGATCGGCACCAGCGCGAGCAGCCCGGCACGGAGGGCCGCGTCGAGAGCCAGCCGGGTGAGGTGGCCGGTGACCCGGTCGACCTCGGCGTCGGGATGGGCCGCGATGGAGGCGTAGCGCTGGGCGAGCTCGGCACCGCTGGCCGCCGTGGTCTTGCCGACCTCGACGTAGACCCCGATCCGGTGGTGGGAGGCGAACCGTACGTCGGGCAGGTAGGGCCCGAGGTCCAGCCGTACCTGGCCGTCGAGCGTCGGGTGCAGGATCGCGTCGTGGCTCGCGACGACGGTCCGCGCACTGGAGTGCGTGAACAGCACCGGCCAGAGCACGAGGGCCGTGACGAGCCAGACGGCGACGAAGCCGGCCGCCCGGAGCCAGCCGCGCCGCATCAGCGCGGCTCGGTCCCGCCGGCGGCCCTCCTCCGGGCGATGGCGTAGAGAGCCACGCTTGCCGCGACACCCGCGTTGAGCGACTCCAGCGAGCTGGCCATCGGGATCGAGACGAGGGCGTCGCAGGTCTCCGCGACCAGGCGCGAGAGCCCCTTGCCCTCCGAGCCGACGACCACCACCAGGGGTCCCGTGGCCAGGTCGAGGTCGGGCAGCGAGACCTCGCCGTCGGCCGCGAGGCCCACGACCATGCAGCCGGCCTTCTGGTAGGCCTTGAGCTGGCGGGTCAGGTTCACGGCCTGGGCGACCGGCACGCGGGCTGCGGCGCCGGCAGAGGTCTTCCAGGCACTGGCCGTCATCCCGGCCGAGCGCCGCTCAGGCACGAGCACCCCGTGAGCCCCGAACCCGGCGGCGGACCGGACGACGGCTCCGAGGTTGCGTGGGTCGGTCACCGAGTCGAGCGCGACGATCAGGGGCGCCTCGCGGTTGGCCGCGGCAGCCTGCAGCAGGTCGTCGGGGTGGGCGTACTCGTACGGCGGCACCCGGGCCGCCAGGCCCTGGTGGACGGCACCCGCGGTCATCCGGTCGAGCTCGCCCCGGGGCACCTCCAGCAGGGAGATGCCGCGATCCGCGGCGGTCTCGAAGGCCTCCTTGAGGCGACCGTCGCGCTCGGCCCCCTCGGCGACGTACAGCGCCGTCACCGGGAGCCCGGCGCGCAACGCCTCGACGACGCTGTTGCGCCCGGCCACCCACTCGGAGTCGCCCCCCTGGCCCGGACGGCGTCGGGGCTTGGTGGAGGAGGAGCGCTCCGCACGGACCTTCTTCTTGTGGGCCTGGTGGTAGGGCCGGTCGGTGGCCTTGGGCGTCGGCCCCTTGCCCTCGAGCCCGCGCTTGACACGACCCCCGGAGCCGGCGGTCGGGTTGCCCTTGGGGCCCTTCTTGATCGCCCCTCGGCGCTGCGAGTTACCGGGCATCAGACGCTCCATCTCGGTCCGTCGGGGGTGTCCTCGACCTCGACGCCGGCCGCCTTGATCTGGTCGCGGATGGCGTCGGCAGCGGCGAAGTCCTTGCGGGCGCGCGCCTCGGCCCGCTGCTCGAGCAGACCGCGGACGAGGGCGTCGACCACGTCGTGCAGGTCGTCACCACCACCTCCGGTGGCCCAGTGCGGGTCCAACGGGTCGAGGCCCAGCACCCCGAGCATCTCGCGCACAGCGGCGGCGTTGTCGCGCAGCGCCGCCGTGGCGCCGTCGGCCAGCAGCTTGTTGCCCTCACGGAGGGTGTCGAAGACGACGGCGACGGCCGCGGGCGTCCCGAGGTCGTCGTCCATCGCGCGCACGAACGGTTCCGGCAGCGCGCCCTGCGCCGGCACCTCGCCCAGCACCTCCGCCGCCCGGAGCAGATAGCTCTCGATCCGCCGGAACCCGGCCGCCGCCTCTTCGAGTGCCTCGAAGCTGAACTCGACGTGCGAGCGGTAGTGCGCCGCCACCATGTAGTAGCGCAGCTCGATGCCGCGGACCCGCTCCAGGACGTTGGGCACCAGCAGGGAGTTGCCCAGCGACTTGCTCATCTTCTCCCCGGACGTGGTGATCCAGGCGTTGTGCAACCAGTACGACGCGAAGCCGAGCCCGGCCGCCCGCGACTGGGCCTGCTCGTTCTCGTGGTGGGGGAAGCGCAGGTCGACGCCGCCCCCGTGGATGTCGAACGCGGCGCCGAGGTACTTGCCCGCCATTGCCGAGCACTCGATGTGCCACCCCGGCCGGCCGCGACCCCAGGGCGCGGGCCACGAGGCCGTCTCGGGCTCCGTGGGCTTGTGCCCCTTCCACAGGGCGAAGTCGCGGGGGTCGCGCTTGCCGCGGGGATCGGCGTCCTCGGCTGCCTCCATGTCGTCGATCGACTGGTGGGTCAGCTCGCCGTACGCCGGCCAGGAGCGGACGTCGAAGTACACGTCGCCGCTGCCGTCCTGCGCCTCGTAGGCGTGACCGCGCTCGATCAGGACGGCGATCAGCTCGAGCATCTCGGGCACGTGCCCGGTCGCGAGCGGCTCGTAGGTGGGCGGGACGACGTTCAGCGCGTCGTAGGCCCTGTCGAGCTCGCGCTTCATGTCGTAGGCGAGGTTGTACCAGGGCCGGCCCTGCTCGGCGGCCTTGACCAGGATCTTGTCGTCGATGTCGGTGATGTTGCGGATGAAGGTGACGTCGTACCCGCTCGCCACCAGCCAGCGCCGCAGCACGTCGAAGTTCACGGCCGAGCGGACGTGTCCGACGTGGGGCTCGGACTGCACGGTCAGGCCGCACACGTAGATGCTCGCCCTGCCCTCCTCGAGGGGGACGAAGTCGCGAGCCGCTCGGGTGGCGGTGTCGTGGAGACGCAGGGTCATTCGGGGTCCCCGCGGAATCGTGGTCGACGCGAGCGCAGCGAGCCGCGCTCGCGATGTCGTGGGGTGGAGGGCACGCGGTCATCGTAGTGAGCCTGACGCCGACGCCCGACACAGCCCGAGTTGGGGCAAAAAGGCACGCGTGTGACAAATGAGTACTACCGTGATTGGTGTGTCCCACCAGTTTGTCCCGCGACTGCGGCTCCAGGTGCTCGCCATCGGCTTCCTCATCCTCGTGGTGGTCGGTGCCGTCCTCGCCGACCCGGTGCGCCACGAGCGCGCACACCTGGCCGCGGCGAGCACGTCCGTGGCCGCCCAGCACTCGTTCCAGCAGCTCACCAGCGACGCGGCGTTCCGCACGGGCCTGCAGGAGGGCACCCGGATCTCCGGCGGCTCCCTGAGCATGGCCACCCCGCGGGGCCGGCTGACGTGGGGCGGCCGGAGCTGGTCGTGGACGCGCTGGACCTCCCCGTGGCTCAACCCCGGCCAGGTCTTCACCCAGCTGATCCCGACGTGGAACGTCATCACCCCACCGCGCACCCTCGTGCTCGTGCAGACCCGGGTGCACAGCACCGCTGGCTACCTCAGCGGCTGGAAGACCGTCGCGGCCTGGTCGACGCGCGACGCGCGGATCCGGCGTACCAGCGGGGGCGTCCAGTCCGACCGGATCGCCTCGCTGAGCACCGACACCCTGGTCGCCGCCCGCGGCGTCCTCCTCAACCGTTACCAGCTGCGCGTGCTCCCGCTGCGCGGCCCCGCGAGCACCGCCACCCCGACGGTGCGCTCCCTCCAGGCAGTAGCGAGCCGGCCGTCGACCGTCCTCCCGGCGACGAGCCGGCCGCTGCTGCCGGCCCGGACGCTGGCCGTCCCGCGCTACTCGCAGATGATCCACCGCGGGCAGTACCCGCAGTGGGGCGGCGGTGGCCAGGCCTGGTGCTCACCCACCTCGCTCGCGATGATCCTGGGCTACTACCGCGACCTGCCGACCCGGTCGAGCTATGCCTGGGTCAGCAGCCGCTACGCCGACCCGTGGGTCGACCACGTCGCCCGGCTGGTCTACGACCACGGCTACGACGGGGCCGGGAACTGGGCCTTCAACACCGCCTACGCCGCGGTGCGCACCGGCGAGGCCTTCGTCACCCGCCTGACCAGCCTGCGCGAGGCCGAACGCTTCATCGCCGCCGGCATCCCGCTGGCCGCCTCCATCCGCTTCTCCCGCGGCCAGCTCACCGGCGCCCCGATCGGCTCGACCTCCGGCCACCTCGTCGTGATCGCCGGCTTCACCAGCAGCGGGAACGTCGTGGTCAACGACCCCGCGGCCCCGACCGACGCCTCCGTGCGACGTACCTATGACCGCGGCCAGTTCGAGCGCGCCTGGCTCCGCGGCTCCAGCGGCACCGTCTACGTCGTCCGCGACGCCGCCCACCCGCTCCCCGCGCGGGGCACGGCCCGCAACTGGTGAGTCCCACCAGCCACAGGTTTCACTGGTTGGCCGGTGAAACTTGCCGATGCGCGCGTTAATTCGCGCAGTGGGCGAAGTTTCACTGGTTGGCCGGTGAAACCTGCCGATGCGCGCGTTAATTCGCGCAGTAGGCGAAGTTTCACTGGTGGGCCGGTGAAACCTGAGGCCGGCGAGAGACCTACGCGCCGTACCCGCCGTCGACGTCGAGCTTCTGGCCGGTGATGTAGCCGGCGCGGGGGGAGGCCAGGAAGCAGACGGCCTCGGCGACGTCGTGGGCGATCCCGAACCGGCCCAGCGGGATGTTGCCCCGGGCGGCGGCCAGGGCGCGCTCGCCGAGGTCGCCGCTCTCGATCAGCCGTTGGGCCATGCCGTCGGTGAGCATCCCCGGGCCGACGCAGTTCACCCGGACGCCGTACCTGCCCTCCTCGACCGCGAGCCCCCGCACGAGCGCCTCCACGGCGGCCTTGGGCGCGGCGGAGAGCCCGTCGCGGACCGGGAACCGGCTGGTCGCCGCCGTGGTCACCGCCACGACGCTGCCACCGGAGGCCCGCAGCGCCTCCAGCGCAGCCCGGACGACGTTGAAGAAGCCGCCGGCGTCCTCGACGAGCTGGGTGGCGACCTCGCCGGCCTCGACGCGGCTCAGGTGGATCATCGGCACGTGCGGCCCGGCCGCGTGGACCACGGTGTGCAGACCGCCGTGGTGGCCGTTGACCTCCGAGACCACCTGGTTGCACGCGTTGGTGTCCGAGACGTCGAGGCGGTGCTGACTGACCCGCACCCCGAACGACGCCGCCTCGTCCGCGACCCGAGCCGCCCGCTCCTCGTTGCCCCGGAAGGTGAGCGCCACGTTGCTGCCCCGCTGCGCCAGGAGTCGTACGACGGCCCGGCCGATGCCCCCGCTGCCACCGACGACGAGGGCGCACCCGGGCTGACGCGAGAAATCGTCCATCCCGGGAGGCTAACCGGCCGCGACCGGGACCGACGCTCGCGGGTTCCTAGGTGTGGACACCCTCGACACCGAAGAACCACCACGAGCCGGTGAGCCACAGCAGCACCACCGTGGTGAGCAGCAGGCCGCCCACGACGGGCAGGGCCCACCCGGGGATGCGGCGACTGTGCACCAGGACCACCTTGGCGGCGAAGGCGCCGTAGAAGGCGCAGCCGGCCAGCGAGTGCACCAGCACGCGGGTGGTCCAGGGCGACTGGGCGAACCCGAAGCCGTAGAGGCAGAAGAAGGCCACGGGCAGGGAGATCAGGAACGCCAGGCCGCCGCTGGCACGGTGCGCAGTCCCCAGCCACGCGGGTGCGCGCGAGGCCCCGGGCAGGTGGCCGTAGAGCCACAGCGCGCTGATCAGCTGCGCGACCGCCAGCACCAGGACCACGGTGGTCGCCCAGGCCTTGAACGTGCCGGCGCTGGAGAAGCCCATCGACGGGAGCACGGAGTAGTCCGGGTGGTGCACACGCCCGAAGACCCCGAGAGCCACCGCCACACCGGCGCCGATGAGGAGAGCGACGAACACTCCTGCCTGGCGCGGCGCGATCTGCTCGCTCATGCCGTCCTCCGGCGCACGAGCCTACGCGCGCGGGTCGGGGAGGGCTACCGCGCGGAGAACGTGTGGTGGTCCCACCCGGTCGCACCGTCGGGGATCACGTCAGCCCTGGCCGCGGTCTGGGTGTAGCCCGAGCGGTCGGTGGCGCGCACGTGCAGCTGGTGGTCGCCGGGCTTGACCTCGACGGTGCCGGCCCACTGCACCCAGGTGTCCAGGTCGGGCACCCGCCCGAGCTCGGCCACCTGCCAGGGGCCCCCGTCGAGCTGGAACTCGACCTTCTCGATGCCCGTGTGCTGGGCCCACGCGCTACCGCCCACGCGGACGGTGCCGGCCTTCACGTTCTCGCCGTCGGCGGGTACGTCGACGCGCGACTGGGTCTTCACCGGGCCCCGCGGCGACCAGCCCCGCTCGGTCCAGTACGCGTGCACCTTGTCCAGCGTGGTCACCTCGAGGTCGACGACCCACTTCGTGGCCGAGACGAAGCCGTAGAGGCCGGGCACCACCATCCGGACGGGGAAGCCGTGGTGCACCGGCAGCGACTCACCGTTCATCGCCACGGCGAGCATCGCGTCGCGGTGCGGGTCGGTGAGCACCGACAGCGGCGTACCGCAGGTCCAGCCGTCCTTGGAGGTCTGCTTCACCGCGTCGGCACCGGCCAGCGGCCGCGCCTGCGCGAGCAGCTCGCGCACCGGCACTCCGGACCAGAAGGCATTGCCGATCAGGTCGCCGCCGACCACGTTGGACACGCAGCACAGGGTGATCCAGGCCTCGGTGAGCGGTCGGGCGATCAGGTCCGACCAGCCGATCCGCACCTCGTTCTCGACCATGCCGTGGATCCGCAGCTCCCACTCTGCCGGCGTGACCGACGGCGGCGAGATCGTGGTGTCGATGATGTAGAAGTCCTCGTTGGGGGTGCGCCACGGCTCGATCCCCTTGACCGGGAGGGTCGAGCCCTGGGGCGCCGTGCCCCGCGAGACCGGCAGGTGCAGCGCGCGCCGCGCCTCCTCGACCCGTCGTCGGCCACTGCTGACCGCACGGCCGGCGTAGGACAGGGCACCGACCACGACCACGACGGCACCGGTGCGCAGGAGGAAGGTGCGCCGGGAGAAGTCCACGCCGATGGGCTGCAGCATCGGCCTGGAGAGAACCCGGAAGGAGACCACCCAGGCGAGCAGCCCGGCACCCACGGCCACGATGGCCGAGACCGGCGGCACGGGCAGGCGAAGCTCTGCGGCCACGCCGAGGGCGGCGAGCACGAAGAAGGTGGTGTCAGGCACGATCGGCGCGCGCCTGGCCCAGGAGCCGGCGTAGGCACAGATGGCCAGGAAGACCACCGTGGTGCCACCCACCAGCAGGGGCTTGTCCAGGTGCCCGACGAGGTGGACGAGGTGCACGGCGAGGTGGCCCGGGGTGAGGTCGCGGACTGCAGCCGCGACAGCCTCCACCGGGCTGTCGTCCACGCCGAGAAGCTCGGAGACACCCTGGCTCAGGACGAGGCCCGCGGCACCGGCGATCGCTCCGGCCAGCGCCAGCCACCCGCGCGACGGCTCGGGCCGCCGCCTGGGAGTGGCGGTGACGACGGGCCCGCCGCCCTCGCGCTCCCGGGTCGTCCCGGTGACTCCTTCGGACACGTCCACCCCCTCATCGTCCCGCCCGGGCAAAGCGTGCGACATGATCAGCCACGTGTCCCCAGACCTGCGCATCGGCGTCGGCACCGACGTGCACCGGTTGGTCCCGGTGGGATCCCTGGGTCATTCGATGCGGCTGGCCGGACTGGATTGGCCCGAGGAGGAGCTGGGTCTGGAGGGTCACTCCGACGGCGACGTCGTGCTGCACGCCATCTGCGACGCCCTGCTCTCCGCCGCGGCCCTGGGCGACCTCGGCAGCAACTTCGGTACGTCGGAGCCGCAGTGGGCCGGCGCGGCGGGTCACGACCTGCTCGCCGAGACGCTGCGCCGGGTACGGGGCGCGGGCTGGACGGTGGCCAACGTGGCCTGCCAGCTCATCGGCAACAGCCCACGCTTCGCCCCGCGGCGCGAGGAGGCCGAGCGCGGCGTGGCCGAGCGGCACGGCATCCAGGTCTCGATCAGCGCCACCACCACCGACGGCATGGGCCTGACCGGTCGAGGCGAAGGACTGGCCGCCATCGCCACGGCCCTGCTGGCCGCCGCGGAAGGGAGTCGCTGATGCCGACGATCGACGGGTTGGCCGTCTCGACGTACGGGTCTCCCGACGCGCCGCTCACCGTCTTCCTCGCCCACTGCTGGACCCTGAACCAGGCGGACTGGCACTACCAGGTGCGAGACCTGCAGCGCGCCTTCGGCCACGACCTGCGGATCGTCACCTGGGACCACCGCGGCCACGGCGAGTCGGCCCCGGTCGCCCGGGACGCCTGCACGATCGACAACCTCGCCCACGACTGGGCCATGCTGATCGACACCCTGGCGCCCGGGGGACGCCTGGTGCTCGCCGGGCACTCCATCGGCGGGATGACGATGATGGCTCTGGCCGAGCACCGGCCCGACGTCTTCGACAGGGTGGTCGGCGCGGCGTTCGTCTCGACGTCCTCGGGAGCGTTGGACACCGTCACCCTGGGGCTGCCCGAAGCCGGTGAGCTCGTGCGGGCCCAGATCCCGCGCATGCTCGCCCTGCGCTCTCGCACGCTCTCCCGCCGCGCCCGCCGGCGGGCGCCGATCGTCGAGACCGTCGTGATGCGCCGGTTCCTCTTCGGCCGCCCGATGCGGCTGGCCGACTCAGCGCTGGCCGTCGAGGGGCTGATCAGCTGTCCCGGCGACACGGTGGTCGGGTACTACGAGGACTGCATGTCCCACGAGCGCACCGCGTCGCTCAAGGTGCTCGACGACATCCCCACCCACGTCCTGGTCGGCACCCGCGACGTGCTCACGCCGCCCTCGCACGCGCGACGGATCGCCGCCCACGTGGCGGGAGCGGTGCTGACCGTCGCGCCGGATGCCGGCCACATGCTGCCGCTGGAGCGCGACCAGCTGGTCTCCGGCGTGCTGATCCGGCTGGTCCGGCCACACCTCGCGGCCTCATGAGCGCCCGGGCCGCAGCCGTGATCCTGGCCGCGGGCGCCGGCTCGCGCGTCGGCGCGGCGGAGAACAAGGTGCTGCTGAGCCTCGACGGCATCGCGATGCTGGCGCACTCGGTCCGGACCGTGCTCGACGTGGCCGGGGTGCACCGGATCGTGCTGGTGGTGCGCCCCGAGGACCGGGCCGCGGTCCGGGACGCCGTCGCCGAGCACCTCGGCGCCCACGACCTCTGGGTGGTCGACGGTGGCGAGCAACGGCACGACTCGGAGTGGCAGGCGCTGCGGGCGCTCGCGGCGGACGTCGAGCGTGGCGAGATCGAGGTGGTGGCCATCCACGACGGCGCCCGGCCGCTGGCCTCGGCCCGACTCTGGGAGCAGGTGGTGGCGGCGGCCGCGGAGCACGGCGGCGCGATCCCCGTCGTCGAGATCCCCCGTCTCTCGCGCCGGGACGGGTCCACGGCGGCGGCAGGGCTGGTGGGGGTCCAGACACCGCAGGCGTTCCGGGCCCCGGAGCTGCTGGCCGCCTACCGTCGCGCCGACCAGGAGGGGTTCGTCGGCACCGACACGGCCTCCTGCCTGGAGAGGTACACCGACCTGCCCGTCGTCGGGATCCCGAGCACTCCGACGAACCTGAAGGTCACCTTCCCCGAGGACCTGGCCCTGGCGGAGTCGTTGCTGCGTCGTCCCCAGCGTCCGGACCAGCCTCCGGCGGAGGCGACGACCGGCTGAGCGCCTCGAGGACCACCAGGTCCTCGGTCGAGACGACGCGGCGCGCGAGCGGGGGTGCGGGCAGGAAGCGCACCGGGAACTGCTGTGCCAGCCCGCCCACCCAGACCGCCAGGTCCGCCACGTCCGGCTCCGCCAACGCCTCGAGGACGGCGGGAGGCAGCACGACCGGCGAGGCCACGCTCATCAGCTCCTCGCGCGCGTGGGTCCGCCCCAGCCGCCCCGCATCCCCGGCACCGGGGGCGTCGTACTCCTTGACGGTGTCGGTCACCGGCCGTACGCCGACGACGACGGCGCCGCTCGCGGCGCTCTCGGCCACCGCCTCGGCGAGGAAGCCGGGCGGCGTCAGCGGGCAGAGCGGGTCGTGGACGACCAGCGCCCGGCCGGACTCGCGCACCTGCTCGAACGTGGTGCCGAGGTCGAAGACCTCGATCCCCGCCTCGCCGAGCGCCCAGGTCGCCGCGGCGACGAGGGACTCACCGTGCACGAGGGCGAACGGCATGGACCCGCGACCGGAGAGGGGTACGACGCCCAGGGGCGGCTGCTCGATCCACGGGCTGCTCGACCACGGGCTGCTCGACCACGGGCACAGCAAACCATCCCCCGAGAACCACCAAGCCCCCGGACGCGTGGTCTCGGGGGCTCGGCGGAGCTGTGTGCTGGGTCAGGTCAGGAGGCGAGGACCTCGTCGAGGATCGTCTCGGCCTTGTCCTCGTTGGTGTGCTCTGCGAGGGCGAGCTCGGAGACCAGGATCTGGCGCGCCTTGGCCAGCATCCGCTTCTCCCCGGCCGACAGGCCGCGGTCACGCTCGCGGCGCCAGAGGTCGCGGACGACCTCGGACACCTTCATCACGTCGCCGGAGTGCAGCTTCTCCAGGTTGGCCTTGTAGCGGCGCGACCAGTTGGTGGGCTCGTCGGGCACGACGGCTCGCAGCACGTCGAAGACGCGCTCGAGACCCTCCTTGTCGACGACGTCACGGACACCGACGAGGTCGAGGTTGCACGCCGGCACCCGGACCACGAGGTCCTGCTGGGCGACGATCCGGAGGACGAGGTACTGCTTCTCCTCCCCCTTGATGGTGCGCATCTCGATGTCTTCGATGACTGCGGCCCCGTGATTCGGATAGACGACCGTTTCGCCGACAGTGAAAGTCATGTGAATGTGTTCCCCTTTCGAGGTGACCAGTCTAACACGGGCCAGACCACCCCCATGACAGCGTTCGTGCAGGTCAGAGGCCAGATTGGGGCTTGACAAGACCGCGATTCGTATGCGTTTTGGGCGACTGGGCCGCCCACCGTCGGCGGTCCGAGAGCCCGCCAGGACCGGCCGTGCACACGTTCACAAGCACGGAAAGATGCAGGCAGTGGGCCCGATGGCCGATACTTCGGCGCATGACGACCTCCACCGAACCGGTCGACGCCTCCGGCCGCCGGTCCGGGCGCCAGCTGCCCGCGCTGGTGCGTGCGAGCCACCCCCGTCAGGCGCTCGCGATCGCCGCAGTGGTCGGCCTGCTGGTGGGCCTGAGCGGACGCGCCGCACGCGAGATCGCCATCGCCGTCGCAGCCGTGCTGGTGGCCCAGCTGATCATGGGGCTGGTCAACGACCTGCTCGACGTCGACCTGGACAAGGCCTCGGGCTCGGAGGACAAGCCGATCGCCATGGGCGTCGTACCCACCGGCAACGCCAGCTTCGCGGTGGCCGTGCTGCTTCTCCTGGTGATCCCACTGTCCCTGCAGAACGGCACCTCCGCCGGGCTCTTCCTGCTGGCGACGCTCGCGGTCGGCTACGTGCACAACCGCTGGCTGCACCGCACGGTGCTCTCCTGGGTCGGCTGGGCCGCGACGTTCGCCCTGCTCGCCTGGTTCGTCACGCTCGGCGGCTGGGGCCAGGACGCCGACGGCTCCGCGCCGTACACCTGGTTCGCGGTCCTGTGCGCGCTGCTCGGCATCTGCGTGCACTTCCTGACCTCGCTGCCCGACCTCGTGCGCGACAACACCTCACGCGTGCGGCACCTGCCGCTGCGGGTCGCGCTGCACACCGGGGCGCCCAAGCTGCTGATCATCTCGGTGGTGGCCACCGTGCTCGTGGTGGCCACGCTGGTCTTCCAGGCGGCGTCGGTCGGTGCCATCGCGCAGTAGCGGTCGCGCTGGCGATAGCATCACCGCCATGGCCAACCCTGCACGCAGGCGCCCTCGCCTGGCCGCCGTTTTCCTGGTGATCCTGGTGCCCGTGCTCGGTGCCTGTGGGTTCAACTACCAGACCGATCAGGTCTACCAACCCAGCGTCGGGGTGAACAACCGCGCAGGCACGGTCGACGTGCTCGGAGCGGTGGTCGTCTCCGGCACCGAGGGCGACGGGACGTTCGTGGCCACGTTGGTCAACAAGGACCAGAACAAGAGCCAGACCCTGACCTCGATGACGGGCTCGGACGGGCTCCAGGTCACGCTGGTCAAGCCTGTCGAGGTACCGGCCGGTGGGTACGTCAACCTGGCGAACATGGGAGCCGCGAGCGTCCAGGGTCACGCGGTGCAGGCCGGCGGGTTCGCCCGGCTGACCCTGGAGTTCGACAGTGGCCAGAGCACGGAGGTCAACGCCCCCGTCGTCGCGCCCGTGGAGCAGTACTCCGAGATCTCCCCGGCGATCCCGTCGAGCTCACCGACTCCCTGAGGCCCCTGCGGCTACCCCCCAAAGGGGGCGTTTTGCCCACCTGACGTCGGGTAAACGCCCTCGAAGCCCGGAGAACACTCTCCGGGCGGGGAGGAACACCATGAAATATCTCGGAAAGCGTCAGCATGCCCTCATGGGCCTGGTGGCGGTCGTCGTGGCCGTGAGCCTGGCGATGTTCGGCACGATGGTGAGCCCGGCCTCGGCCGCAAGCCGTCATCCGCACGTGCTGAAGGATCACGCGAAGCACGTCACGGTGAAGTCGTTCATCTACGGCACCACCGCCTCCGGCAGGCACGTCCGTGGGGTCTTCGTGCCGAAGCGATTCATGATGTCCGGTGACCACCTGGTCGCGCAGGGCGTCCTCAGGGGCAAGATCAAGCGCCCCGGTCCGGACCGCAAGTTCGTCAAGCGCGGCGTCATCATCCCGGTGAAGTCCGTCAACGGCGCCTCGGCCGCACCTCGCGGAGCGCGCGCGGACGCGGCGTTCCCGCCGGCCCCAGGGGCGGGTGCGTGCAACGTGCTCAACCTGGTGCTGGGCCCGCTGGACCTGAACGTGCTCGGTCTCCAGGTCCACCTCAACGAGGTGGTCCTCAACCTGGTCGCCCAGAGCGGGGTCGGGCAGCTGCTCGGCAACCTGCTGTGCGCGGTGGCGGGACTCCTGGACGGGGGCAGCCCGCTCTCGGGTCTGCTGACCCAGCTGCAGGGCCTGCTCAGCCGGATCCTCGGAGCGCTGGGAGGGCTCCGGGCCTGAACCCGCGGCGCGGCCGGGCCGGTTGGCCCGGCCGCCCCGTGCGTCCCTAGGATCGAGTGTCATGAGCGACTCGTCGGCCCACACGCTGGTCCTGCTCCGCCACGGCGAGAGCGAGTGGAACGCGCGCAACCTGTTCACCGGCTGGGTCGACGTACCCCTCAGCGAGAAGGGGCGTGACGAGGCCGTGCGTGGTGGGGAGCAGCTGGTCTCGGCCGGCCTGCTCCCCGGCGTCGTGCACACCTCGCTGCTGCGGCGCGCGATCACCACGGCCAACCTGGCCCTCGACGTCGCCGAGCGCCACTGGATCCCGGTTCGGCGGTCGTGGCGGCTCAACGAGCGCCACTACGGCGCGCTGCAGGGCAAGGACAAGAAGCAGACCCTCGAGCAGTACGGCGAGGAGCAGTTCATGACGTGGCGTCGCAGCTTCGACGTACCGCCCCCGCCGATCGAGGACGACGACGAGTGGTCGCAGGCCGGTGACCCGCGCTACGCCTCGCTGGGTGAGGAGATGCCGGCGACCGAGTGCCTCAAGGACGTGATCGCCCGGATGCTGCCGTACTGGGAGGGCTCGATCGTCCCGGACCTCGCCGCGGGTGAGACGGTGCTGATCGCCGCCCACGGCAACAGCCTGCGCGCCATCGTCAAGCACCTCGACGACATCAGCGACGACGACATCGCCGGCCTGAACATCCCCACCGGCATGCCCCTGGTCTACGAGCTCGACGCAGAGATGAAGCCCGTCGAGCGGGGCGGCCGCTACCTCGACCCCGAGGCCGCCGCTGCGGCTGCGGAGGCCGTCGCCAACCAGGGGCGCTAGCCCTCGATTCGCATGTAACGCGGCGTTACTGCCGCTGCACACGCGGTACGACGCCTGTACGGCGCGACTAACAGCGCGTTACATGGAGCGGCGGAACTGGTGCGGTCGCCGCAGCAGCCCGGGCAGGAGAGCTGCCCCGGGGGCGTCGTCGCTGGTCGCCATCACGTCGCCGGGGTTGGAGATCTGGCAGCGCTGGAGGGACAGGCAGCCGCAGCCGATGCAGGAGTCGAGGCCGTCGCGGAGGCGCTCGAGCGAGGCGATCTGCGCATCGAGGCGGCTGCGCCAGTGCCGCGAGATCCGCTGCCAGTCCGCGCGGGTCGGGGTGCGGCCGGAGGGGAGGCGGTCGAGCTCGACGCGGATCTCGTCCAGGGTCAGGCCGACGTTGGAGGCCGCTCGGATGAAGGCCAGCCGACGCAGCACGCCGCGCTCGAACTGCCGCCGGCCGCCAGAGGACCGGGTCGCGGAGATCAGCCCCTCCGCCTCGTAGTAGCGCAGTGCCGAGGCGGCGAAACCGCTGCGCTCCGACACCTCGCCGACCGACAGCCGATCTCGTGAATCCATGATCACCTCTTGACCTCAAGTTCACTTGAACTTTAACACTTGGTTCATGACCAACCCCAGAAGCACACCTCCGACCGCTCTCGTGACCGGCGGCTCCTCCGGCCTCGGCCTCGCCCTGGTCCGTGCGCTCGACGAATCAGGCTGGATCGTCGTGACCGACGCCCGCGACGGCGAGCGGCTCAGCACGGCCCTGCAAGGCACCACCTCGCACGGCATCGCCGGTGACGTCGCAGAGGCTGGGCATCGTGCGGCCCTGGTCCGCACGATCGCCGACCTCGGGGGGCTCGACCTGCTGGTGCTCAACGCCAGCACGCTCGGCCCGCTCCCCCTGCGTCCGCTGACCGACATCGCCGCCAACGAGCTCGGCGAGGTCATCCGCACCAACGCCGGCGCCCATGCGGCCCTGATGATCGAGATCGCTGACCAGCTGCGCCTCCGCGGCGGCGTCGTGATCGGCATCTCCTCGGACGCTGCGGTGAACCACTACGAGACCTGGGGTGCGTACGGCGCCTCCAAGGCCGCGCTCGACCACCTCGTCCTCACCTTCGGGGCCGAGACCGGGCTCGCGGCCTACGCCGTCGACCCCGGTGACATGCGCACCCCGATGCACCAGGACGCCTACCCGGGCGAGGACATCAGTGATCGACCGCTCCCGGAGTCTGTGGTGCCGCACCTGCTCGCGCTCGTCGAGCAGCGCCCGCCCAGTGGCCGGCTCGCGGCGACCGACATCCCCGTACCGGTGACGACATGACGACCCTGACCGAACGATCCGGGGTGCGGTTCCACAATCCCGACGAGGCGACGGCTCCGGCCCCCGCCGAGCTCCGCTGGCACTCCCGCGGCGACGTACGCCTCCTCGTCGCCCGGCCGGGTGGCGTCGAGCACCACGTGTTCGCCGACCTCGTCGACGTGCTGGAGCCCGGGGACCTCGTCGTGGTGAACAACTCCGCGACGGTCAACGCCGAGATCGACGCCGTGCGCGGCCGCGACCCGGTGGTGCTGCACGCCGCGACCCATCTGGACGACGGCACCTGGGTCGTCGAGCTGCGGAGTGCACCGGATGCAACGGCCCCCGTCCTCGATGCGCGGGCCGGCGAGACCATCGGCGTCGGAGAGCTTCCGCTGACTCTGCTCGCGCCGTACCCGCACGCCGACTCCGCGCCCGGTGGGACCGGCAACCGCCTGTGGCGTGCGCGCGTCGAGGGCGACCTGCGAGCCCTGCTCGACCAGTGCGGCAGGCCCATCGCCTACGGCTACCTCGACCGGCGCTACCCGCTCGCGACGTACCAGAACGTCTTCTCCCGGGTCGCCGGCAGCGCCGAGATGGCCTCGGCCGGAAGACCGTTCACCGAGTCGCTGTTGACCGCGCTCGTCTCGCGCGGCATCGGGGTCGCGCCGATCACGCTGCACACAGGAGTCTCCTCGCAGGAGGCCGGCGAAGGTCCGCAGCCGGAGTGGTACGACGTGCCTGCCGCGACCGCGCGCCTCGTGCAGCTCACCCGGGAGAGCGGCGGCCGCGTGGTCGCGACCGGCACGACCGTGACCAGGGCGCTCGAGTCAGCCGTGCGCGACGGCGTGGTCGAGCCCGCTTCCGGTTGGACCGAGCGAGTGGTCACCCCTGGCGATCCGCCCGTGGTGGTGAACGGGTTGATCACCGGCTGGCACGACGCCCAGGCCTCGCACCTGCTGCTCGTCGAGGCGATCGCCGGCACCGAACTGGCCCAGGCGGCCTACGACGAGGCGCTGCACGCGGGATACCGGTGGCACGAGTTCGGGGACTCGGCGCTGTTCCTGCCCTGACGTGGACCCATGTAACGCGGGCGCGTCAGGAGACGTACTGCGGGTGCTCGCCGGTGACGAGGAAGACCACCCGACGGGCGACGGAGACCGCGTGGTCGGCGATCCGCTCGTAGTAGCGACCGAGCAGGGCGATGTCGACCGCAGGCTCGACGCCGTGCTTCCACTCCGAGCCGAGCAGCTCCCGGAAGGAGTTGCGACGCAGCTTGTCCATCTCCTGGTCGACCTCCTCGAGCTCCTCGGCGGCGGCGACGTCGGAGGCGGCGATGATGTGCTCGACCTTGCCGATCATCACCTCGGCCACGGCGGCCATCCGCGCGATCATCGGCACCACCTGGTCGGGGACGGCGACGTCGGGCACGCGGAGCCGGGCGATCTTGGCGATGTGCACCGCGAGGTCGCCCATCCGCTCGAACTCACTGACCATCCGCAGCGAGGCGACCAGCATCCGCAGGTCCCCGGCGACGGGGTTCTGCAGCGACAGCAGCTCGAAGCTGTGCTCCTCGAGCTTCTCGCGCAGCGCGTCGATCTGGGCGTCGTCGGAGATCACCTTCTCCGCCCTCTGCGCGTCGCCCTCGAGCAGTGCGGCGGTGCCCTCGGAGACGGCCTCGCGGACGAGGCGGGCCATCAACACGAGGTCGTCGCGAATGGAGTCGAGCTGGTCTGAGTACGCGTCGCGCATGGAGATGAACCTACGTCGGGTCGGTGAACGCTCGGCGTCGTTGCGTGAACGGGTGGCGAACAGCCTTTGAAAGCACGGTCGCCAAGGGGAACCTTCGATGAATCCCTGCGTACGATCGCGACGTGAGCCCGACGGTCCAGGCGTTCGTCTTCGCGGCGCTCGGCGCCGTGCTGGGCGGCGGCGTCGTGCTCGCGTTCGTGCTCAGCGAACGGCAGATGCGCCCCGCGGAGGTTCCCGAGCCGGCACTGCCGCCCGGAGTCGCGGCCGTGCTCTCCGTGCTGCGCAGCAGCGCCCTCGTCGTCGATGCCAACGACGCCGTGCTGAAGGCCTCCGCCCCGGCCATCGCGATGGGGATCGTGCGCGGCAACGAGATCACCCTGCGCGAGCTGGGCGATCTGGTCCGCCAGGTACGACGCGACGGGCAGATCCGGGAGACCGAGCTGCACGTGCAGCGCGACGGACTGCCCGTCCGGCACGTGACCGCACGGGTCGCGCCGCTGAGCTCGCAGCTGGTGCTCGCACTCGTCGAGGACCGCACCCGGGAGCGCCGGGTCGAGTCGATCCGCCGCGACTTCGTGGCCAACGTGAGCCACGAGCTGAAGACTCCCGTCGGCGCGATCCAGCTGCTCTCCGATGCGGTCATGGACGCCTCCGACGACCCGGAGGCCGTGCAGCGCTTCGCCGGCCGGATGCACATGGAGAGCGAGCGTCTCTCCCGCCTCGTGCAGCAGATCATCGAGCTCTCCCGGTTGCAGGGCGACGACCCCCTCGACGAGCCGATCGCCGTGGAGGTCGACAAGATCGTGGACCGGGCGATCGACGAGAGCCTCACCGACGCCAGCGTCCGCCAGATCGAGCTGGTGCACCAGGGCACCGACGGCCTCGTGGTGCTCGGCAACCGCGAGCAGATCGCGGTGGCCGTCAGCAACCTCGTGGCCAACGCGGTCGCCTACTCCCCCGAGGGCTCCACGGTGGTGGTCTCCGCAGCCGCGCACGACCTGACCGTCGACCTCAGTGTCACCGACCAGGGCATCGGGATCCCGGCCCGCGAGCTCGAGCGCATCTTCGAGCGGTTCTACCGCGTGGACCCCGCCCGACACCGCTCCACCGGGGGCACCGGCCTGGGTCTCTCGATCGTCAAGCACGTCGCCGCCTCCCACGGCGGCGAGGTGCGAGTGTGGTCGGTCGAGGGTCAGGGCTCGACGTTCACCCTCACCCTTCCCCGCAAGCCCGGAGTGCCCGAGAGCGTGCCGCGGAGCGCGCCAGCACCCGACCAGAGCCAGGAGACCAACATCCCGTGACCCGAGTACTGGTGGTCGAGGACGAGGAGAGCTACAGCGACGCCCTCGCCTACATGCTGCGCAAGGAGGGGTTCGAGGTCGCCCTGGCGGCCACCGGGCCCGATGCGCTCACCGAGTTCGAACGCGGCGGCGCCGACATCGTGCTGCTCGACCTGATGCTGCCGGGCATCCCCGGCACCGAGGTCTGCCGGCAGATCAGGCAGACCTCGAACGTGCCGGTCATCATGGTCAGCGCCAAGGACGACGAGGTCGACAAGGTGGTCGGGCTCGAGCTCGGCGCCGACGACTACGTCACCAAGCCGTACTCCCCGCGCGAGCTGGTCGCCAGGATCCGCGCCGTGCTGCGGCGTGGCGTCGAGCCCGACCTGGCGCCGATGACGCTCGAGGTCGGGTCGGTGCGGATGGACGTCGAGCGACACATCGTCACCCTCGACGGCGCGGAGGTGCGGCTGCCGCTCAAGGAGTTCGAGCTCCTCGAGATGTTCCTGCGCAACCCGGGCCGGGTGCTCACCCGCGGTCAGCTGATCGACCGGGTGTGGGGCTCGGACTACGTCGGGGACACCAAGACCCTCGACGTCCACGTCAAGCGGCTGAGGGCGAAGCTGGAGACCAATCCCGCCGACCCGCAGCTGCTCACCACCGTGCGCGGGCTCGGCTACAAGCTCGATCTCTGAGCGGCGAAGCGGTTCAGCCGCGGCCACGCGGGCACGGTGAAGGCATGGTGCGCCGGCTCGGGGTGGAGGAGGAGCTCCTGCTCGTCGACCCCGAGACCGGGGAGCTGACGGCAGTCGCCGAGGAGGCGGTGCGCGCCGAGGCCGACGTGGAGGCCGAGCTGTTCCTGCAGCAGGTCGAGACGCAGACCCCGCCGACCGAGTCCCTGGACCAGCTCGACCGCGAGATCCGCCGCAGCCGAGCCGCGATCTGCTCGGCCGCCGAGTCGGTCGGCGCGGCCGCAGTCGCCGTGGGCGTGCCGGTGCTTCCGTACGACGACACGGTGGTGACCCGCGAGCCGCGCTACCTGCGGATCCGCGAGGAGTACGGCGAGATCGCGAGGTCCGCGCTCGCGTGCGCGATGCACGTGCACGTCGAGGTCGGAGAGCTCGACCAGGGGGTGCGGGTGCTCGACGGCATCGCGCCCTGGCTTCCCGTGCTGCTCGCGCTCAGCGCCGACTCGCCGTACGTCGAGGGGCGCGACACAGGTCACGCGAGCTGGCGGGCGCAGACGTGGAACCGGTGGCCCTCGCACGGCACCGGACAGCCCTTCGGGGATGCCGACACCTACACCGGGGTGACCGAGCGGCTCGTCGAATGGGGTGCCGCGCTCGACCCGGCGATGACCTACTTCGACGCCCGCTACGCGCCCGAGTTCGGCACCGTCGAGGTGCGCATCGCCGACGTCTGCACCTCGATCGACGACGCGGTGCTGGTGGCGGCCCTCGCGCGCGGCCTCGTCGCCACCGCCGCAGCGACCGAGCAGGCTCCGTGGCGCAGCGAGCTCGTCCGCGCCGCCACCTGGCGGGCGTCGCGACACGGCATCGCCGACCGACTCGTCGACCCCGCTGCCGCCGCGCTGGCGCCGGCACGCGAGGTGGTCGGCTCCCTGCTCGCGCACGTGCACGAGGCCCTGGAGGACAGCGGTGACCTCGACCGGGTCGAGGCTCTCGTCGAGCAGCTGTTCGCCGACGGGCACCGGGGCCACCCGGCAGCGCCGTCGCTTCGAGG
Source organism: uncultured Actinomycetota bacterium (assembly GCA_963794435.1). Lineage (GTDB taxonomy): Bacteria > Actinomycetota > Actinomycetes > Propionibacteriales > Nocardioidaceae > Marmoricola. The sequence goes on from CAWCDX010000018.1 coordinate 37,558, forward strand.
TCACCGGCAGCCTGCAGGCCGTCGTCCTCGACGCGGTCGACCGCACCCGCCCGACCCGCTGAGCCTCTCAAGCCGCATAGTCCGGGGTCAGTGGCACCTGTTCCCGGCCCTTGGTGGTGCCACTGACCCCGGACTATCCGGAATTTGGGGGTGGAGTCCGAGCGGCCGGATCTCGACGTACGACGACCGATTCCCGCCTGCTCGGTGTCGGTGGTCGTCCCTAGGGTGGGGCCGTGCCCAGCCGAGCTCTCCCACCTGGCTGCCGCTGGCGGCCGTGGGCTGCACGCTGATCTTCTGGGCCTCGGCCTTCGTCGCGATCCGTCACCTCGGCCAGGACTTCTCGGCCGGTGCGCTCTCGCTGGGCCGCCTGCTGGTCGCCTCGCTCTGCCTCGGCGTCGTCGCGGTCTCGACCGGCTCGAGGGACGGGAAGCGGCTGCCGCGGCCGACGCGGCACGACTGGCTGATGATCGTCACCATCGGCGTGCTGTGGTTCGGCCTCTACAACGTGGCCCTCAACCAGGGTGAGCGCCAGGTCGACGCCGGCACCGCCGCGATGCTGATCCAGGTCTCTCCCGTGCTGATCGCCTTCCTCGCCGCGGTGTTCCTGCACGAGCGGTTCACCGCCTACCTCGGAGCCGGGCTCGCGCTCGCGTTCAGCGGGGTGGCCTTGATCGCGCTCTCCTCGACGGGGTCCTCACCGGGCGACGCTGCGGGCGGGAGCCATGTCGTGGGCGTGCTGCTGTGCCTGGTCAGCGCCGTCGCCTACTCGATCAGCCTGATCCTGCAGAAGCCCCTGGTCGGACATCTCAAGGCCATCCACGTCACCTGGCTGGCGTGCTCGGTCGGTGCGGTCGTGTGCCTGCCCTTCGCCGGCCAGCTCGTCGACCAGGTCTCCTCAGCGCCGGCCTCGTCCGTGTGGTTCCTGGTCTACCTCGGCGTCTTCCCGACCGCGATCGCGTTCACGACCTACGCCTTCGCGCTCCAGCACATGGACGCCAGCAGCCTGGGCGTGACCACCTACCTGGTGCCGCCGATCACGATCGTGCTCGGGGTGGTCTTCCTCGGGGAGGCACCACCCACGCTGGCGTACGCCGGCGGCGCGCTGGCCCTCGTCGGTGTCGCCGTGGCTCGCCGGCGACCGTCCCGAGAACGCGTCAGTCCCGCGACTCTTCCGACGGAGACGGCGACGGTCGGTCGAGGCCCAGCGGACCGATGAACGCCTCGAGGTTGCGGGTGGACTCGCCGCGCGAGACCCGCCACTCCCACTCCTTGCGGATGGAGGAGGCGAATCCCAGCTCGAGGATCGTGTTGAACGACCCGTCGGCGTACTCCAGCACCGAGCCGAGCAGCCGGTCGACCTCACCCGCGGTGGCGGCCTCCAGCGGGAGCTTGCCGGTGAGGTAGATGTCCCCCATCCCGTCGAGGGCGAAGGCCACGGCGTACATCCGCATGTTCCGCTCGAGCATCCACCGGTAGACCCCGTCGAAGTTCTCGTCCGGTCTCCGGCACACGAACGCGTGCACCTCCATGGCGTGCCGGCCGATGTCGAAGCGGCACGGCGTCTGGAGCTTCTTCTCGCCCGGGAGGTTGACCATCAGCGAGGTCCGCGCGATCTCCTGGTAGTCCAGCTCGCCGTCGTCGAAGACCTGGCGGATCGCCTCCAGCGCCGCCTCCTGGGCGGGGCTCAGGGCGTCGTCGGTGCCGGTCTCACTCACGGGCTCATCCTCACAGCAGGGTGCTCAGAGGGCCACACCGGTCAGGTCGGCGCGCATCTTCTCCTGCGCCCGCGCGTAGACCTCGATCATCGCCGCCGCCGTGCGGTCCCAGCCGAACTGGCGGGCATGCTCCAGAGCACCTGCCGCCAGCCGCTCGCGGAGGTCGGGCTCGAGCAGGACGCGCTCGAAGGCGGTGGCGTACGACGCCGGCTCGTGGTCTGCGACCAGCAGTCCCGAGTGTCCGTCGCTCACGGCAGTGCCGAGGCCACCCACGCCGGCGGCCACCACCGGCGTGCCGGACGCCTGGGCCTCCACCGCGACCAGCCCGAAGCTCTCGTTGTACGACGGGACGCAGACCAGCGACGAGGCGGCGTACCAGTCGACGAGCTGCTGCTGTGCCACCGGCGGGACGAAGCGCACCTGCTCGTCGATGCCGAGCTCCCGGGCCAGCTCGACGAGGGAGTCGGGCCGCTCGAGCCCCGATCCCGACGGGCCCCCGACCACGGCGACGGTCAGGGTCGAGCGCAGCTCGGGACGCCGTTCGAGCAGGACGGCCACGCCCCGGAGCATGACGTCGGGAGCCTTGAGCGGCTGGATCCGGCCGACGAAGGTGATCACGCTGCCGTCCGCCGGAAGGCCGAGGCGCGCGCGAGCCGCGGCCATGCCCACGTCACGGAAGGTGCTCAGGTCGACGCCGGGGTGCACCACCTCGACCCGGCCCGGTTCGGCGCCGTAGAGGTCGACGAGCTCGCGGGCCTCCCCCTCCGTGCTGGCCACGAGCATGTCGGCGGCGGCCACGACCTGCTCCTCGCCGATCAGGCGGGCCATCGGCTCGGGGGTGTCGCCGATCGCGAGCGCGGCGTTCTTCACCTTCGCCATGGTGTGCATCGTGTGCACGAGCGGCACGCCCCACCGGTCGCGGGCCAGGGCACCGACCTGGCCACTGAGCCAGTAGTGGCTGTGCACGAGGTCGTAGTAGCCCGGCGGGTGGTAGGCCTCGGTGCGCAGCACCTCGCGGGCGAAGACGCACAGCTGGGCCGGCAGCTCCTGCTTGGTGAGGCCCTCGAAGGGCCCTGCGGAGACGTGGTGGACGCGGATGCCGTCGCTCACGTCGACCAGGGCCGGCAGCCCGCCGTCGGTGGCGCGGGTGAACACGTCGACCTCGACGTCACGAGCCGCGAGGCGCCGGGCGAGCTCGAGGACGTAGACGTTCATCCCGCCCGCATCACCGGTGCCCGGCTGGTCGAGCGGGGAGGTGTGCAGGCTGACCATCGCGACACGATGCAGACTCATTGCCACCTCCGCAGGCCCCAACCACGCATCGAGCGCTCGCATTCCGGCCCCTATCATGGCGCGGACCCTCCCCTCCGTTACCCAGAGGTGCCCATGTCATCCGAGACAACCCGCACCGCCGTCGTCACCGGGGCGAGCAGCGGCATCGGCGCCGCTTCGGCACGAGCGCTGGCCGGCGACGGTTTCCACGTCGTGTGTGCGGCCCGGCGAACGGACCGGATCGAGGCGCTGGCCTCGGAGATCGGCGGTACGGCCGTGGCCTGCGACGTCACCGACGCGTCCTCGGTCGCCGGCCTGGCCGAGGCGGTCATGTCGCTGTCCGGGGACGTCGAGGTGCTGGTGAACAACGCGGGCGGCGCCTTCGACGCCGCCACCGTCGAGGACGCCGACGCCGAGACCTGGGCGCGGATGTACGACGTCAACGTGCTCGGCACCCTGCGGGTGACCCAGGCCCTGCTCCCTGCGCTGCGCGCAGGTGAGGGCGGCCTGGTGATCAACATCGGCTCGACGGCGGGCCGTGTGGCCTACGAGGGCGGTGGCGGCTACACCGCCGCCAAGCACGGCGTGAAGGTGATGACCCAGACCCTGCGACTGGAGCTGGTCGCCGAGCCGCTGCGGTTCACCGAGATCGCGCCCGGGATGGTCGCCACCGAGGAGTTCGGGCTGGTCCGCTTCGAGGGCGACCAGGGCAAGCGTGACCAGGTGTACGCCGGGGTGGCCGAGCCGCTCGTGGCCGGCGACGTCGCCGAGATCGTCCGGTGGGTGGCCTCGCTCCCGCCCCACGTGGACATCGACGAGGTCGTCGTACGCCCGCGGGCGCAGGCGGCCCAGCACAAGGTGCATCGAGACACCTAGCCGAAGGCCCTTCGAGACGGTTGCTGCGCAACCTCCTCAGGGACCCGACCAGACGGTTGCTGCGCAACCTCCTCAGGGACCCGACCAGACGGTTGCTGCGCCATCTTCACGGGTCCCTGAGGAGGGCCGTCAAGGCCCGTCTCGAAGGGCCCCCGCACCGCCCGACGAGACGGTCGCTGCGCCATCTGCACGGGTCCCTGAGGAGGGCCGTCAAGGCCCGTCTCGAAGGGCCCCCGCTACCGCCCGAGGTAGGCCCGGATCCCGGCGACCACGGAGTTGGCGTACTTGGCGCGACCCCTCTGGTGCGTCATCCGGCGGGCGTCGACCGCGTTGCGCATGTTGCCGATCTCGATCATCGCCACCGGGACGTCGCTCATGTTCAGCGTGCCGAGGTCGGAGCGGACGTCGAGGCCGGTGCCGTGGCCGATGTAGTTCGAGCGGGGCAGGTGCCGCGCGGTGAGCGCGTCCCGCAGGAGCTTGCCGAGCCTGAGGGAGCGGCCGTAGATGTCGGTGGTCCACGGAGAGCGCCTGGTCGGCACGATCACGTGGAAGCCGTGGTCGGCGGAGGCGGCCCCGTCGGCGTGCAGGGAGACCATCAGGCGCGCGCCGACCGCCTTGCCGAACTCCCCGCGCTTGTCCACGCACGGACCCCAGTAGCGCTCGCTGTTGACGTTGCGGGTCATCTTCACGGTCGCTCCGAGCGCCACCAGCCGCCGCTTCACGGCGTTGCTCAACCGGAAGTTGACGGTGGCCTCGGGGATGCCGCGGTTGGTCGCCGTGCCCGTGGTGTTGCACGGCTTGGTGAAGCCGCCCGCCTGCACGGGCCGGTTGATCTGGCGCGGGAAGTGGTGGTTGCCCAGCTGGTGCCCGGGGTCCAGCGCGATGACGACGCCCCGCAACGGCTTGACCGCAGCGGTCCGCGCCGAGATCGTCGGCTGCTTCGGGAGCGGGGTGCTCGTGGCCGTGGACGAGGCGGTCGCCGCGGGCGAGGAGGCGGTCTGCGCCTTCTCGGTGGCCCCGCAGGCGGTGGCAGCCAGGACCACGACGAGCAGGAGGCTGATCCGTCTCATGGCGCCAACCCCTTCGCGATCCGCTCGACCGACACCAGCATCCTCTCCGCCGCCGCGACGTGGGCGGACTCTCCACGACGGTACGGGTCAGGGATGTCGTAGTCGTCGAGCACCGCCCTGCTGCGCCCCTCCGCGGCGGCCGCCACCAGAGCCGCAGGGTCGCCGGCGCCTGGCACGGTGTCGAGCAGCGCCGCGAACTCCCGCACGGTGAAGGTACGGCGCAGCGCGCGTGGCGAGTCCTCCAGCACCCGTGAGCGGATCGACCGGGTCGCGGTCAGGACGAGCTCGCTCTCCTCCACGATGGCAGGGGTCAGCTGCCTGGCGACGAAGCCGTCGGCGCTGACGCCGTGCGCGGCGAGCTGGACTGCCGCGTCGGCGTCCATCGGCTCGCCCACGAGCGCGCCGACCCCGGCGCTGGAGACCTCGAAGCCCTCGGACGGAAGCCGGGCGGCGAGGAGGTGCTGCCCGAGGGGGGACCGGCACACGTTCCCGATGCACACGAACAGCACGCGGAACCGAGTCACCCGCGAAACGATAGACTGCGGGGTCGCGACGATTCCGGCCTTCGCTGCCGGTCCGCGAGTCCCGTCCTCCCCATCGAGAGAAGTTCCATGCCCGTGCAACAACGCTCCGACCTGCGCAACGTCGCGATCGTGGCCCACGTCGACCACGGCAAGACCACCCTGGTCGACGCCATGCTCCACCAGGCGGGCGCGTTCACCGCGCACCAGGAGGAGAGCGGTGTCCAGGAGCGGGTGATGGACTCCGGCGACCTCGAGCGCGAGAAGGGCATCACGATCCTGGCCAAGAACACGGCCGTGCACTACGTCGGCCCGGCCGCCGCCGAGGGTGGCGTGACGATCAACATCATCGACACCCCGGGGCACGCCGACTTCGGTGGCGAGGTCGAGCGCGGCCTGTCGATGGTCGACGGCATCGTGCTCCTCGTCGACGCCTCCGAGGGGCCGCTGCCGCAGACGCGCTTCGTGCTGCGCAAGGCGTTGAACCGGGACATGCCGGTGGTGCTGGTGGTGAACAAGGTCGACCGCGCGGACGCTCGCATCGCCGAGGTCGTCGACGAGACCTACGAGCTCTTCCTCGACCTGCTCGACGACTCCCACAGCCACGACGCGCTGGACTTCCCGGTCGTCTACGCCAGCGCCCGCGCGGGACGCGCCTCGGTGGAGATGCCGGGTGACGGGGAGATGCCGGACTCCCCCGACCTCGAGCCGCTGTTCCGCACCATCCTCGAGACGATCCCCGCTCCGACCTACGACGAGGGCGCACCGCTCCAGGCCCACGTCACCAACCTCGACGCCAGCCCCTTCCTGGGCCGGCTGGCGCTGGTCCGCGTGCAGCAGGGCGAGCTGAAGAAGAACCAGACGGTCGCCTGGATGAAGACCGATGGCAGCAAGCAGAACGTCAAGATCACCGAGCTCCTGGTCACCGAGGGCCTGGAGCGCAAGCCCGGCGCCCTGGCCAGACCGGGCGACATCGTCGCCATCGCCGGCATCCCCGACATCATGATCGGCGAGACCCTGGCCGACGCCGACAACCCCGTTGCGCTGCCCCTGATCAAGGTCGACGAGCCGGCCATCTCGATGACGATCGGCATCAACACCTCGCCCCTGGCCGGCCGCGGTCCGACCAAGGGCACCAAGGTCACCGCACGCCTGGTCAAGGACCGCCTGGACAAGGAGCTGATCGGCAACGTGTCGCTGAAGATCCTCGACACCGAGCGTCCCGACGCCTGGGAGGTCCAGGGTCGTGGCGAGCTGGCGCTGGCGATCCTGGTCGAGCAGATGCGTCGCGAGGGTTTCGAGCTCACCGTCGGCAAGCCGCAGGTCGTCACCCGCGAGGTCGACGGCAAGGTGCACGAGCCGGTGGAGCGGCTGACCATCGACGCGCCCGAGGAGTACCTCGGCACCATCACCCAGCTGATGGCCGTCCGCAAGGGCCGGATGGAGCAGATGACCAACCACGGCACCGGCTGGGTGCGGATGGAGTTCCTGGTCCCGGCGCGCGGGCTGATCGGCTTCCGCACCGAGTTCCTGACCGACACCCGCGGCACCGGCATCGCCCACCACGTCTTCGAGGGCTACGAGCCGTGGGCCGGCGAGATCAAGTCCCGCTCGCAGGGCTCCCTCGTGGCCGACCGCACGGGTGCCGTGACGGCGTACGCCATGACGAACCTGCAGGAGCGCGGCGTGCTCTTCGTGGAGCCGACGACCGACGTCTACGAGGGCATGATCGTCGGGGAGAACTCCCGCGCCGACGACATGGACGTCAACATCACCAAGGAGAAGAAGCAGACCAACGTGCGCTCGGCCACCTCGGACAACTTCGAGAAGCTGATCCCGCCGAAGAAGCTCAGCCTCGAGCAGTCCCTGGAGTTCTGCCGTTCCGACGAGTGCGTCGAGGTCACCCCGGACGCCGTCCGGATCCGCAAGGTCCACCTCGACGCCCAGGAGCGTGGCCGGCAGGCCGCCCGCGCCCGCAAGGCCTGAGCCTCAGCGGAGCGGCCTGACGAACGGGAAGCTCAGCACGCCCCGGATGTTCGTCCCGGCGACGAGCATGGCGAGCCGGTCGACCCCGATCCCGAGCCCACCGGTCGGCGGCATGCCGAGCTCGAGGGCCAGCAGGAAGTCCTCGTCGACCTCCATCGCCTCCACGTCACCAGCCGCCGCACGGAGCGACTGCTGCACGAGTCGGCGCCGTTGCTCGAGCGGGTCGGTGAGCTCGGAGTACGCCGTGCCCAGCTCGATGCCGGCCACCACCAGGTCCCACCGCTCGACCAGCCCGGGCTGGCACCGGTGGGGGCGCGTCAGCGGCGAGGTCTCCTCCGGGAAGTCGACGTAGAACGTCGGCAGCACCGTCGCCGGCTCCACCAGCGCGCCGTACAGCGCCTCGATGAGGGCGCCCGGCCCGGCGTCCTCGCGGACGGTGACGCCGTGGTCGCAGGCAAGCCCGAGCAGGTCGTCGACCCCGGTGTCCATGGACACGGACCGGCCCACGGCACGCGAGACCGCGTCGAGGACGGGTACGACGGGCCACGGCGCTGAGACGTCGGTGAGCTCGAGGCTGCCGTCTGGCCCGGTGGGCAGCGGGAGGACGGTCGCGCCGTGCACCGCCAGGGCCGCCTCGGTGACGAGCCGCTCGGCCAGGAGTCGCATGTCCTGGTAGTCCGCGTGCGGGAGATAGGCCTCCAGCGCCGTGAACTCCGGGTTGTGGGTGGCGTCGGCGCCCTCGTTGCGGAAGTTGCGGCCGATCTCGTACACCGGCCCCATGCCCGCCACCACCAGACGCTTCAGGGCGAGCTCGGGAGCGATGCGCAGGGAGAGGTCCGTGCCGTAGGCGAAGCTGTGGGTCCGGAACGGACGGGCGGACGCGCCACCATGGACGGTCTGGAGCACCGGTGTCTCGACCTCGCAGAACCCGCCCTCGTCGAGGGTGCGACGCAGGGCGGCGAGCACCTTGGCTCGAGCCCGCAGGGGCGCCATCGCGTCGGGGTGGACGACCAGGTCCGTCGACCGCTGCCGCACACGGGCCTCGGGGTCCTCGAAGCGGCCGAACGGCACCGGGTGCAGCGCCTTGGCGAGCATGCTCCAGCTCTCGACCAGCAAGGACGGAGTGCCGTTGCGCGAGCAGCCCGGCTCCGCCACGACGAGGAGCAGGTCACCGACGTCGACGAGGCCGGTGAACTCCTGGACGGCTCCGATGCCAGCGCGGGAGTCCTCCAGCAGCAGCTGCACGTCGCAGCCGGCATCGGTCAGCGTCGCGAACGCGACACCTCCGTGGTCGCGCACGGCCCGCACCCGACCGGCCACGCTGACCGGCGCACGACGAACCCAGGCCTCCGCGCCGAGGCTGGCGATGGACTGCTGGGGCCGGGCCGACCCGGCCGGGTACCCCTCACGGCCCGCGGGTGCGAGGGCCGCCAGCCGCTCCAGCCGGTGCCTGGTCTGGTCCGAGCGCCGCGGCAGCACCTCTGCCGGGTCCAGGGACCCGTCGTCGAGGTCGGCCACCGCCGCGAGCTCGTCGTCGGTGAGGTGGTGCTCCCGGGTGGGGTGCGTCAGCCGCGGCTGCGGCACGAACCCCTCGGCCATCCCGGCGGCGAGCGCCACCTGCGGCAGCGACACCGGGTCCTCGAGGCAGAAGAAGCGCGGGAACCACTCCGGCTCGAACTTCTGGTTGGAGACGTAGAGCCGCTCGAGCTGCCAGAAGCGGTCGAGGGTCCCGAGGACCGAGTAGTTCAGCCGCGTCAGCGCGCCGGAGCCGACCCGCTCGGCGTCGGCGTACACCCGGCGGAACATGCAGAAGTTCAGCGAGACCGTGCGCACCCCGAGCCCGCTGGCCTGCTCCATCAGGGTGGTCACCATCAGCTCGACCAGACCGTTGGGGGCCTCCGGGCTGCGGCGCATCAGGTCGAGGGAGACCTTGCGCCGGCCCCACGGCACGAGCGAGAGCAGGCCCAGCAGCCGTCCTGCCGGGTCGCGGGCGGTGACGACGAGGACACGACCGTCGGCCGCGTCCTGGGTGCGGTTGAGGGCCATCGAGAAGCCGCGTTCCGGCTCGTCACCGCGCCACTGCTCCGCGAGGTCGGCGAGCTCCTCGAGCTCCGCCGGGTCGATGGCGTGCTGCCGGCGCACCGTGCAGATCACGCCGGTCCGGCTCGCGCGCTGGGCGGCACGGCGTACCGGCGTCATGGAGGTACGGCGGAGGTCGAAGGTGTCGGGGTGCAGGATCGCCTCGTCGCCGAGCGGCAGCGGCCGCAAACCGAGCTCGGCGTACACCCGCGCGCCGGCCTCGCTCGCGGACAGCACGGCCGGCACCCAGCCGAACTCGCGCGCCTCCGACATCCACTGCGCGACGGCGTCGCGCCAGGACTCCGGCCTGCCGACCGGGTCACCGGAGGCCAGCGAGACACCGTTGAGGACGCGGTAGGTGACCACGGCCTGCTGGTCGCGCGAGAAGATCGACGCCTTGTCGCGTCGGGTGGCGAAGTAGCCGAGCGAGTCGTGCTCGCCGTACCGCGCCAGGAGCCGCCTGATGGCGAGCTCGCGGTCCCCGGACCAGTCGGTCTCGTGCCGGGCAGAGCGCAGGAACAGCACCACCCCGGCCACGAGGCCGAGGGAGAGGATCACCGACGGGATCTCGAGGAGCCAGAGCGGCAGCTCGTAGAGCTCCCGGGCGGCCCCACCGTCGCGGTCGCCGAGGCTGATCGCCATCACCGCCCACCAGCGATGGGCGAGCGAGGCCGGAGCCCCTGCACCGCTGACCCACAGCAGCACCCACGCAGAGACCGCCGCGAGGAGAGCCGACAGGACCATCACGCTGCCCGCCGCCTGCCAGGAACCTCGCTGCAGGCGGCCGGAGAAGGCACCGCGGATCCGCCACAGCCCCCACAGCAGCACGGGGGTCAGCACCAGCGAGACCACGTCGAGCACGTGGCCCACGTCGCTCTGCCAGCGCCACGGTGCCCAGGCCGGAGCCTGGTCGGCCGTCAGCAGCTCCTGGGCGCTCAGGTAGAACCCCAGCAGCTGGAAGCCGACCACGGCGTACCACCCGAGGCGCTTCCGCCCGACCAGCGCCCGCGTGACCAGGGCGCAGACCACGACGGAGACCAGGGAGTGCCCGACCGGGAGGTTGAGCGTGTCGAGGAGCAGGACGACCCGACCGGGATGGTGGGACTCCGGTGCCTCGGCCCACACCACGAGGGCGATGAGCGTGGCGAGCGCGTAGAGAGCCGTGAGCAGGCGTGCGGCCCGGCCGGTCGCGGGACTGTACGCCGGAGCGGCCGGGTGCGTCACGGACGTGAGTGCCATCGGGCCTCGCCTTCCCCTGCACTCGAATCAATCGTTGCCACGTGAGAGTCAGCCACGAGCAACCTAAATTGAACCTGACGATCCGTCGCGGGGCGATGACTTGCGGGGCGACCGACCTAGATTGACAGTCATGTTGAGCCTGACCGGGGTGCCACTACTGGTCCTGGCGACCGCGCTGGCCCTGGCGGCACCCTTCGCCGTGGCGTGGTGGTGGCGCCGGCTCGACGGCGGTGCGCTGGCGGTCCTGGGCGCCCGGTTCGCGGTGGTCGCGACGGCCCAGCTCGTCGCCGTCGCAGCGATCTTCCTGTGGGTCAACCACACCTACACCTTCTACACCTCGTGGGACGACATGCTCGGCGTCACCCACCAGGACGCCGGCATCACGGTCAACGAGGCGAGCGCCCCGGACGGCAGCAGGACCATGGTGCTGCCGATCGACGGAGCGGCGGCCGGAGTCGCCCGGCACGCCCTCGTCTGGCTGCCGAAGCAGTACGACGAGCCGGCTTATGCGCACACGCGGTTCCCCGTCGTGGTGTTCCTCCCCGGGCAGCCCAGCACGCCCGGCACGACGTACCAGCGGTTCGGGTTCGGCCAGGTCGCGGCGCAGGCCATCGCGTCCGGGAAGGTCGCCCCCTTCGTCGCCGTGATCCCACCCCTGATGCCCGATCCGCCGCGTGACACCGAGTGCACCAACGTGCCGCACGGCCCCCAGGCCGAGACCTACCTCGGCCACGACCTGGTCCAGTCGGTTGAGCATCGGCTGCGCGTCGACCCGCCGGGGCACGACTGGACCGCGGCCGGCTGGAGCACCGGGGCGTTCTGCGCCGCCAAGCTGGCCCTGACCCAGCCCGCCGACTGGGGCTCGGTGATCGCGCTCGGCGGCTACTTCCGCCCGGAGACCGGCCGTGCCACCGGAGATCTCTTCCACGGTGACCGGGCGCTCGAGCGCCGCAACTCGCCGATGTGGCTCTACGAGCACGGCAGCACGAGCGGTCTGCGGATGCTGCTGATCGCGGGTCGCCAGGACCCCGAAGCCTGGCGCCCCACGCTCCAGATGCTCCGGGCCACGAGCGCGAACCCCGACGTCAGCTACATCGCGTTCCCGACGGGCGGGCACAACTACCGCAACTACGACTCCTACCTCGGCCGGGCCCTCGCCTGGGCCCAGCCCGCCAACACCACGTGAGGCGGCTGGCCCTCCTCACGACGGTCGTCCTGCTGGTGGCGACCGTCGCCGGTCTCGTCGTCGCCCTCGGGGGGCACATCGGTGACCCGGCCCCTCCGAAGGCGGGCGCGAGGGCCCCGGCCAGACCTGTGCCGACCACCCCGAATGAGGTGACCGTGGTGGGTGTCGGGGACTCGGTGATGGCCGGGTCGCACTGCGACTGCAGCGGCGTCACCGCGCAGTACGCCGCCGCCCTCGCCGGCCGCATCCACCACCGGGTCCGCGACGTGAACCTGGGGGTGAGCGGTGACACCACGAACACCCTGCAGCAGCGGCTGGACACCGACCGGGTCACCCGCGCCGACCTGCGCAAGGCCGACCTGGTGCTGGTGATCGAGGGGGCCAACGACCTCAGCCCGGAGCTGGAGACCTGGCGGGTGGGCAGCTGCGAGGAGTCGTGCTTCCTGCCGGCCGTCGAGGCGATGGGCAAACGGCTCACCACTGCCCTGGCCACCATCCGCACGCTGGTGCCGCCGCAGTCACAGATGATCGTCGCCGGCTACTGGAACGTCTTCCCCGACGGCGATGCCGCCCGTGCCGACGGCGGACAGGCAGAGATCGACTGGAGTCGGGAGATCACCCGTGCCGCGAACGTTGCGATCGAAGGCGCGGCGGTTCCCGAGCACGCGACGTACGTCGACCTGACCAGCAGCTTCCTCGCCGACGGCTCACACGACCCCACCCGGCTGTTGGCCCCGGACGGGGACCACCCGAACGCCGCCGGCGAGCGCGCCATCGTGAGCGAGCTGCTCCACGCGACGGGACCCCTCGCGAGCTGAGCGACCTTCGCTGGTGGGGTGGCCCCGCCGATCGAGTCGAGCAACGGCCCCGGCTGGTTGAGGTGCCCGAGCCCCGGGTGAGGGCCCTCGAAGCCCGGTGCGTTGCCAGGGTTCAGTCGCCGAGGACCAGGTCGGCCAGGTCGCGGAGGTCGGGGGTGAGGGCGGGCTCGGGGACGGTGCACTCGGTGTCGCGGTGGCGGAAGTGGTAGGTGAACCGGTCGGGCCCCGGCCCTGCGGTGGGTACGGCGGTGAAGTCGATGCGGTGCACGAGCTCGCGGGCCCGGGCGGCTCGGGGGTCGTCGGAGTCGAGGTCGACCGCGCCCTGCTTGCGGATCCCCGCGAACCCGCCCGAGCGGACCACCTCGACCGCGGAGGACGCGGCAGGTGCGGGTGAGCCGGTCGGGGCCGCACCGGGCGTGACGCCGACCGTCGCCCAGGCTTGCCTGACCGCCTCGGCGTGGTCGCCGGCCGCGGCCACGGTGGCCGCGGCGAAGGTCGCGAAGTCGCTGTCGGCCGCCAGGCCCGAGGTGAGCGCGTCGTACCAGATCTTGCCTGCGCCGCTCCACGTCTCGCCCCCGATCGCCTTCGCCGCGAGGACGAAGGCCCGGTTGGGGATGCCGGAGTTGAGGTGCACCCCACCGTTGTCGTCGGTGGTCTCGACGTAGTCCTTCATCTCGCCGACCTGAGGGTCCTTGCCCAGCTTCGGGTCGTCGTACGCCGTGCCGGGGAACTCCATCGAGCGCAGCGCCTTGCCGTTGATCCCCTCCACGAAGATCCCCTCACCCACGAGCCAGTCGGCCGCGGCGGCGTCCTGGCCGAGGTGGCGCTGCTTCACGATGGCCCCGAAGACGTCGGACATCGACTCGTTCAGCGCGCCCGACTGCCCCTGGTAGGTGAGGTTGGCGGAGTACTGCGTGACGGCGTGGGTCAGCTCGTGGCCGAGCACGTCGATGGGCTTGGTGAAGCGCTGGAAGACCGTGCCGTCGCCGTCACCGAAGACGAGCTGGGTGCCGTCCCAGAAGGCGTTGTCGTAGTCCTTCTCGTAGTGCACGCTCGCCGAGACCGTCGAGCCCTTGTCGTCGAAGGAGCTCCGGCCGTAGGCGGAGTACAGCGCCAGCGTCTCGGAGATCCCGGTGGCCGCCTCGTTGACGCTGACGTCGGCCACGTCGGGCTGGCCCTCCGAGCGCACCAGCTCTCCGGGGAGCGCCGAGCCGAGCTTGGCGTCGTGGACCTCCCAGGCCCTGCCCGAGGTGGCAGCTCGGGGGCTGGGCGTCATGGTCCGTCGCCGGCGGATCTCGGCGTCGGTGGCGGTGGGGCGACCCACTCGTTCGAGGAGGTACGGCGGGATGAACTGGCACGACATGCGTCCCAACCTGCCCCAGCCCACCGACAGCCACAAGGTGGCAGGCGCAGCTGTGGATCAGCCGTGCAGCTGCTCGGCGAACAGGTCGATCGCCTCGTGGGTGGCGGCGAGCGCTGCCGGGGCGAACGCGCCCATGTCCATGAAGCCGTGGACCATCCCGTCGTAGCGCCGCAGCACCACGGGCACGCCCGCCTTCTCCAGGGCCGCGGCGTAGGCCTCACCCTCGTCACGCAGCGGGTCGAGCTCTGCGGTGACGACGACCGCGGGCGGCAGGCCGTCGAGCGTGCCCTGCAGCGGGGCCAGGCGCGGGTCCTTCGGGTCCTGCGGCCCGTAGTGGTTCATGAACCACTCCATGCTCGGCAGATCGAGGAGGTAGCCCGTGCCGTTCTCCTCGCGCGAGGGGTGGTCGCCGTTCTCCCCGTCGGTCGTGGGGTAGATGAGCAGCTGGGCCGCGAGCCCCGGCACCTGCTGGGTCACCACGGCCGCGAGGTTGCCTCCGGCGCTGTCCCCAGCGACGCCGAGCACAGTGGTGCCGCCGTACTCCGCGAGGTGCGCCTGGATCCAGCGAGTCGCCGCCACGCAGTCGTCAGCGCCGTGGGGGAAGGGGAATTCCGGCGCGAGCCGGTAGGCCACCGACACCACCACCGAGGACGTACGCCGGCACAGTGCCCGGGCCAGGTTGTCGTGGGTGTCGAGGTCACCGATCACGAATCCGCCACCGTGGAAGAACGCCACCGTCGAGAACGGGCCCTCGCCCTCTGGTCGGTAGACGCGCGCCTGGAGGTCACCGGCAGCGCCGGGGACCATCGTGTCGACCACGTCGCCCACCGCCACCACCGACTCGGGCTTGCGGAGGCCGACGGAGAGTCGGCGGAAGGACTCGCGCGCCTCGTCCGGCGTCTGCTCGACCATCGGGGTGCCGGCCTCGAGGAGGGAGAGCAGCCCGGCGAGGTCCTGGTCGATCGGCATGGGGTCAGGATGCCCCAGCGCCTCGGGCCTACCGGCGGCGGGTGACCGAGGCCAGGGCCGGCCTGGCGTCGAGGATGTAGACGAAGGCGGCGACGATGCCGGCGATCATCAGCAGGAAGCTGCCCAGGAGGAGATCGCTGAGGACGGCGATGCCGAGGATCAGCAGCCAGGCGCCCTTGTTCATCTTCCCGGCCGCCGCGTAGGCGTCGGGGCGCCGCACGGCCGCGTCGACGAAGGCGAAGAGCTTCACGCCGAGCAGCACGAGCATGACGACGGAGGTCACCGTCGCCTGGAGCGCGAAGAGGTGGGGCACACCCCCAGGATATCCGGCCGACCCGAACTCGCCGAGCAGGAAGGTCGCCGACCCGCCGCTGGCAGACATGACAGTGGGCCCCCGGGACGAATCCCGGGGGCCCACCGGCCCGCCTCTGGCGAAGGGAGGGGTCACCAGGGGTCGGACTGCTCGCTGCCCGTCGGCAGCGAGGGTTCAGGTCAGGCCGAGACCTTCTTGGCCGCGGTGTTCCGAGCCGCCGCGGTCTTGGTGGCCGCCGTCTTCTTGGCGGTCGTGGCCTTCTTCGCCGCGGTCTTCGCCGGCGTCTTCTTGGCGACCGGCTTCTTGGTCGCGGACTTCTTCACCGGGCGGCTGCTGTTGGACGGGTTGTCCGCAGCGGCCTTGGCCTTCTCACGGCGCACGACGCTGGAGCGCGACGGGGCCTTGCGCAGGGTCGTGACGGCCTTGACGCCGTCCTTGCGGATCGCCGCGACGAGCTTCTCGCCACGGTCGACGAGGTCGGCGTAGGTCGAGACGAACTCGGTCACCGCGTCGTCGATCTCCGACTGCAGCTTGCCCGGGAGCGCCTGGGCGTCCTTCTGCAGCTCGGTCACGCGGGCCTCGAGGGCCGACTGCGCCTTCTTGGCGTCCTTGGCCAGCTCGTCGACCCGGGCGTTGAACGCCGACACGGCCTGGTTCTGCAGGGCCTTCGGGTCGCGGTCGAGCTTGCTGATGCTCTTCTGCACCTCGTTGAGGCGCTCCTGAGCGGTCTTCTGGGCCACGGTGGTGTACCCGCTCGCGAACTCGTAGGCGAGCTCGGTCGCGCCGGCCACGGCGTACAGAGGCTTGACCGCGCGGGCCCTGAACTGGTCGACGGTGGAAGTGGCGTTTGCCATCTCAATCTCCTTCTGGTTGGTGTGCCTGGTCCGGCTCGTCCACCGGGAGTGGTGTCACGAGCGTGGAGGTGTCCGGCACGGGGGGTGGTAGGGCGTTCCCGGCAACAGCCCTGAACGACTGGTAGACGTCCAGCAGGGACTGCTTCTGCCGCTCGGTCAGCACCGGGTCCCCGAGGATGGCCAGCTCCACGGAGCGGACCTGCCCGTCGTCGGGGCGCAGGATGCCGGCCTGCACGTACAGCTGTTCGGCAGAAACCCTCAGTGCTTTGGCGAGTTGCTGCAGCACTTCGGCAGACGGCCTGCGCAGACCACGTTCGATCTGGCTCAGGTACGGGTTCGACACACCGGTCTGCTCCGCCAGCTGGCGGAGCGAGAGCTCGGCAGCGACGCGACGCTCGTGGAGGAAGTCCCCGAGCGACTCGACGGTCTCGCCGACCTTTGTCTTGGCCATGTCCCCCACTGTGCTAACTGCAGCAAGCAATAGCAAGCCAGGACGCTGTGCAAGAGGTCACAAACCTCATGTCTCACGATGGAAGACGCACGTTTACTGTGTTAGCAATCAGTAAGCAGCCCTCAGTCGAGGCCGACCGGACGGATCTCGCCGACCGGCCGACCACCGCCCAGCAGCAGCGTGCGGCCGGTACGCCGCACCGCGTCGCCGTCGACCCCGGGCTCCCCCAGCACGCCCTGTCGTTCGAGCAGCGCGGCCATCACCACCGGACGCGCCCGGGGCGCACCGTCGTCGGTCTTGGACGCGAAGGCCCGCCCGTCCGGCAGCGCCACCGCGTAGCAGGACTCCGCGCCCGCCTTGGCGATGGCGCCGGGCAGGGCCCGGAGCAGGGAGAGCTCGTCGCGGTGGGTCCCCGAGACGTGCTCGGGATGGTGGCGGATGGCGGCGGCGATGCGCGCGGCAGCACCGTCGGCGGCGGTCGCGAGGTGCCCGAAGGCGCGGGCCAGTCCCACCAACGAGGTCGACAGCAAGGGAGCACCACAGCCGTCGACCGCCACCGTCGCGACGGGTTCTCCCGTCGTGGCCGCGAAGGTCGCCGCGATGGCGCGCTGCAGCGGGTGGTCGGGCTCCAGGTAGGTCTCGGTGGGCCACCCGTTCGCCACGCAGGTGGCGAGCATCGCCGCATGCTTGCCCGAGCAGTTCATCAGGATCGGCGCCTTGGTGCCGCCGCCGCGGATCACCGCGTCGCGGGCCGCCTCGTCCAGCGGGTAGTCCGGCGGCGTCTGCAGCGCGTCCTCGGACAGGCCCGCGCCGGCCAGGATGCGGCGTACGCCCTCGACGTGGAACGGCTCGCCGGAGTGCGAGGCGCACGCCAGCGCCAGCAGCTCCCCGTCGAGCTCGAGACCTGCCTCCAGCATCCCCAGCGCCTGGATCGGCTTGTTGCACGAGCGCGGCAGGACCGGCGCGTGGACCTCGCCCGCCGACGCGGCCACCGAGCCGTCGGGCGCGAGCGCCACCCACGAGCCGTAGTGGTGCCCCTCGACGAAGCCGGAGCGGACGATCTCGGCGACGATGACCGGTCCCCGTGACCGGGCGGCACTTGGTTCAGACACATGACGACCGTACGAGGCTTGTCGACCAGCCCCCGTAGCCTGGGGGGCCCTTCAGACGTTTTGCCTGATGGAAACGGCTCCGGAGTCAGGGTCGGCGAGTCTCTACTCCGCCAAGCCCTGAACAACTGTGCGCGGAGCTGACTGGGGGAAGTCATGCCTGGCTGCGCTCGAAGTACCGGGGTCCTGCCCGACCCGAACACCGTGGACGTGTGGTGCCTGCCCATCGACGTGGGCGAGGAGGCGCTGGCGCATGCGTGGACGACGTTGTCGCGTGAGGAGACCCACCGGGCGAGTGCTGTCGCTGCCAAGGTCGTCCGCGGCCGCCAGGTCATGCGTCGCTTCTGGTTGCGCCGGATCCTGAGCGAGTACCTGGCCTCGTCACCCAGCTCCTTGGAATTTCGCTACGGCGCCTTCGGCAAGCCCCGCCTGGCGGAACCCGGACCACTTCACTTCAACCTGACGGGCGGTGCGGAGCATGCTTTTCTCGCCGTAGCCACGACGCCCGTGGGGGTCGATGCGGAGCCATTGTCATGGCGCGGGGCAGCCTTCATCCGCCGCTGGACCGTGGCTGAGGCAGTCACCAAGGCCGTCGGCTGCGGCATCGGGCAGGACGCGGGGTTCGAGGTGGCATGGACACCCGCGGGTCCCCTGCTCACGCGCATCGGTTACGACGATCCGGCGGCATGGACGTTGGACACGCGGGTCATCCGCGACTCGGTCGTCACGGTCGCCGTGCGCTCTCCAGCGGCACGGTTGAGCATGCGCGAGCCGGCCACTGACATAGCGGTCGTGCCATGACCCGGCGCGTAGAGCAACGCACGGACGACGAGGTCGTCTTCACCCCCAGCGTGGACGCGGCTGCCGCCTCCCAGCTGGCCGAGTTCTGGCGTCACTGCGAAGCAGCCACCGGCCTGCGCTTCCCCGACTACGCCGCATTCGACAGGTTCGCCGTCGACTCCTACCGCACCTTCTGGAAGCTCTTCCTGGAGTGGTCGGGCCTCGTCGTCGAGGGGGACGTCGAGCCGGTCTGCGTCGGGGACGAGGTCGAGACGGCCGAGTTCTTGCCGAATCTGCGACTGAGCTACGTGGAGAACCTGCTGCGCGAGATACCCGAGGCCGAGGGCACCCCGGCCCTGGTAGCGCACCACTCAGCGAGGTCGACAGCCTCCATGACACGCGCCGAGCTGCGCCGCCAGGTGCTCACCGTGGCAGGCCATCTGAAGGAACGAGGCGTTTCTCCTGGCGATCGCGTCGCGGCCGTCTCTGCGAACACCGAGCAGCTGGTCGTCGTCGGCCTGGCTGTCATGGCACTGGGCGCCACGTTGTCGACCACTGCGCCTGACCTCGGTGTCCCGGCCACCCTCGCACGGTTCGTGCGGCTCGCGCCCGCGATCCTGGTCTACGGCGTTGCAGATGCACCATCGATCTCCGCCGAGGCAGGAAGGGCGAGACTGCTCGAGCTCGTCGAGGGTCTGCCGAGCGTGCGTGCCGTCCTGGTTCTCGACGACCTCGAGGTCGACGAGTCGCCCACGGTGCCGGCCTGGAGATATGCAGAACTGCTGCAAGGCGGCCCAGGACTCTCTGCGGGCTGGCCCCGCTTCCCTTTCTCCCAACCCCTGTGGGTCCTCTTCTCCTCGGGTACCACAGGCCCCCCCAAGTGCCTCGTGCACACCGCGGGTGGTGCGCTGCTCGAGCACCTGAAGGAGCATGTCCTCCACGGCGATCTGCGGGCAGACGACGTGCTGTTCTTCCAGACCTCTCCCGCCTGGATGATGTGGAATTGGCTGATCTCGGCGCTCGCGACCGGCGCCACGATCGTGCTCAACGACGGCGCCGTCTCCGAGCCGGGTGCCCTGTGGCGGGTGGTGGAGGATTCGAAGGCCACCGTCTTCGGTACCGGCCCCGCCTACCTGCAGTTCTGTGCCTCCTCCGACTACCGACCCGCCGACGAGCACGACCTGAGCGCGCTGCGCTCGCTCATGTCGACCGGCTCGGTCCTCTACGACCACCAGTTCGACTGGGTGCGTGAGCACGTCGGCGACGTCGCGGTGCAGTCGATCTCAGGAGGGACGGACATCGTCGGTTGCTTCCTGCTCGGCAATCCGTTGCTGCCGGTGCGGAGAGGCGAGCTGCAGTGCCGCAGCCTGGGCCTGGACGTGCGCGTGTCAGGCGCGGACGAGCTGACGGGGGTGGGTGAGCTGACGTGTCACAACCCATTCCCCTCACGGCCCAGCGGACTGCTGGGAGATGACTCCGGGTCTGCGTTCCATGCGGCGTACTTCGCGGACAACCCGGGTGTCTGGACTCACGGGGACCTCGTCGAGATCGGTGAGCACGGGTCCGCCCGCATCCATGGTCGCTCTGACGGCGTGATGAACATCAACGGCGTTCGCATCGCCCCGGCAGAGATCTACACCCTGCTGGCGGACACACCTGGCCTCCAGACATGCATGGCGCTCGAGCAGCGCACTCCCGAGGGCCGCGAGCAGTCTCGTCTCGTCCTGCTCGTGGTCATGGAGGAGGGTCATGAGCTGGACGACGCTCTCGAGACCAGCATCCGGCGTTTGCTGGGGAGCGGCGCCAGTCCGGTGCACGTGCCGGGCGTGATTGCGCAGGTGCCCGACCTGCCCCGCACGCACAGCGGCAAGGACTCCGAACGCGCCGCGCGGGAGGCTCTCGAGGGTGTGACCATCGCGAACCAGGCGGCGCTGCGCAACCCCGAGATCCTTCGTGTGGTTCGTGAAGCGGTCGAGGCCGCGGATCGCGAACGCGACCGTCGGCACTCGCGTGACCTCCGGATGGCGCAGGGCGACCATCAGCCCACCCTCGTCGGCGACCTGGCCACCATCTTTTCACTTGTCCTCGGCGTGCCCGTAGGGCCGGACGACAACTTCTTCGAGCTCGGCGGAACGTCGATCTTGATTGCCCCGCTCTGCCAAGCCATCGAGCACCACCATGGACATGTGGTGCCGCTGTCAACGGTGTGGGGCGCACCGACTCCTCGGGCCCTTGCCAGGTCCATCGAAGGCAACCAGCCATCGCCGCGACGCTCCATCGTCACCTTGAAGGAGGGAGATCCTGGACTTCGACCGATCTTCCTGCTCTTCGACGCCACCGGGGACGTTCTCTACTACCTGCCGCTCGTCGCTCAGCTGCCTGGAAACCGTCCCGTGTTCGGGGTCCGCGCGCGGGGCCTGGACGAGGGTGAGGATCTGGACGGTTCAGTCGAGGACATGGCGGAGTCAGCCATCGACTGCATCCGCACAGTGCAACCTGGAGGCACCTACACCCTGGTGGGTAGCTCCTTCGGTGGTCTTGTCGCCTATGAAACGGCACATCGATTGCTGGAAGCAGGGATGACCGTAGACGTCGTCCTGCTCGCGGACAGTTACCTCGGTGAAGGCGCCCTGAGTCCCTCGGAGCGGCGCCGATTCGTGCGGTGGGAGCGCCCTCGACAGAGGCTGCGATGGCTTCTGCATGCAAGACCGACACTCGTCAGGGGCGTCCTGGCCCGGATTCGGAGGAGACTCGTGAGCGGCAGAGACGTCCCTGATGCCGGCCCTCATGCCACGGCACGCCAACAACGTGTCATGGCATCCTGCTACGACGCTCTTCGCCGCTACCAACCGCCGCACATCGAGTGCAAGGTCGTCTTCATCCGGGCACAGGTGCGCTTTGCGAACAAGCCCGACCCGGTGCCCCTCTGGAGCCGTCTGGCTGACCCGGGACTCTTCAGTGTCATCCACGTCTCGGGCAGGCACGGCCAAACCTTGGTTCCTCCTCGGCTCGACTCCCTGATGCCCCAGCTGACGTCCTTGTTCCAATGAGGCTTGGTGCCGGAGTTTCTGGCAACCTGTGCCAGTGACCCAGCACTGCCCGAGCCAGCGTGAGCTGGACGACCTGGAGCTGCTCCTCTCGGGTGCCTTGTCCCCCCGCACGCGGTTCGACGACGAGATCACCCTCGGCCTCCCGCCGGAGCTCCGCGACGAGCCCGAGGTCGAGCTCGTCGATCCCGAGGGGCTCCCCCTCGCCAGGCTCGACGCCGGCGGTGGGCTCACCCCCCTCGCCGCGCCGGCGTACGGCCCGTTCCGACGGCTGCACCTCTCCCCGGCCCAGGCCATCCGGGCGTACGGCGACAGGCTGGTCGTGGTGCTCACCCGCCCGCCGACCGATCATGACCTCGAGCAGATCACGATCGCCGCCCATGGCCAGGAGGTGCTGATCCTGGCGCTGGTCGGTCACGGCACACCGCGTGGGGCCACTCCGGTGGGCCTGGTGAGGGAGAGCCTGGTGGCCGCCGAGATGCTGGCGCGCAAGGGTCTCGAGACCGACGTCGTGGCCTGCCCGCTGGCCGACCACGGCGACGCCGACCTCGACGCTGCGCTGCGGGACCAGGTCGCCGGTGCGTACGCACCTCGGGGCCGAACCTGGATCCAGCCCCCGGCCGACCCGGCCGACCGCCTGCCCGGCCGGATCGCGCACCTGGTGTGGGAGGACCAGCCGGGCCCCGATGAGCGCGGCCTGGTCGTCTTCTTCACCGGGCTGAGCGGCAGCGGCAAGTCGACGCTGGCCCGCGCCCTGCTCGACCTCGTCCTCGAGGACGGGAGCCGCACGGCGACCAGCCTCGACGGTGACGTCGTACGCCGACACCTGAGTGCGGGCCTGACCTTCTCGCGCGAGGACCGGGAGACCAACATCCTGCGCATCGGCTGGGTGGCGGCCGAGATCGCGCGCAACCGGGGCATCGCGATCTGCTCGCCGATCGCGCCGTTCGACGCGACCCGCCGGCAGGTGCGCGCGATGGTCGAGGACGCGGGTGGAACCTTCGTCCTGGTCCACGTCGCCACGCCGCTCGAGGAGTGCGAGCGCCGAGACCGCAAGGGCCTCTACGCCAAGGCACGAGCCGGTGAGATCCCCGACTTCACCGGCATCTCCAGCCCGTACGAGGAGCCGACCGACGCAGCCGTGCGCATCGACACCACGGGCCGTTCGATCGAGGACTGCCTGGCCGAGCTGGTCCCAGCCCTCACCTTCACCCCGTCCGGGCCCCTCCCGGAGGCTCCCGGTGGGTGACCTGTTCACCACGACTGCCCTGTCGGTGCTCGTCGTCAGCTTCGGCGTCGGCATCGTGGTGGGCCTGACCGGCATGGGGGGCGGGGCGCTGATGACGCCGGCCCTGATCGCCCTCGGCGTCGACCCCACAGCGGCCGTGGCGAACGACCTCGTCGCGGCCAGCGTCAACAAGTCGGTCGGCGCGGCGGTGCACTGGCGGCAGGGGACGCCCAACCTGCGCCTGGCTGGCCTCCTGATCGTCGGCTCGGTGCCCTTCGCCTTCGCCGGTGGCTTCATCGTCCAGAGCATCGGTTCCGACGAGGCCCAGCAGGAGTTCCTCACCACGGCGATCGGTTACGCGCTGTTGCTGACAGCGGCCACCTACTCACTGCGGATGTACCTCCAGCTGCGTCACGTCACCGGCGGCAACACCATCACCACGGACGAGCCGCACCTGCGTCCCGTGCTCACGGTGCTGGTCGGCGCGGTCGGCGGTCTGCTCGTCGGGATCACGTCGGTCGGCTCCGGCTCGTTGATCATGGTCGCGTTGCTGCTCATCTACCCGACCCTGTCCGCCGTACGCCTCGTCGGGACCGATCTGCTGCAGGCGGTTCCCCTCGTCCTGGCCGCGGCCGTGGGCCATGTCGTCACCTCGGGCGTCGACTGGCCCGTGCTCGTCCCGCTGGTGCTGGGCGGCACGCCCGGCACGTTCCTCGGTTCCCGGATGGCGGCCTGGGTCTCCCAGTCGGTGATCCGGCGCGGCATCGTGATCGTGCTCACGTTGACCGGGCTGAAGATGCTCGGCGTGCCTGCGGAGTGGGTGGGCATCATCGGTGCAGGACTCCTGCTGCTCGGGCCCCTGGCGTGGGGATTCGTCAGGCACGTGCGCGGGCTACCGGCCTTCGACAACAACGCGGCAGCGTGGCGCGTCCCGGACTGAGAGAAGCGGACCCGTGCCAGGAGCTCAGGTGAATGACCTGGTCACGGTCCGAATGCCCTGAGGATCTTGGTTTGCCGTCGCACACATGAGGGCATGATTTCAAGTACGGATACCTCCGCTCGGGATCTTTCCCCGGGGGATTTTCCCAGGCCCGCTCGCGGCTGCCGATCTCCTGCGACGACGCGACGCTCTCTGGCGTCCTCCGGACTAGACCGAAAGTGGCGGACGTCCGTTACGTAGTGCTCGGTCCCTCGTTGGACCCATATGGTGAGCGACATCAGCTCGGCGTGGGGGACACGAGCTCGATTCAAAACGGGGGAAAAAAGATGACGGCCACTCTGGCCACAACGGCGACTCGGACCCAGAACAGGCTGACCGGGGGGCTTCGCTACATCTCATCGGTGGCCCTAGGGCTCGATCTGCTCCTGATCGCCATCAGCATCACCATCGCGATCCTCGGACGCAGCTCGTTCGCGTTCTCGAGCGCGGTTCGTGCCGGTGCGCCGGTCAACAGCGAGCTCGGCGTCGCAGGTCCGCTCCTCATCCTCTGCTGGGTCATGGCGATCGCCGTCGCCGGCGGTTACCGAGGCCACGTCTTCGGCGCAGGCACCGACGAGTACAAGCGCGTCGTGAACGCCTCGCTGGCCACCGCCGCCCTTGCCGGCATCGCTTGCTACCTGCTGCGCTACCCGCTGTCCCGCGGGTTCTTCGTGCTCGCGTTCCTCGTCGGAATCCCTCTCCTCATGCTGGGCCGCTTCGGGCTCCGACGCAGCCTCCAGCAGGCGCGTCGCCGGGGTGCCCTCATGCACCGCGTGGTCATCGCCGGCTCGGAGGCCCATGTCGACGAGATCGCCAGCGTGCTGCGCCGGGAGACCTGGCTCGGCTACAACGTGATCGGTGCCCTTGCTCCCGAGCTCGGCGAGCGGAGCATGACTCACTCCGGGATTCCGCTGCTCGGCACCTCCAGCTCGATCGCGCAGGTCGCGCTCGACGCCGAGGCGGACGTCGTCTTCCTCGCAGGTGGCGCCTTCAGCTCCGCCGCGGAGATGCGGAAACTGGCCTGGGAGCTCGAGCACGAGGACGTCCAGGTGGTCATCGCGCCCAGCGTCACCGACGTCTCCAGCGAGCGGATCAGCGTCCGCCCGGTCGGCGGACTGCCGCTGATCCATCTCGAGAAGCCCCGCTCCGACGCCGCCCTACGGCGGGCCAAGCGGATGTTCGACATCGCCGGTTCCCTCGGGTTGATCCTGCTGTTCAGCCCCGTGCTGGCCGTCGCGGCCCTGCAGGTGTACTTCCACGACCGGGGCCCCATGCTGTTCCGCCAGACGCGGGTCGGCCGTGACGGCAAGACCTTCCGTGTGTGGAAGTTCCGCACCATGGTGACCAACGCCGAGCAGCTGATCGCCCAGCTGCGGAAGGAGCAGGGCTACGAGACGGGCCTGTTCAAGATGGAGAACGACCCGCGGGTGACCCGCCCGGGCCGCTGGCTGCGGCGCTTCTCGATCGACGAGCTCCCTCAGCTCTGGAACGTCGTCAAGGGCGACATGAGCCTGGTCGGACCACGACCGCCACTGGCCCACGAGGTCGCGCAGTACGACGACGACATGGCCCGCCGGCTCCGGGTGCGTCCCGGGATGACCGGACTGTGGCAGGTCTCGGGTCGCTCCGACCTGGCCTGGTCCGAGGCGATCCGGCTCGACCTCTACTACGTCGACAACTGGTCGATGCTGCAGGACCTCACCATCCTGGCTCGCACCTTCGGAGCCGTCTTCGGCTCCCGCGGCGCCTACTGAGGCTGCCTTCGGTGGGCGGTCTCGGCAACGCCGATCCGGTGCCGAACTGATCTAGGCCAGCAGTGTTCGTTATGTCCGGTTTATGGGGTCGATTTACCCTATAAACCGGACATTCTCGAAATGCCGTCGTGACCCCGTTCCACAAACCGACAGAACGACGTCACGAAGGCACCTCCGGCGCGTTCCCCGCTTAGATTTTGCGCAGCTCCCGACCCGAAGTGGTGTCGCGGGGCGCGCACGACGTCACGGGGGAAAGCGGGCACATGCCAATGTCCATCGCAGGGGCGCGAGGCGAGCGGCAGGGCATCCGGATCCCGCGGCAACGCAGCGCCCGGCGCTCGGTGCCGGACAACGCGCCGTCCCCGTCCGTCCGTCACCTCCCGATGCTCACGGTCGCCTCCGACATCGTCTGGCTCTGCGCTGCCGTCGTCCTCGCTGCCATCGGTGCCAGCACCCGCGTCGACCTGCTCCCGGGGAACCTCGGCGACCCCGAGCCGACGTTGCTGGCGGCCGGTCCGGCGATGGTCTTCGGCTGTGTGGCCGTCATCGCGCTCAACGGGGGTTACGCCGCCAGTGTGCTGGGAGCCGGCAGAGCCGAGTTCCTCCGCGCCTTCAACGCCATCCTGGTCACCGCTGCGCTGGTGGGCATCACCTGCTACCTGAGCGGTCTGCCGCTGTCGCGAGCGTTCTTCCTCCTGGCCGTCGTCGCGGGCACGTCGCTGGTCCTGCTCGGTCGCGGCCTGCTGCGCCTCGCGCTGACCTCGCTGCGGCATCGCGGCCACATGCTGCACCGAGTGCTGCTGGTCGGCGACCATGCCCACACCCGTGAGGTGGCGGAGGTGCTCGGCGACAAGCCCGGCCTCGGTTTCAGGCTGGTGGGCTCCCTGCACGGACGCAGGGAGAACAGCACCAGCCGCACACTGGCCTCTGCCCGGCCCACCCGGGCCAGCCACGTGGCCGCCGCTGCCCGGGCGCACCGAGCGGACATCGTCTTCCTGGCCGGCGGCGCGTTCGACTCTGCCATCGAGATGCGCCGCCTCGCCTGGGCGTTGGAGCACGACGACGTCCAGCTCGTGATCGCGCCAGGCGTCACCGACGTGTCCCACGAGCGCATCAAGGTCCGGCCAGTCGGGGGGCTGCCCCTGCTGCACATCGAGAAGTCGCACTCTCAGGGGGCGCTCAGCCGGGTCAAGCGGGGCTTCGACCTCGTCGGAGCCACAGCCCTGCTCCTCCTGCTCTCCCCCGTGATGCTCGTGGCCGCGCTGCACATCCGCGCTCACGACGGCGGGCCGGTGCTGGTCCGCCAGACCCGCGTGGGACGGGACGGGAGAGCCTTCCGGGTGTGGAAGCTGCGCACGATGGTCCCCGCCACCGCGACGCTCGTCGAGCTGGTTCCCTCGGGACGGCGTCGCCAGCAGCCTGCGGCACAGCTCGAGTGCCTGACGGGCCCCGGTCGTTGGCTCCAGCGGTTCTCCGTCGACGAGCTGCCTCAGCTGTGGAACGTCCTCGCAGGAGACATGAGCCTGGTCGGGCCGCGCCCCCTCCGGGTCGGCGAGGTCGGCGACTACGACAACGACATGGTCCGCCGCCTTCGGGTGCGTCCTGGGATGACCGGTCTGTGGCAGGTGTCGGGCGGCTCGAGCCTCTCTCCCGCCGAAGCGATCCGGCTCGACCTCTACTACGTGGACAACTGGTCGATGCTCCAGGACCTCAGCATCCTGGCCCGCACCGTCGGCGACGTCCTGGGCTCCCGCACCTCCTGAGCCGCCGCCCGCTTCCAGCATCTGGACGCTAGGGCGCACGCACGTTGCGCCATCCGCGCAGGTGACCTGCACCACACTGGCTCGAAGAAGCCGCTGGTCACCGGGATCGGTCGCTGTGTCTTTGCTGTGACGAACGCAAGGTGACGTGGAGGCGAACGCGCTGCATCCAGGCGGGATGTGTAGTGCCCGTACCTTCCGGAGAACCTCTTCGTTGAATTGTGTGTCCGCGAAGTACCAGTACGGGGGGAGTCAGCTGTGAGTACCTCATTGGGAGAGCTCACCAGGCGCGCAGCGTTGCACGTCCCGCGTCAGCGCGGTGACGGGCGCGAGGCCACCCCCAAGGCTGCTCCGCGGAGCAGCTCCGTCTGGGTGGTGCCGGTGGCCGGCGTCCTGCTCGACATCGTCTGCGCGGCCGTCGCCCTCGTGCTCGCCGAGCTGGTGGTCCCGATCGGTGCGCCCGACGCGAACACCTGGGGTTCCTTCGCGATCATCCTCGGTATCACCCTCCTGTGGACCTTGGCCCTGTCGGTGTGCCGCGGGTACGACGGGATGGCGCTGAGGGCGGGTGTCGAGGGCTACCGACGCCTGGTGAAGGCCACCGCGGCCACCGCGGCGCTGGTCGGATTTGCCTGCTACCTCACCGACGTCGAGCTCAACCGCTACTTCTTCCTGGTGGCCTTCGGGTCCGGCTTCGTGCTGATGGGCCTGGGCCGCGTGGCCCTGCGACGCGCGGTCACCGCGATGCGTCGGCACGGGTTCCTCGTCCAACGCGTGCTGATCGTCGGTGACGAGTCGCACGTCGACGAGTTCTCCGCGGTCATGGAGCGACACGAGGCGCTCGGCTTCGAGGTCGTCGGCGCGCTCACGCCGCTCGGCGACGAGGGCCCCCGTACAGCGGGCGGCGTCCGAATCCTCGGCGAGGCCGCCGAGGCGGGCCACCTGGCCTCCGTGGCCCGCGCCGACCTGTTGCTCTTCGCCGGTGGCAGCGTGCGCTCCAGCGCCGAGCTGCGGCGCGTCACCTGGGACCTCCAGGACCACCCGGTCCGTGTGGCCGTGGCCCCGAGCGTCACCGACATCGCTCCCGAGCGGATCAGGATGCGTCCGGTCGGCGGGGTGCCCGTGCTCGATCTCGAGAAGCCACGTGCGGCGGGTGCGTCCAAGAAGGGCAAGCGCCTCTTCGACATCGTCTTCTCCCTGATGCTGCTCCTTGTCACCGCGCCGCTGTTCCTCTTCGTCGCCTGGAAGATCCGGCGTCATGACGGCGGGCCGATCTTCTTCCGCCACGAGCGCATCGGTCGCAACGAGGTGCCCTTCGGGTGCTGGAAGTTCCGCACGATGGGCGTCAACGCCGACGAGCTCCTCGCCGAGCTGCTCGAGGAGCGGGGCGTCGACGGCGCGATCTTCGCCAAGCTCAAGGACGACCCGCGCATCACTCCCCCCGGGCGCTGGTTGCGCCGGCTCTCGCTCGACGAGCTGCCCCAGCTGTTCAACGTGCTGCTCGGGCACATGTCCCTGGTGGGCCCGCGCCCCCAGGTGGCCGCCGAGGTCGCCGAGTACGACGAGGTGATGGCGCGTCGCCTGCACGTGAAGCCGGGGATGACAGGTCTGTGGCAGGTCTCGGGCCGCTCCGACCTCTCGCTGGAGGACGCCATCCGCCTCGATGCCTACTACGTCGAGAACTGGTCGATGCTGCGCGACCTCACCATCCTGTTCCGCACGCCGCTCGCCGTGGTGAGCGCGCACGGGGCCTACTGACGCCCTGAGCGCCTGCGGCGACCTGCCGAGGACATCTCACCGCACGCACGGGTTCTGCCGAGCCCACTGCGTGGAGCCACCTAGGGTTGGGGCCTCGTCCCTGCCGAGAAGGAGTCGACACACATGGCACTGGAGTCCGAGAACCGGCCGTGGGGGTCCTGGCACGTCATCGACGTCGAACCGGGGTTCAAGGTCAAGCGGATCCACGTGAACCCCGGTTCGCGACTCTCCCTGCAGACCCACGAGCACCGTTCGGAGCACTGGGTGGTGATCCGGGGGACGGCCACGGCCACCGTGGACGACCTGACCCGAGCAGTGCACACCGGCGAGTCGATCGACGTACCGCTGGGCGCGAAGCACCGGTTGGCCAACGAGGGCGACGAGGAGCTGGTGATCGTCGAGGTCCAGCTCGGCGGCTACACCGGCGAGGACGACATCGTCCGGCTCGAGGACGACTACGGACGCTGACGGCCGGGCGCTGCCCGCGCGGGATTTCCTACCTGTCCGCTCCACATTCCGGCGAGGCCGCCGCACCCGGCCTGACCGGCCGATACGATGACGGCTGCCGAACCCACGAGAGGCCCTCCCGTCCGATGACGCAGACCCACACCGACTACCGGCTCAGCCAGCTCGACCAGCTGGAGGCCGAGTCGATCCACATCTTCCGCGAGGTCGCGGCGGAGTTCGAGAAGCCCGTGCTGATGTTCTCGGGCGGCAAGGACTCCATCGTGATGATGCGCCTCGCCGAGAAGGCGTTCTACCCCGCGAAGATTCCTTTCCCGGTCCTCCAGGTCGACACCGGGTACGACTTCCCCGAGGTGCTCGAGACCCGGGACCACTGGGTCAGCCGCCTCGGCGTACGCCTGATCGTGGCCAGCGTCCAGGAGGCCATCGACAACGGGGTCGTCGTCGACGACGGCAAGACCAGCCGCAACCGCCTCCAGATCGGCACGCTGCTGCACGCCATCGAGGAGCACGGCTTCACCGCCGCCTTCGGCGGTGGCCGCCGCGACGAGGAGAAGGCCCGCGCCAAGGAGCGCGTCTACTCCCACCGCGACGACTTCGGCCAGTGGGACCCCAAGATGCAGCGCCCCGAGCTGTGGAGCCTCTACAACGGCCGCATCCACGGCGGCGAGCACATGCGGATCTTCCCGCTGTCCAACTGGACCGAGCTCGACATCTGGCACTACCTCGCCCAGGAGGAGGTCGAGATCCCCTCGATCTACTTCTCCCACCAGCGCCGCGTGTTCAAGCGCGACGGGATGTGGCTCTCCGAGAGCGAGTTCAACCCCACCAAGTCCGGTGAGAGCGTCGAGGAGAAGACGGTCCGCTTCCGCACGGTCGGCGACCTGACCCTGACCGGGTGCGTGGAGTCCGACGCCGACACGCTCGCCAAGATCATCGACGAGATCGCGATCGCCACGGTGACCGAGCGAGGCGCGACCCGGGGGGACGACCGGTTCTCCGAGGCGGCCATGGAGGACCGGAAGAAGGAGGGCTACTTCTGATGGCCGCAGACGAGAGGCCCGAGTCCCTGGGCGCCACCGAGATGGACCTCCTCCGCTTCGCCACCGCCGGGTCCGTCGACGACGGCAAGTCGACCCTCATCGGCCGGCTGCTGCTGGACGCCAAGGCGATCTTCGCCGACCAGCTCGAGGCGGTCGAGGCGACCAGCGTGTCGAAGGGCTACGACTACACCGACCTGGCCCTGCTCACCGACGGCCTGCGCTCCGAGCGCGAGCAGGGCATCACCATCGACGTGGCCTACCGCTACTTCGCGACTCCCTCACGCAAGTTCATCATCGCCGACACCCCCGGCCACGTGCAGTACACCCGCAACATGGTCACGGGTGCCTCGACCGCCGACCTCGGCCTGGTGCTGGTCGACGCCCGCCAGGGCCTGACCGAGCAGTCCCGGCGTCACGCCGTGATCCTGTCGCTGCTGCGGGTGCCGCACCTCGTGCTGGCGGTCAACAAGATGGACCTCGTCGACTACGACAAGGACGTCTACGACAAGATCCACCGCGAGTTCACGAGCTTCGCCACCAAGCTGTCGACCCCCGACCTCGAGGTCATCCCGATCTCGGCCCTCAAGGGCGACAACGTGGTCACGCGGTCGGAGAACATGCCCTGGTACCACGGCTCCTCCTTGATGCATCACCTCGAGAACGTGCACGTGGCCTCCGACCGCGACCTGGTCGACACCCGGCTCCCGGTGCAGTACGTCGTCCGCCCCAAGTCCGACCAGTTCCACGACTACCGCGGCTACGCCGGCCAGGTCGCCGGTGGCGTGCTGAAACCGGGCGACGAGATCGTGGTGCTACCCAGCGGACTGACCAGCCGGATCACCGCCATCGACCTCTTCGACAAGGAGATCGACGAGGCGTTCCCACCGATGTCTGTCACCGTGCGCCTCGAGGACGACGTCGACGTCAGCCGTGGCGACATGATCGCGCGCGTCAAGAACGCCCCCACGCCGAGCCAGGACATCGACGCGATGGTCTGCTGGATGACCAACGAGCCGCTCCGGCCGCGCCAGAAGCTCGCCATCAAGCACACCACGCGCAGCGGCAGGGCGCTGATCAAGGACGTCCAGTACCGCCTGGACGTGAACACCCTGCACCGTGACCAGGAGACCAAGGAGCTCGGCCTCAACGAGATCGGCCGCGTCCAGCTGCGCACCACGGTCCCGCTGCTGTGTGACCCCTACTCCAAGAACCGCACGACGGGCTCGTTCATCCTCATCGACGAGGCGACCGGGGTCACCGTTGGCGCCGGCATGATCAACAGCACCAGCTGACCCTTGAGGCTTCTCGACTGGCGGTTCACGACCGGTGTCACGATCCTGACCTCACCGCAGGGGCGATGCGCATACGCTGGCCAGCGACCCTTAGGCTCACTACTTCCCCCTACCTGACCAGGGAGCTCCGTGGAACTTCGCGACTACCTCGGCATCGCCCGACGGCGGTGGCTGCTCATCCTGGGCACGATGTTGGTCACGGTCGGCCTCGCTGCCCTGCTCACGACGCAGATGACCAAGGAGTACGCCTCCACGTCACGGTTGTTCGTCTCGACGACGTCCACCGACTCGAGCGACGCCTTCCAAGGCAGCCAGTTCTCGCAGCAGCGCGTCTCGTCGTACGCCGACGTGGTCAGCGGGCTGGAGCTCTCCCAGCGGGTCATCGACAGCCTGGGACTGCACATGACGGCTGCGGAGCTGTCCAAGAAGATCCAGGCCTCCGTGGTGCCCAACACCGTGGTCCTCAAGATCAACGTGACCGATCCGAATCCCCAACAGGCACAACGCATCAACCAGGGGGTCGTGAAGCAGCTCCAGGGTTTTGTCGCGGAGCTGGAGACTCCGCCCGGGCAGAAGGTGCCCCTGCTCAAGGCGACCGTTGTGGACACGCCACGCCTCCCGAGTTCCCCGATCTCTCCGAAGCCGGTCCGCAACCTCGCCCTCGCCGCGGTGATCGGCCTCCTGCTCGGTTTCGCCCTGGCCGTGCTCCGCGAGGTCCTCGACACCACCGTCAAGCGACTCGAGGACGTCCCGTCGTTGAGCGAGACCCCGCTGCTCTCGACGCTCGCCTTCGACAGCGACGTGCAGAGCCGCCCGCTGATCACGTCGCTGTCGACCCATGCCCCTCGGGCCGAGGCGTTCCGGGTGTTGCGCACCAACCTCTCCTTCATCGACGTCGACCACCTGAGCAAGGCACTCGTGGTGACCAGCTCGGTCCCCGGCGAGGGCAAGTCCACGACCGCCGTGAACACCGCGATTGCGATGGCGAGCGCAGGCCAGCGGGTCCTTCTCATCGACGGAGACCTCCGGCGCCCCCAGGTGGCCACCATGCTCGGGCTGGAGGGATCCACCGGGCTCACCACCGCGCTCGTCGGTCAGGTGGGCCTGGACGAGGTGATCCAGCTCCACTCCCAGTCGGGACTCCACGTCCTGACCGCGGGTCGCCTTCCACCCAACCCGGCCGAGCTCCTGCAGTCGAAGGCCATGACCGATGTGCTGGCCACCGTCCGCGCCCGGTTCGATGTCGTGATCATCGACTCCCCGCCCCTGCTTCCTGTGACCGACGCAGCGGTGATGGCGGCACAGACCGATGGAGCGGTGGTCGTGGTCCGGTACGGCAAGACCACCAAGGACCAGCTGAGCAACGCCGTGGATCGGCTGCACGCCGTCGACTCCGCGCCTCTGGGCGTCATCCTCAACATGGTTCCCACCGGGCGCTCCGGCGGCGACGAGTACGGCTACGGGTACGGGTACGGCCCCACGGGTGGGTCCTCGACGACGACTCGAAAGCAGCGCAAGCGGGAAGCGGCTGAGCAGCGCTCCTGAGGCTGCTCGACTGAGCGGCTACCCCTTCCGCGGTGGCGTCTTCTGGTGCCAGAGGTCTCGTCGACTCCAGTTCTCGACCATGTCACGATCCAGGATGCTGCGGGGGGAGACCGCGGCCTCCGGCCAGTCGCGAATTGCCGCTTCGTGGTGCTGCAACATTGCCTTCAACACTTCTTCGGAAGAAGAGAAGGTATCTGGATCGAGGGGTTGGGATGCCCGCAGCACCCCGGCGGCACCAGGTCGGCGAGCGTTCTTGTGCGAGGTGATCATGACGATCGGGTAACCCCCTCGACTAGCCACGTCTGCGGCACCAGACGCGCATTTCAGATCATGTCCGAGGAATTGGACGGGCCTGTCACCAGGCATGTCAGAAGCAATGGCGACCGCGCAGCCGCGCCTCAGGAGTGACATGATCCCGCCTGCACCGACCCCGACATCGACCGGGACCGTGCCGCCCAATCTCCGAGACCCTGCGTGTTTGCTTCATCCAGGGCTTTTCGTCTCCTCGAAACAGGTCGGGCGTCGTGATGGCATGGCATCGGACACCGACGCCGGCGAGGGAGGCGGGGATGCCTTCGAAGTCGCCGTGGTGCGCCACGCTGATGATGAAGCCACGCCCGGAGTGCCGGAGCGCCTCGAGATGCTCGACTCCCTCGATCGGTTGTCGGGTGATGAGGTGAGGGTGCCAGAGGGCGATGCCCCTCCACGTCATTCTCCTGATGTAGCCAGTGATGAGGCGCTTCATCACGACAGGCGACTCGTCCTCCCCGACCACGAACGCCATCTGCCTCCGCGCCTCGGCCACCTGGGCGGGGTCGCGCACGCTCATCTGCGTTCGCAGCGCGACCACCACGGGAATGAGCCACGCAGGAATGGCCCTCTTCCCGACGTCCTTCAGGCGCCCGGACGGAGTTATCACCCGGACAGTGTGAACCAGCGTTCTCGATTCTGGACGCCGCACGTGAAGAAGGGGAGTCCGTCCGGGAGACCCGGAATGCGTGGGATCGCACGGCGCCGCGTCACCCGTATCGCGTCACCTGATGCCGGCGTCGCACCTCGATCCGGATTTCAGGAAAGACCCCTCATCACGCGACGGTGTCATCTCACGTCATGAACACATGAAGGGCAGTCCGACGAAACCACGGACAGAATGTCCGTTTTGCCCGAAACTGGAACAGTCCAGTAGAGCCGGGTAAATGGGGAGTAATCGTCATGGCGATCGTCGCAGCCCGCAAGCGGCACCGCGTGAAGAAGAAGCGACACGTCAAGAAGCATCACCGCCAGGTCAAGGTGCACAAGAAGGCGCCGAGGCCCGCCCCGAAGCCCACGGTGGTCAAGAAGGCGCCCGCGCCATCGGCGAGCTCAGGTCCCAGCACGCCCGCGAGCACTCCGACGAGTCAGCCCACGGGTGCCCCCACCAGCCAACCCACCAGCCAACCCACCAGCCAACCCACCAGCCAACCCACCAGCCAACCCACGCCGGCCGGCGTCTACGGCCTGTTGGTCCCCACAGCACGCGAGCGCCTCTACCTCAACCGCTTCGGTACGGGCTACTCCCAGAGGGCGTTGGCCGCGATGCGCGCGGTCGGCACGCCCGATGCCTGGCTCGCGGCCCAGCTGAAGCCCTCGACCGTGCCCGAGTCGAGCAAGGTGAGCGACGTCGACTCGTGGTACCCCCGGCTGCTGGACAGCCCGAAGGTCAAGCACGACACCGACGCGTCCAAGACCTCCTACACCAGCTACCTCTACGGCCTGGACCTCGGCAACCGCAGCATCCTGCGCAAGGTGTACTCGACGCGGAGCGTGGTCGAGACGATGACGGACTTCTGGTCGAGCCACTTCAACGTTCCGGTCACCCACGACCGGGCCTGGATCTACCGCTACGACTACGACACCACCATCCGGGCGAACGCCCTGGGTACGTTCGAGAACCTGCTGCTCGCGGTGTCGCTGCACCCGGCCATGTGCGTCTACCTCGACAACTACACCTCGGTGCGCAACGCGGTGAACGAGAACCAGGGTCGAGAGCTGCTCGAGCTGCACACCGTCGGGATCGACAGCGGTTACACCGAGGCCATGGTCAAGGACTCGGCAAAGATCCTCTCCGGTTACACCGTCGACTGGGGCAACACCTACAACCCCCTCTACGACCCGACCAAGCACACGACGGGAGCCGTATCGGTGCTCGGGTTCTCCTCGGCCAACGGCTCGGCCGACGGCCGGGCGGTGACCACCGCCTACCTGAAGTACCTCGCGCATCACCCGTCGACGGCTACGCGCATCTGCACCAAGCTGGCCAAGCTCCTGGTCTCCGACACCCCCTCTGACTCTCTGGTCAGCACGTTGGCCGGGGTGTACCTCAGCTCCGGCACCGACATCGGCGCGGTGCTCACGGCCCTGTCCACGCAGCCCGAGTTCCTGACCTCGGTCGGACAGAAGGTGCGGACACCGATCGCCGACATGGTCAACACCACGCGCGTGCTGGAGATCGACGTTGCCGCCCCCACGACGACGAACTCCTTCGCCAACGCCGCGTGCTACCAGTACGGCGGGGCCCGGCCCTTCCTGTGGCCACGGCCGGACGGGGATCCCATCGACAACGACTCCTGGTCGACCGTGTCGCGGATCTTCGGGAGCTACACCTGCCACGCCCAGTTCGCCAACGGGGCACCGAAGGTCGGCGCGACATACCGCACGCCCGCCTCGTGGCTGCCTGCGACCAGTCTGCGCTTCGACGCCTATGTCGACTACCTGTGCCGTCGTTGGCTGGGCAAGCCGGCCGACGACCGGTTGCTGAGCACTGCAATCACCGCGGTCACCGGCACCAGCAGCTGGAACACGATCACGGCGGCGACGACCGTCTCCGCCTCCACCACCATCGGCGGATCGCTGTTCCCGCGCCTGGCCGCGGCACTCCTGGACACCCCCGACCACATGACCACCTGACCGGGCCCCACCCACCTGTCATCCCCCGACCTGCGAGGCACTCATGACCACCACCCCCGACACCGCGTCCGCGAACCGCGAGAACGAATGCTGCCGTGACTTCTCGATGTCGCGCCGCTCCTTGCTCGGCACGGCCGCGGCTCTCGGAGGAGGGGCCGCCATGGTCCAGCTCTTCGGCGAGTCCGTGATGCAGGCGACCTTCGCCGGCACGAAGGGCGGCAACACGTTGCTGGTCCTCAGCCTGCGTGGCGGCATCGACGGTCTCGGCGTCGTCGTGCCGCACGGCGACCCCGGTTACTACTCCGCCCGGCCGAC
Organism: uncultured Actinomycetota bacterium; assembly: GCA_963794435.1. Classification (GTDB taxonomy): domain Bacteria; phylum Actinomycetota; class Actinomycetes; order Propionibacteriales; family Nocardioidaceae; genus Marmoricola. Next base: position 74,291 of record CAWCDX010000018.1, read on the forward strand.
GACCGCGATCGCCAAGGACCAGGTGATCTGCGGCGACTCGATGTTCGGCCTGCACCCGAAGATGCAGCCCTTGGCCTCCTTCTGGTCTGCCGGTCAGCTGGCTGCGATCCAGGCGGTGGGCCTGCCTGCTCCCAATCGCTCCCACTTCTCCGCGATCGAAGAGGTCGAGGATGCAGCTCCCGGCTCCAACCTCCGAACCGGCTGGCTCAATCGCATGCTCGGCACCGAGTCGTCCCACCACCCCTTCGACGGCGTACAGCTGGGCCAGAGCGTGCCGACCGCGGCCCTGATGGGCAGCGTCGACACGGTCGCCACCACAGACGTGACCAAGCTCCAGGTCCCTGGGCTGGAGTCGACGTCCAATCGCCGCTACGCCTCCCTGCAGAAGGCGTGGAGTGCCGGCGGTGGACCGCTGGCCGAGAGTGCCGCCCTGGCCGTCGCCGTCTCCCAGGGGGACGGCAAGACGTTGGCGAACATGGCCGACTCGACGGTGAGCTACCCCACTTCGGCGAACGCTGCGGCGTTCGTCAACCCGCTGAAGAATGCGGCGAAGCTCATCAAGGCTGACCTCGGCACCGACGTCATCACCATCGACGCCGGAATGTGGGACTACCACTCGAACTACGGAACGCTGGCCTACGGCAACATGCAGAACAACCTCGACGGGTTCGCCAGGTCGCTGGCAGCGTTCATGACCGACCTGGGGCCGCTGCTCAACCGCGTCACCATCGTGACCATCAGCGAGTTCGGGCGCCGGGTGGCCGAGAACGGCAGCAAGGGTTTCGACCACGGGTGGGGCAACATGATGCTGCTCGCGGGGGCGGGCGTGAAGGGTGGCCGGTACTACGGCAACTGGCCCACGCTGACTGCTTCGGCGCTCGCCGAGGGTGACCTCAAGGTCACCACCGACTACCGCAACGTCCTCGGCGAGGTCTTGGCCCGACGATTCCCCGATCGGACGCTCTCCTCGGTCTTCCCCGGCTTCTCGTGCTCGCCGGTCGGCTTCATGGCCTGAGGGCCGTCGTCCGGCTCGGACAAGGGCCCCGACGGGTCCCGCTCCTTGACGCGCAGGCGCAGCAGGAGGAGGGCGAAGGCGAACTCCACGACGGTCAGGTAGGTCATCCGGTAGAACACCGGGAACAGGGTGACCGCCAGGACGTAGACCGCGGTCCACCGCGTCGAGGCGAAGAGGCTGTCGCTGGGCACGAGGTGCCTGGCCACGCGAGCCAGGTAGCCGGAGATGAACCCGGCCAGGACCGAGACGAGCACGACCCCGGGCCAGCCGAGGTTGGCGTAGCCGAGCACGGGCGGCGGCAGGCGGAAGCCGCCCGACTGCAGGTCCGCGCCGTGCTGACCCGGGTTGGCCACCTCGAGGGAGTAGATCGCCGGGTTCCACTTGTAGTGGCCCGGGACGAGGCCGCCGTAGAAGGTGCGTCCTTCGGCGAAGACCGGGTTCTGCATGAAGCCGGTGAGGAACTGCAGATGGTCGTTGATGTCAGGGGCACCTGCGGCGACCCGGTCCAGGAAGGTCTGCGCAGACCCCGGAGCGGCGACGAAGCCGTGCAGTCCCAGCGCGTCCAGCAGCGTGTAGGCGATGGCGCCGAGGAAGTAGATCCCGATCAGGGCCAGGATGAACAGAGTGAGCGACTTCTTGCGCAACGCCACCCACACGCCCACGGCCAGCAGCACGCCGTTGACCGCCACTCCCCGGGTGAGGCTGAGCGCCAGGACAGCGATGGCGCCGAGGAAGACGATCCGGGCCCAGCGCAGGCGACCGCGGATCGCGAGCACGGCCAGCAGGGGCAGCACCAGGGTGAGCACAGCGGACGACGCGCGGAACAGGGGCGCCACTCGGTCGTACGATGCCTGGTAGGGGCCACGAAAGAACTTGGCGAGCAGCGGGTCGGGGGCGAACGCGGGGGCGAAGCCCATCACCACGAACGAGACCGCGACGCCGGCCACGGCCAGTCCGCCGGCGATGAGCACCCGACGCGAGACCAGCTGCTCGAGACGAGGACCTCGCACCTCGCCGAAATAGCTCCGGAGCTTCTCGGCGTGTTGCGGCCGGGCGGTGGCTCCACCGACGACCGTCCCCACCAGGAACAGCCCGGCACCCACCATCATCAGCCGGGTGTAGAAGGTGACCACGTCGTCGTCGAGCCCGTCCAGGGAATGGAGGAACAGCAGAGGCACGACGTACGCCGCGACGCCGAAGGCGAGCGCGGTGTGTGCGGCCACGTTCCACCGCGAGGGCCAGACGACATACGTGTTGATGGAGAAGACCATCAGGCTCACACACAGGCCGACCGACCGCGCACCGGGGATGGGACCACCGCCGGGGACGCAGATGCCGATGATGACCACCGCGAGCGCTGCACCTACCGCCACGAGGATCATCCAGAGGAGGACCCCTGCGAGGCGTAGGGGCAACCTGGTGGCTGTCATGTCACTCATCGGATTCCTAGGCCGACCGCAACAGGATGAAGGTCTGGGCACCGACGATCAGGACGCAGCCGGCGAGCACTCCGCATGCGATCCCGATGGCCCCGAACGGGATTCCGAGTGCGGCCATCGCGAGGATGCCGGCGACCGAACCCACGAGGGCCGCGTCGCGACCGGCGCGCACCCGATCGACGAAGGCGAGGCAGAGCGGCGACATCACCGCGCCCTGCACCGCGATGCCAGTAGCGCAGCCGTAGATGACGATGAGGCTCCACGGCACGTCGATGCGTGAAGCGCCCAGCACAGAGATCAACAGCGGGGCAATCACGATCGCGGCCGCGATGATGAGGACGGTCATCACCAGCAGCGCGAAGAAGTCGGGAATGACGTGCTTGCGCAGCCTGCGTTCTGCTTCCGGAAGCGCGCTGTGTCGCGCCGACGACCTCGCCAGCAAGATGTTCCCCACCGGGGTGAAACCGGTGGTCAGCTGCTTGCCGAGCTTGTCGGCTATGGCGAGCGGAGCCAGCGGCACGACGTGGACCAGGTTCGCCACGACGAGGGGAGATGCACCGAAGAGCGCGAGGACGATGCCGGTGGAGACGGGTGCCATCTGCTCTGTCATCACTGGCCAGAAGCGTGAGCGCATGTAGGCGCGCGAGGGCCGGCCGAGCGTCCGCCGCACCGCGAAATTCGTGATCGGCGCCGTCCCGATCGTGGCGACGAGCTGGATCACCAGACCTGCCCACACCGGCAATCCGTAGGCGACCAGCACCCAGGCGACGAGCGAGAGCACGTTGCGCGGCAGTGCGTCGAAGAGAATCAGCCCGATGGGGTCGGCGTTGCCGACGAAGAACCACGTGGTGACGAAGCCGTACGCGGCCGTGGTCCAGGCGCCGAGGACGGCCAGCCACACGTCGTGGGACACCACTGCCTCGGTGATGAGCGCCGACACCAGCCCGACGGGCACCAGCATGAGGGCCTTGGTGTAGAAGGAGATGTAGAGGATCGAGGTCTTCTCGTCGTCGGTGCGAGCGTTGGCGATCATCGCCGGCCCGGTGATGCCCCACCCCATCGTCAGCAGGGTGCCAGCGAACAGGCCCACCGACTGGCCCGTCGCGATCTGGCCCCAGCTGTTCTCGCCAAGGGCACGCACCATGACCGGGATCGAGTAGAGGGTGACGAAGGCCTGCATGGCCATGGGGGCCAGGTACAGCCCTTGGCCCATCACTCGGCGCACCCGACCCGGCGTCCGGGGGGGAGAGTCAGTCGAGTCGGACATCGCGAATCCCGAAGTCGTATCCGCATCGATCCAGCCCGACCTGTCGCAGCTCGCGCACCAGGTCCTCGGTGTAGTGCTCGGACTCGACGAAGCCGATGCGGCGTCGCAAGGCGTCCAGTGCTTGTGGAGCGAAGACCTCGCCCGTGCCCACGCGATGCAGGAACTCTCTGAGACCGGCAGGCTGGTCGATCCGGAGGTTGCGGATCAGCTCGAGGTAGTCAGGCTCCATGAAGCCACGATCGCCCCCCGCGTAGACGTCCACGTCGAACAGCGCAACCCCGATCGAGCGACCCGTGGCGAGGAAGTCGACCCAGATGCTCGAGTAGTCCGTGACCACGGCGTCGGCGTGCGCAAGGAAGGAGTACGCCGTGAGCCCGGCACGTTGCCAGAGGTCGTCATTGGTCAGCACCGTGAAACCCAGTCCACCCAGCGCCTCAGCCTCGAGCGGGTGCGGCTTGCAGACGAACTCCACGGTGTCGGCGTGCTCCGCCATCGTTCGGGTGAATGCCGTGAAGTCCTCGGAATCCGCGATTCGGGAGACCGGCACGCCCTCGTTCCACGTGTGGTCACCGTAGAAGGTGATCGACTTGTACGTCGGTGCCCAGACGACCAGCTTCTTCGCGGGGTCGAGACCCAGCCGGGACAACACGTCGCGGTCGGTGTGCGGCGGGCGTGCGAGCAGGTCGAGGCGTGGGAATCCAGTCAGCCTCGGAGTGTCGGGCGGCAGGTGCATGTTGCGCAGGATCTGCTCGGTCCAGATCGAGCAGGCCACCACGAAGACGGTCTCGGTCGACGGGAAGAGCAGATCGGTCTTCGGGCCGACGCTGTGCGACACGTAGGCATGCAGCCGTCGCCCTGTGGCGGGCGGTCCGGCGAGCAGCCGGTGACTCGTGAGCACGATCTCGGCCGAGGCGTGCATGCGGACGAGCTCGTTGGTCGAGGCGCCCACGAGCTCGATCTGCTCCGGCCGCGAGCCCGGGACCGTCGGGGAGAGCGCGTCCAACAGGTCGGACACCAAGGCCCGGTCCCGGGCTGCGATGAGGATCCGTCCCTCGTAGCGACGGGTGAGCGCCAACGCCAGGACCAGCAGGTTCTCCTCGGTGTCGTTCTTGCCGTAGAGGAGGGCGATCGGGCTTGCGGCCCTGCGCATGCCCCACCACAACCGTGCGCGGGTGACCTGGAGGCTCGCCTTGTGCAGGGCCCTGTGGACGAACTGGCCACGCGCCAGCTCATCACGCACACGACGCGACCACCGATGGAGTCGTGCGGGCACTAGGCGCCCGACCCCGGGCCAGGCCCGACGGAACTGACGAGGTCGGCCACGATCCCCGTCGACTCCTCCCAGCTGAAACGGTCGGCGATGTCGTGACGCAGGTCACGGGTCGTCGTGTTCTCCAGCGCCGCGCTCATCGCACTCGCGAACGACTCCGGTGACTTCGGGTCGGCGAAGAAGATCCCGGGACCGTCGGCCAGCCAGCGGTACGCCGGTATGTCGCTGAGCACCATCGCCCCGACACCCGCCTGAGCCGCCTCGACGACAGGGATGCCGAACCCTTCGGCCCAGCTGGTGCTGACAAAGGCATGGGCGTGCTCGTAGAGGTCTGCCAGGGCACGGTCCGAGATTCGTCCGGTGAGGTGAACCCCGTCGGGGGGCTCCTCGGCGATACCCGCGGCGCCGAACGCCTTGGCACCCGCTCCGACGATCACCAGCGGACACGCCTTCCGGGTCTCGTTGTCCAGGAGGCCATATGCATCGAGCAGTGTGACGAGGTTCTTGCGGGGCTCCAGGTTCCCGACAGCCAGCAGGTAGCGCTCCGGACGTGGGAACTGACTCCCGATCCCGGAGTCGTGCGTGGCACGCAGGTCCGAGGCCGCGTTGGGCGCCACGACGACGGGCATGCCGGGCCGAGCCAGGTCCCGGATCTCCACGGCCGCGGGCTCGCTCACGGCGACGATTCCGGCCGCGTGGCGCAGGTGCCGACGCAGCACTCTCTGGTGAAGGCGTACGTAACCGGGCGAGAACCACTCGGGGTTGGTGAGCACGAACAAGTCGTGAACGGCGACCACCTGGCGTCGAACGGTCAACGGGGAGCGACTCGTGAGCGAGAGCACCACGTCACCGTGCGCGTGCAGGGGAGCCCGCCACTGCAGCTCGGCCCACTCCATGCCACGGCGGCCTCGTGCTCGTGCAGAGCTGCGCAGCTCACGCAGACCGGGCACGAATTGGTGCAGGCGATCACCGATCTCTGTGGCGTAGCGCTGTTGCCCGGTCACCTGTTGGGACCGGAAGTAACCGTTGAGTAGGCACCCCACCGCGCGATTCTGTCATGCACCAAGACGCCTCATCACCGAACCCTTCTCTACGTCCCGGGTCGGTAGAAGCCGCCGAAAGAGGTGTCGTGCACCACCACGGCGGCGTCTCCCGTCGCGGACAGGGTGGGTGCGAGATGTTCGAGAATCCCACCGTCGAGCACGACCCGGATCTGCGGCCCCGACTTCCTCACGGTCGACGCGACGAAGGGCACGGCGTCCTTGCCGGCACCGACCCCGAAGACGTGGCAGCCCACGAAGCTCAGTGCCGACTGGACTCCTCCAGGGCCACCGATCACCGCGCCGTCGGCATGGTCGTTCTCGATGTGGACCCCGGTGAAAGCGCCCGGATAGATCCCGAACCCGGCCCCGAGGTGGAGGTTCGAGTGCAGCTCTGGATCGGCGTACCAGTAGCCGCCGTGCATGGCGATGACGTTCCACTCCTCGCCAGTGATCCGTAGGCCGGCGAGCACGCTTCCGCTGATCGCGGCGATCTGCCACCGTCCGGAGACCGGCCCGAAGAACCGGCAGTCGGTGAGCACTACCTGGCCACCGGGCGCATCGAGGTCGAGTGCGACCGCGCTCGGGGCAGCCTTGGCTCGGTCGATGAGGACATTCTGGAAAGGGCTGTCGTTGTTGGAGCGCGCCGACCAACCTGTCTCCGTGTAACCGGTGACGCGGACGTCGCGGTAGGAGTTGCCCTGCGAAGGAGCGCCACCGCCCGCGGGAACGGTCCAGTCGGTGTCGACGCAGGTGCGGGCGTGGCCGTTGCCGTCGAACCAGATGCCATGGATCGCGGTCTCGGCAGCCTGTCGCGCGGAGTAGAGGGTCCGAGTGCCGCGCAGGGCCCGGACGATCGTGTGGTTCGGACCGTCGCCGACGATCGACTTCGCGATCCGGTTGCGGACGCCGGTGGTCACGTACGTGCCCGAGGGAAGGTACAGCCCACCCCCGGAGCCGTGGTCCAGGGCTGCCTGGAGCGCCTGGGTGTCATCAGTGGAACCATCGCCCCGAGCGCCGTACCAGCGCACGTTGTTGCGACCCTGGACCACCAGCGACCACCGACCCGCACCACTGCTCGGCCGGATCGTCGTGATGCCGTCTGCGGTGCGGCGGTCACCCGCTCGAAAGACGTACATGGCGCCACCGCCGTCGCCGGCCACGTGGAAGCCGAGAGTCGTGGCGACCGCGCCGTCGGCCGGCACCACCCCGGTGAGGTCGCCCTGGGTGGCGTAGGTGTGAGCCGACACAGGCCGCGACGTCCGTCGATGCTCGTCCGCGGCGATGACCGTGGTCCCGGCCGCACCGGCCCCGAGGAACAGCAAGACACGTCTGCGCAGGCCGCGTCGGTGCTGGATGCTTTCCACCACAGGGATGATGACAGGGCCCACACCATCTCGACAGGGGTTGCCCATGCACGTGCTGCACGTCTGTCAGCCGACCGAGGCCGGCGTGCCCCGAGTGGTGCGCAACCTCGCCGCGCACCAGACCTCTCGCGGGGTGCGCGTGTCCGTCGCCTGTCCGCCGGACGGGTCCCTGGCCCCGGCACTGCCTGACCTGGGCGTGGAGTGGGTGGCGTGGTCGGCGACCCGACAGCCCGGGCCACGGGTGCCGGCGGAGACGCGAGCGCTGGGACGCCTGCTCTCACAGGTCCGCCCTGACCTCGTGCACCTGCACTCCGCCAAGGCGGGCCTCGCCGGGCGGCTGGCGGTCCGGGGACGCCTTCCGACTGTCTTCCAGCCGCACGCCTGGTCGTTCTACGCCGCACACGGGCTCCAACGGACACTGGCGCTCCGATGGGAGGTCATCGCGGCACGGTGGACGGACGTCCTGGTCGCCGTCTCGGAAGGCGAGCAGGTCGACGGTGAGCGGGCTGGGGTTGCAGCCAACTACCGGGTCATCCCCAACGGCGTGCCGCTTCCTGACGCGGGACTGTCGCGCGACGAGGCGCGCCGATCCCTTGACCTCCCGGACGGGCCCCTGGTCGTCTGCATCGGCCGGTTGTGCGAGCAGAAGGGACAGGACCGCTTGCTGGACGCCTGGGCGTCCATCGTGCAGGAGCTGCCTGACGCACGGCTCCATCTCGTCGGCGACGGCCCGGACCAGGAGGTCCTGGAGGCTCGAGCTTCCCGCCTGCCCGGGGTGCACCTCCCGGGCGGCACCACCGATGTCACGGCCTGGCTGTGCGCCGCGGACGTGGTGGCGCTGCCGTCACGGTGGGAAGCGGGACTGAGCCTGGTGGCCATGGAGGCGATGGCCGCAGGCCGTAGCGTGGTGGCTACCGACGTCTCGGGAGTCCGGGAGGGGTTGCTGCCCTCAGCGGGAGCAGTGGTCCCCCAGGAGGACCAGCGCGGATTGATCGACGCTCTCGTCGCCAGGCTTCGCGATCCGGGACTGTCGGAGCAGGAGGGCCAGGTCGGCCAGGAGCGGGTGCGCTCGACGTACGACGTGAGCGCGACCAACGGGCTCATGGACCAGGTGTACGCGGAGGTGTTGGGACGCCGACCGGGTTGAGTGCGCCGAGACCGCTCCGCTCAGAGGCGGACACGGCCTTGTCGTGATCTGGAGGCGACCTCGAGGCGGAGTCGGCGAGGCAGGCGCTGCAGACGTGCACGGTGCTCGTCCTGCCAGCCTCGGAACTGCAACAAGGCCCGCCAGGGTTGCGCGCTCACCTGCGCCGAACCGGCCCGCCAGGAGCTCGTCCTGCGTACCTGGGTGTCGCCACGGAGGAACCTGCCGACGACGCTGCGCGTCGTGACCCTCTGCGCAAGCGGCGTGAAGGGCTCCCAGATCTCCTCCTCCCACGGAAAGCTGCCCCACGCCTCCACCTCGACCGGGCGGGGATGCACCCAGAACTCGAGGAGAACGCTCGTGACGACGTCCACCAGATCGACGTGCATCGCCGGCGGCGTCAGGTGCGCGGACGCGAGCTGGCTGACACGTTCCGCCACGTCCTGGACCTCGGCGAGTCCCCACGCCATGAGGGGTTCGTTGCTCTCGCTCGCCAGGAGTGGCTCGTAGGTTCCCTCGACCTGGTGATAGGCCAGGGTGCGCCCGGTGGACCCAGCGCAGAGGACCTCGAACAACGTGTGAGGAGCAGGGATGCCGTCGGAGGAGCCCGGACGTTGCTGGTCGTCGAACAGCCATGCCTCCATGGTTGTCGGGACCCGCGGTGAGATTCCCTGGGTCGAGCCGCGGATGCCCATGAACAGGTGGGTGACCGGCGGCATGTCGGCCGAACGCAGGAGCTCGTCGACGGCGAACACGGTGGTCTGGCCCCAGCCCACGTCCACCAGGGCACTCGGCACCCCGTCGGCCAGTCCCTCCTGGCGCAGGTAGCCGATCGTGCTTTCCGCTGCGACAGACGCGCCGGCCCGGACGAGCGCGACCAACGGCTCTCGCTGCAGGGCCGTGGCGAGCTCAGCTCGCTCATCGGAAGAGAGTCGATCGTCGGCGCGATCGGGACTGCACATCGGCAGTGACGTGCGCGCGAAGACATCCTCGGGGGTGAGGTCGACACGTGCGAGCAGCGTGCGCGCCGTGTAGTCAGGACGTCCAGCGACCCACGCGGGGAGGAAGTCCTCGGAACTGGCACACGCACCGAAGATCCACGGCTTCCTGGAGGCGTAGAGGTAGCGCAGCTCGATGTCCGGTGCGAGTGTGCCCAGCACGTGTCGTGCCGCCTTCAGCATCACCTCACCGTCGCGTGCGACGTAGTACAGCCTCGTGATGCCTCGGGCGCGCGCCTGCGCGACAACCCACAGCGCGAAGCCGACGACCATGGGCCCGAGCACACCACTCGCGACGTCGGCGATCGCCGGTGCGGTACCCCTGGACACCGCCTCCAGACGGGCGATGCGGGCCGAACCAGCGAGCCAGGCCGTGACGCCGTCGGACGCGTGGTCCCGATCGAGGAGGTGTTCGTAGCGGTTCAGCTGCGCTTGCGGCCGGTGCGAGGCTCGCCACCCCTCGACGCGCGCTCCCGCGACGTCGCTGCGCGCATTGTCTCCGGTGTGGGTGAGTGCGACGTCCCGGTCCAGGTCAGCACGCACTGCGTGGAAGAGGCCGCCATGCAGCTTGCTGACCTGCCTCTCCGAAGAGGTGAACACTCGATCGCCGTCGACCGCGAGCTGGTGCATCGCCAGGAGCTCGTGCACGAACGACTCCGAATGCGGGGTGTCGGAGACGAAGAGCACCGGGCCCGACCGCCGGGCTGTGGCAAGGAGACCGGCAACACCCGGCACGGGAACGATCATCTCCCGTTCGAGGTCCTCCTCCGCCGTCGCCCATCGCTCCACCCACGAGCCCGGCACCACCAGCGCGCGGGCGACGGCGGCATAGATCTCACGCAACGATGCGTGACGGCCCAGGACCGGCGTCAGACCCGTCTCGTAACGTTGTCGGCTCCCGGCGAAGACAGCGGCTGGGACCGGCAGCTCGTCCCGGGCGGCCAGTCTGACGGCCAGCTCGTCAATCAGTGCCCTGGGCGACCCGATCCTGCGCAGCAGGACGGTGTCGAAGACGTCGAATGATCTCACCTCTACGGGCGAGCTCCGTTTCACCACTGCTGGCGACCGATCCACTACGCGGACCGACGCGTATCGGCGTCGCGTCCGGGGTCGCGTTCCCTCTTCCACCTCGCCACCATCTCGTGGTCGAGGATGCGCAGGGGGCGGTCGCTTGCTTCGGGCCACTCCCGGAACGCTTCCGCATGGCGGTCCAGCATCGCCTGCAACAGGTCCTGCACCGTGGCGAAGTCGCGCGGACTCAGCGCCCTCGACAATCGAAGACGCGCACCGCCACGAGGCTTTGTCGGGTGCCGGTGCGACGTGAGGATCACCAGTGGCACGTCGCCCTCATGAGCCACCCTGGCCGCACCCGAGGCGCAGCTCACCTCGTGATCGAGGAATCTCATCGGCGTGTGTCCGGGGATGTCGGAGGCAATCCCGACCACACAGCCTTGTTTCGCCAGGTTGGTGATCCCCGGCAGTCCCACGGCGACGTCGACCAAGGTCACTCCGCCCTGCTCGGAGACCTTTCGCTGCTGCTTCATCCACAGTGGTGCGTCATCACGGAACAGGTCAGGCGTCGAGATGACGTGGCACCGCACACCGACACGGGCCAGCGAGGGCCAGATGCCCTCCCAGTCGCCATGGTGCATGACGTTCAGAATCACCCCCCGGCCCCGCGCACGAGCCTCCATGAGATGTTCCAGACCCTGGATCTCCTGGCGGGAGACCAGGTGGGGACGCCAGCGGCTCACGTTGCGCCACGTCGATCGCTCGATGTAGTCGTCAGCAGCCTTCTCCAGAGCCTCGGACGTGACCTCCTCGCCCACCACGAAGCGCATCTGGTTGCGGGCGTCCTCACGCCAGGCTGGGTCTCGTTGCTTGCGCCGGGCTGCGATCATCACGGCCCACGGTACGAGTGGAGCCGGGATCATCGAGCGAGCTGTGGCCTCTGCGCGCTCCGCCAAGCTGGTCACGCGTGGCATTGAAGCAAAGTCCCCCTCTTCTGGAGGTCGAATCACCTGACAGGCAGCCCGGGCGAGGCTGGGAAGCACTCTAGGCAGTTGGACGGTACTCGGTCGACTGCCGCACCAGGCTCAGATCCAACAACCTCGCCGGCTCGTCCACCCCAGCGGGCCACGCCAGGATCGCCCGCTCGTGACGACTGGACATCTCCAGAGCCAGCTCATGAACCGAGCCGAAGTCATCGGGCCACAGAGGCGGATGGAGGACCACGGTCGCCCCGAGGGACCAGCCGCCTGGCTCGGGACGACGTTGCGTCGCGACCACGACGGGGCTGCCCGTCTCCACCGCGATCCTCGAGCCTCCGGACGAGAGCAGCATCTCGCGGCCCAGGAAGGAGTAGCGGGTGTGTCCGGGGACATCCAGGGCGATCGCCACGAGCTGGTGACGTCTCAGCAGTTCACGAACGACGGTGGATCCTCCAGCGACGTCCAGCAGATGCGTGTTGTCGGCGGACTCGATCATCAGCGCCTGCTGCCGCAGCCACAGCGGCTGCTTGGCCTCGAACATCACCGAGGCGGCCAGGACTTGAACCCCAACGCCGCAACGTGCCACGGAAGGAAACATGCCCTCCCAGTCACCGTGGTGGGCGAAGCTCAGGATGCAGCCTTTCCCGGCCTCCAGCGCACGTAGCACGTGCTCGAATCCGACGACTTTCTGTCGATTGAAGAGGCTGGGGTGCCACCGGGCCTCCTTGCGCCAGGCCATGCGCCTCAGATAGGCCGTCGCCATGCGGTCGAGCTCACGCTCTGAGATGTCGTCGCCCATGATGATCTTCATCTGGTCGACCGCGCGTGCATGACGCTGAAGGCTTCGCGCCGCGAGCCAGCCTCGTAGGCGCACAGCGGCAGGGGCAAGCGGAGTGGGCGTGAGCCGGTGAGCAAGCCGATCGGCCGCGGGGTGGACGGCCCGTGCCGTTCGCTGAGCACGCGCACGGGCTCCGGACATCAATTCACTGGCCTCACGAGCCACCCAGCGCGCCTCCCTCCATGCTTCCTCGAGGCGCACTGACCGATCCCCTTGCGGGCAGCCTTCCTCGCCTGCGGTTCAGGGTAGGCGGCTGGCCTACTTCACGACAGCCTCGAGGTTCAACTCCTCGTAGGAAAGGCACCGCCGCACGGCAGAGAGCGCGTGGTGGCCGAACAGGAACGACTCGACGTACAACCCGGCCACTAGCTCCCCACCGAACGAACGCTTGAACCGGAGGGCTCCTGGATTGTCGACTCCGGCGCAGAGGTCGATGCGGTCGTGCCCGCGCTCCAACGACCACAGCAGCATGTGGTGGTAGAGCAGGACGTTGACGCTCAGGTCCCGAAACCGGCGGAAGCAGCCGCCGGCCCACGCGAGCGCCGTCGGCCGGCCACCGAGCACGACGAGGAGACCCGCGCGTTCACCCTGGACCTCAGCGATGAGGATGCCGACGTCCTCTCGATCCCGCGCCCACTCCTCGACGAACAACCCCACGTCAGCCGGGTACGGGCAGGGGTGTCCTCGGGCGGCGTAGCCCTCCACGAGAAGTGGGAAGAGCAGCTCCGTCGCTTCGCCCGCCACTGCCCGCCTGACCTGACAACCCGCGCGCGTGGCCCGATTCACCGATCGACGATGTGTCCGCGCGTATGAGGTGAGCAAGTCCTCACCAGACGCGTGACCCGCGAGGTCGACGACCACGGTCCTGCGCTCACGAGCTCGGCTCGACGAGGTGGACAAGGGGTGACGCCACTGATCACTGACCAGTGGTCCGACGTCGTAGCGACCGAGCATCACTCCGTGGCGGAGCTGGGTCCTTCGCAAGGCGGCGGGCACGTACGGGGCGAGGTGGGCGGGGACGAGGGGACCCTGGAACGGATAGGGCAGGTAGGGAGAGGTCAGGCCCCAGGACTTCTTGCGACCGATGGGGAAGATCCCGACCGCCGTGCCTTCGTGCTCGATCACGTACCGCTCGAAGACGACCCTGAGGACGCGCTCTTGCAGGTCGAGCCAGTCCCAGGAGTGGAAGTACAGGGACTCGTCGAAAGAATTGACCAGGGCGTCCCAGGTGGCGCGGTCCCGGCAGCGACGCAGCCTCACCAAGGGCCGGGCCACTCGCTGTCCAGCGTCGGTCCGGGCAAGGGTGCCTGCCGGACCGATCCGCCGATCTCGCTCCCCCTCATGCTGGGACAATACACGCGGCGACAGTCACCGATTCGTCGAAAAGAAGATGCCATGTTCCGACGACGCGCACGGTCTCACAGCGTGGTCAGTCGTGAGCTCCGGACAGCCGCCGAGCGACCTCCAACGCACGATGCGGGACAGCGGTCGACTCCACGTTGAAGCCGTAGCACGGACGGCCTCCGAACGAGAGCTTGTAGCGCAACGGCCCGTCCTCCTCGACGCCGGCCAGGAGATCGATCCGCGCGTGTCCGTGCTCCATGGCCCAGCACAGCATGTGGTGGTAGAGCAGCACGTTGACCGAGAGATGACGGAATCGCCGGAAGCAGCCACCCACCCAGGCGACGGCAGTGGGTCGTCCACCCAGCGCCACCAGCATCCCAGCCACCCCGTCCTCGACCTCGGCTACGAGAACCGTCACGTCGCTTCGGCCCTGCATCCACTCCTCCGTCAGGGGACCGATCGCGGACGGGTAGGGACACGTCTCGCCATGACTGGTGTACGCCTCCTCGAGCAGAGCTGGCAGCACGGCGGACACCTCCCCGGGCTCGGGTCGCCGTACGACGGCCCCAGCCCGTTCAGCGCGATTCACCGAGCGCCGGTGACTCCTGCTGTACGACGACAGGAGGGAATCCGCCGAGTCGTGGCCCTGCAGGTCGATGACGACCGTCCGTCGGTCGCGGACCTCTGACGGACGCGTCTTCAGGACCGCACCCCAGTCGTCGGCAAGGAGCGGCCCGACGTCGTACCGCTCCACCAACAGTCCGGAACGGACCTGGCGGCGACGCAAGGCACCCGGAAAGAGGTCGACCAGCTCCGAGGGGACCAGCGGCCCCTGGAACGGGTATGGCAGTGCCGGCGACGTCAGCGAGTGTCGACTGAACCGGCTGAGGGGGACGACTCCCACCAGGTGTCCTTCGTGCTCGACGACGAAGCGTTCGAACAGGACGCCCAGCACCCTCTCCTGGAAGTCGAGCCAGGCCCACGTGTGGAAGTACAGCGAGGCATCGAACGAGGCGACCAAGGAATCCCAGGTGCGTTGGTCCTCGCAGCGCCGCAACCTCAACGCGGGTCAATCGCGTCGGCCGACCAAGACGCCGGTGGCGGCGGCTGGCGAGAGACCTTCAGGTCGCTGGCGTTCACGGACGACGACGCTACACGGCTCGCCCACTCCGTCCGACGGGTTGTCCGCGTTCGACCGGGGCTCCCGGGACGTCCACACGATCTGTCGCGGTGCTGCAGAATCGTGCCTCGTGAGGATCGGCATCGTTGGCGCCGGCCCCTCGGGAATCGCCAGCGCACGTGTCTTCCGTGCCGCGGGTCACGAGGTGGTCGTTTTCGAGGCGCGACCGGATGTGGGTGGGGTCTGGAGCGCCACCCGGGCCTACCCGGGTCTGGGGTTGCAGACCGACAAGGTGGCCTATGCCTTCGCCGACATGCCGATGCCTGAGGACTATCCGGAGTATCCCGAGGCCTCGCAGGTGCGCGCGTACCTGTCCGACTACGTCGCCGAGCACGGACTGACGAACAGCATCGTGCTGAACACCGCGGTGTGCTCGGCCGCGCCACTGTCCGAAGACTCCGGTTGGTCGATCCAGGTCGAGGGGCCCTTCGGCACGAGGACGGAGGAAGTCGACTGGCTGGTGCTGTGCCACGGTATGTACTCCGTGCCGCACATACCGGAGCTTTCCGGCCGAGACGAGTTCGAGCAGGCGGGCGGAGTCGTGCTGACACCCTCCACCACGGGGGACGGTACGACCTATCGCGATCGGGACCTCGTGGTCCTGGGCTGGGGCAAGTCGGCCGCAGACATCGCCACCAGCGCGACCACGAGCGCCCGTTCGGTGACCATGGTGGCTCGGAGCATGTCCTGGAAACTCCCTTTGCGTATCGGCCGATTTTCCTGGCAGCGACTGGTGCTGACTCGGACAGGCGAGCAGATCCTGTGGACACCGCGGCGCGACAGCCTGCTGGTCCGGGCGGGTCTGCGGGTGCTCAACCCGCTGCGGTCCTGGGCGCTACGGCGCATCTCGCGAACGATCGCGACCCAGCTGGACCTGCACCGACGCGGACTGATGCCGGAGCGGGAGCTCCAGAACTTCAGCGACGTCGCGACGCGCGGTTTCTACGACGCGCTCGACCGGGGTGTCATCGACCTGCGCACCGGTTGCCAGGTGTCGAGACTGATGACGATCGACGATCGCCCCTGCGTCGAGCTCTCGGACGGCACGACCTTGCCGTGCGACGTCCTGCTCGCTGCCACCGGATACGACCAGGACCTGACCCTGCTCGGGAGCGCGGTACGGGAGAGGTTGTTGAACGACCGCGGTGAGCTGTGCCTCTATCGGCACACGTTTCCGGCGGGAGTCGCACGTCTGGCCTTCATCGGCTGGCACAACTCCTACCACAGTCCGATCAGCGCGCAGACCCAGGCGATGTGGGTGGCCGCCGCCCTGGACGGAGACTTTCCCTTACCGACCAGCAGTGAGCGCGATCGCTACACGAGTGTCTACCGACTCCAGCACCAGAACGCCGAACGCCTCGGAGAGCCACTGTTCTTCCATGCCGGCGGTTCATTGCCCGACATCGACGTCTGGGTCGAGCAAGCGGGGCTCCGCCTGCCCCGTGGCGTGTGGCTCCGGGAGCTGGTGCATCCCATCGACCCTGGGAGGTACAGGGACCTGCTCACACAGGTCGAGCGCAGGTACGCCTCTCGGCGTGGTGGCGGGCACGCGGACAGGGTCTCCTCCACGCCGTGACTGGTCGTGCCCGGTTCTATGTGCCGCGGCTGGGGGGGTCGAGGCGTCAGCGCAAGGGGCGGACGTGCAGGCCGACCTCGGGGTCGACGACCACCTCCTGGGCCGCCACGAGGCCGTCGACCTCCAGCTGTGCTTCCAGGGCCACGTTGCGCTTGAGCAGGGCGAGGGCGATGGGACCGGCCTCGAAGTGACGGGCCGAGCTTCCGACGGTGCCGACCTGGCGGTCGCCGAGAGTCACCGGCGAGCCCTGCGTCGGCAGCCGGTTCTCCGAGCCGTCGAGGTGCAGCAGGGTGAGCCGCCGGGGAGGCCGGCCGAGATTGTGCACCCGCGCCACGGTCTCCTGGCCGCGGTAGCAGCCCTTGTCGAGGTGTACGGCGGAGGGGATCCAGCCGACCTCGTTGGGGATCGTGCGGTGGTCGGTGTCGAGACCGAACCGCGGCTCCCCGCGAGCGATGCGCAGGGCCTCGAAGGCCCACGTCCCGCAGGCCGGTCCGGCGGCCGCGGCGTAGGCCTCCAGCTCGCCACGGGGGAACACGTCGTACTTGCCGCTGGGCCGCCAGGCCACCGCAAGCTCCTCGGTGAGGTCCTCCACCTCGACGCGCATCATGAAACGCATGCGCTCGAGGAACTCCACCAGTGGTCGAGCCGCGCCGGGCTCGAGATGAGCAGTGAAGGCCTCCCCGTCGTCGACGCCGTGGAAGGCGTGCTCGACGTGGCCCTGCGGGGACAGCACGAGCGCCATCGTCGGTACGCCGGGCGGAAGTGACTCGAGGTCCTGGGTGGTCAGGGAGTGCAGCCAGGTGAGGCGGTCAGGACCGCTGACCCGGACCACGCCGCGGTGCGAGAGGTCGACGAAGCCGTCGCCCGCGCTCAGGGTCCGCTGCTCACCGTTGAACGAACCGTAGTGAGCGGCCACCGGCGCGTCGATGCCGTCGCCGGCCACGGCACCAGGAAGAGCAAGCAACGGACTGTCAACGGGCATGGCGCCATTGTCGCCCATGAGCCCAACGCACTGTCTGGCGCTGGCCCGCGGAGTGGCCCGACCACGGTGGGCCACCGGCGAGATTGGCGCATTTCGAGTCTGGCCAGACGAGATGCGTCCGGCCGTCTATTGTGGGCGCCGTACTGGTCTCGGCCAACAGACTTGAGGAGCCGTGGAACTACGCGACTACATCCGCATCGTGCGGCGTCGATGGCTGTTGATTCTCGGTACGACGATGGTGAGCCTGGCGATCGCCGCCCTGATCACGGCGCAGCAGACCAAGCAGTACGTGTCGACGGCCCGCGTGTTCGTCTCGACCACGGCCAGCTCCTCGAACGATGCGCTTCAGGGCAGCCAGTTCTCTGAGCAGCGGGTGGCCTCCTACGCCGACCTGGTGAGCAGCCCCGACCTCGCGCAGAAGGTCATCGACGACCTCGGGCTCCATCTCAGCGCCAACACCCTGTCGAAGATGATCGACGCGACGGTGGTGCCCGACACGGTGGTGCTGAAGGTCGACGTGACCGGCCCGAGCCCGCGCCTGGACCAGCGCATCAACGCGGGCGTCCTCACGCAGCTGCAAGACATCGTGACCAAGCTCGAGACGCCGCCCGGGAAGCAGGCTCCCCTGCTGAAGGCGACGGTCGTGGAGACGCCCCGTCTGCCGAGCACACCGGTCTCGCCCCATCCGTCGCGCAACCTCGCGCTCGGGCTGCTGATCGGCCTGATCCTCGGCCTCGCCCTGGCCGTGATCCGCGAGCTCCTGGACACCACGGTCAAGGGCATCGACGACGTCCCCTCGCTCCGTGACACGCCCGTCCTCTCGGCGCTGGCCTACGACGGCGACGTCGCCAGGAAGCCATTGATCAGCTCGTTGCCCAGCCAGGCGCCGCGCGTCGAGGCCTTCCGGGTGCTGCGGACGAACCTGTCGTTCGTCCACGTGGACCAGCAGCACAAGATCTTCGTGGTCACCAGCTCCATGCCCGGGGAGGGCAAGTCGACCACCGCGGTCAACGTGGCCATCGCGCTGGCCGAGTCCGGCCAACGGGTGCTGCTCATCGACGGTGACCTGCGTCGACCGCAGGTCGCCTCGATGCTCAACCTCGAGGGAACAGTGGGTCTCACCACGGTGCTGATCGGCCAGCTGGACCTCGACGACGTCCTCCAGCAGGCTGCCGCGTCGGGACTCTTCGTGCTCACTTCGGGCCACCTGCCACCCAATCCCGCGGAGCTGCTGCAGTCGCGTGCCATGAGCGACCTGCTCGCCGAGGTGCGGTCGAGGTTCGACGTCGTCGTGATCGACTCCCCGCCCCTCCTCCCTGTCACCGACGCTGCCGTGATGGCTGCCCAGACCGATGGAGCCGTGCTCGTCGTCCGCTCCGGCAAGACGACGAAGGAACAGCTCGGCGATGCCGTCGACCGCCTGCACTCGGTTGACTCCGCTCCGCTGGGCGTGATCTTCAACATGGTCCCGACGGGGCTCTCCGGCCGCTACGGCTATGGCTACGGCCAGACCGAGCAGTCCCGGGGCGGCACCGGGAAGGGCCCGCGCGGGAGCACGAACGGCTCGAAGCCCGACAGCGACCTGGTGCAGGAGTCGCAGCCCACCGGCGCGAATACGTAGGCAGTAGAAGTGGTCGCGGGTCTGCGCCCTCAGCATCAGGAACCCTGACGACGAGTCCCCCGGGGCAACGACCCCTGAGGAGGGCACTGGTCACCAGCGTGGCCGACGACGGCCCAAGGCCGACGGTGAGATCGCCGCCTACTCCGGGCTCGGCAGAAAGGTCTGAAAAGCCGACCCCGTCCTCTCGAACGTCGCACCAGGGTCGCGTGGTGACTCCAGCTCATCCAGCTCGCGGATAACCCGCGCCGGTGAACCTACGACCAAGGTGTTGGGCGGCACGTCCTTGGTCACCAGAGACCTGGCTCCGACGACCGCACCTCTGCCGATGGTGACGCCCGACAAGATCATGACCTCACCGCCGATCCAGCACTCTTCACCGATCACGACTGACTCTTCGATGATTCGACCAGCTCGACGTGTTTTGTCTGCTGGGTCGTGGGTGGCGGTGGTGATGGTCACACGCGGACCCATGGCGGTCCTGCGTCCGATGGTCAGCTGGCCGTCACCCGCGACGTGGGTGCCGGCACCGACATGCACCCCCGGCTCGATCCGCAGTTTCGGTCGGTGACTCAGCTGCATGCCCGGCCAGATCGACCACTCCATCTGCCACGTCCAGCCCAGCCATGCGCAACAGGCGCGAGCGCCGATGGTTAGGCACGAAGTTGGAGCCGGCGATGCCGTTGACCCACGCGTTGAATGCCCATTGGTCCATCACAGCGCGAGGCTAGCCGAGATGCACCTATCGCCATCCCGCTTGTCTCGCGAGCCATGCATCCCTGCTGCCGAATGCAGGGGGCGCTCCCGTCGGCGAGTTGTCAGCGACGCCCGAGCGCGCGGTAGGTCCAGCCCGCCTCGCGCCACTCGGTGGGATCGAGCGCATTGCGGCCGTCGAGCATCCGCGGCACGCCCACGTGGCGCTTGAGCTCGCGCGGGTCGAGCTCGACGTACTGCTTCCACTCGGTGAGCAGCAGCACCAGCTCGGCGCCAGCGACGGCGTCCTCCACGTCGGCCTCGAAGCGCAGGTCCACGAAGCGCTCCCGAGCCAACGGGATGGCGGCCGGGTCGGTGACGGTCACGTCGGCGCCCTGGAGGTGCAGCTGGGTGGCCACGCTGATCGCGGGCGAGTCGCGGATGTCGTCGCTGTTGGGCTTGAACGCGGCCCCCAGGACCGCGACCTTGCGCCCGGCGACGGAGCCGCCGCACTCCTCGCGCGCCAGGTCGACCATGCGGGTACGACGACGCATGTTGATGGCGTCGACCTCCCGCAGGAAGGTCAGGGCCTGGTCGACCCCCAGCTCACCGGCCCGCGCCATGAACGCGCGGATGTCCTTGGGCAGGCAGCCCCCGCCGAAGCCCAGCCCGGCGTTGAGGAACTTGCGGCCGATCCGGTCGTCGTACCCGATCGCGTCGGCGATCGCGACGACGTCGCTGCCGGTCGCCTCGCAGAACTCGGCCATCGCGTTGATGAAGCTGATCTTGGTGGCCAGGAACGAGTTCGCAGCCACCTTGACCAGCTGCGCCGTGCTCAGGTCCGTCACGACGACCGGGGTCTCAGCCGCGAGCAGGTCGCGGTAGATCTCCTCCAGACAGGCGTGCCCACGCTCGCGGCGATCACCGTCGGGCAGCCCGAAGACGAGTCGATCCGGTCGGATGGTGTCCTCGATGGCGAAGCCTTCGCGCAGGAACTCCGGGTTCCAGACGAGCACGGCATCCGGCTGGGCCGCCTCGACGATCTCGGAGAGTCGCTCAGCGGTGCCCACCGGCACCGTCGACTTCCCGATCACGACGGCACCGGGACGCAGCCGCGGCACCAGGGTCTCGATGGCTGCGTCGACGAAGCGCAGGTCCGCGGCGTTCTCGTTGCGCTTCTGCGGCGTGCCGACGCACAGGAAGTGGGCCGCACAGTCGGCCACCTCGTCGGGGTCGGTGGTGAAGGTCAGGCGCCCGCTCGCGATCTCCTCCCCCAGGAGCTCGTCGAGCCCCGGCTCGAAGAAGGGTGCCTGGCTCTCGCTCAGGCGGCGCACCTTGTCCGGGTCGACGTCGAGACCGACCACGTCGTGCCCGAGCTTGCTCATGCACGCGGCGTGCACGGCACCGAGGTAGCCGCAACCGATGACTGAGATCTTCACGGGAGGAATGGTGTCATGCGCGGCGGGCCCCGGAAGGCGAAGGGGCGATCCGGCTCAGGCACCTCAACGATCGGGGTGGGCGGCCTGCGCGCAGCTGGCGCAGGTCCCGAAGATCGTCAGGTGGCCGTAGTCCGGGCTGAACCCGTGGCGCGCCACCAGGTCGCCCAGCGCGTCCTCCATCTCGGGACGCGCGATGCTCGTCACGTTCCGGCACTCGCGGCACACGAGATGGGCGTGCTCGTGGCCCTGCGCGGAGTGGTAGGTCGGTGACCGGTCGCTGAGGTGGGCGTGCCGGATCAGGCCGAGCTCGTCGAGCAGCTCGAGGGTGCGGTAGATCGTGGAGAGGTTGATCGACTGCGACTTGGTGCGCACCTCGGCGTACACCTGGTCCGGCGTCGCGTGGCCCAGGTCCTCGACCGCGGCGAGCACGAGCTCGCGCTGCGGGGTGAGCCGGTGACCGCTCGCCCGGAGCCGCTCCTGCCAGTCGGTCATTGTCGCCTCAGCTGGGCGTGCGTGTGCGGCTGCAGCTCCTGTCCCATCGCGGCCATGTCGAAGGCGTAGAGCAGGTCTCCGTTCACGTAGCCGTAGAGCCGTTTGCCGCCGGCGTAGTCCTTGGCGCTCGCGGTGCGTACGACGGCGTCGGTCGCGATCTCGAAGCGCGGCTGGTCAGGATGCAGCTCGCCGTACCAGGTCTCCACGAAGCCGGTGTTGTGCGCCAGCACCACCTCCAGCGAGCCGTCCTCCTCCGGCCGCAGGAAACCGGTCTCCTGCGCTGCCTGGCGCACCACCTCGCCCTGCTCGTCGATGATCCACGCGCGGCTGAAGTAGTGGATGAACGGGCGGCCGTCCTGCTGGAAGATCAGCTCCTGGCCGAACTGGAACGGCTCGATCGTCGGGTACTCGCCGTGCCCGTTGCCGGCCCAGGTGCCGAGCAGCCACGCGAGCCGCGCGCAGCGCGGGTGGATGTTGTCAGGGATCTCGAATGGCATCCCCCTCAGTCTAGGGATCCGAGGTCCGCGAGCGCTCGCTCCAGGCGGTCTAGGCCTCCAGGTCGGACAAACGCCGCAGAGCGAGACGCTTTTCGGGTCAATGGGTGCACGAGGGGAGGAAGGCCCCACAATCTCTGCATGGGGGGACGACCATGACCACGCTCGTGCGCGTGGACGACGGTGTTCCGGCGCCGGCGGCGAAGACTCCTTCGACGCCGCCACGTCGCAAGAGCGGGATGCGCCGGGACATCCAGGGCATCCGTGGCCTGGGCATCATCTTCGTCGTCGTCGGCCACCTCTGGCGCTGGCCACCCGGGGTCTACGCGATGCTCGACATGTTCTTCGTGCTCTCGGGCTTCCTGATCACCAGCGTGCTGATCGACTCGGTCCTCAAGTACGGCGGGATCAGCTTCTCCCAGTTCTACCTGAGCCGGATCCGCCGGCTGATGCCGATGGCGGTCATGGTCGTGCTGGTCACCACGGCCGCCTTCTACCTGCTGTACTCGGCCGCCCTCGGGGAGACGGTGGCCAAGGACGGCTTCTGGGCGCTGATCTTCGGGATCAACTGGCACTTCGCGGCCACCAGCACCAACTACTTCTCCGACCAGGCCGGCTCACCGCTCCTGCACTACTGGTCGCTCTCGGTCGAGGAGCAGTTCTACCTCGTGTGGCCCGCGGTCGTGCTCGTCGCCATGCTGCTGGCCCGCCGGGTGCGTCTGCGGTCCCAGACGGCCCTCGTGGTGGTGCTCGGCCTGATCACCCTGACGTCGTTCACCTACTCGATGTGGCACTCGGTCGCCGACCCGGGGACGGCGTACTTCTCCACCTTCGACCGCGTCTGGGAGTTCGGCATCGGCGGGCTCGTCGCCGTCGCCCGTCCGTACTGGCAACGGATGCCGGACTGGCTCGGGGTGGGCATGAGCTGGGTCGCGACGATCGGGCTCGTGGTGGCCCTCTTCCTGCTGACCTACGGGCGACCTTTCCCCGCGCCGTGGGGGCTGCCGGTCGTCCTGCTCACCGGCGCCGTGATGGCAGCAGGGGTCGGGCGCTCGACACGACGCATGTGGCACCTGGACAACCCGCCCATGGTCTACCTCGGCGACATCTCCTACTCGCTGTACCTGTGGCACCTGCCGGTCAACGTGCTGCTCCTCGGCTTCATCGCGCACACCAGCTCCTGGTACTACGCGACGGCGATCGTCGTCAGCCTGGCGCTCGCGGTGGCGTCGTACCACCTGGTGGAGCGGCCGTTGCGCTACGCGCCGGCCCTGATGACCTGGCGGGAACGCGAGTACTTCGCCGGACGGAAGCGGCGGCCCGGGATCCGTCGCGGGTTCGCGATCTTCGCGACCGCGTGTGCGTTGTCCGTGGCCGTGGTGGTGGCGCTGTCCGGCGTGCTCACGCCCGCGGACCCCGCCCCCGTGAGCTCGCAGCCGTTCGTGTCCCAGCCCACGAGCACGCCTGTGGCGACCTTGACGGGACAACAGCAACGAGTGGCGAACGCCCTGGGGCGCTCACGCTTTCCGCAGTTCTCACCGGCGCTCAGCCAGATCGGGAGCGACCAGTGGCTGCGCGAGATCTCGGGCAGCGTGTGCCTCGTGGACACCGTCGACGCCGCGTGCGACCTCCACCGTCCGACTGGCGCTCGCACCGCGCTCGTGGTCGGTGACTCCTTCGCCGCTGCCTGGTCCCCGGGGGTTCGTGCAGCCCTCCAACCCGCGGGGTGGAGCGTGCACGTGATGGCCTCGCCGTGGTGCCCGGCGTGGACCCTGCCCAGCTACGTCGACGACCAGGGCCGTCCCGACCCGGCCTGCTCGCACCTGCACTCGCTCGCGCTGAGGACCGTCCGAGACCGCCACCCGGGGCTCGTCGTCCTGACCAACAGCTCGGCGGAGGTGAAGAACGCTGCGCGCAAGGACATCGCCACCACGCCGTTCGCACTCGCTCATGACGGGACCACCCGCACCATCCGCGCCCTGAGGGCTGCCGGTGCCACCCGGATCGTCGTGCTCGGCCCGCCGCCCCAGCTGAAGGACCTGAGGAGCTGCGTCACCCGGTTCGGGTCCCCGTCCGACTGCGTCGCGAGCCCCGACGGGAACTTCCGCGACGACGTGGACGCAGAACGCCAGGCGACGGCGCAGCTGGGAGTGCAGTACGTCGGCACCGAGGACTGGTTCTGTCTCCAGGGGCAGTGCCCGGCCTTCGTGGGGCGTACGCCGGTCACCGTGGACGGTTACCACCTCAGCATCGCAGTACTCACGGAGCCTGGCGCCGTTGCTGCGTACGGCGCTGCTCGGTCCGCGAGGCACCCGCGAGGTTCACTCGCCGTAGGGATAGGCCCGCTCGACCGAGCCGTCGAGCCGCGTGGCGAGGTAGCCGGACTCGTGGAAGCCGTTGGCGACGTGGATGTCGACCGAGGGGACCTTGTCGGCCTGCGGGATGAACCGCAGGATCACGTAGGTCTGCGTGGGGCCGTCGACCTTGAGCGTGGCGCGCGCCCTGCCGATGTTGCGCATCAGGGCGGGCACGTCCAGCTGCCGGGTGTCCACCGTCGATGATCCCGGGAACACCGCCCGGACTCCGCCGAAGCCGGTCCAGCCCGAGTCGTTGCGGTAGAGCCACCCGGCCTGCCGCCCACGACCACCCGGCACCGGCACGTCGACGACGGCGTAGTCCGGGTAGAGCACGAGATCCACCACCCGTGAGGTGCCGAACTTGCGGTCGTATGCCGAGAGGAAGCCACGGATGCCCGGGCCGTCGAGGGCGTAGCGGGCCGCGACGCCGGGGCTGGCGCTCGGGGCGGACGTCGTCGCGTCCGAGGCGTCGGCGTCGTCGCTCTGCGCGGGCGGGAGCGCAGCCGGTGGCGAGGAGGACGAGGAGACGTGGTGGGAGAGGACGACCACGAACGCGGCCGACGGCGCCGAGCACGGCGAGCACCACCGCGACCACTACCAGGACGGCACGGGGGTTGCCCGTCACCTCGACGTGGGAGCCCGAGCCGTCCGCGGCGACGGGGTCGAACGTGCTGTACGGCGTCGCCGGAGCCGCCGGCGCCGTCGTGGCATCGAGCTGGTCGAGGTCGCGCCGCATCAGGTCGAGCTCGGCCCGGCTCTGTGCCGAGTGCACGTTGCCGAGCCGGATGTCGCGGTCGGCCCCACTGATCCGTCCGCCCTCGGCCGCAGCGCGCACGCGAGCCTCGAGATCGTTCCGCTCCTTCTCCGAGGGCGGGTCCTGCAGGTCGGCCACGCGTGCAGCGTAGGGCCGTCAGGTCAGGCCCAGAAGGCTCCGAGCCTCGGCCGGGGTCATCGTCGTGCGCTGGGCTAGACGACCGACCTCGGCGGCCCGGGACACCAGCTGCTCGTTGTGCTCGACCGGCACCCCCTTGGCCAGCGTCAACACGTCCTCCATGCCCACCCGCAGGTGACCGCCCTTGGACAGGGCCGCCAGCATCACCGGCAGGGTGCTGCGGCCGATGCCCGTGGCCGACCAGCTCGTGGTCTGCGGGGGCAGGGCCGCGACCGCGGCGACCAGCGCGTCGGCCGTTCCCGGCATGCCACCGGGCACCCCCATGACGAGGTCGGCGTGCACCCGGCCGCCGTACGGCAGGCCGTAGCGGTCCAGCAGCCGGTGCAGCGCCGCCACCTGGCCGAGGTCGAAGAGCTCGAACTCCGGGACGACACCGCGGTCCTGGGAGAGCTGGTAGAGGTCGCAGACGAACGGCCACGGGTTCAGGAAGACGTCGTCACCGAAGTTGGTCGTGCCCATGGTCAGGCTGCAGGAGTCGGGCGCCGCGTCGAGCACCTCGAGCCGACGCTCGAGCGGGTCGTGCACCGACCCGCCCGTCGAGAGCTGCACGACGAGCGAGGTCTCCGACTTGAGCGCCGCCACCGTCTCGGTGAGCCGGCCGAGGTCCAGCGTGGGCCGGTGCTCGGAGTCGCGGATGTGCACGTGCACCATCGCGGCCCCTGCCTGTTCGCACCGCTGCGCGGTCTCGACGAGCTCCTCGAGGGTCGTCGGCAGCTGGGGGCAGTCGTGCTTGGACGTCTCGGCACCGGTCGGTGCCACCGTGACGAGTAGGTCTCCCATGCGGGCGAAGGTATCCCGGCCGTATCCTCACGCGCATGCGCGCCGTCCTGCAGCGGGTCAGCTCCGCCTCGGTCACGGTCGGCGACGCGGTGGTCGGGCGGATCGACGTGCCAGGCCTCGTCGTGCTTCTCGGGATCACCCATGCCGACGGTACGGAGCAGGTGGCCTGGATGGCTCGCAAGATTCGCGAGCTGCGGATCATGCGGGAGGAGAGGTCGGTGGCCGACCTCGAGGCACCGGTGCTCCTGATCAGCCAGTTCACGCTGTACGGCGAGGCGCGGAAGGGCCGGCGCCCGACCTGGCAGGCGGCGGCACCGGGAGACGTGGCCGAGCCGCTCTACGAGGCCGTGCGGACCGCACTCGAGAGCGCGGGCACGCACGTCGAGACCGGCGCCTTCGGCGCGGACATGGCGGTGTCCCTGGTCAACGACGGTCCGGTGACACTGGTGCTGGACACCGCCGACGCCGGCTGAGCCGGTCGGGACCCGCGACCTCAGGGCAGTCTGGGCGTCCGCTCGGCGTCCCTCACCGCTTCCGGGTCTTGATCCTCCTCGTCACCGTGGTCGACGCACCGGAGTTGTCGGTCACGGTCAGCCGCACGACGAAGGACTTCGCCTTGCGGTACGTGTGCCGCGCGACGGCCCCCCGGGCCGTCGCGCCGTCCCCGAAGTGCCAGGCGTAGGACACGATCCGCCCGTCGGAGTCACGGGATCTGCTGGCGTTGAAGGTGGCGCTGCGCTTGCGCACGCCGGTCACGAAGGTGGCGGTGGGCCTGGCGTTGACGACGGCGAGCCGCCGCGTCGTGGTGGTGGTGTAACCACGGTCGTCGGTCACCGTCAGGCTGGCGGTGTAGGTGCCCGGCCGCGAGTAGAGGTGCACGACGTTCTCGCCGGAGGCGGCGCTGCCGTCGCCGAAGCTCCAGGCGTACGACGTGATGGTGTTCCCCGCCGAGGTGGCCCGGCCTCGCAGGCTGATCCGCCGTCCCTGGGCCGTGGAGGTCAGCGAGACCTGCGGGGTGGTCGGGGACGCGCCCGCGGCCCGGCCACTGGCGACCCAGTGGGCGCCGACCTGGGCGTCGGTGAGGGCGGTCGGGTAGACCGAGAAGTCGTCGATCGCGCCCTGGAAGTCGCCGCCGGACCAGCTGGTGTCGGCCCCGAGACGCCAGTAGCCGCCGTAGTTCTCGCCCGTGGTGGGGGTGGCTGAGCCGCCGACCCTGACCCCGTCGATGTAGAGGTAGATGCCGTGCGGGCCGACCGTCGCGACGGCCTGGTGCCACTGCCCGTCGTTGAGCGGCCGGGGGTCGTGCACCACGGCGCGGACTCTGTCAGGAGCCACTCCGAACCACACGAGGCCCTGCGGGTCCATGTAGAGGTGCCGGTCGACGTGGGCGGAGCTCGAGGTCTTGCCGGAAGGCGCGTCGCCGAAGCCGGCGATCCTGCCGCCCGAGGTGCTCGTGGTGTTGAACCACACCTCTTCGCTGAAGGTGCTGGGACCGACCGTGAAGTTGCTCGAGACCACCGAGCCGTTGTCGGTGCCGTCGAAGGTGGCCGCCGTGTCGCTGCTGTTCTGCATGGCTCCTGGAGAGCCTTGGCCCACCCCGGAGCCCGCGGTGGTGTAGTCGGGCCCCGCGAGGTCGGTCACGGTGGGGCCGGAGCCGTCGAGGCGCCAGAACGTGCTGGCACCGTCGCCGAGCACCGCAGCCGCGTAGCTGTCGAGCTGGCTGGTGTCGGTCACCGTGGTCGAGGCGGCCGCCGAGGCGACGTCGTTCCCGTCAGGATCGGTCGCGTGGACGACGTACGACGGCGTGGTGCCAGGGGCGAGCCCGGTGTCGGTGAAGTTGAGCTGCCCCCCGCTCCACTGGTAGTTCTCGGCGCTGGTGTCGAAGACGTCGGTCCCGTCGCGATACACGTGGTAGTTCAGGGTCAGGTCGTCCCGGTCCCACAGGGCGGGCCACGACACCCGTACCTCCCCGGGGGTGAAGGAACGCACCCGCAGGGTGAACGGGCCACCCTTCTGGGTGATGGGCCCCACGTGGTTGGGCGCCACGGCGCGCGTCCCGAACCGCACGATCCCTTGCTGGGAGATGCCGTCGACCTTCAGGAACTCACCTCCGTAGAGGACGTACTGCGAGTTCCCTGTCACCGTCCAGGTGGCCTGGCCCTGGCCGGTGTAGATGCCCGGGACGAACTGCGGGAAGAACGTCAAGAGGCCCGGGCGCGGCGTGCCCGGGTGGTCGGGGTACCCGTAGACGTCCTTGGTGTTCGTGCCCGCCACCGCCTTGGTCCAGGCGGTGGCGTGCCACTTGGTCCAGTCGTCCGAGGTCGGCCCGGTCTGGGGGAAGCCGCCGGAGTTGCCGCAGTAGTGCTTGTGGCTGGCGACATAGACGATGGGGCCGATCGGCGCGGCGTCGTAGGAGTCGCCGTGGCAGTCGTCCAGGGTCACCAGCGAGCCGTCGCTCCACGACGCCTGGAAGACACCCTCGGTGTTGCCGGTGCCACTGAAGTCCCAGGCCGTGCCGTAGAAGCTCGTGGAGTCCGAGGCCAGCCGGCGGAAGCCGGCGGCCGTGCCTCCGGCGTGCACCACGGAGTTGACAGGGAGCGGCAGCTTCGCGCCGGTGGCCGCGTTGGCGCGGTAGAGCCCGAACCCGGGGTTCGAGGAACCGCCGACGCTGGTGAAGCTGCCCGCCAGGACGACCTGCTTGGCGTCCGGTGAGACCACCAGCGACTGGACCCAGTTGTTGTCCACCGGCACGCTGAAGGACGACACCGAGCCGTTGGCCGCGCTCACGGCGCCGACACGGGCGTGCGAGACGCCGTTGATGGCCGAGAACCAGCCACCGAAGTAGAGGGTCGTGTTCGAGGCGGCCACCGACGTCGTCTCGCCGTTGATCGTGGGTACGACGGTGGTGGAGAGGGCGATGCCGTTGGTCGATCCGTCGGCAGGCAGGTCGAACACCGCGACGCGGTTGCGGGTCAGGCCGTTGACCGTGGTGAACGTGCCGACCACGACCAGCTTGGTGTGATCCGGCGTGACCGCCATGTCGTTGATCTTGGCGTTGAAGCTCGGAGCGAAGGTGGGGTCCAGCGCACCGGTGGTCAGGTCGTAGGCCAGCATGTTGGTCCGCGGCACCGTGTTGACCCCGGACGGCGACCCGAACGGCCGGGCGTTCTTGAACTCACCCGCGGCGTAGACGGTGTTGCCGACGATGACCTGCTTCCAGACCACGCCGTCGATCTGCGGCGCCGGCAGCACGTCGGCCCGCGCCGGCTCGGGGAGCGGGGTCGCCTCGGCGGCCGACACGACCGCGTCGTGAGCGAACGTCAGCGCCGTGCCGCTACCCAGGCAGAGGACCAGGGCAAGAAGGAAACGGCGCATTTCAAGTAAGTTCCAGATTCGTCGGAGATAGCACCAAACGTCCGAAACATACGACGGCGCAGGCCGCCAAGCAGGCAGACCGGAGAACCCGGTCACGCCTGTCTAGTCCAAGGTTCACCCACCCTTGTCAGACCGGGGAAATGACCCCCGGCGGACGCGGTCCGGCAGCGTGATCTCCGGGGCCCACGTGCGCCGAGAATTGGCGTCCGAGCAGGTAGGCACCGGCCAGCAGGATCAGGAACAGCACGAGCAGCAGCAGCGGGACGAACCAGCCCGAGTCCCGGACGCGTTCGTAGGCCGTCGGCTCGGTCTCGACCTGGGTCGGCGGGGTAGGACGGACCGTGTCCACGGGTCGCCGTCGAGTGGTGCTGCGATCCGCATGCGCACCCGGCGGGCCCACCGGCTGGGCGCGCAGCGCCTCCTCGAACGCGGCCCGGTAGGCATCGGCGAACTCCTCGGGCACCTCCGCCGGGATGCTCGAGTCCTCCCCTGATGACCCGGTAGCAGACATCGATCCGAGCGTACTCAGGGCTGGCCCGGCGCGGGCCATACGCACCAGGACCCCCGATCGGAGGAGTGTCCGATCAGGGGTCCGGTGGTGCTACCGAGAGGGGGGCGAGCCCCCTGTCCCTACTGCGTCTGGAACGAGTCGACGCTCAGCTTGATCGGCCCGTTGGTCGTCGCACTCGCCACGGTGGACCACAGCCCGACCGACCCGGGAGCTGCCAGGTTCAGCGTCGGGGCGGTGGTCCCGGTGTCCACCTTGCTGACCTGCCACGTCGAAGGCTCGGTGCCGGCCGACGGCCAGAACTTCGCCGCGATGGTGGTCGGTGAGGTACCGGTGACGCTGATCTTGAGCATGTACTTCGTGTTCGCGGCCAACGCCGTCGGCACGGTGTAGGACCCCATGGAGACCCCGTCGCGCAGCAGGTACAGCACCGCGGTCCCGTTGCCGTTCAGCGTCAGGCGGGCGAGGTACTCGTCCGTCCCGACCCGGCGACCCACCAGGCTGACGTACATGCCGTCGGCCGTGCCGGAGCCCGTGGGCAGCTTGTCCAGGGAGAACTCCTCCGAGCTCGTCGCCGAGGACGAGGACACCGACCCGAGGATCTCGCGGTAGGTCGAGCCCGCCCCCTGCGTGAACGTGCCCGCGCCGGGCGCCACCTTGATGTTGGCGGCGGTTCCGTTCACCGTCGTCCACGCCCCGCCGATGTCGGCGGTGCCCCACCCGTTGTTCACGGTGCGGTTGAAGGTGTCGTTGGCGATGAACGTCACCGCGCTGACGTTGACGGCGTGCGTCACCGACGCGGTGCCGCTCCGGTCATCGGTCACCGTCAGCGTCACCGTGTACGTGCCCGCTTGCGAGTACTGGTAGGTCGCGGTCTTGCCGGTGGCGGTGTCGCCGGTGGGGTTGTTGGTGTCACCGAAGTCCCAGGCATACGACGAGATGGTCCCGTCGGAGTCGGAGGACCCGGAGCCGTCGACGTTGAGGTTCAGCCCGTTGCTGCTGGACGTGAACGCAGCCGTGGGCGGCACGTTGGCAGCGATCGCCGTGACCGGGTTCGTCGTGCTGCCGGTCGCGCCCTGGTTGTCGGTCACGGTCAGCTTGATCGTGTAGGTGCCCGACTTGGCGTAGGTGTGGGTCGCCGTCAGACCGCTGCCGGCGGCCGAGCCGTCGCCCCAGTCCCACGCGTAGGACGCGATGGTCCCGTCGGTGTCCTTCGAACCCGTGGCGTCGACGTTCGCGGTCGCAGCACCGTCGGTGGACACGGTGAACGAGGCCGTGGGCGCGACGTTCGGGACCGTCACCGTGACGTTGTTCGTCGTGGTGCCGGTGGCTCCCTTGTTGTCTGTCACCGTCAGCTTCACGGGGTAGGTGCCGGACGCGGTGTAGGCGTGCGTCGTGGTCTGACCGGTCCCGGTCGCCCCGTCACCGAAGTCCCACGCGTAGCTCGAGATCGAGCCGTCGAGGTCGGTCGAGCCCGAGCCGTCGAAGGATGCCGTGGCACCGTTGGTGCTCGAGGTGAACGAGGCCGTCGGCGGGACGTTGGTTGCCGTGCCCCGGCCACTGGCGTTGAAGTGGTTGAGGACCTGGGCCGCGGTCAGCACCGAGGGGTTGACCGAGTAGTCGTCCAGGGCGCCGTTGAAGTACTTGCCGCCGCTCCAGGCGTACCCGCCACCCACGCGCCAGTAGCCGCCGTAGGAGATCGCGGTGCTGCTGGTGGCCAGGGTGTTGGTGCCCACCGACTTGCCGTCGACGTAGAGCGTCATGCCCGTCGGCCCGAGCGTGGCCACGGCCTGGTGCCACATGACCGTTCTTGAACGTGCCCGAGGAGGTGATCACCCGGCGGCCGCTGGTGCTGGTGCCGCTGGTCAGGACCCCGAACGCCACGTGGCCGCTGGTGTCCATGTAGATCATCCGGTCGGCCTTGACCAGCCCCTGGCTCCCGGTGGCGTCACCGGTCGAGGAGTCGCCGTAGGCCGAGAGCACGCCGCCGGCGCTGGAGGTGGTCTTGAACCAGATCTCCTGGGAGAACGTGGTCGGCGCGTAGTGCAGGTTGGTGCTGATGACCTCGCCGTTCACGGTGCCGTTGAAGGTCGAGGCCGTGTCGCTGGTGTTGGTCAGCGCCCCGGCGGTGCCGCGGGTCACGCCCGTGCCGGCCGTCGGGTTGTCGGCGCCGCTCTTGTCGTTGGTCGTCGCGGTGGTCTCGTCGAGGCGCCAGTACTTGCTGGCACCGTCACCGATCACGCTCGCGGCATAGGGGTCGAGCGTGTTCGCGCCGGAGACCGTCACGGTCGCCCAGTTGGAGTTCAGCACGTTGCCGTCGCTGTCGGTGATGCGGATGGCGTACTTCGGTATCGACCCTGGCGCCTGGCCGGTGTCGGTGAAGGACATCGCCTGGCCAGACCACTGGTAGGCCGACTGGGTGGTCGTGTAGATCTTGGTGTTCGTGTCGTTGCGCAGCACCGTGTAGGTCAGGGTCTGGTCGTCGCGGTCCCACGCGGCCGGCCACGAGAGGTGCACCTGGCCGGGGGCGTAGCTCTGCGCGTTGGGCGTGAAGTTGGTGCCGTTCAGGTACATCGGGCCCACCTTGTGCGGCGAGACCGACTTGACCCCGAACCGGACGATGCCCTGCTGGGAGATGCCGTCGACCTTGAGGAACTCACCGCCGTAGACGACGTACTTGGAGTTGCCGGTCACCGTCCAGGTCGCCTGGCCCTTGCCGGTGTAGGTGCCGGTGACGAACTGCGGGAAGAAGTTCAGCAGCTGCCCGCGCGGCGCCCCGGCGTGGCTGGCGTAGCCGTAGAGGTCCGGCCCCGTGTCGGTGCCCATCGCCGCCTTCGTCCACGCGGTGGCGTGCCACTTGACCCAGGCGTTCGACGTCGTCCCGGTCTGCGGGAAGCCCCCGGAGTTGCCGCAGTAGTGCTTGTGGCTGGCCACGTAGACCACGTCGCCGACCGGTGCGGCGTCGTAGGAGTCGCCGTGGCAGTCGTCGAGGGTGACCAGCGAGCCGTCGCTCCACGACGCCTGGAAGACGCCCTCGGTGTTGCCGGTGCCGTTGTAGTTCCACGCGGTGCCGTAGAAGCTCGTGGAGTCCGAGGCCAGGCGCTGGAAACCGGCACCGCTGCCACCGGCGTACACCACGGAGTTGACGGGCAGCGGCTGCATCGCGCCCGTGGTGGCGTCGGCCTTGTAGATGCCGAAGCCCGGGTTGGTCGAGCCGCCGACCGAGGTGAAGGTGCCCCCGAGGACGACCGAGTCCCCGGTCGGGGAGACCACGATCGACTGCACCTGGTTGTTGTCCACCGGGACGAAGAACGGAAGCGTCGCCCCGGTGGTGGCGCTCACGGCGCCGTCACGGGCACGTGCGGCGCCGTTGATGGCCGAGAACCAGCCGCCGAGGTAGATGGTCGAGTTGGTGGCGGCGACGCCGAGGGTCTCGCCGTTGACCGACGGGACCACGGTCGTGGAGAGCGAGATGCCGTTGGTGGACCCGTCGGCAGGGAGGTTGAAGACCGCCACGTGGTTGCGCGTCTGCGCAGTCCCGCCCGGCATCGTGACGGAGGTGAACGTGCCGACCACGACCAGCTTGGTGCCATCCGGCGTCACCGCCATGTCGTTGACCTTGGCGTTGAAGCTGGGCGCGAAGGT
Source organism: uncultured Actinomycetota bacterium (assembly GCA_963794435.1). Classification (GTDB taxonomy): domain Bacteria; phylum Actinomycetota; class Actinomycetes; order Propionibacteriales; family Nocardioidaceae; genus Marmoricola. The sequence continues at coordinate 108,095 of CAWCDX010000018.1, forward strand.
GGTGTCGAGCGCACCGGTGGTCAGGTTGTAGGCCAGCATGTTGGACCGGGGCACCGTGTTGACCCCAGGTGCAGAACCGAACGGCCGGGCGTTCTGGAACTCGCCACCGACGTAGACGGTGTTGCCGGCGATCGCCTGCTTCCAGACCACGCCGTCGATCTGCGGCGCGGGCAGCACGTCGGCCTGAGCCGTCGCGGGCAGCGCCGGGGGTGCGTCCGCAGACGCCGGCGCAGCCGCCGTGGTGCTGACGACAACCGTGACCACGGCCGCGAGGAGCAAGACGATGGTGCTGCTGGAAATGCCGACCCGGAAGCGCTTCAACACGTTTCTGTCCATTTTCGTGAGATATATGCCCCCCCCGACAAATCTCAGTCGATGGGCTGTGTGTTGTTCAACGACGTCACGGTCGTAGAAGTAACGACACGTGACGAGTTGTCGGTCACCACTATCCCTGTGGCCTGCGAAAATCAGACATTCAACGTTGCGCTTGTCTAGCCCGGCGGACCCTCCGGTGAACGCCGTGGGCGTGCAGAGATCTCCCGGGGCCCGGCGAGGTGGTGTGTCTGGTTCGCGCTCAGCGCGACATGGCGAACCAGCCGGGGACCCCACCCACGCGTTCGCCCGCTTTCAGCTCCCATCGCCCGGGCGCCACCTCGCTGAATCCAGCCCTCGCGTAGAGGTCTGCGGCCGGGGAGTTCCGGCTGCTGGGGACGAAGAGGCCCCAGGCCGGGCGCACCTCCTCCTGCGCCAGCACCCGGTCCAGGAAGTAGGTCTCCAGACCGAAGCCCATGGCTCGGCAGCTCATCACGAACGAGTCGATCTCCGCGCGTTCGCGGTCCATCACCGCGGCGGCGACGACACCGAGATCCCCGAATCGGTCTCGTAGCTCCGCGACGTGGACGCCCGCGCGGTCGCTGTCGATCAGGTCCTGGATCTCGCGATCGGTTCGACGCCGAGTCGTCGTGTTGAACTGGTTGGTCCGCTGGATCAGCTCGGCCAGGCGGTCCTTGTCGCTCGCCGTCGCCGGCCGGACCTTCGCGGTGAGCTGGAGGCTGCGCATCATGGCGTCGTAGTCGGGGACCTGGCCCATGGCGGAGCGACGTTGCGAGGCCTCCCGATACATCTGGGTGCGTCGCTGCGACTCCGCGGTGAGTGCGGTGGACGGGAACTCCAACCACCGGCGCAACGTGCGGATGGTGGCCGGGTCGCCCGGGTCCAGGGACCGGACCCCCGGGACGTTCTCCTCGACCAAAGCCCGTTCGACGGGATTGTCGTCGAGCAGCACGAATGCGTCCGCAGCCAGGTTGAGCTCGTCGATGACCTGCGCGACGTTCGCCGGCTTCGCATTCCAGTTGATCTGCTCCAGCGCGAAGTCCTCGCGCTCGAGCCGCATCTGCGTCCAGGGGACGTTCTCGGGATCATTCTTGCTGAGGGCCACCAGCAGAACCCCGGCGTCCTTCAGCTCCTTCAGGATCGTCTGCAGCTGCACGTCCTGCTCGACCTCGCCCTCGGCGGCCACGCCCTTCCACAGGGTGTTGTCGAAGTCGACCAACAGGCACTTGGCCCGCCTCAGGAGAGTGAGGTCGCGGACGATCCCGAGGTACTGCTCGGCCATCACGTACCCAGCGCGCGAGGGGTGCGAGTGCCCGGTCGGGACGTCATCCGGCGCGAACAGCGGCAAGCTCGCTCCTCGCGGTCCGCCCGCCGCCGACGAAGATGCTCGACTCCTCGACGAGGAGGGTGTTCTCCGTCTGCTCGACCAGCTCGCCGATCGCCCTCGAGAGCTCGCGCACCAGGCGCCGCTGAGTGCGGGAGTTGGCAGGAAGGGCTGAGTACCGCTTCCGCCGCGGAGTCAGCGGGACACCTCCCGGGGTGTGCACGAGCACCGGCGCCGTCGAGACCGTGCGGATGTCGGCCACGGTCTCCGCCAGCACCTGGGTCAGCGACGCTGCGGTGCCTGCGACGGGCAGCGACGCCAGCGGCCGGCTCGCGATCGTCCACGCGGCGCGGAACGGGGGGATCCCCTCGTAGGTGAACAGGGACAGCCCGATCAGGTCCGGTCGGTAGGACTCCACCGTCCGAGTGATCGCGGTGTTGACCTCGGCAAGCGGTTGGCGTGCGGAGAAGAACACCTGCCTGACGTCGATCGGGATCTGCGCACTCTCACACAGGGCCTTCAACATCGCCCGTGTCTCCACGAAGAAGCAGTCGCCGATCAGCATGATCCGCAACGGCTCCCGGGGTACCGCGACGAGCTGCTCGTGCAGCCGGCCGAGGGCTCGGTCGACGGTCTCGGCGGCCACCTCGTCGCGCAGCAGGTCCGCCACAGCGGCGACCTCGACGGCGAGGCAGGTGCCCAGGAGCTCGGCCCGATCGTGAGGCGAGAGCTCCGGGTCCACGTAGCGCAGCCGCTCGTCGAGGTAGACGGCCCGGTGGCTGTCCGACCCGCGGAGGGCACCCACCAGGGTCGCCAGCAAGGGTGTGAGGTACCGGGTGCGGGCCTCCACGGAGCCGCCGGCATCCGGCGACCCCAACGTGGGGCCGTGCTCGCCGAGCTCCCACCACAGCTCGATCAGCTGCGCCTCGCGGCGCTCGATGGCAGCAGCGAGAAGGGCGGCCAGCGCCTCGTCGACAAGGGGGTCAACAGCTTTCGCGAGGGTGTCCATCTGCCCGCTTCCTCCCCCGGAAGCTCCGGAGCCGGTGCCCTACGGGGATGCGAGAGCGACACCGCTCCGTGGGCTGACGTCGGAAGGTCCGCTGTCACTAAATATTATAGACTTAGTAGGCATTGAAACCAACCACGGCTCGCGGTTTCGGTGGCGGATCAGCGCCACCGCACCAGGGTCAGACGGCGACGGTGACCTCAGCGATGGAACCGACCTCGGCGGTCACCGTGGTGTCGACGGCGTCGGTCTTGGGGGACAGCGTGCGCAGCGTCCAGTCGCCGGGGCCGGCGAAGAAGCGGAAGTGGCCCGTGGCGGAGGTGGGAACCTCGGCAGTGAACTCGCCAGTGCGGTCCAGGAGGCGCACGTAGGCGTTGGACACGGGCTCCTCGCCTCGCTTGACCTGGCCCTGGATGATCGCCTCCTTGGCGACGTCGATGCCGTCCAGGGAGAGGCCGCCTTGAGTTGCTCCACACATGGTTTGTCGTCCTTCGTTCGGTGGTGGTGGTTTCGACACGCTCGGCCGGCGGGGGTGCTCACCCCCGCCGGCCTCGCAGGTGCTCAGGCTTCGCCGGCCTCGTCACCCAGGGCGACGGGAACGCCGACGAGGGAGCCGTACTCGGTCCAGGAGCCGTCGTAGTTCTTCACGTTCTCCTGACCGAGGAGCTCCTTGAGGACGAACCAGGTGTGGCTGGAGCGCTCGCCGATGCGGCAGTAGGCGATGGTGTCCTTGCCCCAGTCGACCCCGGCCTCGGAGTAGATCTCCTTCAGGTCGTCGTCGGACTTGAAGGTGCCGTCGTCGTTCGCGGCCTTGCTCCAGGGCACGTTCGCCGCGGTCGGGATGTGACCAGCACGCTGCGCCTGCTCCTGGGGCAGGTGGGCGGGAGCAAGCAGGCGGCCGGCGTACTCGTCAGGGCTGCGTACGTCGACGAGGTTCTTGGTGCCGATGGCTTCGACGACCTCGTCGCGGAACGCACGGATGTCGAGGTCCTGGTCCTTCGCGCTGTAGGAGGTCTTCTCGCGCGTGGGCGCCTCGTCGGTGAGCTCGCGGCTGTCGAGCTCCCACTTCTTGCGGCCGCCGTCGAGCAGCTTGACGTCGTCGTGGCCGTAGAGCTTGAAGTACCAGTAGGCGTAGGCGGCGAACCAGTTGTTGTTGCCGCCGTAGAGCACCACGGTGTGGTCGTTGCCGACGCCGCGATCGGAGAGGAGAGCCTCGAACTGCTCCTTGTTGACGAAGTCGCGACGGACCTGGTCCTGCAGGTCGGTCGTCCAGTCGAGCTTGATGGCGTTCCTGATGTGGCCCTTGTCGTAGGAGGTGGTGTCCTCGTCGACTTCGATCAGCACGATGCTGGGGTCGTCGAGGTGCTCCTCGACCCAGTCGGCGGTGACCAGGGTGGTGTCGCGGCTCATCTGATTCCTTCTCTCTCGGGGTCTGGTGTTCTTCGTTGTTCTTGGTGGTGTGGACAGGCTCAACCAGCGAGGGTCGCGTCTGCCCCTCGGGTTTGCGACCTGCTCCCCCCGCGGAGGCGGGCGAGCAGCAGGTACAGCTCACAGCCCAGGCAGAGCCCGAAGACCGCGTTGAGCAGCGCTGCCACGAGCGCGAAGCCGGTGGCGACCGCGCCCAGCACGGTCAGCCCGGAGACGTAGCCGATCAGGCCCACGACGGCGAAGACGAGCCCCACCCCCTGCGCGAAGCGAGGAGGCTGAGGGTCCTCGAGGTGGGTCGGTGCGGCGAGTCGCGGGCGGACGAGCACCCGGAAGGCGTACGCCGCCGGTGTCCGAGCCACACCGAGGACGACCGCCCACGCGAAGAGGGCGGCCTGGATCGCGAGCAGGACGATGCCCACGGTGGCGGGTGCGGTGATCAGCACCAGTGCCAGCACGACACTGGTCACGATGGCGTTGAACTGCGGTCCTCGCGGATCGATCTGCATGGCTCTCCTGGGCGACGTGAAGTCCGGGCATGCCGTTGATTGCCGAACAACCGACGGCGATGGCGTGTTCCGGCGTGGTGGCGCCGGTCAGGACTTTCGACACAGGGACGAGCGCACGCGGCAGTGGTCCACCGCGCGCCGCTTCGTCAGCAGGGCCGAGCTCATGGAAGTGAGCGTAGGCATCTGCGGCCCGCACATCAGACGCCGTCTCGACATGTGAACAGTGCGTTCACATGTTGGAACACCTAGGATCCGGGCGTGAAGACAGCGTTGATCACGGGAATCACCGGTCAGGACGGGTCCTACCTCGCCGAGCTGCTGCTCGAGAAGGGGTACGACGTCCACGGGCTGGTGCGCAGGGCCTCGCTGCTCAACCGGACCCGGATCGACCACCTGCACGAGAACGACCGCCTCAGCCTCCACTACGGCGATCTCACCGACGGGGTGAGCCTGGTCAACCTGGTCCGGGAGATCGAGCCCGACGAGGTCTACAACCTCGGCGCCATGAGCCACGTCCGCGTCTCCTTCGAGATGCCCGACTACACCGCCTCGACCAACGCCATCGGCACGCTGCGCCTGCTCGAGGCCATCCGCGCCGCCCGGCTGGAGTGCCGCTTCTACCAGGCCTCGACCTCGGAGATGTTCGGCTCGACACCGCCACCGCAGGACGAGGAGTCGAAGTTCCACCCGCGGTCGCCGTACGGCTCCTCGAAGCTGCAGGCGCACTGGGTGACCATCAACTACCGCGAGGCCTACGGGCTGTTCGCCGTCAGCGGCATCCTGTTCAACCACGAGTCCCCCCGCCGCGGGGAGAACTTCGTGACGCGCAAGATCACCAAGGCCGTCGCCGCCATCGACGCCGGCGTCCAGGACCACGTCGACCTCGGCAACCTCGAAGCCACCCGCGACTGGGGATACGCACCGGAGTACGTCGAGGGCATGTGGCTGATGCTGCAGCAGGACGAGCCCGAGGACTTCGTGCTCGCGACCGGCGAGGGCCGCTCGGTGCAGGAGTTCTGCGAGGCGGCCTTCTCCCACGCCGGGCTGGACTGGCGTGAGCACGTGCGCTTCGACGAGAGCTTCACGCGGCCCGCGGAGGTGCCGGCACTGGTGGGCAACCCCGGCAAGGCCAACCAGAAGCTGGGGTGGAAGGCCCACGTCAAGGCGCTCGACCTCGCGCGGTTGATGGTCGACGCCGACAGGGAAGAGATCGAGCGGTTCCTGCGTCGCTAGCCCGCGCCTCAGGCCGTGGCGCGCTCGAGGGCGACCAGGACCTGTTGCGGCGTCGGCGCCCCCGCTGCGCGTGAGACCTCGTGGCCGTCGGCGTCGAGCACCACGGTCGTCGGCGTGCGCAGGATCCCGAGTCGTCGTACGACGTCGAGGTGGTGCTCGGCGTCGATCTCGATGTGCGCGACCCCCGGGGTCACGGAGCTGACCTGCTCGAGCACACGTCGAGTCGCCCGGCAGGGGGCGCAGAACGCCGAGGAGAACTGCAGCAGCGTCGCCCGCTCCCCCATCTGCTCCGCCCACGCGGTGTCCGCGAGGAGGGAGTCGCCGGCTGCCTTCGCCTCGGGGACACCCTCGGCGCCGCGCACGTGATGGGTGCCGCGGAACCGGCCGTCGGCCACCGCTCGGTAGCCGCCGAACGCCAGCGCCGCCACCACGGCGACGACCAGGACCCAGATTCCGGTGTTCACGGCCTGCACAACCAGACACGTGGGCAAAGGCTTCCCGCGGGCGGTTCCGTCCCCCGGCGGCTCAGCGGGTCCCGACCCCTTCGCGGCGCTCGGGCACCTCGACGTGCCGGGTGGCACGGCGCAGCGGGCGGGCCAGGACCGCGCCGAGGAGCGCACCGGCGGTGTTGGCCACGATGTCGCTGAAGCTCGCCTGGCGGTCCGGCAGCAGCAGACCCTGGGTGAGCTCGACGGCGACCGAGCCGAGGAAGGCGTAGGCCGTCCAGTCCTGCCAGCGAAGGCGCCGGATCACCAGAGTGCCCAGGAACGTGAGGGGCACGATGATGACGGCGTTCATCAGCACCTCGGCGCGGGCGTAGGTGACCAGGGTCGCCGGCGCCCCGAGGCGGTCGAGCTCGGTCACCAACCGCGTGACCAACCCCGACTGGGTGGTCGAGCTGGGCGAGAGGAGCACGACCGCGAGCAGGCCGGCGTACAGCGCGAGCGCCAGGCCCGCGACCCGGCGGGCCCAGGGTCGGCCTGCCGTGGCGTGCGGCACGCTCACCCGCCCGCGAACGGCGGCAGGAACTCGACCGTGGCGCCCGGTGGCACGTTCACCTCGGCGGGGTCCTCGGTGGTGACCGGCCGGTCGCCGATCATCACCGAGCAGGTGGAGAGCACCTCGGCGAACCGGGGCGTGGCCGCGTGGAGGGTCTTGGCCCTGGCGACGAGGTCGGCCAGCGACGTCGCGCCCGTCACCTCCAGCGGGTCGCTGTCGACGCCGGCTGCAGCCCGCGCGGCTGCCCAGTAGCGCAGCGTCACGCGTGCCACGCTGCTCGTCCGGTCAGAGGTCGTCGTCACGTTGCCTTATCCTTGTGCCCGTCGTACGTGCAGGTGCATCAGCGTAGATGAGCCTCGAGAACCCGTTGGACTCACCGGGAGGGTGCCATGAGCACCGTGCTGCTGCTCACGAAGTCACTCCAGGCTTCGGCCGACGTGCTCCCCGGCCTGGCGCTGCTGACCCACCAGGTGCGGATCCTGCCCGGCGAAGGGGCCGCGCTCCTCGAGGCGCCCGATCACGACCTGATCATGGTGGACGGCCGCCGCGAGCTGGCGCACGCCCGCGACCTGTGCCGCCTGATCCGCACGACCGGATCCGACCAGCCGGTGATCCTGATCGTCACCGAGGGCGGCCTGGCCGTCGTGGCCGCCGACTGGGCGATGGACGAGGTGATCCTCGACAGCGCCGGCCCGGCGGAGATCGACGCACGCATCCGGGTCGCGATCGGCAAGCTCGCCCGGCGCGGCTCCGACGACGACGCGCACATCATCCGCTCCGGCGAGGTGGTGGTCGACGAGGCGACCTACACCGCGAAGCTCGGCGGCCGCGTGCTCGACCTCACCTTCAAGGAGTTCGAGCTGCTGAAGTACCTCGCGCAGCACCCCGGCCGCGTCTTCACCCGCGACCAGCTGCTCCAGGAGGTGTGGGGCTACGACTACTTCGGCGGCACCCGCACCGTCGACGTCCACGTGCGTCGGCTGCGGGCCAAGCTCGGCACCGAGAACGAGTCCCTGATCGGCACGGTCCGCAACGTCGGCTACCGCTTCGTGCTGCCGCCCCGGGAGCACGCCTCCGACCGCGAGGACGCCCCGGCTCGGTGAGGGCTGCGGCGTGGCCCCTGGGTGCGGCCCCCGCCCCGAACATGCGAATGTCACTCGACGAGGAGCATGAGCACCCCTCAGGCTCCTGCGTCACATTCGCATGTTGATGCCGCAGGCCAATCCGCCCCGTGGACGACGCTGCCCGTCCCACCCCACCCGAACATGCGAATGTCACTCGCGGGGTGCATGAGGTACTCCCCTGCCCCACACGCGACATTCGCATGTCGGGCGGCGATACCCTCCCGACCATGCACATCGAGCGCGTCGCCGCGGAGGAATTCGACTGGGCGGCCGAGGACGGCCCGGCGGCCGAGGTCCGCCGCATCGCCCGTGCCTCGACGGCCCACGACGGCTCCATCACGCTCAACGAGCAGGCCCTCCTGCAGCTGAAGAACCGTGGCCTGCGCGACGCCTCCCTGTGGCTCGGCGAAGGCGGCTTCGCCCTGCGGCACGGCGACATCGTCGACCTCGCGGTCCACCCCGAGTCACGCGGCCGCGGCGTCGGGACCGCCCTCGCGGCCGAGGTCGTCACCGACGGACGCAAGGTCGACGCCTGGTCGCACGCCGACCACCCGGCCGCGGCCAGGATCGCCGAGCGCTTCGGCATCCCCCGCGAGCGCGAGCTGAAGATCATGCGCCGGTCACTGCTCGAGCCCCTCGACGAGGTCAGGGTCCCCCCGGGCGTGCGGATCCGGGGCTTCCGGCCCGCCGACGAGGCCGACCTGCTCGAGGTCAACGCCAGCGCCTTCGCCCACCACCCCGAGCAGGGGCACATGACCCACGAGGACTTCCGCGAGCGCTCCAGCGAGTCCTGGTTCGACCCCGACGGACTCCTCCTCGCTGTCCCCGACGAGGACGGCACCGACGGCCCACACCTCCTCGGCTTCCACTGGACGAAGGTCCATCGCGACGAGGATCCGCCGTACGGCGAGGTCTACGTCGTGGCCGTCAACCCCAAGGCCGCCGGTCGCGGGCTCGGCACCGTGCTCACCGGCGCCGGTCTCGAGCACCTCCGGGACCAGGGTCTCGACTCCGCGCTGCTCTACGTCGACGGCGACAACGACCCGGCCGTGGCCGTCTACACCAACCTCGGGTTCGAGGTCGAGCGCACCGAGGTGCAGTACCGCGGCACGCCGGTCAGCCCAGCGCACTCCTGAGCTGGTCGGCGATCTCGCCGACCGCCGCCGGGCACTCGTGTCCCGCCCCGACGAGGTGCAGGAAGCCGTGCACGAGTGACGGGTAGCGCTTCCGGGTCACCCTCACCCCGGCGCCCTCCAGCAGGTCGGCGTACGCCTCCCCCTCATCACGTAGCGGGTCGAACCCGGCGGTGACGACGTGCGCCGGCGCCAGCGCCGCAGGCAGCCCGGTGCGCAGGAGCGGCGCCGCGTCCGGGTCGCTCCAGTCGGCGCGGTCGGGCAGATAGGCAGCCTTCGCCTTCTCGATGAAGTCACGGGTGAGCACCAGCCCCTTGTCGGAGAACAGCTCCTTGCTGCGGGTCTCCCTCGTGAAGTCGGTGCCCGGGTAGATCAGCAGCTGGAAGGCCAGCGAGATGCCGGCCTCGGCCGCGTGCACCGCCGTGACGGCCGCCAGGTTGCCGCCCGCAGAGTCGCCGCCCACACCGATCCGCAGGGGGTCTGCGTTCACGTCGTCCGCATGCGTGTGCAACCAGCCCAACGCCGCCTTGCAGTCCTCGAGCGCGGCAGGGAACGGGTGCTCGGGCGCCAGCCGGTAGTCGATCGCCAGCAGCTGTACGCCGGACCGCTCGGCCAGCACGCGGCACGCGGCGTCATGGCTCGGCAGACCGCCGTAGATCCAGCCCCCGCCGTGGAAGAACAGCAGGGTGGGCGCGGGATCGCCGCCCGTCCGCTCGGTCGGGATGTAGAGGCGGGCGGGGATCGGGCCGGCGCCGCCCTCGACCTCGAGGTCGCGAATGGCTCCGACGTGCTGGCGGCCTCCGGCCATCACCGTCTGCCGATCGAGCTCCGCACGCGAGTCGGCCAGGTCGAGCGAGGCGATCTCGGGGATGCCCAACAGCCGCTGGCCCCGGAGCATCAGCTGCAGCTCGGGCGCAAGCCGTACCCCGTCCACGACGAGGGGCCGCAGGGCCAACCCTCGCTGCACGAAAGGCGGGAGGTTCAGGCTCGCGCGCAGCAGCGCTCCGAGCACACGGGTCCGCAGGTCAGGCACCGAGGCAATCTAGGCCACCCACTGTTCACCTCGCAGTGACAGACTTCACCCATGTCCACCGAACTCCAGCCCGCTGTGGGGTCGGACGCCGAGGCGGGCCCCCTGGACCCGAGCCTGCGGGTCGTCCCGGCCGACATGTTCGACGTCGACCCGCCGTACCAGCAGGACGCCGTCGAATTCGCGGAGGGAGAGTTCGAGGATCGCTTCCTGGACCGGGAGCTCTCGTGGCTGCGGTTCAACCAGCGGGTGCTCGAGCTCGCCGAGGACAAGAACCTTCCCCTGCTGGAGCGGACCCGGTTCGCCGCGATCTTCGCCAACAACCTCGACGAGTTCTTCATGGTCCGGGTCGCCGGCCTCAAGCGCCGCATCGCCGCCGGCCTCGCCGTACGCGCCGCCTCGGGGCTGATGCCTCGGGAGGTGCTCGAGCAGATCTGGGAGGTGACCGCCGAGCTCACGGCACGGCACGCCCGGCTCTTCGGTGACGAGCTGATCCCGGCGCTCTCCAAGGAGGGCATCGACCTCGTCCGCTGGGACGACCTGTCCGACGACGAGCAGAAGCAGTGCAAGCGGCTGTTCAAGGAGCGCGTCTTCCCGGTGCTGACGCCGCTCGCGGTCGACCCGGCACACCCCTTCCCCTACATCTCCGGCCTCTCGCTCAACCTCGCCGTGCTGGTGCGCAACCCCAAGACCGACAAGGAGCACTTCGCCCGGGTCAAGGTGCCGCCGATCTTCAGCAGGTTCGTCTCGCTGGGCAACCACCGGTTCGTGCCGCTCGAGGACGTCATCGGTGAGCACCTCAAGCGACTCTTCCCGGGGATGGAGGTGCTCAGCTACACCACCTTCCGGGTGACCCGCAACGAGGACCTCGAGGTGGAGGAGGACGACGCGGAGAACCTCCTCAAGGCCCTGGAGAAGGAGCTGCTGCGCCGGCGCTTCGGCCCCCCGGTGCGGCTCGAGGTCGACGAGGGCATCGACGAGCACGTGCTCACCCTCCTGGTCAGCGAGCTCGGCGTCACCGCGGAGGAGGTCTTCCGGCTGCCGGCCCCGCTCGACCTGCGCGGCCTGCACGCGATCGCCGACATCGACCGCGAGGACCTGAAGTACCCCGCGTTCGTGCCCGGCACGCACACCCACCTCGCACCGGTGGAGTCGGCCTCTCCCGTCGACGTGTTCAAGGCCCTGCGCCGCGGCGACGTACTGCTGCACCACCCCTACGACTCGTTCAGCACCTCGGTGCAGCGCTTCATCGAGCAGGCCGCAGCTGATCCGCACGTGCTGGCGATCAAGCAGACGCTGTACCGCACCTCGGGCGACTCCCCGATCATCGATGCGCTGGTGGATGCCGCCGAGGCCGGCAAGCAGGTGCTGGTCATCGTCGAGATCAAGGCTCGCTTCGACGAGCAGGCCAACATCCGGTGGGCACGCAAGCTCGAGCACGCCGGCTGCCACGTCGTCTACGGGCTGATGGGGCTCAAGACGCACTGCAAGCTGGCCATGGTGGTGCGCGACGAGCCCGACGGCATCAAGCGCTACACCCACATCGGCACCGGCAACTACAACCCGAAGACCGCACGCCTCTACGAGGACCTCGGGCTGCTCACCACCAACGAGGCGATCGGCGAGGACGTCGCCCACCTGTTCAACAACCTCAGCGGCTACTCGCGCAAGGCGTCCTACGCCGAGCTGATGGTCGCGCCCGACTCCGTGCGCACCGGCCTGATCGAGCAGATCGAGCACGAGGTCGAGGCCCACCGCGCCGGCAACCCGGCGCGGATCCGGATCAAGGCGAACTCCATCGTCGACGAAGCACTGATCGACGCGCTGTACGCCGCCTCGCGGGCCGGGGTCCCGATCGAGCTGCTCGTGCGAGGGATCTGCGCGGTGCGTCCGGGCGTTCCGGGCCTGTCGGAGACGATCACGGTGCGCTCGATCCTGGGGCGCTACCTCGAGCACAGCCGGATCATGTGGTTCGCGGGCGGTGGGACACCGGCGGCCTGGATCGGCTCCTCGGACCTGATGCACCGCAACCTCGACCGTCGGGTCGAGGTGCTGGTGCAGCTGCCGTCCAGGGAGGCGGTCGACGAGGTGAGCAGGCTGCTCGACCTCGCCTTCGACTCCGAGACCATCGCCTGGGAGCTGTCCTCCGACGGCAGCTGGACGCGCAACAGCGGCACCCGGGACCTGCAGGAGCTGCTGATCCAGCAGCACCGCCGGCGGCGCTAGGGGTCTGCAGGGTCGCAGGTCCCTCCGCCGCCGTCACCGTCTCCCTCGAACATGCGAATGTGGCTGGTGGGGGTCAGGATCGCTTCTCTCGCCCCGGTGGTCACATTCGCATGTCCGCGCGGGCGCAGCCAGATGTCGTGACGACGGCCGCAGCTGGGTCTGGCACGGGCCGCCCCTCGAACATGCGAATGTCGCTGAGGGTGCTGGTGAGCACCTCCGCAGCCCCACGAACCACATTCGCATGTTCGGGGGGCGTCCCACTCAGGACTCCTCGACGAGATCCTCCCGGTGATGCGACTCGGCCAGCGTCCGGAGCCGGTCGAGGTCGACGGCGCCCCGGGCGGCGACGGCGACGCGCAGCGGCGTGACGGCCACCACGGTCGAGCTGCGCACGCCGCGCTCGAGCAGGGCACGCTCTCCGATGACCGCGCCGGGCCCGAGCTCCGCGAGCGGCGTGCCGTCGACGTCGACGCGGGCGATCCCGTCGAGGACGAGGAACAGCTCGTCGCCCGGCTCCCCCTGGCGGGTCAGGTCGGCGCCCTCGGGGAGGTTGCGGATCTCCGGCCGCTCACCACCTCGCATGATCGCGCTCGACAGCTCGCGCTCCAGGTCGCTCTCCACCGCCACCACCAACGCCTCGCGGTCGTGGTCGGACCACGGCGTGCGGATCCCGAACGAGTGCGCCATCCAGCGGCTCTGGTCCGCCAGCCCGCTCTTCAGCACGACCTGGCCCTCGGCGTCGTACACCCAGTGCCGCGGGAAGGAGCTCGCGCCGGCGAGCTCGACCTCGCTGGAGCCGTCTGGCCGCAGCGTCAGGGCGAGGGTGGTCCACACGATCGGGGCCTGCCAGCGCACGTACGGCGGGTGCGGCACCGGGCGCGGCAGCGGTACGCCGGTGCGTCCCCCTGCCGTCTGCACGAACCGCACCGAGCCGTCGGCGTGCACGGGATCGGCAGTGATCACGGGCAGCCCGACCGCCCGGAAGGTCGCACCGACCTTGCCGACCCGCACGGTCGTGTGGCCCATCCGGACGCCGCTGCTCCGGTCCAGACCGGAGGAGACGATCTCGCCGCCCTCCACGTCGGCCCAGCCGGTGAGGACGTTCGCGAACCGGAACTTGTCGTGCCGTCGGAGCTCGTCGACCTCGTCGGGCCCCTGCACCCGGTCGGGCAAGGGCGCGTCCCAGTGGGAGAGCCGCAGGTCCATGCCGGTCTTCAGCGGGCCCCGCAACGAATCCGTGGGGATCCACGAGAGCGAGACGACAGTTGCCTGGACACGCATGCTTGCCTCCACGAAGCCGACCAGGGTGACGTGTCCGAACTTATCGCGACGGCCGGACCTGTTCGCGTCCTTTCGGGCGCTGTTCTAGTTTGGCCAGCATGGCTGGGCCGCCCTCGAGTGACGACGCTGTCGCCAGCTCGCAGACCGAGGACGAGATCACCTCCCTCGAGAAGGCCATCACCGCCCTCGAGGGCCAACGGGCCGCGCTCGGGGACGCGGTCGTCGAGACGGCGCTGGCTCCGCTCCGAGCACGCCGCGCACAGCTGGAGTCACCTGCGTCGGAGCAGCGTCGGCTGGTCACGGTGGTCTTCGCCGACCTCGTCGATTTCACCGTGCTCTCACGCCAGCTCGACGCCGAGGACACCCGCGAGGTCGTCAACGCCTACTTCGCGCGGTGGCAGGAGGCCATCGAGGAGCAAGGCGGCGTCGTCGAGAAGTTCATCGGTGACGCCGTGATGGCCGTCTTCGGACTGCGCCGCTCCTACGAGGACGATGCGCACCGCGCCGTACGGGCGGCCCTGCGGATCATCGACGGGCTCGACGCGCTCAACGCCGAGATCGAACCGCGGTACGGCGCCCGGCTGCACCTGCGCGTCGGCATCGACACCGGCGAGGTCGTGGTCAGCACCCTCGGGGAGCGGGCGGGACACGAGTTCGTCGCGGTGGGACCCACGGTGAACCGGGCGAGCAGGCTGCAGGCGGCAGCGCCGGTCGACGGCGTGCTGATCTCGGCCGAGACCCGTCGCCAGATCCGCGGGGCCTTCGGGATGGAGGAGCAGCCGGGACTGCGCCTCAAGGGCATCGACGTCCCGGTCGACGCCTGGGTGGTGCACACCGAACGACGCCTCGGCTTCCGGATCGAACGCACCGGCGGTGTCGGGGGCGTCGCGACCGCGACCGTCGGCCGCGAGCTGCAGCTGCGGTTCCTGCAGGACCAGCTCGTCGACGTCACCGAGGAGTCCCGGTGGCGCGTCATCACGATGATGGGCGACGCCGGGGTCGGCAAGTCCCGCCTGCTCTTCGACTTCGACGCCTGGCTGGCCGAGCGCTCCGAAGCGGTGTGGTGGTTCCGCGGACGCGCCTCCCCCAGCAGCCAGAACACGGTGAACGCCCTGATCCGGGACGTGGTCACCGCCAGGTTGGGCATCCTGGTCGACGACCCACCCGAGCGCCTCCAGGAGCTCCTGGTCGCCGCCTTCCGCGACTCGCACGGACGGCCGGACGCGCCACTCGACCCCGACGCGGCGCAGGCCACCCGCGACGCACTGCTCGTGTGCTCCTGGCTCGGCTTCGCGGTCGACGCGACGGGCGTCGAGCTGCCCACCGACCCGCAGGCGCTCCGTGACCAGGGAACCGCCGCCCTCGGCCGCTTCTTCCAGCGTCTCTCCCGACGGGTGCCGGTGGTGATCCTGCTCGAGGACCTGCACTGGGCCGACGAGGGCGTCCTGCGCTGGCTCGACGCCGTCGACCCGCTCCTGCACAACTCGCGCGTGCTCGTGATCGGCACCGCCCGCCCCGCCCTCCTGGAGCGGCATCCCCGCTGGGGAGAGGGACTGGCCCATCACCTCCCCCTGGAGCTGCGGGCCCTCTCGCGCCGGGAGAGCCGCGAGCTGCTGGGCCAGATCCTGCGACGGGTCGAGGACGTGCCCGATGCGCTCGTGGAGATGGTGATCGAGGCGGCCGAGGGCAACCCGTTCTACATCGAGGAGCTGGTCACCTGGCTGGTCGACGCCGGGGTGGTCGTCAAGGCGGAGCCGCACTGGCTGGTGGTCGAGGAGCTGATCGGCGCCGTCGCCGTACCCTCCACGCTCAAGGGGGTCCTCCAGTCGCGTCTCGACGCGCTGAGCCCACCGGAGCGGGGGCTGCTCCAGCGGGCCGCCGTGGTGGGCCGGGTGTTCTGGGACTCCGCGGTGGAACGCCTCGACGCCTCGTCCTTGAACCAGGACCCGCGTGCGACGCTCGACACCCTCCGGCGACGCGACGTGGTGCTCCAGCGCGAGGTCTCGCAGTTCGCCGCAGCACGGGAGTACCTGTTCAAGCACGCGCTGCTCCGCGACGTGGCCTACGACGGCATCCTGCGCGCGCAGCGGGAGCGCTATCACCGCGGCGCCGCCGAGTGGCTGACCGAGACCAGCGCGGCCGTGGGGCGCGCGGACGAGTACGCCTCGGTGATCGCCGAGCACCTGGAGCGGGCACACGACGCGCAGGCGGCGACGTGGTACCTGCGTGCAGGACGTCGTGCGGCCTCTGTCTTCGCCCTCACCGAGGCCGGCCAGCTCCTGGAGAAGGCCTACGAGATGGCCCCGCTCGAGGACGCCGACCTGCGCTTCGACGTACTCCGGGAGCGCGAGGCCCTGATGGACCGGCTGGGCGACCGCGACGGCCAGAGCGCCCAGATCGAGGAGATGCAGTCCCTCGAGGACCGCATCGACCCCGCCCGACGCGTCCAGCTGCTGACGATCCGCGGCAACCGGGTCTTCGTGCAGAGCGACTACGACCAGACCCGGAGGCTGGCCGGCGAGGCCGTGCAGGCGGCGAAGGCGCTCGGACGCGAGGACCTGCGCTCCGAGGCGCTGCTCTTGCAGGGCAAGGCGCTGACCTGGGCCTACGAGACCGAGGCCGCCCGATCGTGCCTCGACCTCGCGGTCGCGTCCGGCCGCGAGTCCGGCCGGACGCTCGTGGTCGGCGAAGGCCTGCGCTACCTCGGCATGCTGGCCGGCAACGTGGGCGACTACCCGACGTCGCTGAGGATGACCAACGAGGCCCGCGAGGTGTTCGCGCGGGCCGGCGACACCGAGATGGAGAGCGCCGCGCTCGCCCAGCAGGCGACCACCCTGTTCAACATGGCCAGGTTCGCCGAGGCCCAGGCCGCGCTCGAGGAGACGTTGCCGATCTTCCGGCGCGCGGGACACCGCTACCGCGAGGCGATCGCGCTCAGCAACCTGGCCAGCATCACGGTGATGCAAGGACACTTCGCCGTCACCGACAGCTACGCCACCCAGGCCGTCGAGATCTGCCGTGAGCTCGGAGAGCTGGAGGCGATCGCGGTCGCCTCCCTGGTCCTGGCGCACAGCGCCCTGTTCACCGGGCGCTTCGAGCGGGCCAGGGCCTGCGCCGAGGAGGCCCTGGCCATCGCCCGCAGCGTGGGCAACCCCGCGCTTCAGTCCGAGGCCCTGATGCGCCTCGTGCACATCTCGATGATCCTCGACGAGATCGAC
Source organism: uncultured Actinomycetota bacterium (assembly GCA_963794435.1). Lineage (GTDB taxonomy): Bacteria > Actinomycetota > Actinomycetes > Propionibacteriales > Nocardioidaceae > Marmoricola. Next base: position 124,936 of record CAWCDX010000018.1, read on the forward strand.
GACGCCGTCGCGTACGGCCTCCTCGGGGTGGAGGTCGGACACCACGTGTCCTCCGACCTCGACCGCGCCTACTCGCACCTGAGCGTCGGCTACGCGCTGCGGTGGGCCGAGCGCTTCGACGAGGCGGACGAGCACCTCGCCGTCGCCTACGACCTCTTCGACGGGCTCTCCCTGGATGCGCTGACCCGCGAGTGCACCGCCGCGCGCGCGTGGGTGATCTCGTACCGCGGCGAGCACGCCCGCGCCGCAGAGATGCTCGAGCCGGTGCTCGGCCACCTGTCCAGCGGGCAGATGATCGGGACCTGCCTGCCCGCGACGATGCTGCGCGGGTGCGTCGAGGTGCTCCGCCTGGCCGGTGACGACCGGGCCCCCGACGTGCTCGAGCAGGCGCGCACCTACCTCCTCGACACCGCCCGGGAGATCGGCGACCCCGACCTCGAGGCCGGGTACCTCGCCATCCCGCCGAACGCCGTCCTGCTCGCCGACGGGGGGCCGGTGCCGGCCTGAGGGAGCGGCCCCGAACCGAACCGCCCCGCCCCGCCGCCGCCGCCGCCCCGCCCCGAACATGCGAATGTCACTGACGGGGCCGATGTGCCTCTCCTCGGCCCCACTCGCCACATTCGCATGTCCGGCGGGTGGCCCCTCAGCAGGTGGCGAAGATCACCGGCCCGTCGTAGAGGTCGGAGAGCACGAAACCCTTCTTCTCCTTGGGCCGCAGGTCGAGCAGCACCGTGGAGCCGGAGGTCCGCGACCGGGTGAGCCGGAAGTTGTCGGAGAAGGAGCCGCCCCGACCCACCGCGTCGCCGACGGCCAGCTGTGCCCTGGGGCGGAGGTTGCGCCGCGCCTCCTCCGAGGTGTCGAACGCCGCGACCACCCGCAGGGTCCGGTCGGCCGACATGGCCATCGCGAGGCCGCTCAACGGCGTCACCCCACCGTCCTTCTGGACCAGGTCGTCGGCCTGGGTCTGCGAGTCCTGGTCCGCCTGCGACATCGCGAGGTCCTCGCAGGCGAAGTCCCCGGACCACAGCATCGCGTTGGCCGGGCGGCCCAGGGTGTCGTCGAGCCCGTGCACCTTCCCGGTCGAGGCGAGGCTCTTCCCGTCACCCTTCGCGACGGCGGCCGCCTCGACGGCGTACTCCTGCTTGTCGCTCGTCACCACCAGACCCTGGTCGGCCAGCAGGACGACGTACTGCAGCTCCGGCGTCAGCGTCGGGTCGAGCGAAGCCACCAGGTCGGCGCCACCGCGCCAGACGCCGTCGTCGGTCTTGGGCTTGTGGTAGCCGAGTGTCTTCAGGTTGTCGGCCAGCACCCCGAAGTCGGTGCCATCGGCCGTCTTCAGCACCATCGTGGCTCCCTTGCGCCCCTGGGCGTAGGCCTCCCACTGTGCGTTCGCCGGGCTGAAGCCGTACTTGTCCTGCATCGCGACGGCGGAGTCGTCGATGCTCGAGGCCGCCGAGAAGTCGGTGTCGTACGCCTTCTGCATGAACGCCTCGACCTTGCTGTCCGAGGGAGTCGGGCCGAGATGAGCGCCCAGCGCGCGCCGTACGACGGTCCAGTCGGTGAAGCTGACCCGGAGGGAGGAGGCCGGAACCCGGTGCAGCGCCTCGTCGAGAGGAGTCCGGTGGAGCCGGTGCCACACGCCCGTCCCGACCACGACGGCACCGACCACCACCACGACCGCGAGCACGGCCGCCACGACGACGAGCACGGTCCGCCTCAGCACGCGCCGAGGGTAGCCGTTGCCGTGCAGGTCCCTGCACGGCAACACTGGCGGCATGGCTCCTGTCCCGCCGACCCGCGACAGCGGTTCCTACGTCGTCTCGGCAGGCGCGGTGGTGACGCGCAGGGGCAACGGTGACAAGCGCGAGGTGCTGCTCGTCCACCGGCCCAAGTACGACGACTGGTCCTTCCCCAAGGGCAAGCAGGACGAGGGCGAGCACGTCACCGCGACGGCCACGCGCGAGGTGCTGGAGGAGACCGGCGTCGAGATCCGGCTCGGCCGTCCGTTGCGGCCCCAGCTGTACGCCGTCAGCGGCGGCCGGCAGAAGAAGGTGCACTACTGGGTCGGGCACGTGCTCGGCGACGACGACGTGTCCGGTTACGAGACCAACGACGAGATCGACGCGGTCGGCTGGTTCCGGCTCCGCGAGGCGAAGGAGCGGCTGACCTACCTCGACGACATCGACCTCCTCGAGCAGTACCGCGCCGAGCGCCGCAGCACCACGCCGCTGCTCGTCGTACGCCACGCCAGGGCGATCAAGCGCGGCGACTGGGACGGCCCGGACCCTGCCAGACCGCTCAACAAGGTCGGGGAGGCGCAGGCGGTCGCGATGATCCCGCTGCTGCACGCCTTCGGGGTCACCCGGCTCGTCACCTCCTCCAGCACGCGATGCAGCCAGACGCTGGCGCCGTACGCCGCCGACCAGGTGGTGCCCCTGCACGAGCTCGAGGAGCTCTCCGAGGAGGCCTACGACGAGGAGAGCGCCAAGCACCTGCTCAACGGGCTGTTCGCGGTCCCGGAGGCGACCGCCCTGTGCACCCATCGGCCGGTCCTGCCCGGGCTGTTCACCCTCCTCGGGGTCTCCGAGGAGCCGCTGTCGCCGGGTGAGCTGGTGGTGGTGCACCACCGGGGCGACGCGCTCGTCGCCACCGAGCGCCACTTCGTTGGTTGATCGGTCATCCACGCCTCTGACCTGCACGAACGAGACTGCATACGGCGGCTGTTCATGTGACTGCCGTCTCTCTCAGGCGGCGGTGTCGCCAACTGGGAAGCCACCGTTCACCCGCCGTTCACCGGCACCGAAGCGCTCGGACACCTGTGCTCCTTACGTTCGGGCCGTCCGACATCCTTGAACTCAGGAGAACGAAGTGAATCGCACTTCCCTTCGCCACATCGCTGCTCCCAGCGTCGCGGTGCTTGCCCTTGGCTTTGCCGCTACCGCCTGCGGCGCGAGCAACGAGTCCGGAGGCAGCTCGAGCAGCAGCCTGTCCGGCAAGCTGAACGGCTCCGGATCCAGCGCGCAGGAGGCCGCCATGGACGCCTGGCGCGCCGGGTTCCAGAAGGCCAACTCCGGCGTGACGATCAACTACGACCCCGCCGGTTCGGGCGCCGGCGTGGAGAAGTTCAACGCCGGTGGCGTGGACTTCGCCGGCTCCGACGCGGCCCTGGACCCCACCAAGGGTGAGGTCGACGCGGCCAAGAAGCGCTGCGGCGCCAACGCGCTCGAGGTCCCCAACTACGTGAGCCCGATCGCCGCTGTCTACAACCTCGACGGTGTCGACAAGCTCCAGCTGTCGCCGAAGACGCTGTCGGGCATCTTCGCCGGGACCATCAAGAAGTGGGACGACCCGGCCATCAAGGCCGACAACCCCGGCGCCAAGCTGCCGAGCACGACCATCGCGCCGGTGCACCGTTCCGACGAGTCGGGTACGACGAAGAACTTCACCGACTACCTCGAGAAGGCCGGCGGCGGCGCGTGGAAGTACCCCGCCGACAAGGTGTGGCCGATCAAGTCCGGTGAGGGCGCCAACCAGACCTCCGGGATGGTCGCCGCGGTCAAGGCGGGCAAGGGCACGATCGGGTACGCCGACCTGAGCCAGGTCGGAAACCTGAAGTCGGCCTCGATCAAGGTCGGCGACGCGTGGGTGGCACCGTCCGCCGAAGGCGCCTCCAAGGCCGTCGAGGCCTCGCCCCTGGACACCACGCGCCCGCAGGGCGACATGGCGGTCAAGATCGACCGGACCACCACCGAGGCCGGCGCCTACCCGCTGATGCTGACCTCCTACCTGATCGCCTGCCCGACGTACTCCAGCAAGGCCAAGGCCGACCTGGTCAAGGGCTTCCTGACCTACGTCATCAGCGACGAGGGCCAGCAGGCCGCCGCGAGCAACGCCGGATCGGCCCCGATCCCGGCCTCGTTCGCCGACCAGGCGAAGAAGATCGTCTCCTCGATCTCCAGCAAGTGAGCCGTCCGGACATGCGAATGTTGCTAGAGGGTTGCGGGAGCACCACATGAGCCACCCCAGCGACATTCGCATGTCCGGGGGCGAGCCTCCACCTCTGGAGTCGCCCAGCTCTTCCGGATCACCCAAGCGCCGCTTGGGTGATCTGGTCTTCTCCAACCTGGCCATGGCCGCCGGGATCACCATCCTCGTCGCGCTGGCCGGGGTGGCGATCTTCCTGACGATCGAGGGTGTCCCCGCCTTCAAGGCCGGCCCCGCCGACCTCAACGGTGAGCCGAACTTCGTGGCCTACGTCTGGCCACTCGTCTTCGGCACACTGCTCGCCGCCCTCCTGGCGCTGCTGATCTCGGTCCCGCTCGCCATCGGAGTAGCGCTCACGGTCTCGCACTACGCCCCGAAGCGGCTCGCGGTCGGGATCGGCTACATGATCGACCTGCTGGCGGCCATCCCCAGCGTCATCTACGGACTCTGGGGCGGCCTCTTCCTGGGTCCGCGCCTCGTACCGATCTACGAGTGGCTGGCCGACCACCTCTCCTGGATCCCGTTCTTCGCCGGGCCCGCCTCGACGACCGGCCGCACCATCCTCACCGCCTCGATCGTCCTCGCGATCATGGTGCTGCCCATCATCACCGCGATCTCGCGGGAGATCTTCGCCCAGACGCCGCGCCTCAACGAGGAGGCGGCCCTGGCCCTGGGCGCCACCCGCTGGGAGATGATCCGGATGGCGGTCTTCCCCTACGCCCGCTCGGGCATCGTCTCGGCGGCCATGCTCGGCCTCGGTCGCGCCCTCGGGGAGACGATGGCCGTCGCCATGGTGCTCTCGGCGAGCGGCGTCATCACGATCAACCTGATCAGCTCCACCAACCCCTCGACGATCGCGGCGAACATCGCCCTCACCTTCGCCGACGCCACCGGGCTGCAGGTCAACGCGCTGGTGGCGAGCGGACTGGTGCTCTTCGTGATCACCTTCGCGGTCAACTTCGTGGCCCGCTGGATCGTCTCCCGCAGTGAGGTGACGGTATGAGCACGTTGATGGAACGCCCCCCGGCGGTGCACCAACACAGTCTCGAGCACGCCCGGCTCCCGAGGTGGGCGCCCCTGCTCGTCGCCCTCGTCGCCCTCGCGGCCGCCGGCCTGATCGGCCTTGCCCTGGGATGGGGCTGGTTCGGCATCCTGATCGTCGCCGCCCTGTTCTACATCGTCGGGTTGCCGCTGTGGTCACGCATCGTCGAGAACCGGCGTGCGGCCGTGGACCGGCTCGTCACCTCCCTGGTGTGGGTGGCGCTGGTGCTGGCCTTCGTGCCGCTGGTCTCCCTGCTCTGGACCGTGATCCACAACGGGCTGCCGGTCCTGGACGCCAGGTTCTTCACCTACTCGATGCGCAACATCTTCGGTGGCGAGAAGGGCGGCATCTACCACGCGATCATCGGCACCATCCTGATCACGCTCACCGCGACCGTGATCTCGGTACCGATCGGCCTGATGACGGCGATCTACCTCGTCGAGTACGGCGCCCGCTCGCGGCTCGCCTCCTCCATCAGGTTCCTGGTCGACGTGATGACCGGCATCCCCTCGATCGTGGCCGGCCTCTTCGCCTACGCGCTGTTCGCGGTGTTCTTCGGCGCGGGGGTCCACAGCGGCTTCGGGGGTGGCATCGCGCTCTCGCTGCTGATGATCCCGATCGTCGTCCGGTCCTCGGAGGAGATGCTCAAGCTGGTGCCCTCGGACCTGCGCGAGGCGGCGTACGCCCTCGGCGTGCCGAAGTGGAAGACGATCGTCAAGGTCGTGCTGCCCACGGCGCTGGCCGGGATCATCACCGGCATCACCCTGGCGATCGCACGCGTGATCGGCGAAACGGCCCCGCTGCTGATCATCGCCGGATCGACCGACTCCACGAACTTCAACCTGTTCAAGGACCAGATGATGACGCTGCCGGTCTTCATCTACTACAGCTACACCCAGCCGGGGAACCACCCAGAGATTGCGCGACCGATGGCGTGGGGAGCAGCCTTGGTGCTGATCCTGCTCGTGCTGCTCCTGAACCTGCTTGCCCGCGTGCTCGGCAGGATCTTCGCCCCCAAGAAGGGACACTGAGACACGATGGCCAAGAGCATCGACATCTCGAACCTGAACATCTACTACGGCGACTTCCTCGCCGTGGAGGACGTCAACCTGACCATCCCCGCCCGCTCGGTCACCGCGTTCATCGGCCCCTCGGGCTGCGGCAAGTCGACGTTCCTGCGCTCGCTCAACCGGATGCACGAGGTGATCCCCGGCGCTCGCGTGGAGGGCAAGGTCGTCATCGACGGGCAGTCGCTCTACGACCCGGCGGTGGACCCGGTAGCCGTACGCCGGATGGTCGGCATGGTCTTCCAGCGGCCGAACCCGTTTCCCACGATGTCGATCTACGAGAACGTGCTGGCCGGACTGCGGCTGAACAACGCCAAGCTCAAGAAGTCGGCGGCCGACGACGTCGTGGAGAAGTCGCTGCGCGGCGCCAACCTCTGGAACGAGGTGCACGACCGCCTGGGCAAGCCCGGCATGGGACTCTCCGGCGGCCAGCAGCAGCGGCTGTGCATCGCGCGCGCGATCGCGGTCGAGCCCCAGGTCCTGTTGATGGACGAGCCCTGCTCCGCCCTGGACCCGATCTCGACCTCGGCCATCGAGGACCTGATCCACGAGCTGCGCACCGAGTACACGATCGTGATCGTCACCCACAACATGCAGCAGGCCGCCCGGATCTCGGAGGACACCGCGTTCTTCAACATCGCCGGCGCCGGCAAGCCCGGCAAGCTGATCGAGATGAACCCCACCAAGAAGATCTTCAGTGTCCCCGACGAGCCCGCGACGGAGGCCTACATCTCGGGCCGCTTCGGCTGAGCCGCTCGGGCTGCCAGACCAACCCCCTCCCGGACATGCGAATGTGGCGAACGGGGCTGGAGGAGCATTCGTGCGTTGCTCCAGTCACATTCGCATGTTCGAGCTGGCCACCGCCTCCCCGAGCATGACCAGTTCACATCCACAGGCACCCCTGCGGCACCACTGATCCACAGGCTCGTCGCCGGCACGAGCGCCATCGCCACCTCGCGGCGACTGTTCTGGCATGGATCTGATCAGCCAGGTGACCCTCATGGGTGGTGTCACCGACCGAGCAAGCATCGTCCGACTTCGCGGCGCCCGTGAGGTCGACCGAGCTCTGCGCGCCGGGATCCTCATCCGAGATGCCCGCGGCCGGTACGCACTGCCGCTCGCGCAACAGGGGATCCGTACAGCGAGCTCGGTCGCCGGTGTGCTTTCCCATCGCAGTGCGGCGCATTTCTGGGGCTGGGCCCAGAAGAACCCAGATGGCCTGCCCGAGGTCACGGTGCCGCGGAACAGACGCGTCGACCGGGCGCTCCGGCGCCAGCTCATCCCGCACTGGTCGGACCTCCCACCCGCGGACATCGTCAAGGGATGCGTGACCTCGCTGCTGCGCACGCTGGTCGACTGCATGCGCAACCTGCCCTGGGACGAGGCACTCGCCATCGTCGACAGCGCTCTTCGAGCCGGCGACATCACCAAGGACGAGCTGCTCGAGCTTGCTGCCAGCACCCGAGGACGCGGCCGCACGCGGATCATGGCGGTTGCCGAAGCTGCGACAGCGAAGTCCGCAAGCGTCCTGGAGTCCCTGGTCCGTGGTTTCGCCAAGCTGGTGCCTGGGCTCGACGTGGAGGCGCAGATCTCCGTCGAGGTCGACGAGACCCTCACGCTGCATCCGGACCTCGCCGACCGTGAGCGCGACCTGATCGTCGAGGCCGAGGGCTTCGAATGGCACGGCAAGTCGGCCCAGCTGACTCGCGACTGCCGGCGCTACAACGCGTTCGTGCTGCTCGGGTGGTACGTCATCCGGCTCAGCTGGATGCTGGTGATGTACGACCCGGCGTACGTCCAGGACCTCCTGGTCAGGGCCGTCGCGCTGCTGCGGGCCTCCCAGCAACATGCGAATGTGGCGTGAGAGACGTGAGATCGGCAATTCAATCCCTCGAACAACATTCGCATGTGCGAAGGGGGCCGGATCCCAGACTCCTACGGCAGCCGGAAGACGAACCGGAGGATGAAGTACATCAGGGCGGCGGCCAGCCCGGCCGCCGGGAAGGTGAGCACCCAGGCCACCAGGATCGACCGGGCCACGCCCCAGCGCACGGCGGAGACCCGCTTGGTGGCACCGGCACCCATGATCGCCGAGGTGATGATGTGCGTCGTGGAGACCGGCGCGTGCCAGATGAAGGCGGTCGCGTACAGCACACTCGCACCGACCGACTCCGCGGAGAAGCCCCGGGCCGGGTCCAGGTGGATGATGCGGCGCCCCAGGGTGCGCATGATCCGCCACCCGCCCGAGTACGTCCCGAGCGAGATGGCGCTCGCCGCCGCCACCACCACCCACAGGGGCAGGGCCTCACCCTGGGTGGCGTAGCCACCCGCGACCAGCGCCAGGAAGATCACGCCCATCGTCTTCTGCGCGTCCTGGAGCCCGTGGCCGAGCGCCAGGGCCGCGGCCGAGACGGTCTGGCTGAGCCGGAATCCACGTTGGACCTTGTTCGGTGAGCGATTCCGGAAGATCCACATGATCGAGAGCATCACGCCGAACGCCAGCACGAATCCGACGACCGGGGAGGCCACCATCGGGATCAGTACCTTGTCGTTGATCGTGGACCAGTTCACGACAGCGCCGCCCACCAACGCCGCACCGACGAGACCACCGATCAGCGCGTGGGAGGACGACGAGGGAAGGCCGAAGTACCAGGTGATCAGGTTCCACGTGATCGCACCCAGCAGTGCCGCCAGGACGATGACCAGCCCCTCTTCGGTCGTGAGGCCAGCCACGTCGATCGTGTCGCTGACGGTGTGGGCGACCTCCTGACCGAGCAACGCCCCCACGAAGTTCATCACCGCGGCCATCAGCAGGGCGATCCGCGGGGTCAGCGCTCGCGTCGAGATCGAGGTGGCAATGGCGTTGGCGGCGTCGTGGAATCCGTTGGTGTAGTCGAAGACCAGCGCGACCACCACCACCGCCACGATGATGGCAACCTCCACCGCTCAGGACTCCTTGGCGTGGATCTGTTCGACGATGTTCGCGACCTTCTCGAAGGCGTCGACGGCGTGCTCGAGGGAGTCGACGATGTCCTTGAGCTTGAGCACCTCGAGCGCCTCGTACTGCCCGCTGAACAGCTTGGCCAAGATCCGTCGGTAGCTCTTGTCCCCGGCGTTCTCCAGTCGGTTGATCTCGATCCAGTACTCCTCGAGTCCCTTCATCGACTGCAGCTGCGGCATCGCCTCCGCGGTGAGCTCCGCACAGCGCTGGAGTACGTCGACCTGCTCGGCGAGCTCTGCCGGCAAGGTGGTCACCTCGTAGAGCACGGTCATGTCGACCGCCTCCTCCATGAAGTCCATGACGTCATCGAGGCCCGATGCCAGCGCGTAGATGTCCTCGCGGTCGAAGGGGGTGACAAAGGTGGCGTTGACCCGCTTGGCGATCTCGTGGGTGATCTCGTCGGCCTGGTGCTCGGCGTCGCGCATCCGGTCCGCGACCTCACTGCGGTCAGCGTGCTCGTCCAGCATCTCGGCGAGGATTCCGGTGCCGTGGACGAGCTGGCCAGCTGAGCTGCTCAGCAGCGTGTAGAAGGCGTTGTCGACGGGCTTGAAGCGCAAGGCCACGAATCACTCCTGATGAGCCGGGTGGCAAACGTTCCACATGCTAGGACCTGGCACCTCCGGGGACACAACGCGGGCAGCGTGGCGGGGTGGTGGATGTGGCCACCGCCACCCACATGCGAATGTTGCGTCAGAGGCGTGAGCGCGCTCCACCGTGCCCACCAGCCACATTCGCATGTTCGGGAGGCGAGCTACCGCAGCCTCGACCTTCACGCCCGACGAGGAGTCACTCGCCGTCACGCGGATTGGGCAGCACGATGCCGAGGATCTGATCGATCTCGGCCGCCGACATGTGCTCGACGAACTGGTTGGCGGCCACGATGAGGTTCGCGGTCAGCTCGACCTCGTCGAGCAGTTCCGTGTCCTCGAGGCGCACGTCAAACGGGTCCACGCGTTCCAGTCCCTTTCCCTCAGCTCCCCCTCGGAAGGCGTGCTTGTCTCCTACCCGAGCCAGGGCGCGCGGAAACCCACCAGCGTCGGCCGGTGAAGTCTCAACGCACGAGGGCCCCGACCGTTACGGTCGGGGCCCTCGCATCGAGGTTCGTCCGTCAGAGAGGACGAACGTTCTCCGCCTGCGGGCCCTTGGGACCCTGCGTGACGTCGAACTCGACCTTCTGGTTCTCGTCGAGGGACTTGTAGCCCTGCGACTGGATGGCCGAGTAGTGAACGAAGACGTCATCGCCGCCGTTCTCCTGGGCGATGAAGCCGAAGCCCTTCTCGGCGTTGAACCACTTGACGGTGCCCTGAGCCATGCTTTTTTTCTCCTTGTTTCACAGGCTGGAGACCGCCACTTCAGCGGCCTCCGCAGGGTGCGTGATACGCCGTCCCGCCTCGCAAGCCTTGAGCCACAAGAAGAAACGCCGTTGGATCACAAACTCCAACTGGCGTTGATGTAACCGCTGGAACTGCACCCTGCGGGATGAGCCTACCAACCCGGAGGCCGTCCGCGCGCTTCCCCTCCATGCCGGGCAGGAAAATCCCCGGCCGTGCCCTGATCCGTGGCGTGTCGTTGTACCTGCAACGGCCGGACGCGGTCGGAGATCCAGGGAGGGAGCCCCATGACCGAGACGATTCCGCTCGAGAACACACCAGGACGAGAATTCGCCGCCGGCATCGATCCCGTCCAAGTGATGGCAGCTGCCTTGCTGAACCAGCCGCACGCGACGCGACCGACCGATGAGCACGACGCGGGGACGGGCCGACGGCCCCCGGAGCCGCACCTCACCCTGGTCCGCACCCTGGACTTGGACGCCCCGGTCGACCCCATCGCCGTGTTGCGGCAGGCTTGGCTGGCAGAACAGACCCAGGAGGCGGGTACGACGGACACCACCGATCCGACGAAAGGCACCTCCCGCATCCGCGGGTGGCTCTCGCGCGTTGCGCGCCCAGGCACCTCCACGCCTGCGCCCCAGGATTCCGAGACCGATTCCCCGCCCGCGACCGGGCCCGGGAGCGCGACCAACGGAAAAGCCACGGACTGGTCGCGACCAGCCGACGACGACGCCACCGCCGACGCCCCCGCGCCCGATCCGGGCTGGCAGCTGCACGAACAAATGACCGATGGGTACGACGGGTGGCTGTACCACTTCGCAGACGGCGTCACCGTGACCGAGGAGGGCGAGCCCGTCGAGCTCGCGGCTACTCGGGTCGTGCCGCCCGAGCCGACAGCGGAGCCCGCGCCGGAGACGGCAGCCCTGGAGGAGCCAGAGCCAGAGCCAGACCCGGAGCCCGAGGCAGAAGCGCAGGCGGAGCCCGCGAGACCAGCCAGAGCCAGAGCCAGACGAGCCCGAGGCAGAAGCGCAGGCGGAGCCCGAGCCAGAACCAGAACCCGAGCCAGAGCCCGAGGCAGAAGCGCAGGCGGACCCGAGCCAGAGCCGGACCCCGAGCCAGAGGCCGAAGCACAAGCAGAACCCGAGCCCGAGGCCGCGCCCGAAGCAGACGCGGAGCGCGAATCCGAACCCGAGCCCGAACCCGAGCCAGAGCCCGAGGCAGAAGCGCAAGCGGAACCCGAGCCAGAGCCGGACCCCGAGCCAGAGGCCGAAGCACAAGCAGAACCCGAGCCCGAGCCCGAGCCCGAAGCACGAGGCAGAGCCCGAGCCCGAGCCCGAGCCAGAGCCCGAGCCCGAGCCCGAGCCAGAGGCCGAAGCACAAGCAGAGCCCGAGCCCGAGGCCGCGCCGGAAGCAGAGGCGGAGCCAGAAGCCGCGCCCGAAGCAGAGGCAGACGCGGAGCCGGAGCCGACGGACGAGGCCGACTTCCCCAGCTTCGTGGAGTACAGCCCGTCCCACCTGCGGCTCTATGTGCTCGCGGGGGTCTTCGTGGGGGCTTCGGTGGTTGCGGTGCTGATGATCTTCCTGGCGGTCCAGGACGGTACGTCGAACAGCCTGCTGCGCGCGGGCGCCGTGCTCGCGATCGCGCTGGCCGCCGCGTGGCTGATGCTCGGGTGGGAGCCGACCGTCGTCTCGGTACGAGACGGCGTGCTGGAGGTCAGCCGAGGATCCCGCGGCCAGCGGGCAGACCTGCGTGACCCGCGGGTCACGGCGGAGTCCTCGGGCAAGCCGGCGTCACCGGGGTGGAAGCTGACGGTGAACCGGCCCGAGGAGAAGGCCATCGTCATCCGCGGCAACCAGGTACGTCGACGCCAGTTCGCCCGGATCGTCGCGTGGCACCAGGCCCACCCGCATGCCGAGGACGACTGAGGAGCGACTCCGTCCGAACATGCGAATGTGAACCAGGGGATTCCTGAGCACCACCGCAGACGCACTCGTCACATTCGCATGTCCGGGGTGGCGACTGGCTCTCCGTCCCGTCCTCCCGCGTGACCGCCCAGGTACGCCGCGACGAGGGGGCCGAGGGTGGGCAGGTGGTAGCCCCCCTCCTGGACCACCACCGCTGGCAGGCCGGTCCCGCCGACCAGGATGCCGGCCGAGCGGTAGCCCTCAGCAGTGACGAGCAGCGGGCTCTCCGGGTCGTCGGCGGCGGCGTCGACCCCCAGGGAGACCACCAGGGCCTCGCACCCCGAGTCGAGCACCCAGTCCACGAGCTCGCTCACGGCGCCCAGCCACGGCTCGTCTCCCGACCCTGGCGCGAGCGGCAGGTTGCGGGTGGCCCCGAGGCCTGCGCCGGCGCCCGTCTCCGAGGCGTACCCGACGACGTGGGGGAACCACCCTGCTCCCGGGTCCACGTGCACCGACCCGTACAGCACGTCGTCCCGGTCGTAGAAGATCGCCGCCGTGCCGTTGCCGTGGTGCGCGTCGACGTCGACGATCCCCACCCGCGCGAACCCCGAGTCCCGCAGGACGGTCGCCGCGACGGCGGCGTTGTTGAGGTAGCACGAACCGCCGTACCCGGCCGGCGTCGCGTGGTGCCCGGGAGGCCGGCACAGGGCGTAGGCCAGCGGCCTGCCCTCGGCCACCAGCCGGGCGGCCTCGATCGCGCAGTCGACGGCTGCGCGGGCCGCCTCCCACGTCCCCGGCCCCACCAAGGTCATCGTGTCGTAGCCGAACCGACCAGCGTCGGCGTGCACGGCGACGGCCGCCCGAGCGGGCAGGCCGGCCGTCATCGCGGGCGTCGGGAAGAGGTACGGCACCACTCGGTCCTGGCCCACGAGCTGCTCGTACGGCCCGTCCGCCCACCGCCCCGCCGCCGTACGTAGGAACTCCAGCATCTCCGGGGAGTGGACGCTGCCGAGCGCGTCGCCAGGTCCTGTCGGCACCTCGACCAGTGAGTACGACGACAGCGCCGCCAGGATCGCGTCGACCCGCTCGGCCGTCTCGGTGCCCACGGTGGGTACGCCGACCCACACCTCGCCGCGGGGGTCGTGCAACCGGGTCTCCGGTGACCACAGCACCGGGACGTCGTACTGACTCATGACTCAGTATCCCCACACCGGCCCGACAGGGCAGGATGAGCGCATGCCCAGGGCCAGCGACATCGGCATCCAGATCGGAACTCTCCCGACCGGCCGGACCAACTCGGTGCTCGACGTCGCCGGCGTGGGCCTGGGACACGCGACCGTGTACCGGGACGAGCAAGCGACCACCCGAAGGTCGAGGCGTGGCGCGCACCGGCGTGACGACGTTGTTCCTCGCCGAGGATGCCTACGTCCGCCCGCTGGTCGCGGGAGGTGCCGTGCTCAACGGTGCCGGCGAGTGCACCGGCTTCCTCAGTGCCGGCGAGTGGGGACTGCTCGAGACGCCGGTGTACCTCACCTCGACGATGCAGCTCGGCCGCGTGTACGACGCCGCCTGCGAGATCGAGCTCGAGCTCCGACCGGAGGTGGCCGAGGAGGTCGTCATCCCGGTCGTGGCCGAGTGCGACGACTCCTTCCTCAACGACTGCCGACGGATGCAGGTCAGCGGCGATGACGTGCGGGCGGCGTACGACGCGGCACTGGCTTCGCGTGGCCAGCAGGGGCCGCCCGAGGAAGGGGCCGTGGGGTCTGGCACGGGCATGTCCTGCCTGGGCTTCAAGGGGGGCATCGGGACAGCGTCCCGGATGACAGCGGACGGGCACGTCGTCGCCGTGCTGTTGATGACCAACTTCGGCCAGCGCGACCGCCTGACCGTGGCCGGGGTGCCGGTCGGCCGACTGCTCGGACCGGCGCCCGACTCGCCGCCGCGCCCCGCGGGCTCGTGCATCGGCGTGGTGGTCACCGACGCCCCGCTCGGTTCGGCCGATTGTGCGCGACTCGCCCGCAGGGTCGGCCTGGGCCTGGCGCGTACCGGCTCCACCGCCCATCACGGGAGCGGCGAGATCTTCCTGGCCACCAGCACGACCGCTCGCGCCGACCGCGACGGACGGCCGGAGCCCGGCGAGCGGGTGGGCGGTCGTCAGCTCGACGAGCTGTTCGAGGCGGTCGTCGACGCCAGCGAGGAGTCGGTCCTCAACTCGCTGCTGGGCGCCCCCACGGTCGTGGGGCGTGACGACCACACCAGCGAGGGCCTGGACCCGGTGACAGTCCGACAACTGTTGGAACCCGGCAGTGCCCGGCACTGAGGAGTCGGTGCGGATCGCGATGGCCGATGGCGTCGCCCTGGCCGCGACCCTCTACCTTCCCGAGTCCGACCGACCCCAGCCGTGCCTGCTGGAGGCGCTCCCCTATCGCAAGGACGACCTGACCTCGTCGTACGCCGACGGGTACCGGAACCTGCGCGACGACCACGAGTACGCCGTGTGCCGGGTCGACCTGCGCGGGACGGGCTCCTCGGAGGGGGTGGCGACCGACGAGTACCCCGCCGTCGAGAGCACCGACCTGTGCGCGGTCATCGCGTGGCTCGCGGAGCAGGACTGGTGCGACGGGAACGTGGGGATGTTCGGTACGTCGTACTCGGGGTTCAACTCGCTCCAGGTGGCCTGCGAGCGCCCACCCGCGCTGAAGGCGATCTGCGCGATCTACGCCAGCGACGACCGCTGGAGCGACGACGTGCACTGGCGCGGGCACGCGCTGAAGCTGCTCGACCTCGTGGACTACTGCCACTACATGACCGCGATGAACCTGCTGCCGCCCGTGCCGGCGGAGTGGGGCGACAGCGACTGGCGGGAGGCGTGGCGACGCCGGCTCGACGCGCAGGAGCCCTGGGTGCTGACCTGGTTGCGGGAGCATCGCGACGGGCCGTACTGGCGCGCGGGCTCGGTGCGGTCGGCCGATGGAGACGCCGGCTGGACCGGCTACGAGCGCATCGAGTGCCCGGTGATGATCGTGGCCGGCTGGGCGGACGGCTACCGCAACAACTCCTTCCGGACCGTCGAGGCGCTGCGCGCGGCCGGCGTGCCGCATCGGCTGCTCGCCGGCCCATGGGCGCACGCGGATCCCGCGACCGCGATCCCCGGCCCCCGGATCGACCTCGACCGGGAGATGGTCGCGTGGTGGGACCGGTGGCTGCGGGGTCGCGGCGAGCACGAGGACCGGCTCGACGTCTTCGTGCGCACCTCCACGCGGCCGGAGCCGGATCTCGACCAGCACGAGGGCTACTGGGCCCGCCTCGCACATGCGAATGTGGCGGCAGGTGCTCGAGAGGCGGACATCGGCACCACCAGTGACATTCGCATGTTCGAGGGGCCCCGCACCCTCGACGTGGAGCCCGATGTCGGGACGGCGGCCTGGATCGACTGCGCGGGCCACCTGCCGTGGGGGCTGTCCGGGGACCAGCGCGAGGACGATGCCCGGTCGCTCACCTGGGACTTCGAGCCACCGCGCTCGGCGATCATCGGGCAACCACGGGTCCGGCTGGAGGTGAGCAGCACCGCGCCGGCGGCATCCCTGTCGGTGAAGCTGTGCGACGTCTTCGACGACGGGACCTCGGCCCTGATCGCGCGGGGCACCCTCGACCTCGCCTTCCGTGACGGGCCCTCCCCCGCGGCGCTCGTGCCGGGCGAGGTGTACGACGTCTCGCTACAGCTGGACGCGTGTGCCTACCGACTCGACCCGGGCCAGCGCCTGCGGCTGTCGATCGCAGGCTCGGACTGGCCCAACACGATCGCACCGCCAGCACCGGTGACCATGACCGTGCGCTCCGGCACCCTGACCCTCCCGCAGTGGTCGGGCCCGCAGGGCGAACCGCCGGTCTTCGCACCGGGCGCCGACTCCTCGGACGAGGACCCCGGCGAGACGACCTGGACCGTGTCGAGGGACGTGCTGCGCCGTACGACGACGTGTGTGGTGCGGCACGGGTCGACGTACGCGATCCCGCACGAGGGCACCGCGTCGGAGGAGTACGCCGGCGAGGTGGTCGTGGACCGGCGCACCTTCGCCCAGCATGCGGCCGCGGAGTGCAGCTACCGGCTCCGCTGGCCGGAGGCGGAGGTGCGGGTCACCTCGACGATGCGCGTGGACGTCGACGACGGGGGGTACGACGTGACGATCACCGCCGGAGCCTTCGACGGTGAGGAGCGGGTGGCCCACCGGGAGTGGAGCGAGCGGATGCCGCGCTGAGGCACCGCTGCCCGGCCCCTGCCCCTGGCCCCGGACATGCGAATGTGATCGGAGGTGCGGAAGAGGTGCTCTCACGACCCCTCAGCAACATTCGCATGTCTGGGGGACGGGCGGCCGCCATTGACCATGGACCACACCAGCGCACGCCCGTAACCTGACCTTGGCCGCCAGCGCATGACGGTCAGGGCACGCAGGGGGCCGACCATGGCTGATCGCGCACGCAGGTGGGCGCAGGGACTGTGGCTCCTCACTGCCGTTCTCGCGGTCGCCAACGGTGTGCTGATGGTGATCGGCTGGGCGGACCTGAAGTCCGTCGACAGCTACACGAACCTCGCCGGATCGTTCGCCAGCGTCTTCTACGCCACCCTGGGCGTGCTCGTCGTCGTGCGTGCGAGCAACCGGATCGGGTGGCTGCTGATCGCCGTAGCGCTCAATTTCGCGGCCATGTGTCTCACCTCGTCGTACGCCGTGGTGGCGACCCTCTCCCACCCCGACTCGCTCCCGGCCGGCAAGGCCGTCGGCACGGTCTCCGAGTGGCTCTTCCTGCCGCTGTTCGCGCTGATGGCCGTGATGCTCCTGGTCTTCCCCAGCGGCCACCTCCCGTCGGCGCGGTGGCGGACCCCATTGACGATCGTGCTCGTCGCTGCCGCGGTCGAGGCAGCACTGTTCGTCCTCGCCCCGCGGCAGGTGGCGCTGCCTGCACCCGGCGGGGTCTCGCTCGTCTACGACAACCCCGCGGCCGTGCAGTCGCTGGGCAGCTTCGGCACGCGGCTCGGCTCCCTCAACGGTCTGGCCGTCACGTACCTGGTCCTCCTCGCCTTCGCGATGGCCGCACTCGTCGTGCGCTTCCGGCGGGGCGACGTCCAGGTCCGCCACCAGATCCTGTGGATCGTGCTGGCGGTGGCCGTCGGCCTGGCGCTGCAGGTCGTCGCCGCCGTCGGGCAGCTCGGTTGCAGCTGCACGCTCTCCCCGATCGCCGTGGCGGCGAACGTCGCCCAGGGGGTGGTGGTCATCGTGGGGGTGCCCTCGGCGATCACCATCGCGATCCTCAAGTACGACCTCTACCAGATCGAGACCATCGTCAACCGGGCGCTCGTCTACTCCGTGCTGACGCTGACCCTCGGCGCGGTCTACCTGGGGCTGGTGCTCGTGCTGCAGGTCCTGCTCTCGCCGATCACCACGCAGTCCGACGTCGCGGTCGCCGCCTCGACGCTCACCGCCGCCGCCCTGTTCCGACCGGCCCGACTCCGCATCCAGGCCGCCGTCGACCGCCGCTTCTACCGCAAGCGGTACGACGCCACCCGCACCCTCGACGACTTCGCCGCCCGTCTGCGTCAGGAGCTGGACCTCAACGCCGTCTCGAGGGACCTGCGCTCGGCGGTCGACGACACCTGGCAGCCTGCGCACGTCAGCCTGTGGTTGCGCCACCCGACCCATTCCTAGGGAGCCAGGAACCGCACCCGCACGCCCCGCCCACCGACCCGCCCACCGAGGACCGCAGGGGCGCCCACGGAGCGGGTGTTCCAGTGGCCGTGCAGGCGACCGTGAGGGCCGGGGCCGGTCACCCGGAGGTGCACCGACATCCGGTTGCGGGCGGTGTTCCAGCGGGCGCGACCGGAGACCAGGACCCCCGGCACCAGCGCCACGCGGTGCAGTCGGAAGACCACCGTGTCGTCACCGGAGTAGCTCCACCTGCCGCCGTGCAGCCCGACGCCCGTGCCCGAGTCGTTGTTCCACCAGCGGTCCTCGACGTCCGCCACGGTCAGCGCGGCGGCACGGGCCGAGCGTCGGGCCGCCACGGGACCGCGACCTGGGGCGGGCGGGACGGCCGCGAGCGAGGCCGCGAAGTTGCCCTGTGCGCGCACCGGCCGAATCGAGTCCGCACAGCTGAGCAGCCGGCCCGGGAGCGCGAACGATCGCACGAAGGTGCGCACCAGCCGCTGCGCACAGTTGTCCGCGTCCTCGAGCGCCGTCACGTGGAAGCTGTTGCGCACGACCACCTGCCGGGCGCGCGGGAACTGCCGGACCACCAGGGCCCCTTCGGCCGGCGTGGTGATCGAGTCGAGCTCGCCGCTGAGCACCAGCACGGGCACGTCCGGGTAGCGGCCGGACGGCGGGCGTGGTGGCCCCGCGGGGTTGTCCGCCGGAGCGACCGGCCAGCGGGTGCACCAGTCGAGCTCCTGCCAGTCGGAGCGGGCGTAGTCACCGACGGTGAACGGCCCGTAGGGCCCTGGCCCGGCGGCAGCCAGCGCCGCGGCGTACTGAGCCTCCCGAGGGGCCCCGGGTGGCGCGGTCATGTCGTAGAGCTGCGGGTAGTCGTGGCAGGCCACCGCCGCGTCGTCACCCTCGCTGTAGGCACGCGGATCGCCGAAGTCGGTGCCGCCGCCCGTCGCCTCGGCCACCAGCCGGAGCAGCGGAGCCCGGTCGCCCTGGAGGCCGGCGCGCAGCGCCGCCGTCGTCTCGCGGTACCAGGCCGGGCCGTACGTCGCACCGAAGGCCACCGAGACCAGGCCGGGGCCGTCGACCGTCACCCGCATCCGACGGCCGTCGGCGTCGTACGCCGTCCCGCGCCACGGATGTGCGCGCACCAGCGCCAGCACCCGCTGCAGCGAGGTGAGGAACGACGGACCACCGTCGCGGCACACCGACCACCGCCGGCAGACGAGGTCGAAGGACCGCCGCATCGCCGGCCCCTGGGTGGGGTAGAGCGCGTCCTCGCCGTAGGTCGGATAGGCCCCGTCGAGGACGATGCTGCGCACCATCGTGGGGTGACGGCCGGCGAAGACCTGGGTGAAGAAGGTGCCGTAGGAGTCGCCGTACAGGTCGACCCGTCCGAGCCGGAGCGCCGCGATCACGGCTGCGACGTCGTCGGCGGAGCGGGCGGTGCTGTAGTCGTCGGCGCGGGCCCCGAGCCGACGGCCGCACTGCGCGGCGGCGATCCGGTAGGCGATGCGGAGGTCCTGCAGGGAGGGGCAGTCGATCGGCTGGGAGAGACCGGTCCCACGCTGGTCGACCAGCAGCAGGTTGCGCCGGCGGAGCAGCGCCCCGTACATCGCGACGTAGTCGTCCGCGGTGCCGGTCGTGCTGTACCCCGGGCCACCCTCGTGGGGCACCACGGTCCCCAGCACGCGTCGGTGCCGGTTGCGGGCACGCACGAACGCGAAGCCCACCGTCACGGTCCCCGCCGCAGGGTGGTCGGGCTCCCAGAGCCGCTGGATCGACCCACAGAGCGCGCGCGCCACCACTGGGCATCTGTGCAGCCGGAGCGTCCCCACCCGCACCCGCCCGGAGGAAGGGGCGACGACCGGAGGGGCCACGGGTCGCAGGCGGTGTGGAGGCGGCGGGCCTGGAGCAGCAGACGCAGGGCCGGTCCCGAGGACGCCGGCGACGAGCACCAGCGGGACCAGGATGCCGAGCCGCCGCATCACCCCTCCAGGGACCCGGTGCGGTAGGCCCGGGCGATCGTCTCGACGAGCTGGGCGACGGCGTCCTCCTTGGGCGCGAACGGGCCGGGGACGAAGTGCGGCGAGGCGACACCGCGTTGCACGGATTCGCAGGCGGCCCAGTCCTGGCGGTTCGTGATGTCCCAGAACTCCACGGCCGCGGCGGCGGACGGGACCGATCCGTCCGCCGACGGGAGCACCAGCCAGGAGCACTCCACCCACGTCCGCCCGGGCGACAGCGGCACCATCCGGTGGGTCATCACGTAGTCGGGGTGCGCCGAGACGAGCAGGTTCGGCAGCACGTGCAGGTACTCCACGACCCTCGGGTTGACGTCCGGCAGCGGCGTCGCCGCGAGCTCGCCGGTCAGCGACATGGTCGAGGTGCCCTCCCGCAGGTCCATCGAGCCACCGATCCAGGCGCCCGGCATCCGGTAGTTCACGCCGGAGTCGGGAGGCGTCACCTCGCACAGCTCCGGGTGGATCAGCGGGCAGTGGTAGCACTCGTGGTAGTTCTCCGCGATCACCTTCCAGTTCGCCGCCACCTCGTAGGTGTGCCGGTCGGCGAGCACCAGCGACCCGGCGTCGTACGGCGCGAGCAGGCCGGTGATCTCGCCCAGGTGTCGCTCGAACGACGGGACCGAGGGACTGCCCACCGGATGCAGCGCGTGCGCGAAGACCCAGCCGTGCCAGACCCGCACCGGGAGCTCGGCCAACGAGTGCTCGGTGACGTCGAAGGCGGGGTCGTCGCGGAAGCCGGGGGCTCCGATCAGCGAGCCCGAGAGGTCGTAGGTCCACGCGTGGTACGGGCACTGGATGCTGCGCCGAGTGGACGTGTCGTCCTGGGCCAGCAGCTCGTGGCCGCGGTGCCGGCAGGTGTTGGGGAACAGCCGCAGGTCGTCGGCCGCGGTCTCGTCGCGCACGATCACGCAGGCGACGTCGCCGACCATCACCGCTCGTTGGGTCACCGGCTTCGGCCCCGTGCTCGGGAGCAGGTCCTCGGGGCGGCCGAGGCAGGTCCAGCTCGCCGCGAACAGATGGCGTCGCTCCCAGTCGAGCACCGTCGTCGAGGTGTAGGACTCCGCCGCCAGCATCCGCGTCGGTCCCTCGCGCACGTCCGTCATCGCCGAAGCCCTCCTCCTTCTATGCTGCGCCACATGGGTACGGGTGTGACGTGGTGACGACGCGCCGGGCCCGCCGTACGGTCGAGATCCGTCGCGACGAGATCCTCGCCGCGACCGTGGAGCTCGTCGACCGGATCGGCCTCGCGAACACCCGGGTGGCCGATGTCGCCGATGCCCTGGGCGTCAGCCCCTCGCTCGTCTTCTACCACTTCGGCACGAAGGACGACCTGGTCACCGAGACGTTCGCCTACGCGGTCGAGAAGGACCTCGAGCGACTGGCCAAGGCCGGCCGCCACGCCGACCCGGTCGAGCGGCTGCGCCGGATGCTGCGGTTCTACGGGCCCACGGGCCAGGCGTTGGGCTGGCGGCTGTGGATCGACGCCTGGGCGCTGGCCCAGCGCGAGCCGAACATCCGCGCAGTGCTGCGCCAGATGGACAAGCGGTGGCAGGCCATGCTGCGCGAGGTCGTGGACGACGGGGTCGCGTCGGGTGCCTTCACGTGCCCTGACCCCGAGGGTGCCGTGGGACGCCTGTCCGCGCTGGTCGACGGACTCTCCGTCGCCGCGGTCGTGCACCGCACCATCACCCGCGCCCAGCTGCGTGCCTGGGTGGCCCACCAGGTCGCCACCGAGCTCGGGGTCGACGTCGAGACGCTCGTCTGAGGCCATCTCAGACCAGCCAGTGCGGGGCGTAGGCGGGGTCGGTGAGTGCCGGCCGGTCGAAGCGGTACGGCGTGAGGTCGGTCGCCGTGGACCCTTCCACCGCGAGGTCGGCCAGCAACCGACCGAGCGTGGGCGCGAACTTGAAGCCCTGGGCGGCGCCCAGCCCGACGACGACGCGCTCGTGCCCGGGCACCGGTGAGAGGACCAGGTCGCGGTCGGGCGTCAGGGTGTACTGGCAGCGCAGCGAGCGCACCGGCCGGCCGCTCCCCGGGAGCATCCCCGCCAGGTGCTCGGCGAGCACCCGCTGCATCCCGGGGTCGGGCTCACTGGTCCGGTCATCGGGGTCGACCGTCGGCCCGCCGCAGTCCTGCGCGGCCTTGACCGTCGGCTCGCCGTAGCAGGGGAAGCCGTAGAACGACGGGTCGTCCATCCAGATCCACAGCGGCGTCTGCTCGAAGTCCGCCGGCCGCTCGCGGGGCGAAGTACGTGACCTGCTCGAGCGTCACCTCGAGGGGGACCTCCGTGCCCAGGTGGCGGAGCAGGTCGTTGGTCCAGGCGTCCGCGGTGACCACGACGGAGTCGGCGACCACCGTGCCGCCAGGCGTGTCGACCTCGATGCTGTCGCCGCGTTCGCGCAGCGCGGTGACGGGGCTCAGCTCCCGCAGGGCGGCACCGTGCCTGCGCGCCTGCTCCTGCATCGCCCGCGTGCCCCGGGCCGCCGGCACGATGGCCGAGTCCGCCTGGTGCAGCGCGAGCGTCCCCTCCGGAAGCCGGAACTGCGGCCACCGGCTCGTGACGGCGTCGGCGTCCAGCACGTCGTAGGCGATGCCGACCTCGTCCATCGACTCCGTGTAGTCGATCGGGCTGATCGCGCAGTCGGGCGGGAACAGGTCGAGCCCGCCGACCGTGGTGACCAGCTCCTCCCCCGAGTCCGCCTCGAGCCGTGCCCAGTCGGCGTACGCCTGCTGGGTGAGCCGGACGTACGACGGCGTGTGGTAGCTGTGCCGCAGGATCCGGCTGGTGTCGTGACTGGCGCCGCGCGAGTGCCCCAGGCCGAAGCGCTCCAGCCCGAGCACGGAGCGGCCACGGCGGGCGAGGTCCCATGCGGTCGCGCTGCCGAGGGCGCCGAGACCGATGACGACCGTGTCGAAGCGCTCAGTCACGGGAGCCCATCCTCGGCAGGAGCCAGCGCCGGATGTCGAGGCTGTCGTCCTCCATCGGCGCGAACCAACCGTGCCGGTAGGCCCGTGAGGACATCCCCCGCTGGACGGACTCGCAGACCGCCCAGTCCTGGCGGTTGACGAGGTCCCACAGCTCCGCGGCATCACCCGGGTCGAAGTCGCCGCGGGCCGCCTCGGCGCGGTCGAAGAGCAGCAGGCAGGTGACGGTCGTGCGGTCGACGGCACGCGGCTCGACGACGAAGGCAGCGACGTGGTCGGCGGACCCGGAGAGCATCAGGTTCGGGTAGACGAGGTCGCCCTTGTGGCGGCTGCGCTCGTGCTCGTCGAGGCCGGGCAGGCACGCACGCGTGGTGGTTCCCGTGGTGGTGAAGGTCCAGGCACCGTCGCGATGAGGGATCCCGTCGTCCCAGTCGAGCCCGGCCCCGCCACCGGCGAAGGCGGGCACCAGCCGCGACAGCTCCGGGTGCACCGGGCCGCAGTGGTAGCACTCGTTGTAGTTCTCCAGCAGCACCTTGTAGTTCGCGGCCACGTCGTAGGTCAGGGTGCAGCCGGTGACCAGGTCGGCGAGACCGTAGTTGCCGAGCGTCATGGTGGCGCGGCCCGCCTGCTCGGCCAGCGACCCGGCGCGCTCCGGCGTCAGGTGCACGAACACGAAGCCGCCCCAGGTCTCGACGCCCACGTGGTGCAGCGCGAACTCCCCCGGATCGCCGACCTCCGCGTGCGGTGCCTTGAGCAGCCGCCCGTCGAGGCCGTAGGTCCACGAGTGGTACGGGCAGCGCAGGGCGGAGGCCTCGCAGGCAGCCTGGGCCGGCGGCCGAAGCTGTGAGCCACGGTGCCGGCAGACGTTGTACGCCGCGTGCAGACGACCCTCCTCGTCGCTGGTGACGAGCACCGACTCACCCGCGACGTCGACGCTGAGCACCTGGCTGGGCGACTCGAGCCCGAGGTCGTCGGTGCGCCCCAGGCAGTACCACTCGCCGAACAGCACCGCCTCGCGCTCGGCCAGCCAGGACTGCGGATCGACGTACAGCTCACGCGGCAGTGCGGCGTGCAGCCCCTCGCCCATCAGACCCTCCTTACTGACTCGTGAGTCAGTAAGAATGGTCCCACACCACGACCCCGTCGCGGAATCCCCAGCCCTTCGAGACGGTTGCTGCGCAACCTCCTCAGGGACCCGACTGGGACCGTTGCTGCGCAACCTCCTCAGGGACCCGACTGGGACCGTTGCTGCGCAACCTCCTCAGGGACCCGACCTGGCGACCGTTGCTGCGCAACCTCCTCAGGGACCCGACTGGGGACGGTTGCTGCGCAACCTCCTCAGGGACCGTCTGGACGTCTGCGCAACCTCCTGGGACCCGGGACCGTTGCTGCGCAACCTCCTCAGGGACCCGACTGGGACCGTTGCTGCGCAACCTCCTCAGGGACCCGACCGTCCGGGTCCCTGAGGAAGGACGGAGTCCTGTCTCGAAGGGCCCGACCGCAGCACCGCGTCGAGATGGCAGGCCACCCGGTGGTCGCCGGTAGGGGGCAGCACCTCGAGCGGGGTGCCGTAGCACTGGTCGGTGATCCCGGCACGCTCGGCGCTGCCGTCGACGACCTTGGGGCAGCGGGGGTGGAAGCGGCAACCGGCCGGGATCCGGGTCGGGTCGGGGATCTCGCCGGTCAGGACGATCGGCTCGAGCTCCTCCATCTCGGGCACGACCGACAGCAGCGCCTGGGTGTAGGGGTGCCGGGGCGTGCCGAGGACCTCCTCGGTGGTGCCGCACTCGACCACCCGGCCGAGGTACATCACCGCGATCCGGTCGGCGATGTTCCAGGCCAGGCCGAGGTCGTGGGTGACCACGACGACACCCATCCCGAGGTCGGCGCGGAGCTTGAGCAGCAGCGCGAGGATCTCGCCCCGGATCGAGGCGTCCAGGGAGGAGACCGGCTCGTCGGCGATCATCAGCTCGGGTCGCAGTGCGAGCGCGCCCGCAATCAGGACACGCTGCTTCTGCCCGCCGGAGAGCTCGTGCGGGTAGCGCAGGAACAACCGCTCCGGCGGTCGCAGACCCGCCTCGGCCAGAGCCGCGGAGACGAGCTCGGTCTCGTTGCGCCCCTGCTCGTCGGTGGCCGCGCGCCGGTGCAGCCGGATCCCCTCGGCCACGGACTCGTAGACGGTCTGGCGGGGGTTGAGCGACCCGGCGGCGTCCTGGAGGACCAGCTGCACCTGGCTGCGGTAGCGCTTGAGCCCACGGATCGAGTAGTCCAGCGGGGCGCCTCCGACCAGGACGTCCCCGGTCGTCGGTCGCTGCAGGCCCATCATGGTGCGCGCCAGCGTCGTCTTGCCCGAACCTGACTCCCCGACGATGGCCAGGATCTCGCCGCGCGCCACCGAGAGGTCGACGCCGTCGAGGGCCCGGGCAGCGTGGCCGCTACGGGTGACGTACTCCACCTGGACCCCGCGGACCTCGACCAGCGGCGCCTCGGTCGCCTCAGTCACGAGTCACCCGGATGCAGGCCACCGGCCGGCCGGGCCGGGCCTCGACCAACGGCGGCTCCGCGTCGTCGCAGGCCTCGATCTTCCTCGGGCAGCGCGGCGCGAACGGACAGCCGGGAGGCAGGTGGTTCGGATCGGGTGGGTCGCCCTCCAGCCCTGCGGGGGCGTAGCGCGCCTGCGGGTCCCCCACCCGTGGGAAGGCGTCGGAGAGCGCGTGCGAGTACGGGTGCAGCGGCTCGCTGAAGACCTGCTCGGCGGTGCCACTCTCGACCACCCTGCCGGCGTACATCACCATCACGCGGTCACACACGTCCGCCAGCACCGACAGGTCGTGGCTGATGATCAGCAGACCCACGCCGAGCTCGCGCACCAGGTTGCCGAGCAGGTCGAGGATCTGCGCCTGGACCATGACGTCGAGCGCCGTCGTGGGCTCGTCGGCCACGATCAGCTGCGGCCGGCAGGCGAGGGCCATCGCGATCATGATCCGTTGCTTCTGACCGCCGGAGAGCTGATGCGGGTAGGAGCGGCTGCGCTCGGGGGCCAGGCCGACCTGCGTCAGCAGGTCGTGGACCCGCTCCTCGACGGCTCCGTCTGCCAGGGCCGGCTCGTGCACCAGGATCGCCTCGCCGATCTGGCGGCCGACACGGTGCACGGGGTTCAGCGAGTGCAGGGCTCCCTGGAACACGATGGAGGCTCCGGCCCAGCGCAGGGCGCGCAGGTCCCCCCACTTCATGGTCAGCACGTCGCCGCCGAGCACCTGCACCTCGCCGGTGACCTGGGCATCCTTGGGCTGCAGCCGCAGCACCGTGCTGACCAGCGTCGACTTGCCACACCCCGACTCACCGGCGACGCCGACCACCTCGCCCGGCCGCACGACCAGGTCGACACCGCGTACCGCCGGAAGCAATCCCTCGGAGGTCACGTAGGACACCGAGAGGTCGCGCATGGCCAGGAGGTCCGCGGTCATCGGTCGCTCCGGAGCCGAGGATTGAAGACTTCCTCGAGGGCCTGACCGACCAGCGTGAAGGCGAGCACGACGAGCACGACGCACACGCCCGGCGGCACGATGTACCACCAGGCACCGGTCGTCATCGCGCCCACCTGGAACGCAGCGTCCAGCATCGAGCCCCACGAGACGCGCGTCGGGTCACCGAGACCGAGGAAGCTCAGCGTGGTCTCGGTCAGGATCGCGACCGCGACGGTCAAGGTGGTGTTGGCGAACACCATCGGCATCACGTTGGGGAGCACGTGGCGACTGATCTGCTGGCGCCGGTTGGCACCCAGCACGCGGGCACGCTCGAGGTAGGGACGCTCCTTGATCGAGAGCGTCTGGCTGCGGATCAGGAGCGCGGTCGCCGGCCAGCTGGTGATGCCGATGACCACGGAGATGTTGATCAACGAGCGCCCGAGGATCGTGGCGAGGATCAGGGCCAGCGGCAGGAACGGGATCACCAGGAACCACTCGGTGAAGCGGAACAGGACGGCTCCTGGCCACCCCTCGAAGAAGCCTGACGCCAGGCCGATGGCCGTGCCGAGCACCATCGAGATCAGGGTGGCGAACAGCCCGACGAACAGCGACACCCGCGAGCCCCAGATCAGCAGGGTCAGGATCGAGCGGCCGGTCTCGTCGGTCCCCAGCCAGTACTCCCGGGAGGGTGGCGCCAGGATCGGCCCGGTCGCCTTGGTGACCTGGAGACCCTCGGGGTTGGCCAGGACGGGCGCCAGCAGGGCGATGACGATGAACGCCAGCAGGATGAACAGCCCGAGCATGCCGGAGCGACTGCGGCGGAACTGCGCGAAGTTGCGGCGAAGGGCCAGCGCGCGACGTCGCCGGGTGAGCTGCGCGGCGGTGACCTTCGGAGTGGTCGCGACCTGGGTCATGTCCGTACCCGCGGGTCGAGGACGCCGTAGAAGAGGTTGACGACCAGGTTGGCGAAGATGACGCCGGCGGCGGCGACCAGGAAGCAGCCCTGCAGCACCCAGTAGTCCGGGATGTCCAGGGCCTCCTGGGTCAACAGGCCGAGGCCGGGAATGGAGAACACCGTCTCGATGGTGATCGCGCCCGAGACGATGAACCCGATGTTGATGGCCGAGACCGTGGTGGTCGGCAGCAGCGCGTTGCGTACGGCGTGCCGCCGCCGGACGAGCACGTCGCGCAGGCCCTTGGCCCGCGCGGTCGTGAGGTAGTCCTCGCCGAGCTCGTCGAGCAGGGAGGAGCGCATGATCAGCGAGTACTCCGCCAGGTAGGCGAGCGTGAGCGTCAGCACCGGCAGGAAGAGATGTCGCGCGGTGTCCAGCCACCCCTTCACGCTGGAGGGATCCACCCCGGTCGAGTGCAGGCCCCCCGTCGGGAAGAACCCGGGGAACGGCCCGATGCCCACGCCGAAGGCCGCGATCAGCAGCAGTCCCAGCCACCACTCGGGCATCGAGTAGAGGGTGAGGGTCGAGCCCGTCGAGATCCGGTCGAAGCGACCGCCGCGGTTCCAGGCGCCCAGCGTCCCGATCCAGACACCGAGGACCATGGCCAGGATCGTGGAGGTGCCGACCAGCAGCATCGTGGGCCAGAACCGCTCGACGAGCAGGTCGAACACCGGCACGCCGTAGCGCAGCGAGATGCCGAGGTGGCCGGTGAAGGTGTTCTCGAGGTAGGTGACGAACTGCTGCCCCAGCGGCTGGTCGAGGCCGTACTCGTGGCGGAAGGCCGCCAGCTGCGCGGGGGTCCTGAAGTGTCCGCGGCTCAGCGTCTTGGCCGGGTCGCCGGGCAAGACCCGGAAGAGGAAGAAGTTGACGACCAGGACGAAGAAGAGGCTCCCGATGGCTCCGAGGATCTTCCCGCCGACGTAGCGCCCGTAGCTGCGCGGGCGGACGACCGGCTGGGTGGGTGCGCTCGCGACAACGGTGGTCACTGCGTCACTCCCGCTCGGCCGCCGATCCGCGTCGCCTCACGAGGAGGACCGCACCTCCCGCGAGCAGGACCACGAGGACGACGCCACCGACGATCGCGCCGGTGTTGCTGCCCCCACTGCTGCTCTCGTTCGCCGAGACGGACTTGGCCGCGCCCGCGGCGTCAGGGATCCCGTCGCAGTTGCCGGCGTCCTTGGCCGGGCGCAGCTGGGTGTAGTTCTTGGTGCCGTACTGCACCAGCCAGACACCACCGGGAGTCGGCTGCGGCTGGAAGCAGGCGAAGCGGTCGGAGCGGAACGCCTCGCCGGTCGTCGGGTACGCCGTGACGATGTAGGGCGTCTCCACGTAGAGCTGCTGCACCATCTTCTTCACGATCGCCTCGCGCGCGGAGAGGTCGGTCTCCTGGTTCTGCTGCTCGTACATGGCGTCGTAGGCCTTGTTGCAGTAGTTGGAGTCGTTCAGCGAGCCGCGTTGGGCGCAGGTGAAGTCGGCCAGGATGCCGTCCGGGTCCGGCTCGACGAACCAGTCCCACTGGAAGATGTCGTAGTCGCCGGAGGTGATGTCGTCGCCCAGCTTGCTCTCGTCCAGGGCGGTGACCTTGGAGTCGATGCCCAGGTCCTTCAGCCACTCCTGGAAGAAGTTCAGGGTGTCGACCGACTCGGGTGAGGTGCTGCGGGCATAGAGCCGCAGGCTGCCGATCGGCTTGCCGTTGGGCAGGGTCCGCTTGCCGTCGGACCCCTTCTTGTAGCCCGCCTCGTCCAGCAGCTGACCCGCCTTCTTCAGGTCGAAGGTGAACGCCTCGTCCTTGGGTGGCGTCCACAGCCAGCGCTTGTACGCCGGATGGATGATCGTCGAGCCGGGCAGGGCCGCTCCCTGGTAGGCACTCTTGACCAACCGGTCTCGGTCGACGGCGTAGCCGAGCGCTCGGCGGAACTTCGGGTCCAGGACGGCCGGGTTGGGGTCGCCGATGGGCTTGTTGGTCTTGGGGTCCGCCGAGCCGGTGTTGAAGGCGATCTCCTCGAACGCGGGCGAGATGCCGTTCTGGGCAGTGATGCCTTGCTTGCCCTTGAGCGCGCGCACCTGCAGAGCCGAGATGTCGTTGACGTAGTCGACCTCACCCTTGATCAGGGCCTGCACCGCCGGGTCCTTGGCCTTGTAGATCTTGAAGTCCAGCTCGTCGACGTGCGGCTTGCCACCCCAGTAGTTCTTGTTGGCCGTCATCGTGTACGACGAGCCGCCCTCGGTGCCCTGCACCATGTTGAAGGGGCCGGAGCCGACGATCGGCTTCCCGTTCTTGGGGGTGTTGGCGTAGCTCTTGACCTGCTTCTCGCTGATGTTCTTCCACACGTGCTCGGGCACGATCGGGATCGGCAGCAGGGGCAGCACCGCGTTGGGCTTCTTGAGGGAGAGCACGACGGTCTGGGCGTCCGGCGCGGTCACCGTCGCCACGTTGTTGAGGTAGTTGCTCCAGTTGCCCTGCTCGGTGGTCCCGTGCAGCACCCGGTTGTAGGTGTAGGCGATGTCGGCCGCGGTCAGGGGCACTCCGTCGTTCCACTTCACGCCGTCGCGGATGTGGAAGGTCCAGGTCTTGCCGTCCGACGACGTCTCCCACTTGGTGGCCAGGGCGGGCACCGGGGAGAGGTCCTTCATCGAGTAGCCGATCATGTAGTCGTACATCAGGTCCCACAGCTCGTAGGACGCCGCGTTGTAGCCGACGAACGGGTTGATCGAGTCGACCGGATCGGTGAAGGCGACGGTGAACGTCACCTTCTCCGCGCCGCTCGCGGAAGGGGCCTGGGCCAGTGAGGGGCCGAGAGAACCGACCACCACGGCCAGGCCCGCGAGCACGGCGGCGGTCTTCCGGCGCGGAGTACGGTGCGGCTCGTGACGTCTCCTCCGCGGGCCGCCCGTGAGCCCCACGAGCATGTCCTTCACGGCACGCGCCGCCCGGACCCCTACCACTGGATGCGCGACCGGGACTCGGACGCCCTCTTCGCCCATCTCGTCGCCGAGCGAGAGTGGTACGGAACTGCCACCAGACATCTGGGCTCCCTGGTCGAGGGACTTCGATCGGAGATGACCGACAGGGTGCCTACTACTGACTCGTCGGTCAGTTGGCGACACCATGGCTTTTCCTACTACACGCTGCTCCCGGCGGGAAGGGAGTACGCGCAGTTGTTGCAGGAAATCAACACAACGGACCAGCCCACGCCGTCGGAATCTGCTGGGAACAACGATCCCGACAACAGAATCAGTGGCTCCGAGGTCCTGCTCGACGTCAACGACCTGGTCGACGGGTCCGGGTACGTCGAGCTGGGACTGACCCGCGTCAGCCCGGACAACCGGCTGCTGGCGTGGTCGGTGGACCGGACCGGGGACGAGGTCTACGAGCTGCACTTCCGTGACATCGCGCCGGGTCCGGGGCTCGGCACGGATCTCGACGACGTGGTCCCGCGCAGCTACTACGGCGGGGCTTGGAGCGCCGACTCGGCGTCCTTCTTCTACACCGTGCACGACGACGCGTACCGGCCCTTCCAGGTGTGGCGGCACGTGATCGGGACCAGCGCCGAGTCCGACGTGCTGGTGCTCGAGGAGCTCGACGAGCAGTTCGAGGTCAACGTCCGCGGGGCGCGCAGCGGTGAGCTGGTGGTGATCTGGTCGGAGAACCGGGACACCAGCGAGGTGTGGGTGGTCGACGCGCGGGATCCCGCCTCCCCCGCCTGCTCGGTGGGCGGGCGGCGGCGGGGCGTGATGTACCACGCCGAGCACGTCCACCTGCCCGGCGAAGGCGACCTGCTGCTGCTGGTGAGCAACGACGGTGCGGTCGAGTTCCGCCTGCTCGCCTGTCCGGTGCCGCGCTCGGGGCACCAGGACCACACGACGTGGCGCGAGGTGCGGGGCGAGGACCCGGCAGAGCGGCTCGAGCAGGTGGATGCGTTTGCCGACCACGTGGTGCTGTCGTTCCGTGCCGAGGGCGAGCAACGACTGCGCGTGCTGTCGACCTCGGACCTCACGCTCGAAGGCCTGGTGGTGACCCCGCGGCACCGACCCGGGTCGCTGGCCCTGGCCACGAACGTCGAGTTCGAGGCGAGAACCGTGCTCGTCGAGGAGGAGTCGCACCTCGAGCCGCCCACGTGGTCGGAGGTGTCGCTGGACGACGGGGCGCGACGCGAGATCAAGCAGGAGGCGGCGCCCGGGCACGACCCGGCTCGCTACCTGGCCGAGACCCGGACGTTCCCCGCCCCCGACGGCACGGACATCCCCGCGACCGTCGTACGACACCGGGAGACGCCGCTGGACGGCACCGCCCCCTGCGTGCTGTGGGGCTACGGGTCCTACGAGTCCAACGACGACCCCTGGTGGGACCCGGCGCTGCCCAGCCTCCTGGACCGGGGCGTGGTCTTCGTGGTCTCGCACCCGCGTGGCGGGGGGTACGGCGGGCGGCGCTGGTGGCTGGACGGACACCTCGAGCACAAGCAGCACACGTTCTCCGACCACATCGCGGTCGCCGACGGCCTCGCAGCGGGCCTCGTCGACGGGAGCAGGATCGCGACCCGCGGCCTGAGTGCGGGCGGACTGCTCCAGGGAGCGGTGTTCTCCCAGCGCCCGGACCGGTGGCGTGCGGTCGTGGCCGAGGTGCCCTTCGTCGACGTGGTCACCACCATGCTCGACGCAGACGTCCCGCTCACCGCCAACGAGTGGGACGAGTGGGGCGACCCGCGCCGGCGCGAGGACTTCGAGTGGATGCTCGCCTACTCGCCGTACGACAACCCGCCCCCGGCAGGACAGCGACCGGACCTGCTCGTGACCGGCGCCCTGCACGACCCCCGGGTGATGATCTTCGAACCGGCCAAGTGGGTGGCCGCGCTGCGTGAGAGCGACCCGGAGTGGTCGCCGCGGTGCCTGTTCCGCGCCGAGACCGGCGCGGGCGCTCACGCCGGCCCCTCGGGCCGATTCGCCCACCTCGGGTACGAGGCCGAGGTCTACGCCTGGCTGCTGGAGAAGCTCGAGGTCACCGAGCCGGGGTCGGGTCCCTGAGGAAGGACGAAGTCCTGGCTCGAAGGGCCCCTGAGGAAGGACGAAGTCCTGTCTCGAAGGGTCCCTGAGGAAGGACGAAGTCCTGTCTCGAAGGGCCCCAGCCCCTGCGAGACTGTTGCTGCACAACCTCCTCAGGGACCCGCTCCAGCTACTGACTTGCGAGTCAGTAAGCACTACCGTGAGCACACGATGATCCGGACGACGCCCTTCCACCCGCGCCTGAGCGAGCTCAACGACCAGGGGCTCTACACGCACTGGCAGGGCACGCTGTCGCCGCTGCGCTACAGCACGGCGCCGAAGCACGAGTACTTCGCGGTGCGCAACTCCGTCGGGGTCTTCGACACCTCGCCGCTGTTCAAGTACCGGATCACGGGTCCGGACGCCGAACGCCTGCTCGCCCGCGCCCTGGTGCGCGACATCCGGCTGTGCCGGCCGGGGCAGGCGCACTACACGGCGTGGTGCGACGAGCGCGGCTTCGTGATGGAGGACGGCGTGGTGTTCCGGCACTCGGCGACCGACTTCCTGCTCACCTCGGCCCGCCCCGCTCTCGGCTGGTTCGCGGACCTCGGCTCGAGGATGCAGGTCGCGCTCGAGGACGTCTCGGACGACTACGGGATGCTCGCCGTGCAGGGCCCTCGGTCCCGCGCCGTGCTGGCAGGGCTGATGCCGGAGGCCGAGAAGCTCGCGTTCTTCGACCACGTCCCTGCCAAGGTCGCCGGCGCAGCGGTCACGCTGTCGCGGACCGGGTACACCGGAGACCTGGGCTACGAGATCACCGTCGGCAGCGACGACGCCGTGGCCGTGCTCGACGCAGTGCTCGAGGCCGGGACGGGTCACGGCATCCGGCCGTTCGGCGAGGAGGCCCTGATGACGCTCCGCATCGAGGCCGGCCTCGCGCTGGTCGACGTCGAGTGGACCAACAGCCGTCTCGCCTTCAGCGACGCCCAGCGGGTCACGCCCAAGGAGCTCGGGCTCGGCTGGATGCTCCGCGGGGTCCGCGACGGCAAGCGGTCCTTCGTGGGCAGCCCGGCGATCAGGAGCGAGCTGCTCGAGGGAACCTCCCGCTGGAGCACCACCGGCATCCTCGTCGACTGGGCCGAGTGGGACGCGCTCCACCGCGACGCAGGACTGCTGCCGCCGAAGTCGGAGACCCCGCTGTCCTACGAGTCGATGCTGTACGACGAGCACCACGAGCAGATCGGTTACTGCACGAGCTTCGTCTACTCACCCGTGCTGCAACGCCACATCGGCCTGGCCCGGGTGCGCCCCGACCTCGCAGCTGCCGGCACTCCCCTGCGGCTGGAGATCGCCCTCCTGCACCACAACACGACGGTCGGCGTACACACCACGAAGCTGCCGTTCTTCAACCCCGAGCGGAAGACCTCATGAGCGACGCCTCCACCGATCAGTCCTGGGACGCCATCGTCGTCGGCGGTGGCCACAACGGGCTGACCCACGCGGCGTACCTGGCCAAGGCCGGCCTCCGCACGCTGGTGCTGGAGAAGAACGACGTGGTCGGCGGGGCTGCCATCACCGAGGAGCTCGGTGTCGATCAGATTGGGCGAGGCTTCTCGTTCACCACGTTCTCCTACGCGCTCAGCCTGCTGCGCCCGGAGATCATCCACGAGCTCGACCTCGTGGAGCACGGGTTCATGCCCCTGATGATGCCGGCTTCGTTCCATCCCACCGGCGACGGCGACTACCTGCTCCTCGGCGACGACCACGCGCAGAACCTGCAGGAGATCCGGCGCCACTCCCCGCACGACGCGGACGCCTACGACCGCTACCACCACGACCTCGACCGGGTCTGCCAGGCGATCCAACCGCTGTTCGACAACGCGCCGCCCAACGTCTTCAGCCGTGACCCCGAGGACGCCCCGGACGTGAAGTGGCTGCTCGACCACCTCGGCGGCGTGGAGCGAAAGGTGATGCACGACGTCGTCCGGCTGCTGACCGGCAGCGCCGCCGACTGGCTCGACGACTACTTCGAGCACGAGGCAGTCAAGGGCTTCCACGCCTCCTCCAGCATCATCGGCTCGAAGGTCGGGCCGATGTCCCCGGGATCGGGACTCGTGCTGCTCTTCCACAAGATGGGCGAGCACGACGGCCACCTCGGCTCGTGGGCCTTCCACAAGGGCGGCAACGGCGGCTTCACCCAGGTGCTCGCGCGCGCCGCCACCGCCTTCGGCGCCGAGATCCGGCTCGCCTCCCCGGTCACCGCGGTGCTGACCAAGGAGGGCCGCAGCCACGGCGTGGTGCTGGAGGACGGCACCGAGCTGCGCGCCCCGGTCGTGGTCTCGGCCCTCGACCCGCGGCGTACCTTCCTCGAGCTGGTCGAGCCCGCCGAGCTCCCCGGCGAGCTGGTCGACAGCATCGAGCGGATGCGGTTCCGCGGGGTCTCGGCCAAGGTGAACTTCGCCCTCGACGGGCTGCCGGTCTTCCCGGCCCTGCCTGACACGGTCGACCACTACGGCGGGTTCCTCAACATCGGGCCGACCATCGAGTACGTCGAGAAGGCCTTCGACGCCGCGAAGTACGGCTGGTACTCCGAGCGCCCGTTCATCGACGCGGCGATCCAGTCGGTGGTCGATCCCGACATGGCCCCGCCCGGCAAGCACGTGATGTCGTGCTTCGTGCAGTACGCGCCGTACCAGCTGAAGGGAAGCGACTGGGAGACCGAGCGCGAGCCCTTCGGCGACAAGGCCCAGGCCGTGCTCGAGTCGCACTTCCCTGGCTTCGGCGACCTCGTGCTCCACCGCGAGGTCGTCACCCCCGTCGACATCGAGGCACGCACCGGTCTGACCGAGGGCAACATCTTCGCCGGGGAGTTCCTGGCCCCGCAGATGTACTTCTTCCGCCCGGCCCCCGGCTGGAGCCAGTACGCCACGCCGCTCGCGGGCTACTACCAGTGCGGGTCCGGCACCCATCCCGGCGGCTGCGTCATCGGCTCTCCCGGCCGGCTGGCCGCGCAGCGGGTGCTGCGCGACCTGGGTCGCTGAACTTTCAACGATCCAGCGCCTGAGCCGCTCCGCAACGGGTACTGGGCGTCATGCACACCTTCCTCACGATCTCCCCGCCTGCACGTCACAGCCGACAGCTCCACGGATGAGCCCCCGCTCAGGTGGCTCCCGCGACCTCGCAGCGCCACGGGGGTCCCGCGACGAGCCCGAACTCGAGGAGACCTACGAGCGCCTGCTCTCGGAGGGGCACGAGCGGCTGGACCGTCCCCTGCTGCCGCTGATCTCCACGGGTCTGCTCGGTGGGGTCGACGTCGCGGTCGGCGTGCTGCTGTACCTCGTCGTCAAGACCGAGACCGGCAACTCCCTGCTCGCCTCGATGGGCTTCACGGTCGGCTTCGTGGCGCTCCTCCTGGCCAACAGCGAGCTGTTCACCGAGAACTTCCTGGTGCCGGTCATCTCGGTCGCGGCGAAGAACGGCACGCTGGTCCAGCTGATCCGGCTCTGGGCGGTCACCCTCGGCGCCAACCTCGTCGCGGGCTTCGCCATGGCCGGGATGATCGTCGTCGCGCTCCCGCAGGTGCACCAGGTCGCGGTCACCTCCGGCTCGCACTACGCGCACCTCGGCGTCTCGTGGCGGTCGTTCTTCCTCGCCGTGCTCGCCGGAGCCGTGATCACGCTGCTCACCCGGATGCAGCACGCGACGGACAACCTCGGGGTGCAGCTGGTGCCCGCGGTGATGATGTCCTTCGTCCTCGTCGGGGCACAGCTGTTCCACTCCGTCCTCGACTCGATCCTGATGTTCGCGGGCCTGCTGACCGGCAAGGCCGACTACACCTACCTCGACTGGCTCGGCGCGCTGGGCTGGTCGGCGTTCGGCAACCTGGTCGGCGGGTTGGTGCTCGTCACCGGCGTACGACTGCTGCGCGTCCCCCACCGCGTCGCCGAGAGCCGCGCGGAGGGGCAGACGGGCTGAAGCCCGTGCAGCAGTTCTGCGAGGATGTGCCCCGGTCATCGGAGGCCGGTCGGGGCGGAAGTCCCGAGAGCCCGAGCCACCGGTGCCGCGGGCCTCTAGCTCAATTGGCAGAGCAGCGGACTTTTAATCCGCGGGTTCCGGGTTCGATCCCCGGGGGGCCCACCCCTGTCGTGTGTTATTGTGCTGGCATCTGAGCCGGGTCGACCGGACCCGGTACCGGAACGCCGTGCACGAACCGCGTGAGCCCGGTCTTCGCCGCGCCACGGCATGCACGAACGGGGTGCACGTGCGGCAGAATGCGTGCACACTTGTGCACGGGTGTGCGGGTTGTTGCGGAGGTGCGATGGATCGGGCAGGGAGCAGGGACGCGGTCGCTGACCAGCAGTCGGTGCGCGACCGGATGCGAACGCGCGCGCGTGAGCAGACCGGTGGTGAGCGCGGCCCGTACCTGACGCCGCAGTGGCTGGACCACTCCTTCGTGCTTCCTGCCGCCCCCGAGCGCGGCGAGGTGGCGCTTCCCTCACCACGCGGTGAGTCCCCCGCGCCGGCGGCTTCGCCCCGACCGGCAGAGCCCGTCTACGAACGCCCGGCATCGCCCGAGATCGACTTCGGTGCCGTGATGCGACGCGCCGACACCGGCCGTCGGGCACGGATCGTCACGGCCGTCGCCCTGGTGCTGACCCTGGTAGCCGCGATCGTCTTCCAGGTGACCGGCCAGCCGGCCGCTGCGGGCATCGCCCTGGTCGCTGCTGTCGTCGCGCTGGGTGCCGCGGGCTGGCGGATGGTGCTGAACCGGGCTCCCGTGCCCTACCTCGAAGGCTGACCCACCTCATCCTGCGGGAGTGAGGCACCTCGCGAGCGCGCGGTGCCATCGCAGAGCCAGCTGCTGGTGAAACGCGATACCGTCGCGACGTACTCGCCAGGGGGCCATCAGATGCTCGATCGTCCGGTAAGACGCCTCGCGATCTGCTCCCTCGCCCTCGCCCTCGCCCTGCTGAGCGGCTGCGGAGGAGGCGGCGAGAGCGGCGGGGAACCGGCACCCTCGCCGACGAGGTCGGTAGCGCTGCCCTCACCCACCCGGACCGTCGATCAGCCTTCCCCCACCCGGACCGTCGAGCAGCCCTCCCCTACTCGCACCGCGGAACAGCCCTCACCGACCCAGACTCCGGAACAGCCCTCGCCCACGCAGACTCCGGCGCCGCCCACCCGTAGTGCCGAGCAGCCCTCCCCCAGCCAGACCCGGGAGACAGACGCGACGGAGACGACCTTGGAGCCGACCCAGACGAGCGGCGGGGGCCAGGCGCAGCCCACCGAACCGGCAACCGAGGAAACCTCCGACACCGGCCACGAGACCCCTGTCTGGGTGTGGTGGCTGCTGGCGGCCGTCGTCCTCGCTGCGCTGGCCGGCGTGACTGCCGTCGTGGTCCGCGCGCGTCGCAGGCGCCGGTGGCTGGCGGAGCTGGGGGGCACCGAGGACGAGCTCGCCTGGTTCGCCCGGGTGCTGCTCCCCGAGCTCCGGCGATCGACCTCGCTGGAACAGGTGGTCGGCGGCTGGAAGATCGGCACACCGCGCGTAGCCGCCGCAGAGGACCGGCTGACCGTGCTGGAGGCCTCGGCCCCCGGCGACGCCGACCAGTCCCGCGCACGCACCTTGCGCGACGCGGCTCGGCTGGCGCGCCAGCGACTGGATGCGCTGACCACCGACCTGCCGCACGACACCTGGGCCCTGGATCTCGACGAGGTCGTCGCCGACCTCGAGGTGGCGCTCGGTCCCGCGACCCCACCGGCTGCCGGTGAGGACCTCATCTAGTCTCCTCCCGTGAGCACGCCCACCTATCGCGTCGTGGAGATGACCGAGGACGAGGTCGAGACCGAGCGGACCGTGTTCGGTGGCCTGACCCAGAGCATCCGCGAGCTCAACGACGCCTCGCTACGCACCACGATCCCCGCTGACGAGGTCGTCGCGATCCGTGCCGAGATCGAGCGCTTGACCACACGTCTGCGTCAGGAGCAGATCCCCGGAGCCTTCGGCGTCAGCTTCACACCAGGAGGCAGCGTGCGCGGGCACGGCAACGCCGTGGTGGGGATGCGCAACCCGATCGCCGTACCGCTGGAGATCCACAAGGACGGCAAGGGCCATGCGAGCGCGGAGTTCCACCTCGGCGCGCTCTACGAGGGCCCTCCGGGGTGCGTCCACGGCGGCGTGCTCGCGCTGCTGCTCGACCAGGTGCTCGGGGAGACGGCGGCCGACGGCGGCTCACCGGGGATGACCGGCACCCTGACCCTGCGCTACGTGCGCCCGACCCCGCTCGGCGACTGCTCCATCCAGGCGTGGGTCGACCGGGTGGAGGGGATCAAGACCTTCGTCAAGGGCGAGCTACGACGCGACGACGGGCGCACCACGGTCGAGGTGGAGGGTGTCTTCATCCTGCCCAAGTGGGCCCGCGAGGCCCTGGCGAAGCAGGAGCACCGGCCACCACGGTTCGAGTGACCCTTCGAGACGGTTGCTGCGCAACCTCCTCAGGGACCCGGGAAACGGTTGCTGCGCAACCTCCTCAGGGACCCCCGGGAAACGGTTGCTGCGCAACCTCCTCAGGGACCCGGGAAACGGTTGCTGCGCAACCTCCTCAGGGACCCGGGAAACGGTTGCTGCGCAACCTCCTCAGGGACCCGGATGCCTCAGCGGCCGCTACGCGACGGGACGGCCGCGCTGGCCTGAGTCGGTGAGCCGCGACTCCTCGACTGCTCGAGCCTCGAGCTCGGCCCGGCGCTCGTCCGACGAGCTGGGCGAGCTGACCAGCTCCCTGGCCCCGCCGGGCAGCTTCTTCAGCGCACTCCGCGCGAAGATCTGCTGCTCGGTGGCGGTCCGCTCCGACCGGTCGTTGGACAGGAAGGTCACCGTCCAGTGCAGGAGCGCAGTGACCTGGTTCTTGAACCCGGTCAGGTAGAAGAGGTGGATGAAGAGCCAGACCAGCCAGGCGATGAACCCGGTCATCTGGATCTTCCACACCTTCATCACCGCGTCGAAGCGGGAGATCGCGGCGAGGTCGCCCTTGTCGAAGTACTTGAACGGCTTCTGCGGCGCCTTCCCCGCCTGACGGCGCTTGATCTCCCTCGCGGAGTACTTCGCGGTCTGGATGGCGACCTGCGCGACACCGGGGAGGTGGTTGAGCGAGATCATGTCGCCGACCACGAACACCTCGGGGTAGCCGGGCAGGGTCAGGTCGGGGTTGACCTCGATGCGGCCGGCGCGGTCGAGGGCGGCTCCGGACTGCTCGGAGAGCCGCTTGCCGAGGGCGCTGGCCTGGACGCCGGCCGCCCAGATCTTGGTGACCGCCTCGATCCGGCGCTCGGTCCCGTCCTTGTCCTGCACGACGAGTCCCCGCTCGTCGAGGTCGGTGACCATGGCGCCCAGCTGCACCTCGATGCCGAGCCGCTCGAGGTCGTGCTTGGTCTTCTCACCCAGCTTCCTGCCGAAGGGCGGCAGCACCTGGGAGGCAGCATCCACGAGGATCACGCGGGCGTGCCGCGAGTTGATCGCGCGGAAGTCCCGCTTCAGGGTGAGCTTGGACAGCTCGGCGATCTGACCGGCCATCTCCACGCCCGTCGGTCCGGCGCCGATCACGACGAACGTGAGCAGGTGGTCGACGTTCTCGCCCTGCGAGGCGAGGTTCTCCGCGAGCTCGAAGGCACCGAAGATGCGGCCACGCAGCTCGAGGGCGTCGTCGATGCTCTTCATGCCCGGCGCGAACTCGGCGAAGTGGTCGTTGCCGAAGTAGGACTGGCCGCTGCCGGCAGCCACGATCAGCGAGTCGTACGGCGTGACGGCCTCGCGGCCGAGGACGTGGTGGGTGACGGTGCGCTGCTCGAGGTCCACGTCGGTGACCTCGCCGAGGAGGACCCGCGCGTTCTTCTGCCGCGCGAGCACCTCACGGGTGGCCGGGGCGACCTCGCCCTCGGAGAGGATCCCGGTGGCCACCTGGTAGAGCAGCGGCTGGAAGAGGTGGTACGTGGTCTTGGCGATCACGGTGACCTCGACATCTGCCCCACGGAGCTCCTTGGCACCGAAGAGGCCGCCGAAGCCCGAGCCGATGATGACGACGCGGTGCGGCCGCCGGGGACCGTCCTCGACCCGCGGCTGGGCGGGGAGGTGCTCCTGCGGCGTGCTAGAGGTCACCACTTCAGTGTGGCGGGTGGTCGTGGT
This sequence comes from uncultured Actinomycetota bacterium, assembly GCA_963794435.1. Classification (GTDB taxonomy): domain Bacteria; phylum Actinomycetota; class Actinomycetes; order Propionibacteriales; family Nocardioidaceae; genus Marmoricola. The sequence goes on from CAWCDX010000018.1 coordinate 165,487, forward strand.
GTTCACATCAGCCATAACGCCCACGGTTCCCGAATCCGTCCGGTTCGCACCTGCAGAGTGGCGTTTGTTCCGTCACATCGACCGGCGGCGCCCTGAGCGTCGATCAGGCACGATGACGTGGTGACGCACTACGACCTCGCCCTCATCGGCACGGGATCAGGCAACTCGATCGTCGACCGTCGCTTCAAGGACTGGAAGATCGCCATCATCGAGGAGAACCTCTTCGGAGGGACCTGCCTCAACGTGGGCTGCATCCCCACCAAGATGTTCGTCTACCCGGCCGACCTGGCCCACCAGTCCCAGCACGGGAGCGAGCTCGGCCTGCGGACGTCGTACGACGGGGCGAGCTGGCCGGCGATCCGCGACCGCATCTTCGGCCGGATCGACCCGATCGAGGAGTCGGGCAGGAGCTACCGCCAGGGCCAGGAGAACGTCGACGTCTACGAGGCGCACTGCTCGTTCCTGGACGACCACACCCTGCTGATCGACGGCCGCGCCGACCCCATCACCGCGGACCAGGTCGTGATCGCGGCCGGGAGCCGGGTCGACGTGGCGCCGATCCCGGGGTTGGACGCGGTCGACTTCCACACGAGCGACACCGTGATGCGTCTCGACGAGCTGCCGAAGCGGATGACGATCATCGGCGGGGGCTTCGTGGCCGCCGAGTTCGCGCACGTCTTCTCCGCGCTGGGCACCGCGGTCACCGTGGTGCACCGAGGCGACGCCCTGTTGAAGAAGGAGGACGAGGAGGTCGCCGCGACGTTCACCCGGTTGGCCCGTGGGCAGTGGGACGTCAGACTGTCCACGACCGTGACCGGCGTCGTCCCCGCCGCGGACGGGACGGTGGTCGCCACCCTCTCCGACGGCAGCACCCTGGAGTCCGACGCGCTGCTCGTCGCAACCGGCCGCGTGCCGAACGCCGACCGGCTCGGCCTGGAGAACACCAACGTCAAGGTGGCAGACGGCATCGTCGTGGTCGACGAGTACCAGCGCACGTCCGTCGATGGCGTCTGGGCCCTCGGCGATGTCGCCAACTCCTGGGACCTGAAGCACGTCGCGAACGCCGAGGCTCGCGTGGTGCGCCACAACCTGCTCTTCCCCGACCAGATCGTCGCGGCCGACCATCGCTACGTCCCGAGCGCCGTGTTCACCTCCCCTCAGATCGCCAAGGTCGGGCTCACCGCGCAGGAGGCGCGGGACGCCGGGATCGCCCACCGCAGCGTGGTCCAGGACTACGCCGACGTCGCCTACGGCTGGGCGATGGAATCGTTCCCGGGTGACTCGTTCGTCAAGCTCATCGGCACGCCGGACGGCCGGCACCTGCTCGGCGCCCACATCATCGGGCCTCAGGCCAGCAACCTGATCCAGCCGCTGATCCAGGGGATGAGCCTGGGTGCGACCGTCGCGGAAATGGCGCACGGCCAGTACTGGATTCATCCGGCACTTGCCGAAGTCGTCGAAAACGGATTGTTGAAATTGATCCGTTAATCGCTGCCGAACCTCTATTACTGCCCTAGGGTTTGTTGGTGCGGACCGCGTTTTTGCTCACGTGTCCGCGCCCGTCAGTTCAGCCGGAGTGAGGGACGGTGACTCTGACCAAGCGCAGTTTGGTCCTGCCCGCGAGCCCGCCTTCTGTGAAGCTCGCGCGATCGTGGGTGTCCAAGGTCCTCGAGGAGATCGGCCGGGAAGACCTGGTCGACTCCGCGCAGCTCGGCGTCTCCGAGCTGGTGACGAACGCGCTCATCCACTCCCGCCCGCCGCTGTCGGTGCGGGTCCGCGGCACTGTCGACCATCCGCGGATCGAGGTCGTGGACTCCTCGCCGGTGCCCCCGCAACGGGTGCCCGTCGCCCCCGAGGTCGAGGACGTCGACGACCTCAACCTGACCACCTTCGGCCGCGGTCTGGACCTGGTGGCGATGATGTCGACCCGCTGGGGCTCCGACCTCGCCCACGACGGGCGCAGCAAGTCGGTCTGGTTCGAGCCCAGTGGGGACCTGCAGCCAGAGGTGCACCACGACGGGGAGATCTTCGCCTTCGACCCCCAGTTCGCCGACACCGACGAGACCGCCGAGGGCGAGCGGATGACGCTGCACCTGCTCGGCGTCCCGGCACGTCTCTTCGGTGAGCTGCGGCGCTACCACTTCGAGGTCCGCCGCGAGATGCGGCTGCTGGCGCTGACCGATCCTGACTCCTACCCGCTGGCCACCGAGCTGACCGAGATCTTCGTCAGCGCCGATCGCGACCGTCGTTCGACCAACGGCATCTCCCTGCTCGACAAGGCGATCTCCGAGGGCGCCGACTCCGTCGACCTCGAGTACTCCATCCCCCTCACCGCGCCGCCCACGATGACCCGGATCCGTGACCTGCTCGCGGAGGTCTACGACCTGTTCTCCTCCGAGCACCTGTTGGCGTTGCAACCGCCGCAGGTGCTGATGGACCTGCAGGACTGGTACTTCAGCGAGTTCGGGCGCCAGGCGCGTGGTGAGGGGCCCCTCCGCTGGACCGGTCCGACCTCGATGCCGTCCTGAGATCGCCGGCCGCCTCCGCCCCGGTCCCGCTGACGACCGGCATCCTCCTGACCGCCCTCGGCGGGGCAGCGGGAGCGCTGGCCCGCTGGGGGCTCGAGGACGCGTTCCCGGCGCACGGGACCTCCTTCCCCTGGACGACCTTCGCCATCAACGTGCTCGGCTCCGGCCTCCTGGCGCTGCTCGGGGCGATGCCCGCCGTACGTCGTCGCCCGGCGCTGCCGGTGCTTCTCGGTACGGGCGTGCTCGGGGGCTTCACCACGATGTCGGCCGCGTCCGTCGACACCGTCCGCCTGCTCGACGGGGGCGCCACGATCACCGCGGCGGCGTACGCCCTCGGCACGCTGTGCGCCGCAGTGGTGATCGCCGGAGCCATCGCCCGGCAGGACCCGATCGGTGAACGCGAGTTCGAGGACGAGGAGGGAGACCGGTGACCCCGCTGCTCGTCGCCCTCGGCGCGGCCGTCGGGGCGCCGACCCGGTTCGTGCTCGGTCGCCTGCTCGACGGCCGGCTGCACTGGGGCACCCTGGCGGTCAACCTCGCCGGGTCGTTCGTGCTCGGCCTGCTCACCAGTGCCGGCGTCTCCGCGTCCGCGATGGCGTTGCTGGGCACGGGATTCTGCGGCGGCCTGACGACGTACTCGTCGTTCGCGGTGCAGAGCGTCGACTCCGGTCCGCGACGTGGTGCGGCGTACGTCGTGATGACGATCGGTGGCTGCCTGGCGACCGCGGCCCTGGGGTGGGGTCTCGGATCGGCCGTGTCCTAGCCTCGGGACATGTCCGACTTCCTGCTGAGCGATGCACGACTCGTGCCGCTGGAAGCGGGTCTGCCGAGCGGGGAGCCCGTCGACGTGCGCGTGGCCGACGGCCAGGTGGTGGAGGTCGGGCCCGGCCTCGAGCGGCCTGCCGGAATCGAGGTGCGCGACGCCGCCGGACGCTGGCTGATGCCCGGGCTGTGGGACCAGCACGTGCACCTCGGGCAGTGGACCCTGGCCTCGCAGCGGCTGGACCTGCGGGGGACGCCCTCGAAGCAGGCGGCCCTCTCCCTTCTCGCGGAGCGGCTCGACCTGCTGCCCGACGTGCCGGTCGTCGGCTGGGGACACCGCCCGGCCGGCTGGGAAGAGCAGCCGACGGTCGCGGAGCTGGACCGCCTGGCCGGCGCGCGGCCGGTGGTGCTGATCAGCGGTGACGGCCACCACGCGTGGTGCAGCTCGGTGGCGATGCGGGCGCTCGGCCTGCCGGAGCGGGAGGGGATGGTCAGCGAGGCCGAGTGGTTCGCGGCGTACCCGCGCCTCTTCCGGCTGGTCGGCACCGAGGGCACCTCGCCGGAGGCCTACCTGAACACGATGGCCCTGGCCGCGGCCCGCGGCGTCGTCGGCGTGGTCGACCTCGAGTTCGACCAGGCCGTGGAGGAGTGGCCCGACCGCGCCGGAGCCGGTGCCGAGCTGCTCCGGGTCCGCGTGGGGGCCTACGTCGACACGCTGGACGCCTTCCTGGCCGCGGGCCTGCGCACCGGCCAACGGATCCCGGGCTGCAGCGACCTGGTCACGATGGGCCCGCTGAAGGTCATCTCCGACGGCTCGCTGAACACGCTCACGGCGTGGTGCAGCACGCCGTACCTCGACGGCGGCACCGGCGCCGCCAACATCACCGGCGACGGCCTGCGCGCGGTGATGGAGGCCGCCAACCGCCACCGGCTCACGGTCGCCATCCACGCGATCGGGGACGCCGCGGTCGACCAGGCACTGACCGCCTTCGAGCGCACCGGGGCGATCGGGTCGATCGAGCACGCTCAGCTGATCCAGCGCGAGGATGCCAAGCGGATGGCAGCCGCAGGGCTCCGGGCCAGCGTGCAGCCCGCGCATCTCGTCGACGACCGCGACCTGACCGAGCGGCTCTGGCCGGACAAGTGCGACCGCTGCTTCGCGCTGCGCTGGCTGGCCGACGAGGGGGTGGAGCTCGCCCTCGGCTCGGATGCTCCCGTCGCCCCCCTCGACCCGTGGCTCGCCGTCGCCGCCGCCGTCCACCGCTCCGGCGACGAACGGCCGCCCTGGCACCCGGAGCAGTCGCTGACCCCGCGCGAGGCACTTGCGGCCAGCACCGACGGGCTCGGCACGGTCGCCGTCGGCCACCCGGCCGACCTCGTCCTGCTCGACGCCGACCCGCTCCACTCCCCGGTCGAGGCGCTGCGCGAGATGCCCGTCGCCGCCACCTGGGTCGCCGGCAGGGTGGTCCACGAGGCCTGGTGAGGGGCGCACGCGGTTTCACTGGTTAACCAGTGAATCTGGCGGAAACCCGGAAAACTTCGCGCGCAACGCGAAGTTTCACTGGTTAACCAGTGAAACTGCGATCCGCCCCGAGCCCCAGCGCGATCGTCAGCTCGAGCAGCGCGTCCGGGTCCTCGAGCCGGTCGCCGAAGACCTCGCGCAGCTGGCTCATCCGGTAGCGCACCGTCTGGGGGTGCACGAACAGCTCGGCCGCGACGGCCTCGCGGCGGCCCTGGTGCAGCAGCCAGGAGCGCAGCGTCTCGGTGAGCTTCTGGGCGCTCGTGTCGCCGAGCTCGGCCAGGGGGGCGAGCACCTTCTCGCGGAGGTCGGCGAGGGCGGCGGGGTCGGCGCTGAGCACCAGGTCGACGAGGTGCTGCTCGCTGTCGGGACCGAGCCCGAGGCGTCGTACCCGCACGGCGCGGTCCAGGGACTCGCCGACGCGCTCCCAGGGTCGGGCCGGACCCGCCACGGCACCGCGGTCGGCGAGGCTGCGCAGGAGTCCCGCACGACCACGGCCGTGGACGTTCGGCACGAGCAGCGCCACCTCGCCCTCCCCGTCCGCGAGCTGCGGCGCCTCGGTGGCCTGGAGGGTCTCCGCGGAGAGGCTGGCCAGCACCGGCCGCACCTGGGAGCCGGCTACGACGACGGCGGTCAGCGTCTTCGGTGCTCGCCACTCCGCGCGCTCGGCCGCCTCGGCCACCGCCGCCGACGGCGAGCCGTCCAGGAGGCGGACCGCGAGCCGCTCGAGCAACCGCTGCCGGACCCGGCCGGTGTTCTCGAGCTCGTCGGTGTGTCCGGCCAGGCTGGCGGCCGAGAGCTGCTCGATATAGGCGAAGACGAGGGTCGCGAAGCGGGCGAGGGTCTCGGCGTCGACCCCGGTGCGGACGGCGGCGGCGGACAGCTCGCTCCACGAGACCCGCGCCCCGATCCGGTACGCCGAGAGCAGCGCGTCGACGGTGCGCCCGCTGCGCGCCTCGCCGCGGCCGAGCTGGTAGGCACCGTCCACGGCCTCCGCGGGAGGTGTCTCGCCGCCGGAGCGTGAGGCGAGCTGGACGAAGCCGCCCAGTGCTGTCTCCACGGCCAGCCGGATGGTCTCGCCCATGGCCCCGGACAGCGCGTCGGAGTAGCTCGGCACCGCGTCGGTGATCGCCGCGACGGTGCGCACGGAGAGGCCGGGCAGCACCTCACGGAGCTCGGCCACCGTCTCCGGGGCGAGTCGGAAGGCCGGTTCCGTGGCGGAGGTCACGACATTTGTCTCCTGTGAACAAAAGAGCGGGGTAGGTTCACGCCACTCGGTCAGGATTTTAGCCTGGATCTTCATCAGACTGAACACATGGCCCTGACGTCTGCGCTACGCACCTCCCCGGCGGGCACCCGCCCGTGGGGCCGCGCCCTGCGCGACGGCGCCCGCCGCGTCGCCGAGCTGGCCGCCACGCCGCTCGTCCCGGCCGACTATCTCGATGTCTTCAACCCCCTGCGCAAGGGCGCCGACCTGCGCGGCCGCGTCGAGGAGGTGCACCCCGAGACCGCCGATGCGGTCACCCTGGTGATCCGACCGGGCGCCGACTGGGCCGGCCACGTGCCGGGGCAGTACGTCCGCGTGGGCATCGACGTCGACGGCGTCCGCCTCTGGCGCGCCTACTCGCTGACCCACGGCCCCCGCGCCGACGGTCGGATCAGCATCACGGTCAAGGCCGTGCCCGACGGCAAGGTCAGCCACCACCTCGTGCGCGACATGCGCCCCGGGACTCTGGTGCACCTCGAGCAGGCGGCCGGCGAGTTCGTGCTGCCCGCCGACGGCGGCCCCCTCCTCTTCGTGACTGCCGGGTCCGGCATCACCCCGGTGATCGGCATGCTGCGCAACCTCTTCCCGGTCGCCGACAGTGGCGTGGTCCGGCTGGCCCGCAGTGCGTCGTACGACATCGTCGTGGTGCACGTCGCCCCCAGCGAGCCGGACTCGATCTTCCTCGACAACCTGCGCGCGCTCGACGAGGCGGGGATGATCCGCCTGGTCGCGCGGTACGACGACCAGCACGGCCTGCTCGACGTCGACCAGCTCGGTGAGCTGGTTCCCGATCTCGCGGAGCGCACCACCTTCGCGTGCGGCCCCGCGGGTCTGCTCGACGCCCTCGAGCGCCATCACGACCAGCACGGGCTGCCCCTGATGACCGAGCAGTTCCGGGTCGCGAACCTGGTCACCGGCGAGGGCGGCACCGTCACCTTCACCGAGGCCGGCACCACCTTCGAGGCCACCGGCGACCGGCCGATCCTCGAGCAGGCCGAAGAGGCCGGCGTCCTGATGCCGAGCGGCTGCCGGATGGGCATCTGCTTCAGCTGCGTCCTGCCGCTGCGCGAGGGCACCGTGCGCGACCTGCGCAGCGGCGACCTCACCAGCGCCGTCGAGGGTGACGGCGTCCGGGTCCAGACCTGCATCAACGCTGCCGCTGGCAGCTGCACCTTCGACCACTGATCTCCAATCCACTGAGAGGTTCGGCATGACCGTCCTGCAGAAGAAGTCCGACAACCCGATCGCCCACCTGTCCGCCGAGGACGTCGAGGAGATCGGCCGCGAGCTCGACGCGATCCGCGCGGAGTTCATCGAGAAGCGCGGCGCCTCCGACGCGGCGTACATCCGCAAGGTGATCGACACCCAGCGCAAGCTCGAGCTCGGCTCGCGCGCCGTGCTGCTCTTCTCCCTCTTCCCGCCGGCCTGGTTCGTCGGCACCGCCGGCCTCTCGGTCGCAAAGATCCTGGAGAACATGGAGATCGGCCACAACGTCATGCACGGCCAGTGGGACTGGATGCGTGACCCGAAGATCCACTCCACGACGTGGGAGTGGGACAACGCCTCCCCGGCCGAGCAGTGGAAGCACTCGCACAACGAGATCCACCACAACTTCACCAACGTCGTCGGCAAGGACAACGACCTCGGCTACGGCATCATGCGCGTCGACGAGGACCAGCGCTGGCACCCGATCTACCTCGCACAGCCGCTGTGGAACTTCATCAACGCCTGCTTCTTCGAGTACGGCATCGCGGCCTACGACCTCGAGCTCGGCAAGATGATCAAGAAGAAGCTGACCAAGAGCGCGGAGTTCAAGGCGAAGACGAAGGTCACGCTGGGCAAGATCCGCCGGCAGTTCACCAAGGACTACGTCGTGCACCCGCTCGTCTCGGGGCCGTCGTTCCTGCACACGATGAGCGCCAACTTCGTGGCCAACCTGGTCCGCAACTGGTGGACGCACTCGGTGATCATGTGCGGCCACTTCCCCGAGGGCGTCGCCACCTTCGAGAAGCACTCGATCGAGGGCGAGACCAAGGCGGAGTGGTACGTGCGGCAGATGCTCGGCGCCGCCAACATCTCCGGCTCCAACGCGATGCACATGATGACCGGCAACCTGTCCTTCCAGATCGAGCACCACCTGTTCCCCGACCTCCCGAGCAACCGCTACAAGGAGATCGCGCCCAAGGTGCAGGCGATCTTCGAGAAGTACGACCTGCCCTACGTCACCGGGTCGCTGCCCCGTCAGGTCCTCTCCGCGTGGCACAAGGTGATCCGCCTGTCGCTGCCCAACGACTTCATGGGCGTCAACGCCAACCCCACCCCGCTCCCCCGGCGCGAGGAGCAGCTCACCGCTGCCTGAGGACCGCAGAAACCCGATACTCCATGTCATTCGGGCCCTTCACGCACACCGTCGAGGGCTCAGATGACATGGAGTATCTGTCTAGGCTCGCGCCATGGAGGTCGGCCGGGCGGAGTTCGAGGAGCTGGTCTCGGTCGCGCTCGACGGCATCCCGGCCGAGCTGGCCTCGCTGATGGACAACGTCGTGGTGCTCGTCGAGGACGAGCCGCCGGCCGATGGCCCCCCTCTGCTGGGTCTCTACGACGGCGTCCCGCTGACCGAGCGCGACAGTGGCTACACCTTCCTCGGACCGGACCGGATCTTCGTCTTCCGGGGACCCCTGACCCGCATGTGCGAGACCTCCGAGGAGCTCGTCGAGGAGGTCCGGATCACCGTGGTGCACGAGATCGCCCACCACTTCGGGATCGACGACGACCACCTGCACGACCTCGGCTACGCCTGAGCACGGGCTCCCCTAGACTTCTGCGCGGCACCGTGAGGTGCCGGGCCCCCATCGTCTAGCGGCCCAGGACCCCGCCCTTTCACGGCGGTAGCACGGGTTCGAATCCCGTTGGGGGTACACGCGGGCCCTGAGGAGGTCGCGCAGCGACCGTCTCGAAGGGTCCGCAGCCGACTTATCCGATTTCGGGGCGACCCCCCTCGACTGTTAGCATTCCGTGGCTTCGGAATACAGCCCGGAGACAGCATCACGAAGCAGCATCCAGGCCCCGTAGCGCAGTTGGTTAGCGCGCCGCCCTGTCACGGCGGAGGCCGCGGGTTCGAGTCCCGTCGGGGTCGCTGAGGAAGTCACCTTCCTCAGGGGCAGGTAGCTCAGTTGGTACGAGCGTCCGCCTGAAAAGTGGAAGGTCGGCGGTTCGACCCCGCCCCTGCCCACCCACACCGAACCGGGCCCCGAACGGCGTGTCTGCCGGGCGAGGCCCGGTTCGTGTCTCCGGGCGGCCGCGGATCCCTCGGCGAAGACCGCCCCAGGACCACCCGACACACCGCCCGCCTCGGTAGGGTCGTCCACGAGCCACAGCCTCGCTCGGTGGTCACGCCCGGCGCCTGGCCAGGGCGGGACGGGGCACGATGAGTCGGGAGGCGGCACCATGAGCACCGGACCCGACGAAGCCATCGCGCCGGAGGCCGCCGGCAACCAGCGGCTGATGGTGCTGCTCGCGGCCGCCATGTTCGTCCTGGTGGTCGACACGTCGTTGATGAACGTGTCGATCTCCGCGGTCGTCAAGGATCTCGACACGACCGCCAGCGGCGTGCAGTCCGCCATCGCCCTCGAGGCGCTGGTCTCGGCGGCGTTCATCCTGATCAACAGCAAGGTCGGCGACCTGATTGGTCGCAAGCGCGCCTACATCCTCGGGCTGCTGGCCTACGCCATCGGCGCGCTGGCCATGACGCTGGCGCAGAGCCTGACGGCGATCATCATCTTCTGGGCGATCATCGGCGGCCTCGGTGCCTCGCTGCTGCTGCCAGCGATGCAGTCCTTGATCCACGGCAACTTCTCGGGTGCGGCCCAGAAGCAGGCCTACGCGCTCGTCGGTGCCGCCGCGGCCATTGCCGCCGCGATCGGCCCGCTGCTCGGCGGGTTCGTCACGACCTACCTCTCGTGGCGGGTCGGGTTCGGGCTCGAGGTGCTCATCATCGCGATCGTGCTGAGCCAGATCGGTCTGGTCAGGGACGTCCCCTACAAGGGCTCTCGCCAGGTCGACGTGATCGGGGCCGTCTTGTCCGTCCTCGGCATGGGCGGCGTGGTGCTGGGCATCCTGGTCTGGCAGGAGGGCGGCGAGTACGTCGGCCTGTCCATGGTGGTCGGGGTCCTCGCGCTCCTGGTCCTCGCCCGCTGGCTGGTCCGGCGCAAGCGTGAGGGCAAGGTGACCCTGCTCGACCCGGACCTGTTCAGGCACCCGAACTTCACCGCCGGCATCACGGGGCAGATGATGCAGCAGATCACCCTCGGCGGGGCCATGATCGCGCTCCCCCTCTTCTTCCAGATGACCCTGGAGTACAACGCCCTGGAGTCCGGGCTGTCACTCGCCCCGTTGTCGCTGACCATGTTCGCGGCCGCACTGATCGCCGGAAGGCGGGCCGGGACCCGCCGTCCCGCCGCGATCATCCGCGTCGGGTTCCTGCTGTCCAGCGTGGGGATCGCGATCATCATCCCGTTCGTGCCGCGCGCGAGCAGTGGGTGGTACTTCGTGGTCCCGCTGGCCATCGTGGGTTGTGGCCTGGGGTTGCTGGTGTCACAGCTGAACAACTACACCCTCGCGCCCGTCGAGGAGGAGCGGGTCAGCGAGGCCGCCGGGGTGAACTCGGCTGCCGGGTCGTTCGGGCTCTCCTTCGGCCTCGCGATGGCCGGCGGCCTGATGCTCGCCGCGCTCTCGGTGAGCTTCACCCACCTGACCGAGAACAGCTCCGTCATCCCGAAGGCGGAGCAGGAGCACATCTCCGCCACCCTCGAGAACGACGCCGAGGTGATGAGCAACACCCAGCTCGAGAAGCAGATCACCGGGCAGCCACCTGCGGTCGAGAAGGAGATCGTGGCGATCAACAACGACGCCCGCAACCGCTCGCTGCAGATCGCGCTCCTCGTCCCGCTCCTCGCGGGCCTGGTCGGGCTCGGCAACTCCTTCCGGATGCTGCGTCTGCCCGACCAGCTGCCGTCGTCGTCGCTCGACGGGATGGACTTCGGCTGACCGACCGGCTCCGTGCCTGCCCTCAGGCGTGCTCCCAGTCGCGGCCGAACCAGCGCCGCACCCGATCCGCGCCGAAGGCCACCTTCTTGGCGGCCGTCTCGGCCGAGGGCGGTTCGTAGGCACCGAACGGAGCCTGGCCCGGGAGGAATGTCACGTCGGCCGAGGCGACCAGGTCGTCGCCGAAGCCGATGTAGCAGATCCCGTTGCCGCCGTACTCCGCCGTGGGCTCGCGCCCGGCGATCCGGTCGACGATGCGGTCGACCACGACGGCCGCGTGTCCCTCGGCGAAGATGCCGGCCTTGGGCGTGCCTGCGCTGGTCATGTCGCCGATGGCGTAGACGTCGGGTGCCTGCGTCTCCAACGTCCTGGGATCGACCGGCACCCATCCCTCGACGGCCAGCCCGGAATCGACCACCACCTGCGGTGCGCGGTGGCGCGGTACGCCGAGGAAGAGGTCGAAGGCGTACTCCTCGCCGGTGCCGGCCACGGCCACCCGGCGCTCGGGGTCCAGCCGCACCACCGGACGGTTGGGGTAGAAGCCGATGCCGCGCTCCTCGAAGGCCTCGAGGATCGCCTTCGACGCATCCGGTGCAGGCGGCACGGGCGAGGGCATCGGGGTCACCAGCGAGATCGTCGAGCGCTCCCGGAGCCCCCGCTTGGTGAGGTGGTCGTGGACGAGCAGGGCGGCCTCGCTGGGCGCCGGAGGACACTTGTACGGCGTGCCGGTGACGCCCACGACCACGTCACCGCCCTCGAAGGCGGCGAGCACGTGATGGACCGCGAAGGCGCCGCGGTTCGAGTAGAACTCGTGCCCCGCCTCGACCAACCCGGGCGTGGCGCTCGGGTCGACGTCCGCCCCCAGCGCGATCACCAGGACGTCGGCCTCGAGCAGGCCGTAGTCGGTGCGCACGCTCTTCGCCCGCGGGTCGATCGCGCGGATCTCCGAGCGCACGAAGCGCAGCCCGGGCCGCACCAGCCCGGCGTAGGGGTGGAAGACCTGCTCCTCGCGGCGGTGGCCGAACATCACGTCCAGCTTGGAGTAGCCGAACACGAAGCCGTCGGCCCGGTCGACGACGACGACGTCGACGGACTCGCCGAGCCGCGCGGACAGCAGCGAGGCGACCTCGAGCCCGCCGAAACCCGCCCCCAGCACCAGCACCCGCGTGCTGCTCGTCGCCTGGCCCAAGGTCCTCTCCCCCGCAGTGCCGATGTGGTCGTGGCGCGGGTCCGAGGGTCCGCAGACGAAGCGCAACCTAGCACCGCTGCCTGACCACGACGCTCGCTGCTGGCGCGGCAGCCGCGGAGTGATTGCCCCTCAAGCACCCGAACTGGGTAAGTTTTCCTCTTTTTTCCGATTCACGTGTAAACCGGACATTGCGGGAGCACCATGAAAACGGAAGTGGAGAAGACGGGGGCCAGCGCGGGAGGGCGTCATGGACATCACCTCAACTTCTCGGGAGCAGCACCGGGACGTGTTCGTCCTGTCCGGCGGTGCGGCGCGCGGCGCCGTGCAGGTCGGCATGATCGAGGTCCTGCTCGAGCGCGGCATCGTGCCCGACGCCCTGGTCGGCACGTCGGTCGGCGCGCTGAACGCGGCCTTCATGGGCTGCCGCCCCGACCTCGCGAGGGCTCGTGAGCTCCGGCGCCGCTGGATGGCGCTGACCACCCGCGACATCTTCCCCGGCGGCACCTTGAGCCGCGTCGGCCACCTCCTGCGCCAGCGGCCCTACCTGTTCTCCCACGAGGCCCTCCAGCGCCTCATCGACGGATGGCTCCCGATCCACAGGCTCGAGGACCTGCCGACCCCGGTCCGGGTCGTGACCACGCCCCTCGCAGGCGAGGGCGCGGTCTACCACCGGCACGGGAACCTCCGCCAGCTGCTGCTGGCCTCCGCGGCCGTGCCCGGCGTCTTCTCCCCGGTGATGCTGCCCGCCAGCTGCGGCGTCGCCGGCCCGCACGTCGACGGTGGGGTCGCCGACCTCGTACCCGTGCGTGGCGCAGCGGACCTCGCACCCACCCGCGTCTTCGTGCTGGACGCCAGCGTCCCCGCCCGCCTGCCGAAGGGGCGTACGCCGATCGACATCCTGGTGGCCAGCTTCGGGGTCGCCATGCGCGTCAACCCGGCGCCGGACCTCGGCTCGGTGGAGGTGCACCACCTGCGCACCGAGGACCGGGGCACCGGGATGACCGACTTCTCCAACACCGCCCAGCACATCGCCGACGGTCGTCGTGCCGCCCAGGAGATCGTGAGCCTCCTCGGTGACCCGCAGGGGTCGATCACCTCGGCCGCGTGACGGGCTAGCTCCGCGCTCGGCGGAGCACCAGCACCACCACGCCCACCGCCGCCACCATCGTGGCGAGCCCCAGGGGGTGCGGGTCCTCCTCGGCGCCGCTGTCGAGCACTCCTCCGCGCGAGGCGTGCGAGAGCAACGAGCCATGGCTGAGGCTCGAGAGGATCGAGGCCAGGCTCATCGAGGACCCCACCGAGAAGGCCGAGGCGAACGAGCCGATGCTTCCCAGGGAGGCCACCGAGCCGACGCTGCCGATCGAGAGGATCGACTGGTGCGAGGCGATGCTCAGCACCGAGTCGGTCGACCGCCAGGACAACATCGATCCGTGGTCGGTGGAGATGGAGGTCATGGTGGCCAGTCTGGTGCAGGACGAGCGCTGTTCCTACGGTGAACCCATGACCACCTCGATGACCGTCCGCGTTGACCGCGACGGCCCCGTCACCACGATCACCCTGGATCGACCCGAGTCGCGGAATGCCGTCGACGGCCCCACGGCGCAGGCGCTCGCCGAGGCCTTCCGGGCCTTCGAGGCCGACGAGGCTGCCTCGGTGGCGATCCTCACCGGCGCCGGGGGGCACTTCTGCGCCGGTGCCGACCTCAAGGCGGTCGGCACGTCGACGGGCAACCGCGTCGAGCCCCTGGGCGACGGTCCGATGGGACCCACCCGGATGCGCCTCACCAAGCCGGTGCTCGCCGCGATCGAGGGGTACGCCGTGGCCGGCGGACTGGAGCTGGCGCTGTGGGCGGACCTCCGGGTGGCCTCGCGCGAGGCGGTCCTCGGGGTGTTCTGCCGACGCTGGGGGGTGCCCCTCATCGACGGGGGCACGGTCCGGCTGCCCCGGCTGATCGGCCAGGCACGCGCCCTCGACCTGATCCTGACCGGCCGGCCGGTACCGGCCACGGAGGCCCTGGCGATGGGCCTGGTCACCCGGCTCAGCGAGCCCGGAGAGGCCCTGGCGGACGCTCAGGCGCTGGCGGCGACGCTCGCGGCCCTGCCGCAGACCTGCCTGCGCCAGGACCGGCTCTCGGCGCTCGAGCAGTGGGGCCTGGAGGAAGACGCAGCCCTGTCGGTGGAGCTGGCCCGCGGCCTGGTCTCGCTGCAGTCCGACGCCCTGGCCGGAGCGTCCCGGTTCGCGGCCGGTGAAGGGCGCCACGGGGCGTCGTGAGGGGCGGCGTCGCCGGGCCGCTGCCCCCGGGCCCGACGAAGGCCGCGCCTACCGCCTGGTGCGGTCACCCCACATAATGCGGTGGTGGGTCTTGCGCAGCAGTTCGGTCACCCCTCCGGGCTCCTGGGTGCGCTCGTCGGGCGTGGCATGGCCAGGGGCAACGCGGAGCTCAGCAGGTGGGTCGTGGAGCAGGCCACGGTGCCTCACGGCGATGGGGTCAGGCGCGTCGCCGAGCTGGGTCCGGGGCCCGGGGTGGGCCTGGAGGCGCTGCTCGCGCAATTGCCGGATGCGCAGGTCTGGGGCGTCGACCTGTCGGCGGTGATGCTCTCGCAATCCCGGAAACGCAATCAGGCGGCGGTGACCACCGGCCGGCTGACGCTTCTCGAGGGCGGCGTCCCAGCGCTGGGCGCGAGTGCACCTGCCGACCTCGTGATGGCCAACCACGTCGTGTACTTCTGGCGGGATCCTGCAGCGGAAATGGCCGAGATCCGGGGCTTCATGCGACCCGGCGGGCTGCTCGCGCTGGGTTACCAGCTCAGGCAGAACATGCCGGCGATGGCGCAACGGCGCTTTCCCCCCGCAGGGCATCAGCTCTACGACGCGGACGCCGACCTGACCAGGCTGGCGACCGCGGCGGGCTTCGGCTCCGTGACGCACCTCGTCAAAGGTCCGCCGGAGGCGCCCGAGGGCCGGGTCATGCTGGCCACTGCGTGACCCGCTCAACAGCGAACGGTCACCAGCCGAGAAAAGCCACACGGGCTCTCCGCAGCGTGCGAAGAGCCCGGGAACCGGTCCGTCGCGAGGGGGTCGACGGGACGGTGTGTGACGTGTCCTGGGTGGTGCTGGTCAGTCCTGCGCGCTGCGCTGGGCCGGGATGACGTCGCCCAGGAGTTCCTTGACCTCGGACTCGCGGTAGCGGCGGTGCCCACCCAGCGTGCGGATGGCGGACAGCTTGCCTGCCTTTGCCCAGCGCGTGACCGTCTTCGGGTCCACACGGAACATGGCGGCCACCTCAGCGGGCGTGAGGAGGGATTCAGTTTCGGTCGGTCGCGTAACCACGGCGCTCCCCTTTGATGCTTGGTTCTCGAGCTCCTTGCTCTGAGTGGAAGTGTGCCACCGGAGCCCGGGCGTTGAAACCTGAAATGTCCGGATCTGAGAAATAGGCGGAAAACCGGACGTTGTAGTCTAGACCAGCGAAGGCCCACCCTTGCCTGACGCACAAAAACGTGCAATCACCCCTAAAGCGCGACATTTCAGAAAGGTCACCACCGTGACCCTAGCGGAGACGACGGACCTGTTCGGAGAGTTCAACGGCCACGAGCAGGTCGTGGCCTGTGAGGACCGTCACTCCGGTCTTCGCGCGATCATCGCGATCCACTCCACCGCGCTGGGGCCGGCCCTGGGCGGGACCCGGTTCCACGCCTATCCCGACTCCGGCGCAGCCCTGCGCGACGTCCTCAACCTCGCGCGCGGGATGTCCTACAAGGCGGCGATCGCCGGGCTCGGCCTCGGCGGTGGCAAGGCGGTCATCATCGGCGATCCGCACACCGAGAAGACGCCGGAGCTGCTGGCTTCCTACGGCCGTTTCGTGCAGTCGCTGAACGGTCGCTACTACACCGCCTGCGACGTCGGCACGTTCAGCGAGGACATGGACGTCATCGCCGAGAGCTGCCGGTTCGTCACCGGTCGGACGGCCGCTCGCGGCGGGGCGGGCGACAGCTCCGTGCTCACGGCGTACGGCGTCTTCCAGGGGATGCGTGCCGCCGCGGAGACCGTCTGGGGTGCCCCCTCGCTGCGTGGTCGACGCGTCGGGGTGGCCGGTGTCGGCAAGGTCGGGCGGCACCTGGTCGACCTCCTCGTCCGGGACGGTTCCTCGGTAGTGATCACCGATCCGTACGAACCCGCGCTGCGCCGGGTCACCGACGAGCATCCTGAGGTGCAGGTGGTGGCGAGCGCCGAGGAGCTCGTCGCGGCCCAGCTCGACGTCTACTCACCGTGCGCCCTCGGGGACGCGCTGACCGACGAGGTGGTCGACGTGCTGAGCGCCCAGGTGGTCTGTGGGGCGGCCAACAACCAGCTCGCCCATCCGGGCATCGAGAAGCAGCTCGCCGACCGCGGGATCCTCTACGCGCCGGACTACGTGGTCAACGCCGGCGGGCTGATCCAGGTCGCCGACGAGCTGCACGGCTTCGACTTCGAGCGTGCCCGCGAGCGGGCGGGCCGGATCTTGGAGACCACTCGTGAGGTCTTCGAGGCCGCGCGGCGCGACGACGTACCGCCAGCTGTTGCGGCCGACCGGATCGCGGAACGCAGGATGGCCGAGGCGCCTGGATCACGCAGCATCTGGCTGCCCTGAGGCACGAGCCAGCAACAGCTCACCGCCGCGAGGAACGCTCAGTCGCGACGGGAGTCGGTGTAGTCGGCCCACTTCTCGAGCTCTTCGGGGTCCGGTTCCGGCTCGTCGAGCTTCTCGACGTCCTCCGGCTCGTCACCATGCAGCTCCCGGGCCAGCGCACTCAAGTCCGTCTCGTGTGAGCGGTACTTCAGGTCGCGGGCAACCTTGGTCTGCTTCGCCTTCGCACGGCCGCGCCCCATATGGGTCGACCCCCTCGCAGATGTAGCCGGCGGGCCTGGTGGCACGTGCCGGTCTCAGATCAACAGTTCGTGGCACAACCCTAACCGGCAGACGGTGATTCCCGCACGTCGGCCCGCCCATTGGGTGACCAGTTCGCCGACCGGCAGCGATCACCGGACGGTACGCCGCAGTCAGCGATGCGCACCGTGCAGGATCGCGCGGCCACCTTCTTCCTCCGACCCGGCCAGGGACACCGTGCCGGCCACCCAGGCGTCGATGCCGTGGCCTGCGAGGACGGCCACGGCATGGTCGGCGTCGTCGGGGGCGGTCAGCGAGACCATGCCGACCCCACAGTTCAGGGTCCGCTCGAGGTCGTCCTGGGCCACCTTGCCGGCCCCGGCCACCAGGGAGAACACCGGCGGGAGTGCCCAGGTCGCGCGGTCGATCCGGGCGACCAGCTCGACGGGGAGCACCCGCTCGAGATTGGCCGCCAGGCCTCCCCCGGTGATGTGGGACATGGCATGGGTCTCGGTGTCGCGGGCGAGGTCGAGGCAGGCCCGGGCGTAGATCCGGGTCGGCTCGAGCAGCTCCTCCCCCAGGGTGCGGCCCAGGTCGTCGACGTGGGACTCCAGCCGGAAGGGCGCCATCCCGGCCTCGCCGGGCGACAGCAGCGTGTGCCGGACCAGGGAGTAGCCGTTGGAGTGCAGCCCGCTCGAGGCCATCGCGATCACGACGTCACCGGGGCGGACGCGGCCCGGCCCGAGCAGCTGCGCGGCCTCCACGACCCCCGTGGTCGAGCCGGCCACGTCGTACTCGTCAGGCCCGAGGAGCCCGGGGTGCTCCGCAGTCTCCCCGCCGACCAGCGCGCAGCCGGCGGTGACGCAGGCCTCGGCGATGCCCTTGACGATGGCCGCGATGCGCTCCGGCACGACCCGACCGGTGGCGATGTAGTCGGTGAGGAACAGCGGCTCCGCTCCGCAGACGACGAGGTCGTCGACCAGCATGCCCACGAGGTCGAAGCCGATGGTGTCGTGGATGTCGAGCGCCTGTGCGATCGCGACCTTCGTGCCGACCCCGTCGGCCGAGCTGGCCAGCAGCGGCTTGTCGTAGGACTTCAGGGCGCTGGCGTCGAAGAGACCGGCGAAGCCGCCGATGCTGCCGATCATCTCGGGGCGCCGGGCCTTGTCCACCCAGACGCGCATCAGCTCGACGGCGCGGTCACCGGCCTCGATCGAGACACCCGCCGACTCGTACGTCGCACCACTCATCTCAGGTCTCCTGCGGTCGAGTCGTCGGTCACGGCCGGTCGAGTGCGTCTGCGGCGCCGGCGCCTGCGGCCGCGGTGACCAGCCCGTCGGGGTCGAGGAGGGGCGCGATCTCGAGCAGGTGCTTGCCGAGGAACTCGGGCTCGGGGAGCTTGACCGGATAGACCCCGTCGAAGCAGGCCCGACACAGGTCGTCGCGCGGCACGGTCGTGGCCTCGACGAGCTCGTCGAGGGAGATGTAGTGCAGGGAGTCGGCGCCGATCGAGGCGCAGATCTCCTCGGGGGACAGGCCGTTGGCGATCAGCTCCGCGCGGGTGGCGAAGTCGATGCCGTAGAAGCACGGCCACTTCACCGGCGGGCTGGAGATCCGGACGTGCACCTCGCGGGCACCTGCCTCGCGCAGCATCCGGACCAGGGCGCGCTGGGTGTTGCCGCGCACGATCGAGTCGTCGACGACGACGAGCCGCTTGCCCTCGATGACGTCACGCAGCGGGTTCAGCTTCAGGCGGATGCCGAGCTGACGGATGGTCTGGCTGGGCTGGATGAAGGTGCGCCCGACGTAGGAGTTCTTGACCAGCCCGGTGCCGTAGGGGATGCCGCTCGCCTCGGCGTAGCCGATCGCCGCGGGCGTGCCGGACTCGGGCACCGGGATCACCAGGTCGGCGTCAGCCGGGAAGGACCGTGCCAGACGGCGGCCGATCTCGACCCGCACGCTGTGCACCCGCTGGTTGCTGATCAGCGTGTCGGGACGGGCCAGGTAGACGAACTCGAAGAGGCAGCCCTTCGGCGCCGCCGGCGCGAACCGACGGGTCCGCAGTCCCTGCTCGTCGACGGCGACCATCTCGCCCGGCTCGATCTCGCGGACGTACGACGCCCCGACGATGTCGAGCGCCGCGGTCTCGCTGGCCACCACCCACCCGCGCTCGAGCCGGCCGAGGACGAGGGGACGGATGCCCTGGGGGTCGCGGGCGGCGTACAGCGTGGACTCGTCCATCCAGACGAAGGAGTAGGCCCCCTGGAGCTGGGGCAGCAGCTCCGCCGCGCGCTCCTCGAGCGAGGTGTCGGGGTGGTGCGCGAGCAACGCGGTCACCAGCGAGGTGTCGTTGGTGCTGGTCTCCAGCTTGCGCGAGCCGAAGTCGAGCTCGCCCTCGCGCGGCAGGTCGGCGACCATCTGCTGCAGGTCGCGGGTGTTGGTCAGGTTGCCGTTGTGGCCCAGCGCGAGCGAGCCGTCGGCCGTGGGCCGGAAGGTGGGCTGGGCGTTGTGCCAGGTGCTGGCGCCGGTCGTGGAGTAGCGGGAGTGGCCCACCGCGAGGTGGCCCTTGAGCGCCTCGAGGGTGGCCTCGTCGAAGACCTGGCTGACCAGTCCCATGTCCTTGTAGACCAGGATCTGGCGGCCGTTGCTGACCGCGATGCCGGCCGACTCCTGGCCGCGGTGCTGCAGCGCGTAGAGCCCGAAGTAGGTGAGCTTGGCGACGTCCTCACCGGGGGCCCAGACGCCGAAGACGCCACACGCGTCCTGGGGGCCGCGTTCGCCGGGATCGAGATCGTGCGTCAGGCGGCCGTCTCCGCGACGGCCTCTGTTGCTGGCCACGGGCATCACTGTACGTGGCGCCGGCCCAGTCTCCCGATCACGGCTCACATGTGGCGCGCGCCCGCCTTGATCGCCTCGCGGATGCGGCTGTAGGTGCCGCACCGGCACACGTTGCGGATCTCGTCGAGATCGGCGTCGGTGATCTCGTGGCCCTCGGCTCCCGTGCTCGGCGCACCTTGGCCACCGCCGCCATGATCTGACCGGGCTGGCAGTACCCGCACTGGGCGACGTCCTGCTCCAGCCACGCCTCCTGCATCGGGTGCAGACCGTCTCCGGGGACGGTGTCGGCCAGTCCCTCGATCGTGGTCACCTCGTCGTTCTCCGCGACGTCGGCGACCCGCACCGAGCACGGGTTGAACGCCTTGCCGTTGATGTGGGAGGTGCAGGCCTTGCAGACGTTGATCCCGCAGCCGTACTTCGGCCCGGTGAGGCCGATCAGGTCGCGCAGGACCCACAGCAGCCGGACGTCGTCCTCGACGTCGACCGTGACCGGCTTCCCGTTCAGCACGAAGGTGTGGTGGGGCACGAGGCTCTCCTCAGTAGGTGTGGCTCAGGCCGTCGGTCGGCGACTCGGGCACGGGCGGCACGAAGCTCTTGGGGGTGAACGCCAAGGGCGCGTCGTGGTTGATCGGGAAGCGGGTCGGCAGCGTGCCCGTGGCGCGGGTGTAGGCGCAGGCGACCGCCGCGGCCGAGGCGGCGACACCCGCCTCGCCGGCACCACCCGGCTGCTCGGTGTCGGAGTCGACGACCACGACCTCGAACTCGGGCGGGACGTTCCACTGCCGGGTGTAGAAGTAGTTGTCCCAGCTGGCCTCGAGGAAGTGCCCGTCGCGCAGGTGGACGCTGCTGGTCAGGATCATCGCCATCCCGTCGGAGAACCCGCCCATCATCTGGGCCCGCAGGCCGGTCGGGTTGATCACCAGGCCCGCGTCGATCCCGATGACCGCCTTGGTCACCCGGGGACCGGTCACGCCGTCGCGGATGGGGCGGTTGACCGTCTCGGGGCGGCAGTCGATCTCGACCAGGCAGGCGCTGGCGCCCTTGTACTCCTTGTGGATCGCGATGCCCTGCGCGGTTCCCTTCGGCATCGCCCGCCCCCAGCGTCCGGCCGAGGCGACCTGGCGCAGGACCCGGGTGGCACGGTCGTCCTTGAGGTTGGCCACCCGGAACGCCACCGGGTCCTTGCCGGTCGCCTTCGCGAGCTGGTCGACGACGAGCTCGCTGGCGGTGCGGACGTCGGGTGAGTAGATGTTGCGCATGCTGCCGGTGTTGAACCGCATGTCGACCTCGTTGAGCAGCTGCGTCACGGCACCGAAGTCGTAACCGAGCTCCTGGGTCAGCGTGAAGATCAGCTCGGAGTAGCCCAGGTTGCCCAGGCCGGGCGGGAGGGTGCTGCCCAGCGAGGAGATCATCTCGCCGAAGCCGTGGGAGAAGTCCGTGGAGACGCCGGTGTGCCGCTGCTCGAACGAGAGCACCTGCCCGGCCAGGTGCGTGGCGCGGATCCGCGAGGTGACCATCGGGTGCAGCCGGCCCTGACGTGGCTCGTCGGCGCGGTGCCACATCAGTCGCACGGGCACGCCGAAGGCCTTCGAGGCACGGGCTGCCTCGACGGCGTGGTCGTTGAACAGCTTGTGGCCGAACGAGCCGCCGCCGGTGATCACGTTGATCTTCACCTGCGACTGCGGGAGGCCGATCGCCTTGGCCACGTCGACCTGCGCGACGATCGGGACCTTGAGGCCGGCCCACACCTCGGCACTGTCGGCGCGTACGTCGGCCACGGCGGCGTACGGCTCGAGTGCGGCGCTGCTCTTGAACATGAACGTGAAGTCGGCCTCGACCGTCTTCGCGAGCGCCGGCACCTTCGGCACCGCTAGCGGGATCTCGGCCTTGCGCAGCTTGGCGAGCACGGTCGCGTCGGACTCGCCCTCGACGCTGCCCTTGTTCCAGTCCACCTTCAGCGCGCGGACGGCGTCGATGCACTGACCGAAGGTGCGCGCGCCGACGGCGACGCCCGTGGGCAGCATCGCCACGTGGCTCACCCCGGGCATCGCCAGGACCGCTGCCTTGTTCCGGATCGCCCGCGGTGAGCCGTTCAGCGTCGGTGCGCGGCAGAGCATCGTCGGGACGGCGCCGGGGGCGACGTCGAGGTCCATCGCGAACTTCTTCGCGCCGGTGACGATGTCGTGCGCGTCGACCCGGTTGTGCGGCGTGCCGATGACGGCGAAGCTCTTCCGCGGCTTGAGGTCGACGCGGACCGGCTTGTCGGTGGCGCTCGCGGCCTTGGCGGCGAGCTCGCCGTAGGTCCTGGAGGCACCTCCGGGCGCGGTGATCACGCCCTGCTTGGAGGTGAGCAGGGCGACGGCCGCGCCGAGCTCGAGCGCCGCCGCCTCGAGCAGCGCGCCCTTCGCGATCGCCGCAGCGACCCGGATCGGGGTGTACGTCGACACGGTGCTGTTGGAGCCGCCGGTGAGCTGGTTGAACTCGAGCTCGGGACGGGCCGGAGCCAGGGTGACGTGCACCTTCTCCACCGGCAGGTCGAGCTCCTCGGCGATGATCATCGCCGTCGAGGTGGTGATCCCCTGGCCGACCTCGGTGCGGTGGAGCGCGAACGAGGCGGTGCCGTCGCGTTCACCGTGATCGTGATCAGCTGGGCGGTCGGACGGGCGGCATCGGTCTGGGCGTCCTCGAGGTCGTAGCCCTCGGAGATCTGCGGCGGGCTCCGGGACGGCCGCGAACGCCTTCTCCCCGAGGCTCAGGTCGGCGGCCACGACCAGGGTCGAGGAGGCCAGCACCCAGCCGAGGAACCCGCGTCGGCTCGGGCCGCGAGCGGGCGTCTCTGCGGAGTCGATGTCGGGTCGTGCTTGCAGGCCTGAGGTCAACGCTCGAGTCCTTTGCTGGTCGGCTGGAGCCCGGACGACGTCCGGGCTCCTCGTTCCCGCGCAGCGACTGCCCGACCAGCGAGCGGCTTCTGCACTCCCGCTCCTACGCTTCCCCCGCCACCGGGATCGAAACCTCAGCGACGGGTGGGCCAGAGCTCCGCGCACGCGACGACGGCGCGCTCGAGGGTGGCCGGGTCGGCCGCCACCACGAGCCCCCGGCCCCCGGAGCGCGCGGCGTAGGGCGTGCCGTCGGGGTGCGCGCTGGCCCCTCCGGCCTCCTCGACCATGAGGGTCCCGGGCAGGTGGTCCCAGGGGTTGGTGTGGCCGTAGAGCAGGAAGTCGGCCGCTCCCTCGATCAGCCTCGGGTAGTCGACCCCGCAGCACACCCAGGACCCGATCAGGGCCGGCAGGCCGACGGGGTTGCGGCCGCGCCGCGACCAGATGGAGGTGGCGCCCTGGGGTTGCTCGCCTGCCGGGGCGCGCTGCATCCGCTCGCCGTTGCGTCGTACGCCGGCGCCGCGCTCGGCCACCCACGCCATCTCGTGCTCGGGCTGCCAGATCCAGCCTCGCTCGGTGACGCCGTCGACGACCTCCGCGATCATCACCGCGTGGTCCTTGGACCCGTTGACGAAGTTCTTGGTGCCGTCGACCGGGTCGACGGTGAACGCGTGCGGCGCGGCCCGGAACTGCGCCAGGAGGTCGGGGACGTCGGCGTACTTCTCCTCGCCGAGGACCACCGCGTCGGGGTAGGCGTCCAGGAGCGCCCGCGTCAGGAGCTCCTCGGCCTCGCGGTCGGCGACGGTGACGAGGTCGCCGGGCCGCTTCTCGTCGATCTCGGCCGCGGTGAGCGAGCGGAAGCGAGGCGTGATCACCTCGGCGGCGACCGCCTGCATCAGCTCCAGGACGGCTTGCGTCGACAGCGCCACGGACAGGTCCCCCTCAGCCGGCCAGGTGGTCGAGCAGCAACGCCTCGGCCAGGCACACGCGCTCGAACTCGGCGAGGTGCAGGCCCTCGTTGGCACCGTGAGCGCGGGTGTCCGGGTCCTCGACGCCGGTGACGAGCACGCTCGCCTCCGGGAAGGACTCGAGGAACTCGGCGATGAACGGGATCGAGCCGCCGACCCCCATGTCGATGGGCTCGGTGCCGTCCCAGGCCTCGGTGAAGGCCCGGCGCGCCGCGTCGTAGGCCGGTCCCTCGGCCTCGATCTGGGTGGCCTCGCCGGTGTCGACGACCTCGAAGCCCGAGCTCGGCACCCCACGGCACGTGGGCCTCGAGGTGGGCGCGCAGGCACTCGAGGGCGTGGGCCGTGGTGTCGCCGGGGGCGATCCGCAGCGAGAGCTTGGCCCGCGCGCTGGGGGTCAGGGTGTTGCTGGCGCCCGTCGACCTTGGGCGCGTCGATCCCGGTGATCGTCAGCGCCGGCTTGGTCCAGAGGCGCTCGACCGAGCGACCCTCGCCGACGAACTCCACCCCGCCGGCGATGCCGGACTCCGCCCGCAGCCGCTCGGGCGGGTACTCCACGTCGGCGGCCGGCCCGGCAGTGCAGGCCCTCGACCACCAGCCCGCCCTGCTCGTCGTAGAGCGAGGAGAGCAGCCGGGACAGGGTCATCAGGGCGTCGGGGACCAGGCCGCCCCACATCCCGGAGTGGACGGCGTGGGTCAGGGTGCGCACGGACACGTCGACCCGGACGAGACCGCGCAGGCTGGTGGTGAGGGCGGGGACGCCGATGTCCCAGTTGCTGCTGTCGGCGATCACGATCACGTCGGCCCGCAGCCGTCTCGGCGTGCGCGCGCAGGAGGTCCGGGAGGGTGTCGCTGCCGACCTCCTCCTCGCCCTCGATGAACATCGTGACGCCGACGCCGAGGTCCTCGCCGAGGGCGCGGATCGCGGCGAGGTGCGCCGCGATGCCGGCCTTGTCGTCGGCGGCACCGCGTCCGTAGAGCCGCCCGTCGCGCTCGGTGGGCTCGAAGGGCGGGGAGTCCCAGTCGGCGTGATCGTTCTCGGGTTGCACGTCGTGGTGGGCGTAGAGCAGGACCGTGGGTCGTCCCTGCGGCGCGGGCTTGCGGGCGATCACGGCCGGAGCACCGCCGTCGTCACGGGCGCTGACGATCGCGGTGTCCTCGAACCCTTCGGCACGGAACAGCTCCGCCACGGCCTCCGCGCTCCGCTGCACCTCGGGGGCGCGTGCCGGGTCGGCGCTGACCGACTCGATCCGCACGAGGTCCTCGAGGTCTCTCCTGATCCGCGGCAGCTCGGCCCGCACCCGCTCGCGCAGCTCGTCGACGTTCATGGGAACAACCTAGGTACCGGGCGTCGTCAGGTCAGCGGCAGGTAGGCGCTGAGGTCCGCCCGCTCGCCCGAGGCGACCACCCGGCCCTCGGCGACGGCCTGGGCCCAGGTCGTCCGCCCCGTGGCCAGGGAGATCCACGTCTCGGCGTCGAGCTCGACGACCGCGGGCGGGGTCCCCCGGGTGTGCCGCACCCCCGGGAGCACCTGCGCGGCGGCGTACGGCGGGACCCGCACCTCCACCGACCTGCCGGGGGCGGCCTGCGAGAGCACGGCGAGGAAGTGCTTGCTCAGCAGCTTGAGGTCCTCGCGGGTGGGCTCCGCGCGCGCCAGCGCCTCCGCCACGGCGGCGGGGTCGGCAGGAGCGAGACGGGGCACCCCGGCACGGTATCCGGAGGCTGGGACGGCCCAGCAGCGCGCACGGTCGCGTGGCCGGGGATGGGTACCGTCACCCCGTGAAGGGAGGTCGAGGATGAGCTCCTCATCCGGACCGGCCTCGCTCGACGGTCGTTCGGCCCGTCGCGCGCGGAACAGCGACGCCGTCCTCGACGCGGTGCACGAGCTCTTCGTCGAGGGTCAGCACGTGCCCCACGTCGAGGACGTCGCGGCTCGTGCGGGCGTCTCGCTGCGCTCGGTCTACCGCTACTTCCCGGACTCGCGCCAGCTGATGCTGGCCGCCCTGGTACGTCGCACCCGGCTCGCGGAGCCTGACTGGGAGCTGCCCGACGAGGGGCAGGGCACCTTCGAGGAGCGGGTCGAGAACTTCGTGGAGCACCGGATGAGGCTCTACGAGCATGCGGCCCCCACCATCCGCGCGGCGTTGGCGCTCACGGACCGGGTCCCCGAGATCGCCGAGCAGGTGGACCGGCGCCGCACGCAGGTCGCCGAGCAGGCCCGCCGACACTTCGCCCAGGAGCTCGCCGAGGTCCCGCCCGAGGAGGCCGAGTCGAGGCTCATCTGCGTCGAGCTGCTGTGCCAGTTCGAGGCGCTCGACCTGCTGCGTTCCCAACGGGGGCTGCCACCGCGGCGGGCGCACGACGTCCTGGTGGCGGGTGTCCACGCACTGCTGATGCCCTCCTAGTCCACCTCGGAGGGGTCGTTGCGCCACGGCCCGGTTCTGTCATGATGTGTGCCACTAGTTCGGCCCCGGACGCGAGGCGCGGAGACCTTCGGGAGGCACCCCGCGGATGTCGATCTTTCTCTACCAGCTCGGTCGCACCATCGCCAAGCACCGTGGTCTGGTCGTCGGGGCGTGGGTGCTCCTCCTCGCCCTCCTCGGCGGCACGGCCAGCATGCTGGGCGACCACTACGACGACTCCTTCTCGATCCCCGGCACGGAGTCGCAGCAGGGCCAGGACCTGCTCGGTCAGCGCTTCGGCCTGACCGGCACCAGCGGCCAGGTGCTCTTCACGGTGAAGACCGGCACGATCACCGACCAGGGGCCGTCCTCGGAGGTCGCCGACATCGTCAAGGCCGTCGGGAAGATCCACGGCGTCGCGATGAGCAACCCCCTGACGGCTGATCCTCCGGTGGTCAACCAGGACAAGACCGCCACCCTGGGAGCGGTCCGCTTCGACGCCAAGGTCCCCTCGGACGAGACGCTCGCGGCCGTGCAGAAGGCCGCCACACCGCCCGCAGGCTCGACGGTGTCGACCTCGGTGGGGGGCGACGCCTACAAGACCACCGCCGACCCGAGCAAGGTCCCCGAGCTGCTGGGGCTGCTGGTCTCGTTCCTGATCCTCGTGATGACCTTCGGCTCCCTGATCGCAGCAGGGATGCCGATCCTGTCCTCGCTGGTCGGGGTGGCCGCGACGCTGACGGCGGTCGTGGTCACGTCGTCGGTCATCACCGTCTCGAGCACCGCCCCGACGCTGGCCGAGATGCTCGGGCTCGCGGTCGGCATCGACTACGCGCTGTTCATCCTGTCGCGCCACCGCGCCCAGCTCGCGGCCGGCGTGGACGTGGTCGAGTCGATGGCGCGGGCCCTCGCCACCGCCGGCAGCGCGGTGGTCTTCGCCGGCGCCACGGTGATCATCGCGCTGGCCGGGCTGTCGGTGGCGGGCATCCCGGTGCTCACCGTGATGGGGCTCGGTGCGGCCGCCGCGGTCACCGTGGCCGTGCTGGTGGCGCTGACCCTGCTGCCCGCCATCGCGCTGCTGCTCGGCGAGAACCTGCGCCCACGCCAACGACGTTTCCGGCTGCGGCGCCATCGGACCATCGTTCGGCAGAAGCGGCAGGTCGCGATGACCTGGGTGCGCGTCATCACCCGGGTCCCGGTCGTCACGGTGGTCGCCGTCGTCGCGCTGCTCGGGCTGGCCGCCATCCCTGCCTTCAGCCTCGACCTGGCGCTGCCCGACAACAGCAGCGCACCCGGCGGCACACCGCAGCGCACGACGTACGACGCCATCACTGCTGCCTTCGGCGTGGGCTACAACTCGCCGCTCACGATCACCGCCAACGTGATCACCAGCTCCAACCCGAGCGACACCGTCGACCAGCTCTCTGACGCGGTCAAGGCGGTGCCGGGCGTGGTCGCGGTCACCCAGGCCACTCCCAACAAGAGCGGTGACACCGCGCTCATCCAGGCCATCCCGCGCGCCGGCCAGACCGACCCCTCCACCGCCGCCCTCGTGCAGACGATCCGCGACGACGCCCCGGGCTGGGAGAAGAAGTACCACGTCTCCGACATCATGGTGACCGGCCAGACGGCCATCAACATCGACGCCTCCGCCCGCCTCGGCCAGGCGCTGCTGCCGTTCGGGGCGATCGTCATCGGGCTCTCGCTGGTGCTCCTGATGATCGTGTTCCGGTCGATCGCGGTGCCGATCAAGGCGACGCTGGGCTACCTGCTGTCCGTGGGCGTCGCGCTGGGCGCGGTGGTGATGGTCTTCGAGTGGGGGTGGGCCGACAGCCTCTTCCCGGGCATCTCGGACGGACCCGTCGTGAGCTTCCTGCCGATCTTCGTCATGGGCGTGCTGTTCGGGCTGGCCATGGACTACGAGATGTTCCTGGTCTCGGCGATGCGGGAGCACTTCGTGACCTCGGGAGATGCCCAGGAGTCCGTCCGCGAGGGATTCCGGGCCTCCTCGCGCGTGGTGACGGCCGCGGCGCTGATCATGACCAGCGTCTTCGTGGCGTTCATCCCCGCCGGGACGAGCACCATCCAGCAGATCGCCCTCGGGCTGGCCGTCGGGGTCTTCGTCGACGCGTTCGCGGTCCGGATGACCCTGGTGCCGGCCGTCTTGTCGCTCCTGGACCGTCGCGCCTGGTGGCTGCCGTCGTGGCTGGAGAGGAAGCTGCCGTCCGTCGACGTCGAGGGTGCGGCCCTGCACCGACGCATCGCCTTCGAGGAGTGGTCCGCCGGACGTGGGCAGGTGACGCTGCTCGCCCGCGGGCTGGTGGTCGCCGAGGGTGACCGGCCCGTGGAGGTCGTCGCCCAGCCATCGAGCGTCACCCTGGTGCAGGCCACCGGGGACCCGGTCGCTCTCGGCCGTGTGCTGACCGGGCACCAGCGGGCCGTCGCCGGTGAGCTCGTCGTCGACGGGCTGCTGCTCCCGGAGCAACGGGAGGTGGTCGGCGAGCGCGCCGGGCTGGTCGTCGTCGGCGTGGATCCCGCGCCCGGCACCGACCCCGTCGCCGACCGGGCCGCCCTCGTGCCGCGCCGTCACCGCCAGGCGTTCCTGCGTCGCACCCACGACCTCCTCGACGAGCTGGAGGCGGCGTCCGACGGGCCCGGTCTCCAGCGGGCCGTCGTCGAGACGGCGCTCGCTCTGGCCTCGGGGGCCGACCTGATGGTCCTCGCCTGCGTCGACCTCGCGCCCCCCGACCGGGCCCGGCTGGGGGAGCTCGCGGCAGAGCTGGGACGGCGTGGGCTGACGGTGATCGAGCTCGACCGGGTCGCCGTACGCCGGGACGACGAGGTGCGAGAGGCGGCGATGACATGACGAGGCGCTGGGTGCGGATCGTGGCGCTCGGGGTGCTGCTGCCCCTGGTCGCCCTGTCGCTGCTGCTCTGGTCGGTGCACGGCCGGAGCGACCGGCTCGACCGGGTACCCGTGGCCATCGTGAACAACGACACGATCATCACCTCGCCGCAGAAGATGGCGGCCGGGCGCGCCCTGACTGCCTCGTTGACCGAGCCCAGCAAGCCGGGCAAGGGACAGCTGGACTGGACGCTGACGGACCAGAAGGACGCCGAGGCAGGGCTGAGCTCGGGCGACTACTACGCCGTGCTGACCATCCCCTCGGACTTCTCCAGCTCGATCCTGTCCACCGGCACCGACAAGCCCGCACAGGGCAAGCTGACCCTGGTCAGCAACGCCGCGGCCAGCTCGACGCTGCCCTACATCAGCCAGACCGTGGTCGCCGCCGCGGCGCAGTCGCTGGGCGACCAGTCGACGCAGGGCTACCTGAAGAACGTCTACGGCGGCTTCAACCAGATCGCGAAGTCCAACAGCTCGGCCGCCTCCAGCGCCGGACAGCTGGCCGACGGCACCCGGCAGCTCTCCTCCGGCGCGGCTCAGCTCGACGACGGCACCGACAGCCTGGCCAGCAGCCTCGGCCAGGTGGCCTCGGGGAGCGCCCAGCTCGCCGACGGCACCGCCTCGGTCCACTCCGGATCGGTGAAGGTGGCCGACGGCGCCTCCGGCGTCGCCCACGGTGCCCGGAAGCTGCACCAAGCCGCAGGCACGCTCGCCCGGAGCTCCCGGACGCTGGCCCAGAAGAGCACCACCCTCTCCGAGAAGTCCCGGCAGGTCGCCTCGGCCTCGGCGGATGTGGCCGGCGGTGCGCACGACCTCGCCCGCGGGACCAGGGGGATGGCGGTGGAGCTGGCCGCGCTCCGGGCCGCGTGCTCGGGGGCGGGTGCCGGCCCGGTGTTCTGCGCCGCTCTCGACCGCGTCGGCGACCAGGCACGCACGCTCGCCGGAGGAGCGGCCCGGCTCGACGGGGCGGCTCAGGGGCTCTCCGGTGCCAACCGGCTCCTCTCGGCCGGCACGAGCGGGGTCGCGGCCGGCAACCGGAAGCTGGCCAACGGCGCAGGCTCCCTGAACGCCGCGAGCGGCAAGCTCAGCAGTGCTGCCGGGAAGGTCAGCACGGGGGCGGAGTCGGTGGCGAAGGGCGCGGGCACCGTCGACGACGCCGCCCACACGCTGGCCGGCGGCACCCACTCGACGTCGTCGGCGGCCGGGCAGCTCGCCTCCGGCAGCTCGACGCTCAGCTCGAGTGCCGACAAGACCAACGACGGCGCCCAGCAGCTCAGCTCCGGTCTGAGCAAGGGCGCCAAGGAGAGCCCGACGTACTCCACCACGCAGCAGGACGCGTTGGCGCCGGTCGTGAGCCAGCCCGTCGCCTTGACGACGTCGCTCCAGCACGCCAAGCACGGCAACGGCTGGCTGCTGGCCGCCCTCCTCGCGGTGATCCTCTGGCTCACCGCCCTGATCGCCGCGCAGCGCCGCGACACCGGTGTCCTCGAACGGCAGGCGCTGTCTCCCGTCTCCTCGCGCCGCCTGGCCACCGCCCAGGTCCTGCCCGTCGTCGGCATCGCGGCGCTGCAGGGGGTGGCGGTGCTGGTCGCGATGCTGGTGTTCCGGGTCAGCGCCGACGCACTGGTCCCGTTCGCACTCCTGAGCATGCTTGCCGCCCTGGTCTTCTCAGTGGTCGCGTTCGCCATGCGTCTCGCCGCGGGGCGCGTGGGTACGACGCTGCTGGTGCTGTTCCTGGTGCTGCAGCTGGCCGCACTCGGCAACGTGATCCCGATCGAGACGGCACCCTCGCTGCTGCAACGGCTCAACGCCGTCCTGCCGCTGACTGCGTACATCAATGCCGCCAGCCAGCTGATCACCGGTGGCCGGGTCGGCTCCGTGCCGGGCGCCACCGTGGTGCTCGCGCTCTGGGGTCTGGTGGCCTGGACGGTCGTCCTGGTGGTGGTCAAGCGGAAGCGGGTGGTCCGACCGACACCGCCCCCGGCTGTCGCCCCCGCGCTCGAGCAACCCAGCGTGGCGTGAGCGGTCGCCGCTCCGGCGCCGCCTGGGCCGTGCTGGCCCTCGTGCTCGCCGTGCAGTGCGTCTTCGTCTTCTCCCAGGTGGGTCGCCGCCACACCAGCCCGCACGACGTCCGGGTCGTCGTGCAGGGACCGGCCGTGGTCGCGCAGGAGATCGTCCGGCGGGTCAACCACCTGGCGGGGCACCCGCTCCGGGCCGAGGTGCTGCCGGCCGGTGCCGATCCGCGAGACCCGGTGCGTGACGGCACCGCGGCCGGTGCGCTCGTCGTGGACGTCACCTCCACCCACGACGTCCTCTACGTCTCCTCGATCGCCGACCCCGAGCTCGACCGGGTGATGCGCGGCTTCGCCCAACGGGTCGGCACCCCCCTGGACCGTCCCCACGTGACCCACGAGGTCGCCCCCCGCGAGCACGGCCAGCTGTCCCGCTCGACCCTGGACGTCGCGATCGCCTGCTGGTTGCTGGGGGGGTTCCTCGTGGCCGTGGTCCTGGCGCTCGTGCGACCGGCGTGGAGCCGGGGTCGGACGGTCGCGGTGCTGCTCGCGGCCGGCGCCCTCCTCTCCCTGGCCGTGGCGGTCCTGGTGGTCTCCCGTGGTGGTCCGTTCCTCGGCTCCTGGGCCCTCGGACTCGGCGCGACCCTCACCGTGTCCTTGGCCGCCACCGCCCTGACGGCCCTCCTCGGCGTGCTCGGTGCGGCACTCGCCAGCACGGTCTTCGTCTTCCTCACCGCACCGTTGTTCACCGGCCACGACCCACGGCTGCTGGCCTCGCCGTGGCGGCAAGTCGCTCCCTGGACCCCACACGGAGCCGTCTCGGACCTCGCCTCCTCGATGAGCTGGTACGCCGGCCGCGACGTCGTACGCCCCCTGGCAGTGCTCGCCGGATACGCACTCGTCGCGGTCGTCGCGTGGGCGGTCGCCTCGCGGGTCTCGACCGGGACGTCCTTCGAGACAGGCCCACCTCGATCTGCAGGGCGTCCTTCCTCAGGAACCCGAACGCGGCGGCGCCTCCACGCCGTGGCGCTCGCCGTGCCGGTGGCGCTGGCGGCAGTGGCCGTCGTGCTGCTCGCCCCGACCGGCGCGACGATCGTCTCCGCCACGCCGGTGCAGGGCGCCTCGCAGACGGCGTGCATCCCCCGGGAGAAGGTCACCAGCATCGATCAGCTGAACAAGCAGATCCTGAGCGTGCGTGCCGGGTCGTCGTTCCAGGGCGCCGACGTCGGCGCGGACGTCGGGCTGCAGGACGGTCGGCGGCTCTGGCTGTTCGCCGACACCCTGCGATCGCCGGACTTCGACGGAGAGAAGTTCGTGCGCAACTCGATGCTCGTCCTCGACCCGCACTGCCTGGAGACGGTGCTGCCCGCCGACCACGGGGCCCTCATCCCCGACCGGCAGGGCGGTGTCGGCTACTGGCCGATGTCGGTCGCCCGGGTGCAGAAGAAGGGCTACGACATCGTCGGGGTGGCGAGCCAGCGCGTGCGGACCACCGACAAGCCGGATGGCATCTTCGCCTTCGAGACGCTCGGCCCGGCGATGGCGGTCTTCGTCGTACCCCGGGGCGGCACCCCGCAGCTGCTCACCAACACCGACGTCGGCCCCGACAAGGTCGACACCACCAGGCCGATGTGGGGGGCGGCCGCGGCGACCTCCGGGGACTGGGTCTACCTCTACGGCACGGCACGCCCCGACCACAGCGGCATCTTCGGGTACTCGCTGCGCGTCGCACGCACCCACGTCACCGACCTGCTGCACAGCAACCGCTGGCGGTACTGGGACGGCCGGTCCTGGCAGTCCGACCCGACGAAGGCGAAGGTGCTGATCCCGGCCGAGGGTGGCGTGTCGCAGACGCTGAGCGTCTTCCAGCGAGGCGGCCGGTGGTACGCCGTGAGCAAGCGCGACGAGGTCCTCGGCACCGAGCTGGTCGTGTGGAGCGCTCCCTCACCGACCGGACCGTTCGACCACGGGACCACGGTCGCCCCGCTCCCGTCGGACCCGAAGTCCGGCGAGCTGAGGTACATGCCGCTCGCGCACCCCGAGCTGCACCAGCGACCTGTTGTCCGTGCTGGTCTCCTACAGCCGCAACAACACCGACGCGAGCAAGGTGCAGGGAGACCCGTTCCTCTACCGACCGCTCTTCGTGAAGGTGCGGCTTCCGCGTTAGGCGAGGGCGGCCGGGAGGGTGGCCGACCAGCTCGCCCGCAGGTCCGCCAGAGGTACGTCGAACAGGCCGGTCAGCGAGAGGTCCTCGCCACGGGTGACCCCGAGCG
This sequence comes from uncultured Actinomycetota bacterium, assembly GCA_963794435.1. Taxonomy (GTDB): domain Bacteria; phylum Actinomycetota; class Actinomycetes; order Propionibacteriales; family Nocardioidaceae; genus Marmoricola. The sequence goes on from CAWCDX010000018.1 coordinate 198,929, forward strand.
AGGTGACCGGGACGCCGTGCTCGGCCGCGAGCTCGAAGAGCCGTTCCTCGTCCTCGGGGGCGACGGTGACCAGGACCCTGGCGGTCGACTCGCTGAACAGCGCCACGAAGGGATCACCCGCGAGCCCCACCCGGCACCCGATGTCATGGCGCAGGCAGGACTCCACGAGGGCCTGCGCCAGCCCCCCGTCGGAGAGGTCGTGCGCGGAGGAGAGCACGCCGGTGGCCTCCACCAGGAGCTCGCTCAACGTGCGCTCCGCGGCCAGGTCGACCCGTGGGGGCAGGCCGCCGAGGTGGCCGTGCACGACGTGGGCCCACTCCGAGCCGGACAGCTCCTCGCGGGTCTCCCCGAGCAGCAGCACCTGGTGGCCCGCCGCCGGGAACCCGGTCGGGGTGCGGTGCGTGACGTCCTCGATGACCCCGAGCACCGCCACCACCGGCGTCGGCAGGATCGCGGTCTCGCCGGTCTGGTTGTAGAGGCTGACGTTGCCACCGGTGACCGGGATGCCGAGCTCGAGGCAGGCGTCCTTGAGGCCGCGGCAGGCCTCCGCGAACTGCCACATCACTGCCGGGTCCTCCGGCGAGCCGAAGTTCAGGCAGTCGCTGATCGCGAGCGGCGTCGCGCCCCCCGTCGAGACGTTGCGGTAGGACTCGGCGAGGGCGAGCTGGGCGCCGGCGTACGGGTCGAGGCGGGCGAAGCGGCCGTTGCAGTCGGTGGCGACGGCCACCCCGAGGTCGGTGGCCTCGTCGACGCGGATCATGCCGCTGTCGCTGGGCTGGGCCAGCACCGTGTTGCCCTGCACGTAGCGGTCGTACTGGTCGGTGATCCAGGACTTGTCGCACAGGTTCGGGCTCGCGGCGAGGCGCACCAGCGTCGCGCGCAGCTCCTCGGGCGTCGTCGGTCGCGGCAGCCGTTCGGCAGCGTCGGCCTGCAGCGCATCCTGCTCGGCAGGGCGGGCGAAGGGGCGGTGGTAGGTCGGGCCGTCGTGCGCGACCGATCGCGGGGGCACGTCGACGACGCACTCGCCGTGCCAGTCGACCACCAACCGGTCGCCGTCGGTGACCTCGCCGACGACGGTGGCGTCGACCTCCCACGTGCGGCAGATGGCCAGGAACTGCTCGACGTCGCCGGGCTCGACGACCGCCATCATCCGCTCCTGCGACTCGCTCATCAGGATCTCCTCGGGGGCGAGCGAGGAGTCGCGCAACGGCACCACGTCGAGGTCGACGTGCATGCCCCCGTCGCCGGCACTCGCCAGCTCGCTGGTGGCGCAGGACAGGCCGGCGCCGCCGAGGTCCTGGATGCCCGCGACCACCCCAGCGGCGAACAGCTCCAGGGTGCACTCGATGAGCAGCTTCTCCATGAACGGGTCACCGACCTGCACGCTGGGCCGCTTGGCGGGACCTCCGGCGTCGAAGGTCTCCGACGCCAGCACGCTGACCCCGCCGATGCCGTCGCCGCCGGTCTTCGCGCCGTACAGGATCACCTGGTTGCCGACGCCGCTCGCCTTGGCGAGGTGCAGGTCCTCGTGGCGGAGCACGCCGACGCACAGGGCGTTGACCAGGGGGTTGCCCAGGTAGGTCGCATCGAACACGGCCTCACCGCCGATGTTGGGCAGGCCGAGGCAGTTGCCGTAGCCGCCGACGCCGGCCACGATCCCGGGCAGCACCCGGTGGGTGTCGGGCGCGTCGAGAGGCCCGAAGCGCAACGGGTCCATCACCGCGACCGGGCGAGCGCCCATCGCGAGGATGTCGCGGACGATGCCGCCGACGCCGGTGGCCGCACCCTGGTACGGCTCGACGTACGACGGGTGGTTGTGGCTCTCCACCTTGAAGGTCACGGCGTAGCCCTGGCCGATGTCGATGACGCCGGCGTTCTCGCCGATGCCCGCGAGCATCGCGCCGGCAGGGGTGACCTGGGGGATCTCGCTGAACTGCTTGAGGTGCACCTTGCTCGACTTGTAGGAGCAGTGCTCGCTCCACATCACCGAGTACATCGCCAGCTCCGAGCTGGTCGGCCGGCGCCCGAGGATCTCGCGGATCCGGGCGTACTCGTCCTCCTTGAGCCCGAGCTCGGCCCACGGCTGCTCGCGGTGGGGGTCCTCGGCGGCCCGGGACACCGTGTCGAGCATGGTCTCGGTGGGGCGGGTCTGCGTCACGGGGAAACGCTACAGCCGGGCCGGGGCCCTTCGAGACGGGCCTTGCCGGCCCTCCTCCGGGACCCGGGCTCGCTGGGGGTGCCTCGCCGCGCCTCGGGAGCACCGCCGGTCGAGCTTGGGGAAACCACCCCGGGGAATTACAGCTTTGTAGTTAATTCGAACCACTGTTACTGGTGTGAAAGTTGGGGTTAAGTAAACGCAGTTTTTCCGACAATTCCCTGAGGAATCTCGATGCTGCGACGCTTTTCCCGGTCCTCGACGATCGCCGTCACGCTGCTGGCGACCGCCCTCAGCGGCCTGGTCGTCACCACGACACTCGGCCCCTCGGCGACGGCGGGGACCAACCCGGTGACGCCCGGGAATTTCCGGGGCTACGGCTTCGACCAGTGCGCGACGCCGAGCCAGTCCGCGATGAGCACCTGGGTCAGGAAGTCGCCGTTCCGTGCCGCCGGCATCTACATCTCGGGCAACTCCCGCGCCTGCCGGGTGCAGACCAACCTCACCGCGACCTGGGTGAGCAACCAGCTCGCGGCCGGCTGGCACCTGATGCCGATCACGCTCGGGCCGCAGGCCAACTGCTCGACCCGCTTCCCCCGCTACGGCGCGAAGATCGACCCGGTGATCAGCGCCAGCACGGCCAACACCTACGCCGCCGCGCGCAGCCAGGGTGTCCTCGAGGCGCGGCGCGCAGTGGCCGCCGCGCGGGCGCTGGGGATCGTCCCGGGCAGCACGCTGTTCTACGACCTCGAGGCGTTCAACACCCGGCACTCCACCGCGTGCAACTACTCGACCCTGTGGTACCTCGCGAGCTGGACCCGCGAGCTGCACGCCAACCACTACGCCTCGGGCATCTACTCCAGCGCCGCCTCCGGGATCCGGTTGCTCGACGACATGCGGGTCCGCCCCGGCAACACGATCACCCTGCCGGACCAGATCTGGGTGGCCGACTGGAACAGGAAGGCGAGCACCGCCTCCACCTACATCCGCAGCGACGGGTGGCTGCCCTACCGCCGTGCGCACCAGTACCAGGGTGGGCACAACGAGACCTGGGGTGGCGTGCGGATCAACATCGACCGCAGCTACGTCGACCTCCGTACGCCGGCCATCGCCGGGATCACCACCCCGGCGCCGCTGCCCGAGAGCACCAGCAGCATGCGCGACGCGAGGTGCACCACCGCCTCGATCAGCAAGACCCTGTACCGGCGTACCAACGCCACGCACCGCGCCTGGCTCTACTCACCCCTGCAGTGCCTGCTCAAGCAGCAGCACCGCTACCTGGGTGCGGTCTCGGGCACCTGGACCAGCGCCACGCTCGGGGGCCTGCGGGCCTACCAGCGCTCGGTGGGCCACAAGGCGTTGTACTCCTTCGTGCGGGCCGACTGGGTGACCCTGCTCTCGGCCGGCAACAGCGGTGGCACCCTGAAGACCGGCTCGACCGGTGCCGACGTGATCCGGCTGCAGCGCGCCCTGAACGCGGCCGGGAACGCCCGGCTCCGGCCCAACGGGATCTTCGACGCCAGGACGGCAGCGGCCGTCGGTGCCTACCAGAAGACGGTCGGGATCAGCCCGACCCGGGTGGTGGCCTCCCAGACGTGGGCCGCGCTGCGCGCAGGGCGCTGGTAGACCTCAGACCCGCGCACCGAGGAGGCTGGTGAAGAAGGCCAGCCCATCGGTGCCGGGACCGCACAGGTCCTCGACCGCGTGCTCGGGGTGCGGCATCAGGCCGACGACGTTGCCCGCCTCGTTGGTCACCCCGGCGATCGAGCGCTGCGAGCCGTTCGGGTTGTCGAGGTAGCGGGCCACCACCCGGCCCTCGGCCTCCAGCATGTCCAGCGTGCGCTCGTCGGCGACGTAGGAGCCCTCGCCGTTCTTCAGCACGATGGTGACCTCCTGGCCCGCGTCGTAGGCGTTGGTCCAGACGGTCTTGTTGTTCTCGATGACCAGCCGCTGGTCGAGGCAGCCGAACTTGCGGTGGTCGTTGCGGATCAGGGCACCCGGCAGCAGGTGCGACTCGCAGAGGATCTGGAAGCCGTTGCAGATGCCGAGGACCGGCATCCCCTCGCGGGCGGCGTCGACGACCTCGGCCATCACCGGCGCGAACCGCGCGATCGCGCCGCAACGCAGGTAGTCGCCGTAGGAGAAGCCTCCGGGCAGCACCACCGCGTCGACCCCCTGCAGGTCGTGGTCGCCGTGCCACAGCGCCACCGGCTCGGCGCCGGCGAGGCGTACGGCGCGCCGGGCGTCGACGTCGTCGAGGGAGCCCGGGAAGGTGACGACGCCCACCCGCACGCCGGAAGCACTCACGTCAGGACCCGGACGGCGTAGTCCTCGATCACCGGGTTGGACAGCAGCAGCTCGGCCATCCGTTCCACCTCGGCGAGCCGCTCGGGGGTGGCCTCGCCCTCGATCTCGAGCTCGAAGCGCTTGCCCTGCCGGACGTCGCTGACGCCCTCGAACCCCAGGCGTGGCAACGCACCCTGCACGGCCTTGCCCTGCGGGTCGAGGATCTCGGGCTTGGGCATCACGTCGACGACGACTCGGGTCACGGACCGGAGTCTATCGACGCCGGTTGCTGCCACCGGTGAGCACCACGAAGCCGAGCGCGATCCCGAGCCCCGCGACGGCAGGTCCGAGGATCGCCCAGAAGTGCTGCGCCGACGCCGGGCTGTCCCCCACGACGCCCAGTCCCAGCAGGGTCCAGAAGGCGCCGGCCACGACCATCACGACGGCGACGACCACGCCGACCAAGCGCCCCATCAGGCCGCGTTCCGCTCGCCGAGGATGCGGGCCGCCCGCCGCAGGTCGGCCGCGACGGGCGCAGGACTGATCCGACCGAGCACCAGGGCGACGGGACGCCAGACTGCCGGCCCGCGGAAGCTCATCTCGGCGACCACGTCGGTGCCCCGGTCGGCGCGCGGCGAGAACCTCAGCGCGAGCTCCGCCTCCAGACCGTGCCACCGCCCCACCTCGACCCAGCGCACGGGACGGTCCTGGACGGTGGTCTCCATCCGGGGCCGCAGGCCGGGCACGGTGCGGTCGATCCACCGGGTGCCCACCCCAGGTGGTCCGTCGGTGAGCAGCTCGACGGACCTCAGCGAGGACTGCCACTCGGGTCGGTTCCTCGGGTCCGCCAGGTAGTCGAAGGCGGCCTCCGGCCCGACCGGGAACCGCACCGTCCGCTCCCGCGCGAGCCCCATCAGAACCGTTCGCCGGTGAGCAGCTCGAACGCCTCGACGTAGCGGGAGCGGGTGCGCTCGACGATCTCCTCGGGCAACGGTGGCGGGCGCTCACCGGAAGCCCGGTCCCAGCCGCTGGCGGGCGAGGTCAACCAATTGCGCACGATCTGCTTGTCGTAGGACTCCTGGGGCCGGCCCGGCTCCCACTGCGCCGCGGGCCAGAAGCGGCTGGAGTCCGGGGTGAGCACCTCGTCGGCCAGGACGATGCCGTCGGCAAGACGACCCGCGTCGTCGAGGCGGGAGCCGAACTCGAGCTTGGTGTCCGCCAAGATGATGCCGCGCCCACGGGCGACCTCCTCGGCGCGGGCGTAGACCCTCAGGGTCAGCTCGCGCAGCCCGGTGGCGACCTCGAGGCCGACGTCGCCGACGACCCCCTCGAAGGAGACGTTCTCGTCGTGGTCCCCGAGGGCCGCCTTCGAGGCCGGGGTGAACAGCGGCTCGGGCAGCCGGCTGCCGTCGACCAGGCCGTGGGGAAGCGCGATCCCGCAGACCTCGCCCCGCGCCTGGTAGTCCAGGAGGCCGGAGCCGGTCAGGTAGCCGCGGGCGACGCACTCGACGGGGTACATCGCCAGCTCTTCGCAGACCACGGCTCGGCCCTTGACCTGCTCGGGCACATCGGTGGACAGCACGTGGTTCGGCACCAGGTCGCTCAGCTGGGCGAACCACCACAACGACATCCGGGTGAGGATCTCGCCCTTGTCGGGGATCGTCGTGTCGAGGACGAAGTCGTAGGCGGAGATCCGGTCGCTGGCCACCATCAGCAGGTGGCCGTCGTCGCGTCGGTAGAGATCGCGCACCTTGCCCGAGTGCAGGTGCGTGGCACCTTCCAGCTCCGGCGCCGGAGGGATGTTGTGCCCCGGCACAGCAGACGAGTGAGCCACGGAGCACACCCTACGGCCGACCGGAGAGACAAGAACGGGGGGCGCAGCGGCCGTCAACCGGCCGGTGCGCCCCCCGTTCTCGGGGATGAGCTCAGAGGATCGCGAGGATCGCGCTCTTGCCGGGGCCCTTGGCGTCGGCGGTGTGACCGGCGACGGGGACCGCCGAGACGGCCAGGGCGACCGTGACGGCCAGCAGTGCTCCACGGATCGTGCGGCTGGTGAAGTTCATGTGATTCCTCCTCGAGTGATCGAACCCCGCCGGTCCGATCGGTGAGACGACGGTACCCGATAATTGGGTCGTATGGGAAATAACCGGACAAAGTACTCCGTCCGGAATCCGTCGCGGCACGGCCACCGGACCCTCAGTCCTCGAACCCCGAAGCCCCTGTCACGTCGGCATCCGTCGTGCTGACGTCCTCGACCTGCGCCCGCGGCGGGCCGGTGCGGCACCACGCGACCATCTCCTCGAGCACCGCGCTGGGCCCCTCGAGGTGGGCGTGCACCGTGCCGTCGTCCTCGTTGCGGACCCACCCGGTGACGCCGAGCCGGTCGGCCTCGGTCCGCAGGGAGGCGCGGTAGAAGACCCCCTGCACCCGCCCGCTGACGACCAGGTCGAGCGCCGTGACGTCCTCGCTCACAAGATCTCGCCCGGCGCGTACGCCGCCGCGTCCGGGTCGGTGGCCACGACCTCGTCGACCCGGCGTACGACCTCGGCGACCTGCGCCCGCGCAGCGCCGGTGAACTCGATCGGCTCGGCCACCAGGCCGGCGACCTGCTCACGGGTCAGGTGCAGGCGTGGGTCTGCGGCCAGGCGGTCGAACAGGTCGTTCGTCCCCAGGCCGGCCCGCATCTCCAGGGCGACGGCGACCGCGTGCTCCTTGATCGCCTCGTGAGCCACCTCGCGACCGACGCCCGCACGCACCGCGGCCATCAGCACCTTCGTGGTGGTCAGGAACGGCAGGTAGCGATCCAGCTCGCGCTGCACCACCGCCGGGAAGACCCCGAACTCGTCGAGCACGGTCAGGAAGGTCTGGAACAGCCCGTCGGTCGCGAAGAACGCATCGGGCAGGGCCACCCGTCGTACGACGGAGCAGGAGACGTCGCCCTCGTTCCACTGGTCGCCGGCGAGCTCGCTGACCATCGAGAGGTGGCCACGCAGGACCACGGCGAGGCCGTTGACGCGCTCGCAGGAGCGGGTGTTCATCTTGTGCGGCATCGCCGAGGAGCCGACCTGGCCCTCCTTGAAGCCCTCGGTCACCAGCTCGTGGCCGGCCATCAGCCGGATCGTGGTGGCCAGGTTGGAGGGTCCGGCGACGGCCTGCACCAGGGCGGAGACCACGTCGAAGTCCAGCGAGCGCGGGTAGACCTGGCCGACGCTGGTCAGGGTGCGCTCGAAACCGAGGTGACGCGCGACCTGCCGCTCGAGCTCGGCCAGCCGCTCGGTCCCATGGTCGTCGTCGGCCCCGAGCAGGTCGAGCATGTCCTGGGAGGTCCCCATCGGGCCCTTGATGCCACGCAGCGGGTAGCGCTGCAGCAGGTCGTCGAGCCGCTCGAGCGCCACCAGCATCTCGTCGGCCACCGTGGCGAAGCGCTTGCCCAGCGTGGTGGCCTGGGCGGCCACGTTGTGCGAGCGACCCGTCATCACGAGCGACTCGTGCTCGGCGGCGAGGCGGGCCAGCCGCGCCAGCGTCGCGACCATCCGCCGCCGGACCAGCACCAGGGAGGAGCGGATCTGCAGCTGCTCGACGTTCTCGGTGAGGTCGCGCGAGGTCATCGCCTTGTGCACCTGCTCGTGCCCCGCGAGCGCGTTGAACTCCTCGATGCGCGCCTTGACGTCGTGGCGGGTGACCCGCTCGCGCGCCGCGATGCTGTCCAGGTCGACCTTGTCGAGCACGCGCTCGTAGTCCGCGATCACCTGCTCGGGCACCCCGAGGCCGAGAGCGTCCTGCGCCCGGAGCACGGCCAGCCAGAGCTGCCGCTCGAGGACCACCTTGTGCTCGGGGGACCAGAGCTCGACCAGGTCGGCGCCGGCGTACCGCGTGGCCAGGACGTTGGGGACGCTCACCCCCCAATTCTCACACGCCGATCGAGGCCGCCGATCCCGCGGCAGCAACACCCGGCAGCCCAGAGTCCGGCGACACGCGGACCCAAGCCGATCCGGGGCGCGATCGGCAGGCGTGGGACACCTGTGAAAGTCAGACGTGCGTCTGCGGGTCGCCCCGATTTCGGGGGGGGTCGGACGGGAGCGCCGGCTACACGTCGGCGGCGATGTCGGTGCGCCACTGGGCGCCGTCGAACGAGATCGCCGCGATCCCCTCGTAGGCACGGTCGCGCGCCTCGCCCAGGTCGGCCCCGAGAGCGGTGACGGCGAGCACGCGGCCGCCGGCGGTCACCAGGTCGTCGCCGCGGAGGGCGGTGCCCGCGTGGATCACGTCGACGCCCTCGGGGAGCGAGTCGGCCACGCTGATCACGTCCCCCTTGCTGGAGGACGCCGGGTAGCCGGCGCTGGCCATCACCACCGCGACGGCGGCGCCCTCGCGGAACCACGGCGGCTCGACCTGGTCGAGCGTGCCGTCGGCGGCACCCCGGAGCAGCGCCGCGAGGGGCGAGCCGAGGAGGGCGAGCAACGGCTGGGTCTCCGGGTCGCCGAAGCGGGCGTTGAACTCCACGACCCGGACCCCGACCGAGGTCAGCGCGAGCCCGGCGTACAGCAGGCCGGCGAACGGGGTGCCTCTCGCGGCGAGCTCGGCCACGGTGGGCTCCAGGACGGTGCGCTGCACCTCCGGCACCAGCTCGGGCGGCGCCCACGGGAGCGGCGTGTAGGCGCCCATGCCGCCGGTGTTGGGCCCCTCGTCCCCGTCGTGGATGCGCTTGAAGTCCTGCGCGGGCTGCAACGGGTAGACGGTCGTGCCGTCGGTCAGGGCGAACAGGGACACCTCGGGGCCGTCGAGGAACTCCTCGACCACGACCCGCTCGCAGGCGGCCGCATGGGCCAGGGCCTCCGCACGGTCCTCGGTCACCACGACGCCCTTGCCCGCGGCGAGGCCGTCGTCCTTGACGACGTACGGCGGCCCGAACGCATCGAGCGCCTCCGCCGCCTGCTCGGCCGTCGTGCACACGTGCGCCTTCGCGGTCGGGACTCCCGCCGCGGCCATCACGTCCTTGGCGAAGGCCTTCGACCCCTCCAGCTGCGCGGCCTCGCGTGACGGGCCGAAGCAGCTGATCCCCCGCTCACGCACGGCGTCGGCCACGCCGGCCACCAACGGCGCCTCGGGCCCGATCACGACCAGGTCGACGTCGAGCGACTCCGCCAGCTTGGCCACCGCCGCGCCGTCCAGGGCGTCGACGTCGTGCAGCGTCGCCACCGGCGCCATCCCCGGGTTGCCCGGGGCCACGTGCACCTCGCTCACGGCGGGGTCGCGGGACAGGGCGAGTGCCAGGGCGTGCTCGCGACCGCCGGTGCCGATGACCAGAGTCCTCACACAGCGACCCTATCGAGGTCGGCGGATGCTTCCTCACGGCTGCGTACGACGAGCGCGCCGGCCAGCACCACGAGCATGATCACCCAGAGGTTGATCTCGCCCCAGTACCACTGCGGGTGTGCTGGCTGGAGCGCCGTGACCACCGCCGACGCGAGGGTGCCGACCAGGGACACGACGACGAACGCGATCAGCGCACCGAGGACCCGCCAGCCGATCGAGCGGTGCACGAAGAAGGCTGCCCCGTCAGGACCGTGGCGACGACGCAGGCGAGCAGTCCGAGCAGGAAGAGGGGGCTCTCCAGGGGGCTCTTCCCCAGTCCGCCTGCGACGGCGATGGCGATGGCCTTGGCGGTCCAGAGGGCAACGGTGGCGAGTGCGGCGACGTAGGCCGATCGAGTCAGGTTCATGTCCACGAGCCTGCGGCCGAGGGTGGCTGCGATTCGTCCCTCCGCGGAGTGACGCCGGATGATCCTGCGCGGACCTACGCTCTCGGCATGGTCTTCGGCAGCGGCACCCGGGCATGGGTCGCGCCGGCGCTGCTGCTCGGCATCTCCGTGGCGGCCGTGCTCGTCGCCGTCCTCGGTGGCGACCTGGTCGACAACCCCGCGTTCACGGTCGCGATGGTCGTCTCGGCGTACCTCGTGGGCGCCTGGCTGAGACCGGTGCCCGGCGCCCTGACGTGCCTCGGTGCGGTGGCCGCGCTGACCGTGGCCAACCAGCAGGCGGATGCCGGGCGCTACAGCGCCGCCAACGACTTCTTCTTCTTCGCCGTGCTCGTGGGCGGCCTGGCGCTCGCGGGGGAGCTCATCACCGCCCGCGCCGCCCAGGTCCGCGACCTCCGGCGCCTCACGGCGGTGCGCGAGACGCAGCGTGCGGCCGAGCTCCAGGCCGCGCGATTGGAGGAGCGCACCCGCATCGACGCCGGGATCACCCGGTCGATGATGCAGCGGATGGGCGCGCTGGTCGTCCAGGCGTCCGGGGTACGTCGCGAGGGCGCGGCCGGTCCCGCTCGTGAGGGCGTCGCCCGGATGGAGGCGGCGGGGCGAGCGACGCTCGACGACCTGCGCGAGGTGCTGGGCTCGCTGCGGGAGCCGGTCGAGCCCGCCCCGCCCGAGGCTGCGCCGCCCGTGACGGCCGAGCCGCCGGTCGGTGCGGTCGACCTGCTGGTGGGGCTGTGCGGGGTGCCGGTCGCCTTCGAGTGCGTCGCCAGCGCCGCAGCGCAGGGGCCCGTGTGGGCCAACGCCCTGGCCGGTGTCGCGATCGGCGTACCGCTGGTGTGGCGGCGCCAGCACCCCCTCACCAGTGCCTGCCTCTCGTTCGCGCTCGCCGCCGCCATGACCGCGCTGCTCACCCCGCTGCCGGCCACCGTGACCCCGCTGCTGCCGGTCTCGCTCGTCGCCTACGCCCTGGGCGCACACACCACCGGGATCCGGCGGCTACCGGCAGCGGTCCTGCTCGTCCTGGGCAGCGTCGCTGTCGGCCTGGCCAGCCCAACCGACTCGCGCGACCCGGGCAGCCTGGCGCCGACCCTGGTCTGGCTCTCGCTCGCGTTCGGTGCGGGGGTCCTCGCCGCGCAGCACGCCGTACGAGCAGCACGTCTGCAGGAGCTGGTGGAGCGGATCGAGGAGGGCCGGGAGTACGACGTCCGGCTGGCCGTCGCCGAGCAGCGCGCGGCGGTCGCCCGCGACCTCCACGACACGGTCGCGCACGCGATGACCGTGGTCTGCCTCCACGCCGAGGCGGCGCAGCAGCGCTGGGAGGACCCCGACGCGGTCGCCACGTCGTTGGACACCATCGAGGCGTCGGCCCGCGAGGCGATGGAGCAGCTCCGGCACGGTCTCGACACCCTCCAGCCCGACCAGGGCCCGGACGACCCGGAGGACGAGGTCCGCGCCGTTGCGGGGTCCCTGGGGATCTCTCCGCGCGTGGAGGGCCTCGCCTCGTTGGACCCCCGCGACTGGGTCCTGGCCCGGCGCGTGGTCCGGGAGGCACTGGTCAACGTGTCCCGCCACGCGCCCGGCAGCGAGGTCACCGTCCGGTGCTCCCGGAGCGACGACACCCTCCTCGTGGAGGTCGTCAACGGTCCTGCGCCCGGCCCCTCACCAGGTGCCGCCTTCGGTGGCGGCTCGGGCAGAGGCCTGTCCGGGTTGGGTGAGCACCTGGAGCAGCACGGCTGCGGGCTCGAGCACGGCGCGCTGCCCGGCGGCGGGTACCGGGTCGCGGCGTACCTCCCCTCGTCCGTGGTGCCGGCATGACGCCCGAGCCCATCCGGGTCGTGCTCGCCGACGACCAGGAGCTGGTGCGCAGCGGCCTGCGGATGATCCTGGGCGCCGAGCCCGACCTCGACGTGGTGGCCGAGGCCGAGGACGGCGACGCTGCCGTGGCGGCCGTCATCGCCCACGCGCCGGACGTCGTGCTGATGGACGTCAAGATGCCGGGCACCGACGGCATCGAGGCCACCCGGCGCGTGCTCGCGGAGGCGCCGACCACGCGGGTGGTCATCCTGACCACCTTCGACCGCTCCCGCCTGGTGTACGACGCCCTGGCCGCCGGCGCGAGCGGGTTCCTGCTCAAGGACACCCCCACCGTCCAGCTCGTCGGCGGGATCCGTGCCGTGGCCAGGGGCGAGGAGCTGCTGGCACCGGCGATCACGCGCCGGCTGATCGAGGAGTTCACCCGCGTGGAGCGTCAGGGGCCGCCGCGTGGCTACGACCAGCTGACCGACCGGGAGCGCGAGGTGCTCGTGCTGGTGAGCCGCGGCCTGTCGAACGCCGAGATCGCCGCCGAGCTGTTCGTCTCCCTGCAGACGGTCAAGACCCACGTGGCCCGCGTCCTGGCCAAGCTCGGGCTGCGCGACCGGGTGCAGGCGGTCGTGCTGGCCTACGAGCACGGCCTCGTGCGTCCCGGGGAGTAGCCGCTAGCGACGGGCGCGCTCCTCGTAGGCCGCACGGGCCACGGGGTCGGCGTCGGACATCACCCGGTCGGCCTTGAACGCGCGCCCGATGGCCTCCTGGACCCGCAGCGGCAGGATGCCGGTCGCCTTGGCCATCGACCGGGTCCAGGTCGGCACCCAGAGCTCCGGCCGGGGCCGACGGATCGCCGACTCGATCACCTCGGCGACGTCCTCGGGCTTCAGCGACTTCACGCCGCGCGCATCGGGGACGCCGGCGGCGAGCTCCGTGCGCACGATGCCCGGCAGGACGACCGTCACGTCGATCCCGTGCGGCTTGAGCTCGAGTCGGGTGGACTCGCTGAACCCCACGGCCGCGAACTTCGAGGCGGCGTACGACGCCCCGTCGGCCACCGGCACCCGGCCCACGGCCGAGGCCACGTTGACGATGTGCCCACGCCCCCGCTCCACCATCCCCGGCCCGACCGCCTTGGTGCCGTTGATGATGCCGAAGACGTTGACGTCGAAGATCTTGCGCGTGACCTCGTCGGGCTCCTTGAGCACGGGACCGAGCGGCATGATCCCGGCGTTGTTGACCAGCACGTCGACCGGGCCGAGCTCCTGGGTGGCAGCCAGGAAGTCACGCCAGGAGTCGGGGCTGGTGACGTCGAGGTGGGCCGCGACGACCGTCCCGGCACGGCCCCGGGTGAGGTCGTCGGCGACGCCCTGGACGAGGTCGGTGTCGAGGTCGCCGAGCGCGAGCCGGTGCCCCGCGGTGGCCAGTCGCCTGGCCGTGGCCTCGCCGATGCCGCGGGCCGCCCCGGTGATCACGATGGTCAGTCCGGAAGCTGGCAGGTGCTTCATCCGGCCGACCCTAGTGGCTACGCGGCGGGAACCACGAGGGTCTGCTCGCGACCCGGTCCGACACCGACGGCCCAGAACGGAGCCCCCGACATCTCCTCCAGCGCGCGCACGTAGCGCTGCGCGTTCTTCGGCAGGTCCTCGAAGGTCCGGCAGCCGGAGATGTCCTCGGCCCAGCCGTCGAGGAGCTCATAGACCGGACGGGCGCGGTGGAAGGCGGTCTGCGTCATCGGCATCTCCTCGTGACGCTCGCCGTCGACGTCGTAGGCCACGCACACCGGCACCTGCTCCCAGCTGGAAAGTACGTCGAGCTTGGTCAGGAAGAACTCCGTGAGCCCGTTGACCCGGGAGGCGTAGCGGGCGATCACGGCGTCGTACCAGCCGCAGCGACGGTCCCGCCCCGTCGAGACGCCCACCTCGCCGCCGATCCGCCACAGCTTCTCGCCGTCGTCGTCGAAGAGCTCGGTCGGGAACGGGCCCGAGCCCACGCGGGTCGTGTAGGCCTTGACCACGCCGATGATGCGATCGAGCCGGGTGGGCCCGACCCCGGAGCCGGTGCACACGCCGCCCGCGACGGGGCTGCTGCTGGTGACGAAGGGGTAGGTCCCGTGGTCGACGTCGAGCATCGTGGCCTGGGCGCCCTCGAAGAGCACCGTCTTGTCCTCGTCGAGAGCCCGGTTGAGCATCAGCGAGGTGTCCGCGACCAGCGGCTCGAGCCGGTCGGCGTAGGAACGGAGGTCCTCGACCACCTCCTCGACGGTGATCGCGCGACGGTTGTAGACCTTGGTGAGCATGTGGTTCTTGACCTCGAGGGCCGCCTCGACCTTCTCGACGAGGATCCCCTCGTCGAAGACGTCGGCGACCCGGATGCCGACACGGTTGACCTTGTCGGCGTACGCCGGCCCGATGCCGCGCCCCGTGGTCCCGATCTTGTTCTTGCCCAGGAAGCGCTCGGTGACCTTGTCGATCGTCGAGTGGTACGACGCGATCACGTGCGCGTTGGCGCTGACCACCAACCGGCCCATCGGGACCTCGCGCTCGATCATCGCGTCGAGCTCACGGAACAGCGCCTCCGGCGAGACCACCACGCCGTTGCCGATCACCGAGGTGCACCCCGGGGTCAGGATGCCGCTGGGCAGCAGGTGCGTGGCGAACTTCTGGCCGTCGACCACGATCGTGTGACCGGCGTTGTGGCCACCGCTGGTGCGCACACAGAAGTCGATCTCGTTCTCGGTGGTCAGCTGGTCGGTCGCCTTGCCCTTGCCCTCGTCGCCCCACTGGGCTCCGAGCACGACGATTCCCGGCATCGCCTGCTCCCTCCTCAGCCACCCAGGGTGGATGAGCTCTGTCGACTCACACATCGGCGCTACGGGCCGGCGTACATCGTACGGGTCCGTGGACACGCTGGTCCGTCTACTGTGTCCGCGTGGATCCCGTCCTCGTCATCGCCAACGCCGATGCCGGTGGTGGCGAGACTGCCGCCCTCGACATCGCCCTCGGCGTGCTGCGCGAGGACGTCGACGTCGAGGTGGCGAAGACCGGCAACCCCGGCGAGCTCGACGGCGTCCTGCACCGGGCCGGCTGTCGCCGCATCGTGGTGGCCGGTGGCGACGGGAGCCTGCACGCCGTGGTCTCGGCGCTGCACCGTCGTCACGAGCTCGAGAAGCGCACGCTGGGACTGATCCCGCTCGGCACCGGGAACGACTTCGCCCGCACCCTCGAGATCCCGCTGGACCCGGGCGAGGCGGCGGCAGCCTTCGTCGCCGGGACCGTGCGCAGGATGGACCTGATCGTCGACGAGCTCGGCGGGGTCGTGGTCAACAACGTCCACGCCGGGGCCAGCGCGCAGGCCAGCCGGCGTGGGGACCGGTGGAAGCGTCGGCTGGGTCCCTACGGGTTCGGCATCCTCGGCTACCCGATCGGGGCTGCGCTGGCAGCGGTCAAGCCACCGTTCGTGCGGATGCGCATCGAGATCGACGGCGAGGTCCTCGCCGACATGGACCGCCACGTCCTGATGGTGGCGATCGGCAACGGCGCCAGCGTCGGCGGTGGCACCGAGCTGACCCCGGACGCCGATCCCGAGGACGGGCGGCTCGACGTGATGGTCTCCTACGCGACCGGGCCGATCGAGAGGTTCGTCTACGCCGCCCAGCTCTACCGCGGCTCGCACCCGGAGCGCGACGACGTGCTCTACCGCCGCGCCAGACAGGTCACCGTCTCCGGCGAGGACTTCTGGCTCTCCGCCGACGGCGAGATCCAGGGCCCCGAGCGACGCCGCAGCTGGCACCTCGAGCAGGCGGCGTACGGGATGGTCGTGCCCTAGGCGGGCTCGCCCTTCGCCTCGGCCACCTCGCGCTGCTTGATGTCCTTCTCGACCCGCGGGTCTCCGGCGTCGGCGTAGTAGTCACCGCGCGTGGTCTCGTCGCCACCGTTGGAGACCTTGACGGCGTTGAGCACCGCGGAGGCGACGACCGCCACGACGACGTTCAGCACGAAGGCCGTCACGGCGATGTAGCCCATCTGCTCGATCCCCGGGATCGTCTTCAGCGACCCACCGAAGTGCTTGGTCACCGGGCTGGCGATCTGGTACGCCGCCACCGTGCCGTAGACCATCCCGACCGCCCATCCGGCCAGCAGGGCGTAGCGGTGGAACCAGCGGGTGTAGAGGCTGAACACGATCGCCGGGAAGGTCTGCAGGATCCAGATGCCGCCGAGCAGCTGGAAGTTGATGGCGTTCTGGTTGTCCAGGGTGAGCACGAACAGCAGCGCGAAGGCCTTGACCACCAGGGAGGCGAGCTTGGAGACCTTCGCCTCCTGGGCAGGCGTGGCCTCGGTCTGATCCACTCCTTGTAGATGTTGCGCGTGAACGTGTTGGCCGCCGCGATCGACATGATCGCCGCCGGCACGAGCGCCCCGATCGCGATCGCGGCGAAGGCGACACCCGCGAACCAGCTGGGGAAGGAGTCCTCGAACAGCTGCGGGATCACCAGCTGCGGGTTGGGCTTGCCGTCCGCGCCCACCGGCTTGGTGCCGGCCGCGATCGCCACCCACCCGAGCAGCGCCAACAGGCCGAGCACGAAGGAGTACGCCGGCAGGATCGCTGCGTTGCGCCGGATCGTCTTGCGGCTCTCGGAGGAGAGAGTCGCGGTGACCGAGTGCGGGTACATGAACAGCGCCATCGCCGAGCCGAGCGCGAGCGTCGCGTAGGCCCAGTAGCCCGGAACGGTCGCCGAGCCGGCGCTGGGGATGAACGACCCGGTCGGCTTGCCGGTGGCGGGATTGGTCGAGGCCATCTTGGTCTGCGCCGCGTCGAAGATGTGGTTCCAGCCACCGAACTTGTGGGGCAGGTAGACGATCGCGACGATGATCACCAGGTAGATCAGCCCGTCCTTGACGAACGCGATCACGGCCGGCGCCCGCAGCCCTGAGGTCCAGGTGTAGGCGGCCAGCAGCGCGAACGCGACCAGCAGGGGCAGGTCCTTGGCCAGCCAGTTGTCGCTGCCACCGAGACCGAGGACCTCGAGGACGGCCTCGATGCCGACCAGCTGGAGGGCGATGTAGGGCATCGTCGCGACGAAGCCGGTCACGGCGACCGCGAGCGAGAGCACCCGGGAGTCGTAGCGACCGCGGACGAAGTCGGCGGTGGTGACGTAGCCGTGGCGGTGGCTGACCGACCACAGCCGCGCCATGAAGATGAAGATGATCGGGTACAGGATGATCGTGTAGGGCACCGCGAAGAAGCCCGAGACCGCACCGGTGGCGAACATCGCCGCTGGCACCGCGATGAAGGTGTACGCCGTGTAGAGGTCGCCGCCCAGCAGGAACCACGTGATCCACGTGCCGAACTTGCGACCGCCGAGCCCCCACTCGTCGAGCGTGTCGAGGCTGTCGCCCCGGCGGAACCGCGAGGCCATGAAGCCGAGGACCGTCACGACGACGAACAGCACGACCAGGACGGCGAGGGCGACCCCGTCGACGTCCTGGGCCACGAGCGGCTTCACGACTCGTCCCTCGGCGTACCCGTGTGCCGCCCGGGTGCGTCCTCGTGACGGGACGGCCTCGCGGCGAGCACCAACCGGTAGGCGGTGTAGGTCAGCGCCGCGGTGATGAACACCCAGAGGAACTGGTACCAGAAGAAGAACGGGAACCCACCGAGCTTGGGGTCCTCCTTGGCGTAGGAGCCCACCCACAGGAGCGCCACGATCGGGATCGCGAGGCAGATCCCGGCCAGCACCATCAACGGTTTGTTGGTGGGCGGCACGCCGTCATCCGCTGCGGCTCCGCCCGAGGAGTTCACATGAGCCATGCCTCGGCATCCTAGTCACATGTGACGCCAGTCACGCTGGGCTGCGCCCGCCCGAGACCGCCTCGCTCAGAGCAGTGCGGCTCCGGCGTCCGGGCTCGAGTCGACCAGGAACTCCGCACAGCGGTCGCGCTCGGCGTCCTCACCGATCCGCCCGGCCGCGCGCGACAGCGCCGCCAGGGCACGCAGGAAACCGCGGTTGGGCTCGTGCTCCCACGGCACCGGACCATGGCCCTTCCAGCCGTTGCGGCGCAGCAGGTCGAGGCTGCGGTGGTAGCCGACCCGGGCGAAGGCGTAGGCCGTGATGTCGTCGGTGCCTTCGGCCAGCGACTCCTCCGCGAGGGTCGCCCAGGCGATCGGCGACTCGGGGTGGCGCCGGACGACGTCGCGCGCGGGTGTCCCCGACGCGAGCTCGTCCGCGGCCGGGTCCGGCGGCAGCAGCGTGGGGGGCGGGCCGGCGATCAGGTCGCGTCCGGGCAGACCGGAGCCAAGGGAGGAATTCATGGAGTAATTGTCACCCCTGAGGTGTTGAGTGCTGACATGGCCCAGACGACCGAGACGCAGCCTGCCCCGCCGCCGGGCGTGACCCCCGCTCCCGACGCGACCGAGACCAGACCGTGGCCGGCACTGTTCGCCCTCTGTCTCGGGTTCTTCATGATCCTGGTCGACCTCACGATCGTGACGGTGGCGACGCCGACCATCATCGACAAGCTCGACGCCAGCGTGAACGAGGTCGTCTGGGTCACCAGCGCCTACATGCTGGCCTACGCGGTGCCGGTGCTGATCATGGGTCGCCTCGGTGACCGCTACGGCTCCAAGCGCCTCTACCTCGCCGGCCTCACCGTCTTCACCGCCGCGTCCCTCTGGTGCGGCCTGACCAACACCATCGAGATGCTGATCCTCGCGCGGGTGGTGCAGGGATTCGGCGCGTCGATGATGACGCCGCAGACGATGGCGATCATCACCCGGATCTTCCCCGCCGCCGAGCGCGGCAAGGCGATGGCCGTCTGGGGCGCCACCGCCGGCATCGCCATGGTCGTCGGACCGGTCCTCGGCGGCGTGCTCACCGACGGCCTGGGCTGGGAATGGATCTTCTTCGTCAACGTGCCCGTCGGCATCCTCGCCTTCGTGATGGCCGTGCGACTGGTCCCGAACCTGCCCACGCACTCGCACCACTTCGACTGGTTGGGCGTCGCCCTGTCCGGCATCGGGCTGTTCCTGCTCGCGTTCG
The DNA here is from genome assembly GCA_963794435.1 of uncultured Actinomycetota bacterium. Lineage (GTDB taxonomy): Bacteria > Actinomycetota > Actinomycetes > Propionibacteriales > Nocardioidaceae > Marmoricola. The sequence continues at coordinate 217,970 of CAWCDX010000018.1, forward strand.
GTGTCCAGGAGGGCCACCAGAAGCACTGGGCCGACTGGATCATCGCCATGATCGTCGGCGGCGTGGTCTTCCTCGTCGCGTTCGTGTTCTGGCAGTCGCGCAACACCCAGGAGCCGTTGGTCCCGCTGAGCCTCTTCTCGGACCGGAACTTCTCGGTGTCCAACGTCGCGATCACCGTGATGGGCTTCGTGGCCTCGTCGATGGGCTTCCCGCTGATGCTCTGGGCACAGGCGGTCCGCGGCTTCTCCCCGCTGCAGGCGGCGCTGCTGTTCCTGCCGATGGCCGCGATGTCGATCGTGCTCGCTCGGCCCGTCGGCAACCTGACCGACCGGGTGCACCCCCGGATCGTGGTCGGCACCGGCTTCGCACTGAGCCTCATCGGCATGGTGCTGCTCACCACCCAGTTCAAGGTGGACTCGCCGATCTGGCTGATCTGCGTCTTCCAGGTGGTGCTCGGCTGCGGCAACGCCTTCATCTGGGCGCCGACCGCCGCCACGGCCAACCGCAACCTGCCGCTGCGGCTCGCCGGTGCCGGTGCCGGGGTCTACAACGCGACCCGCCAGGTCGGCTCGGTGATGGGCGCCGCCGCGATCGCCGTCTGGATGGACAGCCGGATCGCGCACTACCTGCCCGGGGCGGCCAGCCACAGCGACGCCGGAGCCGGCCACATCACCAACCCGGCCGTGGCCGACCTGTTCTCCAAGGCGATGCAGCAGGCCTTCCTCCTCCCCACCGCCGTGTACGTGATCGGCCTGGTCGCCGTCCTCTTCTACGAGCGCCCGCACCACGAGGGCTACGGCGGCCGCGCCGCGGCCCAGCCCGCCATGGCCCGGCACCGCGCCTGACGTCGTTCTCATGTAACGCGGCGTTATTGCAGCTGCACACGCGCTACAACAGGTGTACGGCGTGGCTAACAGCGCGTTACATGGCGCGGGGATCGTTGCGACGCCGATAGGCCGCGCGGAGACGCTGCGCCTGCTCCGCGAGTCGCGGGGCCAACTCGCTGCCGAAGCGAGCTCGCGTCACGGCCTCCTCAGCTCGCAGCCGGGCGATGGCCTCACCGCGGGCTCGACCGAACATGTCGTCCCAGATCAGGCGAGACATTCCCAGCCCCTCGCCACAGATCGCGGCCTGGCGTTGGCGTTCGTCACGAAGCACGGCCCGGGCCGGCCGCTGAGCCAGTCCGCCCTGGTCGGGCGGCAGGTACTTGCGCAGGCCGTCGACCTCGATGAGATGACAGCCGACCCGCAGATCGACCCAGTACACGGTCCCGCCCGCGAGCACCGGCCACTGCAGGTCGATGTCGACGAAGCCCGCTTCCTCGAGCAGGCACCTGCCCAATGACTCCGCCAGGGTCTCCGCCCGAGGATCGGCGAAACCAAGAGCTCGTCGCGCCTGCCGAACACCCGGCCAGCTCCACATGACCTCCAGCTCCGAGTGCAGCTCGGCTCTCGGCGTACCGGCCCGCAAGAGGTGATCGAGTGCCCCGACCCCCGTCACGAATCCGTGCTCACGTGCCAAGTCGAGACCTGTGCGGGCTGCACTCGTCGTCGGCATCAGGCCGGAGCCGGTCGTGACGAGCTCGCGGCGGGTCAGGTGGTGCTTGATGCCGTAGGCGGTGCGACTTCCCTGCACGCCCTCGCGGGTGATGTGGGTGAGCTCGCGGGGAGGTCGCAGGAGAGGGATCCCCTGCTCGCGCGCCGCCGAGTCATGGCTCAGCAGGTGCGGCACGTGCATGCACAGGTGCGCGGCAAGGTCACCCAAGGACAGCTTCTGGTCGCGATCGGCCTGGTCCCACAGCTCCCGCTCGATGTAGACGCCGCGGCGAACCACGACCCACGGTCCGTGCACCGCCGTCCGGTCGCGGATCTCCGGATCCCGTACGCCGGCTCGGCGGCACTGCTCGCGGGTGACCAGGCCACGTTGACGAAGAGCGATCGTTCGCAGCTGCGCATGCATGCCGGACAGGCTGCAGCCTGCACCGACAACGCTGCGACCGCACTGGACGGCTCTGTGGACAACTGCCGCCATCGAGCGCCTGTGGACAACTCGGCGGCGGCCACCGTCGCCATGTAACGCGCTGTTAGTCGCGCCGTACACACGTCGTAGCGCGTGTGCAGCGGCCATAACGCCGCGTTACATGGAAACCAAGCACCAAACCCGCGGAACCTAGCCGATCGAGTGCCCGGTGCTGGAGAGGTTCTCGCAGGCCTCGACGACGCGGGCGGCCATGCCGGCCTCGGCGGCCTTGCCCCAGGCGCGGGGGTCGTAGGCCTTCTTGTTGCCGACCTCGCCGTCGACCTTGAGGACGCCGTCGTAGTTGCTGAACATGTGGGCGGCGACGGGGCGGGTGAACGCGTACTGGGTGTCGGTGTCGACGTTCATCTTGACCACGCCGAAGGAGACCGCGTCGGCGATCTCCTGGGCCGTGGAGCCGGAGCCGCCGTGGAAGACGAGGTCGAAGGGCTTGGCGTCCTCCCCTAGTCCGAGCTTCTCCGCGACGACCTGCTGGGCCCGCTGCAGGATCTCCGGGCGCAGCTTGACGTTGCCGGGCTTGTAGACGCCGTGCACGTTGCCGAAGGTCAGCGCGGTCAGGTAGCGGCCGTTCTCGCCGGTGCCGAGCGCCTGCACCGTGGCCAGCGCGTCCTCGGGGGTGCTGTAGAGCTTGTCGCCCGAGCCGCCCTCGACGCCGTCCTCCTCGCCGCCGACGACACCGATCTCGACCTCGAGCACGATCTTCGCCGCGGCGGCCTGCGCGAGCAGCTCCTGGGCGATCTCCAGGTTCTCCTCCAGGGGTACGGCGGACCCGTCCCACATGTGCGACTGGAACAGCGGCGCCTGGCCGTTCTTGACCCGCTCGACGGAGATGGCCAGCAGCGGGCGGACGAACCCGTCGAGCTTGTCCTTGGGGCAGTGGTCGGTGTGCAGCGCGACGTTCACGGGGTACTTGGCCGCGACCTCGGCGGCGTAGGCCGCGAAGGCGACCGACCCGGTGACCATGTCCTTGATGGTCGGGCCGGAGAGGTACTCCGCTCCCCCGGTGGAGATCTGGATGATCCCGTCGCTCCCGGCCTCCGCGAAACCGGCGAGTGCGGCGTTCAGCGACTGCGAGGACGACACGTTGATGGCCGGGAACGCGAACTGCTTCTCCTTGGCGGCATCGAGCATCTCGGCGTACTTCTCGGGTGTGGCGATCGGCATGCTCTGTTCCTTCTCGGGGTCCTTCGACGCGGGCATGGGACGTATCGACCACACTAGTCCCGTGCCTCCCCGCCCGCCTGCCCGCCTCGTCGCCGTGCTGGCGGTGCTGGTGGCACTCCTGGCCGGCTGCGGAGGCCACTCGGACAAGTCGCCGAAAGCCAGCTCACCCAGCAGCAGCCCGAGCGCGACCGCGAGCGACGAGCCCGCCCTCGACCCCGGCGCCGGAGTGGCGAAGGTCGGCCAGTGCTTCCGGATGACCGGGCCCCAGACGATGGCCAGCGTCGCCGCGCCCGCCCGGGGCAGCTGCCACCGTCCGCACACCACGGTGGTCGCGTACGTCGGCTACGTCCCGCAGGCAGTCACGCCGGTGACGCCGCTGGCCACGCGTCGCGCCCTGGCCCGCAAGGTCTGCGCTCCCGCGTTCCGGGCGATCGCGGGCGGGACCCTGGCCGACCGCGCGCAGTCGATCCTGACGTGGACGTTCTTCACCCCCGGCCAGGCCGAGCTGCGCCGCGGCGCCCGCTGGGTGCGTTGCGACGTCGTGGCCCGCAGCGGCACCGGGCTGGTTCCCCTGCCGACGGCGTCGCCCTTCCTGGCCCACGGGGTTCCCGAGGCGCTGCGCGTGTGCGAGACGCAGACCGGTGACGAGGTCGGGTGCACCCAGAAGCACGCCTTCCGCGTCGGAGGGGTCTTCCGTGCTCCCGGTGCGACCTACCCCGGGGTCAGCACGCAGATCGCCCGTGACCGGTGTCGCCAGCTGTTGCGCGGCTTCGGTGGGTTCTTCCAGCTGCCCAGCCGCCAGGGGTGGGCCGCCGGAGACAGGTTCGTCCGCTGCCTGGGCCCGATCGTCCCGCAGCCGACGCCCAGCCCCTGAGCCGGACGACTCAGCCGCGCCAGGCCCGCTCGAGGTCGGCGTGGTGCACCACCCAGGTGTGCATCGCCACCGCGGCGGCCGCCGAGGCGTTGATCGAGCGCGTGGAGCCGAACTGCGCGATCGAGAAGGTGCCGTCGCACCGCGTCCGAGCCTGATCGGAGAGGCCCGGTCCCTCCTGCCCGAACAGGAAGCAGACCTCACGGGGCATCTCCCAGGTCTCCAGGTGCTCCGAGCCGGGCAGGTTGTCCACGCCCATCAGTGGCACACCCTGCTCGTGGAGGTAGGTCGCCAGCGAGTCCACGTCCGGGTGGTGCCGGACGTGCTGGTACCGGTCGGTGACCATCGCACCGCGGCGGTTCCAGCGGCGGTTCCCGACGATGTGCACCTCGCGGGCGAGGAAGGCGTTGGCCGTGCGCACGATCGTGCCGATGTTGAAGTCGTGCTGCCAGTTCTCGATCGCCACGTGGAAGTCGTGGCGGCGGGTGTCCAGGTCGGCCACGATCGCCTCGAGCGTCCAGTACCGGTAGCTGTCGACCACGTTTCGCCGGTCGCCCTCGGCCAGGAGGCGTTCGTCGTACTGCCTGCCGGTCGGCCACTCACCAGGCCACGGGCCGACGCCGACCTCCGGCGCGCCGTGCGGCATGGGGTCGTACGGCGCCCGCTGCTCGTCCTCGCGCTCCTCCACGCCCACAGGCTAGGGGTGGCCCGTCGACAGGTGCGCGTCATGCAGCGTCGATACGCTCACGGCGTGATGAGCGTGCACTCCCTCCTGTTCGGCGTGAACTGGATGGACCCCAACTGGATCTTCGAGCACTACAAGACGGAGTTCTTCTGGGTCTGCCTGATCATCGTCTTCATCGAGTGCGGCCTGCTCTTCCCGATCCTGCCGGGAGACACCCTGCTCTTCGCGATCGGCCTGTTCACCTCCGGCAGCAGCACCCACCACCTCGACATCAACGTCGTGGTGGCGATCGCGGCCCTGAGCCTCGCGGCCTTCCTCGGCAACGTCGTCGGGTACGAGATCGGACGCTGGATCGGTCCACCGCTGTACCAGCGCGACGGGAGGATCCTGAAACGGGCCTACCTCGACCAGACGCGCGACTTCTTCGACCGGCACGGCAACATCGCCCTGGTGCTCGGTCGCTTCGTGCCGATCGTGCGCACCTACGTCACCGTGGTGGCCGGCGTCACCCGGATGGACCGGCGCCGGTTCTTCACCTGGAGTGCGGTCGGGGCCGTCCTGTGGGTCACCGTCGTCACGCTGCTCGGCTACTTCCTGGGTGCGGCCTTCCCCAGCATGGCCGACAACCTCGACAAGGTGATCATCGTGCTCGCGCTGTTCTCCCTGCTCCCGATCCTCTGGGAGTGGCGCAAGCACCGCCGGGCGCGCGCGACGCGCTAGCTGTGCTCGGCCGTCAGGAACCGCCGCGGGCGGCGTCGAGCTGGACCTTGGTCAGCACCGGGCGGACCTCCAGGCCCACGTCGTCCAGCGGGTTGGTCCCCTCCGGGCTGCGGTCGATGGCGCAGACCACCGTCTCGACGATCGCGCCGGCCTCGCGCAGGGCCCGGGTGGCGTCGCGGACGGCACCCCCGGTGGTGATCACGTCCTCGACCAGGGTCACCCGCCGCCCGCTCACCTCCGGACCCTCGGCCAGCTTGCAGGTGCCGTACTCCTTGGCCTGCTTGCGCACGAACAGGCTCGGCAGCGACGTGCGCGCGGACAGGACCGTGGCGATCGGTACGCCGCCCAGCTCCAGGCCCCCGAGGAGCTCGGTGCCCGCCGGCACGAGGTCGACCATCTGCTCCACGACGCGCGCGAGCAGGGCCGGCTGGGACTCGAAGAGGTACTTGTCGAAGTACTCCGAGGCCACCTGCCCGGACCGGAGCGTGAACTCGCCGGTCAGTCGGCAGCAGGCGTCGATGTCGCGGGCGAGATCGGGATCAGGCATGCGCCAACGCTATCGGCCACCTACTTCGGGGTGACCCTGACCAGGTGGCCGAAGGCGATCATCCGGTTGTCGGTGTGGAAGAGCTCCGAGCAGGTGGTCAACGTGATCAGCCGCTGGCCCGGCCGCTGTGCCGGCTGGGTGCCGCCCTTGTCGGGGTTCCTCGGGACGGAGTCCAGCACCCACACCCCGGTGAACGGGACGACCAGCGAGTTCGGGTTGGTGTCGAGCCGGTAGGTGTAGGTGTCGGAGACGGTCTCGATGATCACCTTGTCGCCAGGGCGGAGCTCGGGCATCCGGCGCAGAGGCTCGCCGTGGGTCACCCGGTGCGCGGCGAGCGCGTAGTTGCCGACCTGGCCGGCCTGGGCGGTGTGGTCGAAGTGGCCGTAGCCGCGGGCGAGCACGTCCTCCGAGGTGCCCTCGAGCACCGGTACGACGTAGGTCTTGCCGAACTTCGGGATCCGGACGAGGGCCGAGGCCCTGCCCTTCGGCACGTACTGCGGCTGCAGCGTGCGCAACGCCTGTCCGGGCCGGGCCCACTGCTGCTCCAGGTCGCTGGTGACCTCGCGCTGCGCGCGGTGCGAGGTCCAGTTGGTGCCCCAGAACTGCCACCCGACGTAGCCGAGCATGACCAGGCCGGCCAGCACCATCGCCAGGCCGGCCCAGTACGCGACGCGACGCGCGCGTCCCCCGGATCCGGCCATGACCTCATTGTGACGGCCTCGACCTGAGGGCGCGGGCTTGCGGTTAGGTTGCCGGGGTGAGCACTCCCATGTCCGGAATCGACACCGGCCCCGTGACCGCGGCGCCGGGACGCCGTGCCGCGCGCCGCCTCGACGGGGTCGGCAGCACGATCTTCGCGGAGATGTCCGCGCTCGCGGTGCGCACGGGCTCGGTCAACCTCGGCCAGGGCTTCCCCGACCTCAGCGGCCCCGCGGCAGTCATCGAGCAGGTGCACGAGGCGATGCTCGCCGGTCGCAACCAGTACCCGCCCGGGCACGGCACGCCCGAGCTGGTCGAGGCGGTCATCGCCCACCAGCGCCGCCACTACGGGCTCGAGCTGACGCCGGAGCAGGTCGTGGTGACCACTGGAGCGACCGAGGCGATCGCCGCGGCCATGCTCGGCCTGGTCGACCCCGGCGACGAGGTGCTGGTCTGCGAGCCGTTCTACGACTCCTACCGGGCGATGATCCAGTTCTCCGGCGGCGTACGACGTCCGCTGACGCTGCGCGCCCCCGACTACCGGCTGGACCTCGACGAGCTCGCCGCAGCGGTGACGGAGCGCTCGAAGGTGATCCTGCTCAACACCCCCCACAACCCCACCGGGCGGGTGCTCGACGAGGACGAGCTCGCCGGGGTGGCCCGCATCGCCCGGGAGCACGACCTGGTGGTGGTCTCCGACGAGGTCTACGAGCACCTGACCTATGGAACGCACCGGCACGTGCCGATCGCCACGCTGCCCGGCATGTTCGAGCGCACCGTGACCATCTCGAGCTCGGGCAAGACCTTCTCCTTCACCGGCTGGAAGATCGGCTGGGCCAGTGGGCCGGCCGACCTGGTGGCGGCCGTGGAGGGTGCGAAGAACTGGCTGTCCTACTCCTCGGGCGCGCCCTTCCAGCCGGCGATCGCGCACGCGCTGGAGCACGAGGAGGCCTTCCACGAGCAGCTGCGCAACGACCTGTCGGAACGCCGCGACCACCTCTGCGAGGCGCTGGCTTCCCTGGGTCTGCAGGTGCACCCGCCGCAGGGCACCTACTTCGTCACCACCGACGTCTCCGAGCTCGGGTGGGAGGACGGACGGGCGTTCTGCACCGCCATGGCGGAACGGGCCAAGGTGGTGGCCATCCCCTCGCAGGTCTTCTACGAGGACGGCTCCGAGGAGGGGCGCCACCTGGTCCGGTGGGCGTTCTGCAAGGAGCGCGGCGTGCTGGACGAGGGGATCGCGCGGCTGCGGTCCGCCGACCTGCGCCGCTGACCGGCTACCAGGGCTGGCGCGGCGGCGCCGATGCCTGCCTGCCGGCGTACCAGGCGCGCGACCTCGGTGCGAACAGGCCGCCGGCGGCGAGGGCGCAGGCGATCTGGTGCGGGATCGCGATGGGGAAGGCCACCGCACCCACCAGCAACGTGATCACCGCGCTCGCGGCAAGGAGATAGCGGGCCCAGTTGTGACGGCGCCACGCGAGCCAGGCCAGCACGATCGCGCCGACGCTCCAGAACAGGAACAGCAGCACGCCGAACCAGAGCATCGGGACCAGCAGGTCGTCGGCGAGCCCGGCGTCGTGCCACGCGGGCGTGTCGACGACGCGGTCCACGATCGTCTGCCGGTCGACGAGCAGCGCCACGAGGGCGATGAAGTAGAGCAGCGCCACGACCCCCGAGAACACCCAGGTCAGGATGCAGGCCATCTTCACCTGCCCGGGGACCGGCTCACGGGGCGAGGCTCCGAGGAGGTTCTCGGGAGCGGGCGCGGCCGTCGCCCAGGGCGTCGGAGCGTCGGGTCCGGGCGGCGTGTCCGGTCCGGGCGGTACGACGGGCGCACCCGCCTCGCCGAAGCCGTGGGTCGCACCCGGTGTGGTCGAGGGCTCCCGGGTGGACGGCGGGGCCAGCGGATCCGAGAGGGACGGGGACTCCGGAGCTGGCGGTGGTGGCGGGCCGTCGAGCGGGGTCCGGTGGGGGCGGGCGGGGCGGCTGGCCTCGCGGATCGGCCGGCCGGCGTACCAGTCGCCGGCGGGTCCGTTCCAGAGCATCAGGGTGGCCACCGCGACCACCGCCCCGAGGAAGCCGCCGACCAGGGGCGCGGTCACCAGGAGCGGGACGGCCACGATGCTCAGGCCGATCCGCGCGCCCTTGTGGCGCTGCAGGACGAAGACGCCGAGCACGGCCGCGACCGCCGCGCAGACCGCCGTCACCCCGAGTGCTGCGCGCATCGCGCTGATGGCCTGGTCGAGGGTGACCCCGAGGTTGCGCCCGGCCGAGGAGGTGACGACGTGCTGCAGCTGCTCGCGCACGTCGACGCTCTGGAGCTTGGCCAGCGAGTCGAACACCGCGGCCACGAGGAACACCGAGCCGCCGATCACCACGCCCGCGGCGACGACGAGCTGCCGGGGTCGGGCAGGCAGCTCGGCGTCGCTCATGGCCTCATTGAACCAACCGGCTCACACCGCGCTCAGCCCGAGGCCCTCGGCACCCTCGGCGTGGTCGACGCTCACCTGCTGCCCGTCGACCACCTCGCCACTGATCAGCATCCGCGCGAGGGGGTCACCGATCGCGGTCTGGACGAGCCGGCGCAGCGGCCGGGCGCCGTACGCCGGGTCGTAGCCGTGCTCGGTCAACCAGGCCCTCGCCGCCTCGGTCACCGTCACGGTGATCCGTCGGGGAGCGAGGCGGCGGTCCAGGGCCTCGAGCTGCAGGTCGACGATGTGGGCGAGCTCGTCGCGGCCCAGGACGTCGAAGACCACGATCTCGTCGAGCCGGTTGAGGAACTCCGGCTTGAACGACTGGCGCACCACGGCCATCACGGAGTCGCGCTTGGCCGCGGCGTCCACGGTCGGGTCGACGAGGAAGGCCGAACCCAGGTTGCTGGTGAGGATCAGCAGCGTGTTGCGGAAGTCGACCGTGCGGCCCTGACCGTCGGTGAGCCGGCCGTCGTCGAGCACCTGCAGCAGGATGTCGAAGACCTCGGGATGGGCCTTCTCCACCTCGTCGAGCAGCACCACGCTGTAGGGCCGGCGTCGCACCGCCTCGGTCAGCTGCCCGCCCTCGTCGTAGCCCACGTAGCCGGGAGGGGCGCCCACCAGCCGCGAGACCGAGTGCTTCTCGGAGTACTCGCTCATGTCGATGCGCACGATCGCGCGCTCGTCGTCGAAGAGGAAGTCGGCCAGCGCCTTGGCGAGCTCGGTCTTGCCGACACCGGTCGGGCCGAGGAACAGGAAGGAGCCGGTGGGCCGGTTGGGGTCGGAGATGCCCGCGCGGCTGCGCCGTACGGCGTCCGAGACCGCGCTCACCGCCGCACGCTGGCCCACCAGGCGCTCGCCGATGATCTCCTCCATCTTCAGCAGCTTCGAGGTCTCGCCCTCGAGCAGCCGGCCGGTGGGGATGCCGGTCCAGGCCTCGACGACGTCGGCGATCTCCTGCGGGCCGACCTCCTCGCCGACCATCCGCTCCTCGGTGCTCGACTCCGCGGACTCGGCTGCCTCGATCTGCTTCTCCAGGACGGGGATGCGTCCGTAGAGGATCTCCGAGGCCGCGCCGAGGTCGCCGCTGCGCTGCAGCCGCTCGGCCTCCACGCGGAGCTCGTCGATCTGCTTGCGCAGCTCGCCCGAGCCCTCGAGCGCCGCCTTCTCGCGCTCCCATCGAGCCTCGAGCTCACGCAGCTCCTCCTCGCGGTCGGCGAGGTCGGCGCGCAGCCGCTCGAGGCGGTCGCGGGTGGCCTCGTCGGTCTCGCGGTCCAGCGCCAGCTCCTCCATCTTCAGCCGGTCGACGGCGCGGCGGAGCTGGTCGATCTCCACCGGGGAGCTCTCGATCTCCATCCGCAGGCGCGAGGCGGACTCGTCGACGAGGTCGATGGCCTTGTCCGGGAGCTGGCGGCCGCTGATGTAGCGGTCGGAGAGCATGGCGGCCGCCACCAGCGCGGCATCGGTGATCTTCACCCCGTGGTGCGCCTCGTACTTCTCCTGCAGGCCGCGCAGGATCGCGACGGTGTCCTCGACGCTCGGCTCGCCCACGAAGACCTGCTGGAAGCGGCGCTCCAGGGCAGGGTCCTTCTCGATGCGCTCGCGGTACTCGTCGAGCGTGGTGGCGCCGATCAGGCGCAGCTCGCCACGGGCCAGCATCGGCTTGAGCATGTTGCCGGCATCCATCGCGGAGTCGCCGCCAGCGCCGGCACCCACGACGGTGTGCAGCTCGTCGATGAAGGTGATCACCTGGCCCTCGGAGCTCTTGATCTCCTCGAGGACGGCCTTGAGCCGCTCCTCGAACTCGCCGCGGTACTTCGCCCCGGCCACCATCGCGGCGAGGTCGAGGCTGAGCACGCGGCGGCCCTTGAGGGAGTCGGGCACGTCGCCGGCGACCACGCGCTGCGCGAGCCCCTCCACGACGGCGGTCTTGCCGACGCCGGGTTCGCCGATCAGGACCGGGTTGTTCTTGGTCCGCCGCGACAGCACCTGCACGACGCGCCGGATCTCGGCGTCGCGGCCGATCACCGGGTCGAGCTTGCCCTCCTCGGCACGCTCGGTCAGGTCGACGGCGTACTTCTCCAGAGCCTCGTAGGTCGCCTCGGCCTCCTGGCTGGTCACCCGACGGTTGCCGCGCACCGCCGTGATCGCCTGCCGGACCGTGGCCTCGGTGGCACCGGCGGCGGCGAGCAGCTGGCGCACCGGGGTGTCCACCACGGTCAGCGCAAGGAGCAGGTGCTCGGTGGCGACGTAGTCGTCGCCCATCTCGGTGATCAGCTCGAGCGACTTGGCGAGCACCCGGGTCAGGGCCGACGAGGCACCGGGGGTCGAGACGGTGGAGCCCGAGGTCTTCGGCAGGGCCCGCAGCGCCTGCTCGAGGCCGTGGCTGACCGCGGCCGGATCGGCTCCTGCCTTGGTCAGCAGCGACGGCGTGATGCCTCGTTCCTGGCGCAGCAGCGCGACGGCGAGATGGACGGGCTCGACCTGCGGGGTGCCCTCGTTGACGGCGAGCGTGCTGGCGGCGTTGATCACCTCGACGCTGCGCGAGGTGAGCTTGGATGCGTCCACGGACATGTCTCCTGGGGTGCGAAGGGACTCTACGTCTACCGCAACACCCCCAAAGTTGAGTGCATTCCCCTCAACTCTGGGACAGGTGAGGCTGGTGTCAACAATGTCCACCTCAGACTGATTGGGCGGGTGTGGGCTACTCGACCCTTTTCACAAGTCGTGCCGCCTACATGAACTTGCAGCGTGCTATGTCCGTATTTACAAGGATCGGACCCATTTATATAGTCCGAATTGCTCATCCAAAACGGGATTTACCTCGATAGAAAGGGGGCGTCAAAGTCAGCACCACAACATCCAAGGAGCAAGGATGAGCCGGATTCGGATCAGCACCATGAGTGTCGTTGCCGCCGTGTTGGTCGCCACGACCGCGCTGGGAACGGTTGCGCCCGCCGCGCAGGCCGCCCCCAAGCACGGCAAGGCGATTCTCGCCATTCTCTAGGGGAGAAACCAGCACACCTCCGTGCGCCACCGGGAGTCCGCCCCCGGTGGCGCACGGCTGTGTTCGGGCACTTGTGCGCCGGCGTCCGGGCCTCGGGACGAGCGTTCCAGGTGTCCGATCCGGGCCGATGCGGTCCTGGTCTGGACCGGACAGGCCAGGAATCTCCATGATTCGAGCGAGGCCCTGCGCGGCTCCCTAGAGTCGTGACGTCCACGGGGGGACGTGGTGAGTTCGGAGGCGACGGCGGTGGGCGAAGCGAGCCTGGAGGCGCTCGGGCTGGCGGCCCACGCGGCGCATCTCGGGTTGGTGCTCTTCGGCCTCGTCGGGGTCGCCTTCCTGCTCTTCCCAGGCTGGCGCGAGACGCGCGCCGCACGTCGCGGCACCCGGTCCTGGCGGGCCCCGGCCACTCTCTCCGAGCACGACGAGCGGGTCGCCGCTCTGCGTGCCTCGCTCGGTACGGACCGACTGTCCGCTCCCCCGCCCGTGGCAGCCCTGGCGGCAAGCACCGTGGAGCCACCGGTCCGCCTGGACAGCTCCCCGTGGCGTGCGTTCGCGGTGCTCAGCTGCATGGCCGCGGGGATCGTGCACCTGGCGGTGTTCCCGCACCACGTCGTGGAGGCCGGCCTGCTGGTCGGCAGCTTCTTCGTCGCCGCCGCGCTCTGGCAGGGGTGGTGGGCCTGGCGACTGACCCGACGCGTCACCGAGCTCCAGCTGTGGGCAGGCATTGCCGGCAGCCTCGGCCTGATCGCGCTGTGGGCGTGGTCGCGCACGCTGGGACTGCCGTTCGGGTTCACCGACGGCCCCGAGAGGATGGGCGGGTGGGACCTCGCGTGCGAGTTCTGGCAGGTGTGCGTGATCCTCTCCTGCCTGCGCGGACTGAGCCTGCACCGTGACCGTGGTCGGAGCAGTGATCGCCTCGACGTCGACGACCCGGATCACCTGAGCCTGGGGCGTCTGGGCACCGCGGCCTGGACGTGGGCGGGCGTGTGCGCCCTGGCCCTGGTCGTGCTGTCCGTGACGGCCAGCGTCGAGTAGCGCCCCCAACGACGTCATCAACGACAGGAGTCCCCGAGATGCAGTGGTGGATGCTGGGAGCCGTCAGCAACGGCGTGATCGCGATCGCCTACTTCATGATCGCGTTCGTCATCACCAGGGGCCTGCTCAAGGGCGGCCAGCTCGCCTCGAACCGGCTCGGTGCCGCGACCGCGGCGATCTTCCTCAGCTGCGCGGTGCACCACGGCGCCCACATGGTGCACATGCTGATGCCGTACGCCGGGGTCGACCTGCGTCAGGGCCTGGCGATGCGCGAGGCGTGGGGTCCGCAGCTGGCCTTCTGGGACCTGCTCAGCGCCGTCATCGGGGTCTACTACTGGACCCTGCGCGGCGGCTTCGGCAGCGTCGGTGCCAGCCCGCAGCTCTTCTCCGACCAGCACGAGCGCGAGCAGCGGGCCCTCGAGCTGAACGACGCCGTCCTGCAGGGCATGGTGGTGGCCCGGATGGCCTTTGACCTCAACGAGCCGCAGCGGGCGATGAACGCGCTCGACGGCTCCATCGCCGCCGCCAGCAAGATGATCACCGAGCTGATCGGCGACGAGCGCGGCCACCTCGCCAACCGACCGCTGCGCTCCTCACCCGCCCTGGTGCCCCAGCCCGAGAGCCCGTCGGCACTGACGAGCGAGCCCGGCTCGGTGCCCGTCACCGGACCCACCGCGAGCGGAGGTCCCGAGGTGCCCACAGGTCCGGCCACGTGAGCAGTGACCCCGTCCAGGCTGCACCTCTCGGCGTGCTCGTCATCGACGACACCCCGGACCTGCGGGACCTCCTCCGGATGGCGCTCGAGCGCCACGGCGAGTTCCGCATCCTCGCCGAGGCCAGCAACGGCCGTGAGGGCATCGAGATGGCGCACGCACACGAGCCCGACCTGGTCCTGCTCGACATCTCCATGCCGGTGATGGACGGGCTCGAGGCGCTGCCACGGATCCGCGAGGCGTGCCCGCAGGCGGCGGTGGTGATGCTCTCGGGCTTCGGCGCCACCGAGATGACCGAGCGCGCACTGGCCTCGGGGGCCGACGGCTACATCCAGAAGGGGCAGCCGCTCCGGGCCCTGCTCCAGCAGCTCCGCGGCTACCTCGAGAAGGCCTCGGCGCTGCGCGGCACCCCACTGCCACCGCCCGCGGGGCAGAGCGCACCCGCTCCGTTGGCCACGGCGGGCGCGACGGACCTCCAGGTCCCGTCACAGCGCCCGCCGGTGCTGGACCACCTCGAGCTGGCCCCCCTCGGGTTCCTGCACGTGCGCAACGGCACCGTGCTGCGCAGCAACCGCGAGGCCGGCCGGCTCTTCGGCGACCTCTCGGCGCCCCAGCTCCGCCTGGAGGCGGTCGCTCCCCAGATCGCCGCACACCTCGCGGCCCATCCCGACGGAGAGAGCTCCACGATGATGGAGCTCGGTGATCCCCCACGGCGGATGCTGGTCAGCGTGCGGCCGAGCGGCACCGATCAGGTCGTCTACGTGCAGGTCGAGTCGAGCGACGAGGCGGACCTGCTTCGTCGCTCCATCGCCACGGCCGCGCACGAGATCCGCAACCCGGTCAGCATCCTGGCCGCCGCGGCCGAGGCCCTCCTCGACGAGGAGATCACCGAAGGCGTGGAGCAGGACCGGATGCTCGAGCTGATCATGCGCCAGGCCCTCCTCCTCGACGCGATCACCGCCGACCTGCTCACTGCGGGCCAGGCCCAGCACGGCACCCTGGCGCTGCAGCTGCAGCGGCTCGCGCCGAGCGAGCTGGTCCTTTCGGTCACCGCCGGGGCCGAGGACGTCACCGTCGTCGACACGTGCACGACCGACGTGCTGACCGACCCGCACCGCTTCCAGCAGATGCTCGGCAACCTGCTGGGCAACGCCCGCAAGTACGGCGCTGCCCCGTTCGTCGTACGCGTGCGGTCGGAGGGCGGGGAGGTGCACATCGACGTCGAGGACAGCGGCGAGGGGGTCCCCGAGGAGTTCCGTCCGCGCCTGTTCCAGGAGTACTCCCGCGCCCCCGGCACCGCGGCCCGTGGCACCGGGCTCGGGCTGTACGTCGTCCGCGCCCTCGTGGAGTCCCAGGGCGGCCGGGTCGGCTACCGGCCCGGTTCGCCGCGAGGCTCGGTCTTCACCATCAGCCTGCCGGCCGCACCGGCCTGAGCAGCGTCCTCGCGAGCGGGTTCACTCCTCGGGGATCTGGTGGGCCGGCAGCTCGCCGCCGTCCTCCGGGTCGACCAGGCAGGCGCGGCAGAAGCCGACGCCGAACGGCGTGAGGTGGATGCTGCGGCGCACCACCTTGCTGAAGCGCACGGAGTGCATCGCCTCGAGCACGTCGGGCTGGGCCTCCACGACCTGGTACTCCATCGGGTCCTCGAGCTGCTCGCGGGAGAACCAGATCAGGCCGAGGCGGAACAGGTTGTTCAGGTAGGCCGGGACCTCGTCGAGGTACCGGCACCCGGCTCGGGCGCCGATCATCGACATCCCCGGGGCGATCAGCGCGGAGCTGACCAGGCCGACCGGGCCACCGGTGCGGACGTCGACCGAGGGCTGCGGTCCGCCGCGGAGCAGGAGCAGCAGGATGCGCGCCTCGTCGGGGGCGAGGTCGTCGAGGATCCGCGCGTACGCCGGGTGCCCGTTCTCCTCGCTCCAGACGTCGCGGGATCGCTCCAGCAGGTCCTCGCCCCGCTCGCGCAGGGATCGTTCGTCGTCGCCGTGGGCGGCCGGCTCGACGGCCAGCACGATCTCCGAGAGCGACAGGGTCGCGTCCCGCACCGCCTGGGGGACCGGCACCCCGGCCGAGACGGCGCGTGCCACGTCACTGACCGTGCGACTGGCCTCGGCGATGTCGCGGGCCACCTCCTGGACGAGCTCCCCGGCGACCTCCCGGTCGGTGAGGGCGCGGACGAAGAGCCGGCCCGAGCGCACCCCGGACGCCGCCGCCCAGGCAGCAGAGCGCAGGGAGGCCGTGGCCGCGATCCGCGCGATGCCGGGCAGCGCCTCGCCCGCCTCGGTCCAGATCTCCGGCGTCGTGGCCCTACGGCCGTTCGACCTGCCGCCGGCCGGCCCGTCCTCGCTCATCTCGCCCCTCCCACTCCGAACAGCGCCAGGTGCAGCAGCCCACCGGCGAAGCCCATGATCGCGCCGTGGGCGTACAGCATCCACTCGTCCTCCCGGATCGCGGCGCGCATCATCTCCACGAAGTCGCGCGGGGGTAGCTCCTTGGTACGCGTCGCGATGAGGTGGTAGACCTTCTCGCCCTGCTGGCGGCTGAACTCAGGGTCGCGGAAGGGCTCGATGGTCCGGTCCACCGCCTCGGAGGCGACCGCGTCGCGGATGTTGTCGAAGTGGTGGGCGCCGACGGCGATGCGCACGGCTCCGCGCACGGGGCCGGCAGCCTGGTCGATCGCCGGGCGCATCGCGTCGGCCAGCATCTGGCGGGTGCGGTCACCACGGGGACCGTCGAGCAGGAAGTCGCCGATGTTCTCCAGGGTGATCACGTCGTCGGCGATGATCCGCGCGTAGACCTCGGCCGCCTGGTCCTGGCGCCGGGGGAAGAGACCCCAGACCTTCACGCCGAGGATGCGACGCGGCTCGGGCGGCTCGAAGATCAGCCACATGCCGAGGGCGTTGGTGGTCCACCCGACCACGACACCGAGCACCGGCAGCAGCCACCACAACCCGAACCAGTGGTCGATCACGGCCACCGGGATGCCGAGCAGGAAGCCGAAGACGAACCCGAAGGCGACCATCAGGTTCAGCTCCTTCTGGCCGAAGTCGCGGAAGATGCGCACCACGAGGGCGGGGTTCTTCTCGAAGTGGTCGATCACCATGATCTTGGGGTCGAGCAGCTGGTCGATGTGCTCGCCGATCTCGTCGGTGATGCTGCGAACGACGCCAGGCAGCTGGGCCTGCACCCGGGCGACCACCGCCTCCCGCGCCCGGACCGGCAGGTCCCGCCAGAGCCGGGGGTGCTCGCGCCGCATGATCTCGTCGATCATCTCCGGCATGTCCGGCTCGAAGACGCTGACGATGTGCTCGGCGATCTGGTCGGGCTCGAGCTGCTGGTAGAAGTCCGCGGGCGTGCCGAGCTTGGCGATCGCCTTGTCCACCGCGATGCTGCCCATCTTGGCGGCGCGGGCCGGCACGATCCCCTGCCAGCCGATCCCGCCCTGCAGGATGCCGGGGACCTCCTGGAGCTTGCGCGGCAGCACCCGGGAGAGCTGCCGCATCCCGGGGACGGTGACACCGTGGAAGCGCACCGGGGAGAACAGCATCACCAGACCGGTCCAGTTGATCAGCCAACCGACGACGCCGGTGAACACCGGGATCGACAGGACGTGCCACCACTCGACGTGCTGGAAGGTCCAGTCGATCTCCAGCAGCACTGAGGCACCCCTCTCCCGGTCGTCGTGAGGTTAACGGCCGCCGGGCCCAGGGGTCACTGAGATGTCGGACACCGGGCACTCGGCTCAGTGGAAGAGCGGCCCCGGGGCGCGGAGTGCGGGCAGGTTCGGCCGCCGCTCCTTCAGCGAGGCCAGCGTCGCCTCGAGCGCGGAGGTGAGCTCGGCCACCTGGCCACGCAGCTCGGTGTTGCGGGCGCGCAGGGCGACCACCTGGTTCTCCAGCTCGAGGATCCGGCGTACCCCCTCCAGGCCGATCCCGGCCGCGGTGAGCTGGGCGACCTCGCGCAACGCCTCGATGTCGCGCAGCGAGTAGCGGCGGCCACCGCCCCCGGTGCGGCCGGGCGAGACCAGCCCCACGCGGTCGTACTGGCGCAGGGTCTGCGGGTGCAGCCCGGTCAGCTCCGCCGCCACACTGATCACGTACACCGGCACGGTCGGTCCCGGGACGCTGCGGTTGCCGCCCCCGGCGCGCCCGGCCATCACGCGTGCCCCTGGAAGAGGGCTGCCCTCGGGTCGGGCGCGGCGCCCTGGGCGGAACGGGCCTCGCGGTAGGCGTTCACCGCCGCCCGGGTGGGCTCGTCGAGGGTGGCCGGCACCTGGACGTCGACGGTGACGAGCAGGTCTCCCTTGGAGCCGTCCTTGCGCGTGGCCCCTCGTCCGCGGACCCGGAACACGCGTCCGTTCGGGGTGCCCGGAGGGATCCGCAGGGTCACCGGAGCGCCGCCGAGGGTGGGCACCTTGATCTCGGCGCCGAGCGCGGCCTCGTCGAAGGTGACCGGGACCTCGAGGGTGAGGTTGTCGCCCTTGCGGCCGAAGAGCCGGTCGGAGGAGACGTGCACCACGACGAACAGGTCGCCGTTCGGTCCGCCGTTCTCGCCGGCGGCTCCCTTGCCCTTGAGGCGGATGCGCTGGCCGTCCTTGACGCCCGCCGGGATCCGGGCGGACACGGTGCGGCTGGACAGGCCGCGACCCGAGCCGTGACAGGTCGGGCACGCCTCGTCGTAGACGAGCTGCCGGCCGTGGCATTCCGGGCAGGTCTCGTTCATCGAGAAGCCGCCGCCCACCGAGCTGGTCACCACACCCGCCCCGTCGCAGGTGCCGCAGACGTGCGGCCGGGTGCCCGGCTTGCCGCCGGTGCCCGAGCACGTCGGGCAGGGCGCGTCGGAGCTGAGCCGCATGCTGATCGTGGTGCCGTCGACGGCGTCGCGGAACGAGAGCGTCGTCTCGGTCTCGATGTCGGCGCCCTTGGCCGCCCGGGGGGCGCGGGAGCGGGTGCCGCCGAAGCCACCGCCGCCGCCACCACCGCGGTTGAACAGGTCGCCGAAGAGGTCGGAGATGTCGAAGCCGGCCTGGCCGCCGCCCCCGAACCCGTCGGGGAAGCCACCCTGTCCGCCGGTGGGGAAGCCCCCGGCGAACATCGAGCGCATCTGGTCGTACTCCTTGCGCTTCTCCGCATCGCCCACGACGTCGTAGGCCTCGGCCACCTGCTTGAAGCGGTCCTCGGCGGCCTTGTCGCCGGGCTTGGAGTCGGGGTGGTTGGCCCGCGCCAGCTTGCGGTAGGCCTTCTTGATCGTGGCCTGGTCGGCGTCCTTGGCCACGCCGAGGACCTGGTAGAAGTCCTTGTTGGCCCAGTCAGCGTTACTCATTCGCGTTCTCCGAGGGGGCTGACGCCATCGACGGACAACGCGAACAAGGCCCATGAACGCTGTACCGAATTGTTTGCTCGCTGCGCTCGCTCATGCCTCACCCCTCCTCTCAGCGTGCTCTGCGGGTTACTGCTCAGGATCCAGCACCGTCACCCTGGCGGCGCGTACGACGCGGTCCCCGATGCGGTATCCCGCCTGCGCCACCACGTCGACCGTGGTGGTGGTGACCTCCGGACTGTGGCCGTGCATCAGCGCCTCGTGCAGCGTGGGGTCGAACTCCTCGCCGGAGGCGCCGTACTTGGTCAGCCCGAGGCCGGTGACGATCCGCTCCAGCGCCTCGGCGACGGCCTTGAAGCCGCCCTCGAGCTCACCATGCTCGCGGGCCCGGTCGAGGTCGTCGAGCACCGGGAGCAGGTTCTGCAGCACCGCGAAGGTCGCGTTCTGCCGAACCAGGTCACGGTCACGCTCGACGCGACGCTTGTAGTTGAGGTACTCCGCCTGCAGGCGCTGCAGGTCCAGGGTGCGCTCGGCCAGCGCCGTCTGGGCGAGCACCAGCTCGTCGGCCTCTGCTTCCGCCTCGGGCGGTGACTCGACCTGATCGGGGCCCTTCGAGACGCTCGCTGGCGCTCGCTCCTCAGGGACCCGAACTTTC
>CAWCDX010000019.1:0-79181 GCA_963794435.1 uncultured Actinomycetota bacterium
CGCCCGAGATCGCCGGCGACGCCGGTGACGAGTACGACCTGGCTCATGGTGGTCCGCCCCAGTCCATCCGCCGGGTGCCGGGGCTACTTGCCCAGGCGGCGACGCTGGACGCGCGTCTTCTTCAGCAGCTTGCGGTGCTTCTTCTTCGCCATGCGCTTGCGACGCTTCTTGATGACCGAACCCACGTGTGCCCTATCCGTAGTGCGATGAAGACATCAGCCTAACGGTCTCGGGCAGGGGTTACCGAATTGGCTCAGCCGGCGTCGAAGAAGCTGCTCTTGAGGTAGTCGTTGACGTCTTCCTCGCTGACCCGGAAGGAACGACCGACCCGCACGGCCGGGAGCTCGCCGTTGTGCACCAGACGGTAGACCGTCATCTTGGAGACACGCATCACCGCGGCCACCTCGGCAACGGTCAGGAACTTCACCTCGGAGATGTCTCCACGGTTGTTCGTGGCCATGGCGCACCATTCTCTCTCTGACACGCGCTGCGGCTTCCCCGCCGCAGGACCCACGTGCTGACTGATGAGAATATAGGGCCAGATGTGACCAATGTTCCACAGTTTCGTCAAAGTGGTTGATGAGGCTGCGGCGTGTCACCTTGCATCCGACGCGTCAGATGACCAGGCCGTTCGGCGGAAACACGGCTTCGCGCGTCGCCTGGATGGCCCGGTCCAGCCAGCTGTCGGGATCGTAACCCTCGGACCAGTCGCGGTACGCCGGGGTGCGGCCGTCGGTCATCAGCGTGGGGGCACGCGCTCCGAGACGCTCCTGGACCCACGCGCGCCACGGCTCGGGCGTCTGCACCGCTACCTCGACGGGGGTGCCGGAGAGCACGGCCAGCAGGTGGCTCCAGGCGCGCGGGACGACGTCGACGACGGAGTAGCCGCCACCGCCGAAGGCCACCCACTTCCCTGAGGCCGTCTCGTGGGCGAGGTCGTGGAGGGCCAGGTAGCTCGCGCGCTGCCCGTCGACGCTGAGGGCCAGGTGGGCCAGCGGGTCGTCGCGGTGGCTGTCGCAGCCCTGCTGGGTCACCAGCACCTCCGGCGCGAACTCCCGGACCAGGGGCGGCACCACCGCGTGGAACGCGCGCAGCCAGCCGGCGTCGGAGGTACCCGGCGGAAGCGCGACGTTGACCGCGGACCCCGGCGCCTCCGGGCCACCTGAGTCGGCCGGGAAGCCCGTCCCGGGGAAGAGCATCTGGCCGGTCTCGTGCAGGGAGATCGTCAGCACCCGCGGGTCGTCGTAGAAGATCTGCTCGACCCCGTCGCCGTGGTGCACGTCGACGTCGACGTAGGCGACGCGCTTCGCGCCCTGGTCCAGCAGCCACCGGATCGCCACGGCCACGTCGTTGTAGACGCAGAACCCGCTGGCCCGGTCGGGCATCGCGTGGTGCAGTCCCCCCGCGATGTTGGCGGCATGGTCGACGTCGCCGGACCAGACCCGCCGGGCCGCCTCGATGCTCGCGCCCACGACGTGACGGCCGGCCTCGTGCATGCCCACGAAGGTCGGGTCGTCGTCGGTGCCCAGGCCGCGGGCCAGGTCGACCTGCGTGGGGTCCGCGCTGGCGGCCATCACCGCCTCGATCAGCGCCGGGTCGTGCACGGTGGCCAGGTCGTCGTCGGTGGCGTCCGGGGCGTCGACGCGCACGACCCGGTCGAGGACGCCGAGCTCGTGGGCAAGCGCGACGGTGAGATCGACCCGGACGGGGTTCATCGGGTGGGTGTGCCCGAAGTCGTAACCGGTCAGCGACTCGTCGTACACCAGGCAGGCGCGACAGCCGGGCCGCACCTGAGCAGGTTCGGGAGGGGTGTCACTCATCGGTGGCCGCGAGCGCCCTGGACCGGTCGCGGGCAGCCTCCATCGCGGTGATGAACGCAGCGCGGACCTTGTGGTCCTCCAGCTGTCGGATCGCCGCCGCCGTGGTGCCACCAGGCGAGGTGACCCGCTCACGCAGCACCGTCGGGTGCTCGCCGGTCTCGCGCAACAGCTTGGCGGACCCGACCACCGTCTGGACGACGAGCTCGGTGGCCGTGGTGCGCGGCAGCCCGAGGTGTACGCCGGCCTCGATCATCGCCTCGACCACGAAGAAGAGGTACGCCGGACCGGAGCCGGAGATGGCCGTCACGGCATCCTGCTGCTTCTCCGGCACCCGGACGACGCGGCCCGTGGTGGCCAGCAGCTGCTCCGCGCGGACGAGGTGCTCCTCGTCGCAGTGGGTGCCCGGCGAGATGGCGGCCATCCCCTCGTCGACGAGGGCGGGCGTGTTCGGCATCACCCGGACCACGGCGATGCCCTCGGCGAGGTGCCGCTCGATGTAGTCGGTGGTGATCCCGGCGGCGAGGCTCACGACCAGCTGTCCAGCCGCGAGGTGGGGAGCGACCTCGGCGAGCACGTCACCCATGTCCTGGGGCTTGACCACCAGGACCACGGTGTCGGCGTGGGTGACCTCGGAGAGCTTCTCGACCACCTCGACGTCGTACTTCTCACGCAGCTCCACGGCACGCTCGGCCCGCTTCTCGCCCACGACCAGGTCGGCGGCGGCGAAGCCCCCGCGGATCAGGCCGGAGAGCAGGGTCTCACCCATCACACCGGCCCCGATGATGGCGACGGTCATGGCACTCCCTTTCGTCGGTCGAGCGCTACTTCTGCGAGACCAGCGACCGCAGGAAGAATGTCAGGTTCGAGGGACGCTCGGCGAGCCTTCTCATCAGGTAGCCGTACCACTCGTCGCCGTAGGGCACGTAGACACGGACCTTCTCGCCGGCCTCCGCCAGTCGCTTCTGCTCCTCGCCGCGGATGCCGTAGAGCATCTGGAACTCGTACGTGCCGGCCATCCGGCCGTGCCGGGTGGCGAGCGCGGAGGCGATCTTGATCAGCCGGGGATCGTGGGTGGCCACCATGGGGTAGCCCTGACCGGCCATCAGCACCTTCAGGCAACGGACGTAGGACTTGTCGACGTCGTGGTGGTCCTGGTAGGCGACCTCCTCCGGCTCGTTGTAGGCGCCCTTGCACAGCCGCACGCGGCTGCCTTCGTGCGCGAGGGCGCGGCAGTCCTGCTCGGTGCGGTAGAGGTAGGCCTGCACCACGGCGCCGGTCTCGGGGTAGTCCTTGCGGAGCTCGCGCAGCGCCGTCAGCGTCAGGTCGGTGGCGGTGTGGTCCTCCATGTCGAGGGTCACCGTCGTCCCGATCTGGTGCGCGGCCTTGCAGATCCGGCGGGCGTTCTCGGTGGCGAGCTTGGGGCCGACCTCGGGCAGCGCCTGGCCGATCGCGGAGAGCTTGACGCTGGCCTCGGCGTTGCGGGCCAGGCCGGCGGCGGCGAGCTGCTCGAGCAGGTCGAGGTACGCCGTCACCGTCGCCTCGGCCTGCGCCTCGTCCAGGGTGTCCTCGCCGAGGAAGTCCAGGGTCACGTGCAGCCCGGCGTCGACCAGGTCGCGGGTGGCCTCCACCGCCTGGGCGGTGGCCTCGCCGGGCACGTAGCGGTTCACGATCCCGCTGCTCACGGGAAGCCGGGTGACGACCTCCTTGACGCGGCGGCTGCGCGCCAGCATCAGCAGGGGTGCTCGGAGCGGGGACATCTTCCTCCAGCGGGGTCCTGGCCTTCGATTCTGACCCCGCCACGCTACCGCTCGCCGAAACGTCAGGCGGTCCGGCGCCGGAGGGTGAGGGCGCCGAGGGCCAGCCCCGCGACGACGTACACCGCCACGAGCGCGACGTCTCGCCACACCTCGGAGGTGGTGGTACCGGCGGCCACGTGCTGCATCGCGTCGACGGCGTAGGACAGTGGCAGCAGGTCGCTCACGGCCTCGAGGAAGGGGGGCAGCTGGTCGCGCGGGACGAACAGGCCGCAGAGCAGCAGCTGGGGGATCACCACGGCCGGCATGAACTGCACGGCCTGGAACTCGGTGCGCGCGAAGGCCGAGACGAAGAGCCCGAGGGCCGTGCCGAGGACGGCGTCGACGATCGCGACGACCATCAGCATCCACACCGAGCCCGCGATGGTGAGGTCGAGCACCCACACGCACAAGGACACGGCCAACGCCGACTGCACCGCCGCGATGACGCCGAAGGCCAGGGCGTAGCCCAGCAGGAAGTCGAGCTTGCCCATCGGCATCGCGAGCAGCCGCTCGAGGGTCCCGGAGGTGCGCTCGCGCAACGTGGTCACCGACGTCACCAGGAACATGATCACGAAGGGGACCAGCGCCAGCAGGGCCGGGCCCAGCGCGGAGAACCCGGTGCCCGGGAGGTCCCGGAACATCCACCAGAGCAGCGCCATCAGGGCACAGGGCAGCACCAGCAGCATCGCCATCGTGCGTCGGTCCCGACGCAGCTGGGTGAGCACGCGGGAGGAGACGGCCAGGGTCGCGGTGCCACTCATCGCTCCACCTCCTCGCCGTTCCCGGCATCCCGGACGACCGCGAGGAAGGCGTCCTCGATCTCCTCGGTGCCGGTGCGACGCAGCAGCCCCTCCGGGGTGTCGTCGGCGATCAGGCGGCCCTCGCGCATCAACAGGAGTCGGTCGCACCGCGAGGCCTCGTCCATGACGTGGCTGGAGACGAGCACGGCTGCGCCGGCGTCGGCGAGCGCGTGGAAGGTCTGCCACAGCTCCACCCGCAGCACCGGGTCGAGGCCGACGGTGGGCTCGTCGAGGACCAGCAGCGGCGGCTCGCCGAGCAGCGCGACCGCGAGCGAGACCCGCGAGCGCTGGCCTCCCGAGAGCTGGGAGACGATCGAGTCGGCGCGATCGGCCAGCGCGACGGTCTCCAGGCACTCCCGGACCCGCTCGCCGGAAACACCGAGGATGCGGGCGAAGAAGCGCAGGTTCTCCGCGATCGTCAGGTCGTCGTACACGCTGGGCTGCTGGGTGACGTAGCCGATCCGGGAGCGCAGGGAGGCCGAGCCGGCCGGCGCACCCAGGACCTGCACGCTGCCGGAGGTGAGGCGCTGCACGCCGACCAGCGACCGCATCAGGGTGGTCTTGCCGCAGCCGGAGGGACCCAGCAGGCCGGTCACCTCACCCGCGGCCACGGTGAAGGTGAGGTCGCGCAGGACCTCGCGCCCGCCGCGGGACACGAGCAGGTCCCGGACGTCGACGGCGTTATTCATCACGTGTTGAATTAAAGACCTCTCCGCAGCCACTCGTCAAGCG
Organism: uncultured Actinomycetota bacterium; assembly: GCA_963794435.1. Classification (GTDB taxonomy): domain Bacteria; phylum Actinomycetota; class Actinomycetes; order Propionibacteriales; family Nocardioidaceae; genus Marmoricola. Next base: position 5,149 of record CAWCDX010000019.1, read on the forward strand.
AGCCCTCAGGCAGGCAGCGTCCCGGTCAGGTACCGCTGGATGGTGGGGGCGAGGGTGGCGACCACGGTCTCGGCGTTCATCGACGCGAGCGGCTCGACCCGGAGGACGTAGCGCACCAGGATCAGCCCCATGACCTGGCTCGCCACGAGCGGCATGCGCAGCTCGGGGCGGTCGATCCCGAGGGCATCGCCGACCGGGACCAGCACCACGGGCAGGAACCCCTCGCGCAGCAGCCGGTCCCCGGACCCGTCGAGGACGCTGCGGACGAACCCCATCAGGGCGAGCTGGTTCTCGGGGTCCTCCCACACCTCCAGGAAGACTCGGAGGATCCGTTCGGCGGCGCCGTCGGGACCCCCCACGAGCGCGGGGGCAAGCCGCTCGCGCGGATCGACAGGCAGCTGCAGGCTCGCCACGAAGAGGTCGTCCTTGGTGCCGAAGTAGTGGTGCACCAGGGCCGGGTCGACGCCGGCGTCCGAGGCGACGGCGCGGATCGACGTACCTCCGAAGCCACGATCGGCGAACCGCTTCCGCGCGGCGGCGAGGATGTCGGCACGCGTGTCAGGTGCGCCGGGTCGGCGACCTCTCGGGCTGCTCGCCATGGCCGCAGTCTGGCACCAGCGGCTACCCGGTCGGTGCGAAGTGGAGTCTCGAGAACGCCAGGGTCTCCAGCAGGTCCGCCTCGCGGGCCTCACGGTCCCCCGCCTTGCGGGTGTTGATCTCCGCCACGATGTGGCCCTCGAAGCCGGTGCGGGCGAGCATCTCGAGGAACTCCCCGCAGGGCTGGTTGCCGTGACCGGGCACGAGGTGCTCGTCCTTGGGCGAGCCGCTGCCGTCGGTCATGTGCACGTGGCGCAGCCGCGAGCCGAGCCGCTCGGCCATGGCGATCGGGTCGGACTTCGCCGTCGCGGCGTGGGAGAGGTCGATCGTGGTGTTGGCGTAGGGGTGCTCGGAGGGGTCCCACCCCGGTTGGTAGACCTTCATCTCCCGGCGGGAGGTGGCCCGCCACGGGTACATGTTCTCCACGGCGAAGGCGATGCCGGTACGACGCTCGAGGTCAGCGATCCCCTCGACGAAGCCCTCGGCGTACTCGCGCTGCCACCGGAAGGGCGGGTGCACGACCACCACGTCGGCGTCCACGGCCCGGGCCATCTCCGCGCTGCGCTCGAGCTTGTGCCACGGGTCGGTGCCCCAGACCCGCTGGGTGATCAGCAGGCAGGGCGCGTGGATCGCGCACACCGGCACCTGGTGGTAGTCGCGCAGTGCCAGGACCTTCTCGACGCTCTGGCTGACCACGTCGATGCTGACCATCACCTCGACGGCGTCGTACCCGAGCCGGTCGGCGTAGTCGAAGGCGTGGCTGGCCGTCTCGGGATACACCGATGCCGTCGAGAGCGCGAAGAGGGGAGCCACAGCGTGTCGTCAGCCGCTGGCGCCGAGCCGGTCGAGTCGGTCGAGGATGACGCCCTCACGCAGGGCCCACGGGCAGACCTCGAGCTCGGTGAGGTCGAAGACGTCGAGCACGGCCGCGGCGACCAGCCCGCCGGCGACCAGCTGGTGTGCGCGGGCGCGGGAGACACCGGGCAGGCCCGCGATCTCCTCGGCGTCCATCTCCAGCAGCTTGGGGATCCACTCGTCGAGGTCGGCACCGCTGAGGATGCGGCGCACGAACGGTCCTTCGCTGGAGGGTGCGGCGCCGCAGATCCGGGCCAGCGACCGGAACGTCTTCGACGTGGCCACGGCGTGGTCGGGCGCACCCCCGCGCAGCAGCGTGCCGGCGTCGCGGGCGATCTCGGTGCGGATCGACCTGCGCAGCTCGTGCAGGGCGTCGTCGTCGGGCCGTCCGTCGGCGAAGTGCTCGCGGGTCAGCCGCCCCGCGCCGAGCGGCAGCGACCACGCGGCGGCTGGCGACTCGTCGTCACCGCCGGCGATCTCCAGGGAACCGCCCCCGATGTCGAAGACGGCCAGGCGGCCCGAGGACCAGCCGAACCAGCGTCGTACGGCCAGGAAGGTGAGCCGGGCCTCGTCCTCGCCGGGGAGCACCCGGATGTCGACGCCGGTCTTCTTGCGCACCCGACGCAGCACGTCGTCGCAGTTGTCGGCGTCGCGGACCGCGGACGTGGCGAAGGAGTAGATCTCCTCGCAGCCCTTGTCCTCGGCGAGCTCGAGCGCGTGACCCACGAACTCGACGAGTGCCTGGACGCCCTTGTCGCTGACGGTGCCGTCCTCGTCGAGGTGCTCGGCCAGGCGGAGCGGCTCCTTGAACGAGGAGGCCGGCATCGGCGCGGCACCTCGGTAGGCGTCCACGACGAGCAGGTGTCCCGTGTTGGAGCCGATGTCCAGCACACCGAGTCTCATGGGGTGAGCGTAGTCGGGCTGCGAGCGCCACCGCCGGTTTCCCATGCGAGGAAGGTTTTCTGCCTCCGACCACAGGAAGTTTCCTGTGCTCTGAGGCAGAAACCTGTGTGCGGCTCGTACGGCGGGGCAGATTCCCTTCCCCGCATGGGAAACCGGCCGCTGCACCCCCAGGCCCAGCCCCACTCTCGCAGGAGCGACCACCTAGGCTGAACGACGTGCCCGAGGTCGATCCCGTCTTCCCCCGTCTGTGGATCGAGTTCGTCGATCCCGCCGATGCGGAGCAGGTCTTCCGCTGCGACCTGACCTGGCTCACCTCGAGCTGGACGTGCATCTTCGGGCAGGGCTGCCCCGGCATCTACGCCGATGCCCCCAACGCCGGCTGCTGCACGCTGGGCGCGCACTTCGCCGACAAGGACGACGAGAAGCGCGTCGCGGGCTGGGTCGAGCGCCTCGACGACTCGCTGTGGGAGAAGCGCTCCCACGCTCTCGGCAAGCGGGGACAGGTGACCCGCAAGGGCTGGGTCGACACCGACGACGAGGGCGAGCGCAAGACCCGGGTGGTCGGCGGCGCCTGCATCTTCTCCAACGCACCGGACTTCCCCGGCGGGTACGGCTGCGCGCTGCACCACCTCGCCGTCGCCGAGGACGTGCACTTCGTCGAGACCAAGCCCGACGTCTGCTGGCAGCTCCCCATCCGGCGGCAGTTCCGCGAGGTCGAGCGCACCGACGGCACGGCGTACACCGAGGTGAGCATCGGCGAGTACGAGCGTGGCGGCTGGGGCCCGGGCGGGCACGACTTCGACTGGTACTGCACCGGCAACACCGAGGCTCACGTCGGCGTCGAGCCGGTCTACCAGAGCAACGCGCGCGAGCTGATCGAGCTCATGGGGCAGCCGGCGTACGACGTGCTGGCGGGTCGGTGCGAGGCGCACCTGCGGTCCCGGTCGGCGCTCGCCCTGCACCCCGCGGATCCCGCGCCGCACCAGGGCTGAGCCACCCCCGGTGTCTTTCGCCGACTCGGGTCGGGTGAGAATCAACCATGCGTCTGGACCACATCGTCTTCGCCGCCGGCCCCGGTGGACTCGCAGGCACGACGAAAGATCTGTCCGAGCTGCTCGGGGAATCCTTCGCGGGTGGAGGCGTGCATCCGCGCTTCGGCACCCGCAACGCCATCCTTCCGCTGACCGAGGGCACCTACCTCGAGGTCGTCGAGGTGCTCGACCACCCGGCCTCCGACAAGGCGCCGTTCGGCCAGGCCGTGCGTGCCCGCTCCGAGCTCGGGGGCGGCTGGCTGGGCTGGGCGGTCTCGGTCGACGACATCGCCCCCTTCGAGCAGCGACTGGGCCGCGAGGCCGTCAACGGCAACCGGCACCGTCCCGACGGCGTCGAGCTCCGCTGGAAGCAGCTGGGCGTCAAGGGGCTCCAGGCCGATCCCCAGCTGCCCTTCTTCATCCAGTGGGAGACCGACTCCAGCAACCACCCCAGCGCCGGCGCCACCGGCAGCACGTCGTTGGAGGCACTCGAGATCGCCGGTGACTCGGCCCGTGTCTCGGAGTGGCTGGGCCAGTCGGTGGAACAGCCGCTGGAGGACGTCAAGGTCGAGTGGGTCGCCCCGAACGGCACCCCCGGCATCGTCGCGGCACAGTTCCTGACCCGCAACGGTGTCGTCCGGCTCTGACCTGCCCGAGGGCACCCTCCGGAGTCCCAACATCTGGGGGTCACCCCAGGTCTACGAGATCGAGAACCGCGCGGTCGACCGGGCCGGCGCCCTCTGGTCGTTGATGTGGTCGCTCGCCCCGTGGGCGGGTCGCGACGTCCTCGACGTGGGCTGCGGCACCGGCTTCCACCTGCCGCACTTCGCGGAGGCCGCACGATCGGTGACCGGCGTCGAGCCGCACCAGGACCTGCTCGCCATCGCTCGGCGCCGGACGCGGCGGCTCGCGAACGTCTCGGTGCTCCAGGCCTCCGCGACCGCGCTCCCGCTCGACGACGGGTCGGCGGACGTGGTGCACGCGCGCTGGGCCTACTTCTTCGGGCCGGGGTGCGAGCCGGGCCTGGCCGAGCTCGACCGGGTCGTGCGCCCCGGCGGGCGGGCCTTCGTGATCGACAACGATCCCTCTCGGTCGACCTTCGGCGCGTGGTTCAGGCGCGGGTACCCCGACCACGACCACGCCGCCGTCGTCGACTTCTGGTCCGCCCTGGGCTGGGAACGCCACCGCGTCGACATCGCCTGGACCTTCGACGCCCGCGAGGACCTCGAGGCCGTCGTACGCATCGAGTTCTCCGGCGAGGTCGCCGAGGAGATCCTCGCCGGGCATGCCGGGACCTCGGTCGACTACGCGGTCGACGTGTGGAGCCGGGGATGGTGACCGAGACGTCGCCTCAGGTGCGCCGCGACGAGTTTCGTACGACGAGCCGGGGCTCGAGCATCCGGCCGCGCTCGGCGAGCGGCTTGTGGGCCAGGACGAGGTGCAGGATCCGGACCAGCTCCTCGGCGACCTGCTCGAGCGGCTGGCGCACGCTGGTCAGTCCCGGCCAGATGACCTGTGCGGCCTGCGAGTCGTCGAAGCCGACCACGCCGATGTCGCTGCCGGGACGCAGGCCCCGCTCGGCACAGGCGTGGAGCACGCCGATGCCCAGGGTGTCGCTGGCGCAGACGAAACCGGTGACCGGGGCGTCCCCGATGATCCCGTGGGCTGCCAACCGGGCGGCGTCGACGTTGTCGGTGGTGCGGAAGCCCAGGCCTGTGGGATCCAGGCCGGCCGCCTTCATGGCACCCTCCCAGCCGGCGCGACGGTCCTGACCGATCCGGGAGGTCTTCTCCCAGCCCAGCCAGGCGATCTGCTCGTGGCCCTGCTCGAGGAGGTGCTCGGTGGCGATGCGGGCACCCGAGGCCCCGTCGACGTCGACCCACGCATGGTCGGCCTGGGGGTCGTCCCACGGCCGCCCGAAGGCCACGAAGGGGGCGCCGCGATCCTGGAGGAACCCCGCCTGCGGGGTGCCGGCGTAGGTGTCGGTGACGATGAAGGCATCGACGGCCGTCGAGCGCAGCAGGTCGTCGTAGCCGTCCAGCGGGTCGTCCTCGTCGCCGGAGAACAGCAGCACGTGGTGGCCGGTGCGCGAGGCGGCTTCGACGATGGTGTGCAGGAAGCGGTCCATCAGCGCGTTGCTGGTGCCCTCCTGGGCCGGCTCGAAGCGCAGGCCGATCAGGTGCGAGGAGCGGGTACGCAGCTGGCGGGCGGCCCGGTTGGGCGAGTAGCCCAGCTCGTCGATGACCGACTGCACCCGGCTGAGGGTCTCGGGGCGGAGCAGCTCGGGGTTGTTCAGCGCGTTGGAGACCGTCTGGCGCGAGACCCCCGCGGCGTCGGCCACGGTCGCCAGCGTCGGAGGAGTCTGGGGCGTCACCGGCGGGCGTCTCCGCTCGGCAGGCGCGGCGTCGGCCTGGACGTCCGTCCGACCGCCGTGCGTGGACTGGCTCATGCAACCCCCGGAGCTGTTGATCGTTCCAAATGCTAGTTGATGGGGGCGTCGTACCCGCGATCTGTCGGTGCAAGCACCTAGCGTGCGACCCATGCCGACCCGCACCGCCCGCGCCCCGCGCGCCACCTACCACTGCCACGAGTGCGGCTGGGAGACCGCCAAGTGGGTCGGTCGCTGCGGTGAGTGCCAGGCCTGGGGCACCGTCGTCGAGCGGGCCGCGCCGCAGAGCAGGGTGCAGGCCGGCCCGGTCACCGCACCGGCGCGCCCGATCGGGCAGGTGCCGATCGAGGACTCCCACGCCCGCGCGAGCGGGGTGCCCGAGCTCGACCGGGTGCTCGGCGGCGGACTGGTGCCCGGAGCGGCCATCCTGCTGGCCGGCGAGCCCGGGGTCGGGAAGTCGACGCTGCTGCTCGAGGTGGCCGCGCAGACGGCCGCCCAGGGCACCCGCGCCCTCTACGTGACCGGCGAGGAGTCCGCGGCCCAGGTGCGGATGCGCGCCGACCGCACCGGAGGCATCCAGGACGAGCTCTACCTCGCGGCGGAGACCGACCTGGGCGCCGTGCTCGGCCACGTGGAGGCGGTCAAGCCGTCGTTGCTGGTCATCGACTCGGTGCAGACGATCAGCGCTGGCGACGTCGAGGGCGTGCCGGGCGGCGTCACGCAGGTCAAGGAGGTCTCCGCGGCCCTGATCCGGATGGCCAAGCTGCGCAACATCACCCTCGTGATCATCGGCCACGTCACCAAGGACGGCAGCATCGCCGGCCCGCGCGTGCTCGAGCACCTCGTCGACGTGGTGCTGCACTTCGAGGGCGAGCGCACCTCCCGCCTGCGGATGGTGCGGGCGATGAAGAACCGCTACGGCCCGGTCGACGAGGTCGGCTGCTTCGACCTCTCCGCCGAGGGCATCGTCGCCATCACCGATCCCACCGGCCTGTTCCTCGACGCCCGCCACGGCCCGGTGCCCGGCACCTGCGTGGCGGTGACGATGGAAGGACGGCGTCCCCTGGTGAGCGAGGTGCAGGCGCTGGTCACCCGGACCAGCTCAGAGAGGCCGCGGCGCACGACCTCCGGAGTCGACTCCGCGCGGGTCGCGATGATCATCGCCGTGCTGCAGCAGCACGCCGGCATCCACCTGCACTCCCATGACGTCTTCGTCTCCAGCGTGGGCGGAGCCCGGCTCAACGAGCCGAGCAACGACGTGGCGATCGCGCTGGCCGTCTCCTCCGCCGCGATGGGCCGCGCGCTGGGCCGCAACGTGGTGGCGATCGGAGAGCTCGGCCTCTCCGGTGAGCTGCGCCGGGTCCGCGACCTCGGGGTGCGTCTCGCCGAGGCCGGCCGACTCGGGTTCCGTTCCGCGGTGGTCCCGGCCACGTCGTCGACCACCGCCGGGGAGAGCCGCGTCCTCGACGGGCTGCGCGTGGTCGATGTCGACCACGTGCGCCGCGCGCTGAGCCTGCTGGAGCTCGAGAAGGAGCCGAACCCGCGGTTGTCGCTCTCGTGAACCTCTAGGATTCGGACCGTGGCTTCCCCCGACCGCCCCGACGACGCGGCCAGACTTCGCGCGACGCTGGCGAGCATCGCCCCCGGCACCTCGTTGCGTGACGGGCTCGAGCGGATCCTCCGAGGCCGCACCGGTGCCCTGATCGTGGTCGGCGACGACGAGCAGGTCGAAGGCATCCTGACCGGCGGGTTCACCCTCGACGTCCCGTTCTCGCCGACGGCTCTGCGCGAGCTCGCCAAGATGGACGGCGCCATCGTCCTGGACCGCGAGATCACCCGCATCCACCGCGCCAACGTGCACCTGATGCCGGACCACACGATCCCCTCGGAGGAGACCGGCACCCGCCACCGCACCGCCGACCGGGTCGCCAAGCAGACCGGGGCCCCGGTGATCTCGGTGTCCCAGTCGATGCAGATCATCGCGATCTACGTCGGCGAGATCCGCTACGTGCTCGAGGACTCCGGGTCGATCCTGGCGCGGGCCAACCAGGCACTGGCCACCCTCGAGCGCTACAAGGTCCGGCTCGACGAGGTCTCCAGCACGCTGTCGGCCCTGGAGATCGAGGACCTGGTCACCATCCGCGACGTCGCCGTGGTCTGCCAGCGGCTGGAGATGGTCAGCCGGATCGCCCGCGAGATCGACGACTACGTCAACGAGCTCGGCACCGACGGTCGCCTGCTCACCCTCCAGCTCGAGGAGCTGGTCACCGGCGTGGAGCTCGAGCGCGAGCTCGTCGTACGCGACTACCAGCCGGGCGGGAAGCGTTCCCGTACGCCGGCAGAGGTGCTCAACGAGCTCGAGGGCCTCTCGCCCATCGAGCTGGTCGACGTGGCGCAGGTCGCGCGCGCGATCGGGGTGAGCCAGGGCGAGCACCTCGACGGCGCCGTCACCTCACGCGGCTACCGGCTGCTGGCCAAGGTGCCGCGGCTCCCCTCGACCGTGGTCGACCGCCTCGTCGAGCACTTCGAGACGCTGCAGAAGCTGCTCTCGGCCAGCGTCGAGGACCTCCAGATGGTCGACGGAGTGGGCGAGCTGCGAGCCCGCAGCGTCCGCGAAGGCCTCTCCCGCCTGGCCGAGTCCAGCATCCTCGAGCGGTACGTCTAGGACAGCCGGGGGTCCTGACCCTCGCAGCTCACCGGGCTTGGAGGCCCAGGCCTTGACGGCCCTCGCACCTCAACCAGCGAGGAACACCTAGCACGACCCCGCGGCGTTGTCGCCGCCGCAGGTCGTGCCCTTGCCGCCGGTCTTCTTCGTCGGCCTCGCGGTCGGCGTGGGCTTCGCGGTGGCCTTCGGGGTCGCCTTGGCGGTGGGGGTCGCGGTGGCCTTCGCGGTGGGCTTGGGCTTGGCGGTGCGGGTGACCACGGGGCGGTTGGGGATGGTCACCTCGAACTGGACGTCGGTGGGCGTGGAGCCCAGGGCGGCGGCGTACACGTGGTAGAAGCCCGGGAGCGCCCAGGTGGTGCCGGTGCTGCAGGACTCGTCCGAGCGACGCCCGCTCCAGACGACCGGGACGTCGACCGGCAGCCCGCTGCGGACCACCACCGTGGAGGGGCGGATCGAGCGCGGGCAGTCCTGGCTCGACCAGATCCGGTCGGAGCCGGAGGTGATCTTGACGGCCAGGCTGTCCGGGGAGACCGCGAAGGTGCAGGCCGGCTGGGTGCCCTCGAGGCGTAGGTGCACCACGATCGGGCCACCCGCCGCGGCCTTCGGCACCGACGGCAGCACGCTGACCTCGTCGGCGGCACACTCGCCCGACGGCGGGAGCAGCGGCACCTGGCTGGCGTGGGCGGGCATCTTGTCGGGCACCGCGGGACCGAGTGGGGTGGCTGACGAGGAGGCGGAACCGGACGCCTTCGGCGTGGAGGCGGTCGTGCTCGCCTGGTCGGCGGCGGGCTGGTCGGAGCCGGTCCCGATCAGCTTGCCGATGCCGAAGACGAGAGCCGCAGCGACGAGCAGGACCATCGTGCGCCGGAACCAGTAGACGCGTTGCGGCAGGCGTCCTCGAGGAGCCCGCGATGCCATGTCCGTCACGGTAGTCAGCGGCGGCGGCAGCCTCGGGTTGCCACGCCCTTCGAGACCCTTCGAGATGGTCGCTGCGCGACCTCCTCAGGGCGGCGCGCTCTGATGACTCGGCTCCTCGGGAACCGTAGGGTCGTGCCCCGGATGCGCGAAAGGGTGAGCAGGGCGATGAACGGGGCCGCTGAGACGCTGCACTCCCCGGTTCTGGAGTGGTACGCCGAGCATGCGCGCGACCTGCCGTGGCGCGGAGCGGGCGCGACGCCGTGGCGGGTGATGGTCTCGGAGTTCATGCTCCAGCAGACGCCGGTGTCGCGCGTGCTGCCGGTCTTCGAGGCGTGGCTGGAGACCTGGCCGACGCCCGCGGCGCTCGCGGCCGCGCCGAGTGGCGAGGCCGTGCGGGCGTGGGGCCGGCTCGGCTACCCGCGCCGGGCGCTGCGCCTGCACGCTGCCGCCGCCACGATCGTCGACGAGCACGGCGGCGAGGTCCCTTCCGCCTACGAGGACCTGCGGGCACTGCCCGGGATCGGCGAGTACACCGCCAGCGCGATCGCCTCGTTCGGGTTCGGCGGACGCCACGCCGTGCTCGACACCAACGTCGGCGGGTGCTCGCCCGGGCGGTGGACGGGGTCGAGTTCCCGGCGCCGAACGTCTCGGCGAGCGAGCGGGCGCTGGCGGAGTCCCTGGTGCCTGATGACGGCAGCGACGTCGACCCGGCCACCTGGGCGGTGGCCGTGATGGAGCTCGGAGCGCTGGTCTGCACAGCGGCCAACCCCCGGTGCGACGCCTGCCCGATCAGCACCGCCTGTGCGTGGAACGCGGCCGGGAAGCCGCCGTACGACGGACCGCCCCGGCGCGCCCAGGCCTGGGCCGGGACCGACCGGATGGTGCGGGGTCGGCTGATGGCCGTGCTCCGCGACGCCGAGGGCAGCGTCGCTGCCGGCGCGCCTGGAGTCCGCCTGGCCCGAGCCGGTGCAGCGCGAACGTGCGCTGCGGCAGCCTGCTCGACGACGGCCTCGTCATCCGTCTCGGCGACGGTCGCTACGCGCTGCCTCGAGTGACCCGCGACCACTACTCTGGGCACGTGAGCGACGTCGACCTGAGCGCCATCGAGGCAGAGCGGGACCGGATCCGCGACGCCCACCTCCTGCCGCCCGACCAGCGCCCGCCCTCGACGGCGCGGGGCCTGCACCACACGGCCCTGGTCAGCAGCGACGTCGAGCAGACGATCCGCTTCTACCAGGGCCTGCTCGGGTTCCCGCTGACCGAGGTCATCGAGAACCGCGACTACCCGGGGTCCACTCACTTCTTCTTCGACATCGGCCACGAGAACCTGCTGGCCTTCTTCGACTTTCCCGGGCTCGACGTCGGCCCGTACGCCGAGGTGCTCGGCGGCCTGCACCACATGGCCATCTCGGTCGCGCCCGACCGCTGGCAGGCGATCGTCGACCGGCTCGAGGGGGCCGGGGTGGAGCACGAGGTGCACAGCGGCGTCTCGGTCTACTTCACCGACCCCGACGGTGCCCGCATCGAGCTGATCGCCGACCCGCTGGGCGAGATGTACGGCACCAAGGTCCTCTGAGACGCCACGAACGTCATACGAGCCGGTCGCTATGGCGACCGGCTCGTATGACGTCAGCTGCTGGGGTGTCAGTCGACCTTGGGGACGTCGACCGGGCCCTCGGCGTCGTCGGGGCCCTCGTTGATGACGGGACCGCCGACGGTCTCCAGCGGCGGGAGTGTCGGGCACCGGCCCGCCCTTCGGGTTGCCGAGCGAAGGTGAACTGCGCCTCGGTGCCCTCGCCCTCGACGTCGACCAGCACGATCTGGCCGGGACCGACCTCGCCGAAGAGCATCTTCTCGGCCAGCACGTCCTCGATCTCGCGCTGGATCGTGCGACGCAGCGGCCGCGCGCCGAGCACCGGGTCGAACCCGCGGGTGGCCAGGAGGTCCTTGGCGCCCTGGGTCAGCTCGAGGGACATGTCGCGGTCCTTCATGCGCAGCTCGACCGAGGCGATCATGTTGTCGACCATGTGGACGATCTGCTCCTGCGTCAGCGGCGGGAACACGATGATCTCGTCGACACGGTTGAGGAACTCGGGCCGGAAGTGCTGCTTGAGCTCCTCGGTGACCTTGTTCTTCATCCGGTCGTAGGTGCCCTCGTCGCCGGCCTGGTTGAAGCCCAGGCTGACGCCCTTGCTGATGTCGCGGGTGCCGAGGTTGGTGGTCATGATGATCACGGTGTTCTTGAAGTCCACGACCCGGCCCTGGGAGTCGGTCAGGCGACCTTCCTCCAGGATCTGCAACAGGCTGTTGAAGATGTCGGGGTGGGCCTTCTCGACCTCGTCGAAGAGCACCACGGAGAACGGCTTGCGGCGCACCTTCTCGGTGAGCTGGCCGCCCTCCTCGTAGCCGACGTAGCCGGGAGGCGAGCCGAAGAGCCGCGAGACGGTGTGCTTCTCGCTGAACTCCGACATGTCGAGCTGGATGAGCGCGTCCTCGTCGCCGAAGAGGAACTCCGCCAGCGTCTTGGACAGCCACGTCTTGCCGACGCCCGAGGGCCCGGCGAAGATGAACGACCCGCCCGGACGCTTGGGGTCCTTCAGGCCGGCACGCGTACGACGGATCGCCCGGCTGAGCGCCTTGACGGCCTCCTCCTGGCCGATGACCCGCTTGTGCAGCTCGTCCTCCATCTTGAGCAGCCGGGTCGACTCCTCCTCGGAGAGCTTCACGATCGGGATGCCGGTCGCCACGGCCAGGACCTCGGCGATCAGCTCCTCGTCGACCTCGGCGACGACGTCCATGTCGCCCGCGCGCCACTGCTTCTCGCGCTCGCCCTTGGCCAGGATCAGCTGCTTCTCCTCGTCGCGCAGGCGGGCCGCGGCCTCGAAGTCCTGCCCGTCGATCGCGCCCTCCTTGCGGCGGCGCACGTCACCGATCTTGTCGTCGAACTCGCGCAGGTCCGGCGGCGCGGTCATCCGGCGGATCCGCAGCCGCGAGCCGGCCTCGTCGATCAGGTCGATGGCCTTGTCCGGCAGGAACCGGTCGGAGATGTAGCGGTCGGCCAGCGTCGCCGCCGAGACCAGCGCCTCGTCGGTGATGGTGACCCGGTGGTGCGCCTCGTAGCGGTCGCGCAGGCCCTTGAGCATCTCGATGGTGTGCGCGATCGAGGGCTCCTGCACCTGGATCGGCTGGAACCGGCGCTCGAGCGCGGCGTCCTTCTCGAGGTGCTTGCGGTACTCGTCGAGCGTGGTGGCACCGATGGTCTGCAGCTCGCCGCGGGCCAGCATCGGCTTGAGGATGCTGGCGGCGTCGATCGCGCCCTCGGCCGCGCCGGCGCCGACGAGGGTGTGGATCTCGTCGATGAACAGCACGATGTCGCCGCGGGTGCGGATCTCCTTGAGCACCTTCTTCAGGCGCTCCTCGAAGTCACCGCGGTAGCGCGAGCCGGCGACCAGGGCGCCGAGGTCGAGGGTGTAGATCTGCTTGTCCTTGAGCGTCTCGGGCACGTCGCCGCGGACGATGTCCTGGGCGAGACCCTCGACGATCGTGGTCTTCCCGACGCCGGGCTCCCCGATCAGGACAGGGTTGTTCTTCGTACGGCGCGACAGGATCTGCATGACCCGCTCGATCTCCTGCTCCCTGCCTATGACCGGGTCGAGCTTGCCCTCCTTGGCGGCCTGGGTCAGGTTGCGGCCGAACTGGTCGAGCACGAGCGAGCTCGACGGAGCCGCCTCGGGCGCCGTACCGGCCGTCTGCTGCTCCTTGCCCTGGTAGCCCGAGAGCAGCTGGATGACCTGCTGGCGCACCCGGTTGAGGTCGGCGCCGAGCTTGTGCAGCACCTGGGCGGCGACGCCCTCGCCCTCGCGGATCAGGCCGAGCAGGATGTGCTCGGTGCCGATGTAGTTGTGGCCGAGCTGCAGCGCCTCGCGCAGGGACAGCTCGAGCACCTTCTTGGCGCGGGGGGTGAAGGGGATGTGGCCGCTGGGCGCCTGCTGGCCCTGGCCGATGATCTCCTCGACCTGCGCGCGCACGGCCTCCAGCGAGACGCCGAGGCTCTCGAGGGCCTTGGCGGCGATGCCGTCGCCCTCGTGGATCAGGCCGAGGAGGATGTGCTCGGTCCCGATGTAGTTGTGCGAGAGCATGCGGGCCTCTTCCTGGGCCAGCACGACGACGCGTCGGGCTCGGTCGGTGAACCGCTCGAACATGTTCTTCTCCTCCACGACTGGATGCGGGCGCGACACCTGCGTCCCCGCAGGCATTCGAACCCTTTCGACAGCCTACGTGTTCCAGCCAGCCCGGGTGATCGCTGTCGGCGAACAGACCGGCGCCGGCTGCGAAGGACGGGTCAGACGACGTCCTCGGGCTTCTGCGGGCGGCGCAGGTGGAAGACCTCGGGCGGCAGCCCCCACTCGTCCCCGCCGAGCCGGGAGACCGGCCGCAGGAGCTCCATGGCCGGCTTGCCCGTCGACCAGGACGTCGTCGCGCACGGTGATCGCGGTGACGGTGCCCAGGACGACGTACGCGTGCCGACCTCGACGATCCGGTCCAGCCGGCACTCGATCGAGGCGGGTGAGGCGGTCACCCGCCGCGGCGCGACGGTCTGCGACGGCTCGGTCTCGATCTCGAGCCGCTCGGCCTCGTCGTCGCCCTGCTCGAAGGGGGCGCTGGTGGCGTTGACCTGCTCGAACATGGCCTCCGAGGAGACGTTGACGACGAACTCCCCGGTCGCCTCGATGTTGCGCACGGTGTCCTTGCGCCCCAGCGAGCAGAACAGCACCGTCGGTGGACGGCCGCTGGCCACGGTGAAGAAGGAGTGCGGCGCGAGGTTCCCCCGGCCCTCGGCGTCGACGGTGGCGACCCAGGCGATCGGGCGCGGTACGACGATCGAGGTCAGCAGCGCGTAGGCGTTGACGCCCTCGTCGCCGGGGGTGAAGACGGTGCGCGCAGGGGAAGCCACGGCCCCACGCTAGGGCAGTGGCCCGCGGCGCCGCGGGTCAGGATCCGGGCGGTGCGTACTGCACCGCCACCTCCATCGCCTGGTCGACCTCCTCCGGGCTCAGCAGCACGATCGTCTCGTAGCTGCTCATCGCGCCCGAGGCGGTCACGGCTGCCGCGACCGCCGCAGCCTGGGTGTTCTGCGGGACGTCGACGACGACGTACACGTCGCGGCGCGCCGAAGGCGAAGTAGAACGACTCGACGGTGCCGCCGACCCCCGCCACCATCTTCTCCACGGCCTGGACACGGCTCGAGCCGCCGGCCTTCATCACGCCCTGGATGCCTTGGGCGTTGTACGACGCGCTGATCATGAACTTCGTCATGGGGTCTCCTCGGAGGGTCTCCCTCCGTCCTAGACCCCTTCGCGCGTCAGAGGAACCCCGGTATACCCCACGCGCGGTGCGTGGGGTCCCGGCGAACGAGCGTCAGTGGGCGGAGGCGTACGCCTCGCGCACCTCGGCGGCGACCCGACCGCGGTCGGGGACGTCGAAGCCGTTGTCGCGGGCCCAGGCCCGGATCTCGGCGGGGGCGGCACCACTGGCGGCCTTGGCGGTCGTGCCACGACGGCTGCGACTGCTCACCGAGCGGGCGTGGGCGACGTACGGCGCCAGGGCGTCGCGGAGGGCGCCGGCGTTCTTGGAGTTCAGGTCGATCGCGTATTCCTTGCCGTCGAGACCGAACGACACGGTCTCCTCGGCATCGCTCTGGTCGATGTCGTCGACCAGCACGATGTTGACTTTCTGGGCCATGCTTTTATCCGCCGTCCTGCTGAGTTAGTCGACTAATACCGATTAAGCACACTAACAGGCCACATCGTGAGAACGAAGTCGGCTACTCCGGGCGCAGCAGTGGAAAAAGAATGGTGTCGCGAATACCGGCTCCGGTCAGCAGCATCACCAGCCGGTCGACGCCCATGCCCATGCCGCCCGCGGGCGGCATCCCGAACTCCATCGCCTTGAGGAAGACCTCGTCGAGCTCCATCGCCTCGGGGTTCCCCTGCGCAGCCAGCAAGGACTGCTGCTCGAGCCGATCGCGTTGCACGACAGGGTCGTTGAGCTCCGAATAGGCCGGCGCCAGCTCGACCCCGTTGATGATCAGGTCCCACGCCTCGTTCACGCCGGGCTTGCTGCGATGAGCCTTGGCGAGCGGCTTGACCGCCGCTGGGTAATCCATCACGAAAGTCGGCGTGATGAGCGAGTCCTCGACGAGCTGTTCGTAGAGCTCGACAACTATTTCCGGTGCTTCCCATTGCGGCTGCAGCTCGACGTCGTGGCGACGCGCGAGAGCGCGCAAGGGATTCCGCCGGACGTGTCCACGGTTATTTCCTCGCCGACGGCGTCGGAGACCAGGTCGAGGATGGAGGCCTGCCGCCACTCGCCCTCGAGGTCGATCTCGGTGCCGTCGCGGCCGGGTACGACGGTGCGGCCGACCGCACGGGCCGCGTTGACCACCAGCGCCTTGGTCAGCTCCATCATCGTGAACTGGTCGCCGTAGGCCTCGTAGGCCTCGAGCATCGAGAACTCGGCGGCGTGGGTGGAGTCCAGGCCCTCGTTGCGGAAGGTGCGGCCGATCTCGTAGACCTTCTCGACCCCGCCGATCATGGCCCGCTTGAGGTCGAGCTCGAGGGCGATCCGCAGCAGCATGTCCTGGTCGAGGGCGTTCAGGTGGGTCCGGAACGGGCGGGCCGCGGCACCGCCGTTGGTCAGCTGGAGGATCGGGGTCTCCACCTCGGTGTAGCCCAGGTCGTGCAGCGTCTCGCGCAGGCTGCGCAGCACGGTGGCCTTGGTGCGCACCATCTCGCGGGCCTCGGGGCGGACCATCATGTCGACGTACCGCAGCCGGATCCGGGCCTCGTCGGAGAGCGGCCGGTGCTCGTTGGGCAGCGGCCGCAGGGTCTTCGCGGCCAGCTCCCACTCGGTCGCGGCGACGCTGAGCTCCCCGCGGCGGCTGGTCACCACCTCGCCGCGGACGGCGAGCAGGTCGCCGATGTCGACGAGCGCCTTGAACTCGGCCAGCGACTCCTCGCCGACCTCGGCCAGGCTCAGCATCACCTGGATCTCCGACCCGTCGCCCTCGCGGAGCCGGGCGAAGCAGAGCTTGCCGGTGTTGCGCTGGAAGATCACCCGGCCGGTGATCGCCACCCGTTGGCCGGTGTGGGTGTCGGGCTCGAGGTCCTGCCCGTCGTACTCCTCGCGGATCTGCTTGATCGTGTGGGTGCGCTCGACGCCGATCGGGTAGGCCTCGCGCCCGGAGTCGAGGAGCTGCTGCCGCTTCTCGCGACGTACGCGTTCCTGCTCGGAGCAGGTCGTCGACGGGCTCGGGCATGCGGCTCAGGCTACTGACGTGCGCCGTACTAACGTCACCGGGATGAAGGCCGTGGTGTGCGAGCAGAGCGAGCTGTCCGTCCGTGAGGTCCCCGACCCGCGTGCCGGGTCCGGGGCAGGTGCTGCTCGAGGTCGTCCGGTGCGGCATCTGCGGCTCGGACCTGCACGCCCGGCACCACGGCGACGACGTGGCCGACGCCGCGGCGGCGATCGGCTTCCCCGACATCATGCGTCGCGACCAGGCCGTCGTGATGGGCCACGAGTTCAGCGGCCGGGTGCTCGACTACGGTCCGGGCACGAAGGGCGCCTGGGCCACCGGGACGCCGGTGGTCGCGCTGCCGATGCTCCGGCAGGGCGAGGCCGTGCAGATGACCGGGCTCTCGGCGAAGGCCGCCGGCGGGTACGCCGAGCGGGTGCTCGCCGAGGAGTCGCTCACGATCCCGGTCGACAACGGCTACTCCCCCGAGCTCGCCGCGATGACCGAGCCGATGGCGGTGGCCTGGCACGCCGTGCGCAAGTCCTCGATCGGCAAGCGCGAGACCGCCGTGGTCGTCGGGTGCGGCCCGATCGGCCTCGCGGTGATCCTGATGCTCAAGGCGCGCGGGCGTCCGCCACGTCGTCGCCAGCGACTACTCCGCCGCCCGCCGCGCGCTGGCCGAGCGGTGCGGCGCCGACCTCGTCGTCGACCCGGGTGCCGAGTCGCCGTGGTCGTCGTTCGAGGACAGCCGCTACTACACGACGGCGCCGCCGTTGCTCGACCTCGCGCTCGGGACGGTGACCAAGCTCCGGCAGGTGCCGCTACCTGCCCTGGGCGCGGGTGCTGCGGGCGGCCGAGGCGGCCGGCCAGATGCCCCAGGGGCCGGTGGTCTTCGAGTGCGTCGGCGTCCCCGGGATCATCGACCACATCATCAACAGCGCCCCGCTCTACTCCCGCGTCGTGGTCGTCGGCGTGTGCATGGAGCCCGACCGGATCAGCCCGGCGATGGCGATCAACAAGGAGATCTCGCTGCAGTTCGTCTTCGCCTACGACCCCGGCGAGTTCCACGACACCCTGCGGATGATGACCTCCGGCAAGGTCGACCCCACCCCCCTGCACACGGGCACGGTCGGCCTCGCCGGCGTACCCCAGGCCTTCGACGACCTCGGCGACGGCCGAGCAGGCACGCGAAGGTCCTGATCGACCCGGCGGGCTGACCACCTGCCCCGGAATTGCGATAGTCCGGGGTCAGTGGCACCAGAAACGGGCCGGTCGAGGTGCTTCCAGCCTCGGACTATCCGAAATTGGGGGCCGGTCAGGAGTTGCGGAGGTGCACCATCTCGAGGCCGAGGAGGGTCAGCCAGGGCTCGTGGGCGGTGATCGAGCGGCACTCGGCGACGACGACGGGGGCCAGGCCGCCGGTGGCGATCACCTGCACGTCCTCGACGGGTACGTCGAGCTCGACGATCATCCGCTCGACGATGCCGTCGACCTGGCTGGCGAAGCCGAAGACCATCCCCGACTGGAGCGCCTCGACGGTGTTCTTCGCGATCACGGTGCGCGGTCGGAGCAGCTCGACCTTGCGCAGCTGCGCGCCGCGACGGCCGAGCGCCTCCAGCGAGATGTCGATGCCGGGGGCGATCGCGCCGCCGATGTACTCCCCTCGGGCGCTGACCACGTCGAAGGTGGTGGCCGTCCCGAAGTCGACGACGATCGCGGGGCCGGCGTACAGGGTGGCGGCGGCGAGGGCGTTGACGACGCGGTCGGCGCCGACCTCGCGCGGGTTGTCCATCAGCACGGGTACGCCGGTGCGCACACCCGCCTCGACGACGACGTTCTGCATGGAGCCGAAGTGGCGCACCAGCATCTCGCGCCACTCGTGCAGCACGCTCGGCACGGTCGAGCACAGCGCCACCCCGCCCACCTGGTCCCCGACCACGCTGTCGCGCAGCAGCCCGCGCACCAGCACCGCCCACTCGTCGGCCGTACGCCGCTCCTCGGTCGCCACCCGCCAGTGGTCGAGCACGACGCCGTCGTCGATGACACCCAGCGTGGTGTGGGAGTTGCCGATGTCGGCGCAGAGCAGCGTGGTCACGGTCGTACGGCGAGGTCGCTCGGCGCGAAGCTGTGCAGGTCACCGCGGACCAGGTCGGTGGCGGGCACCCTTCGAGACGGTTGCTGCCCAACCTCCTCAGGGACCCGTACCGGGTCAGCTCCGACGCCGACGATGCGGTTGTCGGCATCGACGAAGACCACGCTCGGCTCGAGCTCGCGCGCCTCGGCGGTCTCCATCTGCCCGTAGGCGATCAGGATCACCACGTCGCCGGGGTGCACCAGCCGGGCGGCGGCACCGTTGATGCCGAGCACGCCGGAGCCCCGCTCGCCGGCGATCGTGTAGGTCTCCAGCCGGGCGCCGTTGGTGACGTCGACGATGTGCACGAGCTCGCCGGGCAGGATGTCGGCGGCTTCGAGCAGCTCCTCGTCGACGGTGACCGACCCGACGTAGTGCAGGTCGGCCTGGGTCACGGTGGCCCGATGGATCTTGCTCTTCATCATCGTGCGCAGCATCAGGGACTCCTTCGCTCAGGCCAGCTCGAGGGCCACGTTGTCGATGAGGCGGGTGGGGCCGACGCGGGCGGCGACGAGCAGCCGCGCGGGGCCGGAGGCGGGAGCCGGGCCGAGGTCGGGAGCGGTCAGCTCGAGGTAGTCGAGGTCGACGCCCGGCGCGTCGTCCAGCTCGGCCGTTGCGGCGGCGAGCGCCCGGTCGGCGCCGAGGTGCCCGGAGTCGCGCCCCCGGAACAGGGCCCGCGACAGGGCGAGCGCCTGGGTGCGCTGCTCGGGGTCGAGGAAGCGGTTGCGGCTGGAGAGCGCCAGCCCGTCCGCCTCGCGCACGGTCTCGGCGCCGACCACCTCGAGGCCCAGGCACAGGTCGGTGACCATCCGCCGGATCAGCGCGAGCTGCTGGTAGTCCTTCTCGCCGAAGACCGCCACGTCGGGTCGCACCAGCCCGAGCAGCTTGGCCACGACGGTCAGCACCCCCGCGAAGTGGGTCGGCCGGGACCGCCCCTCGAGCACCGCGGCGAGCGGGCCCGGGTCGATGGTGACCTGCGGGTCGCCGCCCGGGTAGACCTCGTCGACGGCCGGCGCGAACACCACGTCCACGCCCTGCTCGGCGCACACCTCGAGGTCCGCGTCGAGCGTGCGCGGGTAGCGGTCGAGGTCCTCTCCCGGGGCGAACTGCAGCGGGTTGACGAAGACCGACGTCACCAGCACCCCCTGGGCGCCGACCTCCTGGCGCGCGCGGGCCATCAGGGCGGCGTGGCCGCGGTGCAGGGCACCCATGGTGGGGACCAGGCCGAGGCGCCCTTCGAGACGCGCCGCTCGTTCCTCACGGCGCTCCTCAGGGACCCGGAGACTGGGCGCTCGTTCCTCACGGCGCTCCTCAGGGACCCGGAGACTGGGCGCTCGTTCCTCACGGCGCTCCTCAGGGACCCGGAGGTCCGACAGGGCGAGCCGCAGCTCCCCGCGAGTGCTCGCGAGGACCGGCTTGCCGTTCATTCGGGGTCCCCGCGGAATCGTGTGCGGAGGGAGCGAAGCGGAAGGAGCGCGCGATTTCGTGGGGTGAGGTTCATCTCGAGGGGTGCGTACGGCGGACGGGGCCGGCCTCGCCCACCCGCGCCAGCGCGTCGTCGAGCAGCGCCACGATGCGGCCGGCGCGGATCGGGAGCAGGCGGCCGTCGAGCACCGCGCGGTCGGCGGTGGCCTTGCCCAGGGCGACGTACGACGGGACTGTCGCCGGGGCGTTCTCGATGATGTCGTGCAGGTGGGCCTGGACGGTCTTGACGTCGCCGCGCACGATCGGGCCGGTCAGGGCGGCGTCACCGTGGGCCAGCGCGTTGTCCAGCGCCGCCCCGAGCAGGGGCCGCAGCGTCGCGGCCGGGTCCTCGGCCCCGGAGGCGGCGAGCAGCTCCATCGCCTGGCTGACCAGGGTGACGAGGTGGTTGGCGCCGTGGGCGAGCCCGGCGTGGTACAGGGTGCGCTTGTCCTCCGGGACCCACATCGGGACCCCGCCGAGGTCGGCGACCAGCGACTCGGCGTACTCGCGCTCGTCGTCGCCGGCGGTGATGCCGAAGACGCAGCCGTCGAGGCGCTCGAGGTCGATCTCGGTGCCGCTGAACGTCATCGCGGGGTGCATCGCGATCGGCCGTGCGCCCACGGCCGTGGCGCTGGCCAGCACGGCGAGCCCGTGGCGCCCCGAGGTGTGGCAGACGACCTGGCCGGGACGGATGGCACCCGCGCCGACGAGCTGGATGACGACGTTCTCGAGCATGTCGTCGGGGACGGTGAGGAGCAGCAGGTCACAGGCACGGGCGACGTCGGTCGGCTTGGCGCCGGGCACTCCCGGCAGCAGCGTGGCGATGCGCTCGCGCGAGGCGGCGGACTCCCCGGCGGCGGCCACGATCTCGTGACCGGCGCGCCGCAGAGCGGCGGACACGACGGCACCGACACGACCGGCACCCACAACCCCAATACGGGCCATCCGACGTCATCCCTTTCGTTCCAGTCCCAGGGCGGGTACCGGACTACTCACAGACACCGTGCACAACGAGGATAGGTCGCCGAGGTCCCGGGTCGGAACCGGATCCGGGTGTTTGTTGGCTCACACTCCCGGGGGTCACCCGGCGGGGTCGCTCCGGTGCATATGCTCCCCTGACATGGAGTCCCCTCCCGCCTCCGCGCCGTTGTTCTCGGTCGTCACGGCCGTCTACAACGTGGAGCGCTACCTGCCCGAGTTCATCGCGGCAATCGAGGCGCAGGACTTCGACCTCGACCGGGTCGAGGTGATCGCGGTCGACGACGGATCCTCGGACGGGTCACTGGCGCAGCTCAAGGAGTGGGCCAACCGGCGACCGGGGCTGGTGCGGGTCACCTCGCAGGAGAACGCCGGACAGGGCGCGGCGCGCAACGCCGGCCTCGAGCTCGCCCAGGGCACCTGGGTCACCTTCCCCGACCCCGACGACGTGGTCGACCCCCACTACCTCTCCACCGTGGCCGCGTTCATCGAGGCCCACCCCACGACCGACATGGTCGCGACCAACCGGTGGATCTGGCAGGACGAGCGGGGGAGGCTGGTCAACGACCACCCCCTGGAGACGTTCTTCCGCTACGACCGCCTCGTCGACATCGAGGACTCCGACGGCCGCTTCCACGGCAGCGCTCCCGCGGCCTTCTTCCGGCTGGACGAGATCCGCCGGCACGACCTCGCCTACGACCCGCGGATCCGGCCCAACTTCGAGGACGGGCACTTCTGCTCGCTCTACCTGCTCCACCACGAGCGGCCCCAGGTGGGCTTCCTGCAGTCCACGCGCTACCACTACCGCAAGCGCTCGGACCAGAGCTCCTCGCTCGGCTCGAGCATGACCCACCCGGGCCGCTACACCGACGTCTTCACCTACGGCTACCTCGCCATCCTGTCGGAGGCGGTGCGCCTGCGGGGAGCGGTGCCGACCTGGCTCAAGCAGTTCATCTGCTACGAGATCGCCGGGTACTTCGGGGCCGCGCAGAACAACTCGGTGGCCGTGCTCACCGACGGTCCGCTCGTCGAGCAGTTCCACGAGAACGTGCGAGCGGTGCTGGCCCAGGTCGAGCCGGAGAAGACCCTCTCCCACCACGAGTTCCGGGTCGCCGGGCACGCTCGCCTCGCGATCATGCACGGCTATCGCGACACCCCGTGGCGCGACCATGCGGTGTACCTCGACAAGGTCGACACCGGCCAGCAACTGGTCCGCGCGCGCTACCGCTACACCGGTCCCGCCCCCGACGAGGCGATCAGCAACGGCGACGCCCCGAGTCGTCCCCGGCACGCCAAGACCCGCGACATCACCTACTTCGGCCGCACCCTGGTCCACGAGCGGATCCTGTGGCTGCGTTACCGCCCCGACCTGCGGATCCGCCTCGACGGTGTCTGGCAGAAGCTGGTCTTCGACCAGCCCGAGCCCGCCCTGCCGACCAAGGCCACGCCGACCATGGTCCGCCGGTACATGATCGAGAACCGCCGGGCGGCGTACAACCCGATGCGGTACGTGCCGACCACCCGGCCGGACAAGATCTACCGACGCCTCGCGCTCTCCCCGCCCGTGCGCAAGAAGTACGCCCACAGCTGGGTGCTGATGGACCGCATCCACAACGCCGGCGACAGCGGCGAGATCCTGTTCAAGCACCTGCGCGCGAACCACCCCGAGATCAACGCGTGGTTCGTGCTGAGCAAGGACAGCAGCGACTACGAGCGGCTTCGCAAGGAGGGGTACGCCGACCGGCTGGTGGCCCACGGGTCGCGGCAGTGGCGCCTGCTGATGGCCAACTGCGAGCACCTGCTCGCCTCGCACGCCGACGAGCCGGTGGTGAAGCCGCCGCAGATCCTGGAGTTCATCGAGCCGCAGTGGCGGTTCACGTTCCTGCAGCACGGCGTGATCAAGGACGACCTCTCCCGCTGGCTCAACTACAAGAGCATCGACCTGTTCGTCACCAGCACCGTGCCGGAGTACAACTCGATCGCCGGTGACCACACGCCCTACCCGTTCACCACGAAGGAGACGATCCTCACCGGTCTGCCGCGGTTCGACCGGCTGCGCGAGATCGGCGAGCGGTACCCGGCCGAGCACCGCGACCTGGTGCTGCTCACGCCCACCTGGCGGCAGTGGCTGGTCCAGGGGCTCGCCGCGGGATCGCAGGAGCGCCAGCTCGGCGGCGGCGTGCTGGACTCCCAGTTCGTGAAGGAGTGGGTGGGGCTGCTGCAGGATCCCGAGCTGGCGCAGGCGTGCGAGCGTGCCGGCGTGCGGCTGGCGTTCCTGCCGCACCCGAACCTGGAGAAGCTGCTCCCCCAGCTCGACGTGCCCCCGCACGTGCTCACGCTGTCCTACGACGGTGTCGACGTGCAGGAGCTGTTCGCGCGGGCGCGGGTGCTCGTGACCGACTACTCCTCGATCGCCTTCAACGCCGCCTACCTCGAGCGGCCGGTCGTGTACTTCCAGTTCGACGCCGCCCAGGTCCTGGCCGGCGCCCACGTGGGCCAGCGGGGCTACTTCGAGTACGAGCGCGACGGCTTCGGTCCCGTGGTGCACGAGCGCGGGCCGGCCGTCGGTGCGATCACCGAGGCCCTGGAGGCGGGCGGTGCGCCCCTGCCGACGTACGCCGAGCGCATCGAGGCCACCTTCCCGCAGCGCGACGGCGGCTGCTCCGAGCGCGTGGTCCAGGCGGTGCTGGCCTCGACCAAGCGCGACCGGGAGACCGACGCCGTGCCGACACCGGTGGCCCAGGTCGCGCGGGGACCGCAGCCGTGAGCGAGACGGTGGCCGTTGCCGGCAGCTGCGTGACCCGCGACAACTTCAACTCCACGTTCAACCCGGGCTACAAGAAGTGGTTCCAGGTGGAGCTGAGCGCCAACCAGACCTCGATGATCGCGCTGATGTCACCGCCGATCGAGGTGACCTGGCAGCCGTTGCGGGAGATGAGTGACTACGACCGCTGGAACATCACCGACGACCTGACCCGCCAGTTCCTCCCCGACGTGGCGCTGCTGCAGCCGCGCTACCTGATCCTCGACTGGTTCGGGGACGTGCACTTCGGCGTGGCCCGGCTGCCCGACGGGCGGTACTTCACCGACAACCGGTGGAAGATCCAGACCACCGACTTCTACCGCGACCGGAGCGACGCCGGTGAGCTGACCCGGTTGAGCCACCTCGAGGACCCCGACGGCTACTTCGCCCTCTGGACCGAGTCGCTGGACCGCTTCGCACTGCGGATGGCCGAAACCTGCCCCGAGACGACCATCGTGGTGCACCGTGGCTGGAACACCGACCGGGTGCTGGTGCCGGGTCGGGCCCGGCCGATCGCCCTGCGCAAGCACAAGAAGGTGTTCCCGATGGATGTCGCGAAGGCCAACGCCTTCTGGTCCCGGCTCGACGACCACGCCGTCTCGACGTACGGCTGGGACCAGATCGACCTGCGCGACCTGCAGGCGCCGACCTACGCCGAGCACCCCTGGGGTGCCTTCTACGTGCACTACACGCCCGACTACTACCACCGGTTCCTCGCCGAGCTGCTCAAGCTCTCGCTCGCCTCGCGGCTCGACCTCGACACCCTGGAGCAGATCTCCCGGATCGAGGCGGCCGCCGCCGAGCCCGGAGCCAGGCGGCTCGAGGTCGAGGAGGCCGCCAACAAGGCCCAACGCGGTCGCCTCGAGGAGAGCCAGGACCGGGTGCGCGAGCTCGAGTCCTTCGGCGTCACCCGGAGCGTGAAGTTCGCCGTGGGGCAGCGCCTGCGCGCCCGCTCCGCGAGGAGGCCCTCATGAGCAGCCCCAACGTCGCAGTGGTCCTTGCAGGAGGGGTCGGCACGCGCGTCGGGCTGGACATCCCCAAGCAGCTGCTGAAGATCGCCGGTCACAGCATCCTCGAGCACACCCTCAAGGCTCTCGACGCGCACCCGGAGGTCGACGAGATCGTGGTGATGATGGCCCCCGGCCATCTCGACGCAGTGCGTGCCATCGTGCGCGACGGTGGCTATGCCAAGGTGCGGCACATCCTCGAGGGTGCCGAGACCCGCAACGGCACCACCAGCCGCGCTCTCGAGGTGGTCGGTGACGACGACGCCAAGGTGCTCTTCCACGACGCCGTGCGTCCGCTGGTCGGGGCGCGGATCATCGGCGAGTGCTTCGCCGCTCTCGACCGGTACGACGCCGTCGACGTGGCCATCCCGTCGGCAGACACGATCATCGAGGTCGACGCGGACAACGTCATCCGTGCCATCCCCCCGCGGGCCAACCTGCGTCGCGGTCAGACCCCGCAGGCCTTCCGGGCAGGCACCATCCGGGCGGCGTACGCCATCGCCGACGACGACCCCGACTTCGCGGCCACCGACGACTGCAGCGTGGTGCTGCGCTACCTGCCGGACACCCCCATCTGGGTGGTGGCCGGCGACGAGCGCAACATGAAGGTGACCGAGCCGATCGACGTCTACATCGCCGACAAGCTCTTCCAGCTCAGCTCGGACTACCTGGCGCCGGAGCGCTCCCCGGAGGAGTACCGCACGGCGCTGGCCGGGCGGACGATGGTCGTCTTCGGTGGCAGCTACGGCATCGGCGCCGACATCGCCGAGCTCGCGGAGCAGTACGGCGCCACGGTGTTCAGCTTCAGCCGCTCGAGCACCCAGACCCATGTCGAGCGGCGCAGTGACGTGCGCGCGGCCGCGGAGCAGGTGATCGCCGCAACCGGTCAGGTCGACTTCGTGGTCAATGCGGCAGCCGTCCTCCCGCGGGGCGACCTCGTGGACACCACCGAGGAGACCGTCTACAACGTCACCGAGGTCAACTACCTCGCGCCCGTGCAGATCGCGCAGGAGTTCTTCCCGCACCTGCGGGCCACTCGCGGCAGCATGCTCAACTTCACCTCGAGCTCCTACACGCGCGGGCGCCGCGGCTACAGCCTCTACTCCTCGACGAAGGCCGCGGTGGTCAACCTCACCCAGGCGCTGGCCGACGAGTGGTCGGACGACGGGGTGCGGGTCAACGTGGTCAACCCCGAGCGCACCGCCACGCCGATGCGCACGCGCGCCTTCGGCCAGGAGCCGCCCGGGACCCTGCTCGACTCGGGGGAGGTGGCCCGGCGCTCCCTCGACGTGCTGGTCAGCGGCGAGACGGGCATGGTGATCGACATCCGCAAGGACGATCCGCTCTGAGGAGCACGCTGCGGGCCGGCTCGCTGAGGACCACGCTCAAGAACGGCGCACGCCGAGTCGGCGGTCGCCCGCTCGCGTCGTACCGGCGTGGGCGCCAGCGGCCGGTGCTGAGCGTGGTGGTGCCGGTGCACAACGTCGCGGCGTACCTCCCCGCGGCGCTCGACAGCGCGCTGTCACAGACCTTCAAGGACCTCGAGGTGATCGCGGTCGACGACGGCTCGACCGACTCGTGCCCCGAGATCCTGCGCGACTACGCCCGACGCGACTACCGCGTGCGGGTGCTGCACCAGGAGAACGCCGGCCAGGGCATCGCCCGCAACGTCGGCGTGCGGCACGCGCGCGGTGAGTTCATCACCTTCCTCGACTCCGACGACGTGGTGCCGCTGGACGCCTACGAGACGATGGTCCGGGTGCTCGGCGCCAGCGGCTCGGACTTCTGCGTCGGCAACCTGCGACGGCTCCGGCACGGTGAGCTGCAGCGGATCATCTGGTCGCGCACCGTGCACCGGCAGGACCGGATCGGCACCACGATCGAGGAGTTCCCGGCGGCGATGCAGGACATCATCGCCTGCAACCGGATGTTCCGGACCCACTTCTGGCGCGAGCAGGTGGGCGACTTCCGCGGCGGCATCGCCTACGAGGACCACGTGCCGATGCTCACGGCGTACGTCAGGGCCCGCCGCTTCGACGTGCTGCAGAAGGTGACCTACCACTGGCGGATCCGCGAGGACCTCAGCTCCACCGGCCAGCAGAAGGCTCGCATCGGCAACCTGCGCGACCGGGTCGCGGTCAAGGAGGAGGCGCGGCGCCTGCTGCAGCAGGAGGCTCCGGAGTCGGTGTACGCCGCGTGGGTGGGCCGCGCGCTCGAGGTCGACCTCCCGCCCTTCCTGCCGTTCGCGCTCACCGGCGACAGCGAGTACCGCGCGTTGCTGGCTCACACCTACCGGACCTTCCTCGAGGAGGTGACGCCGAGCGCCCTGGAGCACACCCGGGTCGCCATGCGCGTGCGCGGCCGCCTGGCCGCCGAGGAGCGGTGGGCCGACCTCTTCGACGCCGACGACTGGCTGCGCCAGGTCCAGAACATGCCGCCCACGGCCGTGGTCGAGGGCCGACTGCTCGCCGACTTCCCCGCCTCCTGCTCCTGGGCCGACGTGCTGCCGCTCGAGGAGCGCCGGATGTCTCCCCTGGAGTGCCACGTCGAGGCAGCGGTGGAGCACCTCGTCTGGACCGAGGACACGCTGCGGATCACCGGCTGGGTCTGGCACCGCGGGCTGGACATGCGCTCGCCCACCGTGTCCGCGTGGTTGGTGAACGCCTCCCAGCGCCTTCCGCTGACGCTCGGGCAGCTGCACCTGCACGAGGCAGACGCGTGGAGCCCGCTGTCGTTCGCCTCGCCCGCCGAGGGCGGCTTCGAGGCCATGGTCGACCTGGCGGCGTTGCGCGGGCTCGGCGAGCTCTCGTGGGCCCTGGTGCTGCGGGTGGAGCAGGACGGGCTCGGCGCGGAGGACGTGGTGCTCCACCGGGTGCCACGCTCGGCGGCCGTGGGGACGTCCCGCGGGGACGGTGTGACCGTGCGCTGGGACGGCGCCACCGGCCTGACCCTCGACGTGTCGAGCGGAGCCGTGAGCACCACGCGCGACGGCATCCGCGAGGTGTCGCTGGAGGGTTCGACCCTCGTCGTGACCGTCGACGGCGCCGTCGCGGGCGCCGAGCTGCTCGGGGCAGGGACGGTGCTGCCGGCGCGGGCGTCGACCGCGCCCGACGGGGGCAGCCGCCTCGAGATCGACCTGGTCACCGACGGCCTCGCGGCTCCCAGCGGGACCTACGCGCTGGTCGCGGAGGGCGGCCCGGTGCCACTGGGACGCGCCTGTGCCGACTCCTCCCCGCACCGGCTCGCCGGTGCCGCGGTGCACGTCCAGGTGGGCCAGCGGCCCGACGGACGGGCGATCTTCGTGCTGGCACCGCCGCTGCGCGACGACGAGGTCGGCCAGGTGAACCACCGCAGGCAGGTGCAGCGGTACCGCGAGGCCGACGTGCCGGTCACCGAGTCGGTCCTCCTCGGCAGCGCCCACGGCAGCAACGCCTCCGGGGACCAGCTCGCGATCGACCGTTGGCTGGCCGAGCACCGGCCCGACGTACGCCGTGTCTGGGGGGTGGCCGACTGCTCGGTCGCGGTGCCCGAGGGCTCGGCGGCCGTGCTGCGCGGCAGCCGGGAGTGGTACGACGCCCTGGCCGGTGCCCGGCTCGTCTGCCTCGACGAGGACCTCGGACCCTGGGTCTCCCGCCGTGCGGGCCAGCGGTTGCTCCGGACGTTCCCGACCTACCCGTTCGAGCCTGCCGGGGTCGGTCGCTGGCGGCGCGACGGGATGATCGAGCACCTCGTGGACCGCGAGGTCCACCACCGTCACCGGGAGTGGGACGCCCTGCTCGCCCCGGACGCGGAGTCGGCGGCGTTCCTGCGCGAGTCGTTCCGCTGGCAGGGGGAGGTGCTCGTCGCGGGCAGCCCGCGCACCGACCACCTCGTCACGGGCGACCGCGCCGCTGCGCGGGAGCGCCTGCTGCGGCGGCTCGGCCTCGACGACACCACCCTCGTCGTGCACGCCCCGGCCGCACGCGACGACCGGGACGTCGCGGGCGAGGACGGTCGGGTCGACCTCGACGTGAGCGCGCTGGCGCGTGAGCTCGGTCCGGCGTACACGGTGCTGCGTCTCACCGACCCCGAGGACAGGCGACCCGCGCCCGACCTGGGCACCGCTGTCGACGCCAGCCACGTGCCCGACCTGACCGACCTGTTGCTGGCCTGCGACGTCGCGATCCTGGACTACGCGGGCCTGCGCTTCGACTGGGGGCTCACCGGCCGACCGGCGATCTTCCACGTGCCCGACCTCGAGGCGTGGTCGAGCGGTCGCTCGACCTCCGTCGCGTGGGCGGAGTCGGCGCCCGGACCCCACGCGCAGACGCTCACCGGCGTCGCCACCTGCGTGCGCGACGCGCCGGCGCTCCAGGCGGCCTACGCCGACGAGCGGGCCAGGTTCAACACCAGGTTCAACGCCCTGAACGACGGCCAGTCCACCGCGAGGGTGCTGGCGGCGATGCTGGAGTAGCAGGCGCACCGAGCTCCGGCGACTCTCGGACAGAAGTCGTCAGGTCACAGGCCGGTGAGCGGGTGACTGGTGTCAATGTCGAACTTGTGTCCGCGTGTCGCCGACACCCTGGGGTCGGGTGGACATCGGCTCAGGCCTCCTCCAGCAGGGGGGCGAAGAACTCCGCCACGACGCGCTGCGCGGCGTGCCCGTCGGCGAGCGGGTGGTAGGTCGCGGTGAACGCAGCGATCCGCCCGGCCCACTCACGTTCGAGAGCGGGCAGGTCGCGCAGGGCGGCGACGACCTCGGCCGTGGTCTCGACGAGCGGCCCGGGAGCGGAGTCGGTGAAGGGGTAGAGGAAGCCGCGTGTCTCCTCGGCGTACTCGCGCAGGTCGGGCACCAGGAAGACCATCGGGCGCCCGGTGAGCGCGATGTCGAAACGCAGCGAGGAGTAGTCGAGCACCGCCGCGTCGGCGGCGAGGAGCAGGTCGTTGATCTCCGGGTACGTCGTCACGTCGAGCACCTGCGCCCCTCCCGTCGTGGTGGCGTGGAAGCGGTGTCCGCGCAGCAGGACGACGTGGTCGGGCCCGAGGTCGCGGGCCACCTGCGCCACGTCGAGGTGGAGCACGGCCTGGGCGCTGCGGAAGTTGGTGGCGAGGTCGTCGCGCCAGGTGGGCGCGTAGAGGATCGCCGTCTGGTGCTCGGAGATCCCGAGCCGCCGGCGGGTCGCGGCCCGGCGTTGCTCGTGCCCCCCGGCGACCAGGGCGTCGTCGCGCGGGTAGCCCTGGCTGATGATCCGGCCCTCGAAGGCGTAGTTGTCGCGGTAGTAGGCGTCCATCTCCGGGATCGGGGTGAGCAGGTTGTTCCATGCCCCGGAGGTACGACGAAGCATCTGCTCGACGTGGCTCGGGGGGAGGTCGCGGGCCCGCCACTGGGAAAGCCCCATCGCCTTCGAGGGGTAGCCGTGGTAGGTCTCCAGCACCTGCTGGCCCTCGCGGCGGCGGAACCAGGGCTCGAGCTCGACGTTCGTCACGATCCAGGCCGCACGGGCCATCGCGTCGTACCAGGCCCTGCTGCGGAGCAGCACCGGCTCGGCGCCCTCCGGCACGCGGACCGAGAAGTCGGCGACGCACCAGAGCATCCGGGTGCCGTCCGGGCACACCCGGTGGAGCGCCTCCTGGATCGCGCCCGGGTGGTCGGTGGGCGACTGGCCGAGGAAGGACTGGAAGTACACCAGCCGGGGGTCCAGGGGCTCGGTCACCTCGAGGTACTCACCCTGCAGCCGCCGTTGCTGGTAGGGGCCGCGCTCGTCGTCGGCGAGAGGTGCCCCGAGACGCAGGGCCGCCGCCCCGCGCTCGTCGGTGACGATCTCGACCGCGTGGCCGTGGTCGTTCGACATGCTCGGCCGGAACCTGGTGAGCTCCGGGCCCAGCCCGACCCGTGCCCCGGACGGCTCGCGGACCAGCGCGTACTCACCCGGCGGGGCCGGCATGGAGCCGAGACCCCACGGGTCGGCGAGCAGGTCGAAGGTCCAGCTCGTGCCCTCGCGACGGCCGGTCAGCCGCAGGGCGCCGGGACCCACGAGCCTCAGCTCCTCCCCGGGCGGCAGGTCGAGGGTGAGCACCACCCCCGACGCGGACAGCTCGACCTGGCTCACCGCCGGGCCGCCGAGGGCGCGCTCGGCATCCTCGGGCAGCCTCAGCTCGCCCACGGGACCTCGCCGATGCACCCCACGATCGGTGACGGCGGCCTCGAGGCGGTAGACACCGCGCGACAGGTCGCCGCGCGGCACCCTGGCCAGCACGCCACCCCGGTCGTGGCACTGGTGGGCCTCGGCCATCCACCGGGTGATGGCGGGATCGACCCGGCGCTCGACCGAGAGCGCAGGGTCGCCCGGCCCGACGAGGCTCAGGGCCGTCTCGGGATCGTCTTCGTCGAGCCGGGTGATCGCGGCCCACACCTCGATCACCACGTCGTCGCCGTCGACGTACGCACGCCGGACCCGCGCCCGCAGGGGCGACTCCGCCTCCGTCACTGCGAGCACCTCGTCCGGGACGTCGGCGACGCCGAGGTCTGCCCGGATCAGGCCCTCGCGCACCACCGTGGGGAAGGCGCCGCCTGCGAACCTCCGGTCTGCGACGTAGCGCACCAGGTCGGCACGTCGGTCCCTCGACGCCAGCCAGGCCAGCACCCGGTCCTCGACGGGTACGTCGGCCAGCACCGGGCCGGCCAGCTCGACCAGCCACGCCGTGTGCGCCTGGAGGTCGCGCCACTGCTCGTCGTCGCAGCGCTCGGCGGCGAGCAGCAACGGCGTCAGCTCACGGGCCAGGACACCGGCAGCGCGCCCGGGACGTTCGGCCTCCGGCAGCAGGCGGAGCATCGCCTCGTCGTGCGCGATCCTGGCCCCGAGCAGCGGGATCGGGTTGCTGGCCCGCTCGAACGGCTTGGGTCGCACCGGGCCGAGGTCGCCGAGGGTGGCCGCGGCCACGAGGACGTGGGGGCCCGAGAGCAACGAGAGGGCGGCCACCTGTCCGTCCGGCTCACCGTCGTCGTCGGTGGCCGTCCAGAGCGGCCGGGGCACGAGCAGTCGCCCGAGGAGCGGCACCGCCGGCCCTGCGCTGGAGCCGACGGCGGCGCCGGCCACCGTCACGTCGTCGTCGCCGCGGGAGGCCAGCAGCGCGCTCAGCGCACCGGGCAGCAGGTGCTGGCGCGAGCTCAGGAACAGCAGGAAGTGGCCCTTCGCCTGCTCCGCACCAAGCCGTCGTGCGGCGGCGGGGTCGGCGCCGGGCGCCTCGACCACGCGCACCCGCCAGTCGCCCCGGACCGCGTCGAGGGTCACCGGCCGCAGCCGGGCGTCGACGAGCACCAGGAGGATCTCCAGGCGCGGCTCGGCCTGGTTGCGCACGGAGTCGATCGCCGCCCGCACGTCGGGCTCCGCGCCGCGCACCTCGACCACGATGCTGACCAGGGCCGCGCCGGCTCGCGCCCTCCGGGCGAGACGACCGATCCCCCTCCTCGCGCGGTCAGGCAGCGAGGGACTCATGGGTCCGCATCATGCCCCACGACCGTCGTACTCCCGCCTCGTGCTCCGCGCTCACTGTGTGACCGAAACCTGCGGGAGTGCGCGAAGTTTCGCGCGCATCTGTCGGTTTCACCGGCCAACCAGTGAAACCGACAGCGCGCGAGACCCGACTCAGCCCTTGTTGGCCAGGTCGGCGATCGTCTTGAGCTTGAACTTGTCGGCGGTCGCCTTGGTGACCACCACGGCGTCCTTGTCCTCGGCCGCCGCCTTGTTCAGGGCGATCAGGTTGGACGGGAGGGCCTTGCCGAGCGCGGCGTAGACGTCGTCCGGGCTGGTCGCCGTGGCGTTCTTGTCGATGAACTGCAAGGTGACACCGGTGTACTCCGGGAACAGGTCGAGCGAGCCCGCCTTCAGCGCCGGGAAGTACTTCTCCCGGCTGCCGATGTTGAGCTTCTCCTTGATGCTGGCGCCCTGGGCCTTGAGGGCACCGGCGTAGATCTCGGCCAGGATGACGTTCTCGGGGAAGTTGGCCGACCCGACCGTCAACGACTCGCCCTTGGCACTCGTGCCGGTCGAGCTGAGGCCGTTGTCGGAGAGCCACTTGTCGGCCACGGCCTTGGGATCCTGCTTGTCGTTCTGGACCTTGCCGACCAGGTCGCCGAGACCCGAGGTGGTGAGCTTGGACTGCACCTGGTTGAGGGTGTTCTTGACGCCCGCGCTCGCCTTGGCCTTGTTGATGATCGGGACGACGTTCTGGGCGGCGAAGTTCGACTTCGGGTCACCGAGGATGACGAAGTCGTTGGCCTGGATCGACGGGTCGGTCGTGAACAGGTCGGCCGCCTGGATCTGCCCACGCTTGAGCGCGTTGACGGTCACCGGGCCACCGGTGTCGGTCACCTTGTACTTGCCGAACTCGACGCCGTAGTTCTTCTTGATGCCCGGGATGCCGTCGGGGCGGGTCTTGAACTCCGCCGGGCCGCCGAAGGTCATCTGCGAGCCGATGGGGCCGCTGCCGCTGCTGCCGGAGGAACTGGAGTCGGAGCCGCAGCCGGCGAGGCCGAGGCTCAGGGCGGTGGTGAACGCCACGAGCGGGGCGGTCACGCGGATGGTGCGCAACATGTCAATCTCCTTGGGGGGTGGCACAGGTCTATCAATGCGGTCTGACGGTCGTGACGGGATCTCCGCCCGCGCTCAGCTCGAGGTCGAGGTGAGCTCTTCGGTGACGATGGCGGTGCGTGAGTCGACTCCCTTCTGTCGGTCCCGGCCCCGTCCGGCACCGCGCACGGTGCGTCCGGTGATGCCCGGCGAGACGGTGTAGCGCTGCACGAGGGCGATCAGCAGGTCCGCCGCCAGCGCCAGCGCCGCCACCAGGAGGGCGCCACTGATCATCTGGGGGTAGTCCTGCTGGGCGAGCCCGTCGTAGATGAACCGGCCCAGCCCGCCGAGGGTGACGTACGCCGCGATGGTCGCCGTGGCGATCACCTGCAGGGTCGCGGAGCGGAAGCCCGAGAAGATCAGCGGCATCGCGTTGGGCAGCTCGACGCGGAAGAGCACCTGCGGGCCGGTCATCCCCATGCCGTACGCCGCGTCGCGGACCGCGGGCGAGACGTTCTGCACCCCGGCGAAGGTGTTGGACAAGATGGGCGGCACCGCCAGCAGGACGAGCACGATCTCGGTCGGGATCAGGTAGCCCTTGTTGGTCGCGCCGTAGAAGTGCGGCGCGATGATGACCACGAGCAGCACCAGCACGCCGACGGTCGGCAGGGCGCGCAGCGCGTTGGCGGCGCTGACCGACCAGGTGAAGCGTCCGCTGTGACCGATCCACAGCCCCAGCGGCAGCGCGATCACCAGACCGATGAACAGGGCGAGCGCGCTGAAGAAGATGTGGGCGAGGAGCTGGTCCCAGATCCCGGTGTCGAAGTTGGTGCTCCGCCAGTGCGCCGCGTCGGTGAGCCAGTGGAAGGTGTCGTTGATCATGACGTCTTCACCGCCCTCCGCCAGGGGGTCATCATCCGGCTGATCACCTGCACGAACACGTCGAGCACGAGCGCGAGGAGCACGCACAGCACGATGCCGAGCACGATCGGCGGGTAGTACGGCGTGTCCGTGGAGAGCTTGAAACCGGTGTCGAAGAGACGGCCGAGGTTGTCCTGCCCGATCGTGCCGGCCACGGCGACCAGGCTGACGTTGGCCACGATCGCCACGCGCAGGCCGGCGGTGATGACCGGCACCGCGATGGGCAGCTCGACGCGGAAGAAGCGTCCCGCCGGCCGGTAGCCGATCGCGGTGGCCGCCTGCACGGTCTCGGTCGGTACGGCGCCCAGCCCGTCGGCGACCACGCGCACCAGCAGTGCCGTGGAGTAGAAGGTGAGGGCGATCGGCACCTGCAGCGGGTTGAGCGGGTCCTTGAAGCCGAAGAGCGGCGGGATCAGCACGAACAGCGCGATCGAGGGGACGGTGTAGAGCAGCCCGGTGATCGACATCATCGGCGGGTAGATCCACCCGTACCGGCGCGACAGCCAGCCGAGCGGGAGGGCGAGCAGGAGCCCGATCACGACCGGCACCACGGAGAGCCAGGCGTGGTCCCAGAGCCAGCCGAGGTCTTCTTGCCGGTGGTCCAGGAAGTACCCCCAGAAGTGCCAGGGCGAGGAGCTGGCGCTGGACAGCGGCGGGACGAGGAGGCTCATGGCGCCGCCCGGTCGGCGTCGGCCCGCTGCTCGATCAGGTCGAGCACCTCGCGCGCGCTCACCGAGCCGACGAGCCGGCCGTCGGCATCGACGACCACGCCGCGGCCGGAGGGGGAGGACAGGCAGGCGTCGAGGGCCGCCCGCAGGGTGCCTCCCTGGGTGGCCAGGGTGCCGCCGCGCAACAGGTGCTCCTCGGACACGGTGGCCCCCGAGGCCCCGTTGCTCCCCCGCACCCAGCCCTGGGGTTCACCGCCCTCGTTGACCACGAGCACCGGCTCGTCGCCGTCAGGTGGCGGGCCTCCGAGCAGCACGGTCGGCTCGTCGTGGGTGGGCAACGTGCTGACCTCGGCGAAGCCGAGGGCGCGGTAGCCACGGTCGCGGCCGACGAAGCCCGCGACGAACGCGTCGCCGGGACGAGCCAGCAGGTCGGCCGGCGACGCGAGCTGGGCCAGGGTGCCACCGACGCGGAGCACCGCCACCTGGTCACCGAGCTTGATCGCCTCGTCGATGTCGTGGGTGACGAACACGATCGTCTTGCCGAGCTCGTCCTGCAACCGCAGGAACTCGTCCTGGAGCTGGTCGCGCACCACCGGGTCGACGGCCGAGAAGGGCTCGTCCATCAACATCACCGGTGGGTCGGCCGCCAGCGCACGGGCCACCCCGACCCGCTGCTGCTGGCCGCCGGAGAGCTGTGCGGGGTAGCGCTTGGCGAAGGCCGGGTCGAGCCCGACACGCTCCATCAGCTCCATCGCGCCCGCCCGCGCCTTGGCCTTGTCGGTCCCGAGGAGGTACGGCACGGTCGCGATGTTGTCGACGATGGTGCGGTGCGGGAACAGCCCGGCGTGCTGGATGACGTAGCCGATCTGACGGCGCAGCTCGTGGGCAGGCATGCTCGCGGTGTCGGTGTCGTCGAGCCAGATCGTCCCCTCGGTGGGCTCGATCATCCGGTTGATCATCCGCAGCGACGTCGTCTTGCCGCAGCCCGACGGACCCACCAGCACGGTGATCTGGCCGGTCGGTGCCTCCAGGACGAGGTCGTCGACGGCCACCGTGCCGTCGGGGTAGCGCTTGGTCGCGTGGTCGAAACGGATCATGGTGCCGGCTCCCCATCCGTGGCCCGGGCACCGAGGAGCTCGCTGAGTGCGGCCGCCTCACCTGCCACGACCCGCCCGTACTCGTGCATGGTCAACTCATCGATCCGGTAGGTCGGTCCGATGACGCTCAGCGCGGCGGCCACACCGCCGTCGTACCGGACGGGCGCCACGATCGCGGTCACGTCGGGCTCGTCGAGGTCACGCCCGGCGACGTACCCAGCCGCCGGGACCTCACCCTCGAGGACGCGTCCGACGGCGAGCCCGCGCATCGGCACCGCGCGACCCACCCAGCTGGTGTGGCGCACCGGGTGGGTCCCCTCCAGCACGGCGATGTAGACGGCCGTCTCGTTGACGCCCCGCAGGGAGAGGTACGCCGACTCGGTGGTCCGCGCGACGATCCGGTCGAGGGCGGGTGCGGCCAACCGCGCGAGCTCGTGACGGCCGATCGCCCTGGCGCCCAGCTGGATCATCGTGGGGCCGGCCCGGAAGCTGCCCGCGTCGTCCCGGCTGACGAAGCCCGCCGACTCCAGCGTCCGAAGCAGTCGTAGCGCGGTGCTGGGGGGCAGGCCGGTCTGCCGCGCGCAGGCGGTCAGGCCGACGGCCTCGCGGGAGCAGACCTCGGAGAGCAGCGCCAGCGCGCGCTCCACGGTCCGGGTCGAGCTGACCCGGCCCGACGAGACCAGCGCAGAGCGCGCTCCCTCGTGCAGCTGCGATGCCATCGACGACACCCCCTCGGCGTCAACTCTGGGCTGTCTTCCACCAGGCAGCAGCGGGATTCCGCAGGTTGAGACTAGAACACCCGCCCGCCCGGACGGGAGGGGGCGTGCCCGGCGCGTCGCCTCCCGAGCGCGAGAAGATGCGGGGGTGCCGATCCTGGACGGGAACCACCTCACCCTCGACGACATCGTGGCGACCTCGCGCCGCGCCGAGCCGGTGCAGGTCACACCCGAGGCACGCGACCGGGTCGCGGCCTCGCGTCGCTTCGCCGACGACGTGGCTGCCGAGCGCTGGATCTACGGCCGCTCCACCGGGGTCGGCGCCAACCGCGACCAGATCGTGGCCGAGCCGGACTCCCAGGCCCTGCAGCTCCTGCGCTCGCACGCGACCAGCTCCGGGGAGCTCCGCTCGGCCGAGCGGGTGCGGGCGATGCTGGTCATCCGCCTGAACCAGCTCGCCGCCGACGGCAACGGCCTGGACCCCGAGGTGCTGGACGCGCTGACCGAGATGCTCGTCGACGACGCCCTGCCCCCCGTGCGCGAGGGCGGCAGCGTCGGCACCGCGGACCTCGCCGCCCTGGCCACCACCGCGCTCGTGCTGTGCGGCGAGCGCTCCAGCGAGCCCCCGGTGCGCCGCACTGCGCAGTTCGGCGCCGGCGACGCCCTGACGTTCATGTCGAGCAACGCGGCCGTGCTGGCCGACGCGGCGCTGGCCGTCGCCGACATCGACCAGCTAGCCCGCAGCACGATGGTGGTCGCGGCCATGGCGTTCGCGTCCGTCCGCGGCAACGCCGAGGCCTTCGGCGAGGCGGTGGAGGTCGCCACCCCGTTCCCCGGGGCGCAGCAGGTGAGCCGGGCGATGCGGATGATGATCGATCCGGAGGCGGCTCCGGCTCGGATCCAGGACCCGTTCGGGCTGCGCACCTTCCCGCAGGTGCACGGCGCGCTGATGGACCGGCTCGGCTTCGCCGAGGAGGTGGTCACCGCGATGGCCAACGCCCCCTCGGAGAACCCGATCGTCTCGGCCCGACTCGGGGTGGCCCACCACGGCGCCTTTCACGCGGCCTACCTGGTGCAGTCGCTCGACGCGTTGGTGCTCGCGCTCGCGCAGTCCGCCCAGCTGAGCCTGGCCCGGCTCACGATGCTGGCCGAGCCGGCGTACACCGGCATGCACCCGTTCCTCGGCGACGGCACCCCGGCGGCGTCCGGGGTGATGATCGTGGAGTACAGCGCCGCCTCCGCGCTGGCCGAGCTGCGGGCGCTCGCGACCCCGGCCGGCATCCAGGTCGTCACGCTCTCGCGCGGGGTCGAGGAGGACGCCTCCTTCGCCACGCTCGCCGCGCAGCAGGCCCTCGGCGCCGTCTCCAGGTTCCGCGCCGTCCTCGCGGCCGAGCTCGTGGCGGCGCTGCGCTGCCTGCGGATGCAGAGCTCACGTCCCCCGGTGCTCGAGGCCGTGCTCTCGTGGCTCGACGAAGGCGACGGCGGCATCCCGGACATGCACGACCGGGACCTCACCCACGACCTGGTGATGGCCGAGGAGAGCGTCACCGGCCTCCCCGACCACGTCGCAGCGGTGCGTAGGCGCACCACTCAGGTCAGGCCGGTGCGGTCGAGGTAGTCGCGGGCGACCTTGCGTGCGGTCTCGTGGCCCTCGTTGACCCGGGCGGTCAGCTGGCGCAGGTCGTCGGTGGTCAGGACACGGGCCAGTCGCCCGAGCGCGCTCCGGGCCTCGTCGTGCCGCCGCAGCCACCGGGTGTTGACCAGGGGCACGAGGTTCTCGGCGTCCTGCAGGTGCCGATCGTCCTGGAGCAGCACCAGGTCGCGCCCGATCTGCTCGTCGGTGGTCGCGACCTGGGCCAGCTGCACCTGTCCGCGGGCGAGGGCGGCCTTCGAGTCGGGGGTGCCGGCCCCGAGCGGCTCGACCTTCGAGAGCTCGATGTCGTAGAAGTTCTCCAGCCCCGGGGCGCAGTCGGGTCGCTCCGCGCAGTCGGAGCTCGCGGCCAGCGCGACCGGCTGACGCAGTCGGCCCAGGTCGCTGAGGGTCCGCAGCCCGTGCTCCTTCGCGAAGCTCCTGGTCACGGCGTACCCGGTCTTCAGCTCGGCGCGTGTCGGGGCGAGCGGCGTCAGTCCCACCTGGTCGCCGAGCCGGGTCAGCTGGCGCAACGTGGTCGCGGCGACGGGCGAGGAGAGGGAGACGGCGTCGTCACCGCTCTGCTGGTGGTTGAGCGCCTCGGTCGTGGCCGACAGGGTGTCCGCGGCGACCTGGACCTGGCCCTTCTCGAGGGGCTCGAGGTAGAGGTCACGCCCCCCGAGGGGCTTCACGGTCGCGCTGAAGCCGGCCTGGTCGAGCAGCGTGCGGTACAGCTGGCTGACCACGTCGGCCTCGGTGAAGTTCTGGCCGACGATCGTCACCCGCGGCCCGGCCGCCGTGCGGTCCGGTGTGCCTGACGAGCACGCGGCGAGCGCGAGCAGCGCCGCGACGAGGGTGAGGATCAGGAACCGGGGACGCATCGCCCCAGAGAGTAGAGCGTCAGGCCTCCTTGACCAGCCGCGGGCGCCGAGGGCGAGATGGGGCCGGTGGTTCCCAGCTGGCCAACGCGTCGGCCTCCTCGGCCTCGCGCACCGCCAGGAGGACCTCCAGCTCCTGCACGCGCAGGTGAGCCTCGTTCAGTGCCTGCTCGCCGGCCATCAGCTTCTCCCCGGCCTCGGTGGCGCGGAGCTGCTGCTGGGCCAGTCGTCCCTCGAGCTCGCGGCGCGAGAGGTGCGCCTCGGCGAGCCGCTCGGTCATCGCGGTGGTGAACTCGGCGTGCTCGGCTGCCCGGGCCGTGAACAGGGTGCGGTAGGCGGTGGCCGCGGCGGCGCGGTCGGCGGCGTTCTCGCGACGCGACTGGAGCACCTCGGTCCACATCATCCGCAGGGCCGCCCAGGACAGCGCCATGGCGGTCACCGACGCGAGGCCTAGCCACAGCGCCGAGCGCGTCGGCAGGGCTCCCAGGACGATCACGGTGGCCGCGACGAGCAGGGAGACGGCCACGGTGACGCGCACGCTGCGCTGTCGGCGCCGGCGTCGGTTGCGAGGGGCTGAGCCCGCTGGTGCCATGGCTCGAGCGTAGGTTCCTAGTCCTCCGCGGGCGGGACACGACACGCGAGCTCGAGCAGGAGGGCCGCCACGCAGATGGCGAGACCGCCGGCTGCGGCCACCAGGGAGCGCCACAACCTGCCGTCCGCGGCGGGCTCGCCGACGCCGAACTGGGACAGGGCGTAGCCGAGGTAGCCACCGGTCACCAGTGCGCCCACCAACGCGCACGCCTTGCCCAGCACCAGCCGGTTCACCGCCTGGTGGTGCGCCAGTGATGCCCGGCTGCGACGTACCTGACGACGGGTGACGTACGCCGAGCCACCGACCAGGGCAGCGACGAAGAACAGCGCGCCGATCGAGGCGATCGACACCGACGGCTCGAGGAAGCCGAGGCGCAGCGCGAGCGGCCGTACCGCCCAGCCGCCGACGAGACCCACCACCCCGAAGCCGACCAGCGGCCCCGGGCCGGTGACCTGCACGGAGCCGTCAGGCTCCTCCTGCCCTGGTTCGTCGTCGCGATCCGGCCTGCGCACGAGCTCAGTTCAGCTCGAGCTCGATGTCCTCGCGCAGGCGGACGCCTTCTCGTCCCGTCTTCTCGACGAGCTCGGCCACCGCTCCGGCGCCGGGGATCTCCGCCTCGGGCTCCAGGTCGAGCCACGGCACCAGCACGAACGCACGCTCGTGGGCCCGCGGGTGCGGCAGCTGCAGGTCCTCCTCGTCGGCGCGGCGGTCGCCCACCACGATCAGGTCGACGTCGAGGGTGCGTGGCGCGTTGGCCTCCTCGCCCCGCTCGCGGCCGTAGGCGGCCTCGATGGCGTGAGCCCGCTCCAGCAGCGTGCGTGCCGAGAGCGTCGTGTCGAGCAGCACCACGGCGTTGAGGTAGTCGCGCGAGCCTTCGGGCGCGTCGATCGGATCGGTCTCGTAGACCGGCGAGACCGAGGTGACCCACACCTCGGGGGTGTCGGAGAGCGAGTCGACGGCGCCCTGCAGGTTGGTCCGGCGCTCACCGAGGTTGGAGCCGACGGAGATCACGGCGCGGCGGATGGGGTGCATCTCGCCGGTGATCGTGTCGGTGTCGATGATGTTGGGGTTGGGAGACTCAGTCACAAGGGGCTCCGTCGTGCGTCGTGCGGAGGCCCGGCGACTGCGCGTGCGCTGCTGTCACGGTCGGCTCCGCTGGATGGTCAGCGCGACGTCGGCGAACGTCGCGGGGATCGGGGCGTGTGGCTTGTGCACGGTCACCTCCACGGTCTGCACCTCCGCGTGGGCGAGGCAGACATCCGCCAGGCGCTGCGCGAGAGTCTCGATCAGGTCGACCGGGTCGTTCTCCACGGCCCCTCGGACCTCGTCCACGAGCGTCCCGTAGTCCACCGTGTCGCGCAAATCGTCGCTGCCGGCCGCGGACGTCGAGTCGATCCCGAGCACCAGGTCGACGACGAAGTCCTGTCCGTCGCGCCGCTCGGACTCGAAGACGCCGTGGTGCCCGCGGAAGACCAGACCGCGCAGGGCGAGTCTGTCCGGGGCTTCGGTGGCACGGAGGGTCATGGTGCGTCGACACTACCGGCCCCGGAAACGCCTCCGGAACGGGCCGCAGCCAGCCACCGCGAGACCACGGTGATCGCATCCACGCTCCCCCGCACCCCGTGGACCCGGACCCCCCAGACGCGCTGCATCGCCGCGATCGTGGTCAGGGCCACGCCTGCGTCCTCGCGGTCCCACACCGGTCGCGGCGTCCCGTTCGGCCCGGCCAGCAGGGTCCCGAGGAAGGACTTGCGGCTCGA
Organism: uncultured Actinomycetota bacterium; assembly: GCA_963794435.1. GTDB lineage: Bacteria > Actinomycetota > Actinomycetes > Propionibacteriales > Nocardioidaceae > Marmoricola. The sequence goes on from CAWCDX010000019.1 coordinate 46,995, forward strand.
GCCCACCAGCACCGGGACCTCCAGGGCGTCGAGCTCGGGCAGCCGCCCCAGGAGCTCCCAGTTGTGCTCGGCCGTCTTGGCGAACCCGAGGCCGGGGTCGACCACGATCCGGTCCGCCGCCACCCCCCGGGCGACGGCCTCCTCCACCCGCTGGGCCAGCTCGGTGCGGACGTCGACCACCACGTCGTCGTACGACGCGTGCTGCTGCATCACCACCGAGTGGGCCCGCCAGTGCATCGCGACGTAGGAGGCGCCCCGGTCGGCCACGACGTCGAGGACGCGCGGGTCGGCCAGCCCTCCCGAGACGTCGTTGACCACCACCGCGCCGGCGTCCAGGGCGGCCTCGGCGACCTCGTGCCGCATGGTGTCGACGGAGACCGGCACGCCCTCGGACGCGAGGACCCTGATCACGGGCACCACCCGGCCGAGCTCCTCGGCGACCAGCGGCCGGGTCGCGCCCGGACGCGTGGACTCCCCGCCGATGTCGAGGATGTCGGCGCCCTCCTCGCGCAGCGACATCGCGTGCGCGATGGCGCCGTCCGTCGTCTCGTAGCGGCCGCCGTCGGAGAACGAGTCCGGGGTCACGTTGACCACGCCCATCACCAGGGGGCGCGCACGACGCGGCAGCCCGGACTCCCAGGCAGCCCGTTCGACCGGCCGCTCGGACACTGACTAGCGGGCCGCGTTGATCAGCGACATCGCCTCGGCGCGCGTGGGGGCGCGGTGCATGATCCCGCGCACGGCCGAGGTGATCGTGCGGGCGCGGGCCTTGCGCACCCCGCGCATCGTCATGCACAGGTGCTCGGCCTCGATCACCACGATCACGCCGCGGGCCTCGAGGAGCTCGACCAGGGCGTCCGCGATCTGGGTGGTGAGGCGCTCCTGGACCTGCGGCCGCTTGGCGTAGACGTCGACGAGACGGGCCAGCTTGGACAGACCGGTGATCCGGCCGTTCTCGTTGGGGATGTAGCCGACGTGGGCCACCCCCGTGAACGGCACCAGGTGGTGCTCGCACATGGACCACAGCTCGATGTCGCGCACCAGCACCATCTCGTCGTGGCCGATGTCGAAGACGGTGGTGAGCACCTCCTCGGGCCTCTGGTGCAGGCCCATGGTCAGCTCGGCGTACGCCCGGGCCACCCGTGCCGGGGTGTCCCGCAGGCCCTCACGCTCGGGGTCCTCCCCGATCGCGATGAGCAGCTCGCGGACCGCCGCCTCGGCGCGGTCGTGGTCGAACGGCGCGACGGCCCCGAGGGGCTCGCCCTGCCGGCTCACGCGGTTCAGGCTCATCAGGAGCCGGTCGGTGGCACGGGCGCGCTGGGACCAGCATCGCCGCCGCCGTGGAGGTCACCACCAGCGCCCGGGGGCGTGATCACGATGGCGCCCTGGTCGTCGTCGGGGCGGGTCCCGTTGGCGGCAGCGGCGCGGACCTTCTCCGGGATCTCGACCGGCGGCACTGCCGAGGGCGAGCGGTTGGGAGAACCCGTCCACGCCGGCCGCACGGGACGTCGCTGCAGCGGCGCGAAGACCTCGGCCACCTGCTCCTTGTCGAGGGTCTCCTTCTCCATCAGCGCCAGCACGAGCGAGTCGAGCACCTCGCGGTTGAGGTCCAGCACGTCGTGGGCCTCCTGCTGGGCGGAGGCGATCAGGCTCTTGATCTCCTCGTCGATGACGCCCGCGACTTCCTCGGAGTAGTTGCGCTGGTGTCCCATGTCGCGCCCCAGGAAGGGCTCGGCGTTGTTCTCGCCCAGCTTGATGGCGCCGACCTTCTGGCTCATGCCGAACTGGGTCACCATCGCCCGGGCCAGGTGGGTGGCCTTCTCGATGTCGTTGCCGGCACCGGAGGTGACGTCGTGGAAGATCAGCTCCTCGGCCGCCATCCCGCCCATCATGTAGGCGAGCTTGTCGAGCATCTCCGAGCGGGTCTGGGAGTACTTGTCCTCGTCGGGCAGCACCATCGTGTAGCCCAGCGCGCGGCCTCGCGGCAGGATCGTGACCTTGTGCACCGGGTCGCTGCCGGGCATCGCCGCTGCCACCAGGGCGTGGCCGCCCTCGTGGTAGGCGGTGAGCAGCTTCTCCTTCTCGCTCATCAGTCGGGTGCGCTTCTGCGGTCCCGCGATGACGCGGTCGATAGCCTCGTCGAGCGCGTAGTTGTCGATGAGCTTCTTGTTCTCGCGCGCGGTCAGCAGCGCCGCCTCGTTGAGCACGTTGGCCAGGTCGGCACCGGTGAAGCCCGGCGTGCGGCGGGCCACGGAGACCAGGTCGACGTCGGGGGCCATCGGCTTGCCGCGGGCGTGCACGGTCAGGATCTGCTTGCGCCCGTTGAGGTCGGGGGCATCGACGGAGATCTGCCGGTCGAAGCGGCCCGGGCGCAGCAGCGCCGGGTCGAGGATGTCGGGGCGGTTGGTCGCCGCGATCAGGATGACGCCGCCGCGGACGTCGAAGCCGTCCATCTCCACCAGCAGCTGGTTCAGCGTCTGCTCGCGCTCGTCGTGGCCACCACCCATGCCGGCGCCGCGGTGTCGCCCGACGGCGTCGATCTCGTCGATGAACACGATCGCCGGGGCGTTCTCCTTGGCCTGCTCGAACAGGTCGCGCACCCGGCTCGCGCCGACGCCCACGAACATCTCGACGAAGTCGGAGCCGGAGATCGAGTAGAACGGCACGCCCGCCTCGCCGGCCACCGCGCGGGCCAGCAGGGTCTTGCCGGTGCCGGGCTGGCCGTAGAGCAGCACGCCCTTGGGGATCTTGGCCCCCACGGCCTGGAACTTCGCGGGCTCCTGGAGGAACTCCTTGATCTCGCCGAGCTCCTCGATGGCCTCCTCGCACCCGGCGACGTCGGCGAACGTCGTCTTCGGCATGTCCTTGCTGATCAGCTTGGCCTTGGACTTGGCGAACTGCATCACCCGGCCGCCGCCGCCCTGCACCTGGTTCATCAGGAACAGGAACAGCCCGACGATCAGCACGAACGGGAGCAACGTGGCCAGGATCGAGCCGAGGATGCTCGGCTTGGGGTTCTGGACGTTGTACTTCTCGATCGTGCCCTTGGTGACCTGCGCCTGCACCTGCCGGACCAGCGAGCGCTGCTGGCCGGTCACCCAGGTGGCGATCACCTTGTCGCCGTTGTCGAGCGTGGCCATGATCTGCTGGTTGCCACCGTCCTTGAAGGTGACTTCCTTGACGCTGCCGTTGTTGATGTCCTTGACCATGGTGGAGGTGTTGACCTCCTTGTAGCCGCCGTTGGGCACGAGGTACTGCAGGGCGATCAGCACGCCGACTGCAGCGACGACGATCCACACCCAGGGGCTGCGGAGGAACTTCTTCACGGCGTCATACTCTCAGGTCACTCCATACGTGGCGCGCGCACCGCACAACTAGGGCTGCTCCCCGGAGTCGGCACCGCGTGGTCCAGGCCGTAGCCGACGACGACCATCTCAGGCGTACACGTGCGGCGCGAGCGTGCCGATGTCGCGCAGGTTGCGGTAGCGCTCGTTGTAGTCCAGGCCGTAGCCGACGACGAATTCATTCGGGATGTCCCAACCGACGTACTTCACGTCCACCTGCATCTGCAGGGCGTCGGGCTTGCGGAGGAGCGTGCAGATCTCGACCGAGGCGGCGCTGCGGGAGGCGAGGTTGGCGGTCAGCCAGCTCAGGGTCAGGCCGGTGTCGACGATCTCGTCGACGATCAGGACGTGGCGCCCGGTGATGTCGGTGTCGAGGTCCTTGAGGATGCGGACCACGCCGGAGCTCTTGGTGCCGGAGCCGTACGACGAGACGGCCATCCAGTCCATCTCCACGTGACCGTGGAAGGCCCGGGCGATGTCGGCCATCACCATCACGGCGCCGCGGAGGACCCCGACGATGAGCAGCTCCTGGCCCTCGTAGTCGCCCTCGATCTGCGCGGCCAGCTCGGCGACGCGCTCCTGGATCTGGGCCTGGGTGAACAGGATCTCGACCAGGTCGCCCTCGACGTCAGATGCGTCCATGGGCATCAGCGTGTCACACGGGAAGGAGACGCCCCCTCCGGGCGTTGTCCCGACATGCGCCTCTCCGTCCTCGACCTCGTGCCCGTGCGCTCCGACCAGACCACCGGTGACGCCCTCGCGGCCACCCGACGGCTCGCGCAGGTGGCCGACGAGCTCGGTTTCGAGCGGTACTGGCTCGCCGAGCACCACAACATGCCGGCCGTGGCCGCGACGAACCCGCCCGTGCTGATCGCGATGGTCGCGGCCGCCACCTCGCGGATCCGGGTGGGCTCCGGTGGCGTGATGCTGCCCAACCACGCCCCGCTCGTGGTGGCCGAGCAGTTCGCGCTGCTCGAGGCGGCCTACCCGGGCCGGATCGACCTGGGCATCGGCCGCGCCCCGGGCACCGACCCGGTCACGTCGTGGGCGCTGCGCCACGGGGCGGGCGGCGTCTCGGACGAGGCGGTCACCCAGTTCCCGACGTACGTCGACAACGTGATCTCGATGATGAGCCCCGGGGGTGTCGGCCTCGAGGTCGGCGGGCGGCTGCACGCCCTGAACGCCACCCCGCACGCGGTGTCCCCGCCACCGGTGTGGCTGCTGGGGTCCTCGGACTACTCCGCGCAGCTGGCGGCCGACCGCGGCCTGCCCTACGTCTTCGCCCACCACTTCTCCGGCAGGGGCACCGCGGAGGCGCTCGCGCTCTACCGCTCGACCTTCCAGCCCTCCGAGCACCTGTCGGCCCCGCGCACCTTCCTCACGGTCAACGCGGTCGTCGCGCCGACCCAGGAGGAGGCCGACCGGCTGGTGCTGCCCAACCTGACCTCGATGGTGGCGCTGCGCACCGGTGGCACGCTCCGGGCGCAGCTGACGGTCGAGGAGGCGCTGGCCAACCCGATCCCCGACCAGCACCGGGCCCTCGCCGAGTCGATGCTCAGCCGCTGGGTGGTCGGCACCCCCGCCTCTGCCGCCAAGCAGCTGCACGACCTGGCCTCGACGTACGACGTCGACGAGGTGATGCTCCACCCGGTCGCCGGCGCGGTCGCCGGTACCCCACGCGACGCCGCCCCCGCCCGCGAGCAGACCCTCGAGCTGCTGGCCGCCGCTATCTGACCACCGGAATTCCGGGGGGCGTACGGCGGAATCGGAGGGTCTCGCCGGTGCGGTAGGCGGTCACGTGGCCGGGGAGCTGGACCTGCTTCTCACCGGAGGAGTCCAGGAGGCCGAGGAGCGCGAGCACGTGGGCGTGGGTGAGCTCGGAGGGGATCGCGCCGGCGTCGATGGCGGCGCGGCGGACGCACCGGCTCCGGATCGCCTCGCCCACGTCGCCGAGCTCCCGCAGGTCGATCCCGTCCGGCACGCGGGCACGGGCGTACGCCGTCTCGGCGAGCGACTCGAGGAGGTCCATGTCCTCGCGCAGCTGCTGCCCCGTCCTGGCGAGGGCCTGCGCGACTCCCGGACCCAGCTCGCGCTCCAGCACCGGCAGCACCGTGCGTCGTACTCGGGAGCGGGCGAAGCGCGGGTCGTCGTTGTGCGGATCGCTCCACCACTCGATCCCGTCCGCGAGGCACGCCGCCTCGGTCTGCTCGCGGGTGATCTCCAGGAACGGGCGGGCGAAGCCCACACCGCTGCCGACGTCGCGGAAGTAGCGCCGCATGCCCTGCAAGGAGCGTCCCCCGGAGCCCCGGGCAAGGCCGAGCAGCACCGTCTCGGCCTGGTCGTCCAGGGTGTGCCCGAGCAGCACGACGGAGGCCCCGAAGTGCTCCGCGAGCTGTTCCAGCGCGACGTAGCGTGCCTCGCGCGCCCCGGCCTCCATCCCGGCCGGCCCCGGGTCGACCGTCACCCGGATCGACGCCGTCTCGTCGGCTCCCAGGGCCGCCATCTGGGCCACCACCCGGGAGGTGTGCTCGCCCGACCCCTCCTGCAGGCCGTGGTCGACCACCGCCCCGATGACGCGCTGGCCGCTCGTGCGGGCCTCGAAGACGCAGGCCGCCAGCAGGGCCAGCGAGTCCGCTCCACCCGAGCAGGCCACCAGGACGGTGCCCCAGTCCGCGTCGGCGTAGGGCCGTACGGCGAGCCGCGTCGCCGCCCGGGCAGGATCCAGCGCCATCTCAGGGCTCAGCCGTGGACGCGGGCGATCCAGAGCGACGGGTCGAGGATCTCCTTCTTGCTCGGCAGGTTCTCCGCGGAGGACCACACGGCGTTGAAGCCCTCCATGCCGACCTTGTCGACCGCGGCGCGGACGAACACCGCGCCGTCGCGGTACTGCGCCATCTTCTGGTCCAGGCCGAGGAGCCTGCGCAGCAGCCGGTCGAGGCCGCCGACGCCCTTGCGGCGTTCGGTGAACTTGCGACGGATCTCGCCGACGCTGGGGATCACCTCGGGACCGACGCCGTCCATGACGACGTCGGCGTGGCCCTCCAGGAGGCTCATCACCCCGGTGACGCGCTCGATGATCTCCTTCTGCTCGGGGGTGCCGAACAGGTCCAGCAGGCTGCCGTCGGTCTTGCCGGAGACGAGGTCGACGACCTTCTGGCCGATGTCGCGGACGAGCTCGCCGGGGTTGGTCTGGACGCTGCCGATGATCGCGTCCATCTCCGAGCGCAGGTGGTCGGTCATCCACGGCACCGCGGTGAACTGCACCCGGTGGGTCTCCTCGTGCAGGCACACCCAGAGCCGGAAGTCGTGCGGGTCGGCCCCGAGCTCCCGCTCGACGTGCACGATGTTGGGCGCCACCAGCAGCAGGCGGCCCTGCTCGCCGGGACGGTCGTGGAACGGGTCGAACTGGCCGAGCACCTTCGAGCCGAGGAAGCCCAGCATCGCGCCCAGCTCGGCCCCGGTGATCCGGGAGCCGATGGCCTCGGTCAACGAGCCCGGCGCCCCGCGAGCCGAGGTCAGCTTCTCGATGAGCGGCGCGGACAGGTCCGCGAACCCGTCGGTGTTGGCCTGGATCCAGCCGGGACGGTCGACCACGAGCACGGGCGCCGTCCGCTCGGTCGCGACCAGGCCGGTGAACTCACGGACCAGCGGCGTGGAGCGCTCGGCCCCCTCGCGCAGCTCCTCGACGACCGCGACCGCCTCGGCGCGGGTCACCTGGGGGCCCTCACCGACCAGACGGGACCCCACCCTGACGGCGAGGTCCCAGTCGACCATGGGCGGTCTCGCGTGGTTCATGGCGTTGAACCTACCCCGCACCTGCACGCGCCCAGGGCGGCGGCGATGCGGTCGATCAGGGTCTGCGCCTCGAGGTTCTTCAGCAGCCGGACCCGGTCGGCGACGACCACGAAGACCATCCGGGCGCCGGTCGCGTCGTCGGCCAGCCCCGCCAGCGCGTGTACGCCGGTGAGGGTGCCGGTCTTGGCCCGGACCCGACCGCGAGCCTCGACCGGGCCTTTGTCGAAGCGGTAGGCCAACGACCCGGTGAAACCGGCCACGGGCAGCCCGGTCATCACCGAGCGCAGCTCCGGGTGCTGGTGGCTGGTGGCCAGGCGGACGACGCCCGCGAGCGTGTCGGTCTTGAGCCGATCGAGGCGCGAGAGGCCGCTGCCGTCGTAGAGCGTGTCGCCGGAGACGTTCACGCCCAGCCGGCGCAGCACCTCCAGGACACCCGCCGTGCCGGCCGCGAACGAGCCCTGCTGCTTCTCGGCCAGGCCCACGTGGCGCGCCAGCACCTCGGCGGCCTGGTTGTCGCTGACCTCCAGGGTGCGCTCGACGATCTGGCCCAAGGGAGCGCTGCTGACCGACGCGACCTCGACGGCGTCGGGTCCCGCCCCGGCCCGGACGGCCTTCGGCGCCACCCGCAGGCCCGCGCGGCGCAGGGCGACCCCGAAGACCCGGGCGGCTTCGGCGGCCGGATCTGCGACGAACCCCTCGCTCCCCGGCGCGTGGCCCTCGTCGACCCACAGCGCACTGATCGGCGACACGACGCTCTCGGAGATGTAGGTGGCCGGCCAGGTGGGGTTGACCGCAGGGCCGGAGAAGTAGGAGTCGTCGTAGGCCAGCGACACCCGGCGTACGTGCAGGGCGCGCAGCCGCCGAGCCGCTGCCTGCGCCAGCGTGGCGACGTCGGCCTTGTGCGGATACGCGGCCCGTGCCTGGTGGGGGCTGCTCGCCAGGAACGGATCGCCCCCGCCGACGAGGACGAGACGACGGTGCGTGGCATCCCAGCGCGCCGTCGTGCGGAACCTGGCCATCGGCCCGAGCGACTCCAACGCCGCACTGGTGGTCAGCAGCTTGGTGGTGCTCGCCGGGGTGATCGTCGACGCCCCTGCCCGGACCAGCGTGCGGCCCGACTGCAGGTCGGCGACCAGCACGCCGACGTGGCGGCCCAGGACACCGCGTCGCGGCAGGAACGGTCGCAGGGCGGCGGCCACCCGCGCAGGATCGGCCGGGCGTACGGCGGGCGGGGTGCTGACGGGCCCCGCGGCCGCCTGCGGGGGCAGCCGCAACCCTTCGGGAGGCGCGACGGCGGCCGGCTCGGTCTTCGGATCTGGTCCCCACCCGAACCACCGCTCACCGAGGTCGAAGCGCGCAGCCGCGACTCCGAAGACCAGGAGCGCGAGGACGACGATCTCCGCGAGCCAGCGCAGCGGCCAGGGGGCTCGACGTTCCACGTGGTGCTGTCCTCCACTCGACGTGCGTGTACCGGGGGTTGTGCGCGAGACTAGCGACCAACGCGCAGGACGACGGGAAGGCAGTGCAGTGGAGTTCGACGTACTCGTGGAGATCCCGAAGGGTCAGCGCAACAAGTACGAGGTCGATCACGAGTCCGGACGGATCCGGCTCGACCGCACGCTGTTCACCTCGACGCAGTACCCCGCCGACTACGGGTTCATCGAGAACACCCTCGGCCTCGACGGCGACCCGCTCGACGCGCTCGTGCTCCTCCAGGAGCCGACGTTCCCGGGCTGCCTGATCAAGTGCCGCGCCATCGGGATGTTCCGGATGACCGACGAGGCCGGCGGTGACGACAAGGTGCTCTGCGTCCCGGAGACCGACCCGCGCCTGGAGCACCTGCGCGACATCAACCACGTCTCCAAGTTCGACCGCCTGGAGATCCAGCACTTCTTCGAGGTCTACAAGGATCTCGAGCCGGGCAAGTCCGTCGACGGCGCCAACTGGGTCGGCCGTGCCGAGGCCGAGGCCGAGGTGCGGGAGTCCTTCAAGCGCGCCGAGGAGGCAGGGAAGCACTGAGCCGGTGCGTGATGACGCCCTGGACCACCAGGTGATCACGACCGAGCTCGGCCCCCTGGTGCACGGCGCGCTCGAGCTCGAGCGGACCGATCGCGGCGTCCTCCCCCACCGGCTGCCGGCCTGGGCCCGCGCATACGCCGACCCGCAGCTCGCCATGGCCGAGAGCACGCCCGCGGCGGTGCGCCTGGCCTTTCGCACTCGCGCCACCACCGTCGAGGTGGACGCCATCGGGACCAAGCGCGTCTACGCCGGCATGCCGCCGAGGCCGGACGGCCGGTACGACCTGGTCGTCGACGGACGTCTGGTCGACCAGGCCGTCGTCGCCGGAGGCGACACGCTGGCCATCGACATGATGAACGGCGCGACCGAGCTCGCCCGCGGCCCGGCGGGGACCGTGCGGTTCACCGGCCTCCCGGGCGGGTCGAAGGACGTCGAGATCTGGTTGCCCCACGACGAGACCACCGAGCTGGTCGCGCTCCGCTCCGACGCTCCTCTCGAGCCGGTCCCGCCGCGACCAGGCGTCCGGTGGCTCCACCACGGCAGCTCGATCAGCCAGGGATCGAACGCCACCCACCCCACCGGCACCTGGCCGGCGGTGGCGGCCCGCCAGGCAGGTCTCGACCTGCTCAACCTCGGGTACGCCGGGAGCGCGATGCTCGACCCGTTCGTGGCGCGGGTCATCCGGGACAACCCCGCCGACCTGGTCAGCCTCGAGCTCGGCATCAACATCGTCAACGGCGACGTGATGCGGCTACGCGCGTTCGTCCCCGCCGTGCACGGCTTCCTCGACACCGTCCGCGAGGGTCATCCGGACACACCGCTGCTCGTGGTGTCCCCGTTCTACGGCGAGACGCACGAGGCGACCCCGGGTCCCACGATGCCGGACCTCTCGACCGGCCAGCTCCGGTTCGTCGCCGGCGGCGACCCCACCGAGGTGGCGGCCGGCAAGCTCACCCTCGAGGTCGTCCGCGCCGAGCTCGCCGCGGTCGTCGCACAGCGGTCGCCGGCCGACCCACGGCTGCACCTGGTCGACGGGCTCGCCCTGTACGGCGAGACGGACGCCGCCACCGCGCCGCTCCCCGACGGGCTGCACCCGGACGGCGACACCCACCAGCTGATCGGTGAGCGGTTCGGTGACCTGCTGGGTCGGGGCTACGGCTTCACGCCGCGGAAGTAGGCGATCGCACCGGACCGCTCGAGGGTGACCTCGCCGAGCCCCGACGCCGTCAGCCAGCGACGCACGTCGTCCCCGGTCACGCCCGGTCCGAGCAGGCCCGCGAACCGGCCCGCCGCGCGCACCGGCAGGTAGCGCAGCCCCGTGTCGTTCAGCAGGGCGCTGCCGGTCAGCGCACCGCCCGGATGCAGCACCCGGATCATCTCCCGCACCGCCTCGTGCGGGTCGGGGAAGCAGTGCAGCCCGGTGAAGGAGACCACGAGGTCGAACTCGCCGTCGCCGAAGGGAAGCCGGCCGACGTCGGCGAGCACCGGCTCGACCTGGCCGGCGACGCCCCGTGCGCGGGCCGCCGCCATGGTGCGGTCGAGCATCGCCTGGGAGATGTCGGCCGCCACGTAGCGCACCCCCTGGCCGCGCCGTAGCCCGCGCAGGGCCACACCTCCCCCCACGGGGACGTCCAGCACCGAGGACCCGGCCGGCTGGCGCCCGATCTCCGCTGCGGCGGCGTACAACCGCGACAGCTCGCTGCCGATGCCGACCCGCCACAGGAGACCACCGGGTTGGGGGTGCTCGACGGTCCAGTCGTAGATGCGCTCCCACAGAGGGTCCTCGCCCCACCCGCCGAGGCCAGGGATCCCGCCCGGCAGGCGCACCATCAACCCGCCGCGCCGCGAAGCATCTCGGCGTCCAGCATCTCCGGCGGTACTCCGAACGCGTCGACGAGGTCCTCCGCGATCGGGCGCACCCTGCGGCACAGCGAGCCCACCTCGCGGGTGATCGCCTTGGAGCGCTGGCTGGAGAGCCGGCCGTGCTCCATCCACCAGCCGCGGTCGGCCTCGATGGTGGAGAGCGCGAAGAGGTCGCAGACCAGCTCCAGCGCCCGCTTGTTCTCGCTGTCGGCCATCGGCTCCAGCTTGTCGACGAAGGCCTCGAGGATCAGGCGCTCCACGTGGGCGCTGCCCAGCGCGATCACGTGGTCCTGCACCTGGCTGAAGACCGCGACCGGGTCCATGCCGCGGTCCATGCCGCGCTTGAGCCGCCGGGCCACGCTGCCCAGGATGTGCTCCTCGCGCCAGCGCAGCATCGCGAGGTGGTACTGCCGGTCGAGGATCCCGGCCTCGCTGTCCCACTCGTCGTCCCCGCCGGGCAGCACGTCCTTGATCCGCTCCAGCAGCTTGTGCACGGCGGTGCGCTCCACGACGGTGTCGACGGCCAGTCCCGCGACGAAGCGGACCATGCCCATCTGGTCGAGGTCGCTGAAGCTGGAGGAGAAGTCGGTGAGCAGTCCCTTGGCCACCAGCTGCAGCAGCACGTGGTTGTCACCCTCGAACGTGGTGAACACGTCGATGTCGGCGCGCATCGAGCCCAAACGGTTCGACATCAGGTAGCCGGCACCGCCGCACGCCTCGCGGCACTCCTGGATCGTCCGGCTGCCGTGCCAGGTGCCGAGCGCCTTCGTGCCTGCGGCCCGCGACTCCAGGGCCCGGCGCTGCCGGTCCGGGGCCGTGGTGGTCGAGAGCACGTTGTGCAGCTCGGTGAGCAGGATCTCCTGGGCGAAGTGCAGGGCGTAGGTGCGCGCGAGCAGGGGCAGCAGCCGGCGCTGGTGCATGCCGTAGTCGAGCAGCAGCTCCTCCTCGTCGGAGTCCGGTGAGCCGAACTGCCGGCGCTGGTTCGCGTACTTGATCGCCAGCGCCAGTGCGGTCTTGCTGGCCGTGATCCCGGCTCCGCCGACACAGACACGTCCCTGGATCAGGGTGCCCAGCATCGTGAAGAAGCGTCGGTCGGGGTTCTCGATCTCCGAGTGGTACGTGCCGTTCTCGTCGACGTCGGCGTACCGGTTGAGCAGGTTGGTGCGCGGCACCCGCACGTGGTCGAACCACAGCCGACCGTTGTCGACGCCGTTGAGCCCGATCTTGGGGCCGTCGTCCTCCACGCGGATCCCGTCGAGCACCTTCAGCTTCTTGTCCCGGATCGGCACCACGAACGCGTGCACGCCGTGCCCGGTGCCGTCGATCTCGAGCTGCGCGAAGACCACCGCGGCATGTGCGTGAGCGGCGGCGTTGCCGATGTAGTCCTTGCGCGAGAGGTCGTCCGGCGTGGTGATCACCCACTCGTCGGTCTCCGCGTCGTACGTCGCGACGGTGCCCAGCGCCTGCACGTTGGAGCCGTGACCGGTCTCGGTCATCGCGAAGCAACCCATCAGGTTGCCCGTGACCAGGTCGGCGACGTACTCGTCGTGGTGGTGCTCCGAGCCGAGCTGCAGGATCGCGCCGCCGAAGAGGCCGAACTGCACCCCCACCTTCACCAGCACCGACAGGTCGCCGAAGCCGAGGGTCTCGAAGGCCGCGATCGAGGCGCCGATGTCGCCGCCACCGCCGTACTTGGTCGGGAAGCCGAGCCCGCTGGACCCTGTGGCCGCCATCTCGCGGACCAGCGCGAGGACGCGCTCGCGGAACTCGTCGCGGGGGAGGTTGATCGCGTCGTCGAGGACGCCGGCGTGCTCCGAGAGCTCCTTGCGCACCATCTGGCGGATCTCGCCGTAGTGCCCGTCGAGCAGGGCGGTCAGGGCAGGGACGTCGACCGTGGGCGGCGAGTACTCAGGCTGATCGGGCATGGCCCAACTCTGCCGTACCTGCTCAGGGGCGCGCGACGAAGTCCGGGTACCAGTTGTAGATCGAGTTGTAGCGGACGTTCGCTCCGGTGTGCGGAGCCTCGATGAACTGACCGCCGCCGAGGTAGAGCGCGACGTGGTGGATCCCGCTGGGGCTGCCGTTGCTGCTCCAGAACAACAGGTCGCCCGGCCTGGCGTCGAGCATGCTGATCCGGGTGCTCTGCGCGAACTGCGCGACGGAGTAGTGCGGCAGGCGGACCCCACCGCGTGCCCATGCCTGCATGGTCAGACCCGAGCAGTCGAAGCTCGAGGGACCCGCGGCCGCCCAGCGGTACGGACGACCGAGCTGGGCCTTGGCGTAGGCGATGGTGCGCTGGACGGCGACCGCCTGGTTCGGGGCCGGGTCGGCGACGACCGGCGGGGCCGAGGAAACCGGCGCGAACGAATCGCTGCCGCCGTCGGAGCTGTCCCCGCCGTCGATCTTCTTCGGCTGGTGCTTCTTGGCCTGGGCGGCCTTCTTGGCGGCCAGATCCGCCTGCTTCTGCAGCGCGGCCTGGAGCGCCTCCTCCTTGGCCCTGCGCGCCTCGGCGGCCTTCTGCTGGGCGATCTCCTCCAGCGCCTTGGCGCGCTTCCCGGCGAGTGCCACCGAGATGTTCTGCGCCTTCGCCAGGTCCTGGACGAGCTGCTGCTTCTGGTCCGCGATCTGGCTGGTCAGTGCGCCGGCGGCGGCCGCGGCCTGACCGGCGGAGGCGGCGAGCTGCTTGGCCTCGACGGCCAAGGACTGCTGGTGCTTCTCGGCCTTCGCCGCGCGGGAGGCGTAGGTCTTGGCCTTCGCGGAGGCGACCTTGAAGCGGTCGTAGGCCGCCTGCATCGAGTCTCCGGCGCTCTGCACGACGCCGTAGCGGTTCATCAGGCCGGCGGGTCCTTCGTCGCTCATCAGCGCGGTCGCGGTGTTGAGGTCGGTGCCGTTCTGGTAGCTCTCGGTGACCAGCTGGACGATGCCAGCGCGCTCGGACTCGACGTCGGTGGCGGCCTTCAGCGACGCCGACTGCGCGCGCCGGGTCGCCTGGCGCGCCTGCTGGAGCTCCCAGCGGGCACCGTTGTACTTCTCGAAGGCGATCTCGGCGGCCTGCGAGGCCGCCTCCATCCGGGCCTGGGCTCCGGCGAGCTGCGCCTCGATCTGGTGCACGCTCAGCAACTTGGCGGCGGCGTCCTTCTTCGCCTTGTCCACCTGGGCCTGGCTCGGCATCGCCGGCGAGGTCGGGGTGCTCGGGTGCGGTGCCGTCGCGGCGAACGCGAGACCGCTGGCGCCGGCAACCGGAAGGGTCACGGCGAGGGTCGTGGCGGCGGCCAAGGCCAGCCGGACGGCGGGTCGCACGGTGAATCGCACCTTTCGGTCGAAGGTCCCAGCACCGCTCCACTCGGCACGAGACATATAGGACGTTAGGCGTCACCAGTCACACATGGAACACGATTCGCAGAATTACAATGGTGTAATCCGCGTGTCGACTTGACAATCACATGGATGTGATTCCAAAACCCCTGCTCAGGAGCCGACGGCCTCCCGGTCGTCCACCGGGACGTCCTTGGTCGTCGTCGTCGGGTGGGAATGTCGCCCGTGCGCGTCGAACTTCTGTCCCGACGCGATGCCGCCGAGGTAGAAGGCGATGAACGCGATCATCGCGCCGGCGATGTCGTCGGCGATGTAGTGCCAGCCGAAGTACGTCGTGGAGAGCGTGGTCAGCCCCATGTAGACCCACAGGATGATCTTGAACGGCCGGTGGCGCAGCGTGTACTGCCCGATCAGGGCCATCAGCAGGGTGATCGCCACGTGCAGCGAGGCGAAGCCGGCCACGGACTGCACGCCGTTGGCGAACGGATCTCGCAGCACGCTCTGCCGCCCCCACCACAGCGCGGTGACCAGCTGCCCGGCACCGGTGTTGTTGACGCTCTTGTAGATCCACTCGGAGGCGAAGTTGGGCCCCATCGTCGGGATCATGTAGTAGCTCGCCGTACCCAACGTCCAGGCGATGCACTGGGCGGTCACGAACCAGTAGCCGAAGCTCACGTTGCGCGACCAGACCAGCCACACGGTGACCGAGATCGGCACCATCGGCAGGAAGAACAGGTAGATCACGCTGAGGACCTGGGCGGAGATCGAGGTGCCGAGCAGGTCGTGCAGCAGGATGCCCGGGTCGTGGCCGAAGAGCAGCCACTTGTCGAGCTTGTGCAGCTCGAAGTCGCCCTGACGGGTCTGGTGGCCGCGGACGAAGACCAGGAAGTTCTTCAGGTTCCGGTAGCTGACGTAGGTGATGTAGAAGCAGATCAGGCCCAGCACCACCAGGGTGATCCGCTCGCGGGTCCAGTGCTCGCGGATGAGCAGCCGACCCTCGGCGCGGAAGCGGGTGATCCGACCCCGGGCACGCCACAGCGTGCGCGGGATGATGTCGATGGCGAAGGCGCCGAGGAGCAGCAGCGGCAGCCGCACCCAGGCCGGCCCGAGGAATCCGTCGGGGTCGCGCAGCGGGTAGCCCACGACCTTGCCGGTGACGACGGCCAGGACGCCCATGAACACGGCGATGGTCACCATGGGGGCGTAGGCCTTGCGCGTCACACCCGGATTCTAGGAGACCCGCGAAACTCGATTTCCCGCGAGCGGCTACGCGGACAGGGGCGCCAGGCGGGAACGGTCGAGGGAGAGCCGCACCCGGGCGCCGACGGCGACGCCGCTGCCCCGGTCGGCCACCCCGGGCAACGGGCCGATGCCGTCGACCTCGAGCTCGAGGCGCACCTGCTCGGGAGTCACCCGCGCCTCCAGGACGGCGGCCGTCAGCGGGCCGTCGGGATCCACCCGCAGCGCCGAGCGGCGCAGGGCCACCGAGGTCCAGCCCTCCCCGGGGGCGGCCAGCTCGCGCAGGCGTACGGCGGACCCGCCGTCCAGGACGCTCGCGTAGCCCAGGAAGCGGGCCGTCCACGCATCGGCCGGACGGCTCCAGACCTGCTCGAGGGAGCCGTGCTGGACGATCCGGCCCGAGCGCATCACCGCCATCCGGTCGGCGACGGCGAACGCCTCGTCGTGGTCGTGGGTGACCAGCATCGCCGTGACCCCCGCGGCACCCAGGATCTCGCGCAGCTCGGTCGCGAGCCGCTCACGCAGCCCCCGGTCGAGCGCGCTGAGCGGCTCGTCGAGCAGCAGCATCCGGGGCTCGACGGCCAGCGCGCGTGCCAGCGCGACCCGTTGGCGCTCGCCGCCCGAGAGGGTGGTGACCTCGCGGTCGTCGTACCCCTCGAGGCCGACGAGCGTGAGCAGCTCCGCGACCCGGGCGCGCTGCCGGTCGCGTCCCACGTGACGCAGCCGCAACGGGTAGGCGACGTTGCCGGCCACGTCGAGGTGCGGGAAGAGCTGGCCGTCCTGGAACATCAGCGCGAACCCCCGGCGGTGCACCGGGGTGCGGGCCAGGTCGAGCCCGTCGTACGACGTCCTGCCGGCGGTGGGTCGCTCCAACCCCGCCACCGCCCGGAGCAGCGTGGACTTGCCGCAGCCCGAGGGACCCAGGACGGCGAGCACCGTGCCCGCGGGCACCTCGAGGCCGACATCGTCGACCGCCACCGTGTCGCCGAACCGCACGGTCAGGCCGGTGACCTCGAGCCCGCTCACAGCGATCCGACCGACCCGACGCGCAGGCGCTGCACGCCGAACATGACCAGCGTGGTGGTCGCGGCGAGCACCACCGAGGCGGCCATCGCCATGCCGAAGTTCGCGGCACCCGGGTGCGAGAGGAGGCGGTAGATCACCACGGGGAGGGTCGGGTGGTCCTCACGGGCCAGGAAGCTCGTGGCGCCGAACTCCCCCAGCGAGACCGCCAGCGCGAACCCGGCGGCGGCCAGGAGCGAGCGCCAGGCGACGGGCAGGTCGACGACGAGGAGGAGACGCCAGGGACCGGCGCCGAGCGTCGCGGCGGCCTGGCGCTGACGATCGTCCACCGACCGCAGCACCGGGACGACCGTGCGCACCACCAGCGGCAGCGCGACCATCGCCTGGGCGATCGGCACCAGCAGGAGCGAGCTCCGCAGGTCCAGCGGCGCCCGGTCGAGGGTGATCAGGAAGCCGAAGCCGACCGTGACCGCGGAGACGCCGAGGGGCAGCATGAACACTCCGTCGAGGAACCCCGTGAGCCGGCCGGTCCTCCGGGTCAGCACGAACGCCACGATCGTGCCGAGCACCATCGCGAGCGCCGCCGCGACCAGCGCGAACTCCAGGGAGTTGCGCAGCCCCTCGGTGGCCGGCACCAGCAGGGCGTTGCGCTGCCCGGTCGTGCCGAGCGCGCGGTAGTTGCGCAGCCCCCAGCCCTGGCCCTGCCGCACCGACGCCAGCACCAGCGAGACCAGGGGCGTCATCAGGAAGGCCACCACCGCCGCCGTCCAGAGCATGGCGGGAAGATGACGCCGGGCAGGGCGGGGCAGCGGCCGCGCCGCGCGGTCGAGCGGGACGACGCGGCGCCGGGTGCCCGCGGCCAGGGCGAGCAGGACGGTGATCACCAGCAGCTGCAGCAGGGAGAGGGCGGCCGCGGCGCTGAGGTCGAGCTCCTGGGTGGTCAGCAGGTAGATCTCGGTCTCGACGTTGGAGTAGCGCACCCCGCCCATGGTCAGGACCACGCCGAAGGCCGTGGCGCAGAAGAGGAACACCACGCTCGCGGCGGACACGATGCCCGGGACCAGCGCGGGAAGGGTGACCGTCCGCACCACCTGCCAGGGGCTCGCTCCCAGCGCGGCCGCTGCCTCCTCGCGGCGCGGGTCGAGCGACTCCCAGTACGAGCCGACGGTGCGGACCACCACGCTGATGTTGAAGAAGACCAGCGCCGCCACGATCGCGGCAGCGGTGCCGTCGAGACGCAGCCCCCCGAGAGGGCCACCCGGCGCGATCAGCTGGCGGAAGGCGACGCCGACGACCACGGTCGGGAGCACGAAGGGGACGATGACCAGCGCACGGAGCAGGTCGCGGCCGGGGAACCGCAGCCGGTGCAGCACGAACGCCACGGGCAGGCCGAGCACGACGGAGACCAGCGTCGCGAGCGCCGCCGACCAGAGCGTGAACCACAGCACCCGGTGCACCCGCGGCCGGGCGAGCACCTCGAGGACGGCCTGCGGGTCGAAGGTGCCCTCGGGCCAGAACCCGCGCGCCAGCATCCCCGCGACCGGGTAGAGGAAGAAGACCACCAGCGCGCCGACCGGGACCGCGGTCAGCGCCGCGATCGCGAGCGTGTGCCGGGTCGAACGGACGAGACCCCTCATCGGCTGGTGAGGTCGCGCCACTCGCGTAGCCAGGTGCTGCGGTTCCTGGTCACGACGGCCGGGTCGACGACGTAGGGCTTCGGCGAGACCGGTGCGTACTGCTTCCAGTCGGCCGGCAGCGCCACACCCTTGTCGATCGGGTAGACGTACATGTTCTCCGGCAGTGCTGCCTGGAAGTCCTTGCCGCGCATGAACGCGATGAACTTCCGCATGTTCGCGGCGTGCTGGGAGCCGGTGAGCACGCCGGCGTACTCCACCTGGCGGAAGCAGGTGTCGAGGAGCGCGCTGGTCGTCGGCGCCGTGCCGCCCTTGGGCACGGTGTCCGGCGGGGACGAGGAGTACGACAGCACCAGGGGTCGCCTGCCGTGGCCGCCTCCGGCGGTGTAGTCGACGTCCCAGGCATCCGACCAGCCGGCGTCGATCAAGGTGTCGTTGGCCATCAGCGCCTTCCAGTACCCCTGCCACGCGGCACCCTTCGCGGCGATCGTGGTCAGCAGGAAGGCCAGCCCCGGAGACGACGTCGTGGCGCCGGGGGTCACGAAGAGGCCCTTGTAGGCGGGCTTGGTCAGGTCATCCAAGGTCTTCGGTGGTGCGAGCTCGTGCTTGGCGAACCAGGTGTCGTCGACGTTGACGCACACGTCGCTGGTGTCGATCGGTGTCAGCGCGTCCTTGGCCACGATGCCGGCGCCCACCGCCCGGCTGGAGAAGGTGTTGTCGATGCCGTAGAAGCCGTCGGCCGTCGGCTCGTCCTTGGTCAGCACGAGGCGGTTGGTCAGCTCGCCCGCATCGCCCTGCGGCTGCACCTTGACGGTGATGCCGGTCTGCTTGGTGAACTCGGCCATCACCGGCTTCGACATCGCCCAGCTGTCGTGCGTGGCGACCACCAGCGTCTTCGAGTCGCTGCCGGACCCTCCGCCACACCCCGCGAGCAGGGCCGAGAGCAGCAGCAGCGCGCCGCCGGCCGAACACAGTCGAGACCACATCTTGCGACTCCCTTCGCCGGTGCTAACCGGAGCAGGTTCAAGGGTCTGCGCTGTGCGCACTCTCAGCACCCGTGCGGTGCTCCCCTGTCGGACCCCGCCAGACTAGCCCGCACCCGGGTAGTTCAGCTCCTCGGCGATCGCCGTGACGTGCTCGATGTCGGTGCCGCAGCACCCACCGACGACCCGGAGCCCGGGCAGCGTGCGCCGGAGCTCGGCGTAGTGGCCCGCCAGTCCGCCCACGTCACCGCGGTCGAGCTCCTCGGCCGCGTCGAGCTCGGCGTGGCTCATCGTCGAGGAGTTGGCGCGGATCCCCTGCACCCGGCCCACCCACGGCTCGTCCGTCTCGAGCACCGAGGTGAAGTGCGTGGGATGGGCGCAGTTGACCATGAAGTACGCCGGCGCCGCCTCGGTGCGCTCGTCCACCTCACGCACGGCGTCACCGAGCTCCTGGCCCGAGGGCAGCCGGCCGTCGGTCTCGAGGGTGAAGGACACGACGACGGGAAGGTCGGCGTGCCTCGCGGCCTCGACGATCCCGACCGCCTCGTCGGCGTAGGTCATCGTGACCGCGGTCATCATCTGTGCCCCGGCAGCGGCGAAGGCGAGCGCCTGCAGCGTGTGGTAGCTCGCCGCCTGGTCGGCAGACATCACCTCTTCCACGACGTAGCCGTCGCCACGCGGGCCGACCACCCCGTTGACCACCGAGGTCACCGCGGGGTGCGTCGCCGCGAGCCGGGCGGCGTGGTCCACCGCCCGCCGGTTGGCGTCGGCCAGCTCCCCGGCGTCGTACCCCAGCCGCAGCCCCCAGTCGGCGTTCGCACGCCAGGTGGCGGTGTCCAGCACGAAGCCGGTTTCCTGCCGCTCGGCCAGGTCGAGGTACGGCAGGAAGTACCGGTCGACGTAGGTCGTCGCCTCCTCGTCGTCGAGCAGCGGGAAGGACGCGAAGTCGGGGAGGTCGAGACCGTCGAGGAAGACGAGCGTGGTCTCCAGGCCACCGTCGGTCAGGTGGACGGCGTCGGTGTCCGGCAGCGGGACGTCGCGTGCCACGACACCACCTCCTGGGTCAGCTCGTGGGCAGGGGCCCGAACTCCACAGTGTCACCATCGACGCGACGCACGTCACCCCTGAGTGCGAGCAATTCCAGGTGCGCCAGCGTCTCGAAGCACGCCAGCACCGCGTCGAAGGCGTGCAGCTCGTCGAAGCGCCGCTCGCGACGGGTCCACGGAAGCTCCTGCGCCACCTCGTACGCCGTGCGGGCACCGCCCTCGACCGCTGCCAGCGACTGCCCGAGGCGTACGTCGTGGAAGGCCACGAGCTCGTCGACCCGCTGGTGCGAGGACTGCATCGTCGGACCGTGCGCCGGCAGCAGGAGCATGTCGGGCATGGCCCGGACCTTGGCCAGCGAGGACAGGAAGTCGCGCAGCGGCTGCTGGACGTACGCCGGCTCGAAGCCGATCGAGGGCGTGATCGTCGACAGCACGTGGTCGCCGGCGAACAGCAGGGATGCCTCGCTGTCGGCGAAGACGTAGTGGCCCTGGGTGTGCCCGGGGGTGGCGACGGCATCGAGCCGGCGCTCGCCGAGGTCGATGACCAGGTCGCGGTCGAGCCACTCGTCCGGCATCCCGTAGTCGTCCATCGGTGGCCGCTCGGCCGGCAACATCTCGCGCCAGTCATCCGCGAGGTGCTCCGCCCCGGCGAGGGCGAGGCGTGCCCGGTTGGGGTCCTCGTTCAGGGCCTCGCTGTGCATCAGGTCCATCGTGGCCTTGTCGCCCAGGCCGAGGCGAGACGTGCGCGCCGACCTCCCGCCCGACGACGGAGGCCTGCGTGTAGTGGTCGCGGTGCATGTGGGTGACCAGGAAACGGCGGATGTCGCGGACGCCGTACCCGAGCTCCTTGAGCGAGGACTCGAAGACCGCACGCGACTCGGGCACGGCCCAGCCGCCGTCGACCAGCACGAGCCCGGCGCCGGTCTCGATCACGTAGACGTTGACCGCGCGCAGGCCGTCCATCGGCAGCGGCAGTGGCAGTCGGTGGACACCGGGGGCCACGGGATACGCACCCGGCTCGGTCCACTCCCCCCGACCGGTGCTCACCCCCGGACGCTATCGGACCGTCGGCACCAGCCCTCGACCGGTGACCGGCGGCAGGTCCTTGGCGAAGACCAGCCCGCCCGGGGCGTCGCACACCGCGTGCACGGCGTTCACCAGTCGCATCGCGGTGACGATCATCCCCGAGACGTTGTGGTCGCCGTCGGCGCCGTGGTGGGTGAAGTCGATCCGCATCACCGGCTCGCCCTCGATCTCCACGCGGTAGCAACCACCGCCCTCGGGCGGCTGCGGCCACTGCGGCTGCTGGTCGACGTGCGTGCGGGTGACGTGGTCGAGGACGACCCGCGGCTCGCCGTGCACCTTCCCGACCACCTGGAAGCGGACCGCGCCCATCGTGCCCTTCGCGATGTCGACGCTGACGGTCTCGAGGTCGTCGTCGGCCGGCACCCGCTCGACGATCTCCTCGAGCTCGGGGTCGAGCTCGAGCTCGAGGCCCGCCGCGATCTGGCGCACGACGGGGCCCCATGCGGTGGTGAGGATCCCGGGCTGCCACAGCATCGCCACGTCGTCCATGGGGTTGCCGAAGCCGTAGATGTCACGCATCACCACGGGCTGGTAGTACGTCGAGTAGTCCGCGATCTCGCTGACCCGCACCAGGTCGATGCGCTGGGAGAGGGAGGAGAGCGCGAGCGGCAGCACGTCGTTGGCCCAGCCCGGGTCGATGCCGTTGACGTGCAGGCTCGCGCCGGTCTTCTCCCCGGCGTCGTCGATCTTCGCCACGAGCTCGTCGAGGCCCAGGCCCTGCGGGTAGCAGAGGAGCACCGGCCCGCTGGAGACCACGTTGATGCCGCGCTCGACCATCTCGGTGAGGTCGTCCATCGCCTCGAAGATCCGGTCGTCGACCATCGCCGTGTGCACGATGCAGTCGGGCTCGAGGGCGAAGAGCTCCTCCTTGTCGTTGGTCGCGATCACGCCGAGGTCGCGGTCGAGCCCGGCGAGGCGACCGGCATCCTGGCCGGCCTTCGCGTCGCTGGAGACCCAGACGCCGACCAGCTCGAGGTCGGGACGAGCGTCGATCCCGGCGATGGCGTGCCGTCCGACCGTCCCCGTCGACCAGGCCACGACGCGCTTGGTGTCACTCATCCCTGTGCCTCCAGGTCCGGTAGCCCGAGATCCAGGTTGGGTTGCTGCAGCCCGCCGTCGACCTCGATCACCTTGCCCGTGACGAAGCCGCCGGCACGACTGGAGAGGTAGAGAGCCGCGGCCGCGATGTCCTCGGCCTCACCGATCCGCGCGAGCGGCGTCTTGCTGGTCATCTGCGTCATCATCGACTCGTCGCTGACGACGTAGTCCAGGGCGCTGGTGAGCACGCTGCCGACGGCGATCGCGTTCACCCTGATCGAGGGGGCCAGGTCCTGTGCGGCCAGCCGCGTGTAGTGGGCCAGCGCCGCCTTGGCCGTCCCGTAGGCCAGGTAGCCGCGGCCGGCCACGCGACCGACCACGCTGGAGATGTTCACGATCGAGCCGCCGTCGTTCTTCAGCATGTGCGGCACCGCGGCCCGGGTGAGCGCGTGGGCGGTGGAGACGTTGAAGTGGAAGGCCTCCTCCAGGTACTCCGGGTCGGTGTCCAGCAGGGCGTTGGGGATGGTGCCGCCGACGTTGTTCACGACGATGTCCAACCGGCCCAGCACGTCGTACGCCGCGTCGGCCAGCGCCGCGACGGAGTCCAGCTTCATCAGGTTCGCGGGCACGACGTGCGCTCGTCGGCCGGTCGCCTCGACCTGCTCAGCCACCTTCACCAGCTGGTCCTCGGTGCGGGCCGAGAGCAGCACGTCGGCCCCCGCCTCGGCCAGCGCCACGGCCGTCGCCGCCCCGATGCCACGCCCCGCGCCGGTGACGACCGCGACCTTCCCGTCCACCCTGAACCGGTCCAGAATCATGCCCGGAAATGTAACAGGTTCTAGTTTTCACGGACAGACCGCGAGAACCGCTCCACGACCTCGGCTGCCATGGCCAGCTGGTCGGGATCGGCCGAGGTGGGAATCAGGTGCACCTCATTGGCACCGATCGCGGCGAAGCCGTGCAGGACCTCGACCAGCTCCTCGCCGGGGCCGGCGAAGCCGGTGGTGGGGGCGAGGGCGTCCACCAGGTCGGGGGGCAGCCAGTTCATGTAGTGGCGCAGGTGGCGGTGCACCTGCTCGCGCGCCGGTCCGCGCTCGCCCAGTGCGAACCAGAACGACGTGGTCAGCCACGGTGCCCCGCGCCCGGCGGCGGCCCAGGAGGTGCGAGCGAGCTCGAACAGGTCGGAGACCGCGACCGTGTCGAGGTCGAGGGTCACCCCGGCGAGACCGTCCGCCCAGGCCGCCGCGTGCTGGATCGTGCGGCGACCCATGGTGCCGACGAGCACCTCGGGGCCCTGGGACTGCACGGGTGGCGGTCCCACGGGCTGCACCGACCCGCTCTCGTACGTCCCGGCCCACACCTCGCGCATCACGGCGACCCGTGCGGCCATCCCCGCGATCGTCTGCGTGGTGGGGTCGGACCCGACCGCGCGGTAGTCCTCCTCGCGACCACCGACCCCGACACCGACCGTGAGCCGGCCGCCGCTGATCACGTCGGCGGTGGCCAGCGCCTTGGCCAGCATCACCGGGTCGTGGAGCTGCGGCACCACGACGGTGGTCACCAGCCGCACCCTCGACGTCCAGGCCGCCACCGCGCCGAGGAGGGTCAGCGTCTCGGGGTTGTCGAAGGCGATCCGCTCCCCGAAGCAGAGCGACGAGAACGGGCCTTCCTCGATCCCCCGCGCCCACTGCTCCAGCACGTCGGCGTCGAGGTCGGGCTCCATCACCGGCATCGTCATCCCGACCTGCATGGCGGACACCATCGCAGATCGTGGCGGGCCGAGAGCTCCGTGGAGCCGCCTGTCGGAATCGAACCGACGACCTTCTCATTACGAGTGAGACGCTCTACCGACTGAGCTAAGGCGGCACGGTGCCCGACCTGTCAGCCGGGCACGCCGGACGAGTATAGGGGCGGCCTCCGGTGCTCCCCCAATCAGGCGAGCGAGGGCCCGCGGGTCATCGTGGCTGCTGCTCCGGCTCCGCCTCGGTGTCACCCCTCGGGCCGGTCTCGTCGGCGGAGGACGACTCGTCGAAGCTCACCGTCACCGCCTGGAAGCCCTTGTGCCGCTGCGCCCGGGCGTAGCCCGTGTAGGCCTTGCGGTCCGCGTTCGTGAGCTCCACGGAGTCGGTGAACGGGGTGAGCAACGCACGGGGCCAGAGCCGGCGGGCGAGCACCACGTTGATCTCCATGCCCAGGACACCGATGTTGGCCGCGATGAAGGTGATGCCGATGATGCCGAGGACGAGGCCGAAGGTCTTGCTCATCGACGAGGCCGAGCTGGCCACGCGCGCGATGTACGACGCCGACAGTGCCTGGAGCACCTGCCAGAGCGTCGCGATGAAGATCCCGCCCGGCGCCGCGCGCTTCCACGAGAGCCGGTCGGCGGCCGCGAGACGCAGCAGGAAGATGAGCACGAGGGCGATCAGGGCGGCCTGGACGATGGTGATCACCCAGCTCATCGTCGTCCCGACGTCGTGCCCGAACGCCTCGGTCTCCCGAACGATGAACGACAGGGTCGTGATCGTGACCACGGCGAGCCCGGCCGAGCTCAGGATGAGCAGGCTCTTGACGCGCAGCATGATCGGGTTCGGTCGGCTGTTCCGGGGCACCGACCACACGACGTGCATCGCGTTCTGGATGGCCTGCCCGAGCCCCATGGCGCCGTAGAGCGCGACGAGCCCACCGAAGACCACCGCGGCCCCGGAGCCCTGCAGCCCCTGCGGGGTGCCGAGCTGGTCCCCCACGATCGGGAAGTTGCTCAGGGTGGAGTTCGCCCAGGCGTGCAGCTCGTCGTTCCCCTGCAGCACGAAGCCGAGGATCGAGGTGGCCAGGAGCAGGAGCGGGAAGATCGCGACGAAGGCGTAGTAGGTGATCGCCGCGGAGAGGTAGTTGCCCTGGTCGTCGAAGTACTTGTAGAGCACGCCCAGCGGCACCCCCAGCACCCGATGGCGGCGCTGGGTGCGGTCGACAGCTGCAAGGGCGCCCATGGGATGAGCCTCTCAGCAGGACAAGCCGTTGCGCGGTGGGCGACCGGTCAGGAAGTAGTTCTCCACGGCGTCGTCCACGCACCTGTTGCCCATGCGGAAGCCCGTGTGGCCGTCGCCGTCGCGGGTGATCAGGCGTCCGGAGACCAGCTCGCGGGCCAGGCCCTTCGCCCAGGGGTACGGCGTGGCCGGGTCGCGCGTCGTACCGATCACGACGATCGGCGGCGCACCACGGGCGTGGAGCACGGCGGGTTGCTGGTGGGTCTGGATCGGCCAGTCCGCGCAGGTCGCGACGCCGTACGCGAAGAGTCGGGCGAACGTGGGCGAGGCCTTCTCGAAGCGCGGTATCAGCGCGGGGACCTGGCTGCTCGCTACGTAGTCGTCGCGATCGAGGCAGTTGACCGCGATCGAGGCGCTGACGATGTTGTTGGTGTAGCCGTTCGACCCACGCTCGTTGTACTCGTCGGCCAGGGCCAGCAGCAGCCTCCCGTCGCCGTGGTTGATCGCCTCGGCGAAGGCGTTGCTGAGCACGGGCCAGAGCTGCTGGTTGTACAGCGGCTGGAGGACGCCGTAGCTGGCCAGCCCGATGGTCAACGGACGGTCGGTGCCGGTGTCGAGCGGCGTGGCCTCGATCTGGGCGAGCAGCTGCCGGATCCGGGACAGGCCCTCCTCGAGGCTGCCCCCCAGTGGACAGCCACCGTGAGAGACGCAGTCCTGCACGTAGGCACGCAACGCCGTCTCGAACCCGCGGGCTTGCCCGAGGGCGATCTGCGTCGTCGACAGCTTCGGGTCGACCGCGCCGTCCAGGACCATCCGGCGGACGTGGGTCGGGAAGAGCTGCGCATAGGTGGCACCCAGGAAGGTGCCGTACGAAGCCCCGAGGAAGTCCAGCCGCCGCTCCCCCAGCGCCGCCCGGAGGATGTCCATGTCCTTGGCCACCTCGACGGTCGAGACATGGCGGACCAGCGCTCCGCTACGACGTGCACAGCCCTGGCCCAGGGTGCGCGTCACGCGGTCGTACGTCGCGACCTCGCGGGGGTTGTCCGGTCCCGAGTCCGCGGAGACATAGGCGTCGAGGCCGGCCGTGTCCGCGCACGTGACCGGATCGCTCCTGCCGACACCGCGCGGATCCATGCCCACGATGTCGAAGTAGCGCGTCAACGTCGGACCGAATTGGAGGGAGCCACTGGCCGCGTAGTCGACCGCGGACCCGCCCGGACCCCCGGGGTTGACGACGAGCTGGCCGATCCGGTGCGACCGCTGCCCGGCCGGCGCCCGCAGCACGGCGAGCTGGATGGTTCGCCCTCCGGGATGCGCGTAGTCCAGGGGCACCGTGAGCTTGGTGCACTGGTTGCTCGAGCAGTGGTGCCACTGGAGCTTCTGGCGGTAGAACCGCGCCAGGGTGCTCGCGTACGTCGGTGCCGGAGCGGTGTCGCTGGGTGGAGGTGGACTCGCGGGCTCGGCGTTCCCCGGGCTGTTCGTGCGGTTCTCGCGCACGAACTTGTACGTCGCCCAGCCCACCAGCCCGATGCCGGCCAGCACCACGATCATCGCCAGCACCACCGAGACCACGATCGCCACGGTGCTCCGCGATCGCCGTGGCGGCCCGGTCGGCTCGGGCGGCGGGGGGGAGGCCTGCGACATGCCGCAAGCGTAGGGGGGTGGGGTGCGGTCAGCCCGACGGCGCGTGCTCGGGCACGAGCAGGGCCACCATCAGTGACTCCAGGGCGAGCAGTGGGGCCACGTTGAACTCCAGCATCTGCTCGCGCGCCTCGAAGACCGCCTCGATGCAGCGCAGGCTGTGCTCGGGGCTGGAGGCGTTGGCGAGGGCCACCACGTCGCCGCGCAGCTCCTCGTTGACCAGCTCGGTGCCGGCGCCGAGCTGCAGGGTCAGCACGTCGCGGTAGACCGAGACGAGGTCCATCAACCCTCGGTCGACCACGTCGAGGTGGCGGCGCTTGGCCCGGGTCTTCTGCGACTTCTCCAGGTCGCGCAGTGCCGGGGCGTACTCGCGGGGGCGGCGCCCGCGCTCCACCACTCCGTAGGCACTGTCCAGGTCGCCCTTCTCACGCTGGTCGTGGGCGGTGGTGAGGGCGTCGGCCTCCTCCTTCGCGAGGTCGTGGAGGTCGGCGGCGGCGGAGAGGCAGGCGCCGAGCGACCGCAGCCGGGCGGGGATCGCGACCACCTCGTGCCGACGGCGGCGGGTGTCCTCGTCGCGGGCGAGCGCGCGGGCGCGGCCGATGTGCCCCTGGCTGGCCCGGGCGGCGTACGACGCGGTCTCGACCGGGAGCCCGTCGGTGCGCACCAGGAAGTCGGTCACCTCCTCGGTCGAGGGGGTGGCCAGCACGACCAGGCGGGTCCGCGACCGGATCGTGGGCAGGACGTCCTCGACGGTCGGCGCGCACAGCAGCCAGACGGTGCGCTCGGTGGGCTCCTCGATCGCCTTCAGAAGCGCGTTGGCGGCCTGGTCGGTGAGCCGGTCGGCGTCCTCGACCACCATCACCTGCCACCGGCGGCCGACGGGGGCCAGCGCGGAGGACCGCACCAGCTCGCGCACCTCCTCGACACCGATCGAGAGCTTCTCGGTGCGGGTGACGCGGACGTCGGGATGGGAGCCGACGGCCACCTCGTGGCAGGAGTGGCAGCTGCCGCAGCCACCGCGCTCGCACTGCAGGGCGGCCGCGAACGCGATGGCGGTGTTGGACCTGCCCGATCCCGGCGGCCCGGTGAACAGCCACGCGTGGGTCATCTCGCCGACCGACTCGCCGGCCACCGCGCGCTGCAGGCGGTCGATCACGATGCGCTGGCCGACCAGGCCGTCCCACACGGTTCCTGAGGGGGGCGCCCCGCGCCCGTCTCGAAGGGCGGTCATCGGGGCCCACCCGTGGCGATCAGCTTCGTCACGTGGGTGTGGACGACGTCGGCGACCTCGTCCACCGGGTCGCGGGCATCGAGCACCAGGTAGTGGTCGGGGTCGCTCCCGGCCAGCCGGAGGAACTCCGCGCGCACGCGCCGATGGAACTCGATCGACTCGCCCTCGATCCGGTCTCGCTCCTCGAAGCGGGTCAGGCCGTCGGCGGGCTCGAGGTCGAGCAGCACCGTCAGGTGGGGGCGCAGGTCGCCGGTGGCCCAACGCGCGACCTGCTCGAGCTCGTCGGTGGGCAGGTCGCGCCCGGCCCCCTGGTAGGCGAGCGTGGAGTCGACGTAGCGATCGGTGATCACGATCTCGCCCCGCTCGAGGGCCGGCAGCACGACCGCGTGGACGTGCTCGGCCTTGTCGGCGGCGTAGAGCAGGGCCTCGGTGCGGTGGGAGAGCTCACCGGTGGCCGGGTCGAGCACGATGCGTCGTACCTCCGCGCCCACCGGGGTGTCACCGGGCTCGCGGGTCAGCACGACCATGTGGCCCTCGTCCTCGAGCCGCTGGCGCAGGATCCGCGCCTGCGTGGACTTGCCGGCCCCCTCACCCCCCTCGAAGCAGACGAAGAGCCCGGTTGCCGTGTAGGTCCCGGAGTGCGCGCTCACGCGGCCGAGAGTAGCCGCCGTCACCGACCGGGCTCCGAGCGTGTCGACCGACGTGCGGCCATGTCACGCGCTGTTGGTCACGCCGTACACCTGTCAGGGCGCGTGTGCAGCCGCAATAACGCCGCGTTACATGCAGTTCCGAGGCCGAACGCTCAGGACTTCTTCGCGGCCTTCTTGGTGGTCTTCTTCGCCGACTTCTTGGCCGACTTCTTCGCGCCCTTCTTGGCCGACTTCTTCGCAGGGCCCTTGGCCCTGCGCTCGGCGAGCAGCTCGGCGGCGCGCTCGAGGGTGATCGCCTCGACGGAGTCGTCCTTGCGCAGGGTCGCGTTGTACTCCCCGTCGGTGACGTACTCGCCGAAGCGGCCGGCCTTGACCACGACCGGAGCGCCGGACACGGGGTCGTTGCCGAGCTCCTTCAACGGCGCCGTGGCGGCACCACGGCCGCGCTGCTTGGGCTGGGCGTAGATCGCGAGCGCCTGGTCGAGGGTGATGTCGAAGAGCTGCTGCTCGGTCTCCAGGGAGCGCGAGTCGGTGCCCTTCTTCAGGTACGGCCCGTAGCGACCGTTCTGGGCGGTGATCTCCTCGCCGCTCGCGTCGACCCCGACCACCCGCGGCAGCGAGAGCAGCTTGACCGCCTGGCCGAGGTCGATCGTCTCCAGCGACATGTCCTTGAACAGCGAGCCGGTGCGGGGCTTTGCCTTCTTCGGCGCATCCTCCGGCAGCAGCTCGGTCACGTAGGGGCCGTAGCGGCCGTTCTTCGCGACCACCTCCAGCCCGGTCTCGGGGTGGCTGCCCAGCCGGATCTCCTCGCCCGCGGGGTTGGCCAGCAGCTCCTCGGCCTTGGCCACGGTCAGCTCGTCCGGCGGCAGGTCGTCGGGCACGTTGGCGCGCTTGGCGAGCGCGGTCCCGTCGTCGCCGGGGCCTTCGAGGTAGGGCCCGTAGCGACCGACCCGCAGCTGGATCCCGCTGTCGGGGCCGCCGACCGGGAAGGTCGCCAGCTCCTTGGCGTCGATGTCGCCGAGCTCGTTGACCAGCTTGTGCAGGCCCTCGATCTCCCCGCTGCCGAAGTAGAACTCCGCCAGCTCGGTGTTGCGGTCCTTGCGGCCGCCGGCAATCTCGTCGAGCACGTCCTCCATGCCGGCGGTGAACTCGTAGGACACCAGCCGCGCGAAGTGCTCCTCGAGCAGCCGGATCACCGAGAACGCCAGCCACGCGGGGACCAGCGCGGTGCCCTTCTTGTAGACGTAGCCGCGGTTGAGGATCGTCCCGATGATCGAGGCGTACGTCGAGGGGCGACCGATCTCGCGCTCCTCGAGCTCCTTGATCAAGGTGGCCTCGGTATAGCGGGCCGGTGGCTTGGTCTGGTGGCCTTCGGCCCGGATCGCCGCGGCGCTGACCGCGTCGCCCTCGGCCAGGTTCGGCAGTCGGGTCTCTTGGTCGTCGGCGGCGGCCTCGGCGTCGTCGCTGCCCTCGACGTAGGCCTTGAGGAAGCCGTGGAAGGTGATCACCCGGCCGCTGGCGGAGAACACGACGTCCTCGCCCGTGCTGGCGGCGCCACCGAGCCGGATCGTCACCGACTGGCCGACGGCGTCCTTCATCTGCGAGGCGATCGTGCGCATCCAGATCAGCTCGTAGAGGCGGAACTGGTCACCGGTCAGACCCGTCTGGGCCGGCGTGCGGAAGGAGTCGCCCGCGGGCCGGATCGCCTCGTGCGCCTCCTGCGCGTTCTTCACCTTCGAGGTGTAGGTGCGCGGGGCGTCGGGGATGTACTCCGCGCCGTAGAGGTCGCGCGCCTGGTTCCGCGCCGCGGTGATAGCGGTCTCCGACAGCGTGGTGGAGTCGGTGCGCATGTAGGTGATGTAGCCGTTCTCGTACAACCGCTGCGCCACCGACATCGTCGAGGACGCGCTGAAGCCGAGCTTGCGGCTGGCCTCCTGCTGCAGCGTCGTGGTCCGGAACGGCGCGTAGGGCCGACGGGTGTAGGGCCGCGACTCGACCGACCGCACGGCGAAGTCGGTGTCGTGCAGGGCGTCGGCGAGCGCCTCGGCCCGGGTCTTGTTGAGGTGGACGACGCCCCTGCCACCGGACTTCTGGGTCAGCTCGCCGTCCGGGCCGAAGTCGCTTCCTCGGGCCACCCGGGTGTCGTCGATCGAGTGCAGCTTGGCGGGGAACATCCGCTGGTCGTGCTTCTCGCCGGCGTCGAAGGTGGCCTCGAGGTCCCAGTACGACGCGACCCGGAAGCGCATCCGCTCCCGCTCGCGGTCGACGACGAGTCGCGTGGCCACCGACTGCACGCGGCCGGCGGACAGGCCGGACATGACCTTGCGCCACAGCACCGGGCTGACCTCGTAGCCGTAGAGGCGGTCCAGGATGCGCCGCGCCTCCTGGGCCTCGACGAGGTCCATGTCGATCTCGCGCGGGTTCGCCACGGCGGCGTTGATCGCCTGCGGGGTGATCTCGTGGAAGACCATCCGGTGCACCGGCACCTTGGGCTTCAGCTCGTCGAGCAGGTGCCAGGCGATGGCCTCGCCCTCGCGGTCCTCGTCGGTGGCGAGGTAGAGCTCGTCGGCATCCTTCAGCAGGCCCTTGAGCTTGGTCATGTGCGACTTCTTGTCGCGGGCCACCACGTAGACCGGCTCGAAGTTGTTGTCGACGTCGACGCCCAGGCGGGCCCACGACTCGCCCTTCAGGCGCGCCGGGATGTCGGCGGCGCTCTGCGGGAGGTCACGGATGTGACCGATCGAGGACTCCACGACGTAGCCGCGGCCGAGGTAGCCCTCGATGGTGCGGGCCTTGGCCGGCGACTCGACGATCACCAGTTTGTGTGCCACTACGTCTTTTCTCATCCTCTGCGGTACGTCAGCGCTCGGCGGAACCGGGCGTCGGACCCGTGAGCGTGGTCAAGGTAGCGCGTCAGGTCAACCGCTCGGTGACGGTGTCCCCGATCCGGCCTGCAGGAATCCCTCGGCGAGAAGGTCCCGGACGACGGGGAGATAGCTGTCGCGGAGGTCGACCGGATCCGCGTCGAGGAGCTGCGCCAGGGCGTCCAGGATCTGCGCCACAGTCAGGTCTCCGTCGCAGGCGCCGACCAGCGCCGCCTCGACCGAGTCCGCCTGCCGGGCCCGGCGCATCCACCGCTGCTGGCGCAGCACCACCTGCTCCGGGTCCTCGGCGCCCGGGGCGCCGTAGGTCTCCTGGCGCACGTCGGAGCGCGCGACCAACCGCGAGGCCAGCAGCTCCTCGTCGCCGAGCCGACGTCGGATGTCCACCCGCCGGAAGTGCGCCGAGACCTCTGG
>CAWCDX010000020.1:0-104913 GCA_963794435.1 uncultured Actinomycetota bacterium
CCTGGTCGCCGCGCAACGTCGGGATCCGCGCCGGCTTCCTGCCCGAGGGCCAGCAGTACCCGGAGTTCGGCCAGTGCGTCCACAAGGTCGCCCGCGCCCCTCCCGCCGGAGCGGATGTCCTGCAGGACCACGGCGGGGTCGACCGGTTCGACGACGAGGGCGGCTCCTGGACCTCGATCGCGGACGGGCTTCCTGCCGACTTCGGCTTCCCGATCGTGGTCCACCCGCACGAGCCGGACACGGTCTTCGTCTTCCCCATCAACGGCGGTGAGCGCCGTACCCGCCGGAGGCCAAGGCGCGCGTCTGGCGCTCGCGCGACGCGGCGACACCTGGGAGGAGCTCGGCGACGGGCTCCCCGATGCCTTCTTCGTGGCCGTCATGCGCGACGCCATGTGCGTCGACGACCATGTCTCGCCCGGCCTGTACTTCGGCGCCCGCAACGGTGCGGTGTGGGGAAGCAGCGACACCGGAGACCTGGTCCCAGGTCGTGGCGAACCTCCCCGACGTGCTCGTCGTCCGCGCCGCCGTGGTCTGAGGGGCCACCCCCCGAGTCGGGTCCCTCAGACCGCAGCGTCGACCTTGGTCTCCCGTCTGCCGTACGTCGCGTCGTCGTTGATGTCGGAGCGGCTGTGGTCGGCCATCAGCACGACCGCGATGATCGTGATCACCGAGCAGCCGAGGACCGCCCAGGCGATCGAGTAGACCGACCCCGTGTTCTTGAGCAGGTACGTCGCGACGAGCGGGGCGGGTCCACCTGCCACGACCGAGGCCAGCTGGTAGCCCAGCCCGGCGCCGGCGTACCGCAACGAGGTGGGGAATGCCTCGGCGATCAGCGAGGCCTGCGGGCCGTACTGCATCGCATGCGGGATCAGCGCGACCAGCATGCCGACGAACGCGAAGATCGCCACGCCGCTGCCGAGGGCAGCGAAGAGCACGAACCCGTAGATGCCGGTGAGCGCAGAACCTGTCAGGTAGACCTTCTTGCGCCCGACCGTGTCGGAGAGATGTCCGAAGAACGGCACGGCGACGAGCTCGACCGCGGCCGCCGAGAGGATGGCCGACAGGGCGAAGGTCTTGGAGTAGCCCTCGGTCTCGGTCAGGTAGGTCAGCGTGAACGCCGTGATCACGTAGAACGGTGCCTGCTCCGACATCCGTGCGAGCGCGCTGAGCAGGATCGGCTTCCAGTGGAAGCGCAGCACCTCCAGGGACGGCAGCTTGGCGATGTTCTTCTCCTTGAGCCGCTTGGCGAACATCGGCGTCTCCAGGATCTGCAGCCGGATCCAGAGGCCGATGGCGACGAGCACGATGCTGAAGAGGAACGGGATCCGCCAGCCCCACGAGGTGAACTGCTGGTCGGTGAGCACGGCGCTGACCAGGTAGAGGAACCCGGTGCCGAGGATCAGGCCGAAGGCGACCCCGAGCTGCGGCATGCTCGCCCAGAAGCCTCGACGCTTCTGGTCGCCCCACTCCATCGAGAGCAGCACCGAGCCGCTCCACTCCCCGCCGACGGCGATGCCCTGGATCAGGCGCAGCAGCACGAGCAGCAGCGGGGCCGCCTTGCCGATCGCGTCGGCCCCCGGCAGGACGCCGACCAGCGTGGTGGCCAGCCCCATCATCAGCAGCGTGACGATCAACGTGGCTTTGCGACCGATGCGGTCACCCCAGTGGCCGAAGATGAACGCGCCGACCGGACGCGCGGCGAAGCCCACGGCGTAGGTCGCGAAGGACTCCAGCTGGCCGGCGTAGGTCGAGGACGCCGGGAAGAACGTGGCCGGAAAGATGAGCGCGGCCGCGGTGTTGTAGAGGAAGAAGTCGTACCACTCGATCGTC
The DNA here is from genome assembly GCA_963794435.1 of uncultured Actinomycetota bacterium. GTDB lineage: Bacteria > Actinomycetota > Actinomycetes > Propionibacteriales > Nocardioidaceae > Marmoricola. The sequence continues at coordinate 1,831 of CAWCDX010000020.1, forward strand.
GTGCCGACGGTGCTGGCCAGGGCGGCCTTGCGGACCATCCGCTTCTGCTCGGGCGTCCCCTCGACCATCGTCGACTCGGTGGGTGCCTGTGGATCGAGCGCCATGTCGTCTGCCTCCAGGGGGTGGGCGGATGTGACTCCAGTCACATCACCTACCCCGACCGGTCGAGCAGGAAACCTCCGGTCACCCGATCGGCAGGGGCACTGGTGGCTACGTCGGGCCCGACTACGCTGACGGTCATGAGCAGCACCCCCGAGACGCCCGACATCAAGCCCCGATCGCGCGACGTCACCGACGGCCTGGAGAAGACCGCGTCCCGCGGAATGTTGCGCGCGGTAGGCATGGGTGACGACGACTGGGTGAAGCCGCAGATCGGTGTCGCGTCCAGCTGGAACGAGATCACCCCGTGCAACCTGTCGTTGCAGCGACTGGCGCAGGCGGTGAAGAACGGCGTGCACGCGGCGGGTGGCTACCCGCTCGAGTTCGGCACCATCTCGGTCTCCGACGGCATCTCGATGGGCCACGAGGGGATGCACTTCTCGCTGGTGAGCCGCGAGGTGATCGCCGACTCCGTGGAGACGGTGATGATGGCCGAGCGCTTCGACGGTTCGGTCACGCTCGCCGGCTGCGACAAGTCGCTGCCCGGCATGCTGATGGCCGCGGCCAGGCTCGACCTCGCCTCGGTGTTCCTCTACGCCGGGTCGATCATGCCCGGCCAGATCGACGGCCAGGACGTCACGATCATCGACGCCTTCGAGGCGGTCGGCGCCTGCCTCGCCGGCAAGATCACCCGCGAGGAGGTCGACCGCGTCGAGCGCGCGATCTGTCCCGGCGAGGGTGCCTGCGGCGGCATGTACACCGCGAACACGATGGCCGCCGTCGCCGAGGCGCTGGGCATGTCGCTCCCCGGGTCGGCCGCGCCGCCTGCCGTCGACCGCCGTCGCGACGGGTTCGCCCACCGCTCCGGCGAGGCTGTGGTGGAGATGCTGCGCCAGGGCATCACCGCCCGGCAGATCCTGACCAAGGAGGCCTTCGAGAACGCCATCGCCGTGGTGATGGCGCTCGGCGGTTCCACGAACGCCGTGCTGCACCTGCTGGCGATCGCCCGCGAGGCCGAGGTCGACCTGACCATCGACGACTTCAACCGCGTCGGCGACAGGGTGCCGCACCTCGGCGACCTCAAGCCGTTCGGCCGCTTCGTGATGAACGACGTCGACAAGATCGGCGGCATCCCCGTGGTGATGAAGGCGCTGCTCGACGCCGGGCTGATGCACGGTGACTGCCTCACCGTCACCGGTCGCACGATGGCGGAGAACCTCGAGGCGCTCGCGCCAGCGGGCATCGACGGAGAGGTGATCCGCCCGCTCGACCGGCCGATCCACCAGACCGGCGGGCTGACGATCCTCAAGGGCTCACTCGCCCCCGAGGGTGCCGTGGTGAAGTCGGCCGGGTTCGACGACTCGACCTTCACCGGCACCGCGCGCGTCTTCGACGGCGAGCGCGCCGCGATGGACGCGCTCGAGGCGCAGCAGGTGAAGGCGGGCGACGTCGTGGTGATCCGCTACGAGGGGCCCAAGGGCGGGCCGGGGATGCGCGAGATGCTGGCGATCACCGGCGCGATCAAGGGTGCCGGCCTGGGCAAGGACGTCCTGCTGATCACCGACGGCCGTTTCTCGGGAGGTACGACGGGCCTCTGCGTGGGTCACATCGCGCCGGAGGCGGTCGACGGGGGACCGATCGCGTTCGTGCGCGACGGTGACCAGATCACCCTCGACGTCGCCGGCCGCACCCTCGACGTCGCCATCGACGAGACCGAGCTGGCCGACCGCAAGGACGGCTGGGTGCCCAACGAGCCGAAGTACACCCGCGGTGTCCTCGGCAAGTACGCCAAGGTCGTGCAGTCCGCGGCGCACGGAGCCGTCTGCGGCTGACGTACGCAGCGAGCTTTGGTTGGCTGGTCCCATGGACCAACGGATCAGCTTCGTCACCCTGGCCGTTGCCGACGTCGCGCAGAGCTACCGGTTCTACGTCGACGGCCTCGGCTGGGAGCCCGAGGTGCACGTCCCCGGCGAGGTGCTGATGATCCGCGCCGGCGACCGGCTCCTGCTCTCGCTGTGGTCGGCGCAGGAGTTCGAGGCGGAGGTCGGGCCGATCAACCGCGGCGACGGCGTCGCCCCGATCACGCTCGCGCACAACGTGGCGACCGAGGACGAGGTGGACGAGATCGTGGGCCTGGCCCGCTCGCTCGGCACCGAGGTCAGCGCCCCGCAGCGTCGCTCCTGGGGCGGCTACACCGGCTACTTCGCCGACCCCGACGGCTTCCGCTGGGAGATCGCGATGAACCCCGACCCCACCCTGGGTGCGATCGTCCTCCCCTAGAAACCGGTGAGCGGGGGATTCTGGCTCGCCTCACGGTGTCGAGCGGGGGGTTCTGGCTCGCCTCAGGGTGTCGAGCGGGGGATTGCTGCTCAGCCGCCGGCGCGGCTGTCGAGGACGACCTCGAACTCGAGGAGGTCGGCGCCGGTGGCGACGGGGTTGGAGCGCTCACCGGCATGGGCGGCTGCGGCGCCGTTGTCGCGCCAGGCCTCGAAGGCGGCGTCGTCCTCCCACTGGGTGACCACGAAGTAGCGGTCCTCGCCCTTGACCGGGCGGAGCAGCTGGAAGCCGAGGAAGCCGGGGACTCCGTCGGTGCTGTGCGCACGGTTGGCGAAGCGCTTCTCGAGCTCCTCCGTGGCCTGCGGCGGCACGGCGATGGCGTTGATCTTCACGACGGGCATGACGCCGAGGCTACCCACGGAGCCTCGGCGCCCTGCCTGGTCGTGCTGACTGTGTGACCGTTCCTGCGCGTGCTGCGCGAAGTAACGCGCGCTTTCCGCGGTTTCACCGGCCAACCAGTGAAACTGCGCTACTTGATCGCCGCCGACAGCTTCGCGACGTCCCAGCTGCCGAGCCCGGTGGTGTAGTCGTAGCCGGGGGTGGCGGGGTAGGCGCCGTTGCTGCCCAGGACCACGTCGTGGAACGAGGCCGGGACGGTCGTCGGGGGCAGGGGAGCGGCGGTCTGCGCCTTGCTGTAGATCGAGTACAGCTTCGGCGGGGCGAACCCGAGGGCGTTGCCGTGGGTCGCCTGCAGCCGCGTCCACAGGCCGAGGGCCAGCGGGGAGGCCAGGCTGGTGCCGCCGATCTGCTCGTCCGCGCCGTCGACGGTGATCAGGGCGCCGGTGTTCGGGTCGGCGTCGAAGGCCACGTCCGGCACCCCGCGCAGGGCGCCGGCCGAGCTCGGCACCACGTTGTTCTGCCAGTAGCCGCCGTTCTCGACCGGGCTGATGCCGCCGCCGCCGGCGTTCCAGGTGATCTCGGCCTGGTAGGCGTCCGCATCAGTGGCGGCGAGCGTCGTACCGCCCACGCCCACGGCGTACGGCGAGGAGGCGGGGTACTCGGTGTCGGGCAGGCCCGCACCCGGCACGCCGTTGGTGGGTGCGACGGCGCAGGAGCTGCCGGTGTCACCGCTGGAGGCGAAGAACGTCTGTCCCTGGACGGCCGCCTCGGCCAGCGCCACGTCGTCGACGAGCATCGAGCCGTCGGCGTAGGGCAGCACGTCGCACTCGCCGAGCGAGGCCGAGCCGGACCGGGCGACGTTCTGGGCCGCGAAGGTGTTGACCGAGCGCGCGAGATCGGCGTCGCTGAGCGAGGTGGCCACGTAGATGTAGAGCTTCTTGGCCGCGGAAGCGATGCCGGTGGAGGTCTGGGTGTCGAGGTCCCACTCGTCGGCGCCGGAGGCGTCGGTGCTCTTGATGCCCGTGTAGACGAGCTGGACGGGCACCTGGGGCAGCTTGCGCTTCTTCTCGAAGGTGCGCAGGTCCTTGACCGTCTGGGTCAGGTCGCCCTCGGCGATCACCGCGAGGGTGGTGCCGGTGCCGGGCTTGGTGCTCGCGGCGTCGTAGACCTTGGTGAACTCGTCGGGGTAGAAGCCGGTCAGCTTCGGCAGCGACGGCGTGCTCGCGGAGACCCCGAGGGTCGAGAGGCCGAGGACCGCCGAGACCTTGCCCGCCAGCGAGCTGGGGACCTGCGCGGCGGCGGTGTTGGCCAGCACGGTCTTGCCGGCCTGGCTGAACCGCGCGATCGAGGTGTGGAACGCCGACTGCGCCTGCGCGACGGTGGCGTCGGCGGTGACCTGCAGTCGGTTGGAGGAGACGGTGACGTTCTTCATCCCCGCGCCGGAGAGGTACGTCGAGACCGCCTGCGCGTCGGCCGCCGTGGACGCGAAGCGCGAGGTGAACTCGGCGGGGGTCAGGAACTTCTCGTAGCTGGCGCTGCCGGGCGTGGCCTGCGCCTTGATCAGGCTGTCGAGGCCGGCACGGTTGCGGGGGGTCAGCCCGACCGTCAGGCGCAGCGGGGTGCTGCCCGAGGCCGCGCCGAGCGCGGTGGCGTGCGCGAGGCTGAGTGCCTTGGTCGCGGTCGGCGCCCACGTGGTCGTGGCGGCGTCGGCGCTGTGGGCCGCGAGCACGGAGAGCGGCATCGCGACGATCGTGGCGGAGGCGGCTGCTGCGAGGCGACGGCTGATCCGGCGACTGGACATGGGGACACTCCCTCGGTGCCGTGACGACGAGGCGTCGTCAGCTGGTTGTGAAGCGCAACGAGGCGAGAGCCGCGGGGTTACCGCCGGAGGTCCGGCGGCGTCCAGGCGTGCGTTCAGGTGAGGTTCAGGTAGCGCTGACCGGTGCCACTGCGCAGGCGGGCAGGTCGAACCACCGGAGGTGCTCGAAGTCCGCGCTCAGCGTGGTCGGGGGGGCGAGGTCGGGCTCCTCCGCCGCGAGGAGGAGCTTCTCCCCGTCGACCAGGTGCTGGGCCAGGAGGGACTCGTCGCCGGCCAGCCGCGAGGTCGGCGCGTGCATCCCCTGCTCGTCGTAGGTGATCGCCCCCAGCCGCAACGGCGGTTCCACCACGCCGTCGCGGTGGGTCCACAGCCCGGAGGCCGTGTCGAAGTGGTAGTCGGGCAGCAGTCGCCAGCCGTGGCGGGCCACGAGCAGCACCGCGTCGATGATGTAGTCCGCGACGGCGTCGGAGAGGAAGTAGTTGAAGTTCACCCGGACCCAGCCCGGCTTGATCCCCTCGCAGCCGCCGGAGATCTCCCGCTCGAACTCGTGGCTGCGCTCGATGTCGATCCCGAGCAGGCGGTGGCCGTAGGGGCCGGCGCACGAGCAACCGCCGCGCGACTGGATGCCGAACAGGTCGTTGAGGAGGGCGACCACGAAGTTGTGGTGCAGGTAGCGACCCGAGGGTGCGCGCACCACGAACGAGACGATCGAGAGGCGCTCGGCGTCGAGGTTGCCGAGGATCTCGAGGGCGGGCTCCTCGCGCCACCGCGCCACCGCCCGGGAGAGGAGCCGCTCCTCGGCGGCCCGGATCGTGGCGACGCCGACGGCCTGCTTGAGCTGGAAGACCAACCCGGCGCGGACCGACTCGATGATCGCCGGCGTGCCACCCTCCTCCCGCTGCTCGGGGGCCGCGAGGTAGTCGTGGTCCGAGTCGTTGACGTAGGTCACCGTCCCGCCACCCGGCACGTCGGGCACCCGGTTGGTGAACAGCTCGCGCCGCGCGACGAGCACGCCCGGCGTGGACGGGCCGCCGATGAACTTGTGCGGCGAGAGGAAGAGCGCGTCCTTGTAGGCCAGCGGGTTGCCCTCCCTCTCGGGGTACATCTCGATGTCGACGTACGGCGCCGCGGCGGCGAAGTCCCAGAAGCTCAACGCTCCGTGCTCGTGCAGGATCGTGGCCACCGCGGCCGTGTTGGACACGATCCCGGTGACGTTGGAGGCGGCCGAGAACGAGCCGATGCGCAGGGGCCGGTCGGCGTACTCCTCGCACGCGACGCGCAACGCGTCGAGGTCGATGTGCCCGTCGGCGTCCTGCGGGATGGTGACCACGTCGGCGATCGACTCGCGCCAGGGGATCTCGTTGGAGTGGTGCTCGTAGGGGCCGATGAACACGACCGGCCGCTCGGACTCGGGAATCTGCGAGGAGAGGTGGTAGCGGTCGTCGAGCGCCGAGGGGACCCGCAGGCCCATCACGCCGATCAGCTTGGCGACGGCACCGGTGGTGCCGGAACCGGCGAAGATCACCACGGTCTCGTCGTCGCCGCCGACGGCCTCGTGGATGATCCGGCGGGCGTCCTCGCGCAGTCGCGTGGTCTGCAGGCCGGTGCCGCTCGACTCCGTGTGGGTGTTGGCGTAGCCGGGCAGCACCTCGTCGCGGATGAAGTCCTCGATGAACGACAGCGCGCGACCCGACGCGGTGTAGTCGGCGTAGGTCACCCTCCGCTCGCCGTACGGCGTCCGCATCACCTGGTCGTCGCCGATCACGGACTCGCGGACGAGTCGGAGGAGGGAGGAGTCGCTCATCTGGCCAGTGTCTCCACTATCGGCACGGCCTGCGAGATCGGTGGCAGGTCCGCCACCTCTCGGGCACCCTCGCGCGCCCTGGTGGCGAAGGACGGATCGGCCAGGACGGTGCGCAGCTCGGACACCGCGCGCTCGACCACGCCGGGACCCGGCGGGACGGTGCGCCCCGTGCCCTGGGCCGCGACGTGGAGGCCGTTGACCCTCTGGTCGAAGGAGAAGAGTGGCGCGACCACCTGCGGCAGCCCGTGCGCGTAGCCGCCGAACGTCGTGCCGAAGCCACCGTGACCCAGGAGGGCCGACGCCCTGGCCAGGATGTCGTCCTGCGGCCACCACTGCACGACGTGCGCGTTGGCGGGCGCTGGTCCGAGGTCCTCGGGCTGGATCCGCCGCCCCACGGTCATGAAGACCCGCAACGCGTCGTCGGCCAGCGCGTCGAGCGCCTCGCGGAAGACGCCTGCGAACGGTGGCAGCGAGCCCGCGACCGAACCGAAGGTGACGTAGACCAGCGGGGCGTCCGGGTCGCCCCAGGACGGCAGTGCCTCCGTGACCGCGACCGGCGCGTCCTCGCGGAAGCGGTGCACCGGGCGCTCGACGAGGTAGTCCGGGTCACCGGCACGGTCCAGCCCCTCGGGGACCAGGCTCAGCCCCGCCTCCTCCTCCATCGACCGACTGAGGTGTGGGCTCGGCAGGCCGGCGAGCTCACCGAGGTCCGCCATCGGCTCCCCGGTGAGCTCGAGGATGCGCCGGTCCACCTCCTGCATGCCGATGGTGACCCTGGCGTGCGGGATCCCGCCCGCTCGGCCGCAGCGAGCGAGCCCAGCTCGGCGGTCTCGCGCAGCAGCACGTCGGGCTGCCAGTCGCCGATCGCGGCGCCGAGCCCGGGCAGGGCCGCCTGTGCGTCGATACGGCCGAACACCTCGGTGACGACGACGTTGTCGGCCTCGTCGAAGCCGAGCTCCGGCAGCCTCGCCATCACCGGGCCGATCAGGTCGGCCGGAGCGTCGTCGAACGGCAGGTGCGTGAAGCCGTGCCGCTCGACCGTCCAGGCGTAGGACGCGGGTGCCGCGACGGCGACCTCGTGACCGGCGTCCCGGCAGGCGCGCACGAACGAGAACAGCGGGCCGGAGTGGCCGTCGTTGGCCGTGGTCGACGCCAGCACCCGCATGGCCCGAGCGTCGCACCGACCTGCGCCGGTGGCAACGCCTCTAGGCTCGCTGCGTGCCTGTGAACGAGTACGGCCAGCCGGTCGGCCAGGACCTCGCCTGGACGGCCCCGCCGCCGGTCGGCCCGACGACGCTGGCGGGGGACCACTGCCGGCTCGAGCCGTTGACGGAGAAGCACGCCGTGGCGCTGTTCGAGGAGCTGTGCCGCGACTCACCGCCGCAGACCTGGACCTACCTGCCCGTCGGGCCCTTCGAGGACGTCGACGGCATGACCGGCCACGTCCGGCGGCTGCAGGAGACGCCCGGCATGACGCCGCTGGCGATCCTCACCCCGGCGGGACGGGCGGTCGGGATCGCGACGTACCTGCGCAACGAGCCCGTCCACGGCTGCGTCGAGGTCGGCTTCATCACGATGGGCACCGCGTTGCAGCGCACGACCGCCTCGACGGAGGCTCTCGTGCTGATGGCCCGGCACGTGTTCGGCCTCGGCTACCGGCGCTACGAGTGGAAGTGCGACGCGCTCAACGAGCCGTCACGGCGGGCCGCGGTGCGACTGGGCTTCACCTTCGAGGGCGTCTTCCGCCAGGCGCAGGTCGTCAAGGGCCGCAACCGCGACACGGCCTGGTACGCCATCACCGACGACGACTGGCCACGCATCGCGGCGGCGTACGACGCCTGGCTGGATCCCGCCAACTTCGACGAGGACGGTCGTCAGCTCACGCCGCTGTCGACGGGTCCGTGAGGAAGGACCTGTCGACGGGTCCCTGAGGAAGGACGAAGTCCTGTCTCGAAGGGGCGTCGTCACCCGGCTGCACTCCACTGCGGGTCGCGGCCCGTCCGAGCGATGGTGCGCTCGAACCGGTTCGCGTCGTCCGGCGCCGGGACCTCCGGGCCGTACGGGCCCTGTCCGGAGGCGATCGGCTCGGCGAACAGCGCGAGGAACCGGTCCACCTGGTCCAGCGACGAGTCGGGCGCGACGAAGTCCTGACCGGTCGCCCGCGACAGGTCCCAGCTGTGCACGGTGAGCTCCTCGATCGCCACCAGGGCGTTGTCGGCGGCGTCCATCTCCACGCCACCGGCGGAGACGCGACCGGACCAGGCCGACTCGTCGCGCCAGGCCTCCACGAGGGCGTCCACCTGTCGCGGGACGGCGGTCCGCCAGTCGCCGGGCAGGTCTCCGGGCAGCTCGATCGGCTCCTTGCGGGCGTTCAGGGTGAACACGGTCGCGAACTGGTGCACGTGCGCCAGCAGGTCGGCGACCGTCCAGTCGGGGCACGGAGTCGGCTGCGCGAGCTGGTCGTCGCGGACGCCGGCGAGCAGCCGGTTCATCTCCTGGGCCGCGGGAGCGAGGTCGAACATGCCCGGCACGATGTCACGGGTCGGGGCTACGGTCGAGACATGGCCATCGACGATGCTGACAAGCAGAAGCTCACGGGTCAGGAGATCCACGACCAGGCGCCCGCGGGGTGGAGCAAGGTGCTCGACAGGCTCATCGCCCGGTTCGAGACCGGCGACTTCAACGCCGGCGCCGCCCTGGTCACGAAGATCGCCGAGGCGGCCGACGAGATGAACCACCATCCAGACGTCGACCTGCGCTATCCCCACCTGACCGTCTCGCTGAAGAGCCACGACGTCGACGCGATCACTGCCGCGCGACATCCGGTTGGCGACCACGATCAGTGCGCTCGCGAAGGAGGCGGGGGTGAGCCCGTCCGCGCACGCGCCGGACGTGCTGGAGCTCGCCCTCGACACCCCGGACTACGAGCGGGTCAAGCCGTTCTGGGCGGCGATCATGGGCTACGAGGCGGGCGGCCACCCGCGCGACGTCCTGGACCCCGCGGACCGCACGGTGAACGTCTGGTTCCAGGACACGGACTCCGATGCCCCGGACCGTCAGCGCTGGCACCTCGACATCAGCGTTCCCCGCGAGGTCGCCGAGGAGCGGATCCAGGCGGCGATCGACGCCGGCGGCCGGCTGGTCAGCGACGAGCGCGCCCCGGCCTTCTGGGTGCTCGGTGACCCCGACGGCAACCTCGCCTGCATCTGCACCTGGGAGAGTCGCGACTGAGCGGGCGGCACGCGCCGGATGGTGGGACGGCTGTCCCATTCCTCGGGACGGCTGGCAGACTGAGTTGAGCGCCGGCGACGTGCGGGGGCATGCTGTGCCCATGTGTTCGAAGCTTCTCGTACGCACGCGACGCGTGAGCTGAGGTCTCCCAGACCCCCGCACGCGCGTCGACCCCTCGTCAGCCACCTCGGCACGAGGGGTTTTTTGTTGGCCGCAGCACTGACTTGAACCGGGAAGAAAGACAACGATGAGCGCGCAACCCAGTGGCCCCACCGGAGGCGAGAGCGTCACCGGTGCGCAGAGCCTGATCAAGTCCCTCGAGCACGCCGGCGTGACCGACATCTTCGGCATCCCGGGCGGCACCATCCTCCCGGCGTACGACCCGCTCTTCGACAGCTCGATCCGGCACATCCTCGTGCGGCACGAGCAGGGTGCGGGGCACGCCGCCCAGGGGTTCGCCGCCGCCACCGGACGCGTCGGAGTCTGCATGGCCACGAGCGGCCCCGGCGCCACCAACCTGGTGACGCCACTGGCCGACGCCAACATGGACTCCGTGCCCGCTCGTGGCGATCACGGGCAGGTGGTGGCTTCCTCGATCGGCACCGACGCCTTCCAGGAGGCCGACATCCGCGGCATCACGATGCCGATCACCAAGCACAGCTTCCTGGTCACCGACCCCGACGAGATCCCGCGCGTGGTGGCCGAGGCCTTCCACATCGCCTCCACCGGTCGTCCCGGGCCGGTGCTGGTCGACGTGGCCAAGTCGGCGCAGCAGGCGATGACCACGTTCGCGTGGCCGACCGAGCTGAGCCTGCCGGGCTACCGGCCGGTGACCCGGCCGCACACCAAGCAGATCCGCGAGGCGACCCGGCTGATGCTCGAGTCGCGACGCCCGGTGCTCTACGTGGGCGGCGGCGTCATCCGGGCGCGGGCCGCGCGCGAGCTGCTGGCGCTGGCCGAGCTCACCGGCATCCCGGTGATCACGACGCTGATGGCCCGGGGCGCGTTCCCCGACAGCCACCCCCAGCACCTCGGCATGCCGGGCATGCACGGCACCGTGGCCGCCGTCGCCGCGCTGCAGAAGAGCGACCTGATCATCAGCCTGGGCGCGCGCTTCGACGACCGCGTCACCGGCAACCTCGACTCCTTCGCCCCGGGCGCCAAGGTGATCCACGCCGACATCGACCCGGCGGAGATCGGCAAGAACCGCTACGCCGACGTCCCGATCGTCGGTGACGCCCGCGAGGTGATCGCCGACCTCGTCGTGGCGCTCCAGGCCGAGGAGGCCACCGGCACCACCGGCGACTACGAGGGCTGGGTGAAGTTCCTGGCCGGGGTGAAGTCGAAGTACCCACTGGGGTACGACGCGCCGAAGGAGGGCCTCGCCCCGCAGTACGTCATCGAGCGGCTGGGCAAGATCGCCGGCCCCGACGCCGTCTACACCGCCGGGGTGGGGCAGCACCAGATGTGGGCCACCCACTACGTCGCCTTCGAGAAGCCGAACACCTGGATCAACTCCGGGGGTCTCGGCACGATGGGCTTCGCCGTCCCCGCCGCGATGGGGGCCAAGGTCGGACGGCCCGACGCGACCGTGTGGGCGATCGACGGCGACGGCTGCTTCCAGATGACCAACCAGGAGCTGGCCACCTGCACGATCGAAGGCATCCCGATCAAGGTCGCGATCATCAACAACGAGTCGCTCGGCATGGTGCGCCAGTGGCAGACGCTGTTCTACGGCGGCCGCTACAGCAACACCGACCTGCAGTCCAAGCGGGTGCCGGACTTCGTCAAGCTGGCGGAGGCGTACGGCGCCGTCGGGCTGGCCTGCGAGGACCCCAGCGACGTGGACGCGACGATCAACAAGGCGATGGAGATCAACGACGTGCCCGTGGTGGTCGACTTCCGGGTCGAGCGCGACGCGATGGTCTGGCCGATGGTGGCCGCCGGCACCTCCAACGACGACATCAAGTACGCCCGGGACCTGGCCCCCGAGTTCGAGGAGGACGAGCTCTAGTGAGTGAGCGCAGCGAACGAACAGTCAAGCAGAGCCACCCGGGTGCGCCCCTGCCCGATGCGAAGCGAGGGCCCCGATGAGTACCCACACCCTCTCGGTGCTGGTCGAGAACAAGCCCGGTGTGCTGGCCCGGATCGCCGGGCTCTTCAGCCGCCGCGGCTTCAACATCGACTCCCTGGCGGTGGGCCCGACCGAGCACCCCGAGATCTCCCGGATGACGATCGTGGTCAGCGTCGAGGGCTCGCCGCTCGAGCAGGTCACCAAGCAGCTGAACAAGCTGGTCGAGGTGATCAAGATCGTCGAGCTCGACGAGCGCGACTCCGTCGAGCGCGAGCTGCTGCTCGTCAAGGTCAAGGCCGACGCCGACTCGCGTGGCAAGGTGCTCGACGCCGTCCAGCTCTTCCGGGCCAAGGTCGTCGACGTCGCTCCCGACGCCGTGACGATCGAGGTGACCGGCAACGCCGGCAAGCTCAGGGACTTCCTCGCGGTGGTGGAGCCCTTCGGGGTCCGCGAGCTCGTCCAGTCCGGCATGGTCGCCATCGGTCGCGGCAGCCGCTCGATCACCGAACGCACCCTGCGGCCGGTCCCCGTGCCGGTCGCCACCGCCATCCCCAGCTGACCCATGCACCCACGCGTGATCACCGAGATGAAGGAGAGCCCCTGTGGCTGAGATGTTCTACGACGACGACGCCGACCTGTCCCTGATCCAGGGCAAGAACGTGGCGGTGATCGGCTACGGGAGCCAGGGCCACGCGCACGCGCTGTCGCTGCGCGACTCCGGGGTCGACGTACGCGTCGGACTGCAGGAGGGCTCGAAGAGCCGCGAGAAGGCGGAGGCCGAGGGCCTGCGCGTGCTCACGCCGGCCGAGGCGGTGGAGGAGGCCGACGTCATCGTCATCCTCACCCCCGACCACGTGCAGCGGAAGGTGTACGCCGAGTCGATCGAGCCCAACATCACGCCGGGCGACACGCTGGTCTTCGGCCACGGCTTCAACATCCGCTTCGGCTACATCACGCCGCCCGAGGGCGTCGACGTGATCATGATCGCGCCCAAGGGGCCCGGTCACCTGGTGCGTCGCGAGTACGTCGACGGGCGCGGCGTACCCGTCCTCGTCGCGGTCGAGAAGGACGAGTCCGGCAAGGCCTGGGACCTCGCGCTGTCCTACGCCAAGGGCATCGGCGGCCTGCGCGCCGGCGGGATCAGGACCACCTTCACCGAGGAGACCGAGACCGACCTCTTCGGCGAGCAGGCGGTGCTGTGCGGCGGCGCCTCGCAGCTGGTGCAGTACGGCTTCGAGGTGCTCACCGAGGCCGGCTACCAGCCCGAGGTCGCCTACTTCGAGTGCCTGCACGAGCTGAAGCTGATCGTCGACCTGATGTACGAGGGCGGCATCGCCAAGCAGCGCTGGTCGGTCTCCGACACCGCGGAGTACGGCGACTACGTCTCCGGCCCGCGGGTGATCGACGCGCACGTGAAGGAGAACATGCAGGCCGTCCTCGAGGACATCAAGAACGGCTCCTTCGCCCAGCGCTTCATCGACGACCAGGACAACGGCGCCAAGGAGTTCAAGGAGCTGCGCGCCAAGGGCGAGCAGCACCCCATCGAGGGCACCGGCCGCGAGCTCCGCAAGCTGATGGCCTGGGTGAAGTCCCACGACTCCGACTACGTCGAGGGCACCGCTACGCGCTGAGCCCCGCCCGCCGGAATCCCATGCGGTGAACCTTTTCTGCCCCGTCGCACAGGAAACTTCCTGTGCGACGAGGCAATTTCCCCTCATCGCATGGGAAACCGGCCCTGTCGCGCACCTAGAACACGTTCTAGTCTGACGCCATGGACCTGGAGAGCCTCGAAGAGATCAAGCGCCTCAAGCACCGCTACTTCCGCACCCTCGACCTCAAGCAGTGGGACGACTTCGGTGACTGCCTCGCCGAGGACGTGCAGGCGGCGTACGGCACCCAGGCGATGGGCAAGCCCCTGCGCTACGACAACCGCGAGGCGGTCGTGGAGTTCATGTCGGCCAACCTCGGCAGCAGCGTGATCACGATGCACGTGGCGAGCCATCCGGAGATCGAGCTGGACGGCGACTCGGCCTCGGGCTCGTGGGCCTTCGAGGACACCGTGATCGTGCCGGACTTCAAGGTCATCATCCGCGGCGCCGGCTACTACCGCGACACCTATCGTCGCGATCCCGACGGAGCCTGGCGGATCGCCTCGACCGACTACGAGCGGATCTACGAGGCGATGACCTCCCTCGAGGACACGCCCAGCTTCAAGCTGATCGCCAACCGGTGGGATCCGACGCTCGAGCACTGAGCGGGGCTTGCGCCACCCCGGGACACTGGTTGCCATGAGCTCGTCGGAGGCGCCGCCGCGCGGTCGCGTCGGGGTGCTCGCCGCGGCGACCTGGATGGCGCTGCTCGTCGCCCTGCTGTGGCTGCTCGAGGGGATCGACCAGGCCAACGAGCACGTGCTCGACACCCACGGCGCCATCCGGCCGCGGTCGGAGCAGGGGCTGTGGGAGATCTTCACCGCGCCGTTCCTGCACGGGAGCTGGGCGCACCTGGTCTCCAACACGGTCCCGTTCTTCGTGCTCGGCGTGATCGTGCTGCTCGACGGCGTACGACGCTGGCTGACCACGACCCTGCTGATCGTCGTCGTCTCGGGCGCCTCGGTGTGGCTGCTCTCGCCGCCCGGCTCGGCGACGCTCGGCGCCAGTGGCGTGGTGTTCGGCTGGCTGGCCTACCTGATCGCGCGGGGCTTCTACACCCGGGCGCCGGGCCAGATCGCCCTCGGCGTCGTCGTGCTGTTCTTCTACGGCGGTGCGCTGCTGGGCGTGCTGCCGACCGACTCCGGCATCTCCTGGCAGGCCCACCTCGGCGGGCTGATCGGGGGCCTGATCGCGGCGAGCAGGCAACGCCGCCGCCCCGTCGATCCGCGCTGGCACTGACGTCGTACGTCGAGCCTCGAACCCGCCACTGTGTGACCGAAACTGGCGGATGCGCGCGAAGTAACGCGCGCATCCGCCAGTTTCACCGGCCAACCAGTGAAACCGGTGGCCCCTACTTGACCTCCGAGCGCATCAGCATGACCACCCCGATGGTCAGGGGGATGACCAGCCAGATCAGGCCGGCGACGCCGGTCTGTGCCCACTGCTGGGCACTGAGGCCGCCGTCGTAGAGGCGGAACTGGTCGAAGCTGAAGTCGGCCCAGGGCTGGGCGTGGCGCCACCACTCCTGCGTGGCGAGCAGGCCGGAGAGGGTCGGCAGCACGAAGGAGTAGACGAAGTAGCCCACGATCGCACCCGCGCTGTTGCGGATCAGTGCGCCGAGCATGAAACCCATCGCCATCCCGAGGCTGTAGCCCGCGGTGATGTAGAGCGCCTGGCTCAACGAGACGTCCCAGACCACGTCGGTCCCGTGGATCGCCGAGCCGACCACCGTGCCGACCGCACCGATCGCGAAGGCGGTCACCATCGAGACGACCGCGACCACCACGGTGGCGAGCGCCTTCGCGCCCACGACCCGGCCGCGGTGCGGCACCAGCGTGAACGTCGTCAGTCCGCTGCGCTGGGACCATTCGGAGGTGACGGCGAGGATGGCCACGATCGGCAGGATCACCGACATCGGGATTCCGAAGGCCTGGGCGAAGCTCCCGTAGCTCTGGTCACCGTCCTTGCCGAAGATGATCACGGCGCCGGAGGCGACCACCGCTGTGATCACGATGCTCGTCATCAGCCAGAACCCCGACCGGGTGTCGAACATCTTGCGCAGCTCCACCCCGACGATGCGGGTCATCGGGATGGGGCGTACGTCGGACGCGGTCGGCTCGACCACGCGTTCCACGGTCGAGGTGCTCGTCGTGGTGCTCATGCTGCTGCTCCTTCGCGTTGGGTGTCGGCGGTGAGCTCGAGGAACATCTCCTCGAGGCCGGCGCTGTCGGCGGACCGGAGCTCGACGAGCGGGATGCCGGCGGCGTGTGCCACCTCGCCGACGCGCTCGGCCTCGGCCGGGGTGAGGACGGCACCGTCCGGTGCCACGGTGGCCTCGATGCCCGCGACCTCGAGGGCGTGTGCGAGGTCCTTGGGGACCTTGCTGCGTACGACGGTGCCGGCCGCCTGGAGCAGCTCGGCCTTGGTGCCCTGCGCGACGATCCGGCCGTTCCCGATGACCACGAGGTCGTCAGCGATGACCTCGATCTCGTGCAGCAGGTGCGAAGACAGGAGCACCGTGCCACCGTCGTCGGCGTAGCCGCGCAGGAGGTCCCGCATCCAACGGATGCCGGCCGGGTCCAGGCCGTTGGCAGGCTCGTCGAGGATGAGCACCCTGGGGTCGCCGATCAGGGCGGTGGCGATGCCGAGACGCTGGCGCATGCCGAGCGAGTAGTGCCGGACGCGACGCTCGGCCTCGCCCTCGGTGAGGCTGACGCGCTCCAGCATCCGGGAGACCCGGCTCCTGGGCAGGCCCATGGTGAGCGCCGCGACGGTCAGGATCTCCCGACCGGTGCGACCGGCGTGTTGCGCCGATGCGTCCAGCAGCACCCCGACCTCGCGACCGGGGTTGGGCAGGTCGGCGTAGTGGCGCCCGTCGATCGACGCGCTGCCCGACGTGGGCGGCGTGAGACCGACCATGACGCGCATGCTGGTCGACTTCCCGGCGCCGTTCGGGCCCAGGAACCCGGTCACACGACCGGGTCGGGCGGTGAAGGTGATGTCGTCGACGGCGGTGAAGCGGCCGTATCTCTTGGTCAGGGACTCGATCTGGATCATGACATCGATCTTGGCCCTGCGGATGCCGGGGCGCATCAGGGAGCCTGCTGGCTCGTCCCTGATTTCCGCCGGGGGTCTCTCAGGGTCGGAACACGCGGGCGGTGCTCGCTGTTCGGACTGTCATGCAGATCGAGATCTGGTCCGACGTCGTGTGCCCGTGGTGCTACATCGGCACCAGCCGGCTCGAGACCGCCCTGGCCGGCTTCGAGCACCGTGACGACGTCGAGGTCGTCTACCGGTCCTTCCAGCTGGACCCTTCGGCACCCCAGGTCCCCGACGGCACCGTCGTGGAGATGCTGGCGCGCAAGTACGCCGGCGGCGACGTGGACTCGGCTCGGGAGATGGTCGCCCGCACCGAGGGCGTGGCAGCGGAGGAGGGTCTGGTCTTCAACCACGGTGCCGCGCCGCACGTGAACACCACCGACGCCCACCGGCTGCTGCACCTCGCCCTCGACGAGGCCGGGGCGGAGACGCAGCGTGCGCTCAAGCGGGAGCTGCTCGCGGCGTACTTCACCCGTGCGGAGAACGTCGCCGACCACGCGCTCCTCCAGGCGCTCGCCGAGAACGTCGGACTCGCCCCCGACCGGGTCGCTGCGGTCCTGGCGAGCGACGAGTACGCCACCGACGTCGAGCGTGACAGCCGGGACGCGACCGCCCTGGGCGCGACCGGGGTGCCGTTCTTCGTCGTCGACCGTCGCTACGGCGTGGCCGGTGCCCAGCCGGCCGAGGTGTTCGGCCAGGTGCTGGACCGCGCCTGGGCCGACAGCCACCCGGCGATCGACCTCGTCGCCGGGGGCGGCGGTGCGGCCGCGGAGTGCGGTCCGGACGGCTGCCCGATCTAGCCCACGGCCCTTCTGCGTCCACAGGGGAGGCCGCCATCCTGTGGACGACGGGCGCTTCCTGTGGACGACCAAGGGTGTTCTGTGGAGGACACGCCGAGGCCCCGAAATCAGTGCGAATTCGGTGCCGGATTCCCTTGCGCACACCCCTCGCGACGACATAGAACTGCTCTCACGCAGTTCCTCCGGGAGCTGCGGGATCACTCGGAGACGAAGGTCCGTACCACGAGGCAACTCGTGGCGGTGGAGCTGGTGACAAGCCGCCGGGACCCGAGGGGAAGAGTGGTCGATCGGAGACGTCACCGTCGCCGATCGAACAGAAGGGCCCAGCAACTCATACTTGCTGGGCCCTTCGCCTTTCCCGGGGTGGGCGGCGCCTGCGCCCGGCCGCCTGTCACGCCCCCGCGTGGACGGCCGGACGCGGGCTGGACGCCTGCACCCAACGGAACAGTGACCCAACGCGCGAGGTGTGGGGTCGGTTACGCTGCGGGCGCACAGCGCCGTGCCGGCCCCGCCAGATTCATGCCCGGGCCAGATCGGGTCCGGGCCCCGACGTCAGGATCGTTGTGACCCCCTCCCCGAGCCCGCGGCCCGTCGTCCTCATCGCCGAGGAGCTCAGTCCCGCCACCATCGACGCGCTCGGTCCCGACTTCGAGGTCCGCACGTGCGACGGCGCCGATCGGCCGGCCCTGCTCGCGGCCATCGCCGAGGCCGATGCGATCCTGGTGCGCTCGGCCACCCACGTCGACGCGGAGGCGCTGGCGGCCGGACGTCGGCTCCGGGTGGTGGCCCGCGCCGGTGTGGGGCTCGACAACGTCGACGTGCGCGCGGCGACGCAGCACGGCGTGATGGTCGTCAACGCGCCCACCTCCAACATCGTCAGCGCGGCCGAGCTCGCCGTCGCGCTGATGCTCGCAGCGGCGCGACACATCAGCCCCGCGCACGCCGCCCTGACACGCGGCCAGTGGCAGCGCAGCCGCTTCACCGGCATCGAGCTGTTCGAGAAGACCGTCGGCATCGTCGGGCTCGGTCGCATCGGTGTGCTCGTCGCGACCCGACTGGCCGCGTTCGGCATGGACGTGATCGCCTACGACCCCTATGTCCAGGCTGGCCGCGCCGCCCAGATGGGGGTCCGGATGGTCGGCCTCGACGAGCTGATGAGCGAGTCGGACTTCCTGACCGTGCACCTGCCCAAGACCCCGGAGACGGTCGGCCTGATCGGAGCCGAGCAGTTCGCCCGCGCGCGGCCGCACCTGGTCGTCGTCAACGCGGCCCGTGGCGGCATCGTCGACGAGAAGGCGCTCTACGACGCGCTCAAGACCGGTCAGGTCGCCGCGGCGGGCCTCGACGTGTTCGCGCAGGAGCCCTGCACCGACTCACCGCTCTTCGAGCTCGAGAACGTCGTGGCCACGCCCCACCTCGGGGCCTCCACCGAGGAGGCCCAGGAGAAGGCCGGGGTGGCCGTCGCCCGGTCGGTGCGCCTGGCCCTGGCCGGCGAGCTGGTCCCCGACGCGGTCAACGTCCAGGGTGGCGTGATCGCGGAGGACGTCCGCCCGGGTATCCCGCTGGTGGAGAAGCTCGGGCGCATCTTCACCGCCCTCGCGGCCGAGGCGGCCCAGCAGGTCGACGTCGAGGTCCGCGGCGAGATCACGGCGTACGACGTCAAGGTGCTCGAGCTCGCGGCCCTCAAGGGCATCTTCGCCGACATCGTCGAGGACCAGGTCTCCTACGTGAACGCGCCGTTGCTGGCCGCCGAGCGCGGGATCGAGGTGCGCCTGCTCACCGAGGCGGAGAGCCCCGACCACCGCAACCTGATCACGGTCCGCGGCACCCTGGCCGACGGGTCGCAGGTCTCGGTCTCGGGCACCCTGATCGGCATCGGCCAGCGTGAGCGGCTGGTGGAGATCAACGACTACGTCGTGGACCTCGAGCCGACCGAGCACCTCGCCTTCTTCCGCTACGAGGACCGTCCCGGCATGGTCGGCATCGTCGGCCAGATCCTCGGCGATGCCGGCGTGAACATCGCGGGCATGCAGGTCTCCCGCGACGAGAAGGGCGGCCACGCCCTCGTTGCCCTGTCCGTGGACTCCGCGGTCCCGGTCGAGGTCCTCGAGGAGATCCGCCAGGCGATCGAGGCCGAGAGCGTCCGCGGCGTCGACCTCTCCGGGTGAGCGGACAGCTCCTCCGGCTGGGACCCGTTGCCCAGCTGCGCGCAGGACGGCTTCCCAGGCGCCTCGCCCAGCTGGCGTTCGGGCTGGTCCTCTACGGCGCCACCCTGGCGATGATCATCCGCTCGACCCTGGGCAACGCTCCCTGGGACGTGCTGCACCAGGGCCTGGCCAAGCACCTGCCGATCACGATCGGCCAGGCGGTGATCGCGACCAGCCTCCTGGTGCTGCTGCTGTGGATCCCGTTGCGCGAGATGCCGGGGCTGGGCACGATCGCGAACTCGTTCGTCGTCGGGATCGTCGCCGACGCGGTGCTGGCAGTCCTGCCCGCCCCGGACGAGCTCTGGGCGCGGTGGGTGCTGATGGTCCTCGGCGTGCTGGGCAACGGCCTGGCGACCGCGCTCTACATCGGCAGCCAACTGGGGCCCGGGCCACGCGACGGGCTGATGACCGGGCTGCACCGTCGTACGGGCTGGTCCATCCTGGCCGTCCGGCTCCCGATGGAGGTCACCGTGGTCGTGCTCGGGTGGTTCCTCGGCGGGGTCGTGGGTGTCGGGACGATCCTCTATGCGATCGGGATCGGGCCGATGGTCCAGGTGCTGCTGCCACGGTGCATCGTCGATCTACGCCACTGAACAGATGCAAGAATCAAGGGTCTCAATACTCGATACGCTCCGGAAAGTTCCCTAATGTGGTGCCCGGTCCGCTCATCGCGAGCGCTCCGTCTCACGGAAGGTCGGGTCCGTCATGGCAACTACCGAAGCTCCACCGCCCCCCGCACGCTCCTCATCCCTGCTCCGCGAGGTCGGCAAGGTCGGCCTCATCTGGGCCTCGGTCGGCTCGATCATCGGGTCCGGGTGGCTGTTCGGCGCCCAGAAGGGCCTGATCGCAGCCGGTCCCGCGGCGATCATCTCGTGGGTCATCGGCGGCCTCATGATCATGGTGCTCGCGCTCATCCACGCCGAGCTCGGCGGCATGTACCCCGTCTCGGGGGGCACCGCCCGGTTCCCGCACTACGCGTTCGGCGGGGCCGCCGGGGCCTCGTTCGGTTGGTTCTCCTGGCTCCAGGCCGCCACCGTGGCACCCATCGAGGTGTCGGCCATGATCACCTACGCCGGCCACTGGTCCTTCGCCCACGCCTGGGTGAAGACCGACGGGACGCTCACCACCACCGGCCTGATCATCGCCGTCATCCTGATGGCGATCCTCACCGCCGTGAACTTCCTCGGCGTCAAGATGTTGGCGGCCACCAACAGCGCGATGACCTGGTGGAAGATCGCGGTGCCTCTGCTGACCATCCTGGTGCTGGCGCTCTTCAACTTCCACGGGTCCAACTTCACCGCGGCCAACGGCTTCAACCCCAACGGGGTGCACGGCATCCTGCTGGCCGTTGCGACCAGCGGCATCATCTTCAGCTACCTCGGCTTCGAGCAGGCCGACCAGCTGGCTGGTGAGGCGAAGAACCCCAAGAAGGACATCCCGTTCGCCATCATCGGCTCGATCCTGATCGGCATGTTCGTCTACATCCTGCTGCAGATCGCGTTCCTCGTCGCACTTCCCGCGGACACCATCGGCAAGACCTGGGACCAGACCGGTCACGGGCTCTACACCACCTTCACCGGGCCGTTCGCCGAGGTGGCCACCCTGCTCAGCCTGGGCTGGCTGGCGTTCATCATCTACGTGGATGCGATCGTCTCCCCGGCCGGCACCGGCCTGATCTACATCACCGGCAGCTCGCGGGTCTCCTACGGGCTGAGCCGCAACGGCTACGTCCCGACGCCCTTCGAGTGGACCAACGAGCGCCGCGTGCCGTGGGTCGGCCTGATCGCAGCTTTCATCACCGGCATCATCTGCTTCCTGCCCTTCCCGAGCTGGCAGTCGCTGGTCGGCCTGATCACCAGTGCGAGCGTGCTGATGTACGCCGGGGCGCCACTGTCCCTCGGGGTGTTCCGTCGACGGCTGCCCAACGCGGACCGGCCCTACGTGCTCCCGGCTGCCGAAGTGTTGGCTCCCCTCGGGTTCAGCATCTCGGGCCTGATCATCCTGTGGTCGGGCTGGGACACCGACTGGAAGCTCGGCATCGCGATCCTGATCGGGTACGTCATCCTGGCGGTGAACCTGATCTTCAACCTCAACGACAAGCCCGTGCACCTGAACCTGAGGGGCGCGGCCTGGCTGCCCGTCTACCTGGTCGGCATGGGGGTGATCACCTACGTCAGCTCCTTCGGGCCCATGTCCGACCCGGTGCTCGGCGACTATCTCGGCATCGTCGTCACGGTGGTCTTCAGCTGTGCCATCTACTACTGGGCGATGGCCGTCGGCATGAGCACCGAAGAGATCGAGGAGATGGTCACCGAGGTGGTCCTGCCCGAGGAAGAGGGCCTGGAGATGCCCTCGCACTGATCCGACAGCAGACGGTTCCGCCCCCGGTCAGCGACCGGGGGCGGAGTCGTTCCTAGCGGCGGGTGGCGAGGATGACGGCGGCGTCGCTGGCCACCATCACCTCGACCGCGGTGAACCGCGGGTCGGTCAGCCAGCCCTCGCGGAGCACGTCGACGCGGCCGTAGGAGACCGGCGGCCACTGCTCGCACGGGGCGAAGTCGTCGAGCACGACGATGCCGCCCGGCTCCACGAGATCGGCGACGGCGTCGACGCCGGCGTCCTCGGGGACCGAGGGGTCGAGGAAGAGCAACGAGTAGGGCCCCTTGTTGAGCAGCGTGGACCAGTCGGCTGCCAGCACCTCGACCTGGGGGTCGTCGGTGAAGATGTCCTGGGCCGCCGTGGCGAGGTCAGGGTCGAGCTCGGCGGTGAGGATGTGCCCGCGCGGTCGTACGCCGGAACGCAGCCACGCCGTACCCACGCCGCAGCCGGTGCCGAACTCCGCCATCGTGCCCTCACGGGTCGCGGCCAGCATGGCGAGCAGCCGGCCGGTCTCGTTGCGGCAGAAGGACACGTAGCCCGCGCGGCGGCAGACGTCGAAGGCCCGCGAGACGATCTGCGGCAGCTCCGGGGGAGCACTCATGCTGTGAGTGTCGCAAATCGCGTGCGACCCGCCACGATCCAGACATCCGTCTCGGATGTTGGGACGCGATCGGACGTGGCGAGCGACACCGGCGTCGATTGTCTAGGCTGGTTTCACCATGCGGAGGAACTTCGTACTTATTTGCCGCCGTGGCGAGGCCTGCAACTAGATAGGCCACCTCGCCGCGGAGTTCGGCGTTCTCCAACGCCACCGGCCCATCACCTCCGCGAGCGAGACAGACGAAGTTCCACCTGCTACTTCCCGGGCTCGATCCCACCCGACGCGATCCGTCGCCCCCGGATGAGCCATCTCCTCGTGGAGACAGCACCGGCCGCGTATCACCGGCCGCCGTCACCACCACTTCCCTGCATCACTTCCGAGGAGAGATCGACATGTACGAGATGTACCCCGAGTGGGGCCCCGCCCGGCACGACCCCGAGAGCCCGACGAGCACCCAGGCCGTGCAGGCCGCGCTCGACCTGCGCGACAACGGTGGCGAACGCCCGGACGACAATTGAGCCTCCGACGACGTACTAGATTCGCCCCATGCCTGAGCTGACACCTGCCTCCGGATCGGTACGTCTCGCGGTCATCCCCGGGGACGGCATCGGACCCGAGGTCACCGCCGAGGCGCTCAAGGTGCTCGAGGCCGTCGCGCCCACCGGCGTGAAGTTCGAGCCGACCCGCTACGACCTCGGTGCCGAGCGGTACCTCGCGACCGGCGAGGTGCTGCCCGACTCGGTGCTCGCCGAGATCCGCGGCCACGACGCGATCCTGCTCGGCGCGGTCGGTGGACGCCCCGGCGACCCGAACCTGCCGCCGGGCATCCTCGAGCGCGGGCTGCTGCTGCGGCTGCGCTTCGAGCTCGACCACTACGTCAACCTGCGACCCTCGCGGATCTTCCCCGGTGCGGCCTCACCCCTGGCCGACCCGGGAGAGGTCGAGTTCGTCGTGGTCCGCGAAGGCACCGAGGGCCCCTACACGGGCAACGGTGGTGCCATACGCGTCGGTACGCCGCAGGAGGTCGCCACCGAGGTGTCGCTCAACACCGCGTTCGGTGTCGAGCGGGTCGTCCGCGACGCCTTCCGCCGGGCTCAGAAGCGCCGGCAGAAGCTGACGCTGGTGCACAAGACGAACGTGCTCGTGAACGCCGGCGCGGTGTGGTGGCGACTGGTGCAGGAGGTCGGCGAGGAGTTCCCCGAGGTCACCGTGGACTACATGCACATCGACGCGGCCACGATCTTCATGGTCACCGACCCGGCCCGCTTCGACGTGATCGTCACCGACAACCTCTTCGGCGACATCATCACCGACCTCGCCGCGGCCATCACCGGTGGCATCGGCCTCGCGGCCAGCGGCAACGTCAACCCCGACCGGACCGCCCCGTCCATGTTCGAGCCGGTGCACGGCTCGGCGCCGGACATCGCCGGCCAGGGCAAGGCCGACCCCACCGCCGCGATCCTCTCGGTCTCCCTGATGCTCGAGCACCTGGGCCTCGACGAGGCCGCGCGCCAGGTCGACGCCGCTGTCGTAGCGGATCTCGCCGCCCGTACCCCCGGCCGCCCGATCGGCACCCAGGAGGTAGGCGACTCGATCGCCTCCCGCTTGGCCTGACCCAGGCTCACACCGGCCGCGTCGGCCCCACTTCGAGAGATAAGTTGGCCCCCATGACGCTCGACATCACCACCACCCCGGCTGCGTCCCCGCGCACGGACGCGGAGGTGGCCGAGATCCTGGCCAACCCGGGATTCGGCAGCCACTTCACCGACCACATGCTCACCGTGGAGTGGACCCCCGAGCAGGGCTGGCACGCCGCCCGGATCGAGCAGTACGGCGCCCTGAGCATGGACCCCGCTTCCGCGGTGCTCCACTACGCGCAGGAGATCTTCGAGGGGATGAAGGCCTACCGCCACGAGGACGGGTCCATCTGGACCTTCCGGCCCTGGGAGAACGCCCAGCGGCTGGTGCGGTCCTCGCAGCGGCTGGCGTTGCCGGCCCTCGACCCCGAGGACTTCGTCCAGGCCGTCGACGCGCTCGTCACGGTCGACCAGCGCTGGGTGCCCGAGGGGGCGGGGGAGAAGAGCCTCTACCTGCGACCCTTCATGTTCGCCTCCGAGGCCTTCCTCGGTGTCCGGCCCGCCCAGCACGTCACCTTCATGGTGATCGCCTCGCCCGCGGGGGCCTACTTCAAGGGTGGGGTCAAGCCGCTCACGCTGTGGCTCAGCGACGACTACACCCGCGCCGGCCGCGGCGGGATGGGCGCCGCGAAGACGGGTGGCAACTACGCCAGCTCCCTGGTGGCCCAGCAGCAGGCGAGCGCCGAGGGCTGTGACCAGGTCGTCTTCCTCGACGTGGCCGAGGGCAAGTACGTCGAGGAGCTCGGCGGGATGAACATGTACTTCGTCCACGCCGACGGCCACATCGTCACCCCGGAGACCGGCACCATCCTGGAGGGCATCACCCGCTCGGCGATCATCGAGCTGGCCCGCAAGCGGGGACACCAGGTCGAGGAGCGCAAGCTGTCCATCGACGAGTGGCGCGACGGGGTGGCCTCCGGCGAGATCACCGAGGTGTTCGCCTGCGGCACGGCCGCGGTGGTCACCCCGGTCGGCACCTTGAAGTGGGACGGCGGTGAGGTCTCCGGAGCAGCGACCGACGACGCGGGCCCGCTGACCCTCGCGATCCGACAGGCGTTGGTCGACATCCAGTACGGCCGCGACGACGACGCGTTCGGCTGGATGCATCGCGTCGTCTGACTGAGGAGTCCGCGCGTGCCCTGAGCGTGGCTGAGGCAGTGCCCGGCTACCGTGGGGGCCGATGACCGCCATGCCCCAACCGTCGTCCGACCTCGCGAACATCGGTCCCTACCGGCTGCTCGCGCGGATCGGCGAGGGCGGCATGGGCGTGGTGCACCTCGCGCAGTCGCCCGACGGCCCTCGGGTCGCCCTGAAGGTGCTGCGGCCCCATGTCGTCGGCGACACCGAGGCCCGCGAGCGCCTGGCCCGCGAGGTCAGCTCCCTGCGCCGGGTCACCAGCCCGCGGGTGGCCGAGATCCTGGACGCCGACCCGCACGGGCCGACGCCGTACGTCGTCACGCGCTACGTGCCCGGGCTCTCGCTCTACCACCACGTGGCCGAGGAAGGTCCGATCGCCGGCCGCGACCTCGTGCACTTCGCCGACGGGCTGGCCGAGGCCCTCCAGGCCGTGCACTCGGTCGGGGTGCTGCACCGTGACGTCAAGCCGACCAACGTGCTGATGGAGGGCCGCTCGCCCGTCCTCATCGACTTCGGCCTGGCCCGGCTCACCGACGACGCCCGGCTGACGCAGACCGGGTTCCTGCTCGGGACGCCCGGCTACCTGGCACCGGAGATCCTCTACGGCGAGGACGGCACCCCCGCCGCCGACGTGCACGCCTGGGCCGCCACGGTCGTCTTCGCGGCGACCGGGAGGCCGCCGTACGGCCGTGGTCCCGCGATGGCCGTGATGGACCGCGTGCGTCGAGGCGAGCACGACCTGTCCGGTGTGCCCGACGGGATCGACCACCTCCTGCGCGAGTGTCTCGAGCCGGAACCGTGGCAGCGGCCCACCTTCACCGAGGTGCGGACCTGGCTGGAGGGGCAGCGCACGCCGCGCCGCCCGGTCGAGCCGCTGGTCGAGCGTGAGCAGTGGACGATGCCCTTCTACCCCGCCACGCCCGGGGGCTCGCCGCAGCAGGAGGACACCCCGCCGACCGGCATCGCGCCGCTGCATGCTCCGGTGGAACTCCCCGCGGACCCCGCCCCCGCCGCGCCGCCTGTGCGGGTCCTGCCACCGCCGGCCGCACCACCCACGACGCGGGTCATCCCTGTCCGTGAGGCGGAACGACCACCTGCAGCCGACCTCGCCAGGCCCGCGCGGGACACCTCGCGCGTCCAGCAGGTCCTCCAGCTCCTGGGGCTGGGTGCGCTGACGGCCTCGATGGTCGCCTACGCGCCGTACGCCGGCACCGCGATCGTCGGGATCGTCGTGCTGGTGCTGCGCACGGTGTCGGTGACGCGGCAGCGGCACTCACGCCGACGGCTGCTGCGCGGACGCACCGCCTGGTACGACGTCCCGACGACCACGCTCTCGCTGCCGGTCTACCTCCTGGTGGCGCTGGCAGGCTCGCTGGTCCTGCTCCTCGGGGCCGCGTTCACGGCCCTGGCGATGTACTCCCTGGGCTACGTGCTCGGGCAACCCGTCCGGGTCAACCTGGTCCTGGCGGGCCTCGGGTTCGTGCCGGCCCTGTGGTGGGGGCCGGGAGCGATCCGGCTGCGCGAGAGCACGCGCGGCCTGGTGGCGCGCACCGCACGCTCGGAGTTCGGAGGCTGGTTCGTCGCCGTGGCCTGCCTGCTCGGCGCCGCCGTGCTGCTCGGGCTGCTGCTGAACGGGGGCCCGAACTGGGCTCCGGCGCTGACCGCGCCCTGGCACCAGCTGCGCTGACGAGCGATTCGGCGCTGATGCCGACGGCTTCGCAGGCTCAGCCGTCGGCGCGTGAGTTTCGAGACGCGGGAGTCAGCCCCTCCTGCGTCGGGTCTGAGTCCCGCTCCTCAACCTCCCGCGCTCTCGACGGCTTCGCAGGCTCAGCCGTCGGCGCGTGAGAAATGTCTGACCGGTCTGACCGAATTAGTCCAAACAGGTCATGTGTCGAAAGTGCGCGGTACGCACGATAGGTGTAGTGGTCCTCCGATCAGGTGCCCTGCCCGATGTGTGGTGCTGACGGCCCAGGGTTTCTGGTCGGGGGTCACGTCGGTGAGCGTCACCGGTCCATCGGGAGGGGTGGAGCAGGCGACGACTCACCGACCGAACGGGAGGTGGGGGCGAGATGTCGGGAGGCGTCTCGCCCCCCGCCGCGTTCCAGGGCCGCCTGGTGCCCGCGAGGGGCCCGGTTGCCGGGACGGCGTACCGCCCTCGGAGCATCCGTGGCAGACTCGTGCCCATGCAGCACGGCAGCATCATTATCGAG
The DNA here is from genome assembly GCA_963794435.1 of uncultured Actinomycetota bacterium. Taxonomy (GTDB): domain Bacteria; phylum Actinomycetota; class Actinomycetes; order Propionibacteriales; family Nocardioidaceae; genus Marmoricola. Next base: position 29,253 of record CAWCDX010000020.1, read on the forward strand.
TAGCGCGACGGGACACCTCCCCTCGCGCTGACCTTCCGTCCCGACGGGAGGTCTTTTCTTTTGCACGACCAGTCTTGCCCCGACCCGACCGACGAGAGATTCCCGATGACCGCCCGAGAAACCGGCCTCGCATCCGGCGACCTGTTCCACGTCTACGACACCACCCTGCGCGACGGCGCCCAGCAGGAGGGCCTGAACCTCTCGGTCGCCGACAAGCTGAGCATCGCGCGGCACATCGACGGGCTGGGGGTCGGTTTCATCGAAGGCGGCTGGCCCGGGGCGAACCCCAAGGACACCGAGTTCTTCCGGCGCGCGGTCGAGGAGCTGGACCTGCAGCACGCCCAGCTGGCGGCCTTCGGCGCCACCCGGCGGGCCGGGGCCAAGGCGGCCGACGACCCGCTGGTGGCGGCGCTGCGCGACTCCGGCGCGGGCGTGGTGACCCTCGTCGCCAAGTCCCACGACCGGCACGTCGCGCTGGCCCTGCGGACGACGCTGGAGGAGAACCTCGCGATGGTCCGCGACACCGTCTCCCACCTGCGGGCCGAGGGCCAGCGGGTCTTCCTCGACGCCGAGCACTTCTTCGACGGCTACCGCGACAACCGCGACTACGCCCTCGAGGTGCTGCGCACCGCCTTCGAGGCGGGCGCCGACGTGGCCGCCCTGTGCGACACCAACGGCGGGATGCTCCCGGGCTGGGTCTCCGACGTGGTCGACGACGTGGTCGCCTCGACGGGCGGACGGGTCGGCATCCACTGCCACAACGACACCGGCTGCGCGGTGGCGAACACGCTCTCGGCCGTCGCCGCCGGGGCCACGCACGTCCAGGGCACCCTGAACGGGTACGGCGAGCGCACCGGTAACGCCGACCTGGTCAGCGTGGTGGCCAACCTCGAGCTGAAGCTGGGCCGAGCCGTGCTTCCGGACGGGCTGCTGCGCGAGGCGACCCGCGTGGCGCACGCCGTCGCCGACGTCACCAACTTCCCGCCCGCGTCGCGCCAGCCCTACGTCGGCGTCTCCGCCTTCACCCACAAGGCGGGGCTCCATGCGAGCGCGATCAAGGTCGACCCCGACCTCTACCAGCACATGGATCCCGAGGGCGTCGGCAACGACATGAGGCTCCTGGTCTCCGACATGGCCGGTCGCGCCTCGATCGAGCTGAAGGGCCGCGAGCTCGGCTTCGACCTGGCACCCGACCTGGTCAAGCGGGTCACCGAGCGGGTCAAGGAGCTGGAGGCCGGCGGCTTCACCTTCGAGGCGGCCGACGCCTCCTTCGAGCTGCTCCTCCTCGAGGAGGTCGAGGGGGTGCGCCCGTCGTACTTCGACACCGAGTCGTGGCGGGTGATCACCGAGACGCGTCCCGGCGACGAGGCCGTCTCCGAGGCCACGGTCAAGCTGCGCGCGGGCGGTGCCCGGATCGTGGCGACCGGCGAGGGCAACGGGCCGGTGAACGCGCTCGACCACGCGCTGCGGCAGGCGATCGAGCAGCTGTACCCGGAGATCGTGAAGTTCGAGCTGATCGACTACAAGGTGCGGATCCTGGACCAGGGCCACGGCACCGACGCGATCACCCGGGTGCTCATCGAGACCTCCGACGGCGCCAGCTCCTGGGTCACCGTCGGGGTCGGGCACAACGTGATCGAGGCCTCGTGGATGGCCCTGCGCGACAGCCTCACCTTCGGGCTGCGTCGGCACGGGGCCTGAGCTCACCCGGGACGTCATCCGTACCGGCTGCTATCGCCACCGGTTCGCAGGACGTCTGCGAGTCAGGAGAGCTTCAGCAGCGGCGCGGGGTCGATCGCGCCGTCGAGCCCTTGGCCGTGGCGGCGTACCTCGAAGTGCAGGTGGCAGCCGTCGGGGGCACCGCTGTCGGAGGAGAGCGCGATCCGTTGTCCCGGCCGGACCTGCTGGCCCGGTCGCACGAACACCTTCCGGGTGTGCCCGATCAGGATGTCGACGTCGCCGGTGTGGATCCGGAACGGGTTGACGCCGTACGCCGGACCGGGCGACCCCGGTGCCGTGGGCGAGAGCACCACGCCCGAGACGTCCGAGGTGAGCCGGGTCCCGCAGGCCATCGCGATGTCGATGCCGTGGTGGGAGCCCTCGCGGCCGGGGCAGCGCGGGTCGTGGTCGTAGTACGGCGCGATCGTGCAGCCGAAGCCGATCATCACCCGGTGCGCGCCCGCGAACCACGGCGAGGTGTGCAGGCGTCGGTCACTGGAGTAGAAGTGCCAGCGGGGGTCGGGCCTCTCGGTGGCCGACGGCGTCGGTGGCCGTGACCTCGTCGCGGGGGGACTGGGCGCGGGAGTCGGTATGGGGCTCGGTGTCGCTGAGTGGGTCGGCCGTGGGGTGGGCGTCGCCGCGGGCTCGTCGTGCCCGCCGCAGCCCAGGAGGAGCAGCAGCGGGAGGAGCACGAGGATCCGGCGCACCCGGGTAGCCTGCCAAACCGTGACCGAGCTGCACGACCTCACCGCCCTCGAGCAGGGGGCCGCCATCCGGGCGGGGGAGACCTCGACCGCCGAGCTGGTCGAGCACTACCTGGACCGGATCGGCCGCCTCGACGAGGTCGGCGCCTTCGTGACGGTGACCGGGGAGCAGGCGCGAGCTTCCGTGAGCCGGGGGGACGGTCCGCTGGCCGGCGTACCCACCGCGATCAAGGACCTGAACGCGACAGCGGGAGTGCGCACCACGTTCGGCTCGCCGGTGTTCGCGGACCACGTGCCCGACGTCGACGACGAGGTGGTCCGCCGGATCGCCGCCGGCGGGCTGGTCAGCCTCGGCAAGACCGCCACCCCGGAGTTCGGCTCGCCCTGCTACACCGAGCCCGAGGGTCGGCCGCCGACGGTGACGCCCTGGGACACCACGCGCATGGCGGGCGGCTCCAGTGGTGGCGCGGGTGCCGCCGTCGCCGCCGGGCTGGTGCCGCTCGCGCAGGGCTCCGACGGCGGCGGCTCGATCCGGATCCCCGCCAGCTGCTGCGGTCTCGTCGGCCTCAAGCCCACCCGTGGCCGCATCTCCGGGGCCCCGATGTACGGCGACCCGGTCGGGCTCGGCACGGCCGGGCCGCTTGCCCGCACCGTCCGTGACGCCGCCGCGTTCCTCGACGTGATGGCCGGCCGCAGTCCCGGTGATCCCAGCTGGGCGCCCGAGCCGGAGGGCACCTTCCTCGACGCGTGCGGCCGCGAGCCGGACCGCTTGCGGGTGGCGCGCTTCGTGGAGCCGGTCATCGCCGACGCCGCCATCGACCCCGAGTGCGTCACCGCGTGGGAGGACGCCAGCCGGCTGCTGGAGAGTCTCGGCCACGACGTGGTCGACATCGAGGTACCGCTGCCACGCGAGGCCGTGCCCGTCTTCGAGACCTGCTGGGCCGTCCTGACGGCGCTGTCGGTGGTGAACCTCCCCGACGACGCCCGGCCCCTGCTGCGGCCGTTGACGACCTGGCTCGCGGATCGTGGCGCAGACGTCTCCGGCCCTCAGTTCGGCCTCGCCATCGGCGAGCTGCGCCGGGTCGCGGCGCGGACGTTGACCACCCTCGCGCCGTACGACGTCGTGCTGACTCCCACCCTGGCCTGCCCGCCCCTACCGGTAGGGGCGATCCGCGACGACGCCGATCCCGCGGCCGACTTCGAGGCCCAGAAGCGGTTCACGCCGTACACCTCGATGTGGAACGTCACCGGCAGCCCGGCGATCTCGCTGCCGACGCACTGGAGCGCCGACGGGCTCCCGGTCGGGATCATGCTCGCCGCCAGGCCGGGGGAGGAGACGACGCTGCTCTCGCTGGCCGCTCAGGTGGAGGAGGCGCACGGCGGGCTGCGGCGCACCCCTCCCGGCTGGTGAGTCAGGTCTCTACCGTGCCACCGGAGCGCCAGTAGACGCCCGCCTCGCGGGTCATGAAGCCCTCGTCGACCAGGTAGCGGCGCAGGGCCGCATAGTCGGGGTGGTATCGCTCGAGCACCTCGTTGACCTCGGGCTCGGGGTAGCTGCGTCCGGGCTCGAACTCCTGCGCGAGGTGGTCGAGCACGAGCAGCAGCTTGCTGCGCTTGCTGGGCATGATCACCAGCCGCCCGTTCTTGATGAAGCGGGCGACCAGGTCGGCGTCGGGGGCTGGCTCGCTCACGCCTGCGACGGTAGAGCGACCTGCGCCGACAGTCGATCGCATTCCTGGACCAGTCGCTGGCGCAGGGGCGCGCCGCGCTCGGCGAAGGCGCGCTGCGCAGCGACGTACTCCTGCTTCCCGGCGGCGGTCTCGATGCGCACCGGCTCGTAGCCGAGCTCGGCGAGGTCGTACGGCGAGGCGCGCATGTCGAGCTCCCGGATGTCCCAGGCGAGCTCGAAGCAGTCGGCCACGAGCTCGGAGGCGATCAGCGGGGAGAGCCGGAAGGCGTGCTTGTAGAGGTCCATGCCGGCGTGCAGGCAGCCGGGCTGCTCGAACCGGGACCGGTCGTCGCGGCCCGGGGACAGCGTGTTCAGCGGGCGGGCGGACTCGGTGAAGAACCGGAAGGCGTCGAAGTGCGAGCAGGTGATCCGGTGTGACTCCACGACCGCGTCGGTGCCCGCGGCGCCGAGGCGCAGGGGCCGGTCGTGCCGGGTCTCGCCTCCGGCCCGGTGCACCATCGCCCACTCGTGCAGCCCGAAGCAGCCCAGGCTCGCCGTACGCCCCTGGGTCGCCGCCAGCAGCTCCCGGACCTGCTCCACCAGCCTCGTCTTCGAGGCGAGGTGCTCCCCAGAGACCGATAGTCCATGGCGTTCGGGCCCTTCTGGGCCGCTCCGGAGGGCCCGATTGCCATGGACTATCCCGTAGGCCGAGCCGTACGCCGCCACCTCCGCATCGACGAGGCCGACGCCGTACCCGGGGTGCCAGCGGCGCAGGGCGGCGGGGCTGTGGGAGTAGTAGGTGAACAGGAAGTCGTGCACCGGGTGCTTGATCCCGGCACGACGGCGCGCGAGGTGTGGCTGCACCCAACGGTCCACCCGTCGGGCGTGCGCGGAGGCCCGTGCTTCCCACACGGCCCGGTCCAGCATCTCCACAGGCTCGACCGTAGTTCGTTCCCACCCCGGGTCGGTCGCTAGGCTCGGCTGGTGCGCATCGCAAGGTTCACCACGGGGGACGACCCTCGCTTCGGCGTCGTCACCGGCGACGTCGACGAGCACGGGATCCCCGACGACGACTCGCTGATCACCGTGCTGGCCGGCGACCCGCTCTACGTCGGCATGCAGCCCACCGACGAGCACCACCGGCTCGCCGACGCCCGGCTGGTCAGTCCGGTGCTGCCGCGCAGCAAGGTCGTGGGCATCGGGCGGAACTACGCGGCCCACGCCGCCGAGCTGGGCCACGACCTGCCGAGCGAGCCGTTGATGTTCCTCAAGCCCAACACCAGCGTCGTGGGTCCCGGTGACCCGGTCTTCTACCCGCGGCAGACCCAGGAGCTGCACTACGAGGGCGAGCTGGCGGTGGTCATCGGGCGCATCTGCCGCGACGTGCCGATCGAGCGGGTGCAGGACGTGATCTGGGGCTACACCGTCGGCAACGACGTGACCGCCCGCGACCTGCAGCGCAGCGACGTGCAGTTCACCCGGGCCAAGGGCTTCGACTCCTTCTGCCCGCTCGGGCCATGGATCGAGACCGAGCTCGACGTCAGCGACGTCCGGGTGCAGACCTACCTCAACGGTGACCTCAAGCAGGACGGTCGCACCAAGGACATGATCTTCGGTGTGCCCGAGCTGATCGCCAACGTGAGCAGCGTGATGACCCTGCTCCCGGGCGACGTGATCCTCACCGGCACCCCGGAGGGCGTCGGGCCGATGGAGGTCGGCGACGAGGTCGAGATCTGGGTCGAGGGGATCGGCAGCCTGACGAACAAGGTGGTGCAGCGTGACTGACGCAGTCCTCGGCGACCTCGCCCCCGAGCAGGTGCGGGTCCGGTTCCCACCGAGCCCCACCGGCAACCTGCACGTCGGCAACGTCCGCTCGGCGCTCTTCAACTGGGCCTTCGCGCGCCACTACGGCGGCACGCTCGTGCTGCGCATCGAGGACACCGACCTCGCGCGCAACACTCCCGAGGGCTACGCCTCGGTCCTGGACTCCCTGCGCTGGCTCGGCATCGACTGGGACGAGGGTCCCGAGGTCGGTGGCCCGTTCGGTCCCTACCTGCAGTCCGAGCGCTTCGACCTCTACCGCGACATCGTCACGCGGCTGCACGACGCCGGTGCGGCGTACGACTGCTTCTGCACCAACGAGGAGGTCGAGGCGCGACGCAAGGCCTCCGGCTCCAAGGTCCAGGGGTACGACGGCCACTGCCGCGAGCTCACCCCCGGGCAACGGGAGGCCTTCGAGAGCGAGGGGCGCACGCCCGTCGTACGCCTGCGGATGCCCGACGCGCCGATCGTCTTCGACGACCTCGTCCGTGGCGAGGTCACGTTCTCCCCCGAGCACGTCCCGGACTTCGCGCTCGTCCGGGCCAACGGTGACCCGCTCTACACCCTGGTGAACCCCGTCGACGACGCCCTGATGGGGATCACCCACGTGCTTCGCGGCGAGGACCTGCTCTCCAGCACGCCGCGACAGGTCGCCCTCTACCAGGCCCTCGAGGCCATCGGTGTCGGCAACGGGGTGCCGCGGTTCGGGCACCTCCCGATCGTGATGGGCGAGGGCAACAAGCGGCTCTCCAAGCGCGACGAGGGCTCCGGCCTGGCCGAGTACGTCGAGCGCGGCTTCCTGCCCGCGGGCCTGCTGAACTACCTCGCCCTGCTCGGCTGGGGGATCGCCGAGGACCGCGACGTGTTCACCATGACGGAGATGGCGGAAGCCTTCGACATCCGCCGGGTGAACCCCAACCCCGCGCGCTTCGACCTCAAGAAGCTCGAGGCCATCAACGCCGCGCACATGCGCCTGCTCGGCATCGAGGAGCTCGAGCAGCGGCTGGTGCCGTTCCTCCGGGAGGCCGACCTCATCGAGGACCCGCCGACGCAGGCGGAGACCCTCAAGATCACCGAGGGCAGCGTCCTGATCCACGAGCGTGTCGGCACCCTCGGGGAGGGCGCCGACATGCTGGCGTTCCTGTTCCTCGACGAGGTCGTCTACGACGCGACCGACGTGGCCAAGGTGCTCGACGCCGAGGGGATCAAGGTCGTCGAGGCCGCCCGCGAGGCGCTCGCGCCGCTGACCGAGTGGACGACCGCCGCCATCGAGGAGGCCCTGCGCGCCAAGCTCGTCGACGAGCTCGGGCTCAAGCCGCGCAACGCGTTCGGGCCGGTGCGCGTCGCCGTGACCGGGCGTCGCGTCTCACCGCCGCTGTTCGAGTCCTTGGAGCTGCTGGGTCGCGAGGTGTCGCTGGCCCGGCTCGACGGCGCCCCGAGGACGGGGCAGCAGGCGTGAGCGGACAACCGCCCTCGGAACCACCCCAGCCTTCCGGGAAGTACCCACCACCCCCGCGCTACACCTCCCAGCCGCAGTACCCACCCCCGCCGCCGGAGTGGTACGCCGAGCAGCAGCTCCGCCAGCAGCAGGCCGCCCATCCGCACCCGGAGCCCCGCAGCTACCCGCTGATGCTGCGGACCTGGACCTACGCCTGGTGGAAGCCGATCGTCGGGGTGCTCTTCGGCGTCGTGACGTTCTTCATCGTGCAGATCGCGCTCACCGGGTTCCTGGTGATCGGTGCCGCCGTCGACGGCGGGCCCGGATCCCTCGGTGACCGCGTGACCAAGGCGGAGAGCCTCGACACGGTGACGCCCTGGACGATGCTCTACGTCAACCTCGGCCTCGCCTCGCTGATCCTGGTCGCCATGCTCGTCATGCGCGTGGTGCACGGGTTGCGCCCTCGCTGGCTCGCGTCGGTGCTCCCCGGCATCCGCTGGAAGTTCTTCTTCGCCTGCGTCGGGCTCGCGGCGGTCGCCCTCGGCGCCTCGCTCGTCGTGGGCGCGCTGCTGCCCGAGGACCCGAACTCGACCTCGGGCACGGCGCACGTCCCGACCGGGCAGCTGCTGGCGACGGCCGTGGTGATCCTGCTCACCACCCCGCTGCAGGCGATCGGTGAGGAGTACGGCTTCCGCGGGTACCTGATGCAGGCGTTCGGCTCGTTCTCCGGATCCCGCGCCGTGGCACTGCTGGCCACCTCCGTGCTGTTCGCCCTGGCCCACGGCACCCAGAACTTCCCGCTGTTCTTCGACCGCTTCGCCTTCGGTCTGATGGCCGGGCTGGTGGTGATCCTCGTCGGCGGGCTCGAGGCCGGCGTCGCGCTGCACATCATGAACAACCTGCTCGCCTTCGGTGTGGCCATCGCCTACAACCAGCTCGACAGCACGCTCACCGTCTCCTCGGCCTCGTGGTGGCAGCTCCCGGTGACGGTGGTGCAGAACGCCGTGTTCCTCGTGCTCGTGCTGTGGGTGGCCCGCCGGATGGGGCTGCGCAACACCACCGCTCCGCCGCCCCGGCCGGGCGACGAGGAGCAGGCCGCGCGCGGCGCCGCGCTCCCGGCCGGATGAGGCTGGCGCCGATTGGTGGCCGCGTGAGCGAATGTGTATCTTTGGGCCTCGGTCCGCACGGCAGGACCCCATGGGGTATGGGGTAATTGGCAGCCCGACTGGTTCTGGTCCAGTTAGTCTAGGTTCGAGTCCTAGTACCCCAGCGAGTACGACGAGATGGCGCCGATGTGGCGCCGATTTGGTGCCCCACCACGGCGACCGATAAAGTCTCCTCCGCTCCGGCGTCAGCGCCGAACAGCAAACCAGGCCCCCGTTGTGTAGTGGCCTAGCACGCCGCCCTCTCAAGGCGGTAGCGCGGGTTCGAATCCCGTCGGGGGTACCACTGGGAAAGGCCTCCTGAACTGCAGAAACGCGGTTCGGGGGGCCTTAGCTGATTTCGGGTTCGAAGACACTTGGCAACAGATTGGTCCCACGAGAACCAGGCGGACGATCGATTCGATGGCGATGTCCGTCAAGGGCGCACTCCAGTCCGACGAGGTCGACGGAGTTCAACGGTGTTGCAGACACGTACTACCCGCGCCGCTAGGGCGGTAGTACGGGTCAGGGATTTGCTGGGCATGTCACAAGAGTCAGCGGCCGGCCTGGCATGAGGGGACCCTTCAGTGCGCGTCATCAGGCCGAGGAAGGCATCAGTTTGGGAGCGACCACTGCTGGACCCCTACCGCGGCGGCCGCGGGGCAGGTCGCTTCCCTCGAAGGCGGTTGGGACCAAGCGACCCACCGGGCCGTGGCGGGAGATGGTGTCCGCCAACGCGGCGACACTCTTCTCTACGTCGCCGACGATGTCGAGCTCGCGGCTGATGGGCAGCAGGATTGCCAGTTCGCGAGCGTCCTCAGGCGGATACATGGGACGCGAGTGGGGTTCGCTGATGTGCGGACGTTGGCTCAGGTGCCCGGCAGGGCAGACCGGATCTGATGCTCAGGCCCGTAGGTTACGGTCGGTGGCGTGGCGGATTACGTGATCCGTGGCGGCCAAGAAGGCTATGACCGGCTCCGGGTTCTTGCGGAGGTGCACCGGGCGGGCACTCTCGCACTTTTTGATCGCGCTGGTGTCGGACCCGGAATGCGCTGCCTCGACGTTGGATGCGGGGGTGGGGAGGTCACCCTCGACATCGCGGCGATCGTGGGGCAGTCGGGCTTGGTGGTCGGTCTGGACATGGACGAGGTCAAACTCGCGCTTGCTCGCGACGCAGCGCAGCAACGTGGCCAGTCGCAAGTGGAGTTCCGGCGGGTCGACGTGATGACGTGGGCCGAGCCAGAGTCCTTCGACATGGTGTACGCGCGGGCGCTGCTGCAGCACCTGACCGATCCCGTCGACATGTTGAGCCGGATGTGGGCAGCGGTCCGGCCCGGCGGCGTTCTCATCGCTGAGGACACAGACTTCGAGCGAGCCTTCTGTGAGCCGCCGAACGACGGGTTCGACTTCTTTATCAGCAACTACATTGCGCTGCTCACCAAGCGCGGTGGTGACGCGAATGTAGGCCGTCGGCTATTCGGGTACCTCCGCGGCCTTGACGTCAGCGATGTGAGCCTCTCAGCGACCTTGCGTCCGTTCAGCTTCGGTGAGAAGAAGGCGCTGCTTTTGTCGACCCTGGAGCTCTCCTCGGCCGCCATGGTCGCCGAGGGACTGGCTGCCGAGGCCGAGGTGGCCGCGGCCCACGAGAGCATGTCGCGACATGTCGACGATCCGGAAACGATCCTCGCGGGCCCTGCAATGATCCAGGTCTGGGCCCACAAGCCGGCCGACGACTAGCACGCAGGAACGAGAACACCGACGGTAACTGGCCGCGGAGTTCCGGCTGCCGCGCATCGCCGCGGCCGGCGAGCGGACGCTGGCCGAACGCCCGGGTTGAACACCGCGGTTGGCCTCAGAGCAGCTCGACGATCCTCTCCGCCGCGATGCGCGCGCCGTCGGTCTCCACCGGGCGGTAATCGACGGTGCGCCCGACCTCGGCCGCGATGAGCGTGGCCAGCGCATCAGGCTCGGTGTCGTCGTAGTCGATGCGACGACCGGCACCGTAGCGATCGAGGCGGTGCCGGACATGGAAGTTCTGCTCGAAGTGGTGCCGCAGCGGAACGTACAAGAACGGACGCCGGTTTGCGGCGAGCTCCATCGTGGTCGTCAAGCCGCCCTGCACGATCGCCAGGTCGCACACGGCCAGGTGCCGGTACAGATCGTGCACGTAGGCCTTGATGTCCAGACCGGGGTGGGTCGGCAGCGACTTCGGATCGATCCGCGGTCCGGCCACGACGATCATCCGCAACGCCGGGACGAGTCGCTTGGCCTCCGGGTAAGCACAGATGACCCGCCTGAGCAGGTCCGCGCCGACCCCCGACCCGCCTACGGTGACGATGCAGACCTGTTCATCAGGGCGGTAGCCGAGCTCGGCGCGAACAGCTTCCTTGTCCGCGACGTCGGCCGGGTCGAAACCGGTCACGTACCCGACGAAGTCGAAGTGGTCCTGCGTCCAGTCGCGAATCTCCGGCAGCTCCGCACCGAGCCGGTCCGGCACTATGTCCTCGGGGTTGCCGACGAACAGCGCCAGGTCGCGAAGCTGCGGGTAGCGGGCGATCTGCTCGACCATCTCGCTGTTGTAGTCGGCCGTCAGCGCGGCTTCCGGGTCGCCCCCGTCGGGCATCGGCAACCAGCCGACGAAGTCGGTGAGCCAGACGTACGGTGCGCGCTTTTGCTCTGGATTCTCGTGCAGGAAGTAGTCGAGTTCCCAGGCCTCGTCGCCGATCCAGGCGTCGTATGGCTGATCCTGTACGAGGTCGGTGAAGACCATGAAGTTGTTGACGAGGATCTCGTCCATCCGGCGGATCCCCTGAAACGCGTGCAGGTCGTGTTCACCCGACTCCGACTCAAGGTGAGAGGACTCGTTGGCGAGATGGGCAGACGCGGGGTGGATGCGCTCACCGCGCCGCTCCAACAGGTCCGTCAACGGCTGCTGCGCAAGCCAGTCGACCTGCACATCGGGCCGCTGCCGACGCAGTTCGTCAGCGATCGCAATATCGCGTCGCGAGTGGCCGAGCCCGATCGGTGAGGACAAGTAGAGCACCCGCTTCGGCCGAGTCAGTGCCCGAGCACGGCGCACGACGCGTCGCGGTGGCGCCGCGACCCGATCGAGCAAGCGACGGAGTTCAAGGTTGACCGCGACCGGATCCTTCGCCTGCGGCATATGCCCGCCGTCCTCGATGACGAAGAGGTCGGCGCCCATTGCCGCCGCCAACGCCTCGCCGACGGTGAGCGGACTGATGTGGTCGTTGCTGCCGTGCATCACCACGGTCGGACAGTGCACGCGGGTGAGCAGCTCCGTAAGCGCGGCGCGGTCTCCTGCGCGATAGGTCCGCTCCTCGGCAATAGCGAGCGTCTCCCCGTCGGTCTCCATCGCCCAGCCGGTGGCGTCCTCGATCTGCTTCGTGGCGTGCGACTCACTGAGCACCTGGCGGAAGAAGAAGTCGACGAAGTCCGGAAACCGTTCGCGCCACACGTGCGCGTTATACAGGCCCCAGTCCGTCGGGTTTGCAGGGCGGTCGTGGAAGCCGACCGCGGGGGTCTCGACGGGTCGGCCCGTCGGGCCCTGTTCCGGCTCTTCCGGCTCTTCCAGCTCGGGCTCGCTCAGGTTCGCCAATGTCGGGCCGAGCAGGAATAGCCCATTCACCCGCTGGGACGCCGTCGCCGCGAGCTCGATCGCGTAGCCGGCGCCCAAGGACGAGCCGACGACGAGGGCCTGCTCGACCTCGACGGCATCCAGCACCGCCACTGCATCGGCGACGAACTCTGCGGATCCGTATGCCCTGGACTCGCGCGGACGGTCCGACAATCCGTTGCCCCGCCCGTCGAAGGCAACTACCCGGGCGTGCCGGGCCAGGTACGGGACCTGCGCCTTCCACATGCGCGAGTGCACGATCGACCAGCTCGGCATCAGCAGCACGGTTCGCGGCCCGTCTCCGAAAACCTCGTAGCTGATCTTGACGCCGTCTCGCTCGACAAACCCTGTCCGATCCGGATATCTCGCGCGCATGGCTGGCTCCCCTTCCGCGGCTGTGTGCCCGGACTTTGCCCCGACCCCATTGCAGCCCCGTTGCAACGAGGCTGCCACCGTGCGGCCCCCTGTCGCTTGCGAGCCAGCCTGATTCACGGGTTCGGTGTCGATGTCGTCCGGCACCGCATGGCTCAGCCTCCTTGACTTGTTCGCACCGGATCGGCCGGGTGCTCGTCCGTTCGGGTCACAGGCCGACGAGCAACCTCGCGGCTCGGATGATGTTGCTGAGGTCGCGCTCGCAGCGCGCGGTGTCGTGGGTGACCTCGTACTGCAGGACGAGTCCGTCCATGGCGGCGACCAGGAAGTTGGCCAGGTCGGTCATGTCGAGGTCGAGGGGACCTGGCTCCTGGTCTGCGGCGGCCTGGAAGACCTCGAGGGCAGCGCTGGCGTAACGGGCGTACTGCCATTCGGCGAGCCACTCGAAGCCCTCGGTGCGGCGGCAGAAGATCGTCAGCTCGTACTGCATCAGCTGCAGCCCGTCGTCACTGATCACGTGCTGCCAGAAGGCATGGAGCCCGTCCTCGATCGCTGCGGCGAGCCCACGAGACGGGACGACCGCGTCGCGCAGCACCTGCTCGACCTGCAGGGTGACGGCGCCGACGACGTTGGTGAGCAGCTCGTTCTTGTCGCGGAACGCGTAGTGGAACGCGCCGTTCGGCACGCCTGCCTGCTCGGCGATCCGCCGGGTGGTGGCCCGCTCCAGTCCCTCCTTGGCCATCACGGTGATCGCCGCTTCGACGAACTGCTCGCGGCGTGCCTGTGCGCTCATCCGGGCCAGGGGGACCAGCCACCTTCGGTCGAGAGGGGAACCCGCTCAGCCGGGTTCTTGACGGGTCAGCAACCTACCAGTTAACTTGGTCACCCGTCTTGGTCACATGACCAAGTTCTCCGTGGAGGTAGTGCATGAGTGACGTGACCCAGACCGACGTGGTCGTGGTCGGCGCAGGTCTGGCCGGGCTTTCGGCAGGCCGGGCCCTGATGGACCTGGGCGTCGACGTCGTCGTGCTCGAGGCGCGCGATCGAGTCGGGGGTCGCACCCACTCGGTGGTCGAAGGCGACGGTCGCGTGATCGAGTACGGCGGCCAGTGGGTAGGGCCGACCCAGGACCGGGCCCTCGGCCTGATCGAGGAGTTCGGGCTGGAGACCTTCACGCAGTACTCCGATGGTGCGAACCAGCAGCTGACCGGGGGCGAGCTGCTGCGCTACCACGGCGCGATCCCCACCGGCGACCCTGTGCAGGCCGCCGACCTCATCGAGGCGATGGTCGAGCTCACCATGCGGGCGATGGAGATCGACCCGGCGGCGCCGTGGGAGCACCCCGCTGCGCGGTTGCTGGACTCGATGACGCTGGAGACCTGGATCAGCGCCCAGGAGTACTGCGACGGGGCCAAGGGATGGCTGCGAGCCATGAGCCGGGCCCTGTTCCCTGCCGAGCCCGGCGAGATCTCGGTGCTGCACGCGCTCTTCTACCTGCGCTCCGGCGGGGGCGTCGAGAAGATGATCGGCACGATCAACAGCGCCCAGGAGACCCGGATCGGGCCCGGGTCGCAGCAGCTGTCGGTCAGGCTCGCTGCCCTCCTCGGAGACCGGGTCCGGCTCGGCTGCCCGGTCACCCGGATCGACCACACCGACCGTGCGGTCGTGGTGCACCACGACGGCGGCACCGTCACGGCCGGTCGCGTGATCGTGGCCATCCCACCCGTCCTGGCCGGCCGGATCCGCTACTCCCCGCCTCTGCCGGGGGTGCGCGACCAGCTCACGCAACGCTCGGTGATGGGCTCGGTCCTCAAGGTCCACGTCGTCTACGAGCGGCCGTTCTGGCGAGACGACGAGCTGAGCGGCCACGTCACTGCCGACAGCGGTTTCGTGCAGATCACCTTCGACCAGGGGCATCCCGACCGTGCCGAGGGGGTGCTCGTCGGCTTCATCGACTCCGAGAACTGCCGCACCGCCTCACAGCTGACCGAGGCACAGCGTCAGGCGTTGGTCGTCGACGATCTGGCCCGGCTGTTCGGTGAGCAGGCCCGGCACCCGATCGCCTACTACGAGCGGTCCTGGATCGACGAGGAGTGGTCCCGCGGCTGTTACGTCGGAGCTCTGACTCCGGGCACCTGGTCCACCCTGGGCCACGCGCTGCGCGACCCGATCGGCCCCATCCACTGGGCCGGTACCGAGACGGCGGAGATCTGGAACGGCTACATGGACGGCGCGATCCGGTCGGGCGAGGACGCCGCGGCCGCCGTGCATGCCGACCTCGCTGCCACGGCAGACCGCGCGACGGTAGTGGTCCGATGAGCGCCGCGGACCGCGAGAGCATCAGCGCCGACGAGCTCGAGCAGGCGCTCGAGGAGTACGTCGAGAAGGCCAACGCCAGCCCGCGGGCGCAGAAGACCCTGGCCGGCTGGACCTGTCGGGTCCACATCCAGGCGGTGGATGTCGACGACGTGAGGTTCACCTACGTCGTGGAGAAGGGCGCCTCGCAGCCGGTCGGCCGCGGCCTCGACGGGATCCCCGACCTCATCGTGCGCGGACACAGCATGGACCTCGCCGAGATCTTCTGGGGCGACGCCAACCCGGTGTCCAACTACATGCAGGGAGCCATCAAGACCCAGGGCCGTGCCGACGACGTGATGCGTCTGGACGCCATGGCCATGTTCATCTATCTCGGCCAGTGACAGGAGCCACGACATGACCGAGAACCAGCAGCTCAGCCGGGCCCTGTCCCTGGGCGGTGCGTCCGCGATCTCCACCGGGCTCGCCTTCGCCGCCATCAACTTCCTCGGCATGGCCCAGCTGCTGGACTACATCAGCGGTCCGATGAGCTGGATCGCCGTACTCGCCGGCGGCCTGATGATCGTGGGCGTTCGCGCGGTGTTCTCAGAGCTCAACGGCATGTACCCCACCGCAGCAGGCATCCGGCTCTGGATGACCCGAGCCATCAACGACCGGGTCGCCCTCGTCGTGACCCTCACCTACATGACCGCGATCGTCCTGGTCATCGCCGCCGACGCCTTCATCATCGGCGAAGCCATCGCACATGCGTTCAACAACGGGCACACCGTCGCGATCGTCTACGTGGCAGCCCTGCTCGTCTTCGCGACCTGGATGAACCTGCGCGGTATCAAGCTCGCTGGACTGGCCGAGAAGATCGTGACCACCATCGTGGTGCTCGGCACGATCGCGGTCGGCCTCGTGGCCATCGTGCACCATCCGTCGGCGCCGGTGGCCCCCACCCACAGCAGCTCGCCGTTGCAGGCCCTGATCCTCGGCATCTTCCTCTACACGGCCTTCGAATGGGTCACCACCAATGCCGAGGAGGTCGTCAAGCCCAAGATCATCCCCCGAGCCATGCTGATCGCGATCGTCGTCCTGGCAGTGAGCCAGACGGTGTTCACCGTCGCCATGGGCCTCACGATCGACGCCGACCAGCGTGCCACCGCCTACCCCCAGCTGCTGGTCGCCCAGCAGGCGATGGGTCACACCGGGATGCTGCTGATGCTCGGCATCACGGCACTGACCGCGGTGAACACCTTCAACGGCGGGTTCGTCACCCTCTCCAGGTTCGTCTACGCGGTCGCTCGCGAGGGCAAGCTGCCGCGCGCCTTCACCCGGCTCAACGACCGCGCCGTCCCCGTCGTCCCCGTCTACCTCCTCGGCGGCTCCTCGCTCGTGCTCGCCGTGGTCGTGGCCGTCACCGGCTCGTGGGTCATGGTGGTCTCGGTGTGTGCGGCCCTCGAGATGATGATCTACGCGGTCGCGGCGTACGTCGTGTTCCGGCTGCGCCGCAAGCAGCCCGAGGTCGAGCGACCGTTCCGGGTCGCTGCGGGCCGCCCGGTTGCTCTCGTCTTCACGATCGTGTTCGGCCTGCTCGCGGTCATCAGCAGCGTCACCGTCGGCAAGTCCACCAGCGCCACGCCGCTGATCTTCCTGGCGGTCGTCGCGGGACTGGTCACCCTCTACACGTTCACCGTCGTCCCGAGACTCGAACGGCGCGAGGCCGAGGAGCTGGCAGCCCGTCGAGCCGCCCGCGCTGCTGCGAGAGCAGCAGCAAGGGCCGAGCAGGAGCTCACCTCGGACGGCAGCTGATCGTCCCGGACGACGCCTCGAAGACCCGTTGACGGTGATGGCCGATTCCCGCTAGTAACTGTCGGTGGTGCCGGACAGACTGGGGTCATGACCACGGACCTCGTCAGCACAGGGAGCCTCGACACCGAGGCGTGCTACCGGGCCGTCAAGGGGCGTGACCGCCGCTTCGACGGGGTCTTCTACACCGCAGTGCGCACCACCGGGATCTACTGCCGGCCCTCGTGCCCGGCGATCACGCCCAAGCGCACCAACGTCTCGTTCTTCCGAACCGCCGCGGGTGCGCAGGGCGCCGGGTACCGCGCCTGCCGCCGCTGCCTGCCCGACGCCACCCCCGGCTCACCCGAGTGGGATGTCGCCGCCGACGTGGCCGCTCGAGCGATGCGGTTGGTGGCCGACGGGGTGGTCGAGCGCGACGGCGTCGACGGGCTGGCCCAGCGCCTCGGCTACTCGACCCGCCAGCTCAACCGCGTCGTCACCCAGGAGTACGGCGCCGGCCCGCTCGCCCTGGCCCGCTCGCGCCGGGCTCAGACTGCCCGCACCCTGATCGAGACCACCGACCTGTCCTTCGCCGACATCGCCTTCGCCGCCGGGTTCGCCAGCATCCGCCAGTTCAACGACACGATGCGCGAGGTGTACGCCGCGACGCCGACCGAGCTGCGCTCCAAGCGAGGCCGTCGACACGTGGCGACCTCCGGCACCATCCGCACACGCATCGCCGTGCGCGAGCCGTTCGCGGCCGCCGACCTCCACCGGTTCGTGGCCCTGCACGCGGTGCGCGGGCTCGAGGCCTGGGGCGAGGACTGGTACGAGCGCGCGGTGCGACTGCCCCACGGCCCGGGCGTGGTCCGCGTCGCGCTCGGCCCGGACCGTCCGGTCGGCCAGGTCGTCTGCACCTTCACGCTCTCCGACGCCCGCGACCTGGCCCCGGCGACCGAGCGCACCCGTCGGCTGCTCGACGCGGACTGCGACCCGACGGCGGTCGACGCGGCGCTGGCCGAGGACCCCGTCCTGGCGCCCCTGGTGACCGCCACTCCCGGTCTCCGCGTCCCCGGACAGCTCGACGGCGTCGAGGTCGCCGTGCAGACCGTCCTGGGCCAGCAGGTGAGCGTGGCCGCGGCCCGCACCGCGGCCGCCCGGCTGGTGGCCACCCACGGCGAGCCACTCGACCTCGAGGGCGACCACGCGGTCACCCACCTCGCGCCGACCGCGGGCACCATCGCCGCCGTCGATCCCGAGACCCTGCCGATGCCCCGCTCCCGCGCGCGGGCCCTGACGACCCTCGCGGCGGCACTCGACGACGGTGCGATCCGCCTCGACCACAGCACCGACCGGGCGGCGACCCGCGAGGCGCTGCTCGACCTCCCGGGGATAGGCCCCTGGACCGCCGACTACGTGGGCATGCGTGCGCTGGGAGATCCCGACGTGTTCCTGCCCTCCGACCTGGGTGTCCGCCACGCCGCCGCCAGGCTCGGGCTCGACGACGCCGGCGCCCGGAGCGAGAGCTGGCGGCCCTGGCGCTCCTACGCGCTGATGCGGCTCTGGTCCGTGGTCCTCGCCGAGATGCCGCTGCCCACGAACACACCAGAAGGAGATGAGCGACGATGATGCCGACGATGGGGAAGACGAGCATGTGGACAGTGATGGAGTCGCCGATCGGCGACCTGCGCCTCGTGGCGCGCGACGATGCGATCACGGCGATCGAGTTCAGCCCGTTCCGCACCTCACCCGTGGGTGAGCCCCTCGGTGGGCGTGCCGACGACGATCCGCTGCTGCGCCGGGCGGTCGAGCAGCTCGAGGCCTACTTCGCGCGCGACCTCAAGGAGTTCGACCTGCCCCTGGCGCCCCGCGGCACGGCCTTCCAGCAGCAGGTCTGGGCCGAGCTGCAGCTGATCGGGTACGGCGAGACCGCGTCGTACGGCGAGATCGCCCACCGGATCGGCAAGACCAACGCGGCGTCGCGCGCGGTGGGACTGGCCAACGGCAGCAACCCGATCCCGATCGTGATCCCCTGCCACCGGGTGATCGGCGCCAACGGGACGCTCACGGGCTATGCCGGCGGTCTCGAGCGCAAGCAGACGCTGCTGGGCCTGGAGCAGGACGTCCTGTTCTGACCGGTGGTCAGGGCGTCGCCCGGCACCTGCGAGGCTGGCGGGGTGCCAGAGGACCCCGACCAACCCGAGGAGCACGGTGCCGACGAGTCCGTCGGGACCGTGCTCATCGCCGGCAGCGCCAATCTCGCGATCGCGGTGGCCAAGCTCGTCGGGGGACTGATCTCGGGCTCCAGCGCGATGCTGGCCGAGGCGGCGCACTCGTTCGCCGACACCCTCAACCAGGTCTTCCTGATGGCCGCGCTCAAGCGCAGCCAGAAGCCGGCCGACGCGCGCCACCCCTTCGGCTACGGCATGGAGCGGTACTTCTGGTCGCTGCTCGCGGCGGTGGGGATCTTCGTGCTGGGAGCCGGGTACTCGATCCTGGAGGGGTTCAAGGCGATCCTCCACGCCGAGCCCCTGGGCAGCCTGATGATCGCCTACGCGGTCCTGGCGCTGAGCTTCCTCTTCGAGGGCGCGTCGTGGCTGCGCGCGGTGCGACAGCTGAGCGGGGAGGCAGAGGAGCGCGGCCGGGGCTTCTTCGAGCACCTGCGGATCACCTCCGACCCGACCGCGAAGACCGTGGCCTTCGAGGACACCGCCGCCCTGATCGGGCTGGTGCTCGCCGGGGTCGGGATCACCCTGCACCACCTGACCGGGCACGGTTTCTGGGACGGTGCGGCGTCGATCGCGATCGGGTTGCTGCTCGTGGCGGTCGCGTACTCGCTCGGGCAGCAGAACAAGCGGGCGCTCATCGGGGAGGCCCTGGCACCCTCGGTCCAGGACGAGATCCGGCGCATCATCCATGAGTCACCGGGGATCGACAGCGTGGTGGAGCTCCTGACGATGCGGCTCTCGCCCGAGGACGTGCTGGTGGCCGCCCGGGTCGACCTCGACGACGACGCCAGCGTCGACGAGCTCGAGCAGGCGGCCGACGAGGTCGAGCGGCGGCTGCGCGAGGCGCACCCCGAGGTGCGCCACGTCTTCCTCGACCCGACCGACGAGCCGTCCGAGGACTAGTTGCCGAGCGTCGTCTCGCGGTAGGCGGCCAGCAGCTCGCGCGCCCGTTCCTCGTCGCGGTCCGCCAGCGGGATCAACAGCTCCGCCACCACGTCGGTCAGCTCGGCGACGCGACGGTTCAGCCGCCGGTTCTCGTTCACCGACGCCCGCAGGTCCTTCAGGGTCGCCGGCAGGCTGAGCGCCTTGCGCGTCCACGACCGCTCCTCGTCTCCGGGAGATTCCTCGACGGCGTCCTTGAACACAGCTCCTCCTTGACTCTGCGGGTCCCAGCGCACCTCCAGGCGCGCGACGTGGGGGTCTTCCTGGCCGAAGAAGTCGCGGCCGGGTCCGTGCTCGACGTGGACGACGCGGCCGCCGCTGGCCTCGATCTCGCGACGCACCGAGGAGGTGCGCATCCTTCGCACCAGGCCGTCGACCTGGCCGGCGCGCAGGCCGGGCCGGCTGGCGGCGTACTCCAGGTGCAGCGATCCGCCGCGGCGCAGCGTCATCGAGCACAGCAGCCAGAGGTTGGCGCGCGCGTCGTCGTCCAGCGCGCCGACCAGCCCCCGGGCGTAGAGGTACGGCGGCTGCGGCAGCCGCACCAGCTCAGCGCCGGCGAGGAGGGTGGCGCGCAGGTCGTTCAGCGGCAGCAGGCGCACGACCGGCGCCTCCACGCCGCGGCGCGACAGCACGTTGCGGGTGATCCGCACGGCAGCACCGGAGAAGTCGGCGCCGATCACCTCGTGCCCGCTGCGGGCGAACCAGCCGCTGTCGCGGCCGGCACCGCAACCGAGGTCGACGACGCGGGCGTCCGGGGGGATCCGGTGGGCGACCCACGCGGCGAAGGGCGATCCCTTGCGCGGGATCTCGGAGCGGCGGGTGCGGAAGAGCTGGTTCCACTCCTGCAGGTGCGGGTGGCCGCCGCCGAACCAGCCGCCGATGCGGGCGAGCCCGACCAACGGGTCGACGTTCTGGAACGACGGGTCGGGCACCCGCCAGCTGGGGCCGTACAGGAAGGCGAGCACCCGCTCGGGATCGGCGGGTGCCGTCAGCTCGACGCCCTCGAGGACCACGCTCGAGGCCGGGGTCAGGGCCTCCCGCGGGAGCGAGCCGCTGCGGCCACCGAGCTGGTAGAAGGTGTCGCCGACGTGGAAGGCGCCGAAGATGTCGAGGTGGACGACGCGGCCGTCGGGCAGCGGCAGGAGCAGCTTCAGGTCCGCCGCGGACATCCGCAGCACCTTCCAGCCGAGCGCGCGCAGCTCGCGCTCCATCCGAAACGACTCACGGACGATGTCGGCGGGGTGGGTGTGGGCGCTGAGGTAGGCGAGGTCGGCGTCCGTGTCGTGGCCGATCATCCGGCCGTCGCGCACCGCCCCGAGCAGGCAGCCGTAGCTGAGGTGGGCGTCGATCCCGATCCGCTGGCGCAGGTCGGCCAGGGCGCGGGCGGCACCCTCGACGATGTGGCGGCGTACGCCGGACTCGGTGTCGGAGAAGACCCGGGACAGGTGCCCCGCGCGATCGACCGCCAGCGGGTGGCCGAGCTTGTCGCGCAGGCTCAGCTGCACCTCGCTGCCGCCGAACGCCACGTCGGACTCGAAGAGCACCGCCTCGCCCGCCAGGTCGCCGAGCCGCACCCGCGTGGTCCCCTCGAGCTCCGGGCGGATCACCTCGGGCCAGGGGACCTGCCACGTCGTACCGTGCCGGACGCCGTCTCGGCGCGGCGAGAAGGACCACACGTACTGGCCGTCGAAGCTCACCACGACCGGCTCCGTCACCGTCACGGGCACGGCGACGTGCTCGTCGGTCACGCGGGCGGCAGGCGGCATGCTCGCTGGGCTCTCCTCGTACGGTCCGGGTCACCGTACGCCGCGAGTGCCGCCCGACCCTGTCATCGCCGCACTGTGTGACCGAAACTGCGTGGAGTGCGCGAAGTTTCGCGCGTTCCGGCGAGTTTCACCGGCCAACCAGTGAAACCGGCAGCTACTCCGCCGCAGCCCGGCGCAGCGACTCCGAGAGGCGTTCGGCGGCTGCGAGGACGGCGGGGGCGTGGATGCGCCCGGGCTGCCGGGTGAGTCGCTCGAGGGGGCCGGAGACCGAGACGGCGGCGATGATCTTGCCGCTGGGGGAGCGGACCGGCGCCGAGACCGAGGCGACGCCCTGTTCCCGCTCGCCGATCGACTGGGCCCAGCCACGCCGTCGGATGCCGGCCAGCGCCGTGGCGGAGTACGCCGCGGTCTGCAGGCCCCGGTGCATCCGCTCGGGATCCTCCCAGGCCATCAGCACCTGGGCGGCCGAGCCGGCGCGCATCGTGAACTGCGAACCGATCGGGATCGTGTCGCGCAGCCCGCTGGGCCGCTCGGCGGCGGCCACGCAGACGCGGTGCTCACCCTGGCGCCGCCACAGCTGGGCGGACTCGCCGGTGATGTCGCGCAGTCGGGCCAGCACCGGTCCGGCGGTCGCGAGCAACCGGTCCTCACCGGCCGCGGACGAGAGCTCGGCCAGGCGCGGTCCGAGCACGAACCGTCCCTGCATGTCGCGGGCCACCAGACGGTGGTGTTCCAGCGCCACCGCGAGGCGGTGGGCCGTGGGCCGCGCCAGGCCCGTGCCTGCGACCAGCCCGGCCAGCGTGGCTGGCCCGGACTCCAGTGCAGACAGGACGAGCGCAGCCTTGTCGAGTACGCCTACTCCTGATGAGTTGTCCATATTGTAATACTGCCGTCTCGGAAAGTGGGATGACTACGTAGCCTACGTAGGCTGACAGAGCGCCTGTCCGTCCGGCTCCTTGAACGGTCATTCAGGCGTTCACTATGTGAGAACGAGGCAGGAGGTAATAGGTCATGGGTACTACTGGGAGACCCGTCACATTGGCCGAAAAGGTGTGGAGCGAGCACGTCGTCCGCAGCGCTGAGGGCGAACCCGACCTCCTCTACATCGACCTCCACCTGATCCACGAGGTCACCTCGCCCCAGGCCTTCGAGGGGCTGCGTCTCACCGGTCGGACGGTACGTCGGCCCGACCTGACCCTGGCCACCGAGGACCACAACGTCCCGACCCTCGACTGGGACAAGCCGATCGCCGACCCGGTCTCGCGCACCCAGGTCGAGACGCTGCGACGCAACGCCGAGGAGTTCGGCGTGCGGCTGCACCCCCTCGGCGACGTCGAGCAGGGCATCGTGCACGTCGTCGGACCGCAGCTCGGGCTGACCCAGCCCGGCATGACCATCGTCTGTGGAGACAGCCACACCTCCACCCACGGCGCGTTCGGGGCGATCGCCTTCGGCATCGGCACCTCCGAGGTCGAGCACGTCCTCGCGACGCAGACCCTGCCCCAGGCCCGACCGAAGACGATGGCCGTCACCATCAACGGCAGCCTCCCCGCCGGGGTCACCGCGAAGGACATGGTGCTCACCCTGATCGCCCACACCGGCACCGGTGGCGGCCAGGGCTACATCGTGGAGTACCGCGGCGAGGCCATCGAGGAGCTCTCGATGGAGGCCCGGATGACGTTGTGCAACATGAGCATCGAGTGGGGCGCCAAGGCCGGGCTCGTGGCCCCCGACCAGACCACCTTCGACTATCTCGAGGGCCGGCCAGAGGCGCCGACAGGGGCCGACTGGGACGCCGCGGTCGAGCACTGGAAGTCCTTGGTCACCGACGAGGGGGCGGAGTTCGACAAGGAGATCGTGCTCGACGCGAGCGAGATGGCGCCGTTCGTGACCTGGGGCACCAACCCCGGCCAGGGCGTGCCCCTGTCCGCCCCGGTGCCCGATCCCGCGACGTTCGAGCACGACGACGACCGGGTCGCTGCGGAGAAGGCGCTGGAGTACATGGCCCTCGAGCCCGGCACCCCGATGCGTGAGGTCAAGGTCGACACCGTGTTCGTCGGCTCCTGCACCAACGGCCGGATCGAGGACCTCCGCCTCGCCGCGGAGATCGTCAAGGGTCGCCAGGTCGACGCGGACACCCGTCTGCTCGTCGTCCCCGGATCGGTGCGGGTGCGGATGCAGGCCGAGGACGAGGGACTCGACGTCATCTTCAAGGAGGCCGGCGGCGAGTGGCGTGGCGCCGGATGCTCCATGTGCTTGGGCATGAACCCCGACCAGCTGACTCCGGGCGAGCGCAGCGCCTCGACGTCCAACCGCAACTTCGAAGGACGACAGGGCAAGGGCGGCCGGACCCACCTGGTCTCGATCCCGGTCGCGGCAGCCACCGCCATCCGCGGGACGTTGAGCTCGCCGGCAGATCTGGAGGCATGACATGGACAGCTTCACCACCCACACCGGCGTCGGTGTGCCGCTGCGCCGCAGCAACGTCGACACCGACCAGATCATCCCCGCGGTGTACCTCAAGCGCGTCACCCGCGACGGATTCGAGGACGGCCTGTTCGCGGCCTGGCGCGGGCAGGAGAGCTTCGTCCTCAACCGTCCTGAGTACGCCGCCGGCACGGTGCTGGTCGCAGGGCCGGACTTCGGCACCGGGTCCTCGCGCGAGCATGCCGTGTGGGCATTGCAGAACTACGGCTTCAAGGTCGTGATCTCCCCGCGCTTCGGCGACATCTTCCGCGGCAACTCGGGCAAGGCCGGGCTGTTGACGGCCAAGGTCGACGAGAAGGTCGTGCAGCGCCTGTGGGACCACCTCGAGGACAAGCCCGGTGCGACCATCACCGTCGACCTGGAGTCGAGGACGGTCAAGGCCGGAGACGGCCCCGACGCGATCGAAGACTCCTTCGACATCGACGACTACACGCGTTGGCGATTGCTGCAGGGACTCGACGATGTCGACATCACGCTGTCGCACGACGACGAGATCTCGGACTACGAGTCGCGTCGTCCGAGCTGGAAACCGGCCACAATTCGCTGATACGACAGGGGTTTTGGCCTACGTCGTACCAGAAAACGACGGCGACACGCGTCGTCGCCCATTGTGGTGACTCTCACTTTTCCCTAGCGTGCAGGACATTAGTCGGGCAAGTCGTCCGGCCGATGTTCACGAAAGGGAAGTTCAAGTGAACAAGAGTCAGTTGATCGACACCTTGTCGGCCCGCTTCGAAGGGAACCGCAAGGCGGCCGCGCACGCGCTCGACTCCGTCCTCGACACGATCACCCGCGAGGTGGCCAAGGGGGAGAAGGTGGCCATCACCGGGTTCGGGTCCTTCGAACGAAAGGTGCGCGACGCTCGGTGGGTGCGTAACCCCGCCACTGGCCAACGGATGAAGGCCAAGAAGAAGAGTGTTCCGAGCTTCAAGCCCGGTGCGCAGCTCAAGGACGTCGTCTCCGGCGCCAAGAAGCTGCCGAAGCTGACGCTCGCCGCCGTCGAGAAGGCAGCGCCGTCCGCAGCACAGCCGGCGATCAAGCGCACGGCGGCTGCTGCCAAGAAGGCAGCGGGCGCAACGTCGTCGGCCCGGAAGTCGGCGTCGAAGAAGGTCGCCAAGAAGGCTCCGGCGAAGAAGGCTCCGGCCAAGAAGGCGGCAGCGAAGAAGGCTCCGGCCAAGAAGGCGGCAGCGAAGAAGGCTCCGGCCAAGAAGGCGGCAGCGAAGAAGGCTCCGGCCAAGAAGGCGGCAGCGAAGAAGGCTCCGGCCAAGAAGGCCGCAGCGAAGAAGGCTCCGGCCAAGAAGGCCGCAGCCAAGAAGTCGACGGCCAAGAAGAGCACGGCCAAGAAGACTGCCAAGAAGTCCTGACACAGCACGCGCGAGCGGCGGCGACCCCACCGGGGTCGCCGCCGCTCGCGCGTCACCTCGACGTGTTGCGGTCCACAGCGGTGCGGGTGTGCCTGCCCACGCCGAGGGTGATCGCCTCGGCCAGGTCGTCGTCGGTGTCCACGTCACGGCGCAGCGTGGGGAGATCGGCGCGGACGGCGACGGCGCCGGACTCCTCGTGGCGTCGCGAGGAATCGGGGCCGAAGTGGGGATCGAGGTCGACACCGGGACCTGCCACCAGGAGCGTGGTGCCGGTCCCGGCGGTGTCGGCGACGAACCAGCGGGCCGAGAGTCCCGCAGCCAACGCCGCCGTGAGCTCGTCGCTCACCAGGCACGGCAGGTCGGCGCAGATCGCCGCGACGCCGTGCACTGGCGCCTCCAGGCGCGCACGGATCGCGGCATGGGTGAGTGCGCGGTTCAGGTCGCCGTCGCCCTCGTCGGGGAGCCGGCGTACGCCGTCGACCTCGAAGCCGGGCTCATCGGTCACCACGTAGACCTGCGCGACCGACTCGCTGCGTACCGCTGCGGACAGGGCATCCAGCGCGAAGGCCCGCATCAGCTCCGCACGCCGTTCGACGACCGAGCCCCGTAGACGCGACTTCGCCTGCGTCAACGGCTTGACCGGCACCAGCAGCGCGAACTTCTGCGACATCGCCACGATCCTGCCAGCAGCACCACGTGGCGAGACGGCCGGGCAGTAGGCTCCGTTGCGGGTCGGGTCCCGGCGGGACAGGGAGGTCGCGTGTCGAAGGTCCGTCAGCTCCAGGAGAAGCGTGGCTGGGCATGGTCGATCGTGGTCGCCATCGTCAAGCCGCCGCTGCTGACGCTCACCAAGCGGCACTGGGTCGACGGCGAGAAGGTGCCCGCGACAGGCGGATGCATCGTCGCGATGAACCACATCTCGCACCTCGACCCGATGACGCTGGGCTGGTTCCTCTACGACCACGGGCGGCTGGTGCGCTACCTCGCCAAGGAGGGGCTCTGGCACGTGCCGGTGCTCAAGTACATCGTCAAGGACGCGGGGCAGATCCCGGTCGCGAGGATGACCGAGGGCGCCGGCTCGGCGTTCGCCGCGGCCGTCGAGGCGGTCAAGGCGGGCGAGTGCATCGGGGTCTATCCCGAGGGCACGATCACGCGGGACCCGGACGGCTGGCCGATGCGCGGCAAGACCGGCGCGGCCCGGATCGCCCTGGCCACCGGGTGCCCGGTCATCCCGATCGGCCAGTGGGGTGCGCAGGAGATCCTGCCGGCGTACAGCGCGAGACCGCACGTCTTCCCGCGCAAGACCATCTCCTACAAGGCAGGTGACCCCGTCGACCTCTCCGACCTGCAGGACAAGCCGGTGACCGCCGAGGTGCTGCACGAGGCGACGGACCGGGTCATGGCT
Organism: uncultured Actinomycetota bacterium; assembly: GCA_963794435.1. Taxonomy (GTDB): domain Bacteria; phylum Actinomycetota; class Actinomycetes; order Propionibacteriales; family Nocardioidaceae; genus Marmoricola. The sequence continues at coordinate 56,030 of CAWCDX010000020.1, forward strand.
GCCATCACCGGGCTGGTCGAGGACCTCCGCGGCGAGACCGCACCCGCCGAGCGCTTCGACCCGAAGGCCTCCGGTGTCGTGGAGATCGGCAACCCACGCAAGAAGAAGGGGTCGGCGCGATGACCCGGGTCGCGGTCTTCGGCGCCGGTTCGTGGGGTACGGCGTTCAGCATCGTGCTCGCCGACGCGGGCAACGACGTGACCATCTGGGGCCGCCGGCCCGAGGTGTGCGACCGGATCAACAGCACCCACGAGAACGCCGACTACTTCCCGGGCATCGAGCTGCCCGAGGCGATCACCGCGACGCCCGACCCTGCCAAGGCCGCTGCCGGCGCGGAGTTCATCGTCTTCGCGATGCCGTCGCAGACCTTCCGTGGCCAGGTCGGCGAGTGGGGCGTCGAGCTGCCGGGCGACGCCGTCTTCGTCTCCCTGATGAAGGGCATCGAGCTCGGCACCACCAAGCGGATGAGCGAGGTGATCGCCGAGGTCACCGGGGCCGGTCCCGCGCGGATCGCTGTGGTCAGCGGGCCCAACCTGGCCCGCGAGATCGCGCTGCGGGAGCCGGCCGCCAGCGTGGTGGCCTGCCAGGACGAGGGGGTCGCGGAGCGGCTGCAGGAGGTCGTGCACTCGCGTGCCTTCCGTCCCTACCGCAGCACCGACGTGCTCGGCTGCGAGCTCGGCGGTGCCTACAAGAACGTGGTGGCGCTGTGCGTCGGCATGGCCGTCGGGCTGGGCTTCGGTGACAACACCACGGCCTCGTTGATCACCCGGGGGCTGGCCGAGACCGCGCGGTTGGCGATGAAGCTGGGTGCCGATCCGCTCACGCTGATGGGTCTCGCCGGTCTCGGCGACCTGGTCGCCACCTGCTCCTCGCCGCTCTCGCGCAACCGCAGCTTCGGGGAGAAGCTCGGCACCGGCCTGACCACCGAGGAGATCATCGCCTCGACCCGGCAGGTGGCCGAGGGCGCGAAGTCGTGCTCCTCGATCCTGCAGCTCGCCCGGGACAGCGGTGTCGACGCCCCGGTGGCCGAGCACGTCGATGCCGTCGTACGCGGCGAGATGAGTGCCCGCGACATGATGAACGCCTTCATCGCCCGCGACACCAAGCACGAGCGCGACTGAGATCTCGCGGCGTCATCACATGTAACGCGGCGTTGTTGCCGCTGCACCCGCGCCAGAACAGGTGTACGGCGTGACTAACAGCGCGTTACATGGGATCCGGTCGGCGCGCGCCGAGGTCAGCTGCGCGGTACGGCGTCCAGGGCCTGGGCCAGGTCCTCCCACAGGTCCTCGACGTCCTCGATGCCCACCGAGAGGCGGAGCAGGCCGTCGGGGATGCTCGACGGCTCGGAGGACCAGCGCCGGCGTCGCTCGAGGCTCGACTCGACGCCGCCGAGCGACGTGGCGTAGGCCCACAGCTTCGTCGAGTGCTGGACGAGGTCGGCCTCGTCGCCGCCGGCGAGGACGATGCTGATCATCGCGCCGAAGCCGGGGTAGCGGACCTCCTCGAGGTCGGCGCGCTCGCCCAGGCGCCGGACCAGCTCCTGGGCAGTCGCCTGGGCCCGCTCCACCCGCAGCGGCAGGGTCCGCAGCCCACGCAGCGCCAGCCAGGCCTCGAACGGACCCGGGATCGCGCCGATCAGGTCGCGGCGACCCTTGAGCACGGAGTAGAGCTGCTCGTCACGGGTCACGATGGCCCCCATCACGACGTCGGCGTGGCCGGAGATGTACTTGGTCGCTGAGTGCACCACCAGGTCGACGCCCCACTCCAGGGGCTGCTGCAGGATCGGTGTCGCGAAGGTGTTGTCGAAGACGACATGGGCACCCGCCTCGTGCGCGGCCGCGGTGATGGCCGGGACGTCGGCGACCTCCATGGCGGGGTTGGTCGGCGACTCCAGCCACACCAGCGAGGCGTCGTCGCACGCGGCGACCACGGCCTCGGTGTCGGTGATGTCCACCAGCTGCGTGGTGATCCGCTCGCGGTGCTCGAGGTCGCCGAGCTGCATCACCGAGCCGTTGTAGGCGTGCCGCGGCGCCACCACCTTCTGCGCGGGGCCGACGAGGTCGAGGATCGTGGCCACCGCCGCCAAGCCGCTGGAGAAGGCGAGGCAGCGGCCGCCCTCCAGCCCGCCGAGCGCCTCCTCGAAGGCCGACCAGGTCGGGTTGCCGTAGCGGCCGTACTCCAGGTCCCCGCCCGCGACGTACGTCGAGGCCATCGTGATCGGGGTGTTGAACGGCTGGTCGGGCTCGCGCGGTGGGCGGCCGAGATGCACCGCCTTGGTGGTGGGTCGCATGTCACCAGCCTAGGGATGACGCACCGGCCCTTAGGGTCGGGCCGTGGACAGTCCTCGACGCAAGCCGCGCGTGGCCGTCGTCTTCGGCGGCCGCTCCGGCGAGCACTCCATCTCCTGCATCTCCGCGGGCAGCGTGATCGCCGCCCTCGACCCGGAGAAGTACGACGTCGTGCCGGTCGGGATCGCCACCGACGGCCGCTGGGTCCTGGAGTCCGACGACCCGGCGCACCTGGCTCTCGGCGCGGACGGCGAGCTGCCCTCGGTGACCGGCGAGCGCGAGATCGCCCTGACCCCCGGTCAGGGACTCGTGGTGACCGAGCCCGGCGACGTGCCCCACGTGCTCGGCGAGGTCGACGTGGTCTTCCCGGTCATGCACGGCCCGTGGGGACAGGACGGCACCCTGCAGGGACTGCTGGAGATGGCCGGCGTGCGCTACGTCGGCGCCGGCGTCCTCTCCAGCGCGGTCGGCACCGACAAGCACTTCATGAAGCAGCTCTTCATGGCGGCCGGACTGCCGGTGCTGCCCTACGTCCTGGTGCGCCCCGGGGCCTGGGAGCGCGACTCGGCGGCGATCCGCGAGGCGGTGATGGGCCTGGACTTCCCGGTCTTCGTCAAGCCCGCGCGGGCCGGTTCCAGCATGGGGATCAGCCGGGTCGAGTCGATCGAGGAGCTCGACGCCGCGATCGTGGAAGCGACCCGGCACGACCCCAAGGTCCTCGTGGAGGCTGCCGCGTCCGGGGCCCGCGAGGTGGAGATCGGTGTGCTGCAGGGGCTCGACGGTGGTCCGCCCGTGACCAGCGAGCTGGCCGAGATCACCCCGGGCGAGAGCCACACCTTCTACGACTTCGAGGCCAAGTACCTCGAGGAGAGCTACCGCATCCCGGCCGGCCTCGACGAGCACACGACCGCGCGGGTCCGCGAGCTCGCCGTGCTCGCCTTCGAGGCCCTCGACGTCGAAGGACTGGCACGCGTCGACTTCTTCGTGATGCCCGACGAGCGGGTGGTGGTCAACGAGGTGGAGACGATGCCGGGCTTCACCGCCACCTCGATGTTCCCGCTGCTGTGGCAGGCGAGTGGCCTGAGCTATCCCGCCCTCGTCGAACGACTTCTCCAGCTCGCGATGGAGCGGGAGACGGGCCTGCGCTGACCCTCAGCGGTGCTGGGACGGCCGCGACGGTTTCCCATGCGAGGAGAGGAAATTGCCTCCGACCACAGGAAGTTTCTTGTGATCGGAGGCAGTTTCGGTTCATCGCATGGGAAACCGGCGGCGGCCCAGCGCGCCCTCACGAACACGGCGTCGTCTGCTTCGTGTGTGCCTTGATGGCGGGGGCCAGGTCGACCATGGCGGTGGCCGGGGGGCGGTACCGCGCGGGCAGCGTCACCTCGACCGACGGGTCGCGCCCGATGGTGGTCATCACGACGTCGACGGACTGGTCGTTCATCCCCTTCGCGGGCACGTACCAGTCGAGTCCGTTCGCCGTCTGGCAGCCGGTCGCCGGGTCGTAGTCGTGGGGCCGGCCCACCCCGCAGCGCAGCACGATCGGCGGGTCACCCCACGCGGCACCGAGCGGGCTGCCCGTCGTACGACGTCGCGACTGGTCGGCCACGTGGGACGGCAGTGCCTTGACCAGCGACGCGCAGGCCGTCTTCGCCGCGCCCGTCGCTCCGGTGCCCTCGATGTCCACGTCGTGGCCGCAACCGGTGCAGAGGGTCAGGAGTGCGACGACGCCCGCCACCACCGGTGGCAGGCGTCGCGAAGGCTTCGTCAGGGTCGAGCCCTCAGATGTGCACGACAGGACAGGTCAGCGTGCGCGTGATCCCGTCGAGGGTCTGGACCTTGGCCACGACCAGCTTGCCCAGCTCGTCGACGTTGCGTGCCTCGGCGCGCACGATCACGTCGTAGGGGCCGGTGACGTCCTCGGCCAGGATGACGCCCTTGATGTCAGTGATCTTCGAAGCGACCTCCGCGGCTTTGCCGACGTCGGTCTGGATCAGGATGTAGGCCTGGACGACCATTTCGACTCCCTCACGTCTGTCTCACGGGTGGCGCTGCGATCGGACCGAACCTACCCGACAGAATGGGCTCATGACGATGCCGCGTCACTTCCCGCCTGACGCCACGCTCGCAGATGTCGGGGAGTTCGGTCTGGTGGGTGCCCTGACCGGACGGTTCGAGCAGGGCGACCACGTCTTCGTCGGGCCCGGTGACGATGCGGCGGTGCTGCGCACGCCGCGCGGTCACGTGGTCGTCTCCACCGACCTGCTGGTCGAAGGACGGCACTTCCGGCGCGACTGGGTCTCGGCCCGCGATGCCGGACGCCGGGCCGCGGCGGCGAACCTCTCCGACATCAACGCGATGGGCGGTACGGCGCACTCGCTGACCGTCGGTCTGGCGGCACCGCGCGACCTGCCGGTCCAGTGGGTCCTGGACCTCGCCGACGGGATCGCCGAGGAGGCGGCCCTGGTCGGAGCCGTGATCGTCGGGGGCGACCTGACCACGGCCACGGAGGTGGTCCTCGCCGTCACCGTGCTCGGCACGTGTGACCAGGCGCCGCTGCTGCGGAGCGGAGCCACGCCGGGCGACGTCGTCGCGCTCGCCGGGCGCCAGGGATGGGCCGCTGCCGGCCTGGCCGTGCTCGGGCGAGGGTTCCGGTCGCCGCGGGCGCTCGTCGAGGCCTACCAGCGCCCTGCGCCGCCCTACGCCGCAGGTCCGGCCGCCGCCCGGGCGGGTGCGACGGCGATGATCGACGTGTCGGACGGCCTGGTGGCCGACCTGGGCCACCTCGCCCAGGACTCCGGCGTGGCGGTCGACCTGGACGGCTCGTCCTTCGACCTGGCCGAGCCGATGCACGCCGTGGGTGCCGCCCTCGGCGTCGACCCGATGCAGTTCGTGCTCGGCGGTGGCGACGACCACGCCCTCGTCGCGACGTTCCCGGGTGACGTCGCCCTGCCCGAAGGGTTCAGCGCGATCGGATCCGTCCTCGCGCTGGAGGAGGGGGCCGAGCCCGGTGTCACGGTCGACGGCGCGGCGTACGACGGGCCGCAGGGGTGGTCGCACTTCTAGCGGAGCCGTTGCCCCCACAAGCAGAACGCCCCCGGCAGGACCGGGGGCGTTGCGTGGATGCTCAGCGGGTCAGCGGGTGACCTTGCCGGCCTTGAGGCAGCCGGTGCAGACGTTGAGCCGCTTGGGCGCACCGTTGACGGTGGCGCGGACGCGCTGGATGTTGGGGTCGAAGCGACGCTTGGTGATCTTGCGGGACCACGGGCGGTTGTGGCCGAAGCCAGGCTTCTTGTGGCAGATGTCGCAGACGGCAGCCACCGGTACTCCTCGGATCGATGCGGATGACGAAGGCCAGAAACCTTCGAAGTCGGGGGTCCCGGGCAGAAGTCCGGGCAACCGCACGAGTTTAACCCAGGCCCGAGGCCCGAGGCGAATCGAGCGGGTCCCCGCATGACCTGACCCACTGACGTACCCGTCACCTATCGTGATCCCCTCCCGGATCGACAGGAAGCAGACGGCGGATGCAGGCGCGACAGGAGCCGGAGGTGGCCACCTTCGACCTCGACGTGGTGCGCCAGTTCGCGGACCTCGCCGTCGACCGGCTCGGCCGCGCCCGCGAGGAGATCGACGCGCTGAACGTCTACCCGGTGCCCGACGGTGACACCGGCACGAACCTCTACCTCACCGTCGAGGCGGCGCGCGACGCCATGCGCGAGGCCCTGGCCGCGACGCCCGGCGACCTGCGGGTGGCGATGCAGGCCTACGGCCGCGGGGCCCTGCTCGGCGCCCGGGGCAGCTCCGGGGTGATCCTCAGCCAGCTGATCGGCGCCCTGCTGCGCCACATCGGGCAGTCCGGGCCCGAGGACCGCTCGGCGGCGGTCTTCGCCGAGGGGATGGCGCTCGCGACCGACGCGGCGTACGCCGCCGTGGGCCGACCCGTCGAGGGCACCATCCTCAGCGTCGCCCGGGCGTCCTCGGACGCTGCGGCCCGGGCCGCGACGGACGAGTCCGTCCGGCTGGGCGGGGTCGTGCACGCCGCCGCGGACGCGGCCCGTGCGGCCCTCGCGCGCACCCCCGAGCAGATGCAGCTGCTGGCCGACGCGGGCGTCGTCGATGCAGGCGGCCGGGGGCTCTGCGTGATCCTCGACGCGCTCGAGTCGGCCCTCACCGGCCAGCGCACCACGCCGGAGCCGCCAGCGGGTGGGCACCACATCCCGGTCGCGCGCGTCCCCACCGGCGACCTCACCGAGGACGGGCCGGCGTACGAGGTGATGTACCTCCTCGAGGCCGACGACCACGACATCCCCGGCCTGCGCGAGGCGCTCGACCCGCTCGGCGACTCGCTCGTCGTCGTGGGCGGCGAGGGGCTGTGGAACGTCCACGTCCACGTCGACGACGTCGGCGCGGCGATCGAGGCCGGCATCCGCGCCGGGTCCCCGCGCCGGATCGCGGTGACCCACTTCGCCGAGCAGCTCGAGCGGGTCCGCGAGAAGCGCACGATCGCGCAGGCCCAGCGGGAGGGACGACGTCTCGTGGCCCTCGCAGCCGGCCCGGGCCTGGCCGAGCTGTTCGCCGGCACCGGCGCCGAGGTGCTCCTCGGCGGCCTGGGCCGCCGGCCGAGCACCCGGGAGATCCTCGAGGCGATCGAGGCCACCGGGGCGAGCGAGGTCATCGTGCTGCCCAACGACCCCGACTCCATCGGTGCCGCCGAGGCCGCCGGCCGGGCCGCCGAGGAGCACGGTGTCCACGTCGTCGTGATCCCGACGCGCGCCCAGGTGCAGGGCATCGCCGCCCTGGCGGTCCACGAGCCCGGGCGACCTCTCGACAGCGACGTCGTGCAGATGGCCTCGGCGGCGCGGGGCGCCCGTCACGGAGCCGTGACGGTCGCGGTCCGGGACGCGATGACCACGGCCGGTCCGTGCCGCGCCGGTGACGTCCTGGGCGTCGTGCACGGCGACTTCGCGATCGTCGGCGAGGACCTGGGCTCGGTGGCCGTCGGTGTGCTCGAGCGGCTGCTGGCCGGGGGCGGTGAGCTGGTCACCCTGGTGGCCGGTGCGGACGCCGGCGACCTCGCGGGTCGCTGCGAGGAGTGGGTGAGCGGGGCCCACCCCGACGTCGACGTGATGGTCTACGACGGGGGCCAGGACCGGTACCCGCTGCTGATGGCGGTGGAGTGAGGATGGCGTCCTCGGTCGGCTGGGCCTCGCCCGTCGCCGCGCTCGGCGGCAAGCAGGTCAAGGACCTCGTCGCGGCCACCGGCGCGGAGATCGTGGGCGACCTGCTCGGCATCTACCCGCGGACCTACGTCAAGAAGGGCTCGCTCAGCGACCTCGACGAGCTGGTCGAGGGAGACATGCTCTCGCTGGTGGGCGAGGTCGTGAACTCGACGCCGAAGACCTACCAGGACCGACGTACCCACCGCACCGCCTATCGCCAGGAGGTGCGGGTCCGGGCCGAGAACGGCTCCCTCCTGCTGACCTACTTCGACCGGCAGAAGCACACCGCCGAGTGGCGCGGCAAGGAGCTGGCCGTGGGCCGCGTGGGGATGTTCTCCGGGCGGTTGAAGTGGTTCAACGGCGAGTGGCAGCTCACCAACCCCAACTCGCGGATGTACGGCGACCGGGCGAGCGAGACCTACGAGGCCCTGCCCGACCTGATCCCGCTCTACCCGGAGATCGGCAAGATCTCGACCTGGACGTTCGAGGAGACGATCGCCTTCGCCCTCGATCTGGTCGAGGACGTCCCCGAGGTGCTGCCCGCCGACGTGCGGTCCGCCGAGGACCTCCTCGACGCCCACCAGGCGCTGCGCTGGATCCACCGTCCCGACAGCTTCGCCCAGGTCACCCGGGCCCGTGACCGGCTCAAGTACGACGAGGCGTTCGTCACCCAGACCGTGCTGGCCCGGCGTCGGGCCGCGATCGAGCGCACGGTGGCCAACCCGCGACCGGGAGCACCCGGCGGCCTGCTCGACCGCTTCGACGAGCGGCTCCCCTTCGAGCTCACGGCAGGTCAGCGAGCGGTGGGGGAGGAGATCGCCGAGGAGCTCGGTCACGGGCACCCGATGCACCGGCTGCTCCAGGGCGAGGTCGGGTCCGGCAAGACCGTGGTCGCGCTGCGGGCGATGCTCCAGGTCATCGACTCGGGTGGGCAGGCAGCCCTGCTGGCGCCGACCGAGGTGCTCGCGCAGCAGCACCACCGCTCGATCGTCGGCATGCTCGGCGAGCTGGCGGAGGGCGGCTTCCTCGGCGGCGCCGACGACGCCACCCGGGTGGCGCTGCTGACCGGGTCGCTCAACGCCGCCGCGCGTCGCCAGGCCCTGGCCGAGGCGGCCGGCGGCGAGGCGGGGATCGTCATCGGCACCCACGCGCTGCTCGAGGAGAAGGTGCAGTTCGCCGACCTCGGGCTGGTGGTGGTCGACGAGCAGCACCGCTTCGGCGTCGAGCAGCGGGCCGCCCTCAGTGGCAAGGCCGGCACCCCGCCGCACGTGCTGGTGATGACGGCCACCCCGATCCCGCGCACGGTGGCGATGACGGTCTTCGGCGACCTGGACACCTCGACCATCACCGAGCTTCCGGCCGGTCGTGGCCAGGTGCAGACCAACGTCGTACCCACGAAGGCGCAGCCCACCTGGCTGGCCCGCGCGTGGGAGCGGGTGCGTGAGGAGGTCGGCAAGGGCCGCCAGGCCTACGTCGTGGCGTCGCGGATCGACCCGTCCGAGGGTGACCCGGACCGCCCGGGGGAAAGACCGCTGCACGCGGTGGAGGAGCTGGCGCCCGAGCTGGCCGAGGGTGCCTTGGCGGGCCTCCGCATCGAGCAGCTGCACGGCCGGATGAGCCCGGAGGAGAAGGACCGGGTGATGCGGGCCTTCGCGGCCGGTGAGGTCGACGTGCTGGTCTCGACGACCGTGATCGAGGTCGGCGTCGACGTGCCCAACGCGACCGTCATGGTCGTCCTCGACGCCGACCGCTTCGGGGTCTCCCAGCTGCACCAGCTGCGGGGGCGCATCGGTCGCGGCGGTCACGCGGGGCTGTGCCTGCTGGTCAGCGGCGCGGAGCCCGAGAGCTCGAGCATGGAGCGGCTCCTTGCGGTCGCGGCGACCCGGGACGGCTTCGAGCTCTCCCGCGTCGACCTGGAGCAGCGTCGCGAGGGCAACGTGCTCGGCACCCAGCAGAGCGGCGGCCGCGGCGGCGGGCTCAAGCTGCTCTCGGTGCTGCGCGACGAGGACGTGATCGCACGGGCTCGACAGGCGGCGACCGAGCACCTCGCTGGCGATCCCGAGCTGGCGGGCCTGCCGGACCTCGCGGTGGCGGTGGCCGCCCTCGAGGAGTCGGAGCAGGCCAGCTTCCTGGAGCTCTCGTGAGGCCGCGATGACCCGGATCATCGGCGGGTCGGCCGGCGGCCGGCGGCTGCGGACCCCCACGGGGGACGCGACCCGGCCGACCTCGGACCGGGTCCGCGAGGCGCTGTTCTCCACCCTCGAGTCCCAGCTCGGCTCGTTGACCGGCCTGCGGTTCCTGGACCTGTACGCCGGGTCGGGCGGTGTCGGGCTCGAGGCGATGTCACGGGGTGCCGGGGTGCTCACGGCGGTCGAGTCGGACCGTCGTACCGCCCGCATGGTCGAGGCCAACGCGAAGGCACTCGGCTTCGCGGCTGTCGAGGTGGTTGCGCAACCGGTGGTCCGGGCCCTCTCGCTGCACGCCCGGGCGCCCTACGACGTGGTCTTCGCCGACGCGCCGTACCCGGTCGAGAACGCTGACCTCGAGCGCGCGCTGGCGCTGCTCCTCCCGCAGGGCTGGGTCTCGCCGGGTGCCGTGGTGGTCGTGGAGCGGTCGGCGCGTAGCGTGGAACCAGCCTGGCCGGACGGGTTGGTGCGCACGCGTACGAAGGAGTACGGCGAGACCGTGCTCTGGTACCTTCGCGCCGACCCGGAGGCCGACCCGGAATCACGACCTGCCGGTCGCGTCGAGGAGGACTGAGTGCGCAGAGCCGTCTGTCCCGGATCGTTCGACCCGGTCACCAACGGGCACCTCGACATCATCTCGCGGGCCTCGCTGCTCTTCGACGAGGTCGTGGTGGCGGTGGGCATCAACAAGTCCAAGTCGCGCGCCCGGCTGTTCACCGCCGAGGAGCGGATCGCGATGCTGGAGAAGGTCTGCGCCGACTTCCCCCACGTCAGCGTCGCCGGCTTCGAGGGGCTGCTGACCACCTTCTGCGAGGAGCGCGGCATCCACACCATCGTCAAGGGGCTGCGTGCGGTCAGCGACTTCGACTACGAGCTGCAGATGGCCCAGATGAACTCCTCCCTGGTCGACGTCGAGACGGTCTTCATCCCGTGCAGCCCGGAGTACTCCTTCCTGGCCTCCTCCCTGGTCAAGGAGGTGGCGACCTACGGCGGCGACGTCTCCCGGCTGGTGCCGCCCGACGTGCTCACCCTGCTCACCGAGCGGCTCGCCGAGCGAGCGGGGGAGGACGACGCCTGAGTCGGCCCCTGATTTTGGTTGACGGGAGCATCGGCCGGTAGACTCCCGCAGGTTCTGCCTGTTCCAGCTTGGAAGTGACTTCTTGCGCACCCTCGACCCGAGAGCGCCGCTCGTGCTCGACACCCGCGAGCTCGGCCGCCGCCCGGGGTCGCAGCGCAAGCTGACGCTCTCCGAGGAGGCGCCGGCAGGACTTGGCATCGACATCCTGGGCGTTCCCGAGGGCAGCACGGTCGACCTTGACCTGCGGCTCGAGGCCGTCATGGAGGGGGTGCTCGTCAGCGGGACGGCCACGGCCGGACTCGAGGGGGAGTGCGCCAGGTGCCTGGAGCCGCTCACGGACACCGTCCGCGTCGACCTCCAGGAACTGTTCGTCTACGACGACTCCGATGACCGGTCTCACCACGGAGACAACGAGGACGACGAGGTCAGCCGGCTCGAGGGAGACCTGATCGATCTCGAGCCACTGCTGCGGGACGCGGTGGTGCTTGCACTGCCGTACCAGCCGCTGTGCCGGGACGACTGCCCGGGCCTGTGCGTCGAATGTGGCGCCCGGCTCGCCGACGACCCGGAGCATCGGCACGACGCCGCGGTCGACCCCCGGTGGGCCGCCCTGGGCAACGTCGTCGTGGCAGAGACACCACCTCACCCGAAGACTGACCGAAGCAGACACCTGCAGGCACGGCCTGCAGCACTGACACTGCAGCATCAACGACAAGGAGCAACCGTGGCTGTCCCCAAGCGGAAGATGTCGCGCAGCAACACGCGGCACCGGCGCTCGGCCTGGAAGGCCGTCGCCCCCTCGCTGGTCACCTGCGCCAACCCGGCGTGCGGCTCGAAGCACCTGCCGCACCGGGCCTGCCCCGAGTGCGGGCAGTACGGCGCGCGCTCCGAGCGTCGACAGGTCCTCTGAGCCTGGCCTCGCAGGTGCCGGAACCCGCTGACTCCGCGGTCACGACCGACGAGCTGCGCACGGCGCTCGGTGATCCCGTGCTGGATCCCGGGCTGCTGGAGCTTGCCCTGACGCACCGCTCCTACGCCTACGAGAACGGCAACCTGCCGACGAACGAGCGCCTGGAGTTCCTGGGCGACTCGGTGCTCGGCGTCGTCATCACCGAGACGCTGTACCTGACCCACCCTCGGCTCTCCGAGGGGCGCCTGGCCAAGCTGCGGGCCGCCGTGGTCAACGCGCGGGCCCTCGCGGAGGTGGCCCGCACCCTGGGCGTCGGCGCGCACATCCACCTCGGCAAGGGCGAGGAGGCGACCGGTGGTCGGGAGAAGGCCTCGATCCTCTCCGACACCGTCGAGGCGCTGATCGGGGCGGTCTACCTCTCGGGCGGCTTCGAGAACTCCGCCCGCGTCGTGCACCTGCTCTTCGACCCGCTGCTCCAGGCGGCCGCTGCCATGGGGGCGGGGCTCGACTGGAAGACCAGCCTGCAGGAGCTCAGCGCCCTCCACGACCTCGGCGTGCCCGAGTACGTGCTCGAGGACGAGGGCCCCGACCACATGAAGACCTTCACGGCCCGCGTCCGGGTGGCCGAGGAGCTCTACGGCGGTGGCGTCGGCCGCTCGAAGAAGGAGGCCGAGCAGCAGGCCGCCGAGTCGGCCTACCGCGCCCTGGTGACCCGGCTGCCCGACCCCGACAGCGGCAACCCGTCGCCGGAGACCCTCGAGGCCACCGACCTCGCCCAGAACACCCCCGGCCCCTCGACGAACGGCACCCTGCCCGCGGACCCCACCCGCGGCGATGCCTGAGCTGCCCGAGGTCGAGGTCGTCCGTCGCGGTCTCGAGCGACATGTGGTGGGCCGCCCGATCCGTCACGTCGAGGTGCGCCATCCCCGCCCGGTCCGGCGCCACCCCGGCGGCGCCGACGACTTCGCGGCACGGCTGACCGGCCGCACCTTCACCGCGGCTCGCCGCCGCGGCAAGTACCTCTGGCTGCCGCTCGCTCCGTCCGATGAGAGCGGCGACGACGCCCTGCTGGCCCACCTCGGGATGAGCGGCCAGCTGCTCGTCCAGCCCCCCGGCGTACCGGACGAGACGCACCTGCGCGTCCGCTTCCTCCTCGGCTCACTGGAATCGGGGCCGGAGCTGGAGCTGCGGTTCGTGGACCAGCGGATGTTCGGGGGGTTGGCGGTCTCCGAGGGGGGAGCGGTGGTGCCGCCGGAGATCGCGCACATCGCGCTGGACCCGCTCGACGACGACTTCGACGACGCGGCGTTCGTGCGACGGGTCCGGCGCAGCCAGTCGGGGATCAAGCGGCTGCTGCTGAACCAGAACGTCGTCTCCGGCGTCGGCAACATCTACGCCGACGAGGGCCTGTGGCTGGCGAAGGTGCACGGCGAACGGCCGGGGGCCCGGCTGAGCGGCGCCGACGTACGGCGGGTGCTGGCCGGCTGCCGCGAGGTGATGCTCGCCGCGCTGGGCCAGGGCGGCACCTCCTTCGACGCGCTCTACGTCAACGTCAACGGCCAGAGCGGGTACTTCGACCGCTCCCTGGAGGTCTACGGGCGCGAGGGGGAGCCCTGCTCACGCTGCGGTACGGCGATCCGCCGGGTCACCTTCATGAACCGGTCGTCGTTCTTCTGCCCGGTCTGCCAGCCGGTGCCCCGGCGCCCACGAGCGCACCAAGACCTACAAACCCGACAATCGTGAGGCTCTGTGCACGGCCTTGCTGACGTGCCGGGCCGCGTGAGACGCTTGGAGACGGTCCAGCCGGGCCCTCTCCAGACTTCCGGAAGGCACACATCTATGGCCAAGGCCCTTCTCGGCTACGCGACCGGCACCGATCCGCGAGTGGTCCACCGCATGGCCCTGGAGAATCGCATTCTGCGCCAGCGTGTGAACGATCTCGAGGACATGGTCGCGCGCCTGCAGACCGAGAACGACGCACTCGCGGCGGTCGCCGCGGAAGCGGTCGACTCCGCCGTTGCTCGCGACGGTTCACTCGCGCACACCTGAGTCGTTAATCGGTTTGGCGTCAGGGTCGTCTCGCTGCGACGATCCTGACTCGTGACCATCCCGCTGCTCGAGACCGCACTGCCGGCTCGCCTGGGACGCCCCTTCCGGTGGCTGGTCCTCTCGAGCTGGGTCGCCAACATCGGCGACGGCATCGCCGTGGCGGCGGGCCCGCTGCTGATCGCCTCCCAGACGCGCGACCCGTTCCTGGTCGCCCTCGGGGCGATGCTGAGCTACCTGCCGGCCCTCTTGTTCGGCCTGCACGCCGGAGCGATCGCCGACCGGGTCAACCGGCGCGCGCTGGTCGCGGTCTCCGACGGCTGCCGGGTGGTGGTGATCGCGCTGCTCGTGGCCACCATCGTCACCGGCCGGGTGAACATCGCCGCGGTGCTCGTCGCGATCTTCCTGCTGGGCACGGGCGAGACCTTCGCCGACACCAGCTCGGCGACCCTGGCCCCGATGCTGGTCGCCCGGCGCGACCTGGGCACCGCCAACGCCCGGATCATGGGCGGCTTCGTGATCGGCAACCAGCTGGCCGGGCCGCCGATCGGCGCCTTCCTCTTCGGCCTGGGGCACGCCTGGCCGTTCGTGACGCAGTGCGTGTGCGTGGCCCTCGGGGTGCTGCTGGTGCTCCGGGTGCGCCTGCCCGCCTGGGAGTCCGACGACACCGAGCGCGACACCATCGGCGCCGAGATCATCGCCGGCATGCGCTGGGTCTGGGCCCACGCGGCCGTGCGCACGCTGGTGCTCACGATCCTGATCTTCAACATCACCTTCGGGGCGGCCTGGTCCGTGCTGGTGCTCTACTCCCTGGAGCGGCTGCACATGGGTCCGCTCGGCTTCGGCCTGCTGACCTCGGCGCTGGCCTGCGGGGGGATCGCCGGGATGCTCGGCTACGGCCGGTTGGAGCGGCACGTCAGCCTGGGCGTGATCATGCGCGGCGGCCTGGTCATCGAGACCCTGACGCACCTCGTCCTCGCCCTCAACACCCTGCCGTGGGTGGCGATGGCGGTGATGGTGGTCTTCGGCGCGCACGCGTTCGTGTGGGGTACGACGTCGCAGGCGGTGCGCCAGCGCGCCGTACCCCTGCCCCTGCAGGGTCGGGTCAACGGCGTCAACCGGATCGCCACCATGGGCGGCATCGTCGTCGGCTCGCTCGTCGGCGGGGTGATCGCCGGTCGCTGGGGGGTCACGGCGCCGTTCTGGTTCGGCTTCGCGGGCTCGGCGATCTTCCTGGTGCTCCTGTGGCGAGAGCTGCTCAACATCGCGCACGCCGACGAGGAGCACGTCGCCGAGGCGGCCGACTGACACCCCTTGCGCCGCGCCTCCGCAGATCCCGGCGCCGGCTGCGCCGATAGGGTCGTTCGCGCTGAGCTTCCCCGCTGCGGCTCCCTGACCGGATCCGCATCAGCACCTCAGACGTGCGCGCGACGTACGCCCAGCGGTCCGAGCAGGAGAGAGATGTACCTCAAGAGCCTCACGCTCAAGGGATTCAAGTCCTTCGCCTCCTCGACCACGCTGCAGCTCGAGCCGGGGATCACCTGCATCGTGGGCCCCAACGGCTCGGGCAAGTCCAACGTCGTCGACGCGCTGGCCTGGGTGATGGGCGAGCAGGGCGCGAAGTCCCTGCGCGGCGGCAAGATGGAGGACGTCATCTTCGCCGGCACCTCCGGCCGCCCGCCGCTGGGCCGGGCCGAGGTGGCGCTGACCATCGACAACAGCGACGGCGCACTGCCGATCGAGTACGCCGAGGTCACGATCAGCCGCACGATGTTCCGCAACGGCGGCTCGGAGTACGCGATCAACGGGAGCCACTGCCGGCTGCTCGACGTCCAGGAGCTGCTGAGCGACTCCGGCATCGGGCGCGAGATGCACGTGATCGTCGGGCAGGGACAGCTCGACTCGATCCTGCACGCCAACCCGGAGGACCGTCGAGGCTTCATCGAGGAGGCGGCCGGCGTCCTGAAGCACCGCAAGCGCAAGGAGAAGGCGCTGCGCAAGCTGGAGTCGACCGAGGGCAACCTCACCCGGCTCGCCGACCTGCTCACCGAGATCCGCCGCCAGCTCAAGCCGCTCGGGCGCCAGGCAGAGGTCGCCCGCCAGGCCGCCGTGGTGCAGGCCGACGTGCGCGACGCCCGCGCCCGGCTGATGGCCGACGACCTCGCCACGGCACGCGCCGCGCTCGAGCAGGAGCTCGCCGACGAGTCGATCCTGGTCGAGCGCCGTACCGAGCTGGAGACGGCGCTGAGGGCCACTCGCGAGACCGAGGCGGCACTGGAGGAGGCCCTGCGCGAGGACCTGCCGGCCCTGGCCCTGGCCCAGGAGACCTGGTTCGGCCTCTCCGGGCTGCGCGAGCGTCTGCGCGGCACGGCCAACCTCGCGGCCGAGCGGGTCCGCAACGCCGCCTCCCAGCCCGAGGTGCCCGAGGGCCGCGACCCCGCCGAGCTGGAGGCCGAGGCCGGCCGGATCCGCGAGCAGGAGGACCAGATCCTGGCCGAGGTCGCCGGCAACCGGACCGCGCTCGAGGCGGCCCTGGCGGAGCGCCAGACCGCAGAGCACGCCTTCGCCGAGGAGGAGCGTCGCGTCGCCAGCCGGCACCGTGCCGCCGCCGACCGGCGCGAAGGCGTGGCCCGGCTCCACGGACAGGTCAACGGGCTCCGCAGCCGTGCAGCGGCCGCCGAGCAGGAGGTCGGCCGGCTCACCGAGGCGCGCGCCCAGGCCCTCTCCCGGGCCGAGCGGGCCCAGCACGACTTCACCGCCCTGGAGTCGCGCGTCGCCGGCCTCGACGCCGGCGAGGAGGGCCTCGACTCCGAGCACGAGGCAGCCGCCGCCCTGCTGGCCGACATCGAGGCACGGCTGGCCAAGAACCGCGAGGAGGTCACCACCGCCGAGCGGGAGCGGACCGCACTCACCGCCCGGCGCGAGGCCCTCGAGCTCGGGCTGAACCGCAAGGACGGCGCCGGGGCGCTGCTGGCCGCGACCGAGCAGGTGAGCGGGCTGCTCGGCTCCGTCGCCGCCCTGCTGTCGGTGCGGTCGGGCTACGAGGCCGCCGTCGCCGCGGCCCTGGGCAGTGCCGCCGACGCCGTCGCCGTGAGCGGTGTCGACGACGCCCTGGGCGCCATCGACCACCTCAAGACCGACGACCTGGGGCGCGCCGGCATCCTCCTGGCTGCTCCGGCCGTGCCGGGAGAGACTCCTCGGCTGCCGGTCGGAGACCTGTTCACCGGGGCGACGTACGCCGCCGACGTGGTGGAGTGCCCCGCGGACCTCCGGGCGGCCGTGGACCGCCTGCTCGCCGGCGTGGTCGTCGTCGACGACCTGGCGGCGGCGCGCGGCCTGGTCCGTGACCACCCGCACGTCACCGCGGTGACCCGCGACGGCGACGTGCTCGGGGCCCACTTCGCGGCGGGCGGCTCCGGGCACCAGCCGAGCCTGCTGGAGGCCCAGGCGGCCGTCGACGAGACGGCCGAGCTGCTGGCGAGCGTCGGTCACGCCCTCGAGCGTCTCGGCTTCGACACCGCGACCCTCGAGCGCGAGCGCGAGGAGGCGCAGCGCCGGGTCGACGTGGCGCTGGCCAAGCTGCACGAGTCCGACGCCACCCTGGCCGCCGTCGCCGAGGAGCTCGGCCAGTTCGCCTCCCAGTCACGCAACGCCCGCGCCGAGGCGTCCCGGCTCGACGAGGCGATCGAGGCCGCCCGGGCGGCGCGCGACGCCGACCTCAGCGGCCTCGCCGAGCTGGAGTCGCGGCTCGCAGCCGTGGAGGACGCCCCCGACGAGGAGCCGGACACGACCGAGCGCGACCGGCTGGCCGAGCAGTCCCGGGCAGCTCGCGGCGCCGAGATGGAGGCCCGCCTCGCCCTGCGCACGACCGAGGAGCGGGCCCGCGCGCTCCACGGTCGCGCCGACTCCCTGCTCAACGCCGCGAGGGCCGAGCGCGAGGCGCGTGCCGCGGCCATCGCCCGGCGCGAGCAGCTGCTCCACGAGGGTCGGGTCGGCGAGGCCGTCGGCCGCGCCGCTGCCGTCGTGCTCGCTCGCCTGGAGGAGTCGATCGCCTCCGCCGCGGCCGAGCGCAGCCGGGTCGAGGCCGCCCGGCAGGGGCGTGAGACCCAGCTGCGGGAGGCACGCACCCGGTTGCGCGACCTGGGCCGGGAGCTCGACGAGCTGGTCAACGAGACCCACCGCGACGAGATGGCCCGCACCCAGCAGCGGATGCGGATCGAGCAGCTCGAGGAGCGCGCCCTCGAGGAGCTCGGGCTCGACGCGACGTCCCTGGTCGCGGAGTACGGCCCCGACCAGCTGGTGCCCTTCGTCGGCGAGCTGGCCGAGGGGGAGGAGGAGCCGCCACCGGTGCCCTTCGACCGCGAGCAGCAGGCCAAGCGGCTGCGCAGCGCCGAGCGCTCGCTGGCCCAGCTCGGCAGGATCAACCCGCTGGCGCTGGAGGAGTTCTCCGCCCTGGAGGAGCGGCACAAGTTCCTCACCGAGCAGCTCGAGGACCTCCGGAGCACGCGCCGCGACCTGCTCGACATCGTCCGGGAGGTCGACGAGCGGGTCGAGCAGGTCTTCACCGAGGCCTACGCCGACGTGAGCAAGGCCTTCGAGCAGACCTTCTCCCGGCTGTTCCCCGGCGGGGAGGGGCGGCTGGTGCTCACCGAGCCCGACGACATGCTCGCCACCGGCGTCGAGGTCGAGGCCCGCCCGCCCGGCAAGAAGGTCAAGCGCCTCTCGCTGCTCTCCGGCGGCGAGCGGTCCCTGGTCGCCGTGGCGTTCCTGGTCGCGCTCTTCAAGGCGCGCCCCTCGCCCTTCTACATCCTCGACGAGGTCGAGGCGGCCCTCGACGACACCAACCTGGGCCGGCTGCTGCAGATCTACGAGGAGCTGCGCGAGGACTCCCAGCTGCTGGTGATCACCCACCAGAAGCGCACGATGGAGGTCGGCGACGCCCTCTACGGCGTGACCATGCGCGGTGACGGCGTCTCCGCCGTGATCAGCCAGCGGCTGCGAGAAGACCAGCCGGCATGACCGATCGCGAACCCCCGCCGAGCCGCGATGCCTTCGTCGTCTGGCGGCAGGCCACCACCCGCTGGGCCGACGACGACGTCTACGGGCACATGAACAACGCCCGCTACTTCGAGCTGATCGACACCGCGGTCAACGCGCACCTCGCCGAGGCGACCGGCGTCGACATCCGGTCGTTGCCGGCCGTGGGGGTCGTCGCCGAGGTCGGCTGCCGCTACTTCCGCGAGATCGGCTACCCCCGCCCGGTCGACCTCGGCCTCGCGGCCGAGAAGGTCGGCACCTCCTCCGTGGTCTACCGGATCGGCCTGTTCCAGGGTGATCCCGACGGCGAGGGCGCGCAGGCGGCCGCGGAGGGCCGCTTCGTGCACGTCTACGTCGACAACGGCGAGGGCCGTCAGGGACGCGGCGTCCAGCCGATCCCCGAGGAGATCCGCCGGGTCGTCGTACCGCTTTTGCAGGGGTGAGCGGCCGTCCGTAGGGTGGACGTCGCACCGTCTTCCCCTACGAAGGAGCCCTCATGGGACTCGTCGTGCTCGTGCTGCTGCTTGCCGTGGCACTGGCCATCGTCGTGATCGTCTACGCCGCCTACCCCTACCGCGGGGAGGAGACTCCGGTCTCGCCGCGCGTGGGTCGGGTGCTGCGGCGCGGCGTCGCTCAGCTGCCGACGATCGACCGCAGCTGACCCCTCTCGCCGTCCGTCCGGCGCGGCCCCGCGCGGATGATTGGATCAAGACATGACCCTGCTCGTCCTCATCGTCCTCATCGTGCTCCTCCTCGGGCTGGGCATCGGCACGGTCGCGCTGGTCAACGGCCGCCGCCGGCCGACGCCACCGCGGCAGGTACCTCCCGGCACGATCCTGGAGGAGGAACGGCCCCCCGCCGAGGCGACCGAGGAGCCACCACCGGGGCCTCCGGTCACCACGCTCGAGCGCCCGGAGGGTACGGCGAGCCGGCTGGTCCGGCTGCGGCAGCGGCTCGCCTCCTCGCAGGGCGGCCTCGGCCGCAGCCTGCTGGCGCTGCTCTCGCGCGAGCGCCTCGACGCCTCCACGTGGGAGGACATCGAGGACACCCTGATCACCGCCGACGTCGGGGTGGGTCCCACCCAGGAGCTGGTCGAGAAGCTGCGCACCCGCCTGCGCGTCGAGGGCACCGACGCCGCCGAGGCCGGGGTGGTGCTGCGCGAGGAGCTGCTCGCCCTCATCGACCCCTCGATGGACCGGCGCGTGGCGGTCACCGGGGCCGACGGCCGTCCCGGTGTCGTGCTGGTCGTCGGCGTCAACGGCTCCGGCAAGACCACCTCGGTGGGCAAGCTCGCCCGGGTCCTGGTCGCCGAGGACAAGTCGGTGGTGCTCGGTGCGGCAGACACCTTCCGGGCCGCTGCGACCGAGCAGCTGAGCACCTGGGGTGAGCGCGTCGGGGTCGACGTCGTCACCGGTCCCGAGGGCAGCGACCCGGCGAGCGTCGCCTTCGAGTCGGTCCGCACCGGGGTCGAGCGGGGGGTCGACGTCGTGGTCGTCGACACCGCCGGCCGGCTGCAGAACAAGGCCGGGCTGATGGACGAGCTCGGCAAGGTCAAGCGGGTGGTGGAGAAGCAGGCGCCGGTGACCGAGGTGCTGCTGGTCCTCGACGCGACCACCGGGCAGAACGGTCTCGTGCAGGCGCGCGTCTTCGGCGAGGTCGTCGACGTCACCGGGATCGTCCTGACCAAGCTCGACGGCTCGGCCAAGGGCGGCATCGTCGTGGCGGTCCAGCGCGAGCTCGGCGTCCCGGTCAAGCTCGTGGGGGTCGGCGAGGGCCCCGACGACCTGGCGCCGTTCGATCCGGAGGCGTTCGTGGACGCACTGCTCGGCCTCACCTGAGCGCCGAGCGGGGGATCGATGTACGCCGGATACCGCCGAGCGGGGGATCGACGTACGCCGGAGACTGCTGATCGGCGGATCGACGTACGCCGGATCCTGCCGAGCGGGAACCGACGTCACCTCTGCGCGAGCATGAATGCCCCGGTCGGCA
This sequence comes from uncultured Actinomycetota bacterium, assembly GCA_963794435.1. Lineage (GTDB taxonomy): Bacteria > Actinomycetota > Actinomycetes > Propionibacteriales > Nocardioidaceae > Marmoricola. The sequence continues at coordinate 76,786 of CAWCDX010000020.1, forward strand.
GTCCTGGGCGAGCATGAATGCCCCGGTCAGCAGTCCTGGGCGAGCAGGAATGCCCCGGTCGGCGGGATCAGGCTTCGGGAGTTGAGATCCCATGCAGCACGAAGTCGACCAGCTGGTCGAGCTCCTCGGGCGCGGGCATCTCGTGGCCTGCGATCGCGCGGAGGGCGACCATGCCGCCGAGGAACTGGACGGCGGCAGCCAGGTGCACGTCGGCGCGGACCTCGCCCCGCTCGATCGCACGCTGGAAGACCTGTTGGGCGCTCACCTCGGCGCGGTCGTTGGCCTGCCGGTACAGCGCCGCGATCCGGTCGTCGCGCATCGACTCCTTGACCGTCGTACGCACGTAGTCGGTGCCGGCCGGGGAGTTCACGAAGCCGAGCACGGAGGCATACATCGCGAGCAGGTCGCCGCGGATCGAGCCGGTGTTCGGGGGCGGCATCTCGTCGCGGTAGAGCTGCTCCATCGCGGCGACCGCAAGGTCCTCCTTGCGGGACCACCGGCGGTAGACGGTGGCCTTGCCGACGCCGGCCGAGCTGGCCACCTCGTCGACGGTCATGCTCTCGTAGCCGCGCAGCAGGATCAGTGACGAGGCCGCGGCCAGGATCCGGCCGTCGGCCTCGGGGTCGCGGGGGCGTCCGCGCTTGCGCCGCGTGTCCTGCGGCTCAGCGGGCGTCATCGCCGGCGACCCTTGTGCCCCGACCGTGCTGGATCTCACGCGGACAACGATAAGAGCGAGGCACCCCTCGGCGGGGACGTTTGCCGGAAACGGTGGACAAGACGGTCTTTTCACGTGTCCGTAACACAACGCGCCGTGACGTGACGTGGCCGAAACATGCCCCGCGGATCGCTGAAACCTGCTCCCCGCAGAGTGACGCCCACTGGGGCAGCTCGGCTCGACAGCGCTGTGCGGACGCGGTGGCCCCCTGCAGAGATTTCTCACCACTGGAGGTTCCATGGACGGCTATTACGCCTTCATGATCATCGCCACGGCCCTCGTCCTCATGATGACGACACCGGCCCTGGCGCTGTTCTACGGCGGCATGACACGCGCCAAGTCAGTGCTCAACATGATGATGATGTCCTACATCGCCCTGGCGGTCGTGGGCATCGTCTTCGTGCTCTGGGGCTGGTCGATGGGGTGGGGCGGTGACGGGGTCGGCAACGCCAACGGCAAGCTGATCGCGAACCCGTTCACCATGTTCGGCCTCTCGGGTGTGGGCCACGGCAACTACATCTACGTGCTCTTCCAGCTGACCTTCGCCGCGATCACCGCGGCGCTGATCTCTGGCGCGATCGCCGACCGCGTCAAGATGTCGGCCTGGATCATCTTCATCCTCGGCTGGGTGACCTTCGCCTACTTCCCGATCGCCCACAACGTCTGGGCCGGCGGCTGGCTCTACGCCCACTTCCCGAACCTCGACTACGCCGGTGGAACGGTCGTGCACATCAACGCCGGTGTGGCCGGCCTGGTGCTCGCGCTGGTGATCGGCAGGCGCGTGGGCTTCATGAAGGAGCCGATGCGGCCGCACAACCTGACCCTGACGATGATCGGGGCCGGCCTGCTGTGGTTCGGCTGGTACGGCTTCAACGTCGGCTCGATCGTGTTCACCTCGGCCTCGCTCAAGGACCCGTCGAAGTTCTCGACGCAGTTCTACTCCGAGACCGGCGTGACCTTCATGAACACCACCCTGGCCACGATGGCCGCGATGCTGGCCTGGCTGCTCGTGGAGCGGCTGCTGCACGGCAAGGCGACCTCGCTGGGTGCGGCCTCGGGCGTGGTGGCCGGCCTGGTCGCGATCACGCCGTCCTGTGGTGCGGTCGACACGCTCGGAGCACTGATCATCGGTGCGCTCGCCGGAGCCGTCTGTGCGGTGGCGGTCGGACTGAAGTTCAAGCTGAAGATGGACGACTCGCTCGACGTCGTCGGCGTCCACCTCGTCGGTGGTGTGCTCGGCGCGTTGATGATCGGCCTGGTCGGCACGAACAAGTCGCCGCAGGGCGTGGACGGGCTGTTCGGCACATGAACGGCCTCTTCTACGGCGGCGACCTGACCTTGCTCGGTCACCAGGCGATGGGTGTGCTGTTCACCCTGGTCGTCTCCGGCGGCGTCGCCCTGGTCTTCGGCCTGGCGATCAAGTACACGATCGGCTGGCGGATCACCGAGGAGGAAGAGGTCGACGGCATCGACTTCGCCCAGCACGGTGAGACGGCGTACGACTTCGTCTCCATGGGCGGCACCAGCGCCGTGGGCAAGTCGTCGGTCATCGCGCAGTCCGACGCCGAGGCAAGGGGGGTCAACGCATGAAGCTCGTCACCGCGGTGATCAAGCCGCACAAGTGGGAAGAGGTCCGGGCCGCCCTGGAGACCTTCGGCGTGACCGGGATGACGGTCAGCGAGGTCAGCGGGTACGGCCGGCAGAAGGGCCACACCGAGGTGTACCGGGGCGCGGAGTACGACATCGCCCTGGTGCCGAAGATCCGGATCGAGATCATCGTCGACGACGCCGACGTCGAGGACGTCGCCGGGATCGTGGTCAAGGCCGCGCAGACCGGACGCATCGGGGACGGCAAGGTCTGGGTCTCGCCGGTCGAGAGCGTCATCCGGGTCCGTACCGGCGACAAGGACGAGGCGGCCATCTAGGATGACCCCCCGCGGCCTCCGCCAGGCCGCACGACGCCAGCGGGCGCACCTCACATGTCTGGCATGTGGGATGTGCCCGCTGGCCCGTCCGCGGCCCGACAGGGTGTCGGGCCATGGCAACCCTCACCGTGCCGCTCACCCACGCCCTCCCGCTCGCAGCGACGTCGAGGATCGACTCTGGCGACACCGCCTGGCTGCTCGCGGCCTCGGCCCTGGTGCTGCTGATGGCTCCCGGCCTCGCGCTGTTCTACGGCGGGATGGTGCGCTCCAAGAGCGTCCTGAACATGATGATGATGACCTTCGGGGCGCTGGCCGTGATCCTGGTGCTGTGGGTCCTGGTCGGGTACTCGCTCGCCTTCGGCGACGACGTCGGGTGCCGGGCTGATCGGCGACCCGCTCCAGCACGTCGGGCTCGGTTCGCTGCTCTCGCCGCAGGCCGACACCTGGCTGAGCGTGCCCACGATCCTGTTCGCGATCTTCCAGGGGCTCTTCTGCGTGATCACCGGTGCCCTGATCTCGGGCGCCATCGCCGACCGCGCCCGGTTCGGGGCGTGGATCCTCTTCGTCGGGGTCTGGACGCTCGCTGGTCTACGCGCCGGTGGCGCACTGGGTCTTCGACCTCAGCCGGCCCGGGCACACCGGCGGCTGGCTGGCCAACCGCGTGGGCACGATCGACTTCGCGGGCGGGATGCCCGTCGAGATCACCTCCGGGGCCTCGGCGCTGGCGCTCGCCCTGGTGGTCGGCACCCGGGTCGGCTTCGGACGCGAGCCGATGCGGCCGCACAACCTGACCCTGGTGATGCTCGGTGCGGGGCTGCTCTGGTTCGGCTGGTACGGCTTCAACGCCGGGTCGGCCCTGCGCGCCGACCACACGGCGGCGGTCGTCTTCGCCACCACCACCTGCGCGGGCGCGGCCGGCGCGATCGGCTGGCTGGCGCTGGAGCGGGTCCGCGACGGCCACGCCACGACGCTCGGTGCCGCCTCGGGCATGGTCGCCGGGCTGGTCGCGATCACGCCGAGCGGCGGGTCGCTCTCACCGGGCGGGGCCCTGGTGATGGGCGCGGTGGCCGGGCGTCGTGTGTGCGCTCGCGGTCGGGACTGAAGTACCGCTGGGGGTACGACGACTCGCTGGACGTGGTCGGGGTGCACCTCGTCGGCGGCCTGATCGGGACCATCGGGATCGGGGTGCTGGCGACCAAGCGCAGCGCCGACGGGGGTCGACGGGCTGCTTCCACGGCGGCGGGATTCGACCAGCTGGGACGCCAGACGCTGGGCGCGGTCGTCGTCCTGGTCTACGCCTTCGTGGTCTCGCGGCGCGATCGCCTGGGCGGTCGACAAGGTGATGGCCTTCCGCATCGACGAGGAGCACGAGGTGAACGGCATCGACCTCGTGGTCCACGCCGAGACGGCCTACGACCTGCACGCCACGGTCGGGGCCCGCAGCGGCGCCGGGCTCAACCCACCCAAGGCCACCAGCGGGCCGTTCGCGCACCAGTCGCAGTAGTCACGAGAGGATGAGGCCATGAAGATCATCACCGCAGTGATCAAGCCGCACAAGTGGGAGGACGTCCGCACCGCCCTCGAGGGCGTCGGGGTCACCGGGATGACCGTGAGCGAGGTCAGCGGGTACGGGCGCCAGAAGGGCCACACGGAGGTCTACCGCGGAGCCGAGTACGACATCTCGCTGGTGCCCAAGATCCGGCTCGAGGTGCTGGTGGACGACCCCGACGTCGAGGCGGTCACCGAGGCGATCGTCGGGGCGGCCGCCACAGGGCGCATCGGTGACGGCAAGGTCTGGGTGCAGCCGGTGGAGAGCGTGGTGCGGGTGCGCACCGGAGACCGGGACCAGTCAGCGCTGTGAGGGCGTGGAGCAGGAGAGTCGTGACCGCTGCCGAGCGAGCAGAGCGCACCCGCGCCGCGGACGAGCTGTGCCAGCAGGCGTTCGGCAAGGCAGGCTGCCCGGAGACCGGGGTCGCGCTGGTGGCGGTGGGCGGCTACGGGCGCCAGGAGCTCGCGCCGTACAGCGACCTCGACGTGGTGCTGGTGCACGACGCGTCGGTGCCGACCGGTGACTGGGCGGGCCAGGTCTGGTACCCGCTGTGGGACTCCGGTGCCGACGTCGACCACTCCGTGCGCACCGTCGAGGAGGTGCTGGCGCAGGCCGAGGCGGACCCGCGCGTGGCGACCGGCATGCTCGACGTACGCCACCTCGCCGGCGACCCCAACCTGACCCTGCGCCTGCGGACCGCGGTGCTGACCCAGTGGCGGCGCGACGCGCGCACCCGACTGCCGGAGATGCGCGAGATGAGCTCGACGCGCAGCCGGCGCAGCGGTGAGCTGGCGCACGCCTCGGTCCCGGACCTGAAGGAGTCCGAGGGCGGCCTGCGGGACGCGAACGTGCTCAAGGCGCTGGTGGCCAGCTGGCTGGTCGACGTGCCGCACCAGGACCTGGAGCGCTGCCGCAAGGCCCTGCTCGACGTACGTGACGCGCTGCAGGCCGTGGCGGGACGGGCCACCGACCGGGTGGTGCCGGAGTACTGGCCGGAGATCGCTGAGATGCTCGGCCTCCCCGACGGCACCGCGGCCCAGCGGCACACCCGTGGCCTGGCCCGGCGGATCACCCACCTCGCCCGGCTGGCGTGGCGACGGGCCGAGGCGGTGCTGCGCGAGCCGAGCCCGACCGGGCCCCGCCGGCCACGGCTGCGGACCATCGCGCCGGGTGTGGCCATCGCCTACGAGGAGGTCGTGCTCGACCGCAACGCACCGATCTCCGAGGACCCGCTGCTGCTGCTCCGGGCCGCGGCAGAGGCGGCCGAACGCGACCTGGTGCTCGCCCCGACGACGGCGGCGCGACTGGCTCGCGAGGGCAAGCCCCTGGGGGATCCCTGGCCGGAGGACGCCCGCGACCTGTTCGTGCGGCTGCTGGCGGCCGGTCCCGGGTTGCTGGGCGTCTGGGAGACGCTCGACGAGACCGGGGCGCTGGAACGCGTGCTCCCGGAGTGGGAGCGGGTGCGGCTCCTCCCGCACGCCTCGGTGGTGCACCGCTTCACCGTCGACCGCCACCTCGTCGAGACCTGCATCGAGGCCTCGTTGCTGATCCGTCGGGTGGCCCGTCCGGACGTGCTGATGGTCGCCGCGCTGCTGCACGACATCGGCAAGGGCCAGCTCACCGAGCACTGCGTGGCCGGCGAGCCGATCGCCCGGGAGATCGCCGAGCGGATCGGCTTCGACGAGCGTGAGGTCGACCTGATCGCGGCCCTGGTCCGCTGGCACCTGCTGCTGCCGGAGACCGCGACCACGCGCGACCCCGACGACCCGGCCACCATCGAGACCGTCACCAGGCGGATCACCGAGCGCGAGGAGCTCGAGCTGCTCGCTGCCCTCACCGAGGCCGATGCCCGGGCGACCTCGGAGAAGGCGTGGACCGCCTGGCGGGCCTCCCTGGTCCGCACGTTGGTACGTCGGGCCGCTGCCTCGCTCGACGACGAGCCCGTGCCCGACACCGACGCGGTGGAGGTCGACGTGCCCGAGAACGTGCGGGCCGACCCGCGGGCCGTCTCGGTGCAGCGTCGAGACCCGGCCCGACGGCTCCCGGGTGACGATCATCTCGGGGGACCGCATCGGCCTCCTCGCCGACGCCGCCGCGGTCCTGGCCCTGCAGAAGGCCTCCGTGCGCGCGGCCCGCGCCTGGACCCAGGACCAGTTCGGGTGCTCGGTCTGGGACGTCGCCGAGACCGGGCTCGACGACGTCCTGCTGCGCCAGCGGCTCGAGGCGGTCGTCGACGGGCGCATCGACGCCACCGACCGGCTCAGCCGGGTGACCCCCGCCAAGCTGGAGCCGACGGTCGCCGTACGCCCCGAGGCCTCGCCGACGGCCACGGTGCTCGAGGTGCGCTCGGCCGACCGGCCGGGGCTGATCCACACGGTCTGCTCCGCGCTCGCCGCGGCGGGGGTCTCGGTGCGCTCGGCCCACGTCTCCACGCTCGGGCCGCAGGCGGTCGACGTGTTCTACGTCCAGGAGCAGTCGGCCGGCGCGCTCTCCGAGGAACGGGCCGCCTCGGCCGCCCACGCCGTCCGCGAGGCCCTGCTGCGCACCTACACCGACTCCGGGAACGGGTAGTCCAGTACGTCCGGCACCCTCCGTCCGCGTGTCGGGGTGCGCGCCGATCTGGACTATCGGGTCCGTGGCACGGCTGGCCGGCGGCTAACCTTGACCCTCGGTACCGCCCCACGACCCCCGAGGACCTAGCTTCGTGTTCGCCACGCTCTCCGATCGCCTCTCCGAGACCTTCAAGAACCTCCGCGGGAAGGGCCGCCTCTCCGAGGCCGACATCGACGCCACCGCGCGCGAGATCCGGTTGGCGCTGCTCGAGGCCGACGTGGCGCTGCCCGTGGTCAAGGAGTTCGTCGAGGCAGTCAAGGAACGCGCCCGCGGCGCCGAGGTCAGCGGCGCACTCAACCCGGCCCAGCAGGTCATCAAGATCGTCAACGACGAGCTGGTCACGATCCTGGGCGGGGAGACCCGCCGGCTGCGCTTCGCCAAGACACCGCCGACGGTGATCATGCTGGCCGGGCTCCAGGGAGCGGGAAAGACCACGCTCGCCGCGAAGCTCGCGCTGTGGCTCAAGGACCAGGGCAAGAGCCCGATGCTGGTCGCCGCCGACCTGCAGCGCCCCAACGCCGTGCAGCAGCTCCAGGTCAACGGCGAGCGCGCCGGTGTGACCGTGTTCGCGCCCGAGCCCGGCAACGGTGTCGGTGACCCGTGGGCGTCGCGCGGAGGGCGATCGACGAGGCCCGCCGTACCCTCCACGACGTCGTCATCGTCGACACCGCCGGCCGCCTGGGCATCGACACCGAGCTGATGAAGCAGGCCTCCGACATCCGCGACGCCGTCTCGCCCGACGAGGTGCTCTTCGTCGTCGACGCGATGATCGGCCAGGACGCCGTGAACACCGCCAAGGCGTTCCTCGACGGTGTCGGGTACGACGGCGTGGTCCTGACCAAGCTCGACGGCGACGCCCGCGGTGGTGCCGCGCTGTCGATCGCGAAGATGACCGGCAAGCCGGTGATGTTCGCCTCCAACGGCGAGAAGCTCACCGACTTCGACCTCTTCCACCCCGACCGGATGGCCTCGCGCATCCTCGACATGGGTGACCTGCTCACCCTGATCGAGCAGGCCGAGAAGACCTTCGACGCCGACCAGGCCGCGAAGGCCGCGGCCAAGCTGCAGGGCGACGGCGAGTTCACCCTCGACGACTTCCTCGAGCAGATGCAGCAGGTCCGCAAGATGGGCTCGCTGACCAAGATGCTCGGGATGCTGCCGGGCATGGGTCAGTTCCGCGACCAGCTGGAGAACTTCGACGAGCGCGAGATCGACCGGATCGAGGCGATCATCCAGTCGATGACGCCGGGCGAGCGCGACAACCCCAAGATGATCGACGGCTCGCGCCGCTCCCGCATCGCCAAGGGTGCCGGCCGCTCGGTCAGCGACGTCAACCAGCTGGTCGACCGGTTCTTCGAGGCCCGCACGATGATGCAGCAGATGGCCCGTGGCGGTGCCCCGGCCTCCCCGGGATGCCGGGAGTCGGCCTGGGCAAGAAGGCCAAGGGCCGTCAGGCGCCGCAGCCGAAGAAGGCCAAGGGCAAGCGGCAGTCCGGCAACCCGGCCAAGCGCGCCCAGCAGGAGCAGGGAGTCACCGAGAAGCCGGCCGCTGCGGCGGGCAGTGCCTTCGGTCTCGACGGCGAGCAGGGTGGCCTGCCCGCCGACTTCGACCCCACCCAGCTCCCGGACCTCTCGAAGTACCTCAAGTAGGCGTTTTCCGGTCCCCAGTTTCACTGGTTAACCAATGAAACTTGACGATGCGCGCGAAACTTCGCGCACTTCACGCAGACTCACTGGTTAACCAGTGAATCTGCGTGAAGCAGCGACCGTCCAGTGCTACGGCAGGTGGAACCGCACCACCTGTCCGCCGCCCTTGCACACCGAGCAGGTCGTGACGTACGCCGAGCCGTTGTGGATCGCGACGCCGTACGGAGCCGGCAGGTTGTCCATCACGGTGGTGTGGTTGTTCCCGCTGTGCACCTGCACGAGCGAGCCGCTGGGCAGCCCGTGCTCGTTGAGCAGGCCCACGTCGCTGATCTGCACGGCGTAGAGCTTGCCGCCGGCCCAGGCCAGGTCGGTGACGTTGGTCAGGCCGGTGGCGACCACCGTGCGGGGCTGACCGGGCACGATGCGGAAGATGCGCGCAGCGCCGGGCACGAACGGGAACCCGGTGAGCTCACTGACGTAGAGCGCGCCGTCGGGGCCGGTCGCGGTCGCCGTGGGCACCGTCTCCATCGGCACCCGTCCCGGTCCGAACGGGTTCGCGGCGCTGCGGTTGCCGAAGACCGCGAGACCGCGGATCTTGCCGGTCTTGCGCTGGATGGCCACCACGTCGTTCGCGCCCGCGTCGGCGATCACGACGCGTTGCCCCGCTTGACGTAGCCGACCGGGTCGCTGTCCTTGCCGAGGTGGTCGGGGTCGTGCAGGCGCTCGTACTTCGCGAGGTTGGTCAGCACCTTCAGGTGGTTCCAGCTGCCGTGTCGCTTGGTCGCGACGCTCAACGTCCCGATGAACCGGCCCCTGCGCGGCAGGTTGGCCTTGACAGCGGGAGCTGCGTCCAGGCCGAAGGAGATCAGCATCTTGCGGCCGTTGCGCATGGGCATGTTCGGCCCGATGGCGCTGCTTCCGTCCGCGGCAGCGAACGAAGGCAGCCCGGAGAGGATGCGCCCCTGCCGCCCGTTCGCGATCCGGGTGATCGAGCCGCTCGTCCCGAAGCAGGCCCTCGAGCCGTCGCCGCCGGTGTGGCACGGTCCTGCGCCCCCGAACCCGGCCTCGCCCACGTAGATGCCGGTCGGGGAGATGGTGAGCAGACGAGGGTTGTTCAGCCCGTGGGCCACGACCGTCCACGGTGGAGCGGCTGCTCCGACCTGCGGTGTGGGTATCAGCGCGCCCGAGGCGGCCATGGTGGCGGCGGCCGCCAGCGTGAGGGTGCGAGACGTGCGAGAGCGAGTCATCCGGGCCTCCAGGAGATGGGCGATTGCCCTCCCACCCAACCGGGCGAGGATGACCAGCGCATGACCCCTTCGGGCCATGTTGAACCTCAGGTTCTGGAACCTTCCGGGCATCTCGCCCTGGTGCGCGGTCGCGATAGCGTCACGGCATGCCGGCACCGCGCGATCCGATGAGGTTCCGGGGACCGGTGCTCCCCGACGGCGAGGTGCGCGACTTCTACGTCGTCGACGGCGCGTCAGTGCGCGAGGCCCATGCCGGCGCCGGGACCGTGGCCGAGGGCTGGATCGTGCCGGGCCTGGTCGACGCCCACTGCCACCTCGGGCTCGACGAGAACGGGGCGGTCGACGAGGCCACCACCGAGGAGCAGGCGATCACCGACCGCGACGCCGGAGCCCTGCTGCTGCGCGACTGCGGTTCCGCCGCCGACACGGCCTGGGTGCACGAGCGCGAGGACCTGCCGCGACTGATCCGGGCGGGTCGGCACATCGCCCGGACGAAGCGCTACATCCGCAACTACGCCCACGAGGTGGAGCCGGACGAGCTCTCGGAGTACGTCGCCCGCGAGGCGCAACGCGGCGACGGGTGGGTCAAGCTGGTGGGTGACTGGATCGACCGGGACACCGGTGATCTCGAGCCGTCGTTCCCCGCGGAGGCGTTCGCGGCGGCCATCGCGACCGCCCACGAGCACGGCGCCAAGGTCACCGCGCACTGCTTCGGCGAGGCCGTGCTGCCGGGCCTGATCTCGGCCGGCATCGACTGCCTCGAGCACGGCACCGGACTCTCGACGGACCTGATCGACGAGATGGTCGCCCGCGGGTCGCGCTGGTGCCGACCGTGATGCAGCTGAACAGCTTCCCGCAGTACGCCGAGTCCGCCCGCGAGAAGTTCCCGGCGTACGCCGGCACATGCTCGACCTGCACGCGCGTCGGCGCGAGACGATCATGGCGGCGCACGAGGCCGGCGTGGCGATCTACGCCGGCACCGACGCCGGTGGGGTGCTCCCGCACGGGCAGGTCGCGGGGGAGGTGCGCGAGCTCGCCGACTACGGCTTCTCGCCCGAGGAGGCGCTCGGTGCCGCGTCGTGGCGGGCGCGTGAGTGGCTCGGCCTCGACGGCCACCTGGCCGAGGGGACCAGCGCCGACTTCGTGGTCTACCCGCGCAACCCGCTGGAGGACCTCAGCGTGCTGGCCGAGCCGGCACGCGTCGTGCTCCGCGGGGCCGTCGTTGCCTGACGAGCTCGTCGACGCCCTGCGCGCCGCCGGCTGTGTCTTCGCCGAGGAGGAGGCGGAGGTGCTGCGCGGCGAGGCCCGCACCCGGGGGCACCTCGAGCTGATGGTGGCGCGCAGGGTCGCGGCGAGCCGTTGGAGCAGGTCGTCGGCTGGGCGGAATTCTGCGGCCTGCGGGTGGCGGTCGCGCCGGGCGTCTTCGTCCCGCGACAGCGCAGCCTGCTGCTGGTCGACCTCGCGGTGGCCCACCTGCGCGGGCAGCGGGCACCGGGTCGTGGTGGATCTCTGCTGCGGGTCCGGTGCGCTCGGGATGGCGGTGGCCGACCGGGTGGAGCCGGTCGACCTGTACGCCGCGGACGTCGACCCGGCCGCTGTCGCGGTGGCGCGACGCAACCTCGGCGAGCAGCGAGGTGCACGAGGGTGACCTGTACGACGCCCTGCCCGGGGGCGCTGGCCGGCCGGGTCGACGTGCTGCTGGTCAACGCGCCGTACGTCCCGACCGACGAGATCGCCCTGATGCCGCCGGAGGCCCGCGACCACGAGCACCTGGTCGCGCTCGACGGAGGACCTGACGGGCTGGACCTGCACCGGCGGGTGGCGGCCGGCGCCCCTCGCTGGCTGCGTCCAGGGGGGTGCTGCTCCTCGAGACCAGCAGGCGCCAGGCGCAGGGGACGCTCGCGGCCTGTGTCGCGGCGGGGCTCAGCGCCGAGGTCGTCGTACGGGAGGAGACGGAGTCCACCGCCGTGCGTCCGGGGGCGTGATTTCAGGAGGGACGGGTTGGTCTGGCAGAATGACGCGCTGAGTCGTACGTCGCCCGGGCCCTCTCACCCGGACGGTGGACGCCCGCACCGGGACGCAGCGCCCCGGCCCCACTCGGCTGGCGCGCTTCCCACCACCAACAGATCGCAAGGAGACACCACACACGTGGCCGTCAAGATTCGCCTGAAGCGCATGGGCAAGATCCGTCAGCCCTACTACCGACTCGTCGTCGTCGACGCCCGCAAGAAGCGGGACGGCAAGGTCATCGAGGAGATCGGCAAGTACCACCCCAAGCAGGACCCCTCCTACATCGACGTCGTCTCCGACCGGGCGCAGTACTGGCTCGGCGTCGGCGCCCAGCCGACCGAGGCCGTCGAGGCGATCCTCAAGATCACCGGCGACTGGCAGAAGTTCAAGGGCCTCCCGGGGACCGAGGGCACGCTGCGGACCGCCGAGCCCCGGCGCGACAAGACCGAGATCTTCAACGAGGCCCTCAAGGACGCCGCCAACGAGCCCAAGTCCGAGGCGGTGACCCGCAAGCGTGCCGCCAAGAAGGCCGCCCAGCCGGCCGCCGAGGAAGCTCCGGCAGCCGCCGAGGACTCCTGCTGCCGAGGGTGCCGAGGCTCCCGCCGCCGAGCCGCTGCCGAGGCTCCGGCCGAAGAGGCTCCCGCTGCCGAGGCTCCCGCCGAGGTGGCGACGAGTCCTCGGTGAGCACCGAGGCTGCCGCCGAGGCCGACATCGCCGAGGAGGCGCCCGACGCCGACGCGGACGCCGCGGCCGACGCGAACGCCAAGGCCTGAGCAGATGCTGGCCGAAGCGCTGGAGCACCTGGTCCGAGGCATCGTCGAGCACCCCGACGACGTCAGCGTGCGCGACAAGCAGCTGCGTCGCGGCTCGATCCTCGAGGTCCGCGTCAACCCCGCCGACCTGGGCAAGGTCATCGGCCGGGCCGGTCGCACCGCGACCGCGTTCCGCACCGTGATCGGCTCCCTCGCCGGCCGGGGCGGGGCCCGGATCGACTTCGTGGACGTCGACCGGGGGCGCTGAGCCCTCAGCACCCGGCAGGGCACCGCACCCTACGGGGACGGTACCCTGGATCGGAGGATGAGCACCGACGACTACGTCGTGGTCGGCCGGATCGGCCGGGCTCACGGGCTCAGTGGTGAGGTCGCGGTCGAACCGCGCACCGACGAGCCCGGGCGCCGGTTCGCCCCCGGCGCCGTCCTCGGCGCGAGTGGCCGGGTGGCTGGTCCTCGCTGACCGTGGTCGCGGCGCGGACCCACCAGGGGCGGCTGCTGGTCAGCTTCGAGGAGATCGACGACCGCACCTCGGCGGAGTCCGCCCGTGGGACCGAGCTCACGGTCGCCGTCGAGCCCGGCGAGCGGCCGGAGGATCCCGAGGAGTTCTACGACCACCAGCTGGTCGGGCTGCGGATCGAGACCACCGAGGGGCAGGTCGTGGGCGAGCTGGTCCGGATCGAGCACCACGGCGCCCAGGACCTGCTCGTCATCGGTACGGCGCGCGGTGAGGTGCTCTTCCCGTTCGTCACCGCGCTGGTGCCCGAGGTCGACGTCGACGGCGGCCGGATCGTGGTCGACGACAGCCCCGGGCTGCTACGGGAGGAGACGTGAGGATCGACGTCGTCTCGATCTTCCCCGAGTACCTCGCCCCGCTCGGGCTCTCCCTGGCCGGCAAGGCGCAGCGCAGCGGCCTGATCGACGTACACGTGCACGACCTGCGGGAGTGGACCCACGACCGCCATCGCACGGTGGACGACACCCCCTACGGCGGCGGGGCGGGCATGGTGATGAAGCCGGAGCCATGGGGCGAGGCACTCGACGCCGTCGGCGCGGCCGGCGCCACGCTCGTCGTCCCGACCCCCGCCGGCGCGCCCTTCACCCAGGCGGTCGCCGCCGAGCTGGCCACCCGCGAGCACCTCGTCTTCGCCTGCGGGCGCTACGAGGGGATCGACCAGCGGGTGGTGGACGACGCGGCGACCCGGATGGAGGTCCGCGAGATCTCGATCGGCGACTACGTCCTCAACGGCGGGGAGGTGGCGGCCCTCGCGATCGTCGAGGCCGTGGTCCGGCTGCTGCCCGGCTTCGTGGGCAACGCCGAGTCGCTGGTCGAGGAGTCCCATGAGGCCGGGCTGCTCGAGTACCCCGTCTACACCAAGCCCGCCTCCTGGCGGGGCCACGAGGTCCCGGAGGTGCTGCTGTCCGGTGACCACGCGCGGATCGCGCGGTGGCGCCTGGAGCAGTCCCTACGACGCACTGCCGAGCGGCGCCCCGACCTCGCCCACGCGGGCCAGGCGGTCGACCTCGGTACCGCTGCCGCGGAGATCCGGGCAGCCGTGCCTGCCGACGCCGGCGAGCTGCTGACCCTGCAGCGGGCCTGCTGGGTGCAGGAGCAGCAGGCCAATCCCGGCGTGCACATCCCGCCGCTGCACGAGAGCCTCGCCGACCTCGAGGCCTGGATGGGGTCGTGGACCACCCTGGTGCTGCGCAGCGGTGGCCGGCTGATCGGTGCCGTCCGTGGCCGGCTCTCCGGCGAGAGCTGGGACATCGGCCGGCTGATGGTCGCCCCCGACCTGCAGGGGAGAGGGCTGGGCCGGGTGCTGCTCGCCGCGATCGAGGCCGCGGCCCCCGACGAGGCCACCGACTTCGTGCTGTTCACCGGTGCCGGCAGCGCGCGCAACATCGCGACGTACAAGAAAGCGGGCTACCGCCTCCGCGGCGCGGACCCCGACACCCCCGGCGCCGTACGCCTCACCAAGGCCAGACGACGCGAATTAGGGACGCGGAGACGAGTCATGGCAGAATCGCTCCTTGGCCCAGCCGCCGCGTCACCTGCCACAGGGGGACGACCGGCCGGCCCCCGAGCTCGATCTGGGGGAGTGGCCACCGCAAGGACCGATTTCACACCACCATCCGTGGGTGACCTGTGGCAGCCACGAGGAGACACCATGTCCAACGTCATCGACGAACTGACCGGTCAGAGCAAGCGCGACGACGTACCCGCCTTCCGGGCCGGGGACACCATCAAGGTGCACGTCAAGGTCGTCGAGGGCAACCGCTCCCGTATCCAGGTCTTCCAGGGCGTGGTGATCAAGGTGCAGGGCTCCGGCGTGGGCCGCACCTTCACCGTCCGCAAGGTCTCCTTCGGTGTCGGCGTCGAGCGCACCTTCCCGCTCCACTCCCCGATCTTCGAGAAGATCGAGATCGTGACCCGCGGCGACGTACGCCGCGCGAAGCTGTACTACCTGCGCAACCTGCGCGGCAAGGCGGCCAAGATCAAGGAGCGCCGCGAGGCCTGATCCGGCCGGTTCGACGCGGTCGTTAGGCTCAGGCCGTGACCAACGTCGACGAGGCGCAGCCGCCGCCGAGTGATCCCTCGGGCGTCCAGGCAAGGGGGACACCACGCGCTCGTCCCGACGTGCGGGCGATTCCCGCTCCCCGCGCCGCCAGATGCCGTTGTGGCAGGAGACCATCCTGCTGCTCGGCCTCGCGCTGGTGCTGGCGATCCTGATCAAGGCCCTGTTCATCCAGGCGTTCTACATCCCCTCGCCGTCGATGGAGCCGCAGTTCATCAAGAACGACCGGATCCTGGTCCAGAAGGTCTCCTACTGGGGCAGCGCGTCGCCCTCACGCGGCGACATCGTGGTCTTCAAGGACCCGGGCCACTGGCTCAGCAGCGCCGACACCGCCGAGCCGAGCTCGCCGGTCACCAAGGTGCTGGAGAAGATCGGGCTCTACCCGACCGGTGGCCACCTGGTGAAGCGCGTCATCGGCGTCGGCGGCGACCGCGTGGTCTGCTGCGACAAGCAGGGCCGCGTCACGGTCAACGGCCACGCGCTCGACGAGTCGTCGTACCTGCCCAAGGGGATGGCTCCCTCGACGATCAAGTTCGACGTCACCGTGCCCAAGAACCATCTCTGGATGATGGGCGACAACCGCAGCTTCTCCTACGACTCTCGTGGCCACATGGGCAGTCCCGGCGGCGGCTTCGTCGACCAGGACCTGGTCGTGGGCAAGGTCTTCGCGCTGATCTGGCCCGCCAGCCGGGCACAGTTCATCCATCGGCCCGACACCTTCGACAACATCCCGGACCGGAAGTGAGCCTGCCGTGACGTCGCGCTGCCCCGAGGGTCGACGGTACGGCGCGACGCCGGGCTCTACGGCTACGAGCGCGCGCTGCGCAGGGTCGGCCTGGCGACCGGTCGCCGGCGTGGACGAGGCGGGGCGGGGTGCCTGCGCCGGCCCCCTGGTGGCGGCCGCGGCGATCCTTCCCGAGGGGAAGGCCGGCATCGTGCCCGGGCTGGCCGACTCCAAGCTGCTGACCGCCAAGGCGCGCGAGCGGTGCTACGAGCAGGTGCTGCGTCGCGCGCTCGCGTGGTCGGTGGTCGTCGTCCCGCCGGGGGAGTGCGACCGGCTCGGCATGCACGTCGCCAACGTCGAGGCGCTGCGTCGATCGTTGGCCAGGCTCGACGTTGCGGCCGTCGTACGTCCTGACCGACGGGTTCCCGGTCGACGGGCTCGAGGTCCCTGGCCTGGCGATCTGGAAGGGCGACCGGGTGGCAGCGTGCATCTCCGCAGCCTCCGTGATCGCCAAGGTGACCCGCGACCGGATCATGTGCGAGCTGCACGAGCAGTACCCCGCCTACGACTTCGCCACCCACAAGGGCTACTGCACCGACGACCACGCGGTCGCGCTGGAGGAGCACGGTCCCAGCCCGGTGCACCGGATGCGTTTCGTCAACGTGCGGCGCGCCGCAGGGATCGTGGACCCCGAACCCATCAGTCTTGAGCCTCAGCTGGAGCTGTGGGAGAGCCCCCTCGAGGTGGCCCGTTGAGTGAGGTGACGTAAGTGAGCACGGAGGATCTCGAGAAGTACGAGACCGAGATGGAGCTCAACCTCTACCGCGAGTACCGCGACGTCATCGGCATCTTCAAGTACGTCGTGGAGACCGATCGCCGGTTCTACCTGTGCAACCAGGTCGACGTGAAGGCGCGCACCGAGGCGGGCGAGGTGTTCTTCGAGGTGACCCTGACCGATGCCTGGGTGTGGGACATGTACCGCCCCGCCCGCCGGCTCGCCAAGAACGTCAAGGTGCTCACCTTCAAGGACGTCAACGTCGAGGAGCTCAGCCCGTCGGAGATCGAGCCGCCTCCCGGGGGAACGGCGTAGCCGTCGGCTACTTGATCACCCGGACGGGGTCGCCGTCGATGCTGGCGCTCCAGGTGGTCGTGTCGCTCGTGCTTCCGGAGCTGTCGAGCTTGAGCTGGACCCTGACCCAGCATCCGCCGGCCTGCGTCGAGTTGCAGTTGTAGGTGCTGGGGATGGGGACCGAGATCGTCTGGATCTTGCCGTTGTAGGTGGAGGACGTGGCACCGCTGATGCCACACGTGCTCCCGAGCGGGCCGTTCACCACACCGGCGCCGGTGCAGCCGGACCACGACGTGAGCGGTGACCCGGAGACCGTCGCGTCGATCGGAGGGAGAACCGTGGCGGTGGTGGGTGCCGTGGCGTCACCGATGTCGAAGAAGTGGATGGTCAGCGTCTTCGTCTGGGCTGCCGGAATCACCCGTACGAGGTTGAAGAGCTGCGGCGCCCCCGAGTAGTTGGCGTAGATCGACATGTTCTGCCAGCCGGAGATGGACACCGCTCCGGACACGCTCGTCGAGCTCGACTTCACCCGGAGCGCGAACCTGTTGTTCCCGCTGCCACCTACGGAGGTGTCGTCGCCGGTCTGGGAGAACACCTTGGCGTTGTCGGTGTAGCCACCGTTCCCGTCGGGTGAATGGGTGTCGAGTGCCACGTTGGTGCGGACCTGGAGGTAGTAGTCGCCGGGCGCGGTCGGTGTGAAGGTGCAGAAGTTCACCCACTGGTGGAACACCTGCGCAAGGCCGTCGTCGTAGTTGGAGTTGGGGGACGTGCCCGGCTTGCTGGGGTCCGCACCGTCGGCCTGCATCTGTGCGAGCGTCCCGGTCGAGACGTTGTCGGGCTTGCCGCCCGGGTTGCCCTCCTGCAGGAAGCCCGGGTACTGCTTCTCGCACGTGGTGATCGGCGTCCCCTGGTTGGGCTGGTAGGTGTCCGTCGGCTTGCGCAGGCCGAACGACGTCACGATCGGGGTGTTTCCACCGTTGCGTACGTCGCCGGTGCAGAAGGAGTTCGGGCTCTCGCCCCCGCCGGTGGCGTGATAGCGGGTGCGCCCGTCCGTGGTGGTGTACGCGTTCATGTTGTCGCGCGGCGGGGTGCCGCTGGAGCTGGTGGGCCCGCCGTCGCACAGGTCGCCCGTCTCGACCCACGACGGGTCGTAGATCTGCAACGTCACCGGTTGGTTGACGGCTCCTGCCGCGACGCGAACGATGTAGAAGTAGCCCTGGGGACTGAAGTCGTCGTTGTCCCCGCTGGTACAACCGTCGTTCCCGGACCCGCAGGTGCGAGTCATGTACTGGTCGCCGTTGCCCTTGGGGGTGTCCGGACCGGCGATGGCCGCCCAGAACTGGGGGGTGCTGGTGCAGACGGCTCCGCCCGGAGGAGCGACGATCACGCTGCCATTCGGTCCCCGGGGATCGACGGCGCTCGGGCTCGACCCGGCGGGTTCGTTGCCGAAGGCGTTGCAGGGACTGCCCATGGGCGCGGGGCCGTTGTAGTCGGCGGTGGCGCTGCGCGTCACGGTGGTCCACGGGACGCCGAACGACTCTCCGAACTGGTTCGGGATCCGGGCGCTGATCGTGACCATGAGCTGGGTCGGCTTGGCGCCGACTGCCGTCTTGACCGTCGTGTCACCGGAGTTCGGGTAGCCGTTGTCCTCGGCCACAGCCAGCGCGGTGGTCGTGGCCGAGGCGAAGTCGTCGGGGAGCCAGGTGACGCCTGCCGTCGCGGCGGCGTCGGCGGCGTTCTGCACCCGGGCGATCTCGACGTACCACCGGGCCACGTCGACCGAGATCGCGCACAGGGGCAGCATGATGGTCACTGCCATCAGCGCCACGAGGATTGCCGCGTAGCCTGACTCGTCACGCCGCCTGCGCCGCCACCCTGCTCGTCCCATTGCGGACGTCCTCACAGGTGTTTCCCGGCGGCACACGAGGTCGCCGGCAGCGGCTCGAACTGCATCATCAGGCGACCGGGCACGTTGACTCCGTCACCGAACAGCCCGGTGATCCAGGAGTGCGTGGCGGACATGGCGATCCCCACCGACTGTCGATTGGGATCGTTGACGCACGCGTTGATGGTCGAGGTGTCCCAGGACCCGCTGTCACGGACGAACTTGTTGGACGCGTCGCTCCAGGTGTACTTGATGCAGTTGGTCACGCACGTGATGTTGGTCTGGTTGTTGGCCGGCATCGGGTAGCCGTACTTGTTGGCCTGGTAGACGAGCACCCAGTTGACGGCGCTCAGCGGCATGCTCGAGCCGGCGTTCGCGATCGAGTTGACGGCGTCGTCGGCGAGGGTGGGCGTGGTGGCGCCGACTGGCCTTCCAGCACCTGCCTCGGTGGCCGCGATCCGCGCGCCGGCGCGGACCTGGTTCGTCACGCCTGCCGCGTCGCGCATGAGCAGCGACATCTCGATGATCCCGAAGACGAGGAGCATCAGGAGAGGCGTCACGAGAGCAGCCTCGACGGCTACTGCGCCGCGCTCTGACCGCTGTCGGCGTGCCACTGCCCCTCCTCAGACCTCCCACGGGGGACGGCCTCGTTCGCCACACGTCGTGGTGAAGGAAGCGTAATTCGGATGACCCGCGCTTTGTCGGGTTTTGGCCATATCTGTCCAACCGGGGCCAACCGGCTCCGACCGTTCCGCGTCCACAGGCTGGGCTCAGGCTCCGCTCGTCCACAGGCCCACCGCCCGAGCCGCCCTGTCGTCTCCACGAACGTGTGTCCTGCGTGCATGACCCGGGGAGACCGCAACAGGAGCGTCGGAGCCTACGGCGAGCGCGTCGCGGCGCGCCGGCTCGTCGAGGACGGCATGGTGCTGGTCGACCGCAACTGGCGCTGCGAGGCCGGCGAGATCGACCTCGTCCTGCGCGAGGGAGACGTGCTCGTCTTCTGCGAGGTCAAGACGCGGCGCGGCGTCGCGTTCGGCCACCCGCTGGAGGCCGTGGGCCGCGACAAGGCCGACCGGTTGGGCCTGCTGGCGGGTCGCTGGATGCACGAGCACGGCGTGCAGCCGCCGGGGATGCGCATCGACCTGGTCGGCGTACTGGTCCGGGAGCGTGGCGCCGCCGAGGTCACGCACGTCAGGGGAGTGGGCTGATGGTCGCCACCACCCACACCGTCTGCCTGCGCGGCGCCATCGGTCACGTGGTCGACGTACAGGCCGACCTGTCCGACGGACTCGTGACCACAGCCCTGGTGGGCCGTCCGGACGCCTCGATCACCGAGGCGCGCGACCGCTGCCGGGCCGCGGTGACCAACAGCGGCTTCACCTGGCCCAACCACCGCCGCACGACCGTCCTGCTCTCCCCGGCAGACCTGCCCAAGAGCGGCCCCCACTTCGACCTGGCGATCGCCGTCGCGGTGCTGGCGGCGGTGAGCGACTCGAAGCTTCCGCAGGACCAGCTCCGTCGTGCCGCGATGCTCGGGGAGCTGACCCTGGACGGGCGGCTCCGCAGCGTGCCCGGCGTGCTGCCGATGACGATGGCAGCAGCGGCGCGAGGCCTGGACACCGTCTACGTGCCGGAGCCCCAGGCCGGCGAGGCGGCCATGGTTCCCGGGGTGAGCGTGTTCGGGATCAGGTCCCTCGGCCAGCTCGTCGCGCTGCTCCTGGGTGAGCCGGTCCCCTCGGCGCCGCCTGTCGAGCCGATCAGCGGCGCGCCGTTGCTCAGCTGGCGGGGCTCAGAACGGCTCGAGGACCTCGACATGGCCGACATCATCGGCATCCCCGACACCCGGTACGCCGTCGAGGTCGCGGCCGCCGGCGGCCACCACCTGATGCTCACCGGACCGAAGGGTGCCGGCAAGACCAGCATCGCCGAGCGGATCCCGAGCCTGCTGCCCGACCTCGCCGACGACGAGTCGCTCGAGCTCACCGCGGTGCACTCCCTGGCCGGGGTGCTGCCACCCGGTGGTGCACGCCTCCGGCGACCACTCTTCCGGGCCCCGCACCACTCGGCCTCGCGCACCGGCATCCTGGGCGGCGGCACCGGCCGGGTCCGACCGGGGGAGGTCAGTCGGGCGCACCTCGGTGTGCTGTTCCTCGACGAGTTCCCGTTGTTCCCGGTCGACGTCATCGAGGCGTTGCGCGAGCCGCTGGAGTCGGGCGAGATCTCCATCTCGCGTGGTGAGGACGACGCCGTCTATCCCGCTCGCGCGATGTTCGTGTTCGCCTGCAATCCCTGCCGCTGTGGCGCGTACCACCCCTATTCGCGAGACCATGACTGCCGCTGCAGTGAGCGCGCTCGCCGGGAGTACCGCGCGAAGATCTCCGGCCCGATCGCAGACCGGATCGACATCACCCGCTTCGTCGAGCCGATGCATCGCGACGACCTGCTGCCCTTCGAGCGGCGGGAGAGCAGCGCCGAGATCCGGGTGCGGATCGAGGCGGCGCGGGAGCGGCAGCGCCAGCGCTACGCCGGACTCCCGTGGCGACTCAACGTGCACGCGCCCGGTCCACTCCTCGGGAGCAGCTGGCCGCTCGAGGAGGCCGCCATGAGCCTGCTCGACGGCCAGGTCTACGCCGGCACCTTGACGCGTCGGGGCGCGGTGCGGGTGCATCGCGTCGCCTGGTCCGTCGCCGACCTCGCCGGCACCGCCCGTCCGGGGCTCCCCGAGCTGGACGTCGCCCTCCGCCTCCGTCGCGCCGATCCGCTGCCGTTCGAGAGCATCCCCCGGGCCGTCGTCGAGAAGGGGTCGGCATGAGGACCGGTGATTCCGAGGCCGAGCGTCTTGCGAGGGTGACCCTCTCCCGCGCGGGAGAGCCAGGACATCCGCGCCTGGGCGATGCCGTCCTCGAGCTCGGAGCCAGCACCGTGCTGGCATCGCTGCGGGACCAGGCGGACCAGGGGGAGCTCGCAGCTGATCTCGCCGAACGGCTTGCCTCGGTCGATCCCGAGCGCGAGCTGTCGAGAGCCGCGGAGGCGGGTCTGCGGTTCGTCGTGCCCGGGGACTCGGAGTGGCCGGCATCGCTGGACGACCTGTCACGTGCAGCGCACCTGCACGACCGTGGCGGTGTGCCGATCGGGCTCTGGTGTCGCGGCACCCTGCGTCTCGACGAGGCCTGTCAGCAGTCCGTGGCGGTGGTGGGCTCACGCTCGGCGACGTCGTACGGCGGCCAGGTCGCGGGGGACATCGGCGCCACGCTCGCGCGTGAGCAATGGGCCACCGTGTCCGGGGCAGCCTTCGGGATCGACCATGCCGCCCACCGCGGCGCGCTGGCGGGCGGCGGTCCGACGATCGCGGTGCTGGCCTGCGGCGCCGATCGCGCGTACCCGGTCGCCCATCGGTCGCTCCTGGACTACATCGCCGACGTCGGGTTGATCGTCTCCGAGGCCGCACCGGGCTGCGCACCGACCCGGATCAGGTTCCTGGCTCGCAACCGGCTGATCGCCGCCCTCGCGCGGGGCACGGTCGTGGTCGAGGCGGCCGTGCGCAGCGGTGCCCTCAACACGGCCAGCTGGACGAGTGGTCTCGGGCGCGTGCTGATGGGAGTGCCTGGCCCGGTGACCAGCGCGCCGTCGGCGGGCGTGCACCAGCTGCTGCGCACTCGCGATGCGGTGCTCGTCACCTCGGGGGAGGAGGTCCTCGAGGCGGTCGCACCCATCGGCAGCTTCACCCTGGCCGACCCTCGGGGGCCCGAACAGCCTCGAGACCGGCTCGGGCATCGCGAGCGGCAGGTGCTCGACGCGGTGCCCAAGCACTCCGGTGCCGATCCCGTGTCCATCGCCCGCGCGGCCGGTATCAGCCCTGCGCGCACCAAGGAGGCGCTGCGTCTGCTGCACCGCGACGGCCTCGTCGAGCACGCGCTCGGGCGGTGGCGGCTGACACCTGACAGCCCGGACGAGGGCGGCACCGCCTGATCGCGCCGGCCAGGCTGCGGTGGCGCCTCCCGCGGCGCGGGCACTGTGCTTCGTACGCTGAACGGCGTGGACCCGGACGAGGAGCTGCCCGAGGCGATGGCGGTGACGCTGGCGGCCTACGAGCGCCATCTGGTCGCCGAGCGCGACCTCACGCCGCACACCGTGCGGGCCTACGTCGGTGACGTCGCCGGGCTGCTGCATCACGCCGCCGCCCTCGGCCACACCGACGTCGACACGCTGGACCTGCGCACCCTGCGGAGCTGGCTGGCCCGGCAGCAGACCCTGGGCAAGGCTCGCTCCACGATGGCGCGGCGGGCCACCGCCGTGCGGGTCTTCACGGCGTGGGCGCTGCGCACCGGCCGCTCCCAGTCCGATCCCGGCGCGGCTCTCGGCTCGCCGAAGGCGCACAAGAGCCTGCCCGCGGCCCTCAACCCGGCGCAGGCGCGGGCTCTGCTCGAGGCGGCGGCGGTCCATGCCGACGACGGCAGCCCGGTCGGACTGCGCGACGTGGCGGTCCTGGAGCTGCTCTACGCCACCGGGATCCGCGTCGGGGAGCTCTGCGGCCTCGACGTGGACGACGTCGACCGTGGTCGACGGGTGCTGCGCGTCTTCGGCAAGGGGCGCAAGGAGCGCACCGTGCCGTACGGCGTTCCGGCCGACCGGGCCGTCGGACGCTGGCTGGAGTCGGGCCGTCCGGTGCTCGCAGTGCCAGGGGCCGGTCCGGCGATGTTCCTCGGGGCACGCGGCCGGCGCATCGACCAGCGCGCCGTGCGCTCGCTGGTGCACGCCCGGCTCGCCGAGGTGCCCAACGCTCCCGACATGGGTCCCCACGGCTTGCGGCACACCGCGGCCACGCACCTGCTCGAGGGTGGCGCTGACCTGCGCACGGTGCAGGAGCTGCTGGGCCACGCCTCGCTGGCCACGACGCAGGTCTACACCCACGTCTCCTCCGAGCGCCTGCGCAGCGCCTACCGGCTCGCGCACCCGCGGGCCTGAGGCTCACACCGCCCGCGGCACGCCCCAGGGGTGCGCCACGTGGAGCCCGCTCGGCGAGGTCGGTCGGACGAGCGAGCTCGGCCACAGCGGCCTTCCGCCGGCCGCCGACTGTGTCGACGGGGGAGCACGACCGGCGCCCGGTGCGTCGGTGCCCTCGAGCGGGAGCAGCCGGATCGGACCCGCGCCGACGAGGACGAGCGGATCGAGGTAGGCCTGGCCGCGGCGCAGGCCCCAGTGCAGGCACGCGCGTGGGAAGCAATGGCTGGCCGCGCGCTGGAGGGTGCCGATCGCGGCGCCCCGCTCGACCCTGTCGCCGACGTGCACCCCGGCGGTGACCGGTTCGTAGGTCGTCCGGATGCCGCCGTGGTCGACCACGACGACGCCACGACCGGCCAGGCCGGCGGCGAAGGTCACCGTGCCCGCCAGCGAGGTGTGCACCGCCTGGTGGGCGTGGCCGAGGAGGTCGACGCCGCGATGCCCGGAGCCGAACCGCGTGGCAGGGGGATCGAACCCGCGCACGACGTCGGGACGCGGCGACAACGGCCACACGCCGTCGCGCGTCGGGTCGGAGTGCGGCGCGGGAGACCCGACGAGCGCGACCGAGACCAGCCCGGACATCAGCCCGGACATCAGGCCGGACACCAGGCCAGGGATCAGGAGGGAGAGCAGCGGCATGGACGTCAGGCTCGCTCGGGCGTGCCGGGTCCGCTGGCACTGACCTCCGCCTTGTGGACGACCGGCGCGATCGCCGTACCTGTGGACGGGGAACGGTCGCCATTTCGACAAGCCCACCGAGCGCCGCCTAGACTGACGGAAGCAACCCGTACGGGTTGACTTCGCACGCTCGTCTCCGTGCCGTCCCCTCCTTCCTGGCTGGGCCGGATCCACACGGGCGAGGGTTCTCAGTCCTTGTCTCAGTGCAGGGTCGAACCCACGCGCGAGCGTCAGGGCAGGACCCCACGCTCCACCGGGACGACCTGCAACGAACTGAAAACCAGGTCCGTGCGCGCCAGCGTGCCCGGACGACAACCAGGAAGAAGCAGATGGCAGTCGTCACCATGCGCCAGCTCCTCGAGAGCGGCGTCCACTTCGGGCACCAGACCCGTCGTTGGAACCCCAAGATGAAGCGCTTCATCATGACCGAGCGCAACGGCATCTACATCATCGACCTGCAGCAGTCGCTGTCCTACATCGACACCAGCTACGCGTTCATCAAGGACACCGTGGCCAAGGGCGGGACGATCATGTTCGTCGGCACGAAGAAGCAGGCCCAGGAGGCGATCGCCGAGCAGGCGACCCGCGTCGGCATGCCCTTCGTCAACCAGCGCTGGCTGGGTGGCATGCTCACCAACTTCCAGACGGTGCACCAGCGGATCAACCGCCTCAAGGAGCTCGACGACATCGACTTCGACGACGTCGCCGGCTCGAGCCGCACCAAGAAGGAGCTGCTCCACATGCGCCGCGAGCAGGTCAAGCTCGACAAGACCCTCGGCGGCATCCGTGACATGAGCCGTACGCCGTCCGCGGTCTGGATCGTCGACACCAACAAGGAGCACCTCGCGGTCGAGGAGGCCCGCAAGCTGCGGATCCCGATCATCGCGATCCTCGACTCCAACTGCGACCCCGACCTCGTCGACTACCCGATCCCGGGCAACGACGACGCCATCCGTGCCGTCAGCCTGCTGACCCGGGTCATGGCCGACGCCGTCGCCGACGGCCTGATCGCCCGCTCGGGCGCCAAGGCCGGCGACGACGAGTCCGCCCAGGGCATCGGCTCCGACGAGCCGCTCGCCGACTGGGAGCGCGACCTGCTGCAGGGCCAGGAGGGCGAGAAGGTCGAGGAGGCTGCGGTCGCCGCGACCGGTGGCGACACCGCCACCACGGACGCCCCGGCCGCCGAGGCCACCGGTGCATCCACGGAGAGCGCCGAGGCCAAGCAGGCCGAGGACGAGGCCCAGGAGGCCCCCGCCGAGGCTCCTGCTGCGGCTGAGCCCGCCGCCGAGGCCGCTCCCGAGGCCGAGCCCGCCGCCGAGGCTGCCCTGCCGAGGCCGAGCCCGCCTGCCGAGGCGGCCCCGAGCCGAGCCCGCCGAGCCGAGGCAGCTCCCGCCGCCGAGGCCGAGGCTGTCGAGACCCCCGCGGAGCCCGAGGCTGCCGCGGAGACCGAGAAGTAAGTCCAGAAGCAAGCCCAGAGACCAGACCTAAGGAGGACCGACGTGGCGATCACCGCCGCCGACGTCAAGAAGCTCCGCGACAGCACCGGCGCGGGGATGATGGACAGCAAGAAGGCCCTCGAGGAGGCCGACGGCGACTTCGACAAGGCCGTCGAGGTGCTCCGCGTCAAGGGCGCCGCGAAGGCCGCCAAGCGCGGTGCCGAGCGCGAGGCCACCTCCGGCCTCGTCGCCACCGCCGGCGGAGCCCTGGTCGAGCTGAAGAGCGAGACCGACTTCGTGGCCAAGAACGAGGAGTTCATCACCACGGCCCAGCGCATCGCCGACGCGGCCAACGACGCCCAGGTCGGCGACCTCGAGGCGCTCAAGTCGGTCGAGCTCGGCGACAAGACCGTCGGCGAGGTCGTCGAGGGACTCGCGGTCACCATCGGCGAGAAGATCGAGCTCGGCGCCGTCGCCTACTTCGACGGCAAGACCACGGCGTACATGCACAAGCGCGCCAGTGACCTGCCGCCCGCCGTCGGCGTGCTCGTGGAGTACGACGGCTCGGACGTCGACGCTGCCCGCGGGATCGCGATGCAGATCGCGGCGATGCGCCCGCAGTACCTCTCCCGCGACGAGGTGCCCGCCGAGGTCGTGGAGAAGGAGCGCTCGATCGCCGAGGCGACCGCGAAGGAGGAGGGCAAGCCCGAGCAGGCGCTGCCCAGGATCGTGGAGGGCCGGCTGAACGGCTTCTTCAAGGAGGTCGTCCTGCTCGACCAGCCCTCCGTCGCGGAGAGCAAGAAGAGCGTCAAGGCCGTGCTCGACGACGCCGGGATCCAGGTCACGCGCTTCGCCCGGTTCGAGGTGGGGGCGTAGATCCCGTAGGTTGACGACAGATTCGTCGGAGGAGGTCGGTGTGATGCACGCGTACAGCAGCATCGGACCGGCCTTCTTCCATGCCACCACCCCGCTTGGAGGGTCATGACCCAGTACCACCGCGTGTTGCTGAAGCTGTCCGGGGAAGTGTTCGGCGGCGGCAAGGTGGGCGTCGACCCCGACGTCGTCCGCGGCATCGCCCGCGAGATCGCCGACGTGCAGCGCACCGGCGTCCAGGTGGCCATCGTCACCGGCGGCGGCAACTTCTTCCGTGGCGCCGAGCTGCAGCAGCACGGCATGGACCGCGCCCGCGCCGACTACATGGGCATGTTGGGCATCGTGATGAACTGCCTGGCCCTGCAGGACTTCCTGGAGAAGGAAGGCGTCGAGACCCGGGTGCAGACCGCGATCACGATGGGCCAGGTCGCCGAGCCGTACATCCCGCGCCGGGCCATCCGCCACCTCGAGAAGGGGCGCGTGGTGATCTTCGGGGCCGGAGCCGGCCTGCCGTACTTCTCCACCGACACCGTCGCCGCGCAGCGCGCGCTGGAGACCAAGTGCGAGGTGGTGCTGATGGGCAAGAGTGGCGTCGACGGCGTCTACAGCGCCGACCCGCGCACGCACCCCGATGCGCTCAAGTACGACTCGCTCACCTTCGTGGAGGCGCTCCAGCAAGGGCTCAAGGTCGCCGACGCGACGGCGTTCGCGCTCTGCATGGAGAACGGTCTGCCGATGGTGATCTTCGGGATGCAGCCTGCCGGCAACATCCTGCGCGTCGTCGAGGGTGAGAAGATCGGCACGCTGGTCAGCGCCGGCGCCGACCCGGAGAACGCGTGAGTAGGAGAAGGCAGTGACGATCAACCAGAGTCTTGGTGACGCCGACCAGAGGATGAGCAAGGCGGTCGAGGTGACGCGTGAGGAGTTCGCCGCGATCCGCGCCGGCCGCGCCAACCCGTCGATGTTCGCCAAGCTCACCGCGGACTACTACGGCACCCCGACCCCGCTGCAGCAGCTCGCCTCCTTCACCGCCCCCGAGGCGCGGATCATCCTCGTCGCGCCGTACGACATGCAGGCGCTGCCGAACATCGAGAAGGCCATCCGCGAGTCCGACCTCGGGGTGAACCCCTCCAACGACGGCAAGCTGATCCGGTGCGTCTTCCCGGAGCTGACCGAGGAGCGCCGCAAGGAGTACATCAAGGTCGCGAAGACCAAGGCCGAGGAGGGCCGGGTCTCGGTGCGCAACATCCGCCGCAACGCCAAGCAGGCGTTGGAGAAGCTGGAGAAGGACGGCGAGGTGGGCAAGGACGACGTGACCGGGGCGGAGAAGCGGCTCGACGCGACGACCAAGAAGCACACCGACCAGATCGACGAGATGCTCAAGCACAAGGAAGCCGAGCTGCTCGAGGTC
>CAWCDX010000021.1:0-200483 GCA_963794435.1 uncultured Actinomycetota bacterium
CGACCAGCAGGAAACGGGATGAGCTCACGACGTACCGCTGCCGGACTGCTCCCGATCGTGGGGTGGATGCGGACCTACGAGCGCGGCTGGCTGCGCGGTGACCTGATCGCCGGGCTGACCGTGGTGGCGCTGGTCGTGCCGAAGAACCTCGGGTACGCCGAGATCGCCGGACTCCCGGTGCAGAACGGGCTCTACGCTGCCGCGGCCGGGGCGATCCTCTACGGGATCTTCGGCACCAGCCGGCAGATATCCGTGGGGCCGAGCTCTGGTCTTGCCGCCGTGGCCGCCAGCGCCGTGTTCGCCGCCGGCATCACCGACAAGCAGGACGTCGCGGCCTTCGTCGCAGGGATCACCCTCGCGTCGGGAGCTCTCTTCCTGGTCCTTGCGGTGCTGAAGGCGGGGTGGATCGCCCAGTTCCTGTCCCGGGCCGTGGTCACGGGCTTCCTGTTCGGCGCGGCGATCGACGTGGTGATCGGCGAGCTGCCCAAGCTCACCGGGACCGACGTCACTGGGTCCAACTCCCTGCAGGAGCTCTGGTCGTGGCTGGGGACCCTGGGCGAGACGCAGACGACCACGCTGGTGGTGGGTCTCACCGCGCTGGTGGTCGTCTTCGGGCTGCGTCGGGTGGCGCCGCAGGTGCCGGGTGCCCTGGTGCTCGTGATCGGTGGTCTGCTCAGCTCCTGGCTCCTGGACCTCGGAGACCACGGGGTGGCGCTCGTCGGAGACGTGCCCAGGGGCTTGCCCTCGTTCGAGGTTCCCGACGGTGGGTTGCTGTGGGCCCATGCGGGCACGGTGGCACTGGCGGCCTTCGCCCTGGTGCTGATCGGGTTCTCCCAGACCGCAGGTGATGCGCGGACCTTCGCCGCCAAGCACCGCTACCAGATCGACATCAACCAGGAGTCCGTCGCGATGGCGGTGTCGAACGCCGGCGCGGGCGTGTTCCAGGGCATGCCGGTCACCACCAGCCTCTCGGCGAGCTCGCTGAACGACCACTCCGGCGCCCGGTCGGGTCTCGCTTCCCTGACCACCGGGTTCACGGTCCTGCTGACCCTGCTCGTGCTGGCGCCACTGTTCTCGGACCTGCCCAAGCCGGTGCTGGCCGCGGTCATCACCGAGGCCGTGGTGATGGGGATGATGAACCTCCCCGAGGTCAAACGGCTCGCTCGCGTCCAGCGCTTCGACTTCTGCGTCGCGATCGCTGCCCTGCTGGGCACTCTCGTGTTCGGTGTCCTGTCGGGTGTCCTGATCGGGGTCGCGCTCTCCATCCTCTGGCTCATCTCGGTCGCGACCCGGCCGCAGATCCCCGTCCTGGCGCGTGAGACCGGCACCGAGGTCTACCGAGAGCTCGAGGAGCACCCCGAGGACGAGCAGACTCCCGGCGTGGTCGTCCTGCGCCTGGACGGCGGCCTGTTCTTCGCCACCTCCGACGCCCTCGAGGACCGGGTCCGGGAGGTCATCCACGCGACTCCCGACCTGACCGGGATCGTGCTCGACTGCGGCGGGATCGACTTCATCGACTCCCAGGGATCCGCCACCCTCAAGGACATCCTCGACCTCACGACCGACTCCGGCATCGCCCTGCACCTCGCGCGTCTCAAGCCCGGCCTCCGGGTCATCCTCGAGCGGGACCACGTCCTCGAACGCATCGGCCCGGACAAGGTCCATGGCAACATCCGCCTAGCGCTCCAGGCCCACCTGCGAGCGCCCGGCGCACCGTCGCCCGAGGGCCGCGAGGACTCAGGGCTCTAGCCGAAGCGCTCCACCAGCAGCCCGTGTCGCAGGCCGCGATCGCTGACCGTCACCGACTCCATCCCGAGCTTCTCGAGCACGGTTCGCACGATGCAGGCCCCCGCGAGGATGATGTCGGCGCGCTGGGGTTGCAGGCCGACGGCCGTGCGGCGCTCCTCCGCGGTGCGCGTGCGGTAGAACTCGATCTGCCGGTCGATCTCGGCCCGGTCCAGCACGGTGCCCTGCACGATGTCTGCGTCGTACTCCGCCAGGCCGTGCTTGACCGCGGCCAGGTTCGTGACCGCCCCGCCCATGGCGACGAGGCTGTCGGGCGCCGGACGGTCGTCGAGACGGGCCAGATCCGCATCCATGGCGTCGAGGGCAGCGGCCAGCACGTCGTCGGCTACGACGCCGTCGAGGCCGAAGCGTTCGGTGAAGCGGACGGCGCCCACGTCGACGCTGAAACGCTCGTCGATCTCGTCGCCGTGGCCGAAGGTGAACTGCGAGCTGCCGCCACCGGTCTCGAAGACGACCAGGGTCCCGCGTGGCTCACCCAGCCCGGACTTGGTCCCCAGGTACGCCAGGCGCGCCTCGTCCTCGCCGGAGATGACCTCGACGGTGAGACCGTGCCGTTCCCGCGCGGCGTCGACGAAGTCCGCGCTGTTGGCGGCGATGCGCAAGCCAGCCGTTCCTACCGCCACCGTGGCCGCAGCTCCGTTCTGCTCGGCCTCGTCGACCATCGCCGCGATGGCGTCGAGGGTGCGCTCGATCGCCTCCTCGCCCAGCCGACCGCTCTCGTGGAGCCCCTCGCCGAGCCGCGTCACCTCGGCGCGGTCGATGTGCTTGGTCCAGCCGCCGCTCGGCTCCCGCTCACCGAGGTGGAACTTCACCGAGTTGGTCCCCACGTCGATCACGGCGTACCGCTGCGGGCCGACGCCGAGCAGGTGCTTGAGCCCCCTCGCGAAGCTCACGTTGGGACGCAGCGGAAGTCCCACCTCACGCACGACCGCGAGCACCAGGGCGGGATCCTCGGACTCGACGGCCAACGTGAAGACCGACGACCGTCCGCTACGCACCTCGGTCAGCTCGGCGAGACAGCCGCCGAGGGTGTGGCGCTCGCGCCTCTTGTGCACCTCGGCCAGCACCAGGTCGGGGTTCGGGCCGATCACGTCCTCGAGGAGCTCGCGCCAGGAGTACGTCGCCCGCCCGAGGCTCGGCGAGTCCACTCGCAGCGCAGCCAGCACGGCGCCGACGTCGGCCGAGGGAAGCGGGAACTCGGCCTTCAGCACGGGCACCCACTGCTGGAGCCCGTTCTCGTCCACGGTGACGAGGTGCTTGACGTCCATCAGGCCGTCACGGACCTTGACGGCGTCGGTCCCTTCGGTCGAGAGGACGTAGATCTCGTCGCTCTCGTGCACGCGGTCGGGAGGCTGCGACCCCACGGCCGGCTCGAGGTCGCCGCGACGCTCGGCGAAGCACCGCCACTCCCATCGCGGGATGATTGCTGACACGATCCTGCCCACCTCTGGCGCGCTGCTGCGCTCGTCGCGAGCCTAGCCCTGCCCGGTCCGGGAAGGCTCGGCCCGGCGTCGTTGTTGCCGGGCCATGAAGAACATCGGGTTCCTGTCGTTCGGACACTGGTCGGCCTCACCCCAGTCGGAGACCAGGTCGGCCTCGGACGCACTGCTGCAGTCGATCGACCTGGCCGTCGCCGCCGAGGAGCTCGGCGTCGACGGGGCGTACTTCCGGGTCCACCACTTCGCCCAGCAGCTTGCCTCGCCGTTCCCGCTGCTGGCGGCCATCGGCGCCCGGACCAGCAGCATCGAGATCGGCACCGGGGTCATCGACATGCGTTACGAGAACCCTCTCTACATGGTCGAGGACGCCGGGTCCGCCGACCTCATCGCGGGCGGTCGACTGCAGCTGGGCATCAGCCGGGGCTCACCGGAGCAGGTGATCGACGGCTTTCGCTACTTCGGGCACGTCCCGGCCGAAGGGACCGACCACGCGGACATGGCTCGTGAGCACACCCGTGTGTTCCTCGAGCTGCTCGAAGGGGTCGGCTTCGCGGAGCCGAACCCGCGGCCGATGTTCGCCAACCCGCCCGGCCTCCTGCGCCTCGAACCGCACTCGGCCGGCCTGCGCGAGCGGATCTGGTGGGGCGCCGGGAGCCGGGCCACGGCCGAGTGGACGGCCCAGCAAGGGATGAACCTGATGAGCTCGACGCTGCTCACCGAGGACACCGGCGTGCCCTTCCACCAGCTCCAGGCGGAGCAGATCGCGATCTTCCGCGACGCCTGGGCAGCCGCGGGGCACGCGCGCACTCCCAGGGTCTCGGTCAGTCGCAGCATCTTCCCGATCGTCAGCGACCTCGACCGCGCGTACTTCGGCCGCGAGACCCGCAGCCAGGACCAGGTCGGGCACCTCGACACCGGCGTGGCGCGCTTCGGCAAGACGTACGCCGGAGAGCCGGACCAGCTCGTCAGGGATCTCGCCGAGGACGAGGCCGTGGCCGCGGCCGACACGGTGCTGCTCACCGTCCCCAACCAGCTCGGCGTCGACTACAACGCCCACGTCCTCGAGACCGTCGTACGCCACGTCGCTCCCGAGCTCGGCTGGCGCTAGCGGTAGGGCCGGAAGAACTCGCGCAGCTCCTCGGCGTAGAGCTCGGGCTCCTCGAAGGGCGCGAAGTGGCCACCGCGCGTCGGCTCGGTCACCCGGACGACGTTGGTGGTGCGCTCCAGCCAGGCCCGCGGGGGCTGGAGGATGTCACCGGGGAAGAGGGAGAACCCGGAGGGCACCTCGACGCGTCGCTCGAGCTGGTCGCGCGCGATCGCGCCGTTCGCGTGGTACATCCGCATGGAGGGGCCGATGGTCCTCGTGAGCCAGTAGATGGTGATGTTGGTGAGGATCTCGTCCTTGGTGAAGCTCCGCTCGACGTCGCCGCCGCAGTCGCTCCAGGCCCGGAGCTTCTCCACGATCCAGGCAGCCAGACCGACGGGGGAGTCGGTGAGCCCGAAGGCGGCAGTCTGCGGCTTGGTGCGCTGGATGGCGGCGTACGCGCCCTCGGTCCCGCCCCAGGCCTTGGCCTCGTCGAACCAAGCACGTTCTTCGGCAGTGAGCTGCGCGAGGTCTCCGCTGAAGACGGGGATGCCGCCGTCGCTGCGGTGCACGGCCACCACCCGGTCGGGATGGTTCAGGGCGAGGTAGCGGCTGACGTGACTGCCGATGTCGCCGCCCACTGCGCCGTAGGTGGAGTACCCGAGCACGTCCATGAGCTCGGCCCACAGGCCGGCGACGCCGATGGAGTCGAGCGGGCGCCCGGGAGCCTCGGAGTATCCGTAGCCAGGCATGTCGGGCACGACGACGTCGAAGGCGTCCGCGGGGTCGGCGCCATGAGCGCCGGGGTCGGTCAACAACGAGACGACCTTGGAGTAGCGCCAGAACGAGTCGGGCCACCCGTGACAGAGCACCAGGGGGAGAGCCTCGGGGGAGGACGCCCTCGCGTGCACGACGTGGATGCCGAGGCCGCCGACCGGCACCCGGAAGCGGGGCAGCGCGTTCAGCCCGGCCTCCTGCGCCGGCCAGTCGTATTCGTCGGCCCAGTAGGCCACGAGCTCTCGCAGGTAGCCGAGATCGGTCCCCAACGACCACCCGGCGTCGTCGGGACCGTCCGGCCAGCGCGTGGCCTGGAGCCGCGCGCGCAGGTCGTCGAGCTCGGCGGGGTCGGTCCGGGCGGTGAACGGCTCGGGACCGGTGGGTACGTCGGCCATGGGCCGATCGTAGGGACGCCACCGACAAGAGGGGTGCTCTGCTGCGACCGAGCAGCTGCAGTCCGAGGTGGTGTCAGGACGTTTCCGTAAGGTATCTTACGCGAATGGCTGCCGACCTGACGTCATCGTTGCGGGGCGCCATCGGCGCGCTGAGCTCCCAGCTGCGGCTGCTGTTCGTCGATCCGGACGCGTCGGGTCCCGGGTTCGTCGGCCTGGCCACGCTGCGACATCTGCACGTCCACGGGCCCCGGACCGTCTCGTCGCTCGCCGCGTCGGAGCGGGTGACCTCGCAGGCGGTCTCGTTGCGGATCAAGCCGATGGAGGAGGCCGGGCTCGTGGTCCGACACCGCGACGGCGACGACGCGCGGCGCACCGTCGTGAGCCCGACAGCAGCGGGCATCGCCGTGCTCGAGGCGGCAGAGCAGCGGTCCGATGCCGCGCTGCGCCAGGCCGTCTCCCGGCTGTCAGCGCGCGATCGCAGCACGCTTGATCGGGCGGTGCCCGTGCTCGAAGCGCTCGCGGCCGACCTCGCAGCCCTCGCCTCGTGAGCGAGGTCGTCGGCGAGATCGAGGCGCTGTTCGCCGCGTTCGAGGAAGCCTCGGAGGCCGAGCAGTGGAACCGCTTCGAGCACTTGTTCCTGCCGACGTTCTTCAGTCTCGACCCGGCGACGGCCACCCCGGTCGAGCGCGACGCCCTGATCGCGTTCCTGCCGCACCGCCGCGGCGTCTTCGCCCGCGCGGGGGCCCGTGGCACGACGCTGGCCGGCCTCGAGGTGGTGACCCTCGACGACCAGCACGCGTTGGCGCGCACCACCTGGGACGTCCTGTACGACGAACCGCACGATCCGGTGAGGCTGCGCTCGTCGTTCCTGCTGCGGCGCACCTCTGGCGGCTGGCGCATCGCGGTGTACCTGAACCACGAGTCGCTCCTGGAGCTGCTCGGCCTCGATACCTGACATTGTCCACAATGCGGACATAACGCTCCAAATTGTGGAACTCGACAGACGTGGGCTAGCCCGGGGCCTAGATTCGGAACCAGAGACAAGCACCGCATGCCGGATTTGTTTCGCCCAGACCTCTGCGCAACGTCTGCCGGCCGACGCGAAGTACGCCCCTGGGGGGCGCCGTGATTCACAAGCAGAGGACTCCTGCACATGGTTTCGACACGCACGCCTGCCTTCGCGCACCCCAAGCTCGGGCTCACCTCCGCCGCCGCCCTGGTGGCGCTCTTCGTCGCGGGACCGCTTGCGAGCGGCGCTCAGGCCGCCGCCGTTGCCGTCCCCCTGGGGACCGCCTCGGCCTTCTCGGTGCTGGCCGGCTCCACGGTGACCAACACCGGCACGACCACGATCGATCGCAGCGTCGGGGTCTCGCCGGGCTCGGCGATCACTGGTGCGGACACGATGACCATCGGCGGCACCTACCACCAGGCGGACGCGGTGGCACTCACCGCGAAGAACGACCTGACCACCGCCTACAACACCGCCGCAGGTGAGGGTCCGACGACCGACCCGGGTGTCAACCTCGGCGGCCTGACCCTGGTCGGGGGCGTGTACAACCGCAGCACGGAGATGGCGATCACCGGAACGGTGCCACTCACCCTCGACGGCGGGGTCAGCGGTCCCAACGCTCACTCGAACTCGGTATGGGTCTTCCAGGCCGGCTCGACCCTCACCACGGCCTCGGCCAGCTCGATCGTGCTCACTGGCGGTGCGGACGCCTGCAACATCTTCTGGCAGGTGGGCAGCTCCGCCACCTTCGGCACGACCACTCACTTCGTCGGCACGGTCATGGCCCAGGCGAACATCACCATGGACACGGGCGCAACGCTGGAGGGCCGCGTCCTCGCCCGGAGCGCTGCGGTGAACCTGCACGCCAACGTGATCACCTCGCCGAACTGCGACAACGACAGGACCGTCGGTGGTGGCACCACGACGCCCACACCGACGGCGACGACACCCACCGCGACGCCGACACCCAAGGCGGGCGGCACGGGTGGCAGTGGCGGCACCAACGGCGGTAGCGGCGGGACCAACGGCGGTAGCGGCGGTCTCACGACCAACCAGATCAAGAAGACCCCGACCGGCGGAGTCGACACCGGCGTCGTCGACACCGGAGTCCTGGCCCACCGCGGCACCCCGACGGCCGCGATCGGGTGGACGATGGCCCTCGGTTTCAGCGCCCTGGCGCTGGTCGCCGTACGTCGTCGCCGCCGGGTGTGATCCCGGAGCAGGCACCCCACGCTCGCCCGACCCGCCGAGGACTCTGGCTGGTCCTTGGCGTCGTGGCGGCCGTGGCCTCCCTCGTCAGCATCGCGTTCGCGACCGGACTGCTCGGTGCTGCGACGGGTGGAGCAGCAGCGGCTCGACCTGACCACGCGCCGGTCGCGGCGGGGCCCAGCACACCACTGAGTGCTCCTGCACCTGCTCGAACGACACGGGTGACGCCGATGAAGAGGTCGGTGCCCACCCGGGTGCTGATCCCCTCGATCGGCGTCGACTCGACCCTGATGGCACTGGGACTGCAGAAGGACGGCACCCTCGAGACACCGCCGGGCGCCTTTCCTGCCGGCTGGTTCACCGGCGCTCCGACCCCGGGGGAGCTGGGCCCCGCCATCATCGTCGGCCACGTCCGGTACAACACTCCCGGTGTGTTCGCCCGGTTGAGCGACATGCACCGCGGCGACCGGGTGGTCGTCGATCGTGCCAACGGCAGCACGGCCCGGTTCCGGGTGACGCGGGTGGAGCACTTCGCCAAGTCCTCGTTCCCGACCGCCAAGGTCTACGGGAACATCGACCACCCCGGACTGCGGCTGATCACCTGCGGTGGGCTCGACGCCAAGACCTCGGAGTTCGAGGAGAACG
Source organism: uncultured Actinomycetota bacterium (assembly GCA_963794435.1). Lineage (GTDB taxonomy): Bacteria > Actinomycetota > Actinomycetes > Propionibacteriales > Nocardioidaceae > Marmoricola. The sequence continues at coordinate 8,365 of CAWCDX010000021.1, forward strand.
TGGTCGTCTTCGCCGACCTCGTGTCGAGCTGAGCCGCTCCCGCAGGGCCGGCCCGCTCACTCGGCGGGCTCGGGATCCGTGGTGATGCGGCCTCAGGCCTGGTCGGGCAGCAGGCCGCGGATGAGGTCGGGCAGTCGGGATGCCTTCATCTTCGAGACGCACGCGGCGATGCCGATGGCGCGGGCCTTCTCCTCCGTCGCCGGGTCGAGGTGGGCCGAGAACAGGATGATCACCTGGCCGGGGTGCAGCGCCAGCATCTGCTCGGCGACCTCGAGCCCGGTGAGCCCGGGCATCCGGTTGTCGAGCAGGACGACCGACGGGATCGGTGGGGGATTGAGCTCGTGGAATCGTTCCAGCGCCTGCGGGCCGTCAGCGGCCTCGTCGACGACGTTGAATCCACCACGCTCGAGGAAGACCCGGGCGAGCATGCGCATCTCCGGCTCGTCGTCCACGACGAAGACACTGGGCGCCAACGCGGTCTGCACGGGGACTGTCATGGTGGCCGTCATCCTAGTTCCTCACCAGGGTCTCGCAGGGCAGTTCGACGATGAACCGGGTCGACTCACCGGGGACGCTCTCCGCCCAGATCCGGCCCTCGTGGGCGTCCACGATGCGCCGTGAGATGTAGAGGCCGAGCCCGGTCCCGGTGACCGCTCCTGCTCGACCGCGCACGAACTTGTCGAAGATGCGCTCGAGCTGGTCGGGGTCGATCCCGGGGCCGTGGTCCTCGACGACGAGTCGCGCCGTGCCGTCGACCTGCTCGAGGGAGACCTCGATGGGGATCTCCGACGGTGCGTTCTTGCGCGCGTTGTCCAGAAGGTTCGCGAGGACCTGCTGGATCCGGTCGGGATCGGCCTCCACGGTCACCGGGTGCTCGGGCAGCCTCAGGAGCACCTCGTTGGCCATGCCGCTGCTGAACGCGTCCACCGACGTACGCACCTCCTCGACCAGGTCGACGGGGTGCCGGACGTAGCCGAAGCGTCCGGACTCGATGCTCTCGGTGTCCAGCACGTCGCGGGTCATCGCCTGGAGCCGGCGCGCGTTGGTGAAGGCGCGGCGTACGGCGTTGTGCCGGGCCTCGTCACTCATCATCTCCCAGTGGTCGAGGCTGGTCTGGAGGAAGCCGAGCACTCCCGAGACCGGGGTGCGCAGCTCGTGGGAGACCACCGAGATGAACTCGTCCTGGGAACGGTTGAGCGCCAGCAGCCGGGCCTGCTGCTCCCGCGACTGCCGCAGTCGCCGTGCCAGCACGACAGTCAAGGTGAGGCCGATGGCGAGCAGGACGAGCACGAGAATGAGGCCCGCCGACTGGAGCGGCTTGGCGAGTGGTCTGACGAACTCCGCGCGGTTCTGGGTGAACACGACGTGCCACCCGACCGAGGGGACATCGGCGCTGATCACGAGCTTGTCCCCGATCTGGTGCAGCCCCTCGGAGAGCGAGGCCAGTCGGGCGTCGGGCACCTTCGCGCCCAGGCCGCTGTTGAGCGTCGAGGCGATCACGGCGCCGTTGCTGTCCAGGAACCGCCACGTCGCGCTGGACTTCTGACCGGAAGCCAGGCCTCGGATCTCCTGGCTGAAGGGCGAGTCGTTGGTCAGCGCCTGCTCGAAGACGAAGGCACCTCTCACGCTGGTGGGCGTCTTGCCTCGGATGGCCACGGCGAAGGCATAGCTCGGCAGCTCGGTCGTGACGCCGGATCGGGCGACCGGCAGGACGACGGCGGGCGCAGAGGCCAGGGCAGCCTTCGCCTTCTGCCACCCGGCTGGAGTGAACTTCGAGCCGAGCCTGCCCGGCCGCAGCAGCACGCCGCTCGTGATCGTGTCCTGGGAGTCGACGAGGAAGCTGCCGGAGAGGGCATTCGGGTCGACGGAGAAGGTCTTCAGCGTCGCCTGGTCGGAGGCGCTGTTCTGGGTCAGCTGCCAGGGGCGGCTGCCCAGTCCGGCAAGCGAGCCGAAGCTGGACTCGACCCGGTTGTTGAAGCTGTCCGCCGTCGTGCGCACCTGCGCCACCTTGGCTCGCTCCAGGGCGCGAGTGCCGTCGTTCTCGGCGGAGCGCAGCAACGCCACCACCATCAGGGCGACGAGGACCACCGCTGCCCCCGCAAGGGCGGGGAGGAGTCGGTCACGTACGGACATCAGATGCTCCTTCGACACTGGTTTCCGCAGAAGCGGCCAACGGGTAGGAGACGACGAAGCGCGCCCCTCCGCTGTCGGCTGAGGTCACCGAGACGCGACCGCCCATGGTGGCCGCGAATTCGCTGACGATGGCAAGGCCCAGCCCTGCCCCTCGTGTGGCGACCACCGACTCTCCCCGCCCCCGGAAGAATCGGGTGAAGATCTGCTCACGCTCCGCCAGCGGGACGCCCGGTCCCTCGTCGTCGACCGCGAGCTCGGCGCGGCCGTGGTTCTCGGTGACGACGACGCGGATGACCGTGCCGGCGGGGGAGTACTTCGCGGCGTTGCCCACCAGGTTGGTGAGGACGCGCTCCACGGCCTGTTCCGCGCCGGCGACGCCGAGGCCGCGGACCGTCTGGTGCTCCACGTGGTGGTCGGGGGCCAGCTCGCCCTGCTCGTCGAGGATGCGGCTCACCACCTCGCCCAGGTCCAGGATCGTGTCGGCGGCCAGGGTCCCGGCTCCGCGCTCCAGCCGGGAGAAGTCGAGGAGGTCCTCGACCAGGGCACCGAGTCGCTGGGCGTTGTTGTCGACCTGGGTCGCATAGGTCCGGGCCTCCTCCGAGGTCAGGCTGTCCCAGCTGGACGCCAGGAGCTGCGCATACCCGGCGATGGCGCTGACCGGTGTCCTGAGCTCGTGCGAAGCGGTCGCGAGGAACACCGTCTTGAGCTCGTCGACCGAGCGCATCTGTTCGAGCAGGTCATGCTGCTGGGAGAAGGTCTCGGCGTTCGCCAGGGCCGAGGTGAGCACGTCGGTGGCTGCTCCGAGCGCGCTCAGGTCGTGAGGGCCGAGGTCGCGTCCCGCGACGACCCGTAGCCGCGCGATGGTTCGTCCGCCTCGGCCGAGAACCAGGCACAGCGACTGCCCGGCCCGGACCTGACTGGGCACCACCGAGGAGGCGGGCACGTGGGCAGGGGGAACCCCCCACGCGAAGAACTGTCGCTCGCCCTCGGGAGTCGGTGCGCCCATCGACAGCCCTTGGAGCCCCAGCGAGGTGGTGAGCTCGGTCGTGATCGCGGGGAGCAGGTCGGCGAGGTCCAGGCTGTGCTGGGCGACGGTGGCCAGTGCGGCGGTCGTGGCGCTCGACTGCTGCAGGCGCACGAGCTCCTCCTGGCTCCGCCTGTCGCGGTCGTCGCGACGCAGGAGCCAGGCGGCCGCGAGGAGGCCGGCAAGGAAGATCACGAGCGCGATCAGCCACGCGATCACCGGGATCGGGCGAGACGGCACCCAGGCGGTCAACGTCCACACCTGCACCGGTCCGGGCTGCAGTGTCACGGCGTACTGGGACAGGCCCGAGGGTCGCGGCCCTGGGAGCGACAGGATCGTCTGCTGCGGGCCGGCGAGCGAGATCCCACCTCCCGGGGGGCGCAGACCGTTCAGCGTCGACTTCAGGCCGAGCGGTGCGACGCGCAGGCCGGTCGCATGGACGCGGCGGTCTGCGACGGACGCCGGAGGCGTCGACGTGTCGTACGTCGGGGCCACCACGAGTCCCTCGCCCGCGTCTTCGAGCAGCGGGCTGCCTGAGTCCCGGGCACGCGTCGCCACCGCGCTCGACACACCGGCCGAGGCGCTGTTCGCGAGGGTCACCCGCCGGGCCGCGACGGCTCCCGAGGCAGCGCCGTTCATCGCGGCGCGCATCGCGTCATCGATCGGGGCGACCGCATCGGCGACCGCCGCGCGGGCCTCGCGCTGGTCCTCGAGTCCTGCGCGCTCACGGGCGACGAGCAGCACGACGCCGGCTGCCAGCAGGGCGATCACCACGAGGCCGATCGGTCCTCCCCACCTGGTGCGGCGCCGGCCGTGGTCGGTCATCTGCCCACCGCCGCCCTCAGCGCACGGAGGTTGCCCTTCGCGAGGAAGGGAACGCCGATCCGCGCTGCCCGCGCCCGCAGCTCCACCTTCTGGTAGTTGCTGTAGATCACGATGCGCAGGCCCGGGTCGTCGTCCACCAGGCGCTCGGCGAGCTCGAGACCGGTGATGCCGGGAGGCATCCGGTAGTCCAGGACGACGACGTCGGGGGAGACCCTTCCCACGAGCGCCTCGGCGTCTGCGGCGTCGAGGGCCCCGAACACCTCGTGCCCTTCGAGCCGCAGGTCGGTGAGGGCGAGATCCAGCGCGTCGAGGTCGTTGTCAGCCACGACGATGCGAGCCATCCACGCCTCCCCGACCACGAGCCTGACGCTTCAGGCCACCCCACCCGCACATGGAACACGCAAACGCCCGCGCGTGTGTCGAAATCGAGTCAGCTCGAGGCGTGTCGTGGGTGCTCCTCCGGCACCGTGGCACCGGCGAATGCGACACACCGGGCGGAAGCGGGCGTCTGGTGGTCTGGGCCAGCTGTCCCGAGCGGGTTCGGGCCCGTCGAAGCCATGAATGGCCCCGGTTCAGCTCCTCAGCGCTATCAGGCTGTCGACCACCAGGAAGGCCCCGACCGCCGAGGCCGCGCCCGCGAAGACAGAGGGCCCGGACGCGATCGCCCGGTCCCGCAGCTGGCTGAGGTAGGCCTGGGCCTCGCTCGGGCGCAGGGTGTAGTAGGCGAACATCCCGGCGACGCTGGCCGTGGAGGCGACGGCGAAGCAGGCGAAGGCGATCAGGGTGACCAGGCGGGGCTCGTCGTAGTGCACCACCACGACCGCCGCAGCCGCCGTGATCGCCCACGGCTGCTTGAGCACACCGACGACCGCGGCGCCGCGCGGAGTCAGGTCCGTGGTCCGGGCCATCATCTGCGTTCTCCAACCGTTCGTGCTGACCGGGAGCTCGGCCCGGCGCCGCCACCGTCGTGCACCTGCCACCAGCAGGGCACCTCCCATCAGCAGCTCGAGGACGAGCACACCGGTCCGGCCGCTGCCGTGCTGGGTTCTCCGCGACGTGCCGAGGAGGTAGCTCGCGAGGAAGACGACCACGAGCGAGGTTCCCCAACCGATGAGGAACGCGGCCGCGTTGACCCGGGCGCGGGCCGTTCCGAGCACCATGATGAAGACCACGATCGTGACGGGAGACAGCGTGGCCAGCAGACCAAGCAGCACGGTTGAGAGGATCAATCCCATCGACGCGTTCCAGACCTCATCTCGGGCGTCAGCCTCGTGTGGACGTACAGATGACGGGCGCGCGCGGCCGGCGCGTTCCGACATGATGGCGTGTGCGGGGCAAAGCCGGGGTCACCGGTTGCGGGTGAGGCCATGACCGGGAGCGCTCCCTACCGTGGGCCCATGGCATCGCAGGCCCCCGGAGGGGTGGGCTCCCCGAACGGCGTGGTGGGCGCTCCCACGACCCTGCCGCGCTCGATCGTCGTGCTGCTCGGCATCGTGGGTGTCGTCGCCCTGGGCGTCGGCACGAAGGCGGCCGCCGAGATCATCGCTCCCTCGATGCTCGCCCTCGTGCTCACCATCGCGGTGCTGCCGATCGGTCGATGGGCGCGCAAGCACGGCTGGCCGGGCTGGTTGGCGACGCTGACCGCGCTGGTTGCTTCCTACCTGATCCTGCTGGTCATGCTCGTCGGCACCGTCGTGTGCCTGATCAAGTTCGTCGACATCCTTCCGAAGTACGCCGCGGACGCCAAGGACGTCACGAAGAACATCGACGACGGCCTGGCCAACCTCGGCCTGAGTACCAGCTCCACCGGTGACGCGCTCTCGAAGCTGGATCCCACGAAGCTCGCCGATGAGCTCGGGAACGTCATCTCGGGGATCCTCGACGCCGTGGGCAACCTGTTCCTCCTGGTGACCTTGATGTTCTTCTTCGTCACCGCCGTGGCCGGGTTCGCGCCACGGATCACTGCTCTGCAGCGCGTCAAGCCCGAGCTGAGCGCCGCGCTGGCCAAGTTCATCACGGGGTCGCAGACCTACCTCCTGATGACCGCGCTCTTCGGCGCCATCGTCGGCGTGCTGGATTCCGGTGCCCTGTGGCTGATCGGCGTCCCGCTCCCGTTGGTCTGGGGGTTCTTCTCGTTCCTCACGAACTTCATCCCGAACATCGGTTTCGTGATCGGCATCATCCCGCCGGCCTTCCTGGCGCTGCTCGACGGCGGCTGGCAAAAGATGTTGCTCGTGATCCTGGCCTACAGCGTCCTCAACGTGACGATCCAGACGTTCATCCAGCCACGCGTCGTGGGCAACTCGGTCGGGCTCAGCGCCGAGATCACCTTCCTGTCCCTGGTCGTGTGGACCTTCCTGCTCGGCGCCCTGGGCGCCCTTCTCGCGGTGCCGATGACCCTGCTCGTCCGGGCGATCTTCATCGACGCGGACCGTCGGGCCCAGTGGGTCGCGCCGCTGATCGATGCGAAGGTCGAGGAGCCGACACCTCCCTGAGCCCGGGAGGCGTGGTCAGGACGGGGGACGCATGAGTGGCCTTCCGGGTGCTGCGCTGCCACCCGAAGACCGACGTCGGCTCGCCGCGTCCTTCGGCGCGGTTGCCGGCGCCTATTCCGAGCCGATGCTGACCTGCGTGCTGCGCGCGCGTGGGCTGTAGCGGGCCTCTGACGGGCCGCTCGTGTGCCCAGCATCCGGAATCACACCGGTGTAGTTTCCCGCTCACGCCACGGCGTGTCGGATTGACTTTCGTCTTTTCTCTTCACTCAAGTCTATTTCTGTCACTACAGTCACACGGGTGTTCTCTCGTGGACGAAGTGCTGCCCGCCATCGCGTTGCCCTGGTGGCGACCGTCCTGACGACCGCCGGCACAGCCCTCGTGGCGTTGCCCGTGGCTCCCGCCGAGGCCTCGATCACGACGCTGTGCTCGGGCTACACCAGCTGCGCGGCCAAGGGCATGGGCAACGCGGGCTACGCCTCGGCGAACCGGACGTCCTACTGGCGGATGTTCTCCGGCCACAACTGCACGAACTACGCCGCCTACCGCATGGTCAGGGCGGGGCTGGGCTCCGCGAGGCCGTGGACCGGCGGTGGCAATGCGACCAACTGGGGGGTCAAGGAGAAGCGCCTGACCAACGGAGTCCCTCGCGTCGGGGCGATCGCCTGGTGGAAGGCCGGCGTCAGGCCCGCCGGCTCGGCGGGCCACGTCGCCTACGTCGAGAGGGTGATCTCGGCGAACGAGGTGGTGCTGTCACAGGACAGCTGGCACGGCGACTTCTCCTGGACCCGCATCACCAGGAGCGGCGGCGGCTGGCCGAGCGGCTTCATCCACTTCCGCGACGTGGCACTGCGGCCGTCCACAGGCGCCCGGATCTCCGGCTTCGCCAAGGTCGGCTCCGCACTGCGGGCCACGGCACCGAGGTGGAGCCCCGCCGCGACCCGGGTCACCTACCAGTGGCTGCAGAACGGGGTGGCGATCGCCCATGCCACCGGTGCGACGTACGTCCCGAGCAACGCGCAGCTGGGCAAGGCGCTCAGCGTGCGCGTCTCCGGCACGCGGTACGGCTATGCCCCCTCCACCACCGGCTCGGCGGCGACCAGTGCCGTCCTGCCCGGCACGCTGCGCGCCACCGTCAACCCGACGCTGCACGGGCGTCCACAGCTCGGCCGGGTGCTGTCGGCCACCGCCGGGGCCTGGACGCCCCGCCCCGACGCGGTGCACTTCCGCTGGCTCTCCGGCGGTCGAGCGATCCGGGGTGCGACGCGCTCCACCTTCGTCGCGACGCCGAGCGCGGTCGGTCGTTCGATCGCGGTGCAGGTGATCGCCAGCAGGCGTGGGTACGACAACGTGGTCCGGACGCTGTCCTACCGCGTGGTGGCCCCGGGCGAGATGCCCACCGTCGGGCGACCAGTCCTCGTGGGAACCCCTGGGCTCGGCAGGGTCCTGAGGGTGCGGATGCCGCGAGTGCCGTCCGGCGCCAGGGCAAGCATCCAGTGGGTGCGCGCCACCAACGGTCACGTCGTCCGCAGCGGCTCCACCGCCTACCGCGTCGGCACTGCCGACCTCGGCAGCCGTCTCGTCGTCAGGGTGCGCGTCACGCGGTTCGGCTTCCGCACCCAGTCGGTCACCACGCGCCCCACGGCAGTGGTGCGCACGACGCCGACGATGCGGGTGCTCACGGCCCGCGGAGCCCACGGACTGGCCGCCTACCTGACGGTCCGCGCTCCCGGCATCCCGCGGGTCGGCGGGTTGGTCAAGGTGATCTCTCACGGACACGTCGTCTCCAACATCCCGGTGCGCTACGGCGTGGGGCGCGCCTCCGTCCGGCTGCACCACGGCCGCCACAGGGTCCGCTTCGTCTACGTGCAGAACAGCCGCGTCGCAGGGGTCTCGGTCACCCGGCACGTGCGGCTCTGAGCCCGGGAGCTCGCTGGCTCAGGCCTGGGTCGACGTACGGAACAACGGCGGCAGGTAGCGCACCATCAGGCTCGACCAGGTCAGGTGGGTCAAGAGAGGTGCCTGCAGTCCGCCGCTCGCCCGGCGTTGCAGGGCGAACAGGCTGCCCATCAAGGTCGCGGCCAGCACCAGCGACGGGTTCCGGGTGGTCGTCGTCGCGAGGGCGTAGATGGCGGTCGAGGCGGCCGGGGCCAGGTGGGCGGGGAGCGCGGAGTACAGCGCGCCCCGGAAGAAGATCTCCTCCCCGATCCCGTTGGCGTACGTCGTGAGCAGCACCAGCGGCATGGTGCCCTCGTCGGCGAACTGAAGGATGGAGCTGATCGCCCGCTCGGCGAAAGGGATCTGCCGGGCCACCAGCGCCCCGGCGTAGAAGACGCCGAACGCGCCGACGCCCGTGGCGATCGGGGTGATCCACGGTCGCCGCACGCGGCGCTCGTGGTCCTCGATCCAGCCGCGGTGCAGCGGCCCCGACCCCAGGCCGCCGAACGACCAGGCTGCCGCCGTCCCGAAGGTCATCGCGTAGAAGGCCTTGCTGTCCGGCTTGGTCGACAACGACACCCCGAGCAGCGTCGCGCCGGCCACGGACGTGGCGGCCACCACCTTGCGCCGGCGCGCGACCACCTCGGCGGACTCGTGCACATCGCTGGAGACGACATGCGTGATCGGCATCGGCAACCAGTCCTCGACGCTCCGGAGCAGTCGGTTCCAGGGCGTCTCCCCGCGGTCATCTCGCATCGCCATCAGCCATCCCCTTCACGTGCGGCCTGGATCCCATGCTGCACGTCGCGCACGCTGGCCGATTCACCCAGTGGGGGTGAGACCGCACGCACTCTGCACAACGTCCCGCTCAAGCCGGTGCCCTCGGTCTCGCCGTTCGACGAGCTCGACGGGCGCGATCGCCAGCACCCGCAAGGCTCCCTCGAAGTCGCGGCCGGAGAGTCGAGAGCGATCACCGGACCTTGGGTGTCCGTGCGGGGCCCTGACCCTGGGCGGGAGCTCTCGCGCTCACGCAGGACAGCGCCGCGGCGTCCTCAAGGGCCGCCGTGGCCGTTCGGTCCGAAGGGCGGCCCGTGGTCGAACCCGTGGAAGGCCCAGCTGCTGTCGGCGTGGACGAGGGCCACGGCGAGGGCCGCGGCGGTGAGCGTCATCACGAGGAAGGTGAGCGCGCGGGCCCAGGTGCCGGGCACGCTCCGAGCTGCTCCCTCGGGCCGCACGAGGGTCGTCCGGAGGGCTGGGACGATGCGGCCGAGCAGGTGCAGGCCGGCGGCCACGGCCCAGACGGCGAAGAACGCCTGGTGGACGGTGATCCAGTTGAGTCGGAACCCGAGCACCGTGCCCAGGCCCTGGTGCGACCGGTCCTCGCCGAGGAGGACGAGCAGCACTCCGGTGCCGAGCACGCCCAGCGTCGAGATCACGACGAAGGGTCCGAGCGCCCGCATCAGCAGCGGCGGCGGTCCGGACTCCCGGTACGGCGAGCGACCCAGGTAGTAGCTGGCCATCCGCCAGGTCGTGCTCGCCGTCTTCAGCACGGCCGGCGGGATCAGGAGCGCTCCGAGGGCCACGTGCCAGGAGAGCAGTCCGTGCACGTCGAGCAGCGTCAGCAGCTCGCCGACGGCAAGCGCCAGCAGCACCAGCGCCGTCCAGGAAGTCAGCAGGGCGTTGCCGGCGGGGCCGCCGGTGCCCGGCAGCACGGGGTTGACGCGCTCCTCCCGGCCCGATGCCTCGGCCAGCGTGTCGGCGACGACGCGGCTCATGACTTCTCCACCCGGAGGGCGAGCGCCGGGCAGCTGCGCGCGGCCAGGCGGGCCGCCCCGAGGAGGTCGTCGTCGACGTCGGTGGCGGCGAGGATCGGGAATCCCCACTCGTCGAGCGAGATGAGCTCGGGCAGCAGGCGGGAGCAGAGCCCGTGGCCCTCGCAGCGGGTCCAGTCGACCTGGAAGCGGTGGGCGCTCATCGTCGCTGCGACGTGTGGGTAGGGAGGGTGCCGACGTACGGACGGTGGCAGGTGCCGTGAGCGAGGTGGTCGGTGACCTCGGTCTGGAGCACGTTCATCGCGCTGCTGACGAACATCGCCGCCCCGTCGGGGTGGCCGCAGGCGCCCCGGCTGGGAAGCTGGCCGAGACGCCTGCGGAGCTGCTCGAGTCCGCCGCGCGGCAGCTGGCCTTGCGCGAGGGCCTCGACGTCGGAGGCGACGGACGGCAGGCCGAAGAAGCAGGGACCACACTGGCCGACGCTCTCGGAGGCCAACCAGTCGGCGACGTGCGCGACCTCGGCGATGGCGCACGTGTCGGGCGCGAGCGCCGCCACGACCCCGGCGCCGAGGTGGATTCCTTGCTCCCGTAGCGCGGCCCGGTCCAGGACGAGGTCGTCGGCGCCGGCCACCCAGGTGCCGTGGTACCCCCCGATGAGCACCGGACCCACCGGCTCGTCCAGGAGGTCCCGGAACCGGGTCCCCATCTCCACCTCGACGACTCCGCGGGTGCGGGTGCGGCCGAGAAGGGTGAGCAGGGTGGTGCCGCGCTCGCGTTCGGAGCCCACGGTGCCGTACCAGTCGGCGCCGTGCGTGCCGAGCAGCCCGAGGTGGGCGAAGGTCTCGGCATTGGACACGAAGGTCGGCCGGCCGTGAAGTCCCTCGAGGGCCGGGACCACCCGGCGCCCCGGCGGGGCCATCGGGCCGCCGTCCAGCCCGCGCAGCAGCGCGCGCGCTTCGCCGGCCACGAAACCTCCGGCGACCCCGACGACCCGAAGGCGCTTGGTGTCGGTCCGCGCGCGGACCGCATCGGCAAGGACGCGACGAGCGTCCTCGTCGTGCACCGCGACGGTGACGTGGGTCGTCCGCAGGGCGGCGGCCACGAGAAGGGCGCCGTCGAGCACGAGGTGCGGGACATAGCGGCCCAGCACGCGGTCCTTCTGACTGGCCGGCTCGCCCTCGGACAGGTTGACCACCACCTCCGTCCGAGATCCGGGGCGGGTGGCGCCGAGCTTGGTCGCCACCGGGAACCCGGCGCCGCCGCGTCCGAGCAGTCCGACCTGGGCGGCCGCTCGCACGAGGGTCTCGCGGTCGACGAGCTCGAGAGGGCCGTGCTCACGCCGATGCGCCGTCGGATCGAGCAGCGGCCCCTCGGCCGTACCGGCCAGGAGGCGCGTGCGCGCGAACGTCGAGGTCGGCGAGTGGGTGGAGGTGCTCATGGTCGGCGTCCTGGGAGGGGGGAGCGGTGCTCGAGCAGGCCGGCCCGGGCGCGCACGAGCGGGTCGTCGTCGCGCCGGTCGGCGCGCGCGAGGCGGACGTAGCCGGCGGCAGCGACGGCGAACCCGCAGACGCCATAGACAGCGAGGGCCCACGGGGTGTGTGTGTCGGTGCCGGCGAGGATCCCGTGCGACATGGCCAGCACCCAGCCGACGTACGCCGCCCGGTGGATGGTGCGCCACTGGTCAGCGGCCCTGGGCGAGGCGGCGAGCCGGCCGCGCACGAAGCCGGTCAGCATCGCCATGGCGAACATGAGCACGGCCATGGTGCCGAGCCCGAGGGCGAACGGCCGGTATCCGGCGGTGAAGGGCACGAGGGCGCCCGCTAGCGACACGGACACGTGGCTGTCGAGCAGGATCAGCGTCAGGTGCAGCACCAGCGCGCCGAGCCCGACCAGCGCCGCCGAACGATGCAGCAGCTGGAGGAGCATGCGACGGTCCAGGGCGGCGTCGCGCGCGCGGAGGTTGGTGGGTCCGGTCCCGTGGACGCCACGGTCGGAGGAGGTCGCGCCGAGCACGACCGCGACCGTGAACGCGACCAGGGCCACGATGCCGAGGCCGCGGGCCAGGAACCACATGGTCACGCGGCACGCACCTCGGGCTGCGGCCAGTCACCGACGTGCGTCACAGACCCGTCGCCGTCGACCAGTCGTGCCGCGCGATCGTGCGCAAGCAGCCAGTCGACCGCGCAGGCGCCAAGGACCAGCGCGGTGGTGCTGGCCTCGTTGGCCGCGCACGCGGTGGGAGCCCACACCGAGCACGTGCGCCACGGGCCCTCGACGGGCCGTCCGGTGCGCGGGTCGATCAGGTGGTGCATCGGCCCCGCCGTGGTGCTCCATCGCCGGGCACCGGTAGAGGAGGTAGCCAGTCCACCGAGGGTGAGCTCCACCTGTTGGCCCGGTCCGCCCTCGTGCTCGCTGACGTCGATGCGCCACGGGCGCCCGGCGCCACTGACGGCGAGATCTCCTCCGATGGCGACCATCACCGGGAGGTCGAGCTCGGCGCTCGCCCGGCCAGAGGCCTGGTCGGCGGTCCAGGCCTTGGCGGTGGCGCCGAGGTCGAGCAGCCCGTCGGGCACGACCCCGATCCGGTTGCGGGCGCTGTCGAGCATGACCGACTGCCAGCCGGCGGCCGGTCTGGCCGCGCTCGCATCGCGCCTGCTCACGCGCACGACCTCGATGTCCTCGACGTACCCGGCTCCCCGAAGGGCAGTGCCGACAGTGGGGTCGCAGGCGCCGTCGGTGCGAGCCGCGGAGCGCAGCGCCACGTCGACGAGCGTGGTGGTCAGGGGAGAGACGGCGACCAGCCGACCGGGGTGGGCGTTGACGTGGGACAGGTCGGAGTCGGGCCGGAACCGGTCGACCGCGGCAGCCACCTCGTCCATCAGGTCGCGGACAATCGCGGTGGCGCGCGCAAGGCGCTCCGGCGTGCTGCCCTGCACGGTGACTCGTACGGTGCACGACCAGGCACGCCAGGTGGCCGACAGCGCATCGGCCGGTTCGTCCGTGTCGGGTGCGTCCGCTTGGGGCGCGTCGCTCACGAGCTGTGGCTCCCGCCGTCCGAGGAGCTGCCTGAGGAGCTGCCTGAGGAGCTGCTCAGGCCGGAGGAGCTGGACCCGGAGCTCTGGGTGCTGGTTCGGTGGTGCCGGTGGTGGTGCTTCGGGGTCGTCGCTGTGCCTCTGGTGCTCGACGTGCCGGCGGTGCCCGTCGTGCGGGAGGTCTCTGACGTGCTGCCTGTCGTGCCGGACCGGTTCGACGAGCCCTGCTGGGCCGAGACGGTCTGGGACTGGGCAGCGTAGGTGACGCCGGCGACTCCCAGGACTGCGGTGGTCACGAGGGCGCCGGCGCCGAGGCGGGCGCGGCGGAGCAGGAGGTGGCGCGGGTGCTTCGTCATACCCCCCACAGTGCAGCGAATTGCCTCATGAGTGCCGAAACGGCCACTCAAATCCAGGTCAAATCGCCCTGTGGGCCCGCTGTCAGCGGGTCAAGGCCGGCCCAGCGTGAGACGAACGCTCGTCCACCCTCCCTCGCGGGTGAGGTGCAGACGCCCGCCGCTGGACTCCGCACACGACCGGGCGATGTCCAGGCCCAGGCCGGTGGAGCCACGGTCGCTTGCGCCCCGGCCCAACGCGCCCTGCGGGATACCGGGACCGTGGTCGCGCACCTCGAGGACGACCTCGCCGGCATGAGGGTGGAGCAGCACCGCCATCGCGGTGTGGTCGGGCGTGTGTGCGACGACGTTCTCGAGGAGGGCATCGACGGCGGCAGACAGGTCGGCAGCGGCACACCGCACGGGCAAGGGAGGTTGCACCAGGTCGAGGCGCACGTCGCGCCCCTGGTCCTCGAGCAACGGAGTCCAGAACTCGACCCGGGCACGTACGACTGCCGCCGCGTCGCAGTGGGGCAGCGCGCCCTCGCGCTCGGGACGCCTGGCCGCGTGGATGACCGCGGTGAGCGTGCGCTCGAGCAAGCTGAGGTGGGTCTCCAGCTCGGCCCGCTCAGGGGTGTCCGGCAGTGCCTCGACGTCAAGGCGCACCGCGGTCAGCGGCGTGCGCAGGCGGTGCGAGAGGTCGGCGACGGTCTCGCGCTCGAGCACCAGCAGCTCGTCGATGCGCCCCGCGAGCCGGTTGAGCGCGCTTGCCACGCGACGCACCTCCGCGGGCCCCTCCTCGGGGGCCCGCGCGGTCAGGTCCCCGTCGCCGAGGTCGTCAGCCGTGCGAGCCGTGGCGGCCAGGCCACGGACCAGCCGACCGGAGACCCGCTGCGCGGCGAGGGCTGCGATCAGCAGCGCCCCGAGGGCGGCGGCCGCGAGCACGAGTAGCCGCTGGGCGACGGTGTGGCGCACGGTTGCGGAGGCGACGTAGACCGACACCGTCGTCCCACGTCCGGGTGAGGTGCCCACCGCATCGCTGAGGGCGGCGCTGTTCACGCCGATGCTCACCAGGCGGCCGTGCTCGACGCCCTGCACCTGGGCCGAGGACGTGCCCGCGAAGCGGTCGTCGTCGTGGTCGTGGTCGGGATCGTTCTGGGGCTGGGCGCTGGGGGACGGTTGGGCGTCGTTGTCGCCGTCCTGGTCGGGATCGAGGGCCGGACGGTCGCGGTCGTGGGGGAGCGCGATCCCGGCCAACGCGGCGCCGAGATGGGTGCCGTCGGGCAGGTCGACGCGGACCGGGTAGGCGTCCTCACGCCGGTTGACTCGATCGACGTACGCCGACAGGGAAGACCTGCTCACCGACGAGGTGCTGGCGTAGTCGGCCACGCCGTGCGCTATGTCGGTGCCCTTGTCGAGGGCGCTCTCGCGCGCGGCCTGTTGGAGGAGCACGACCAGCGGGATTGCGAACGCCACCAGCACCAGTCCGGCGACGGCCACGGACAGCACCAGGATGCGCCCGCGCAGGCTCACATCGTCCTCATCGCGCGTCGACCTCAGCCCTGGGCGGGGTCGACCAGCTTGATGCCGACCCCGCGCACGCTGTGCAGGTAGCGAGGCTCGGCCGCGGACTCGCCCAGCTTGCGGCGCAACCACGACAGGTGCACCTCCACGGTGCGGTCACCACCTCCCCAGGGCATCTGCCAGACCTCGGCCAGGAGCTGCTGCTTGCTGAGGACCTCGCCGGGTCGGGAGGCCAGCGCTAGCAGCAGGTCGAACTCCTTGCGGTTCATGGCGACCTCGCGCCCGTCGAGCCGCACAGTACGAGCGCGCGGCTCGATCTCGAGGCCACCGACGGTCACGATGGACGCCTCGGTGCCGGCGTCCTCCACCCGCCGCAGCACCGCCCGCACCCGGGCCATCACCTGCGCGGCGGAGAACGGCTTGACCAAGTAGTCGTCCGCGCCGGCGTCGAGCAGTCGCACCACCTCCCGGTCCTCGTCCCTGGCGGTCACCACGATCACCGGAAGGTCGGCGCTGGCCGGGTTGGAGCGGATCATCGCCAGCACGTCGGCACCGTCCAGGTCGGGCAGCCCGAGGTCGAGGAGGATGACCTCGGGCCGGGTCTCGGCCAGCGACTTGATCGCGTCGACGGCCGTCCCCACGCACGTCACGGTCGCGCCGTCCGCGGTCAAGGCTCGGGTGAGGCCGGCCCGGATCGGGGCATCGTCCTCGACGAGCAGCAGGGTCACCACACGCGCACACTAGCCGCGGCGGCGAAGTCGCCCGGTCGTGCAGAGCGACCCTTGAGCGTGGTTTGAGGTTCCGTTGAGGCGCTGCCGAAAGTCCGTTCATGACC
The DNA here is from genome assembly GCA_963794435.1 of uncultured Actinomycetota bacterium. Taxonomy (GTDB): domain Bacteria; phylum Actinomycetota; class Actinomycetes; order Propionibacteriales; family Nocardioidaceae; genus Marmoricola. Next base: position 24,273 of record CAWCDX010000021.1, read on the forward strand.
GAGGCGGCGCCGCTCGCTCTCGCGGGACGAGTGACGGGTCGAACTGCGCACCGGGCTCCGCATGGCGGGGGGTGAACCTCCGCTTCAACCGCGATCCGGACGCTCGCATGCCGCGTCTTTCCGGGCTTTCGGCCGCTCCTCATGGACCGGTTCGGGCGACGCGCGCGGGCGAGAAACGGCGTCTGAAGCTGGAAGACGCCGCACGACGTCTTCGCAGGTCAGACGCCGTTTCCGGGATCTAGCCGCAGGTCACGAAGACCCCGAGATCAGATGTCGTAGTAGAGGCACATCCATGGTGTCGGCGCTTTCCGGATGGTGCGTTTCCGCAGGTCAGAGGCTTGTTCGACGGTAAGCCCGACGAAGGTTAGGCGTCCAGTAGGTGCTGCTTGGGTGCCGCGTTGGGGGAATCTGGGGGGAACAGATCACACGCTCATCGGGCCGGCGGTTCGCGCATGAAACCGGACAGGTACGCCGTGAGCTCATCGATCCCGTCGAGGGGGAGTACGTGCGCGACGTACTGGTCGGGGCGGACTACGACCAGTGCCCCGGCGTCGCGGTCGATGCTGCGCAGGTTGAAGAGGTCCTCGGCGGCCGGGGTGAAGACCTTCTCGTAATCGTGCAGCTCGTAGATGCCCTTGACCGGCAGCAGCGCGGCGGCAGCTCGGTCGGGTCCAACGCAGTGTGGTCCTGCTGCAGGACTGCGCGCAGGTCCAGGACTGAGTCTGGGTCGGTTCCGGGGGGTGTGAACCGCCGGAGCGGAGACTTCTCGTCGTCCGCGCTGATCCGACGGGGAGACCTGCGGTCGGCGAAGATCGGCGGCCGCGGTGTGTGGCGCATCGGGAGACCGGATCTCGAGGCCTACATCGCAGACGCCTACCGGCAGACCGCGGAGTGGATCGCCGAGCACCCGTTCACCGAGGACGACGACGCCGGCGAACCTCCGCCTGCTTAGAACCCGTGACTGACGGTCGCGGGGCCCGGTAGGACTCGCCACTGACACCGCAGGAACCGCGGTGATCTTGAGGCGGGGCGGTGTGCGCCCACGGCACTCCCAGGTCCGTCAGCGGAGCACGAGCGTCAGCGCGATGACGAAGAAGAAGACCGTCTGAGTGCTGTGCACCGCGATGCCGATGAGTGAGCTGCGCCAGCGGCGAGAGGGCAGCGCCTCGGCGAAGGTGTCGAACAGGACCGTCTGCGGGATCACCCACGGTTCGTGCAGGTGGTAGCAGCCGAACAGCACACCGTTCATGACCCAGTCGAACCGCCCGAAGGAGCCCATCCGGGGCAGCAGCAGCCCACGGAAGAACAGTTCTTCGCCAAGCGCGGTGTTGAAGACGAACTGGACGACCAGGATGACGAACCAACCCCAGTTGCCCGACATCCACGTCTGTCCGACGTGGGAGCCGAAGAAGGCTGCGGAGTCCCGGGAGACCGGGGAGGGGATGGCCGGCACCATCTCCTCGAGGGCCAGCAGCCCGGTCAGGGGCAGGACCATCCACCACAGCTTCTTGCTCGGTTTGCCGGTGCGGGTGCTGATGGGGGTGTTCAGCCACAGCGCCGCCTTGAGGACGGGCCAGCGCACGGTGCCCTGCTCGCGGCGTACCACGAGGAGCACGAGGAAGAACTGCCAGATGAGCCCTGCGGTGAGACTGAGGATGAGAGCCCGGGGCAGTGCGGTGGGGCCGGAGAAGGACCGCGCGAGCAGTGGGGTCACGACCCAGGCGAGCACCCCCATCGGCAGGGCGGCCGCAGCCCAGACCTTCAGCACGGTGGTCTTGCTCCATTTCGGGATGGACACCGTTTCTGCGGTAGCCGTTTTTTGGTCGTAGGTGGTCATGACGGGTTCCTTCACTGTGAGTGGTTTGTTGCGGGCCGAGTTCGGGTGATCCGTCGGGCGGCTAGCTGGTTCGGCACCCAGCCGCGCGAGGAGGTCGCCAGGCCGTGAGGGCATTGGTTGCAGTCACCGGGCCGTTCCTTTGGGCACGTACTGAACTGCGTGGGTGCGGCGGAGGCGTCGTACGACCGCGATCCCCAGGGACAGGACCAGGAGGGCGGGCAGGAACTGCCAGCCGCCGGCGAAACCGAGGTTCCCGGAAGCGTTGAACGAGGCGTGCAGGATCCCCGCGGCCAGGAGGCTGCCGCCGGTGGCCTCCAGCGTCTCGCCGATGAGGTAGCGGAAGAACGGGGCGATGACGAGCAGCGCAACGACGCCGCCGGCGACGCTGCCCCAGGTCCAGCCGGGGGTGAACTGCAGTGGGATGTGGATGGCCGCGAAGAGCGGTGCGGTCCGCAGGGCCCCGCCGAGCAGTCCGCTGCGTTGCGCGAAGCGGGTCTGCACCAGGCCGCCCCAGCCGCCTTCCTCGGCGAGGTTCACCTCGAGGGCGCCGGTGATGAAGGTCTGCAGCAGGAAGGCGCCGGCGACGTATGCCCAGCTGTGGCCGCTGACGTGCAGGGTTCCGGTGGCGGCAGCGAATGCGACAGTCAGAGCGGGCAAGGCGAGCACGATGAGGGTCCACCGGCGCAGCCCGAACCGCCAGATGAGGTACCGGGAGAGGAACCGCAGCACAGCCGGTCGCCCGCCGCCGGCCCAGGTGACGAGCAGCGCCGAGCCGAGCAGGGCGACGTAGGTGAAGGCGTAGCCGGCAGCGGTGGAGCCGATGTGCGCCGTGCGGAGAGCCAAGAACGTCCACCCCAGCGGGAACGCCGTGGCACAGAACGCCGCGACTGGGTGGGTCGCAAAGAGGCGCCGCAGCATTCCGCTGTGGGGGTCGAGGGCCGATGTGTCGATGCCGGTCGCCGAGCTGGTCGAGTTTCCAGTAGCGGTGGCGGTGAAGGTCATGGCCTGACCCTCATGGCCGGCTCTTGCTACCGCCTTACCGGACTGGTGGCGGACCTTGCTGGGCTCTGAACGTCAACGGGCTGCTGGATGGCGTCGTGCTAGGTGTGCTCCTTCACGACGTAGTTGACGCCGCCAGCGCGCGCGGATCGCGGCAGATCCGGACGCACATGTCAGGCGTTCACCCGACCCGGGTGAGCTGGTTGGGCTTCTCACCGGAGAAGACTTTCTCCGAGTGCGGCGCAAGCGGTCGCAGTTGAGCAAGAGTTCGATCGAGGAGGGACGTGCGATGTTCACGCCGACCGGTCCGACCGAGGTGCATCGGGTGACAGCACCGAACCCGCCTCCTGCGGTGGTGGAGAGCCGTTTCGTGGGGCCGATGGAGTTCGAGGGCGGCTATCCCGACCGAGGCCACGCTCACGCACGTCTACGACGTGCTGGACTTCCAGCGTGCCTGCCAGGTGTTCCTGCGCAACATGATGGGCGCCTCGATGTGGGGATTCCGACAGGGAATGCGCCGTGATCTCGGCCTCGGGTCTCTGGACCTGGCGATGATCCACCTTGACGCCGAGGGGTTGGTGCTGACCGGGAACTCCGAAACCGATCTACGGCCTCGGTTTCCTCGACATGGCCGCTGACGGCCCGGTAGTGGTCGACGTGCCTCCCGGTGTTCTGGGGTTCCTCAACGATCAGTGGATGAGACCGCTCGGCGACATGGGGCTCGCTGGCCCTGACCACGGTCAGGGTGGCAGCTACCTGGTCCTCCCACCTGACTACGACGATCGACGGAGCCCGTCGGCGACTACGTCGAAGTCGTCCGCTCGCGCACCTACGGCGCGTGGCTGGCGCTGCGCGCGTTCTTAGGCCCCGGTGGCGACCCGACACCAGGTTTCGCAACCCTGGAGCAGACCTCGATCCGGCCGCTGACACCCGGCCTGGACGCAGCCACGCGACCCGGCACGTCAACGCCTCGGGGGTCTCCGTTCGACACCATCCACCCCGTCGATTCCCGCTACTTCGACGACCTCGCTGCGATGGTGGAGCACGAGCACGAGGACGCCATCGACGCCGAGGTTGCCGCGGCAGCTCGCCCAGATCGGGATCAGCAAGGGCACCCCGTTCGCACCTGACGAGCGGATGCGCGGCATCCTGGACGAGGCCGCCCGAGGTCGGCCAGCGTGATGGCGTTCGCGTCTAGCCAACGCACCACGCGAGCGACTACCTGCCGCTAGCCCGGACCGGGAGTGGTTCGTCACCGTCGAGCGGCTACCCGACGTTCCGCGACGAGCACGGCCGTCCGATGGTCGACGCCATGGTGCAGATGGCCTGGTTCGGCACCGGCCGCACCAACGGCCATGGGTAACCCGAAGCCCGGCACCGGGTCCTCCTACACATGGGCCTACCGCGACGCGAACGGCGCACTGGCTCGACCCGCACCGCACCTACCGGCATGCACCTGCCAGGGCCGATCCCGGTCAAGAACTTCTGGTCGGTGGTCGTCTACGACCTGTGGACCCGCTCCATGCTCGCCAACGGCCAGAAGCACCCGAGCCTCAACTCCTACGCCCCGGACGTTGGCGACCGCCGAGGACGGCTCGGTAGACGTCTACTTCGGCCCCGAGCCACCCCCAGAAGGGGACGAGCCAACTGGATCCGCACCCTGCCCGAGATCGGCTGGTTCCCGATGCTGCGCCTCTACGGACCCGAAGAGACCTGGTTCGACCTGACTTGGAAACCAGGCCCTCTCGAACCCTTGTAGGCAAGCAACGCAGACACGCCCTCATTTCGGCAGATCCGGATGCTCGGGTGTCAACACCCTCTGAAGAGCCACGGCTAGACGCGAGGTAACTCCGGTTGGGCCTTGACCGGACTGAAGTTCAGCCTGCGGTGTGAGGCACTGACGACAACGGTGGTCTCAGGGAATGCGCACGCGCCTGTCACCCGGCGAGACCCTCGCGCGCCGACAGCTCGGCCAGCAGCGCACGGTGGCCCTGGGCGTCCTCGTGCCGTCCCATGGCTGCGGCGAGGTCGGCGAGGTAGGCGTCGACGGGACCAGCGTCGAAGGATCCGGTCGAGGCGATCATCCCGGTGCCCGGCAGCAGCCACTGGTACGCGGACTCGATCGCCGCCCGGTCACCAAGCGCGATCGCAGCCTGGGCGCGAATGCAGCCGCTGGACAGCCACGCCCAGTCGCGGGGACCCGGCCCGAGCGCGGGCATGGTGGGTGGCTGGGTCCCGTGCGCGTGTGTGACCAGCACGGCGGCGTCCGCGGCCATCTGTGGGTTGACCCGGGCCGCGAGGTCGAGGAGAGGGGCTGCCTGGTCGAAGGCACCAGCACGCAGCAGCAAGGTCAGCCGTACGGTCGCGAACATGGCTTCGCGGCCCCACCAGGGCCAGTCGAGCTCTTCGACGGCGTCCAGCATTCGCTGGGCATCGCGCAGGTCGCCGTCCAGGGCACGTCGCGAACAGTCCCAGAGCCGTTGCTGCATGGCCGGCAACGGAAGCCGCAGCTGCTCGGACATGCGGCGCGCCTCGCGAGCGTGGGCGTCGGCGGTGCGGACCTCGAAGAGCTGCAGCCGCAGCCGGCAGGCGAACTGGTGTCCGGCGAGCTCGATGCCCGAGAGGCCGGCTTCCTGCCCGAGCTCCACCATCCGGTCCGCAACCAGTGCGCGCTCGGCTTCGCGTCCGGGGAAGGCGGTGGCCGAGACACGTGCGTTCAGGGCGAACCCGAGTCTTACCGGGTCGTTCAGGGTCTCGGCCAGATCCAGGGCCTCGGCGGTGAGCTCGTCACACCGAGCGGCGTGCGCGGGTGCGTACAGCTCGATGGCGAGCGTGGCCAGGAGCATGCAGCGCTCGGCCGGGGAGGGCGGCGGGGTCGATGCGAGAGCCTGCTCCAGGTGCTGGATCATCGAGGTGTTGACGCGGCCCATCGGCCGGGGCAGCCACACCATCGGGCCGTCCAGCGAGCTCAGCGCCGCCACGACCAGCCGGTCCTCGCCGAGCTCTGCCGCCTCCTCGACTGCGGCGGCCCGGGTCTCGATCGCCCCGACTGCGTCGCCGGCGTCCAGCTGGGCTCGGACGAGTCCGAGCAGCACCTGCACGCGGCGTTGCCCATCGGGCACCGTGGCGCTCTGGTCGCTCTGCTGGGCCTGGAGCCACCATTGCAGTGCCGAGTCCGGTGCGTGCCGAGCGGTCGCCTCGGTCGCGGCCGCGATCGACCAGCGCACGGCTTGCTCGGCGTGGGAGGGTCCGGCCGCGCGGGCGTGGGTGGCCAGCAGCGCGGGGTTGAGGTGCCTTGACTGCGTGAGCTTGTGCAGGGCTTGGGCGTGCAGCCGGGAGCGGCGTACGGCACCGAGTCGTCCGTAGGCGATCTCGCGGACCAGGTCGTGCCGAAACCGGATGGCGCCGCCGTCCTCGGCACGCAGCAGACCCGCGGCCAGCGCAGCGTCGAGACCTTCGTCGACGGCGGCCAGGTCGAGCTCAGCGAGGTGCGCGACGACGGCTGGGTCGATGACCGAGCCGAGGACGGAGGCGACGAGCAGCACGTCCTCACCCGGTGACGGAAGCCGCGCCATCCGGGCTCCGAGGACGTCGACGACCGAGGCGGGCACGACCTCTAGCGGTGGGGCCCCGGTCTCGGCCGCATACGCCAAAGTCTCCTGCAGCAGGAACGGGTTGCCGCCGGTGCGTTCCCGCAACGCCGCGGGGTCGACCTCGAGCCCGGCGGCGGCGGCCAGTGCCTGGATGTCGGACTCGGTGAGTCCTTCGAGCTCGAGCCGGACCACGCCCAGACGCGCCAGTCGGGCCAGGGTCGCGGTGAGCCCGGGTGTGGAGGCGGGCCTGCTGGTGGCGACGATGAGCACCGGGGCCGGCATCGCCCGCGCGGTGAGTTCGACCAGCAGCGATTGGGAGGCGGCGTCGGCCCAGTGCAGGTCGTCGAAGACGACCATCAGGGGAGCTTGGCTGGCCACCGACTCGAGGAGCTCAACCATTTCCTCGGTCTGGCGCCAGCGGGCGATGGCCCTGTCCGTACCTGGTGTCTCCTCACCTACCTCCAGAAGGGCGGCCAGCTCGGGGGCCAGGGGGACGTCGCGACCGAGCGTGCGGACGACCGAGGCCCACGGCCACAGCGCAGGTGCGCCTTCATCCTCGCTGCCGTGTGTCCACACCAGCCGCCACCCACGGCCGGCGAGGTCATCAGCGGTCGCACGGGCCAGTCGGCTCTTGCCGATGCCGGCGTCGCCGACGAGCACGCACGTGGTCGCGCGCCCTGATTCGGCAGCCTGGGCGGCAGCGTCGAGGACCGCCCGGGCCCGGCCGCGCCCGACCATGCGATAGCTGCCAGGCAACGATTCGACGGGGTCGATGGGCGGCGTCGCAGGCACCGCGACTGCAGGCGTGGGCGCGTAGGGGTCCTTGTCTTGGGCCAGGATGAGGTCCTCGGTCGTCGCGAGTTCTGTGCCGGGGTCGAGCCCTGACTCCTCACGCAGGTGCTCGCGCGTCGCCCGCAGCACCGCGAGGGCGTCGTCCTGGCGCTGCTGGCGGTACAGCGCCAATGCCAGCAGTACGGCAAGTCGTTCGTGGCCTGGGTGTTGCTGGACCAGGGTGGTGAGGTCGACAACGATGCCGGCCGCGTCCCGGCCCAGGCGCAGGCTTGTCTCGGCGTACAGCTCGGCGAGGTAGAGGCGCAGCTCCTCGCAGCGTTGGCGCTCGTGGACCAGCCACGGCTGCTCACCGAGCCCGTCGTAGGCCTCGCCGCGCCAGGAGGCGCGTGCCCGCGTCAGCTCGTCGTGGGCGGATTCCAGCTCGCCGGCGGCCAGCATGGTGGAGGCGCGGCGGGCCTGTTGTTCGACGGTGGTGACATCGAGGCCGATCGCCAGGGCGTAGCCGCCGCTGGTGCTGACGAGCGGCGAGTCTGCGCGTGCTCGGCGCTCGGGGTCCATCGCGCGCCGCAGCTTGGAGATGCTCACGTGCAGCGAGGCCGCAGCCGGCTCACCGGCCACCGGTCCCCACACGTCGTCGAGCAATGCCTCTGCCGAGACCGGTTTCCCGGCCGCCACCGAGAGCCGGGCCAGGACCTCGCGTTGGCGTGCTCCGCTGACCTCGATCTCGGCTCCGTCGCGCAGCAGCCGCAGCGGACCGAGCACGCATAGCACCAGGTCGGAGGCCATGAGCGCAGTATGCCGCCACCTCTGGGCGTTCAGAGCGTGGAAAGAACCCGGCGGTCGACGGCAACAAGGCGGCAAGTCTCCTCTCGCAGGCTGGCACCAGTCCCTACGAGAAGGAGGCCACCGTGCCCGAGACGACCGAACGCGCCGAGCTGATCGGTTTCATCCTGACCCACTCGATGCTGCGCAACGAGCTGCCGCGGCTGGCCGCCGCCCTGGCCGGCGGAACGATGACCCGTCAGGAGGAAGGGGTCGCCGAAGACCACCTCCGGGTGGTCACCGACCACCTGCTGCGTCACCACACCGAGGAGGACGAGTTCCACTGGCCGCTGCTCGCCTCCCGAGCACCGGGCGCAGCCCGCCTGCTCGCCATGTTGGAGGCCGAGCACACCGAGATGGACCCACTCGTCGAGGTGGTCCGCGACCGCACCCGCCCACGCCCCGAACGCGCGCAGGCGATGGGACGCTTGACCGAGCTGGTCCTGGCGCACCTGGAGGCCGAGGACCGCTCGGTCGTCCCGCTGCTCGCGGTACACATCACCGCTGAGGAGCAACGCGGCAGCATGGAACGCAGCCGCGCCAAGATCCCACAGGCCGACGAGCTGCGCGTGCTGGCGATGATGCTGGCCGCCGCCGATGACGGCGAGCGCGCACGCATGCTGGCGCCGTTGCCGGACTTCGTCGTGGACGCCTGGACCGAGGAAGAGGCTCCTGCGCTGATGCGCGTACACCAGAAGCTCGCCGCCGTTGCCGCCCGACAGAACGAGCAGGCCCGGCCGTGAGCGCCATCGAGCTCGACGCCGTCGCGGCACGTCCCCGCGGCAAGGTTCGCAGGTGGACCGTGCAGTCGCTGCGCGACGTCGCCTACTGCGCCGCCGTGCTCGCCTGGAGCATCGCCGCCTTCACCCTCCTGGTCACCGGGGTCGCCGTGACCGCCTCCCTGCTGGTGCTCGTGGTCGGGGTGCTGGTCTGGATCGGGTTCGTCTACCTCGCCCGCGCCACGACCTGGGTCGACCGGACCCTGGCCGGCTGGCAACGCCACGAACGCGTGCCGGCTCGCTACCGCCGCGCAGACGAACCCGGTCCCGTCGCGTTCACCAGGACACTCACCACCGACCCCCAGACCTGGAGAGACCTGGCCTGGATGGCGGTCACGTCGATCCTCGGCTTCGCTGCCGGGCTCGCCGTGGTCACGGCCGCCGGCCTGGTGCTCACCTACATCACTGAGCCGCTGTGGTTCTGGGCCGTCTCGCATCCGCACACCGAGTACGGCATCACCAACCTCGGCTTCGCGACCGTCGACACCCTGGGCGAGGCCGCGACCACGAGCGCCATCGGGCTCGTGCTGGTACCGGTCGTGCTGGTGCTGGCGCGGATGTTCGCCTCCTGGCACGCACGCCTGGCCGTGCTGCTGCTGGGGCCGACCGGAGAGAAGGACGACGGTGCCTGACATCGAGCTGATCGGGCTGACCAAACGCTACGGCCACCTCACCGCCGTCGAGGACCTGACCGCGCACGCGACCGCCGGCCGGATCACTGCCGCCCTGGGGGCGAACGGGTCGGGGAAGACGACCACGATGCGGATGCTGCTCGGGCTCTCCGCACCCGACGCCGGGGCCGCGCTGATCGGCGGCCGCCGCTACCGCGACCTGCCGCATCCGCTCCAGGTGGTCGGTGCGGTGCTCGACCAGGGCTTCCACCCCAACCGCAGTGCCCGCAACCACCTGCGCGTGGTTGCCGCCCAGGCCGGTGTCCCGGACACCCGCGTCGGCGAGGTGCTGGGCGAGGTCGGTCTGCTGGAGGCAGCGCAGCGTCGGGTCGGCGGCTTCTCCCTGGGTATGCGTCAACGCCTCAACCTTGCCGCAGCCCTCATCGGCCAACCCGAGGTCCTCGTCCTCGACGAGCCCTTCAACGGGCTCGACCCCGCGGGGATCTGGTGGCTGCGCGGGTTCCTGCGTGCCTTTGCCGACCGCGGCGGCACCGTTTTGTTGTCCAGCCACCTGCTTGCAGAGGTCGAGCACAGTGCCGATGACGCCGTCATCATCGACCGTGGCCGTCTGGTCGGGCTCGGGCCTGTGGCCGACCTGGGCCGCGCGCCGACGGCCGTCGTCCTCACGAGTCCCGATGCTCCGGCTCTCGCCGCCGCCCTGTGCGCGGCCGGCGGGCAGGTGCGGCGCGAAGGCGACACGTTGACCGTCTCGACGCTCTCCGCCGAGGCGATCGCCCGTATCGCCCTGGACGCCCGGATGCTCGTCACCCAGATGCGCTCGGAAGGCGGCGGCCTCGAGGCCGTGTTCGCCGCACTCATCGAACGAACAGAGGCCAGCTCATGACCACCCTGATCCGCATCGAGCTGCTCAAGCTGCGCACCACGCCTGCCGGGTGGGTTGCGCTTGCCCTGACCGCGCTCCTCACCGTCGCCTCGGTGTTCTCCAGCGTCCTGCTGGCCGGAGTGCAGGGCACTCCCGAGGTGGGCACGGTGGCCAACATGAGCAAGGTCTTCGCCACCGGCGTCGTCAGCGCCAACGTGATGCTGGTGCTGGGCATCATGATCTCCGCCGGCGAGGACCGGCACCGCACCGTCCTGGCCACCTACCTCGGGGAGCCACGACGTGGCCGGGTCCTGGTGGCCAAGCTCGCCACGGCCGGCGGCGTCGGCCTGGTCTACGGAGCCGTCACCTTCGGGCTCACCGTCGCGGTCGCGGTGCCGCTCTACGCCACCCAGGGTGTGCACACCTACCCCGTCTCGCTCGCGGCACTGTGGCTGGGCACCACGCTGCTGACCGGCTGCTTCGGCCTGCTCGGTGCCGCGCTGGGGGCACTGACCCGCAACACCGTCGGCGCCATCATCGGAGCCCTGGGCTGGGTGTTCCTGGTCGAGCTGGCCATCCTCCAGCCCCTGGTGCCCTCGGTCGCGAAGTGGTTCCCCACCGGCGCCGCGATCTCGTTGACCACCCCGGCCCAAGCAGGCGGCACGAACCTCGCACCTGCTGCGGCAGCGCTGGTCCTGGTGGGCTGGTCCGCTCTCGTGGCCTTGACCGCGAGCAAGCTCACGGTGGGTCGTGAGCTTCGCTGAGACACGCCTTCGTGGGCGGCGCAGCGGCGTCGCCGCCTACTTGGTGCTCGCGTTCGGACTGGCCTGGGCTCCGTTCATCGTGGTGGTGGCAGGTGGTCCCTCCATCGGGCCGGTGCTGATGCCGGTGGCACCGGCGGTGGCGTGCGTGGTCGTACGGCGCTGGGTCACGCGCGAGGGGTTCACCGGCCTGGGGCTCAGGCCGTCGCTGGGCGGCGTCCTGCGGCACTGGCCGCTTGTCGCGGTGGCGCTGCTGTGGCCGCTGGCCGTCTCGCCGGCCCTCGCCCTCCTGTCGGGGGCCGACCTCGGGGCCGGTGGTGGTCACCTGGTCTCGTGGTTGGCGCTGTCGCTCGCAGTGACCCCGGTGATCCTCGGTGAGGAGCTGGGCTGGCGTGGCTACCTGCAGATGCGGATCTACCCGGGCCATCCGCTGGCAGCCGCGGTCGCCACGGGAGTGATCTGGGGAGTGTGGCACTACCCACTGCTCCTCAGCGCCGAAGGGCTGCGGTGGTGGCTTCTGGCGGAGTTCACCATGGGCACGGTCACGATGTCGCTCTTCCTGGGCTGGTTGCGGACGCGTAGCGGCAGCGTGTGGGCACCCAGCCTGGGGCACGCGTCGAACAACGTCACCGAGGACAACCTGACCCGGCGTGCGTTCGGTGATGGTGCTCTCGGGCCTGGTCAGGCGGCCGTGGTGCTCCTCGCCGAAGCCGTCGTCCTGCTCGGGGTGGTGGCTGCGGATCATGTGCGTTGCCGCGTATCGCGACACATGGACCGTGGTTCGGCGACGTCGACACGGCCAGTCGGGAGCTCAGTCCGGGTCGCGCGAGGGAGCGGATGGCTCTCGGTGAGGATGCGATAGGGGGCCGACTGCTGGAGCTGCACGCCGAGGCAGCGCCCTGCTGCCACCGACAACACGCACGACCTCGGCGGCGTACGCACCGCCCACCTGTGCTGGTTGGTCGGCTCCCGAGCGCGCGAACTGTGCCTTCGCGTACACCCGGCTCCGCCCATGGGGCCGGCCAACCGAATGCGCAGGAGTCACCTCATGCCGCAGTACCCCATCCCCCCGTGGCCCGCGAGGGTCGCAGATCAGCCGCCGCCGAACCGGCGGCGCACACGGCTGGACGCCGATGCGCCGCGCTTCTCACATCTGCCGGTTGTCACGGGAACCCCGGAGGGCACGATCGATGTCCTTCGAGGCGACCGGGACCTCGCCCAGCGTGTAGCTGGGCGCTACGAGGCGGGGAGGCTGTTCGACAGCGACCGCGTCTCAGTGCCGCACCTGGTGGCGTGGAACCGTCTGGCGGCCTCGGGTTCGTCCCGGTCGGGAAGCTCGTCACCGTGGGACGGCTGGAGTTCCAGCTCTACACCGCTCCGTATGCGCCGTCGGAGGAAGCCGATGCGCCGCGCTGCACTGGCCGAAGCTGGATCCTTCGCGGAGCTCCGTGAAGCGCTGGACGCCGAGAAAGACCGGATCGGTGCCCTGGAGGCCGACGGCTGGGAGCTCGTCTCCTTCCCCGGCCAGATGTGGGGCACCACCGCCCAGTTCTTGGTCGACACCCGGCGCCCCGACGAGCACTTCACAGCGCGAGACCAGCCCTGACCGGACCGGCGGCGCACATCCCCACGTCCCCCACCCGGCCTATGCCGGGTGGGGGGACGGTCTTGTGTTCCCAGCAGTGCGCCGCTGCTACTGATCGGCGCGACCATCTCAGGACCTGCTCCTGCCCCTGCAGTCGTGCTCGTGCGCGACGTCCCTCACCCGGACCGCTTGGGTGAGGGACGTCCACGGTGGCCATGTCAGTGCATGTGCATGTTTCCCCGCCGCCGCTCACTTTGGTGGCCGGCATCCGGAGCATCGCGAAGACCGCGAAGAGGGTGCCGATCACGGCGGCGCCGATGAACCCGGCCGAGAACGCGTCGGCTGCCCCGGTGGCGGTGGCCAGTGAGCCGGCGCTGGACGCGACCGCGGACAGGATGGCGACACCGAGCGCAGCCCCGATCTCGTGGCCCGTCATGAGGAATCCGGAGGCAACTCCGGCGTGTGAGGCCGGGATCCCGGCCATCGAGGTCACCGAGACCGGCACGAACACCATGCCGACACCGAGTCCGAGCATGGTAGGCCGGGAAGGACGTCGGTTGCGAAGTGCGCGTCGCTGCCAGCCATGGACAGCCACATCGACGACGCGACGGCGATGAGCAGTCCGACGGTCGCGATCACGCGCGGCGAGACGTGGCCCAGCAGGTGTTTGGCGACCACGGTGCCGGCGGTGATGGCGAACGCGAACGGCAGGAACCCGAGCCCGGTCTCCAGGGCGGAGAAGCCGAGGACCGTCTGGACGAAGATCGAGGTCAGGAAGACGGTGCCGACCAGGATCCCGGACACGCCGAGCATCACCGTGGTGCCGGAGACGAGCGCCTGGAGCTTCCAGATGTGCGGCGGGAACAGCGGCTTGGACGCACGCTGCTCGAGCTTGAGGAAGGTGGCCAGCAGGACCACTGAGATGGTCAGGCCGGTCACGGTCGGCACGGAGGCCCAGCCGTGGATGGTGGTGGTGCTGATCGTGTAGATGAGGGTGGCGAGCCCGCCGACGACGGCCGCGGCACCGGGGAAGTCGAAGTCGCGGACGCTGGGCCTGGGCGGGGAGTCCTTGGCAATGATGTGGCGTCCGACGAGCAGGGCGACGATGCCGATGGGGACGTTGATCCAGAAGATGGCCTGCCAGCCGGCCCACGTGGTCAGCGCGCCGCCGAGGAGCACTCCGGCTGCGACGCCGAGGCTGCCGACGGCACCCCACATGGCCAGTGCGGTCTTGCGCTGGGCGCCGGCGTAGGTGGTCATGATCAGCGACAGTGCGGACGGGGTGAGCAGGGCCGCGGAGAGTCCCTGGACGGCGCGGGCCGCAATGAGCTGGCTGCCGGTCTCGGCGAACCCGCTGACCAGGGAGGCGACGGTGAACAGGCTCATCCCGGTCAGGAAGACCCCGCGCCGTGAGAGCAGGTCGGAGATCCGGCCGCCGAGGAGAAGGCCTCCGCCGGAGAACATCAGGTACGCGGTGACGAGCCAGGCGAGCTGGCTGCCCTGGAGGTGCAGCGCGTTGCCGATGGTGGGCAGTGCGGTGTTGACGACCGAGATGTCGAGGACGACCAGGATCTGGGCCGCGAGGGCGACTGCGAGGAGGGCCCAGGACTTCTTGGGGAGCGTTGACTTCGTGGGCTGTCTCTTCAGGAGGTGCGGGGTGATGACCGTGCGGGGGCTGGCGGGTGGCTGCAGCGGTCACCGGTTCGGATGGGGCGGTGTGTGACATCGGAGCTCCTCGGGCTGGGATGGGACTGGTTCGGTCTGGACTGGCTGGGTCAGGGCTGGTTCGGTCGGTCGCCTCGGTTGGGTGGGCGCTCACTTCGACTCCAGGGGGGTGCCGGCGCGGACCGCGGCGACGACGTCGTCGATGGCGCGGACCGACGCGGCCGCGGGTGTGGGGTCCTCGAGGAGCCCGGGGTGGGTGGAGTGCACCGTGCGGTGGACGTTGTTGGTCGAGAGTTCGGCGAGCTGGTCCTGGGCTGCCGACCAGCCGGCTCCGGTCAGCGACTCCGAGGCAGTGAGCACGGCAACTGGGCGGTTGCCCAGGGTGGTCAGTGCCCGGGCCTGGGCGAACACGTCGAGGACGACGGAGATCTCGTCGCGGCCGTTCCTGGCGGCGTGTGCCGTGGAGGTCAGTGCCTGGACCTCCCCGCCGGCCGGGGCGGGCAGGTGCGTGGCAGGGGCCAGCCGGGCCAGTCCGAGGCGGGACAGGGTGGGCAACAGCGCGAGGCCACGCCGCATGACGGCGTACTGGCCGGGGTAGGCGGGGATCTTGGTGAACTGGTACGGGCTGGAGCTGTCCAGGAGCACCATCCCGGCGACCTGTTCGGGGTACCGGGCCGCGTACGTCATCGCGTAGGTGCCGCCGGTCGAGTGTCCGACCAGCACGAACGGCCCGGTCTCACCGGCCGTCGCGAGCAGGGCGTGCAGGTCCTTGGCAGCGGCGACGCCGTCTTGGGGTGCCTTGGCGTCCTCGCTCCAGCCCTGGCCGGCGCGGTCGTAGGCGCACACCCGGGTGCTGGTGGCGACGGGGCCGGCGATCCGGGCCCAGGAGGCTGAGATCTCGCCCATGCCGTTGGAGAGCACGACGGTGGGGCCGCCGTGCCCGTGGCAGTCCAGGTGCAGCTTGTGGCCGTTGACCTGGTAGCTCTTGCCGGGGGCGGCGAAGGTGCCCTGGTCGCTGTGCAGCGAGATGTTCTCGTAGGTGGCGCCGACCGACGCGAGGACCAGGACGATGATGACCGGGGTGAGCAGCCAGCGGCCGCGGCGGTTCATGCTGCGGCACATCTGGACGAACATCCACACCGACATCGCCAAGATGACCGGCGGCCACACCCAGCTCAGCGTGGTCATGGCGTCGTACCCGGGGGTGAACGCCAGCAGCCCGAGGCCGGTGGCGCCCATGACGGCCGCTGGAACGACCGCCCATCGCTGCGGCCGGGTCGTGTAGCGCAAGGTGAGGACCGCGATGAGCGTCCATCCGAACCCGAAACCGACAAGCAGGGAACCCGCGATGACGGGTTCGGTGCCGCCCGCGAACACGGCCAGGCTGAGCACGAGGGCGGTGGCCAGTCCGGCGGCCAGGGAACCGGCGACGATGCGGGCCACTGGGCCTTGGTCCGACCGGTTGGGCGTAGCCGTCGCGGTGGCGTCGTCAGTGGTGTCGTGCAGGTGGCCGGTGAGGTGGGTGTCAATGCTCATTGTGGGTTTCGCTCTCTGTGGGTTCTGCTCTCGAGCGTGGACGTGAATGGGTTTGCTCACCCCGGTCAGATGGCCGGGATTGCCGAGATGCCAGGCGGTCAGGGCCACATTTCGACGGCTAGCGACCACGGCTAGGACGCCCGCACCTGCCTGAGTGCCGACCAGTGCGGACCGCCCCGGGAGCGGTGGCAGCTGCGCCATTTGCTGCAGAGCGCGGTGATCTAGTCGCGGTTGGTGAGGAGCCCGGCGCCCAGATCGGTGGTCGCGCCGTTGGCGACGTCGGACAAGACGATGACGGCCTTGTGGCCGGAGCGGTCAAGGCCGAGGTAGGAGGTGTAGCCGCCGGTCTGTCCGTTGTGCCAGGTGATCGTCTGCCCGTTCTGCCACCTGGAGGTCTGCCAGAACATGCCCACGCGCGTGTTGGACTGAGCCGCAGCGGTGGTCGGCTCCAGGGCCGTCATGCCGGGTGCGGTCCCGTCGAGGAGTGCGGTGGCGAGCTTGGCGAGGTCCCCAGTGGTGGAGACGGCCGCGCCTCCGGGGGCGTAAGCGCTCATCACCCAGGGCTGGACCGGTAGACCGGTCTTGGACTGACCGCGGGCTACGAGGGCATGGTCGTGCTCGATGGCGGTGTGGGTCATGCCGAGGGGCTCGAAGAGACGGGTTCGCATCAGGTCCGGGTAGCTCATGTGGGCTGCAGCGGCGGCGGCCCGGCCCGCGGTGGCGGCCCCCAGGGTGGAGTAGGCGTAGGTGCCGGCGCCGGACAGCGTTTGGCCGCGAGCTTCCTGGGTCATCGCTGCGGTGTCGGCGTCCAGGAAGTTCTGCCCGAACGGCGCCTTCGTCGCGGCCCTCCGAAGGGTCGTGGCGCCGAAATCGACGTAGCCGGCAGTGTGGGTGACCAGCTCGTGCATGGTGACGGCGCCCGCCGGTGACCCCTTCAGTGCAGGTAGGTAGGTGGACACGGGGGCGTTCATGCGGATCTCCCCGCGACGTACAGCGTCTGCGATGACCAGGCCGGTCATCGCCTTGGTCAACGACCCGACCTCCATCGGCGTGGTGTCGTCGGCGCCGATGCCGGCCAGCCGCACCGGTTGCGATGCGTCTAGGTCGATCTCGGCGACGGCGATGTTGTGATAGCCGGCGAGCATCCCCATCCCAGCTTGACGGTCCAGGTGCGCGAGCACCGTTGGGTCGCCGTTGCGGGTGCTCGCCAGGTTGGGGGCGAGCACCCACGACGTCACGCTGACCACGACCCCCGCGACGAGCAGGGTGAGCAGGAGGCGCCTGGATGCCAGGTAGGCCACGGCCAGGACGACGAGCATGAGCACCGCCACCCAGGAGTCGTCGGCGTAGGTCCCGCGAGCCAACGAGTTGTACAGCATCGCGGCCGGGACGAGGAACAGGACTGCTGCGGCGAGGAGCTTTCCTGGCCACCGTGCGGCGAAGGAGCTGGTGTCACGGCCGAATGCGGTGCGCAACGGGCGGCGACGCAGCACAAGGTGGATGAACAGCACCCCCGCAACCACTAGCGGCAGCAGGTCGGAGGGCCCCGCGCCGAGCACAGACCCGAGACCCACCCAGCTCACAGCGAGGACCAGGACCAGGCCGATCTCGGTGAGCGGACGGCGCCAGCGACTGGGTGGCGCAACGGTGGCGTCCTGCGAGGCGGGTTCGGGAAGCAGGATCTGGGTCGGGGACATCAGCTGCACCTCTGTGCGTAGTAGGAGTTCATGAGCTCGCCGATCGCGTCCGGCGCCTACGCCGGTGTACCGGCGTCGCTTGGGTGTGCGGGTGGTACCGCAGGGGCAGCTGCCGCGTGGTTGACGGCCGGATCGTGGGCCGCACCCGATGTGGCGGCCCCTGGGATGCCGTGGATGTCGACGGCCAACGGCGCATAGCTGTCAGCCGCGCATTCCGGTGATGGTGAGCCCCAGAACTGCGGTCGCGAGTGCGACCACCGCTGCGGCGGTGAAGGCGGCTGAGAACCCCGCGGAGACCAGGGTGTTGGCGGTGCTTCCCCCGGCGGAGACACCGATGGCGGTAAACGTCGCGGTGCCGAGTGCGGCACCGATCTGGGTGGCGGATCCGGCAAGGCCGGCCGCGAGGCCGGCGTGCGTCGCCGGTACTGCGGAGGCGATGACCATGGTGGTGGGCATGAAGCTGAGTGCGACTCCGACGGCGACTAGCAGCAGCCCGGGAAGAACCGCGACCAGGTAGCCGCCGCTCGCGGGTGAGTGCCCCAGCCAGAGGTGGCCGGCGGCCAGGACCACCAGGCCCGTCACCATGGCGCGCCCGGGACCGAGCGCGCGCAGGATCCGGGGCAGGAGTGCGAGTGAGAAGGCGAAGCCGGTGACCGAGGTGGGGACCATGGCAAGTCCAGCCTGTTGAGGAGCCATGTGCAGTGCCTGCTGCAGGTCCAGGGCCACGAGTACGAACGCGGATGCCCGGGCTGCTCCTCCGAAGACAGCAAGGACCACTCCGGTGCTCAGCACCCGGGACCGGAAGAGGTCGAGCGGTACCAACGGGTCGTCGGCGCGGCGCTCGACGTGGACGAAGACCGCGACGAGCGCCGCAGAGCCGGTGAGACATGCGATGACCGACGGGGAGGCCCATCCGGCTCGGGCGGCGCCGAGCGCACCTTGGACCAGGGCGATGACGGCACCGGTGATGCTTGCCGCGCCGCGCCAGTCGAACCGGCGACGGACGACGCCGACGTGGGCGCCCTCCTCGAGCACGTGCCGGGCCCCGAGCACGGCGGTGAGCGAGACCGGGACGGTGACCAGGAACACCGAGGACCAGCCGAACGTCCCGGCGAGCAGCCCGCCGGTGAAGACACCGGTTGCTCCGCCGAGTCCGGAGGCGGCGCCCCAGATGCTCATGGCCCGGGCGCGTCCGGCACCGGGGAAGGTCAAGAGGAGCAAGGACATGGCGGCGGGGCTCAGTGCAGCCGCGCCGACGCCTTGGATGATGCGGCCGCTCATGAGCGTCGTCGGGTTGGCGGCGGCCGCTGCGAGCAGTGTCCCGGCGGTGAACACGGTCGAACCCGTGATGAACATGCGCCGACGACCGAAGAGGTCCGCGGCGCGACCGGACAGCATCAGGAGGCTGCCGAACGCGAGGACGTAGGAGTTGACGACCCAGGCCACTGCGGCGGGACTTAGCCGGAGGTCGGCCTGGATGGAGGGCAGGGCGACGTTGACGATCGAGGTGTCGAGCATGACCACGAACTGGGCGGACACCAGCAGTCCGAGAGCCACGGAGCGGCGGGGGTTCCCGATGCTGCGGTCCGGAGCGGACGAGGGACCGGTGCCCGTGGAGGCTCCGCGGCGGGTAGTCGTGCGCGGGGGGTCGGTGGTGGTGGTCATGGTGTCCTGCCTGGTTGGTTCCGCAGCGGGTCGGGGTCTAGCGCCAGCTGGACGGGCCGGGACGGGTGGCACCTGCGGTGGCGGGCACCTGGGTGGAGAAGTCGCCGGCCCAGTAGCCGTTGTGCTGGCGGGTGGGTCCGCCGCGGTAGGTGCCGTGTTCCTCTTCGACGATTCGTGTAGCAGCCATGACGGTGCTCCTTCGGTGAGCCCTGAGGCGGTTGTCTTCTTGGCCTTCAGCGTCGTCGTGCAACGGCGTCGGTCGCGCCGGCCAAATGGCCGGGGTGTGGGTGTCCGTACGGCGGCTCGTCAGTGGCAGCGGGGCGCGGTTGCGTGGTCGCCGTGAATGCCCGCGGGGCGCGGGTGCAGGGCTCGTGGCCACGGGCGCCCTCAGGCGGTGAGGCGGCACAGCGGCCGAGCGGGCGAGGGGAAGCCGGGCGGGTGGACGTGGTCTCTCCGGGCACCGTGCCCGGAGAGAACCCGGCCGACCTCGACGGGACGAGCCGTGTCGTTCAGGGAACTATCGCGACCTTGCCGCGGACCTGACCTGCTTCGAGGTGACGCATGGCGGTCGCAGCCTGCTCGAGCGGGTAGGTGCGCTCCAGGTGCGGGCGTAGGGCACCTGCTTCGATGAGGTCGGTGAGTGGCTCGAGGTCGCTGGCGCGTTGTTTGGTGATGAACATGGCCAGTCGCTGACCCACGAACGGTGAGAGTGCGACTGCGCGCAACTGACGGTTCATGCCTCCGGAGAACGAACCACCTTCCTCACCGCCCACGATGACTGCAGTGCCTGCCGGCGCCAGTGCTGTACGCAGACGCGAAAGAGTCGGGTTGCCGGCGATGTCGAGGACGAGGTCGTAGCGGCGGGTGTCGTCGGCGAAGTCCTCTGCGGTGTAGTCGATGACATGGTCGGCGCCCAGGGCGCGGACCAGGTCGAGCTTGGGTGTGCTGGCCACTCCGGTGACCTGTGCCCCGAACGCTTTGGCGAGTTGGACGGCATAGCCGCCCACGCCCCCGGACGCGCCGATGACGAGCACCGACTGCCCGGACTCCAGGTGCCCGACCTCGCGCAGACCTTGCAGTGCGGTCACGGCGGACACTGGCACGACGGCTGCCTGCTCGAAGGTGACGTTGGCAGGTTTGAGGGCGAGCTTTCCCTCCCGGGCGGTCGTGTACTCGGCGAACGTGCCGCGCCCGAACCCGTACACCTCATCGCCTACTGCGAACCGCGTCACCGCGGGCCCGACCCCCACGACGGTGCCGGCCACGTCTATGCCCGGGACCGGGTTCTTGGGTCGGCGGATCCCGAACGCGAGACGGCCAAGATAGGGCTTGCCCGTCATCAAGTGCCAGGTGCCGCGGTCCAGACCCGCGGCATGCACCTTCACCAGCACGTCGTCATCGGTGGGTGTTGGAACTGCGACCTGCTCGGCATGGAGCACTTCGGCGGACCCGTACAGGTTGTGGACGACCGCTCGCATCGTGGCCGGTGTGCGCGGGGCGGCGGGGGTCGGGTCGGGTAGGGGTGCGGGCGTCATGGTCATGACATTCCTCTGTTTCGAGTGGGAGCGGGTGGGGCGGGGCGCTGAGTTCTTTCAGACGTGCATCTCAGACGGGCACCTCAGACGGGTGGGTGCGGGTCGTACTGGATGCCGCGGCGTACCTCACGGGCACGTTCGATGCCGGCCAGACGTGCGACCAGGTGCAGTGCCATGTCGATGCCCGCCGAGACACCGGCGCTGGTGACCAGGTCGCCGTCGTCGACGAACCGTGACTCGACGTCTGTCTCGATGGTGGGGTCGATCTCCGAGAGCAAGTTGAGGGACGCCCAGTGCGTCGTCGCGGGCCGACCGGTCAGCAGACCGGCCGCGGCGTACACGAGGCTGCCGGTGCATACCGACGTCATCAGGGGGACCGCTGCACGCTGCTTACGGATCCAGTCGAGATGCTCGGGGTCGCGCAGCAGCCGACGGGTGCCGTGGCCGCCGGGGTGGATCAGGACATCCAGGGGCGGCGCGTCCTCGAGGGAGTGGTGGGCCCCCAGGACGAGGTTCTTGGCACCGATGACGTCCGCGCCGCCCACGGACAGGCACGAAATGGACCACCCGTCCTCGGGGTGGTGTCGAGTCCAGTACGCAAGGACTTCCCAGGGGCCGACGGCGTCGAGCTCCTCGACTCCGTCGAAGAGGAACAGCCCAAGGTGGCGCTGCGCGGAGGCGTCCTCAACGCTCACGGTGTCGGGGTGCGAGGGGTGGAACATGGGTGGCTCCTGGCGTGGTGGTGGTTGTGACGGCCTGGTTTGCGCGGCCCCTGGGACAGGCGTCCATGGGGTTGGCGGCTGCCTTGAGTCTCGGCGTCTGGGCTGTGCCTCGCCCCGGCCAAAGGGCCGGGTTTGCACGCTGTGTGGGCGGCGGTGCGGTAGTACGGTCGCAGCGTGCTAGTCGGCCGCGACCTGGAGATTGCACGTTTGGTCGGCCATCTCGAGCGGGCCCGGCACGGGTCCTCGGCCAGCCTGGTGGTGCACGGTGACCCTGGTGTGGGCAAGTCGGCGCTCCTCGAGGCGCTGGTTGCGGACGCCGGTGGGGCTCGGGTGCTGCGCACTCAGGGGGTGGAGGCGGAGGCGCCGTTGGCGTTCGCGGCGCTGCACCGGTTGCTGCTTCCGGTGATGCGGTTGCGTGAGGACCTCCCTGGCCCGCAGGCACGGGCGTTGCGGGTCGCGTTCGGCGAGGAGGACGGCCCCTCGATCGAGCCGTTCCTGGTGGCGGTCGCGACGTTGTCGATGCTGACCGCAGCCGCGGAGGAGAACACCGTGCTGTGCATCGTCGAGGACGCCCACTGGCTCGACTCCGCGACCGCCGATGCGCTGCTGTTCTGTGCCCGTCGATTGGGCGCGGACCGGGTGTTCCTGGTGTTCTCGGCCCGCGATGGCGTCGCCACACCGTTCAGTCCGGACGGCGTCGAGGCGCTTCACCTGGACGGTCTCGACTCGGACGCTGCCCGAGAACTCCTCGATCAGCGTCTGGGAGAGACATCGGCACGGGAGGTCACCGAACGGCTCATCGCGGAGAGCGGCGGCAACCCACTCGCTCTGCTGGAGCTGCCGACTGAGCTCAGCGCCGAACAGCTGGGCGGGTCGTCTCCGCTGCCGACGCAGCTGCACCTGACCAGCCGAGTGGAGCTAGCGTTCCTGGACCGTAGCCGGCTGCTGCCGCAGGCGGTGCAGTCGATGCTGCTGCTCGTGGCTGCCGACGACACCGGGGACCTCGTCGTCCTGCGCCGGGCGGCCTCGGCCCTCGGCTTGGGCGAGCAGCCTCTTGAGGCCGCCGTGGTCTCCGGCCTTCTCCTCGTCGGCACCGAGTCGGTGAAGGTGCGCCACCCGCTGGTGCGTTCGGCGCTCTACCAGGCTGCGACCGGGGAGCAGCGACGCGAAGCGCACCTGGCGCTGGCGGTCGCCTTGGCGGGTCTCGGTGACTCCGACCGCGAGGCGTGGCACCGTGCCGCCGCCGCGGAGGGGCCCGACCCTGAGGTCGTGACGGCTCTCGAACTCGTCGCGTCCCGGGCTGAGCGGCGTGGCGCGTACGCGTCGGCGTTGACCGCCTACGAACGCGCAGCAGCACTGACGACCCTGCCCCCGCAAAGGGCTGCGCTGACGCTGGCGGCGGCTCGCAATGCCTGGGCGTGCGGGAAGACGGCCCAAGCGCGGGCACTGCTGGTCGCGACGCGGCAGTACGCCGAAGACCCGGTGCTGCTCAGCGACATCGCGCGCCTCCAGGGGCGCATGGAGGTCAACATCGGCTCGGCGAACGATGCCCACCGCATCTTCACCGAGGCCGCGCACGCGGTCCACGACATCGCGCCGGCCCGAGCCCTGGAGATGGCGGTCGCCGCCGCGATCATGGGCACCTACGGCGCCGACGGGGGCGCCGCCTTGTCGCCTGGCGATATCGACACCGACGTCAGCGACGCCGACTCCGCCCGGACCGTATGCCTCAAGCAGATGCTCGTGGCCATGACCCGAGCGGCCGCGGGTGACTGGACCTCCGCCGTTGCCGCGCTCGATGTCGCGCTGGCCGCGGGTGAGGAGGTCACGGACCTCGACGTACTCGGGAACCTGGGCAATGCCGCGTTGCAGCTCGGTGATGAGCGGGCTCAGCAACGCTTCTACACCGTGGCGCTGTCCCGGGCTCGCGAGGCCGGCGCGGCGATGGCGGTCGTTTACGCGTTGCAGCGTCTTTGTTTCGGCTACCTGGTCGCCGGCGATTGGGCAGCCGTCCGAGCCAGTGCTGAGGAGGCGCTCGCTCTTGGCCAGAGCATGGGGCAGCGCGCGTTGACCGCTCCTCCGCTGGCCTGGCTGACACTGCTTGCGGCCCTGCAGGGCAGGGAGGACTACGAGACCCTGCTGACCGATCTTGAGCAGGTCGTCGCAGTCCACGCGCTGGGCATCCTCACCGACCCGGTGCACGACTTGACCCGCTGGGCCAAAGGCGCGCACGCGGCCGCAGCGGCCGACAACTTCGGAGCTCTGCACCACCTTTCCCAGCTGCGGGTCCCGGCGCTGGTACGGATGGCAGCCGGCGAACGCATCGACGCCGCCGTCCGCGCCGGCGAATCGGACCTGGCACGACGTTGGGTCGGCGAGCTCAACGAGTTCGCAACCGCCACCGGCAGAGAGTGGGCACTGGCCACCGTCGCCTACGGACAGGCGATGACCACTGAACCCACAGACGCTGGTGAGACAGTGGTCGTCGAGGCGTTGTTCGTTGATGCCCTGGCCCATCATGCGCATGCGCGACGTCCCTACGACCAGGCGCGCACCTATCTCGCCCACGGGGAGTGGTTGCGCCGCTCCCAGCGTCGCGTCGACGCCCGCGAACAACTCCGCCGGGCCCTGGAGACATTCGTCGACCTGCACGCAGACCCGCTGGCCGCACGCGCGACCGCGGAACTGCGCGCTTCCGGGGAGACAGCCCGGAAACGAGACGTCACCACCCAGGTGAAGCTGACCCCGATGGAGCTCACGGTCGCCCAGCTGGTTGCTTCTGGCCTGTCCAACAAGGATGTCGCCGCCCAGATCTGGGTCTCGCCTCGCACCGTGGCATTCCACCTGCGCAACGTGTTCGCGAAGGCCGGCGTCACCTCGCGCGGCGAGCTGGCCCAGCTCAACCTCGGCTAGCACCCCGGCCGCACGGTCTCCAGACCCCTGCCGTCTGGCCCGGGGTGAACCCACACCGCTCGCGCGCGGGGCGGCCGTGCAGGCACCGCCACATCGAGAGCGAGAACGTCATGCCCCTCAACAGCAACGCTACAGCGAGCGGACCGCAGGCATGTCAGGACGTTCGGCACGAACAGAGGGACGCCTAGGCAGCGCTACTGGCCTTGATCCTCGTCGCCGGTTGGGTGAATGCGCCAAACGATGGACCCGGACCGCGGACTGACGCTCACGTCAGGCACGACTAAGCCTCCGCTTGAACGGGGGGTGTCAGGCGGAGGCTTAGCCGAGCCAACGGCCCTGCGGCGACCCTTCCAGCGGGCCTGCTCGATCGTGACGCCGGCGGACGTGTCGCCCCGGCGGCCGTCGGGCTCGATCCACTTGATCCGGTAGTAGCGGGCCGTACCGGTCGTGCCGGTCGGGGCGTAGATGGCGACGTTGCCAACGTGCTCAAGTGGTGGTCGGCGGCTCATCGCTTGCTCCGCGGCTTGTACGAGCGCCCGGGTCGAGCGGTGGGCCCGCCGGACTCGAGAGCGGAGTCCGAGCTGTTGACGATCTGCTGCCCGGTGGGGAGGTACTGGGCGGCAGCGGTCGGGCTTCCGAGGGGTCTACGGCGATCGGCCGCGGAGGCGCTGGTGCGCCCGGTGTCGGCCAGAGGCCGGGCGGTTGGGCCGGCGGGAGAACCAGTCCAGCACCTCCTCGCACAGCCACAGGCTGCGGGAGAAGCCAGCCTTCGGTGCCGGGAAGTCGACGAGGTAGGTGTACTCGCGGGCGGTGTCTACGGAGAGGTGTAGTGCGGCCGCGACGTGGTCGATGGTCCAGATCGGGACCGAGAGGTCCACGGTGGCGGGGGTTGTGGTTGTGGTTGCGGTCATGGACCTGTCGGTGCGGAACGCTCGTGGTTGCGCAGTCGAGCACGCTGTGACGCCGGTCACGCCTGTCGGACGGCGCCGGGCTCTGGTCGCAGAGCAACGTGTCGCGCCGTAGACGCACGTCGGCCCCCGCCGGGGGAATCTGGGGGAAACCCTGGCGGGGGCCGCGCGTTCGTGCAGGTCAGGGCCGGTTTCGGCCCCTTCGGTTTAGATGTCGTAGTAGAGCTCGAACTCGTGCGGGTGTGGGCGCAGCTGCACGGGCAGGATCTCTTGCTGGCGCTTGAAGTCGATCCAGGTCTCGATCAGGTCGGGGGTGAACACGTTGCCCTCGGTGAGGAAGTCGTGGTCACGCTCGAGGTTGTCGAGCACCGCGTTCAGCGACGTCGGCACCTGGTCGATCTCGGCCATCTCGTCCGGCGGCAGCTCGTAGATGTCCTTGTCGATGGGCTCCGAGGGCTCGACCTTGTTCTTGATGCCGTCGAGGCCGGCCAGCAGCAGCGCCGAGAAGGCGAGGTAGGGGTTGGCCGACGGGTCGGGGCAGCGGAACTCGATGCGCTTGGCCTTCGGGTTCGAGCCGGTGATCGGGATGCGCACGCACGCCGACCGGTTGCGCTGGCTGTAGACCAGGCTGATCGGCGCCTCGAAGCCGGGCACCAGGCGGTGGTAGGAGTTCACCGTCGGGTTGGTGAAGGCCAGCAGCGACGGGGCGTGCTTGAGGATGCCGCCGATGTAGTAGCGCGCGATGTCGGAGAGGCCGGCGTACCCGGTCTCGTCGTAGAACAGGGGCTCGCCCTCGTTCCAGATCGACTGGTGGACGTGCATCCCCGAGCCGTTGTCGCCGAAGATCGGCTTGGGCATGAAGGTCGCGGTCTTGTCGTTGCGCCAGGCGACGTTCTTGATGATGTACTTGAACTTCATCACGTCGTCCGCGGCCTTGAGCAGCTCGTCGAAGCGGTAGTTGATCTCCGCCTGACCCGCTGTGCCGACCTCGTGGTGGGCACGCTCGACCTGGAGCCCCGAGGCCTCGAGCTCGATGACCATCTCGTCGCGCAGCTCACCGAAGTGGTCGTACGGCGCCACCGGGAAGTAGCCGCCCTTGTACTTGACCTTGTAGCCGCGGTTGTTGTCCTCCGAGCCGGAGTTCCAGGCGCCGGCCTCGGAGTCGATCTCGTAGAAGCCGGTGTTCTGCTTGGTCTCGAACCGGACGCTGTCGAAGACGTAGAACTCCGCCTCGGGCGCGAAGTAGGCCGTGTCGCCGACGCCGGTGCTGGAGAGGTAGGCCATCGCCTTGCGCGCGATGTTGCGCGGGTCGCGGGAGTAGGCCTCGCCGGTGATCGGGTCGTGGATGAAGAAGTTCACGACCAGCGTCTTGGCCGAGCGGAAGGGATCGAGGTAGGCCGTCGTCGGGTCGGGGAACAGCGACATGTCCGACTCGTGGATCGCCTGGAAGCCACGGATCGAGGACCCGTCGAAGTTGAGGCCGTCGTCGAAGACCGATTGGTCGAACGAGGAGATCGGCACCGTGAAGTGCTGCATCACGCCGGGCAGGTCGCAGAAGCGGACGTCGACCATCTCGACGCCCTCGTCCTTGATGTACTTCAGCAGCTCTTCGCTGTTCTGGAACATTCGTCCTCCTTGGCCGCCTTCGCGACCGCATGGCAATGGTGAGTGTCGGCCGCCCTGAGGCGGCAGCGACGTCGCGAACCTACGGATGCGCCGTTGCACGACCGTATCCACTTTGTTTCCCGCATGTAACGGGGGTCCGACGGGCGGCCACGACGACGCGACCATAGGGTCGGTACGTGCCCGAACCGTCGTACGCCTCGTGGCCGCGCCGGATCGCCGCGCTGTTCGTCGACTGGATCCTCTCCACGCTGGTGGTGGTGGGGTTCATCGGACCGCACGCGTATGCGCACGACCCCACGTCGAGCTGGCTGGTCCTCGGCGTCTTCGCGATCGAGGTCTCGGTGCTGACCGCGCTGGTCGGTGGCTCCTTCGGCCAGCTGCTGGCCGGCATCCGGGTGCTCACCACAGAGGGGCGGCCGCTCAACCTGCTCCTCGCGGTCGCCCGCACCCTGCTGATCTGCCTGGTGATCCCACCGCTGATCTTCCGCAGCGACAGCGGGCGCGGGCTGCACGACCTCGCCGTGGGCTCGGCGGCGTACCTGCGCTGACGCCGGTCAGCCCTCCTCCGGATCCGGTCCGTACGCCGACCGGCCGCCGTCGACGGGGATCACTGCTCCGTTGACGAACGACGCGTCGGGGGAGACCAGGAACTCCACGACCGCCGCGACCTCCTCCGGAGCCCCGATGCGACCGACGGGGTGGAGCTGCGCCACTTGCGCCTCGATGGCCTCTGCCCTGGCGGGGTCCGCGGCCAGGAGGGTGTCGTAGCGCGGGGTGCGCACCGAACCCAGGGACACCGCGTTGCACCTGATGCCCTGCGGCCCGTAGTCGACAGCCACCGCCCGGGTCAGCCCCTCGACGGCTGCCTTCGCTGTCGCGTAGGGCAGCGCGCCGCGCACCGGTCGTTGCGCCTGGTGTGAGGACACGTTGACCACCGACCCGGGAGTCCTGGACCTGGTGAACGTCTCGATCGCCACAGAGCACCCGACCACCGCGGGGGCGAGGTTCGTCCGGACCAGGTCGAGCACGAGTGCGGGATCCTCGGCGAGGTCCGCGTCGCGAAAGACGGCCGCGTTGTTGACCCAGCCCGACACAGGCTCGTGTCGCTCGGCAGCGCGCGCAGCCTCACGTGCCGTTGCCACCTCGGCGGCGTCCCCGATGACCGCATCGATCCCCGGCACCTCGGTCGTCCAGTCGGCGGCGGCCTCCTCGAGCTCGACGACCACCACGAAGCCATGGCCGGCCAGACGTAGGGCGATGGCCTTGCCGACCCCGCGCCCACCACCTGTGACGACGTACGAGGGCACTGGTCAGCGGCCGCGCATCTGGCCGCGCATCCCCTTCATCGAGGTCGGCACCGGTCCCTTGGGCATCGGGATGTTGGAGCGGTTGGCGTCCAGCGCCTTGATCCGCTGCAGGACGTCGGTCATCTGGGCCGGCTTGAGGGCCTTGGGGAGCTTGGTCATGTGTCGGGTCAGCCTGGCCAGGGGCACCTGCCCGGGGTCGTGACCGATGACCACCTCGTTGATCGGCGTCTCGCTGGCCACGCGCTCGTGCTTGCGTCGTTCGGAGGTCAGCAGCGGGCGGAGCCGGTTGGGGTTGCCCTCACCGATGAGGACGATGCCGGGAGGCCCGACCACCCGGGTGACGATGTCCTGCTGCTTGGTGATGGCGATCGCGGGTTCGGTCTTCCAGCCGCGCTTCAGCATGCCGAGAGCAGCGGCGGCGGCCCCGGGCTTCCCCTCGATCTGGGTGATGGCGGCGCGCTGGGCGCGCCTGCCGAAGATGATCAGCACCGCGAGGGTGCCCAGCAGGACGCCGAACAGGACCGGGAAGACCACCGAGTCGCGGAACAGCAGCAGCATCACCGCGAACCCGAACAGCGCCACCAGCGCGAAGGTGCCCAGCAGGATCAGCCCGATCCTGGGATCGGACTGCTTGGTCATCGTGTAGCTCTGCCGAAGCTGCGCCACCCGTCCGAGCTTGGCCGGATCCTTGGCCTTCTTGGTCTTCTTCGTCGCCCCGCGTGCCATGCCGCTCAGTCTCTCAGGTCAGACGGCGAGCTCGGCACGCGCGGTGATCGCCTGCTGGTACAGCCGTCCGGCGCGGTACGACGAGCGCACGAGCGGTCCGCTCATCACCCCGGCGAAGCCGACCTCCTCGGCCTCTGCGGCGAGCTCCACGAACTCCTCGGGCTTGACCCAGCGCTCCACGGGGTGGTGGCGGGGCGAGGGGCGGAGGTACTGGGTGATGGTGATCAGCTCGCACCCGGCAGCATGCAGGTCGACCAGCGCCTGGCTGACCTCCTCGCGGGTCTCGCCCATGCCCAGGATCAGGTTGGACTTGGTGACCAGCCCGAAGTCGCGCGCCTGCGTGATCACGTCCAGCGACCGCTCGTAGGTGAACGCGGGCCGGATCCGCTTGAAGATCCGGGGGACCGTCTCGACGTTGTGCGCGAGCACCTCGGGGCGGCTCTCGAAGACCTCGGTCAGCAGGTCGGGCTTGCCGTTGAAGTCGGGGATCAGGTTCTCCACGCCGGTGTCCGGGTTGAGCTCGTGGATCTGCTTGACGGTCTCGGCGTACAGCCAGGCCCCGCCGTCGGGCAGGTCGTCGCGGGCGACCCCGGTGATGGTGGCGTAGCGCAGCCCCATCGTCCGCACCGACTCCGCGACCCGGCGCGGCTCGTCGCGGTCGAGCGGCTCCGGCTTGCCGGTGTCGATCTGGCAGAAGTCGCAGCGACGCGTGCACTGGTCGCCACCGATGAGGAAGGTGGCCTCGCGGTCCTCCCAGCACTCGAAGATGTTGGGGCAGCCGGCCTCCTGGCACACCGTGTGCAGGCCCTCGGACTTCACCAGGCCCTGGAGCTCGGTGTACTGCGGGCCCATCCTGGCGCGGGTCTTGATCCACGGCGGTTTGCGCTCGATGGGCGTCTCGGCGTTGCGGACCTCGAGCCGGAGCAGCCTGCGCCCCTCGGGCGCAGGCGTGGACTTTTCGGGCGCTTGAGTCACGCGCCCCACTGTACGACGGGTGCGATGGAGCCTCGTTCACACGTCGGAGCGGCGGAACCACGCGATCGAGCCCACCACGGCGATGAGCAGCAGCACGCCCAGGAACAGGCCGGACTCGAGGTGCGACATGGACTGGATGCCAGTGCACGAGGTGCCCGGCGAGCAGTCGATCGAGGGATCGAAGTAGGTCACGTGGGTGCCCAGCCAGCCGAACACGTTGTTGCCCACCGAGAAACGACCCGTCCCGTCCCACGGAAGCAGGCCGAGGACGATCTCGCCGGCGACGCTGTAGACGAAGAGCAGGGCAAGCGTCGTCACGGTGTGCCGGAAGATCATCGTCAGCGCGAAGCCGCCCAGTGCGGCGCCCATGCAGAACAGCACCGCCCGCCCGACGTGGGAGGCGATGTGGCCGACATCGGTCGAGGGCACGTCGATCCCGCGCGCTCCGGCCACCAGCCACAGGGAGAACCAGAAGCCGGCCAGGACGACGAGGGTGACGACGCCGCTGCCGACCAGCACGGCCGTCGCCTTGGCCAGCCACAGCCGGCCCCGGCGCGGCTCGAAGATCAGCTCGTTGGTCATCGAGCCCGAGCCCCAGTCGGCTCCCGCGAACGTGCACCCGGCGATGATCATCAGCCCGGCCAGGATCAGGGCCAGCCCGAATCCGGTGGCCCGAGTCAGCCCACGATGGTCCAGGACCGAGCCGAGGTCGAGCGCGTGGCGGGGGTAGTAGTGCGTCACGGCGGGGACGAGCGCCTGGCGGCACTCGGTCGCCGTCGCCTTGTCGCCGAGGTAGGCCTCGGGGTCCTTGACGCAGTCGGCGACGTCGCTCTGGAGCACGGAGTCGTTGCCGGCGAGATCAGCCTGCGCGGCCGCGTCGGCGCGGTCGGCCGCGGTCAGCGGGCGGGTCTGGTAGGCGGTGACGACGGCCAGCACCACGGCCACGAGCACACCGGCCAGCGCCAGCAGGACCACCGCACGCCGGGATCGGAAGCGGGTGAGCTCCACGCGGACGAGGCGCATCACGACGCCTCCTCGGGCTCGGTCTCGAGATGCTCGTCGCGCTGACCGGTCAGCCGGAGGAAGAACGACTCCAGCGTCGGCCGTCGGGTGACGATCTTGGCGACGTAGAGGCCGTGCTCGGCCAGGAGCCTGGTGAGCTGCTCCGGGCGCTCGTGACCCTCCACCACGAGGTCGTCGTCCTTGCGGATCACGTCGTACCCGGCCGAGGTGAGCACCTGCGTGGCCTGCGCGAGGTCGGCGACCCGCAGGCGGGCCCGCGTGGCGATGCCCTCGCCCAGCAGGTCCTCGACGCGTCCGGAGGCCAGCAGCTTGCCCTCTCCGACGATGGAGACCGAGTGGCAGACCTGCTGCACCTCGGCCAGGTTGTGCGAGCTCAGCAGCACGGTGACCCCGGACTCGCCGAGGTCGCGCACCAGGTCGCGGATGCCGCGGATGCCGGCGGGGTCGAGCCCGTTCGTGGGCTCGTCGAGGAGGAGCAGGTCGGGTTCCTTGAGCAGCGCGGCGGCGATGGCCAGGCGCTGCTTCATGCCCAGCGAGTAGGACCGGTAGGGGTCGCGGGCGCGGTCGCCGAGGCCCACCCGACCGAGGACGGTCTCGACCGTCTTGCGGGGTACGCCGATCGTGCCGCCGAGCAGGGCGAGGTTCTTGCGAGCCGAGAAGGTCGGCACGAACCGCGGGTGCTCCACGACCGCGCCGACGCGGTTGATCACCTCCGGCAGCTGGTCCGGGACCGGGGTGCCGAACAGGCGCATCTCGCCCTTGGTCGGGCGGGCCAGGCCGAGCAACATCCGGATCGTCGAGGTCTTGCCGGAGCCGTTGGGCCCGAGGAACCCGTGGACCCCGCCTGCCGCGACGGCGAGGTCCAGCCCGTCGACCGCCACGATCCGCCGCCCACCCGACCGGTAGACCTTGCGGAGGCCAGAGGTCTCGATGACAAGGTCGCCTGAGGGCGGGGTCGTCGGGGCGGGGGACACACCGCCACCATGACGCAGCGGGGGGTCAGGACAGGGGATTGAGCACCGGGACACGCGGCCCGGCCGACGTGTCCTCGGACACGTCGTTCGAGCGCGGGCGGCGGCCCGGTTCGGGGCGTGGCGCGTAGTCCGGGGTGGCGTCGTACGGCGCCCAGGCGAGCAGCTCGGAGAGTCGCTGCTCCACCAGGGGGAGGACCTCGGCGACCGTGACGTGGCGGCCCAGCTCCTCGCTCAGCGAGGTCACGCCGGCGTCGGCGATCCCGCACGGGACGAACCGGTCGTACCAGGACAGGTCCACGTCGCAGTTGAGCGCGAAGCCGTGCATCGTGACGCCACGGCTGACGCGGATGCCGAGAGCCGCGATCTTGCGCTCGGGGCGGCCGCCTCCGGCCCGCAGCCAGACCCCGCTGCGACCCGGCACCCGTGCGGTGACCACCCCGAGGTCGCTGCACACCCCGATCAGGGCCTCCTCGAGGCGGCGCACGTAGTCCACGACGAGCACGTGGTCGGGCAGTCGGACGATCGGGTAGCCGACCAGCTGGCCGGGGCCGTGGAAGGTGATCTTGCCGCCGCGGTCGACCTCGATCACCGGGGTGCCGTCGGCCGGTCGCTCGTGGGGCTCGGTGCGCTTGCCGGCGGTGTAGACGGGGGAGTGCTCGAGCAGCAGCACCGTCCCCGGTCCTCCGGCGACGACGGCCGCGTGCACCTCGCGCTGGTGCTCCCAGGCCTCGACGTAGTCGACCGGCCCGTCGGTCAGCTCCTCGAAGATCACGCGACGAGATTACTCGCCTGTGGACAACCCGTTCGCGGCCCTCGACGCGGGGCAGGGTGGATCCATGCACGTGCTCGCCGCGTTGATGGTCACCGCTTCACTGCTCACCCAGCCCGCGGATGTCCTGCACGAGTGGGACGCCCGGCGGCAGGCGGCATGGGCGAGCTCGGACGAGCACGCGCTGCGCTCGCTCTACGTGCCGGGTTCCTCGGCGGGACGGCACGACGTCGAGCTGCTCCGGGCCTACGACGCCCGGGGGCTCGTCGTACGCCGCATCGTGACCCAGGTGTTCGAGCTCAGGACCTTGGCGTCGTCGTCACGGATGCTGCGGATCCGCATCGTGGACCGGGTCGCCGGTGGAGTGATCGACGACCGCCCGCTGGGAACCACCCCACCAGCCGCACGCGTGATCGAGTTCCGCCGGGTCGGCGACGCCTGGCGGGTGGTCAGCGTGACGGCGACAGGCCCTCGGTGAGCACGGCACGGACGTCGGGGTCGCGGAAGGTGAAGCCGCTGGCCAGCAGCTTGGCCGGTGCCAGCCGGTAGGAGGCGAGCAGCTCGTTGGCCAACCGCCCGGCAGCGGGCCGGATCACCGCGGCGGGCACCTTGAAGAACGCCGGGCGATGCACCTGGGCCGCGAGCTCGCGGGTGAACTCGCTGTTGGTCGGCGCCTCCTCGCAGCTGAGGATCACCGGTCCGTCGAGGTCGCTGGACGCGAGGTGGATGACCCCGTCGACCCAGTCGCGTGCACTGATCATCGGCACGTACTGGCGACCGTCCCCCAGCGGACCGCCCAGCCCGGCCTTGAACAGCAGGCGCAGCAGGTGGAGGGGCTCGCTGCGCCGGTCGTAGACGGGGCTGGTGCGCAGGTAGGTCACCCGTGCGCCCGCATCCTCCGCGGCATCCGCGGCCGACTGCCAGTCGCGCGGCACCTGGGTCATCAGGGAGCTGCCACGCGAGTCGCTGTCGTCGGTGATCACCTCGTTGCCGTGGCCGCCGTAGTAGCCGATCGCGTTGCCGGCCAGGAACCGCGGCTTGGTGTCGCTCCTGGCGATCGCCTCGGCGAGCACGCGGGTCGTGGTGACCCGGCTCTCCCGGAGCTGGCGAGCCCACTTCTTGGAGTGTGGGTTGCCGAACGTGGAGCTGCCGGCGAGGTTCACCACCACGTCGTGGTCGTCGACGACCTCGTGACCGAGCGGGGAGTCGTAGGGGTCCCACCGCACCTCGTGCGTCTCGCCGAGCGGCGGGTGCTCACCCGGCGGTCGGCGTACCAGGGGAGTGACGGAGTGTCCTTGCCGTGCGAGCTCCTCCCGGAGCAAGGTGCCGAGGAAGCCCGAGGAGCCCGCGATGAGGAAGCGCATGCCCCCACCCTGACACGGGGGAACAGGCTGGTCCCGCGGCTCCTCGGTAGGCTCGGCGCCGTGAGTGATTTCGATGTCGTCATCCTCGGCGCCGGTCCTGGCGGGTACGTCGCCGCGATCCGCGCTGCCCAGCTCGGCCTGAAGGTCGGCGTGATCGAGAAGCGGTACTGGGGTGGTGTCTGCCTGAACGTGGGCTGCATCCCCTCCAAGGCACTGCTCCGCAACGCCGAGCTGGCGCACATCCTGAACAACGAGAAGGACAAGTACGGCATCGAGGGCGACGCGACGATGTCCTACAAGCCGGCCTTCTCGCGCAGCCGCGAGGTCTCGGACTCCATCGTCAAGGGCGTCCACTTCCTGATGAAGAAGAACAAGATCGAGGAGATCCACGGCTGGGGG
Source organism: uncultured Actinomycetota bacterium (assembly GCA_963794435.1). Classification (GTDB taxonomy): domain Bacteria; phylum Actinomycetota; class Actinomycetes; order Propionibacteriales; family Nocardioidaceae; genus Marmoricola. Next base: position 58,739 of record CAWCDX010000021.1, read on the forward strand.
ACCTTCTCCGACGCGAAGACGATCGAGGTCGAGCTCGAGGACGGCGGCTCGCGCACCGTCACCGCCGACAACGTCATCATCGCCACCGGCGCCACCACCCGGCTCGTGCCCGGCACCGAGCTGTCGGAGAACGTCGTGACCTACGAGGAGCAGATCCTCTCCGACGAGCTGCCCGGTTCGATCGTGATCGCCGGATCGGGCGCGATCGGGGTGGAGTTCGCCTACGTGATGGCCAACTACGGCGTCGACGTCACGATCGTGGAATTCCTCGACCGGATGGTCCCGACCGAGGACGCCGAGATCTCCAAGGAGCTGGCCAAGCACTACAAGAGCCTCGGGGTGAAGGTCCTGCTGGGCACCAAGGTCGAGAAGCTCGAGGACGACGGGTCGAAGGTCAAGGTCACTGTCTCCAAGGACGGCAAGGAAGAGGTCCTCGAGACCGACAAGGTCCTGCAGGCGATCGGCTTCGCCCCCCGCCTCGAGGGCTACGGGCTCGACAAGACCGGCGTGGAGACCACTGAGCGCGGTGCGATCAAGATCGACGAGCGCGGCCGCACCAACGTCGACGGCGTCTGGGCGATCGGCGACGTGACCGGCAAGCTGATGCTCGCCCACACCGCCGAGGCCATGGGCATCGTCACCGCCGAGACCATCGCCGACCACGACACCATCGAGATCGACTTCGACATGATCCCGCGGGCGACGTACTGCCAGCCGCAGATCGCCTCCTTCGGCTACAGCGAGGAACAGGCCAAGGAGCGGGGCTACGACGTCACGGTCGCGAAGTTCCCGTTCTCGGCCAACGGCAAGGCCAAGGGGCTCGGCGAGCCGGTCGGCTTCGTCAAGGTCGTCGCCGACGCGAAGTACCACGAGATCATCGGCGCCCACATGATCGGCCCCGACGTCACCGAGCTCCTCCCCGTGCTCACCCTGGCCCAGAAGTGGGACCTCACCGCCGACGAGGCCGCCCGCAACGTCTTCGCCCACCCCACCCTCTCCGAGGCCGTCAAGGAGGCCGTCGAAGGCATCGCGGGCCACATGATCCACATGTGACCTAGGGGGTCGGTTTCCCAGGCGAGGAAGGCTTTCCGCCTCCGCGCACAGGAAACTTCCTGTGTTCCGAGGCAGTCTCCTGTGCTGGGTTAGCCGTTCAGCGTCCACAGCCGTGTGTCGACGAGCGGCTATCCACAGCCCCTCGATGGGTGCTCGCTCGTCGTACCCGGCACGGCAGACGATCCCGGCATGGAAGATCCGCTGCGCATCATCGCCGCCGAGTCCGGTGTCTTTCTCCGGCGAGAAGCCATCGCGTGTGGCTACTCCGACAAGATGCTCGCCACCTTGCGGCGACAGGGTGTCCTTCACCGCGTGCGTCAGGGTGCCTACTGCTTTGCCGACGTGTGGTCGACCTACACCGCGCAGGAGCGGCACCTGTGTCTGGCGAGGGCGGTCCTCCGCACGACCCCTGGCCCGGTGGTGCTGAGCCACACCACTGCCCTGCTAGTGCACGGCATCGCGGTGTGGGGTGCCGATTTGACTCGTGTCCACGTGACCCGGCTCGACAAGGGGGCGGGGCGCATGGAAGCTGACGTCCGCCATCATGTCGGGTCGTGCTCCCTCGAGGACATCACCGAGGTGTGTGGTCTGCCGGTCGTGGTGGCGGAACGCGCGGTCATCGAGTCGGGGACCATTCTCGGGCTCGAGTCGGCCATTGTCTCGGCCGACTCCGCGCTGCACCTGCGGCTGTGTGACCCGACGGGGCTCTACCGGCGCTTTCGCGAGATGAACTGCTGGTCCGGATCACGCAAGATCCACGTGATGCTCGGGTGGATGGACGGCCGCGCCGAGTCGGTCGGGGAGACCCGAGGACGCTTCCTGTTCCGGAGGACAGGGCTGCCGGTGCCAGAGCTCCAGTTCGAGGTGTACGACGAGCACGGTGTCCTCGTCGCAGTCACCGACTTCGTCTGGCACGAGCAACGGGCGTTCGGTGAGTTCGACGGCAAGGTGAAGTACACGCAGTTCCGCCGGCCAGGCGAGGAACCGGGCGACGTCGTGTTCCGTGAGAAGAGGCGCGAGGATCTCGTCCGACGACTGACCGGCTACGGCTGCGGTCGCATGGTCTGGGCTGACTTGTCTCGCCCGCAGCAGACGTCGGCGTACTTCCGCTGGGTGCTCGGGCTGGACTGACCCGCACACACCTTTCTGCCCCATCGCACAGGAAGTTTCCTGTGGTGAGGGGCAGAAAGGGTTCCTCGCATGGGAAACCGGCCGTCGGGAACCGATTGTCTACACGTCGAACTGGGCCAGCTCCAGGCGCTGCTTGACGTCTTGCAGGAAGCGGCCGGCGTCGGCGCCGTCGACGAGCTGGTGGTCGTAGGTGAGGGCGAGGTAGACCATGTGGCGCACGGCGATGGTCTCGCCGAGGTTGGGGTCGTCGATGACGACCGGTCGCTTGACCACGGTGCCCGGGCCCAGGATCGCCACCTGCGGCTTGTTGATGATCGGGGTGTCCCAGAGGGCGCCCACGCTGCCGAGGTTGGTGATCGTGAACGTGCCCCCCGACAGGTCGTCAGGCCCGATCTTGTTGGTGCGGGTGCGCTCGGCCACGTCGGCGATCTTCTTCGCCAACCCGGCGATCGACAGGTCGCCGGCGTCCTTGACCACCGGGGTCAGCAGGCCGCGCTCGGTGTCGACCGCGAACGCGATGTTCTCGCGGTCGTAGTAGGTCACCTCACCGGCGTCGAGGTCGAAGGTGGCGTTCAGCTTCGGGTGCACCTTCAGCGCATCGACCGCGGCCTTGGCGAAGAAGGGCAGGTACGTCAGCTTGACGCCCTCCCGTGCCTGGAACTCGGTCTTGATGCTGTCGCGCAGCCGGGCCACCTTGGTGACGTCGACCTCGACCACCTGGGTCAGCTGGGCCGAGGTCTGCAGCGACTCGACCATCCGGGTCGCGATCACCTTGCGCAGGCGCGAGATCTTCTCGGTCTGGCCACGCAACGGGCTCGGGGCCGCGGACGGCTTCTCGTCCTTCTTCTCTGCTGCCGCAGGGGCCTCACCGGCGCCGCCGGCCTTGGCAGCCTCCGCGGCTGCGAGGACGTCCTGTTTGCGGATGCGTCCGCCGACGCCGGTGCCCTCGATCGAGGCCAGGTCGACGCCGTGCTCGGCAGCCATCTTGCGCACCAGCGGGGTGACGTAGGTGCCACCTTCGGAGCCCCCGGACCGGGCGGGCTCCTGCTTCGGCTCTTCCTTCTTCGCCGGGTTCCGGCTCGGGCTCGGGCTCGGGCTCGGGCTCGGGCTCCGGCTCCGGCTCGGGCTCGGGCTCCGATTCTTCCTCGGGCTCCGGTTCCGGCTCGGGCTCCTTCTCCTCCGAGGTGTCCTCGGACTCGTCGGACTCGTCAGAACCGGAGTCGTCCGAGCCGGAGTCGTCGGGCGCGTCCGAGGAGTCGCCGATGATCGCGAGCTCGGCGCCGACCTCGACGGTCTCGTCCTCCTCCGCCTTGATCTCCAGGAGCGTGCCGGCGACCGGGGAGGGGATCTCGGTGTCGACCTTGTCGGTGGACACCTCGAGCAACGGCTCGTCGACCTCCACCTCGTCGCCGACGGACTTCAGCCAGCGGGTGATGGTGCCCTCGGTGACCGACTCGCCCAGCTCGGGCAGCTTCACCGGCGTACCGCCGCCGCCACCACCGCTGCTCTTCTTGGCGGCAGGCTTCTCCTCGGGCTCCTCGTCCGGCTCGTCGTCCGCCTCCTCGTCGGCGTCGGACGACTCCGAGGAATCGTCCGACTCCTCGGACTCCTCGGGCTCGTCCGCGGTCTCTTCCTCGGGCTCCTCGGAGGAGTCGTCGGAGGAGTCGGAGCCGCCGCCCTCGCCCTCGTCGCCCACGATGCACAGCTCGGCGCCGACCTCGACCGTCTCGTCCTCCTCCGCCTTGATCTCCAGCAGCGTGCCGGCGACCGGGGAGGGGATCTCGGTGTCGACCTTGTCCGTGGACACCTCGAGCAACGGCTCGTCGACCTCCACCGTGTCACCCACCGACTTCAGCCAGCGGGTGATGGTTCCCTCGGTGACGGACTCGCCGAGTTCGGGGAGCTTCACGGGTGTCGACATCGGTTTCCTTCGGTCGTGGTCGTTCGTCGGGCTCGGGTGCGGTGCAGGTCAGGCGTAGCAGGTTCAGGAGTGGGCGTGCAACGGTTTCCCGGCGAGGGCGAGGTGGGCCTCGCCGAGCGCCTCGTTCTGCGTCGGGTGGGCGTGCACGAGCGGCGCGACGTCCTCGGGGAGGGCCTCCCAGTTGTAGATCAGCTGCGCCTCACCGATCAGCTCACCCACCCGCGCACCGACGAGGTGTACGCCGACCACCGGACCGTCCTTGACGCGCACGAGCTTCACGAACCCCTGAGTACCCAGGATCTGGCTCTTGCCGTTGCCGCCCAGGTCGTAGGTCAACGACTCGACCGCGCCGTGCTGCTCGCGTGCCTGGGCCTCGGTCAGGCCCACGGAGGCGACCTCGGGGTCGCAGTAGGTGACGCGAGGGATCCCGGACTCGTCGATCGTGGCGGGGGAGAGGCCGGCGATCTCCTCGGCGACGAAGATCCCCTGCTGGAAACCACGGTGGGCGAGCTGCAGGCCGGGCACGATGTCGCCGACGGCGTAGACCCCGTCGAGGTTGGTGCGGCAGCGCTCGTCGGTCAGCACGAAGCCGCGCTCCATGGCGACGCCCTGCTCGTCGTAGCCCAGGTCGTCGGTCACGGGTCCGCGCCCGACCGCCACCAGCAGCAGGGAGGCCTCGAAGGTCTTCCCACCCTCGACCGTGACGGTCACGCCGTCGTCGCTGACCTTGACCGACTCGAACCGGGTGCCGGTCGCGAAGGCGATCTTGCGCTTGCGGAAGGCGCGCTCGAGAGCCTTGGAGGACTGCTCGTCCTCGAGCGGGAGCAGGTGCGGCAGTGCCTCGAGGATGGTCACCTCGGCCCCGAAGGAGCGCCACACGCTGGCGAACTCGCACCCGATGACGCCGCCACCGAGCACGATCACCGACTCGGGCACGGTCTCCAGGCGCAGCGCGTGCTCGGAGGTCAGCACGCGCTCACCGTCGACGTCGAGGCCCGGCAGGCTGCGCGAGCACGACCCGCTGGCGAGCACGACAGCCTTGGTCGCGGTGTACGTCGAGCCGTCGACGGTCACGGTGCGGGGGCCGGTCAGCCGGCCACTGCCCTCGACCACCGTGATGCCGCGTCCCTTGATGAGTCCGGTCAGCCCCTTGTAGAGCCGCGAGACCACGCCCTGCTGGTAGGCGTTGACGGCCGGCAGGTCGATGCCCTCGAACGTGGACCTGACCCCGAACCGCTCCGAGTCACGGGTCGAATCGGCGATCTCGGCGGCGTGCAGCAACGCCTTGGTGGGGATGCAGCCGACGTGCAGGCAGGTGCCGCCGAGCTTGTCCTTCTCGACGAGGGCGACGCTGAGCCCGAGCTGGGCGGCTCGGAGCGCGCAGGCGTAGCCGCCTGACCCGGCGCCGAGCACGACGACGTCGAACTGCGCGTTCTGCTGCCCCTCCGGCACGGCTGCCACTCCCTCGCTCTCGGTGAAACCATCCAACCACCCGGTTCCGACCGGCGCTTCCACACCCACCCCGAGCGCACATCCTTCACAATGTCCCCATGGGTCTGCTCGATCGGTTCCGCCGCGGGCATCGCGGTGAGGGGAAGCCGGGGGTCGTCCGCGCCTCCGACGACGCCGACCAGAAGCACCTGCTCGAGTTCCTCAGCAGCCGCCGTGGGGTGGAGGGCTTCGTCGAGCCACGCACCACGGTCACCGACGTGACCCTGCTCCTCGTCGCCCACGACGGTGAGTGGACCCGGCGCCGCGTCCCCTCGGTGCAGTGGGCGCACGAGTTCGCCAACCGCAACGGCGTGCCGTCGTACGACGCAGGACTGGTGGGCGTGCCCCAGCGGATGCGTGAGTGGAACCGTCAGCAGAAGCAGAGGATGCGGCCGACCTTCTCCGAGGAGGAAGGTCAGGCCTGAGCCTCTGCCAGCTCTGCCAGCTCGCGCGCCAGCTCGACCAGGGTCGTCACGCCGTACCCGGTGGCTCCGGAAGGCAGGTGCCCCCAGGGACCCCCGCTGTTCCAGGCGGCGCCCGCGATGTCCAGGTGGGCCCAGGGCCGGCCGTCGACGAACTGCTCGAGGAAGGCCGCGGCGTACAGGGCCGAGCCCCACCGCACCCAGTTGGCCTGCAGCACGTCGGCGATCTTGGTGTCGACGACGTCCTCGCGGATCTGCTCCGGGATCGGCAGCCGCCAGAGGAGCTCGCCGCTCGCGCGCGCCGCCGCGATGACCGAGTCGACCGTGGCGTCGTCGCCGAAGACCCCGGCGACCCGTTCGCCGAGCGCTGCCACGCAGCCACCGGTGAGGGTGGCCACGTCGATGATCAGGTCGGGGTCGTCCTCGACCGCGAGCGAGAGGCCGTCGGCGAGGATCAGCCGCCCCTCGGCGTCGGTGTTGGTGATCTCGACGGTCTTCCCGGAGCGCATGGTGAGCACGTCGCCGGGTCGCATGGCCCGGCCCGAGGGCATGTTCTCCACCATCGGGGCGTACGTCGTGACGCGGACCGGGAGGCCCAGGTCGGCGATCGCGAGGGTGGCGGCGATGACGGCGGCGGCTCCGCCCATGTCGAACTTCATGTAGGCCATCGCGCTGCCCGACTTGATGTTGAGCCCGCCGGAGTCGTAGGTGACGCCCTTGCCGACCAGCGCGAGGTGGGCGTGTGACTCCTCGGGAGTCCAGGTGAGCTTCACCAGCCGCGGTTCGTGGTGCGAGCCCTGCCCGACGCCGAGGATGCCGCCGCAGCCGAGCTCCTCGAGCTCCTCCGGCCCGAGCACCTCGACCTCGACACCCGCCGGGTGGCCACGTCGCGGCCTGCGTTCGTGGGCGAGCTCGCGGGCCGCCTCGGCGAACGCCGCGGGGGGCAGGTCGTTGGGCGGGGTGTTCACCCAGTCGCGGGTCACCCGGACGAGCTCACCCACGGCGCGGGCGTCTGCGAGGGCGGCGATCGCGTCCTGCCTCCGGGCGGCGTCGCTGAGGATCGACACGTCGGCGACCGCGCTCTCGTCGCGCCCGGACTTGTAGGTGGTGAAGGTGTAGAGACCCGACAAGAACCCCTCGGCCAGGGCCCCGACGTGCGCGGCGTCGACGGCCGGCAGAGCCAGCGCCACGGAGGCGGCGTTGCGCAGGTTGCGGGCGGCGACGCCGGCCGCGCGCCGCACCTTGTCGAGGGTCAGGGAGTCGCGGGGACCGAGCCCGATCACGAGCAGCTGGCTCGCGCGGATCGCCTCGCCCGCGGGGAGGCGCAGCACCTCGCCGTCGTCGGCCTTGAAGCCCATCGAGCTGAGCAACGGCGCGAACTTGCGTCCGTACGCCTCGGCCACGTCCTCCGCCCCGGGGCAGGCCACGAGGGCGCCCTTGCCGGTGCGCGCCACCCCGATCACCACGAGGTCCGTGCGGGTCTTGGCTGGACTGCCCTTGCGCAGCGTGTACGACGTCACGAGGGTTCACCCTAGATGGGCAAGTCCCGGGGGTCGCGCTACGTTGCCTCCCATGTCCGACGACTCCTCGCTGGCGCGCTCGCCTCTGCACGACCGGCACGTCGCCCTGGGTGCGAAGTTCGCGGAGTTCGGTGGCTGGGAGATGCCGCTGGAGTACAAGGACACCGGTGTGCTCAAGGAGCACGCCGCGGTGCGGGACGCGGTGGGGGTCTTCGACGTCAGCCACCTCGGCAAGCTCGTGGTCCGCGGCGACGGTGCCGTCGCGGCGCTGAACGCCTGCCTGAGCAACGACCTCGACCGTATCGGCGCTGGTCAGGCGCAGTACACCCTGGCCTGCGACGCGGACTCCGGCGGCATCGTCGACGACCTGATCGCCTACCGCCACGCCGACGACCACGTGCTGCTGGTGCCCAACGCCGCCAACAGCGACGACGTACGGCAGCGGCTCGCGGAGGCGATCGAGGACCGGCTCTCGATCGAGGACCAGCACCACACGCATGCGGTGCTGGCGGTCCAGGGCCCTGCGTGCGACGGCGTGCTCGCTGCCCTCGACCTGCCGGTCGGCCACGACTACATGGCCTTCGAGGTCGCGGCGTACGACGGGCACGAGGTCGTGGTCTGCCGCACCGGCTACACCGGGGAACGCGGCTACGAGCTGGTCGTGCCGAACGACGGTGCCCCGGCCCTGTGGGACGCCCTCATGGAGGCGGGAGAGCCGAGCGGCATCACCGCCTGCGGGCTCGGCGCCCGCGACACCCTGCGCACCGAGATGGGCTACCCGCTGCACGGCCAGGACATCGGCCTCGAGGTGACCCCGGTGCAGGCCCGCCTCGGCTGGGCCGTCGGCTGGAAGAAGCCGGCGTTCTGGGGCCGGGAGGCCCTGGTGGCCCAGAAGGAGGCCGGCACGCAGACCACCCTGCGCGGGCTGGTGGCTCAGGGCCGCGGGATCGCCCGCCCGGGCATGACGGTCCGTCTCGGCCCGGACGTGCCCATCGGTCACGTCACCTCCGGGACGTTCTCCCCGACACTGCGCCAGGGGGTGGCCCTGGCGCTGATCGGCTCCCAGGTCGAGGAGGGCGCGGAGGTCACCGTCGACATCCGCGGCCGCGGCGAGGTCTTCGTCGTGACCCGGCCACCGTTCGTGCAGACCGACGTGAGAGGTGCCTCGTGACCAGCAGTCCCGAACCCGGCCCGGACCGGCAGGGAACCCCCGCCTTCCGCCGCGGCGACACCGTCCCCTGGTGGTGGCAGCTGCTCGACGCCGACGGGAAGGTGCTCGACCGGGAGCGCACCGAGTTCCCGACCCGCAGCGACGCCGAGAGCTGGGTGGGGGAGTGCTACCCCGAGCTCGCCGACGACGGGGTCGCGGCCGTGACGCTCTTCGAGGGCGACCGCGAGGTCTACGGCCCGATGTCGCTCGAAGCCGGCTGACCCTTCCTCGGGGACCCCAGCGCTACTTCGGCTTGCCGCCGATCCGCACGCGCGGCTTCGGCTGGCGCAGCGGGCGCACCTGGATCACCCGCATCAAGGTGTAGGACGTCGTCCCGCGCAGGCTCTCGTCGGGGAAGTCCTTGCGGATCGCGCGGCGGAGCCTGATCATCAGCCAGACCGTGTCGACGGCGAGCACCAGGATCGTCGTGGTCCACAGCGCGCTGGAGAACTTCACGAGCGAGGAGCCACCGAAGGCCTGCATCACCCAGATCGCGAGGAGCAGGGGCAGCAGGAACTCCACCACGGTGAGCCGCGCGTCGACGAAGTCGCGGATGAACCGCTTGACCGGGCCCTTGTCGCGCTGCGGCAGGTAGCGCTCGTCGCCGGTCTTCATGCCCTGGCGCATCTTCGCGTTCTCCTCCGTCCGGCGCTCGCGGAGCAGCTTCTGGGCGGCCTTCTTGTCCATGGTGGCCTTGGCGCGCGCCCGGGAGGCGGCCTCGGCTTCCTTGCGGGTCGGCGTGGGCCGTCCCTTGGCGCCGGGACCCTTCTCGGTGGTGACCGGGGCCGGGGCTTCGGACTTGTCGGTGCGGCGGAACACGTGAGATCCCTCGACGGTGAGCGGGTGGGCGACGAGCGGCGGCCCATGGACGGGTCCGTCAGCCTACCTGTCGTCGCGCGAGCGGGACCCCGCGAGACTCTTCGACTGGTGGGCGCTGCCGGGTAGGTTGAGGCCCATGAGCATGATGAAAAGGATCAGCACGATCTTCCGGGCCAAGGCGAACAGCGCGCTGGACAAGGCCGAGGACCCCCGCCAGACCTTGGACTACAGCTACCAGCGCCAGCTGGAGATGCTCACCAAGGTACGCCGCGGCGTCGCCGACGTCGCCACCAGCCGTAAGCGGGTGGAGCTGCAGATGAACCAGCTGCAGGCGCAGTCCGACAAGCTGACGCAGCAGGCCCAGCAGGCGCTGTCGATGAACCGCGAGGACCTCGCCCGCGAGGCCCTCACCCGCAAGTCTGCGCTGACCCAACAGCTCACCGACCTCCAGACCCAGCACGCCCAGCTCCAGGGCGAGGAGGAGAAGCTCACCCTCGCCTCGCAGCGGCTGCAGGCCAAGGTCGAGTCCTTCCGCACCCGCAAGGAGACGATCAAGGCGACCTACACCGCCGCGGAGGCGCAGACGCGCATCAACGAGGCCTTCTCCGGCATCTCCGAGGAGATGGGCGATGTCGGGATGGCGATCCAGCGCGCCGAGGACAAGACGCTGCAGATGCAGGCGCGTGCCGGGGCTGTCGACGAGCTCATCGCCTCAGGCGCCCTCGAGGACGCCAGCGCGACCAGCGGTGGCGACGACATCAGTCGCGAGCTGGAGGCGATGAGCTCGCAGTCCGATGTCGAGGCCGAGCTCGCCGCGCTCAAGGGCAGCACGCCGCAGGCCATCAGCGCCCCCGAGACCGCGACCGAGGCCCCCGCCCAGGACCCGACCCAGGCGGCCGCCGAGAGCGTGGCCAAGACGGAGGGCCAGACCGTCGAGAAGGAGAGCTGACCGTGATCGTCCGCATCCTGGGTGAGGGACAGCTCGAGGTCCCCGAGGACCAGCTCGACGCTCTCAACGCACTCGACGGTGCCGTCGAGGACGCCGTCAACGCCGGTGACCAGGACGCCTTCGGGGCGGCCCTCGGCTCTCTGCTCGACGGCGTGCGCAGCGTCGGCACGCCGATCGCCGACGACTCCCTCGAGGACTCCGACCTGATCCTGCCGCCCGCCGACGCCACCATCGACGACGTACGGGACCTGCTCAACGACGACGGCCTCATCCCCGGCTGAAACTCCCAGACCCCCCTGTACGTTCACCAGACATGGCCCGCACCCGCTTCCTGCCCGACACCGGACTGACCGTCCGGATGACGACCGTGCTGTTCCTCCTCGGTGGGCTCTTCGTCGCCGTGGTGGTCGGCCTGATGTACGTCGTCAACAGCCCCGGGCTGTCGCTGCTGATCGGTGTGGCCGGCATCGGCATCGCCTTCTTCCAGTGGTGGTTCTCCGACACGGCCGCCATGCGCGCCATGGGGGCCCGTGAGGTCACCCCGGAGCAGGCCCCCGAGCTGCACGGGATGATCGACCGGCTCTGCTCGCTCGCCGACATGCCCAAGCCGCGGGTCGCGATCGCCGACACCCGGCTGCCCAACGCCTTCGCCACCGGCCGCTCCCCGCAGCGGGCGGTGGTCTGCGTGACCACCGGCATCCTGCAGACCCTGGATGCCGAGGAGCTCGAGGGAGTGCTGGCCCACGAGCTGTCCCACGTCGCCCACCGCGACGTGCTGGTGATGACGGTCGCCGCCTCGGCGGGCATCGTGGCCGGCATGGTCACCCGCGGGGCGCAGTTCGGCGCGCTCGGCTGGGGCCGCCGCAGCAACAACGACAACGGTGGGGCCATCGGCTTCTTCGCGGTGCTGATCATCAGCCTGGTCGTCTACGCCATCAGCTTCCTGCTGCTCCGCCTGCTCTCGCGCTACCGGGAGCTCTCGGCCGACCGTTCGGGCGCCTACCTCACCCAGCGTCCCTCGGCGCTCGCCTCGGCGTTGCGCAAGATCAGCGGCGAGATGAACGCCGTGCCCGAGCGCGACCTGCGTGCCGCCGCGCCGATGAACGCCTTCTTCATCGCCCCGGCCATCCGCGGGCTCTCGCTGGGCACGCTCACCTCCACCCACCCGCCCCTGGAGCAACGGCTCGACCAGCTGGCCAAGATCGCCACCAGCCTCGGTCGCCCGTTCTGACGGGGCGCCCGTGGGTTTCTGGGACGTGGTGCGCGGGCAGACCCGGCCGAAGGCAGCCAAGCTCGACGCGTTGTTCTCGCTGCCGTCCGCGGCGATGACGCTCGAGGCGTCCCTGGGGCTGCTGGCCACGGGCACCGGGTCGGTGTGCTTCCGGGCCGCCGAGGGCCAGGCCTCGCTGACCTCCCAGCAGGAGGCGTCCGCGCTGATCGACTTCGACGGGGGACCGGCGGCCCAGAGCCATGTCGACGGGTTCGGCTTCACCTGGCTGACCGTGCACACCTCTCCGCCCGACATGGCCGCCCTGGTCACCGACCTGCACGCGGTGAACACTGCGCTGGAGGACCAGGGCTTCGGCCCCAACCTGCTGTGCTCGGTGGTCTCCTTCGCCGGCGCGGACCAGAAGCCGGCGTACGTCGTCTACCTGTACAAGCGCGGCACCTTCTACCCGTTCTGCCCTACCGGCCCCTCCACCCGTGACGACCTGCGGGAACGGCAGGTGCGCGACAGCGTCGGTGCCGACCTCCCGATCGAGGCGGACACCTCCCGCTGGCTGCCGCTGTGGGGCATCCAGGAGTAGTGCCGGAGGTCCGGCCGGTTCCGCGAAAGAGCGACATACGAGCCCGCAGGCACGTAAATTGTCCGATATGAACGCCGCGGACCTCCAGCGCGACGCCGAGGTGCGCGCGCTCGGCCTGCTGGACGTGGACGTTCCCGACGTGGTCCAGCGGTTGGTCGTGCTCGCGGCCCGGCTGACGGGTGCGGCATCCGCCGAGGTCAACGTCATCACCGCGGACATGCAGCACACCGTCGCGAGCGCCTTCGGCTCGAGGACCTCGATCCCGGCGGCTGAGTCGTTCTGCGCCACGATCGTGCGAGAGCCGCAACGGCACCACGTGGTGCCCGACGCGCGGCTCGACCCCCGGTTCGCCACGCACGAGGCCACGCTCAGCGGGCAGGTGGCGTCGTACGCCGCCAGCCAGCTCGTGACGGCCTCGGGCATCCCGGTCGGCACCCTGTGCGTGTACGACGCTCGGCCGGGCGTGGTCGACGAGTCCACGTTCGCGGTCCTCCAGGAGCTGTCCCAGGCCGTCGTCGACCTCCTCGACGTGCGCGAGCACCAGGACGCCATGCGGAGCACGCTCGTCGAGCTCACGGACGGCAGTCGCGAGCTGCGCCGCTCGAACGAGCACCTGGCCGCGTTCGCGGGCCAGGTCAGCCACGACATCTTGGGTCCGTTGAGCGCCGTCCTGATGGCGCTGCAGCTGATCGACGACGACCTGCGCGAGAGCAGGGTCCCCGCGGCCCCGCACCGCGTCGAGCTCCTCCGCCGGGCGATCACCGCCTCGGAGCGGATGGAGGCCATGGTCAGCGGGCTGATGGAGTTCGCGGCGCTGGGAGGCCGGATCTCCGCGACCCGCGTGGACATGGACGGCGCCGTCAAGGACGTCCTGGTCGACCTGGGCGCAGCAGCCGGGGAGGCGCACGTCGAGGTGGGTGAGCTGCCCGCCCTCTGGGGTGACGAGGTGCAGCTGCGCGCACTCCTGCAGAATCTCCTCGCCAACGCGTTCAAGTACGCCGGCGGTACCTCCGACACGCGCATCCGCGTGTCGGGCGAGCGCAGCGGGGGCCGGGTGCGGATCAGCGTCGGTGACAACGGCCCGGGGGTTCCGCCCAGCGAGCGGGCGTCGATCTTCGGGATCATGGTGCGCGGCAGCGAGGCCGGCACCGGCGACGTGGAGGGCCTCGGCATCGGCCTGGCCACCTGCCGCCGGATCGCCCAGGCGCACGGTGGTGACATCGGTGTGACCGAGTCGGCCGAGGGTGGCGCCGAGTTCTGGTTCGAGCTCCCGGACGAGGGCGACCGCTGAGGCCAGCTCAGAGCAGCGAGCCGTGGTGCAGGTACGGCATCGGTGGCCGCATGCCGCGCAGCGCGAGGTAGCCGCGGGTCGAGGCCGCCAGGCGCGCCTCCAGGCCGACGTCGACGGCCCACTCGTTCGCGGTGGTCACGTGTGGCACCTCGACCGGCTGCCCTGCCGGCGCCGAGGCGATGGCGGCCCACAACAGCCGCGCCGCGGTCCGCCGGTTCGACGCGGCCAGGAGCGCGGGCGAGCCGGAGTCGCGCAGGTACACGTAGCCCGAGCCGGTGCGGTGATCGATGACCAGGAGCCGGTGCAACGAGGTGAGCACCTCGTGGTCGGGGCCGTGGGCCGCGTCGCGTCGTTGCCGGTCCAGGGAGTCCATCAGGTCGACGTCGCCGGGCGAGCCGTCGCGGACGTGCTCGATCACCGGGATGGTGCTGCGGTCAGGGACGCCGGCCAGGTGCACCTGCGGGTGCAGGGTGAAACCGGCCTGGCGGTAGCGGCGAAAGGCCCTGGGGTCCGAGCTCGACGCGAGCATGCCGCGCAGGCAGCCGCGGGAGTACGACAGCGCCGCCTCGAGGAGCGGCCGTCCGATGCCCTGGCCCTGCACGTCGGTCCGCACGGCGTACGACCCGAGGATCCAGAGCAGGTCGCGGCGCATCGACACCGCGAATCCCGCGAGCACGCCGCCGCGTTCGGCCACCCAGCATCCGCCGGGGTCGGTGCCGAGGACGTGCGAGGTGCGCATGATCCACTGCCCGGCGCGGGCGGGCGTGTGGCGCGGGGACGTGGCGTGGTCCGCGCTGGGCTCGTAGCGCTCGGCCTCGGTGTAGGCACCGAGGGAGAGCTCCTCGGCCAGGGGGACGTCCTCGAGGCGCATCGGCCGGATCACCACGTCGGGCACGGCCCCGACGCTAACCCGACGGCTGTGGGAGTCATGGATCCGGGCCCGGGCAAGATGGCCCCATGCGTGTGGTGTTCGCGCCCGACAAGTTCGCCGGGACCCTGAGCGCCGTCGAGGCGGCCGCCGCGATGGCCGAGGGCTGGCGACGGCGGGCCCCGGACGACGAGCTCGTCCTGGTGCCGATGAGCGACGGCGGTCCCGGGTTCGTCGACGTCCTGCACACGGCCACCTCGGGCAGGTTGCACGCGGTCACGGTGCCGGACCCGTACGGGAACGAGGTCCCGGCGATGGTGCTCCAGCACGGCGACACGGCGTACGTCGAGAGCGCGATGGCAGTCGGCCTCTCCCTGACTCCCGAGCCCGAGCGTCGCCCCGAGCAGGGCAGCAGCCGCGGGGTGGGGTTGCTGGTCGCGGCGGCCCTGGACCTGGGCGTGCGCCGCGTCGTCGTCGGCCTGGGCGGTTCGGCCACCAACGACGGCGGCGCCGGATTGCTGAGTGCGTTGGGTGCGACGGCGGCGCCGGGTGTGCTGGATGCCGGCCCCGCGGAGCTCGCCGGCGTCGCCGGTGTCGACCTGCGCGTCCCTCGCGAGCGCGTCGCCGGGGTGGAGCTCGTGATGGCCAGCGACGTCGACAATCCGCTGCTCGGGATCAACGGCGCCACCAAGATCTACGGGCCGCAGAAGGGGCTCCCCGAGGAGCGGTTGGTCACCGTCGACGGCTGGTTGCAGGAGCTGGCCGAGGCCACCGATCGGAAGCTGGCCGGTGCCAAGGGGGCCGGAGCCGCAGGCGGGCTCGGCTTCGGGCTGATGCTCCTGGGCGCGACGCGCGAGCCTGGGGTCGAGCTGGTGGCCGACGGGGTCGGACTCCACGGCGCCATCGCGGGCGCCGACCTCGTCGTCACCGGCGAGGGCGCCTTCGACTTCTCCTCCCGCTCGGGCAAGGTGCCCTACGGCGTGGCGCAGATCGCGACCGAGCACCTCGTGCCGTGCATCGCGCTCGCCGGGCAGGTGCTGATCGGATCGCGGGAGATGAGGACGCTCGGCGTGGAGTCGGCGTACTCCACGGTCGACCTGGTCGGCGAGGACCGGTCGATGCAGGCCCCGGCCGAGGCTCTCTCGGCCCTGGCCGAGCGGACCGCGCGGACCTGGTCGCACTGAGTCGGACCCGGGACCTGCTCCTTCCGGGGATGCCGGGGAATAACCCCGGATGTGCGACCATTGAGGCGGTAGAACAGCTCCCGACCCCACTGGAGACAACTCATGACCGAGCAGGCCCACGCCGCTCCGGAAACGCGCACCGACAGCATCAACGTCACCGACACCGCGGTCGACAAGGTCAGGAGCCTGTTGGCGCAGGAGGGTCGTGACGACCTGCAGCTGCGCATCGCCGTCCAGCCGGGCGGTTGCTCCGGACTTCGCTACCAGCTCTTCTTCGACGAGCGGAACCTCGACGGCGACGTCACCATCGACTACGACGGCATGGTCGTGGTCGTCGACCGGATGAGCGTGCCCTACCTCAACGGGGCCACCATCGACTTCGTCGACTCGATCGAGAAGCAGGGCTTCACGATCGACAACCCCAACGCCACGGGCTCGTGCGCGTGCGGGGACAGCTTCCACTGATCTGAACGCAGAAGGGGCGGCACCGATCCGGTGCCGCCCCTTCTGCGCGCTCGGGTCAGTCGAGGTGGAGGTGCAGACGCGAGGCCAGGTGCGCCGCGGCCTCGCTGACCTCGATCTCCTGGTGCTGCTTCGGCACCGAGGAGGTGCCGCTCTCGCCGCGGGAGAGGTCGACGGGGTCGGGGGCGAATGCCTGGTGCGGGATGCGCATGTGGGCGGAGCAGAC
The DNA here is from genome assembly GCA_963794435.1 of uncultured Actinomycetota bacterium. Classification (GTDB taxonomy): domain Bacteria; phylum Actinomycetota; class Actinomycetes; order Propionibacteriales; family Nocardioidaceae; genus Marmoricola. Next base: position 75,094 of record CAWCDX010000021.1, read on the forward strand.
GAGGCAGTCGTCATGCATCTGGACCGTGGTGTCCTGGTCGGCGTAGGCAATCCGCTCGTAGCTCATGCACCGACCGTAGGGGCTACCGGGAGGTAGTCAGGGAGATACCGATAGGTAGTGTTCTGCTGCCGCCCGAGATTTCACCCTGCCGTAACGTCACGAGGTGACATGTCCCTGTTGATCGCCGGATCCATCGCCACCGACCACCTGATGACCTTCGGTGGCAAGTTCGCCGACTCCCTGGTCGTCGAGCAGCTCGACAAGCTCTCGGTCTCCTTCCTGGTCGAGGACCTCGAGATCCGCCGGGGCGGCTGCGCAGGCAACATCTGCTTCGGTCTCGGGCAGCTCGGGCTGCGGCCGGTCCTGGTCGGTGCTGCGGGCGAGGACTTCGCGGACTATCGCTCCTGGCTGGAGCGGCACGGCGTCGACTGCGACTCGGTGCACATCTCCGACTCCCTGCACACCGCACGGTTCGTGTGCACGACGGACGCGACCATGGCGCAGTTCGCCAGCTTCTACCCCGGCGCGATGGGGGAGGCGCGGTTGATCGAGCTGGCCCCGATCGCCAGCCGGGTCGGCGAGCCGACCTTCGTGCTGATCGGGCCCGACGACCCCGAGGGCATGCTGCGGCACACCCGCGAGTGCCGTCAGCGCGGCTACCGGTTCATCGCCGATCCGAGCCAGCAGCTGGCCTTCGGCGAGGGCGAGATGATCCGCGAGCTGGTCGACGGGGCGGCGTACCTGTTCAGCAACGAGTACGAGTCGCACCTGATCGAGTCCAAGACCGGGTGGAGCGCCCAGGAGATCCTGGAGCGCGTGGGTACCCAGGTGGTCACCCACGGCGCCGACGGCGTCCGCATCCTCAGCAGCGACGCTGCGACGATCGAGGTGTCGGCGGTGAGCGGTGTCGTCGCGGTCGAGCCCACGGGTGTGGGCGACGCCTTCCGGTCCGGTTTCCTCGCCGCGCTGGAGTGGGGCCTCTCCCACGAGCGTGCTGCCCAGGTCGGGTGCGTGCTCGCGGCGTACGTCGTCGAGCAGGTCGGCACCCAGGAGTACTCGTTCACGCCTGGAGAGTTCCTCGACCGCCTCACCGTCGCCTACGGCGAGGAGGCCACCACCGAGATCGCTCCGCACGTGCTGGCCCAGCCGGCGCTGCGGACCTCCTAGCCTGACAGCGGCAGCCGGGGAAAGGCCCTGTCAACGCTGGCGAAACCACCGGCGACCCGCCGCCGACCCGGGCTCTCCGGGTAGTAGGGTTTCTCGAGTCACCTGTTGTGCCCAGTGGTCCACGCGGGACGTCGTGAAAGACAAACGAAAGGGCTTGTCCGTGGGTCTGCAGCTCCGCAAGCGCTACCGCCGTCTCGTGGGTGGCGGCCTGACGGTCTTCCTGGTGCTCGCCCTGACTGGCTGCTCCGGCGACGAACGAGCCCAGGTCAGGCGACTCGCGCTGCCGTTCCCCTCCACCCGCGAGGCCGACCACGTCTACAACATGTGGCGGTGGTCGTGGCTGGCCGCGATGATCACCGGGGTCATCGTCTGGGGCCTGATCCTCTACGCCGCCGTGAAGTACCGCCGCCGCGACGTGCGCGACGTGCCGGTGCAGACGCGCTACAACCTGCCGATCGAGATCTTCTACACGATCGCCCCGGTGATGATGGTCGTGGTCTTCTTCTTCTTCACCGTCAAGGAGCAGTCGCTCGTCCAGCACGACGCGGCCCATCCCGACGAGACCATCACGGTCGTGGGTCAGCAGTGGTCGTGGACGTTCAACTACAACCTCGGCTACGACAAGAAGACCAACAAGTACCAGGCGGTCGGCGGCAAGACGGTCTACGAGGGCGGGACCACCGACCAGCGCCCCACCTTGTGGCTGGTCAAGGACAAGTCGGTGGAGATCTACCTGCACTCGCCCGACGTCATCCACTCGTTCTGGGTGCCCTCGTTCCTCTACAAGATGGACGACGTCCCGGGCAGGCACAACAGCTTCTCGATCACCCCCACCCGGTCCGGCACCTTCGATGGCCGCTGCGCGGAGCTGTGCGGCGTCTACCACTCGCGGATGCTGTTCAACGTGAAGGTGGTCGACCAGGCCGCCTACGACGCTCACCTGCAACAACTGGCCGATGAGGGCAACACCGGTCCGGCCCTGGGCAGTGGTGACGTCCAGCGGATCCCGGGCCTCGCCGTCACCTCGAAGCAAGGGTAGGCATCATGACCGCCATCTCCGACCGCCCGACCGGCACCCAGGTGCTGACCCCGAAGCGCACGCTCGGGCAGAACATCGTGCGGGTGATCACCACCACCGACCACAAGGTGATCGGGAAGCTGTACCTGACGACCGCGTTCTGCTGGTTCCTGGTCGGCGGCCTGATGGCGCTGGTGATCCGTTCCGAGCTGGCCTTCCCGGGCCAGCAGATCGTCAACGACGAGCTCTACAACCAGCTGTTCACGATGCACGGCACGATCATGCTGCTGCTGTTCGCCACGCCGCTCTTCTTCGGCTTCGGCAACGTGCTGATGCCTCTCCAGATCGGCTCTCCCGACGTCGCCTTCCCGCGGCTGAACATGCTGAGCTACTGGTTCTTCCTCTTCGGCGGGCTGATCGCGGCCTCCGGCTTCCTCTCGCCCGAGGGCGCTGCGGACTTCGGCTGGACCGCCTACACGCCGCTCTCCTCGATCACCCGCAGCCCCGGCATCGGCGGCGACCTGTGGGTGATGGGCCTGTGGCTGGCCGGCCTCGGCACCATCCTCGGCGCGGTCAACTTCGTCACCACGATCATCTGCATGCGGGCGCCGGGCATGACCATGTTCCGGATGCCGATCTTCACCTGGAACACCATGGTGACCAGCCTGCTGGTGCTGATCGCGTTCCCGATCTTCGCCGCCGCGCTGCTCTGCCTCGAGGCCGACCGCAAGTTCGGGGCCCACGTCTTCGACGCCGACCACGGCGGCGCGATCCTGTGGCAGCACCTGTTCTGGTTCTTCGGCCACCCCGAGGTCTACATCATCGCGTTGCCGTTCTTCGGCATCATCACCGAGATCCTCCCGGTCTTCAGCCGCAAGCCGATCTTCGGCTACGTCGGCCTGGTCGGCGCGACGCTGGGCATCGCGTTCCTCTCGGTCGCGGTGTGGGCGCACCACATGTTCGTCACCGGAGCCGTCGACCTGGCGTTCTTCTCCGGGATGACCTTCCTGATCGCCGTACCGACCGGCGTGAAGTTCTTCAACTGGATAGGCACGCTCTGGGGCGGGTCGATCACCTTCGACACGCCCATGCTCTGGTCGCTCGGCTTCCTGATCACCTTCCTCTTCGGCGGGCTCACCGGCGTGATCCTGGCCTCGCCGCCGCTGGACTTCCACATCTCCGACTCCTACTTCGTGGTGGCCCACTTCCACTACGTCGTCTTCGGCACCGTGGTCTTCGCGATGTTCGCGGGGTTCTACTTCTGGTGGCCCAAGATGACCGGCAGGATGCTCGACGAGCGGCTCGGCAAGATCCACTTCTGGCTGCTGTTCATCGGCTTCCACACCACCTTCCTGGTCCAGCACTGGCTCGGTGTGGAGGGCATGCCACGTCGTTACGCCGACTACTCGGCCTCCGACGGCTTCACCACGCTGAACCAGATCTCCACGGTGGGAGCGTTCCTGCTCGCCTTCTCGACGCTGCCGTTCCTCTTCAACGTCTACAAGTCCAGTCGCGGACCTCTGGTCGGCGTCGACGACCCCTGGGGCTGGGGTCGCTCGCTGGAGTGGGCCACGGCATGTCCGGCACCGCGGCACAACTTCGTCACCATCCCGCGCATCCGCTCCGAGTCGCCCGCCTTCGACCTGCACCACCCGGAGATCGCGGCCCTGGAGTACGCCGACAACGACTCGCTCGGTGACGACGACGGCTTCTCCGACGCACCTGACATGGACGGCCGCAAGAGCCAGCTCGACGAAGGGGGCAGCCCGCGATGAAGATGGAGACCTGGATCTTCGGTGGATGCAGCATCTTCCTGTTCGTCGTGACGCCGGTGTACTGGTTCTCCACCTCCACCAGCGGCTGGACGGGCGAGAACGCCGACTGGACCGGCACCAGCGCCCTGGTGATGACCTTCCTGCTGACCACGTTGGTGGCCTTCTACCTCGGCTTCCACGCGCGCAAGATCACCGAGTCCGGTGGTCGCCCGGAGGACCGCAAGGACGGCGAGATCGCCGAGGGTGCGGGGGAGCTGGGGTTCTTCCCGCCGTACAGCTGGTGGCCCTTCTGGTGCGGGCTGTGCCTGGCCTCGATGGCGGCCGGCGTGGCGATCGGCTGGTGGCTGTTCATCATCGGCACCATCCTGGGAGCGGTGGCCCTGTGCGGCCTCATCTTCGAGTTCTACCGGGGAGAGCACGCGCACTGAGCGAGGAGAGCCGAGCACGCGCACTGAGGCTCGCTCGAGTCGTTGTGAATGCGTGATCAGCGACACGCTCCGCTGAGGCGTGTCGTTCTGAGGCCGTTGTTAGGCTTCACGGACCCCAAATCTGTTCCACCGCGTCTGGAGTCCCATGACCGTCAGGTCCGCTCGATCCCGTCTCGTCCTGCTCGGAGCAGGGCTCTCGCTCGCCCTGGTGAGCGCCTGCTCGATCCAGAGCGACAACGACCACGGCAAGGCCACGGCCGACGGCTCCGGCCAGGACGGCGCCACCCAGGTCGCGAAGTCCTCGGCGGCGAAGATCTCCAGCAACATCCAGCAGGGGGCGAACAACGTCGACCTCGGGCGCAAGATCCGACTGGGTGTCACCGACGGCACCCTCTCCGGCGTCCAGGTCACCGGCCCCGCCGGTGCCGTGGTGGCCGGCCGGCTGTCGGCCGACAAGACCCGCTGGGTCTCCACGGCGGCGCTGCAGCAGGCCTCGCAGTACCGGGTCGTCGGCTCGGCCGTCGACGCCGATGGCCTCAAGAGCGGTTACGAGTCGGTCTTCCGCACCCGCAAGCTGCGCCTCGACGAGCAGACCTACCCCAGCTTCGTGCCGCTCCAGGGCCAGACCGTCGGTGTCGGGATGCCGGCGATCATCCGCTTCGACGTACCGGTCAAGAACAAGGCGGCCATCGAGAAGCACCTGTCGGTGACCAGCCGCCCGGCCCAGCCCGGCGCCTTCCACTGGATCAGCGACAGCGAGGTGCACTGGCGACCGGCGACGTTCTGGAAGCCCGGCACCGAGGTGACGGTCAAGGCCGACATCGGCGGCGTCTCGGCCGGCAACGGCATCTACGGCCAGAAGGACCGCGCGACGTCCTTCCACGTCGGCCGCTCACTGATCAGCAAGGTCAACATGAACACCGACCAGATGCGGGTCTTCGAGAACGGCAAGCTGATCCGCACCATCCCGATCACCACCGGTCAGCAGCCGAAGTTCACCACTCGCTCGGGCACCAAGGTGATCATCGAGAAGTTCCGGCACAAGCGGATGAACTCCGAGACCATCGGCATCGATCCGAACAGTGCCGACGGGTACGACCTCAACGACGTCGAGTACGCCATGCGCGTCACGTACTCCGGTGAGTTCGTGCACGCCGCGCCGTGGTCGGTCGGCTCGCAGGGCAGGACCAACGTCAGCCACGGCTGCACCGGCATGAGCACCGCCAATGCGGCGTGGCTCTACAACCGCTCGATCGTCGGCGACGTGGTGCAGTACACCGGCACCTCCAAGCCGATGGAGCTCAGCAACGGTTTCGGCGACTGGAACGAGGCGTTCTCGAGCTACCGGGCCGGTTCCGCGCTCTCCTGAGCGCTCTCGACCCGCTGCTCCTCCAGGCTCTGCCCTCGGCGCTCTTCGAGCGCGTGCAGGTCACGCACCGTCTTCGACGTCCGCACCCCGGCGGGGTCCGGGTAGGTCCCGAACAGCCGGTCGGCCGTGCCCGCGGTCGTCACCGTGAACCAGTAGTGCTCGTTCTTGTAGTGGTGCAGGCGGTGGTTGCGCCACACCGCCCGGAAGGCGCGCGTGCGCGGACGGTAGTCGCTGTGCACCAGGTAGTGCACCCACTCGTAGCCGAACATCAGGACCCCCACGGCCACCAGGAAGGTGGCGCCGGTCGCCAGGGAGGGGAAGGCCAGCAGCGCGACCACGACGTACGCCGGCAGCAGCCAGAGCTCGACCTGCCACGGGATGAACACCAGGGGGAGCACCCGGGGGTCGGCGTGGTGCTCGCGGTGCTTGCGGGCGAGCAGCGAGTCGACCGGCACGCGGCCGACCCGGCGCGGCTTCCAGTGCAGGATGCCGACGTGGATCAACCACTCGATGACGGGGAAGAACGCGACGAGGCTCACCGGGACCAGCAGCTCGGTCCAGGAGAAGCTCGGCTGGGTGGCGCGCAGGACGACCGAACCGCCGAGGAACGCCCCGATCAGCCAGGGGGAGGGGTGGCGCCAGAAAGCCCGCCAGGCGTGGCCGAGGCTCTGCGAGGTGCGCCGCGATCCGGTGATGCGGGCCTCGTCGGAGGAGAGCCGTGCCTGCGCCTGGGCCTCGATCCGGGCCTCGTCCTCGGGTCTGGCCTTGGTCATGCGGGGTCCCCGCGGAAGCGTGGCCGATGCGAGCGCAGCGAGCCGGTCTCGCGGTTTCGTGCGGTGCTCATGGATTGACCTCTCCTTCGATGAGCGACAGCAGGCCGGTGATCGCCTCGGTCGCGGGTCGGAGCAGCGCGTCGGCTGCGGCCTGGGCCTGTGAGGGCGCGCCCGCGGTGACGGCGGCGGCCAGGGCTCGATAGCCCTCGATGTTGTCGACCTCGGCCCCCATCACCGGGGCGAGGGCCGTGATCGTGGGTTCGTAGGCGAGCCGGAGGCTGTTGAACAGCAGCCGGAAGACGATCGAGTCCGCAGCGTCGACCACGGCGTCCCAGAACGCCAGCGCGGCGTGCTGACGGGCCTCGGGGCCTTCGGAGGAGTCCAGGAGGTCGACGGCGGCTGTCAGCGCCTCGTGGGCGCCCTTCCCGGAGGTCTTCGCGGCCAGTGCGGCCACGGCCGGGCCGATGGCCTGGCGCGCCTGCAGGATGCTGAGCCCCACCGACGGATCGAGCTGGCCCTCGCGCACCAGGAGCCGGGGGAGCAGGTCGAGCCCGGCGGTGGTGCGGAAGTCGCGCACCGTGGTGCTGCCGCCGTGGCGGACCTCGACGAGGCCGGCCTGGGAGAGCCGCTGCAGCGCCTCGCGCACGGCCGGCCTGGAGACCCCGAGCACCTCGGCGAGCCGCCGTTCGCTGGGCAGCGCGTCGCCGGCGCTCAGCTCGCCGCCGACGACCTCGTCGAGGAGCTGGTCGAAGACGTCGTCGTGGACGAGCCGTCGTTCCACCGGTTTGAGGGCCACGCCGACATGCTCGTTCGGAAGTGGCAGGTGGTCAAGTGGTCAGACCAGTGGGTGGGACATTGGTGGTGTGCGGGGAGGGGACGGTTTCCCAGGGTAGGAAGGGAAACTGCCTCGTAGCACAGGAAACTTCCTGTGCTACGAGGCAGAAAAGGTTCCTACCCTGGGAAACTGCCCCTCAGCCGCTGAGGTCAGTCCTGCGGAGCCCGGTGGCTGCTCAGCTCCTCGCCGGTGACGTCGTGGCGGCCGTCGTACTGGTGGCCGTCGGCGGGGTGGCCCAGGAGCGGGGCGTCGTGGGCCTGCTCGATCTCGGAGTGGTGGTGGGCCGCCTCGAGCTCGGCCACGGTGGGCTTCTGCACGTTGTGGCCGTACCACCACTGGCTCAGCCTCGCGCGGAGCTTGTCCTTGCGAGAGCCTCGCCGGGCGACCCCGTGCTCGTCGACCTCCTCCTCGGGGACGAAGACGACGTCGCGGCGACGTGAGGTGAGGGTGTAGGCAGCGGCGGGGGACAGCGGCTCGTGCTTCTCGGTGTAGCCGCCCAGGGCGTCGCGCATGATCACGCCCGACTCCCGGCCGTGGAGCAGCACGTCGTTGTCGTGACGCTGCAGCGAGATGCACCAGCGGCGGGCGATGATGAAGGCGATCACCGGTCCGACGAACACCGCGACCCGGTTGAAGTAGGTGATCTGGTTGATGCTGAGCCGCAGGTGGGTGGCGATGATGTCGTTGCCGCCGGCCATCCAGGTGATGCCGTAGAAGGTCATCAGGGCGACCATCAGGGCCGTGCGAGTCGGCGCGTTGCGGGGCCGCTGCAGGAGGTGGTGGTCACGCTTGTCGCCGGTGATCCACGACTCGAGGAACGGCAGCATCAGCAGGATGGTGAACATCAGGCCGGGCAGCACGATGATCGGCAGGAAGACGTTCCACGACAGGGTCACACCCGGCAGTCCGCCCGCTCCCTGGAACAGGTGGGTCTCCCAGTTGGGCATGATGCGTAGCGCCCCGTCGGGCCAGCCCATGTACCAGTCGGGTTGCGAACCCGCCGTGACTTGTGAGGGGTTGTAGGGGCCGAATCGCCAGACCGGGTTGATGCTCAGCAAGCCGCCCATCAGGGCCAGCACGCCGAAGACGATGAAGAAGAACCCGCCGGCCTTGGCGGCGTACACCGGCAGCATCGGGAAGCCGACGACGTTCTGCTCGGTACGGCCGGGCCCGGGCCACTGGGTGTGCTTGTGGTAGACGAGCAGCAGCATGTGGGCGGAGACCAGGGCGATCAGGATGCCGGGTATCAGCAGCACGTGGATCGTGTAGAGCCGCGGGATGATCGAGTCGCCCGGGAACTCCCCGCCGAAGAGCAGGAACGACATGTAGGTGCCCACGACCGGCATCGACTTCATGAAGCCGTCGGCGGCGCGGATGCCGGTGCCGGAGAGCAGGTCGTCGGGCAGCGAGTACCCGGTGAACCCCTCCAGGGTGCCCAGCAGCAGCAGCAGGGAGCCGACCACCCAGTTGAGCTCACGCGGCTTGCGGAAGGCGCCGGTGAAGTAGACGCGCAGCAGGTGCACCATCATCCCGGCGACGAACGTCATCGCGGCCCAGTGGTGCATCTGCCGCATCAGCAGACCACCGCGTACGTCGAAGGAGAGGTTCAGGCTCGAGGCGTAGGCCTCCGACATCTGGATGCCGCGCAGCTGGTCGTAGGAGCCGTCGTAGACGACCTCGCCCATGCTGGGCTTGAACCACAGGGTCAGGAAGACGCCGGTGAGGAGCAGCACGACGAAGCTCCAGAGCGCGACCTCGCCGAGCATGAAGGACCAGTGGTCGGGGAAGACCTTGCGCAGGTTCTTCTTGCCCAGCTTGGCCAGCCCGAGCCGGTCGTCGGCCCAGGTGGCGGCGGCCCCGACCTTGGACGGCGAGCTGGCCGTCGCGGCCTGCTTGCCGTTGGTGCTTGCTGTGCTGCGGCTCGCGCCGCCGACTGTGGTGGACATCTACAGACTCACCCACGTTCCCAGAAGCTTGGTCCGACCGGCTCGGTGAAGTCGCTCTGCGCCGCCAGGTAACCCTCGCTGTCGACCATGATGGGCAGCTGCGGCAGCGCGCGAGCAGCTGGCCCGAAGACCACCTTGCCGTTGTCGGCGAGGTCGAAGGTCGACTGGTGGCAGGGGCAGAGCAGGTTGTGGGTCTGCTGCTCCCACAGCGAGATCGGGCAGCCCACGTGCGTGCAGATCTTGGAGTAGCACAGGATCCCGTTGACGCCCCAGTCCTCGCGGCCCTTGGACGGCGTGATGTCGTCGGGCTGCATCCGGACCAGGATCACCGCCGCCTTGGCCTTCTGGACGTTCAGCTCGGTGCCCTCTGGCTGCTTCTCCTGGAGGCGTTGGGCGCCCTGGGAGAAGAACACCTCGGGCTCGGCGTTGACCAGCTGCCCGATCTCCATGTCCTCCGGCTTGATGTTGGCACCGTCGACGTCCTGGACGACGCGCATGCCCTTGCGCCAGATCGTGTGGTCGAGCTTGTCGCCGGGCTGCGGACCGAGGTCCCACAGCGGCACGATCGCGCCGATCCCGAGCACCCCGACGGCGCCGAGCAGCGAGTTGCGGATCAGCGGTCGACGCCCGATCCCGGACTCCTCGATCCCCAGCGAGAGATCACCGAGGACCTCCGCCTTGTCCTCGTCGCTCGAGGCGGAGGAGTGGCGGTACTCGACGATCTCGTGATCGCCCATCAGCTTGCGGGCCCACTGGATGGCGCCGACGCCGATGCACAGCAGCGCGAGGCCGAAGGTGACACCCAGCGCCACGTTCGAGGCCCCGAAGTGGCCGAAGGTGCTCGGGTTGTCGCCGACGTTGAAGGTGAAGTAGGAGGCGATGAACAGGACCATGAAGACGGTGGAGAGCCCGAACAGGGTCGCCACCTGGCGCTCGGCCCGGCGCTCGGCCGCTTCGTCGACATCGGTGGGGCGGGGCAGGTGCTCGGGCATGCCGGGGTCCGGGAAGGGCTCGACCTCGTTGTCGACCGTGGCCAGCTCGTGGTGGTCGCTCATGACGCCGCCTTCTTCTTCGAACGGGCAGTGGAGGACGCGATCCAGATCGCGGCCCCGACGAGCACGCCAATCCCTCCCAGCCAGGCGAACAGGCCCTCGGAGACCGGGCCCAGCGACCCGATGGTGAACCCGCCGTACGCCGGGGTCTCCTCGTTCTTCTTCAGGTAGGCGATGATGTCGCGCTTGTCAGCGGGAGTCAGCACGCCGTTGCTGAAGACCGGCATCTGCTGCGGACCGGTGAGCAGGGCCTCGTAGATGTGCTTCTCCGAGACGCCGGTGAGCTTCGGCGCGAACTTGCCGCGCGGCAGCGCCCCGCCGGCTCCGGCGAAGTTGTGGCACGCGGTGCAGTTGGTGCGGAAGAACTCGCCGCCCTTGACGATGTCGGCGTTGCTCTCGCCGGAGACGTCGTAGTCCGACTTCTCCGGGATCGCGGGACCGGGGGCGAGCGAGGCGACGTAGGCGGCCAGCGCGGCCCGCTCCTCGGCGTCGTAGACCGGGGGCTTGCGCAGGGCCTGCTGTCCAGGCTGGGCCATCGGCATCCGGCCGGTGCCGACCTGGAAGTCGACGGCGGCGGCGCCGACCCCGGCAAGCGGGGGGCCGTACTGGTTGCCGCGCTGGGTCTGGACGCCCTCACCGTTCTTGCCGTGGCACGACGCACACCCGACGAGGAACAGGGAGCGGCCCTTGGCCACCTGGTCGGCGTCGTCGCTGCGGCTCTGCGCGGTGGCGGGGGACAGCAGGGCGTACATCCCCCCGGTCATCAGCAGGGCCAGCAGCAGCACCAGCGGCCCGGCCACACGGCTGCGACGGCCCCGGGACAGGCGTGCCCACAGCCCGGCGCTGTTGCGGGCGGTACGGCGTGATGGCTGTGGCACGGCGTGGTGTCCTCGCGTCTTCTCGGTGGCCGGTCTCACTTGAGCACGTAGACGGTCATGAACAGGCCGATCCACACGACGTCGACGAAGTGCCAGTAGTACGACACGACGATCGCGGTGACGGCTTGCTCGTGGGTGAACCTGCGGGCGACGAACGTGCGGGCGAGCACGAACAGGAAGGCGACCAGCCCGCCGGTGACGTGCAGCGCGTGGAATCCGGTGGCGAGGTAGAACATCGTGCCGTACGCCGAGCCGGGGAGGGTGATGCCCTCGTGGATCAGCGAGGTGTACTCGGTGACCTGCCCGGCCACGAAGACCGCGCCCATGCAGTAGGTGAGCACGAACCACTCGCGCAGGCCCCAGAGGCGGATCTGGCGCAGCTTGCCGGTGCGGCCGACGATGCCGTCCTCGGCCTTGAACACGCCGAGCTGGCAGGTGACCGACGACAGCACCAGGATCGTGGTGTTCACGGTCGCGTACGGCACGTTCAGCTTGGCGGTGCTCTGCGCCCACAGGTCGGGGCTGACGGCCCGGATGGTGAAGTAGGCCGCGAACAGCGCCGCGAAGAACATCAGCTCGCTGGAGAGCCAGATGATCGTGCCCACCGAGACCATGCTCGGACGGTCGTCGTGACCATGGAGCCGGGACGCCGGGATAGCCGTTGCTGTCGCCACGCAGACATTATTGCCCCACGATCGCCGGGCAGCATCCCTGCCCCCGGTGTTTCGGTCTCGAATCTCCACCTAGGCTTGCCAGGTGCCGCCCTTCACGCCTGCGAGCGTCCTCACCGACTGGGAGTTCGAGCCCTTCCTGGTCGCGGTGACGGTGGTGGCGGTGGGCCTCTACCTCGCCGGGGTGTGGAAGCTGCGCGGGCGTGGCGACCACTGGCCGATCGGCCGGACAATCTCCTTCGTCGTGGGCGGCGGCGGGCTGTTCGTCTTCGCGAGCTGCTCCGGGCTGGCGGCGTACGACGACACCCTGCTGAGCGCCCACATGGTGCAGCACATGATCCTGTCGATGGGGGTGCCGGTGTTCGGGGCTCTGGGCGCCCCGATCACGCTCGCGCTGCGGACCTTGCCCAAGCGCGGCCGGGGGATGCTCCTGGTGGCGCTGCACTCGCGGGTGGCGAAGGTCCTGACCTTCCCGCCGCTGACCTTCGCGCTCTACGTCCTCAGCCCCTGGGTGCTCTACTTCAGCGGCTGGTACGGCGCGACGCTGCACCACGACTTCCTGCACCACCTGATGCACCTGCACCTCGTGGTCGTGGGCACGCTGTTCTTCACCCCGATCCTGGGCGTGGACCCGGTCCCCGGCCGGATGAGCTACCCCTTGCGAATGCTGACGGTGATGCTCACGCTGCCCTTCCACGCCTTCCTCGGCGTCACGATCATGAGCCAGGACACCCTGCTGGGCGGGAGCTGGTACCCGTCCCTGCACGCCTCGATGCCCTGGCTGCCCGACCCGTACGCCGACCAGCACCTCGCCGGCGGGATCCTCTGGGCCTCCGGCGACCTGATCGGGCTGCTGTTCTTCGGAGTGCTCTTCGCCCAGTGGGTGCGCTCCTCGATGCGTGAGGCGCAGCGCGAGGACCGCCGGCTCGACCGGCTCGAGAGAATGGCCCGCACCTCGCCGGAGGAGACCGGCGCCGACCGGTAGCATTCCGGCGTGACCACCACCCGGGAGAACGCCGCGCCGCTGCGCGTGCTCGTCTACAGCGACGACGTCGAGGTGCGTGAGCAGGTGATCCTCGCGCTCGGTCGGCGACCCCACCCCGACCTTCCGGAGCTGGAGTACGTCGAGGTGGCCACCGAGCCGGTGGTGATCCAGCAGATGGATGCCGGCGGCATCGCCCTGGCCATCCTCGACGGCGAGGCCGTGCCCGCGGGCGGGCTGGGCATCGCCCGCCAGCTCAAGGACGAGATCTACCGCTGCCCGCCGGTGCTGGTGCTCACCGGTCGGGTGCAGGACAACTGGCTGGCGACGTGGTCGCGCGCCGAGGCCGCAGTCGCGCACCCGCTGGACCCGATCGAGCTCGCCGAGGCCGTGATCCGGCTGCTGCGCTCGCGGGTGCCTGCCCAGGCGTGAGCCGATGACGGAGCAGGCCTCCTGGCCCGAGGTGCTCTCCTCCCTGATCGCGAGGGGGGACCTGAGCGCGGGGCAGGCCTCGTGGGCGATGGGCGAGATCCTCGCTGGGGAGGCGACGTCCGCCCAGATCGCCGGGTTCGCGGTGGCCTTGCGCGCCAAGGGCGAGACGGTGGCGGAGATGGAGGGTCTTGTCGAGGCGATGTACGCCGCGTCCACGCCGCTGGAGGTGCCCGGCCGCACCCTCGACGTCGTCGGCACCGGCGGCGACCGGTCGTTCTCGGTCAACATCTCCACGATGGCAGCGATCGTGGCGGCAGGCGCCGGCGTGACCGTGGTCAAGCACGGCAACCGGTCGGCGTCGTCCAAGGCGGGCAGCGCAGACGTGCTCGAGCAGCTCGGCATCCGCCTCGACCTCCCCGCCCGGGACGTCGCCCGAGTGGCGACGGAGGCTGGAATCACGTTCTGCTTCGCGGCGGCCTTCCACCCGGCCCTGCGGCACGCTGCCACTGCCCGCAGCGAGCTCGGTGTCGGCACCACCTTCAACTTCCTCGGGCCGATCGCCAACCCGGCGAAGCCGGCCGCCCAGGCCATCGGGGTCGCCGACCGCCGGATGGCACCGGTCATGGCCGGCGTGTTCGCGCGGCGAGGTGTCGACGCCTGGGTCTTCCGCGGAGACGACGGGCTCGACGAGCTCACCACGACCACCACCTCGAGCGTGTGGAGCGTCTCCGCGGGTGAGGTCTCCGAGCACACCCTCGACCCGGGGGCACTCGGGGTCCCGGTCGGCACCACCGAGGGTCTGCGTGGTGGCGACGCGGCGTACAACGCCGAGGTCGTGCGACGGGTGCTCGCGGGGGATGGCGGGCCGGTGCGAGACGCGGTGCTGCTCAACGCAGGCGCAGCGCTCGCGGTCCACGCCGCCGACGAGGGGACGCTCGAGGAGCGGCTCGCGGCCGGGATCGCGCGGGCGACCGAGGCCGTGGACACCGGAGGAGCAGCCGCCGTCCTGGACCGCTGGGTGGCGGCTTCGCGCTAGGACCCGGGCGGGTCAGCGCACGGCATGCGCGGCGAGCCGGCGTGCCCGCGGCAGGTCGCGGGTGCGCACGGTGGCCGGCAGCTGGGCCAGGGCGTGCAGCCGCGAGGTCCAGTGTCGCCGCGCCGCCCGGGCGGCTGCGGGCCAGCCGGCTGAGTCGAGGATCTCGGCGAATCGGGCGAAGAACTGCGCCTCCTCGGCGAAGCGGCGATCGTCGCCGGCCACGCTGGAGGCGCTGCTGTCGTGACGCCGGTAGCAGAACGCCGGCTCCTCCAGCAGGAGGAGCCGCTGCCCGTCGAGGAGAACGTCGAGGATCAGTCCGAGGTCGAGCGCGGTGTCGAGACCCGGACGGAAGCCGATGCGCTGCACGACGTCGGTGCGCCAGCAGATGGCGGGAAAGTAGGTCCAGGCCCCGCGCAGCAGGCTGACGGCGAGAGGCTCGCCCTCGAGGGTGAGCCGGCCGCGGACGTCGGGAGCCAGCCGGCGCTTCACCCGGTCGACCAGCCCGCTCGCCGGTTCGCCACGCGAGTCGATGACCTGCACCCCGGGCTGGATCATGGCGGCGTCGCTGTCGGCGGCGGCCGCCAGGACCGTCTCGACGTACGTCGGTCGCATCAGGTCGTCGCAGCCCATGAGCACCACGTGCGGCGCTCGGGCCAGCTCGAGGCAGTGCTGGAAGTTGGCGTTGACGCCGAGGTTGCGGGAGTTGCGGTGGTAGGTGACGCGGTCGTCGGCGAGCGCGTCGAACCACGCGGGGACCCCCTCGTCGGGGTAGGCGTCGTCGACGACGACGAGGCGCCACGCAGGGCTGGTCTGCTCGCGGACGCTCTGCACGGCCAACCCGAGCATGGCCGGGTCGCCGTAGAACGGCATGATCACGTCGAGCACGGAGCGAGTCTAGGAAACCGTCGCCGCAGGCAGCTCGACCGCCGGGGACTGCGTCGCGACGGGGTGGCTCTCCGGCACCCGCCGCCAGGCCGGCCCCACCAGGACCGGCGCGAGCGCCAGCGCGGCGACCCCTGCGAGCACGGCCACCAGCAGCCATCCGAGCGGCACAGCCTCGGCCGCCGAGGTGCCGGGTCGCACCTCGACGACGTCACGAGCGACGTGGGCGACGGCCACGGCCGAGCCGAGTGCCAGCAGCCCGAGGAGCACCACCCGGTGCGGGAACCGCAGGGGCCTGGTGCCGGTCAGGGCGTGGGCCGCGATCAGTGGCACGCCGACGTACAGCGGCAGGCAGTAGCGGCCCTGCCACGCCGTGCCCATCTGTGCGTAGGTGAGCCAGGTCAGCACGCTCGGGACGACGACGCTCGCGGCCACCAGCATCAGGCCCGCCACCCGCGTGCGACGACTCGCCGCGCGCCAGCCCACCGCGAGCAGCGCCACCAGCGGGATCAGCAGCGCGGCGTAGACGAACGGGGGTGCCGGCTGGTCCCGCATCGGGATGGCGGCGACGGCCTGGAGCGGCCAGAGCACGTTCTGCGTGAGGAGGACGCCGAGGGGCGGCTTGTGGCCCGGACCGCCGCCGGGCTCGGGCAGGTTGGCGCGGGCCAGGACGACCCACGCCACGCAGGCCGCTCCGACGACCGCGAGCGAACCGCCCGCGGCCAGGCACCGGGTCCGGTGCTGCGAGAAGAGCAGACGCCAGTGCTGCAACGGGGCGAGCACGAGCAGGACCACCGTCGCGATGAGGATCCACAGGGCGCCCGTGGTGTGCATGGCCAGCATCACCGAGGCCGCCAGCACGAACGGCAGCAAGGGGCGGGGGGAGAGGCTCCGGGCCAACGCGATGCCGGACCCCCAGAGCAGGAGCGAGGCGGCGTACTCCAGGCCGTTGGGCGCAGCGACGCTGGTGCTGTACACCACCACGGGTGTGCAGGCGAGCAGGTACGCGGCGAGCGGCCAGAGGTCGCGCGACCATCGCGCCGTGACGACTGCCCCCCAGGCCATCAGGAGTGCGCAGGCCAGGGCGGAGATCACCCGCATCGCGTAGTCGTAGGCGGCCCCGTGGAAGGGCAGGGCGAGCGTCCCGACGACCGCGTAGTAGACCGGGTTGTAGCGCGACGCCGCCGAGGCGACCTCCACCATGCCGCCGCGCTCATGAGTGATGGCGTGACAGTTGTCGTGTCCGGTGTAGAGGAACGACGCGCACACGGGCCCTGCGGCGGCCACCACGTCGCCGGGGACGACGACCACGCCGCCGCGACCGTGCAGGGCCTTCTGCGGGGTAGGCAGCACCTGGCCGTGGGCGACGGCCGCCGCCCTGTAGACGTGGTCGAACTCGTCGATGCCGTGGAACGCGGGCAGGGCGAGGATCCACGCGAGCTGGGTCAGCAGCGTCGCCACGAACACCCCGACGAAGACAGTCCGCGTGCTGACCTGGAGCACGCGTCGCTCGTCGTCGTGGGTCACGCCTCGACCTGTCTCAGGTCCCCCGGCTCAGGTTGACGGGTGTTCAGGGCGCGCTGCAGCGCCAGCTCGCGGGTCAGGTCGGTCACGTGTCGCTCGAGGGTGTGGAAGCGCTGGAGGACCGTGAGGCTGAAGAACAGGAAGGTCATCACCAGCACGTAGAGGACGAGGTCGGTCCCGCGCTGGACGCCGACGAGGTGCGCCGCCCACACGGTGGTGTCGGGCCACAGGACCGCCACGATCGCGACGGCGACGAGGCCGAGGCCGGCCAGTCGCGTGGCCGCCTGGTGGGCCGCCGTGCTGCGGCCACGGAAGAGCATCACGAGCAGGCCGAGGGCGGCCGCGACGAGCAGGATCTTGATGATCATGAGGCCGCGCGGAGTCGGTGGCTGGCCAGGTCGAGCAGGATGTTGATGGCGTTGGCGTTGCGCTGGCCCTTGGCCATCGAGTACTCGGTGTAGAGCACGCTGACCGGCTCCTCGACGTAGGTCAGACCGGCCGGGACGATGGCGGAGAGCAGCTCGCTCGCGTAGGCCATCCGGGGCAGGTGCAGGTGGATCTTGCACAACGCCGTACGCCGCAGGACGCGCAGGCCGTTGTGGGTGTCGGTCACGTCGAGGTGCGCCGTCCACCGGGTGAACCAGATGCCGCCGCGCAGGACCAGGCTCCGCAGCCAGGGCATCGCCTCGGTGGTGCCGGTGAAGCGTGAGGCGAGCACGACGTCGACGCCGGTCGACTCGGCTCGCTCGACCATGCGCACGGCGTCGGTGACCAGGTGCTGGCCGTCGGCGTCGAAGGTCACGCAGTACGTGGCGTCGGTGTGGCGGAGCACGTAGTCGAAGCCGGTCTGCAGCGCGGCGCCCTGCCCACGGTTGACGGCGTGCCGGAGGACCACGGCGCCGGCTCGTCGAGCCGCGCCGGCAGAGTCGTCGCGGGAGCCGTCGTCGACGCACACGACGGTGTCGAACTCGGTCAGCAGGTCGCTGACCACGGTCGCCACGGTCTCGTGCTCGTTGAAGACGGGAACGACGACGACGGTGTCGGAGCGTGTCATTCCCTGTCTCCTTCCTACCGGTGTGTCCCGATTCTAGGAAAGGAGAAAGCCCCCGCGTGGCGAAATGCCGAGATCGCTCGCCTGGGCGGCCCAGCGGGGCCGGACCGCGGCCTTCAGTCCAGGCCGAGCGAGAAGGCCGCCTCGAGGTCGTGCCGGCTGTAGGTGCGGAAGGCGATGTGGGTCTCGGTCTCCATCACCCCGGTCACCTTGTTCACCTCGTCGGCCACCACGCGGGCGACGTCGTCGTGGTCGCGCACGCGCACCATCGCGATCAGGTCGATCTGGCCGGTGACGCTGTAGACCTCGGTGACGCCCTCGACGGCGGCGATCGCCTCGGCGACCTGCGGGATGCTCGCGACGTCGGCCTTCACGAAGACGATGGCGGTGATCATGGGCACAAGGTACCCGTCGGCGGACTCAGGGTTGGTGCACGGTGCTGAGCTGACGGCGCTCGTCGAAGGGGACCAGGGAGACCCGGGACTGCTCGACGGCGTCGTGGGTCGCGAGGTGCCGGGCGGCGCCGCGCACCGGACAGGTCCACTCGCCCTCGACGTGCACCAGCCGCACCCCGGGCTGCTCGAGCCAGCGCAGGATCTGCTCGGACTCCTCCGCGGTCGCTGCCGGTGTCGGGCCCGGACCACCGGTCACGCTCTCGGCCGAGGCTCGCAGCTGCGTGACCCACACTCCGGCGTGCGCGTCGACCGGGATCACCCCCGAGGCGGCCAACCGACCGCTGCGCACCACGTGCACGGCCCACTTGTGGTCGTCCTCGCGGCGCGCGGCCACCAGCTCGGCGCAGGAGGAGAGGGCGCCGAGGCGCTGCGTCCGGGTCGCGGCGCGCACGAAGGCCGAGAGCCGGTCGCGATGAACGCCCGCCTCCTCGTAGCGCTCGTCGTCGGCCAGGCGGCTCATCCGGGCGCTCATCGACTCCACCACCTCGTCGGCGCGCTGCAGCAGGTTGGCGCGCACGTCGGCGACGAGGGCGGCGTAGCGGTCGACCTCGACGCTGCCGTCGCAGGGGGAGAGGCACCGGTCCATCTCGGCAAGGACGCACGGGGACCGCGTGGGCACCACGGGCAGGCGGTCGCTGCACTGGCGGATCGGGAACGCCTCGTGCAGCGCGGCCAGGCACTTCTCCGCCGTACGCCGCGAGGAGAACGGCCCGAGGTAGTCGGCGCCGTCATCGGCCACCTTGCGCACCAGCGAGAGCCGCGGCCACGGCTCCACGGTCAGCTTGAGCCAGGTGACCTTCTCCGGGAAGCGGCTGCGCTTGTTGTAGCGCGGCTTGTGCGCGGCGATCAGGCGCAGCTCGCGCACCCGGGCCTCGAGCGGGGTGGCGCACTCGATGCCGGTGACCGAGGCAGCCAGGTTGACCATCTCGCCCATCCGCGAGCGGCTCTCGGAGGCGGTGAAGTAGGAGCGCACACGGGTGCGCAGGTCGCGCGAGGTGCCGACGTAGAGCACCCGACCCTGCTCGTCCTTGAACAGGTAGACGCCGGGGGAGTGCGGCAGGTGCTCGGCGAGGTGGCGCTTGCGGCGCACCGCTGGGCTGACCCGTGAGCTGAAGGTCTGCAGCTCCTCCAGGGTGTGCACGCCGAGGCCGCCGAGCCGTTCCATCAGGCCGTGCAGGACGTCGACGGTGGCGCGCGCGTCGGACAGCGCCCGGTGGTTGGGGGTGGTGGTGGCGCCGAACGCGATGGCCAGCGAGCTGAGCTTGCAGTTGGGAGCGTCGTCGCGGGTCACCACCCGACGGGCGAGCCGCGCGGTGTCGAGCACCTCGAAGCCGGGCCACGGCCGCCCCTGCTCGCGGGCGAAGTGCTGCAGGAAGCCGATGTCGAACGGCGCGTTGTGGGCCACCAGCACGCAGCCCTGGGCGAACTCGAGGAACGCTGGCAGCGCCGAGTCGATCGGGGGCGCGGAGGCCACCATCGAGTTGGTGATGCCGGTGAGCACGGCGATGAACGGGGGGATCGCGGCGTGCGGGTTGACCAGTGTCTGGAACTCGCCGAGCACCTCGCCCGAACGCACCTTCACCGCGCCGATCTCGGTGATCATCGAGCCCGCGGCGGCCGACCCGCCCGTGGTCTCGAGGTCGACGACGCAGAAGGTGATGTCACGCAGCGGTCGGCCGAGCTCGTCGAAGCTCATCTGCGCGGACCACGTGCTCATGTCCTCGACGGTAGGCAGCGGCACCGACACAAGCGGCCGTCCGACACGCGGAAGGAGGTGTCATCCGAAACTGTCGGTGGCTGCTGGTGGAGTGCCCACAGATTGCTTCCCCGGTCCCTTGAAGGAGCCCCCTCCCATGAGCCTTCGCATCGATTGCGACACCTGTCTCGTACGCGGCCTGTCCTGTCACGACTGCGTGGTGACGGTGCTGCTCGGGCCGCCGCCGGAGCTCTCCTTCGACGTCGAGGAGCAGCAGGCGCTGGAGGTGCTCGCCGACTCCGGGCTGGTGCCACCGCTGCGGATGGTGACGCCCATGTCCGGGCCGGAGATCGAGTCGGCCTGATCGTCGGCGGGCGAGACCAGGAAGGCGACGTCAGCGCTGCCGGGTCCCCGCGGCGAGACTGTTCGCACGTGCCGTGCCGATGATGGGTGCCAGGGCCATCACGGCAGCGGAACGACTAGCCCCGGAGGCAGGTCGTGAGTCGAGCAGCGAGCTCCACCGATGCTTCGATCTCCTCGCGACGGATGGAGACGCTTTCCACGTTGAGGCCCAAGGGCACTCCGAGGCGGCGGCAGAAGTCGATGAGCTCGGCGGCCGTGGTCTCCGCCTGCTCCTGGGAGGCCGCCAACGTGTTGGTCGAGTGCCGGAGGTCGTTCTCGATCCACCGCGGGACGTCGACGCCGAGCCAGCGAAGGAACTCGAGGGTCTTCCTCGAGCCGCACACGGAGAACGTGAAGACGACCGGGACCGGAGTCAGTCCACGGGACTCGCACTCGTAGCGGTAGTCCGAGACGAGGTTCTTGGCGGCGTTGAGGTCGTAGACGACCTGGGAGACGAAGAACGCACAGCCGGCCTCCTGCTTGGCGATCAGGCGCAGGTGCTCGTCCTCGCGGCGGCTGTGCCTCTCGGGGATCGCCACTCCTCCGAGCAGCAGCTCCGGGTTGAGCTCTGCCCGCAACGCCTGGGCATCGACGAGAGACACGGGCGGGGTGGTGCCGCTCGAGGGTGCGCCGACCAGCACGGTCAACGTACGGCGAGGATCCTGCTCGGTGAGCCACGTCCGCAGCTCTTCGCGCGGGTACTTGGAGACCGCTCGGTAGACGATGGCCGGCGTGTGCCATGCCTGGAGGTGATCCGACCGGTAGACGGACGGGTCGACCGTCGGGCTGAAGGGGAACGGACGCTCGACCGGGTTGCGGGACCTCTCGTCGTCGATGTCGTACAGGACGAGTCCGTCGAGGTCGAGGCGGCCCAGCCGTTCGACGGTGGCGCGCGCGATCTCCGGGAGCCGCCCGGAGGGCGTCGAGCGCCTCGGCGGGGTGATGGCGAAGAGGACGAAGTCACCTCGACCGGATCTGATGCGCGTGGTGATGTCCACCTCGCGACGGTAGCGGGACGGAGGATCAGAGACGCGCCGTGAGGTGGCTCACGCGCGCGCGTACGTACCCAGGAACGTGGTGCGAAACACGTCGCCATGGGGACCCCCGACTTGGACACGCCGCTGACCTGTGCTTAAGGTGCTTGCTCGATGGTCCCTGTACCAGCTCACCGACCGGGTGAGCTCGGGGACCGCGCCGAATCCAGCAGAGTCACTCGGGGATGACTGTGCCGGAACCGGGGACCCAGTTTCCTTTGGGGTGAATCCGGAGCAGGCGCATCACCGACCGTGATGCGTGAGCACCGGTAGGGCGTTCTTTGGGCCCGAACCCGTCAGCTAACTCGGTAGGCGTAGGACACAAAGAGGAGACCGACCGCTCGTGAACGACGGCCGGAAATACATTCACGCGCGCCCAAGCGCCGCCATCGCCACTTTCGCCACACTCGCCACCGTCGTGGGACTCGAGCTCGCCACAGCGGGCGCGGCGTCCGCCGCCCCCGCGGGCGGACACGACCACGAGGTCGCCGCTGCCCAGGCGGTCGCCGACAGGTTGTCGCACCAGGTCGATGCCACCAGCCAGCGGCACGACCAGGTCCAGGCATCCCTGGACCGCCTCCGGAAGCGCGCGCACGCGCTCACCGGGTCCATCCGTCAGGAGAAGCGCTCGACGCAGATCCTCAAGGCCAAGGTCGCGGGCCTGGCGGGAGAGAGCTACGACGCCTCGGGCGGCTATGCCTCCCCGCAGCCGGTCCTGACCGGTGACTCGGCCACGCTGCTCAGCAACGTCGTCGTGGTCACCGAGAACACCGGTGGCCTCGCGCAGCGGATGGCCCAGACGGCCGACACCATGAAGCAGCTCTCCGCCCAGCGGGCCCAGACGCAGCAGCAGGTGCTCGCCCTCCAGGCACGCGAGCGTCAGCTCGCCGTGAAGGAGGACAGCCTCAAGGCCCGCTCCGACGCGGCCGCCGGCCGGGTCCAGGACCTGATGGGCGGTCCCGCCGTGGCCTACGCCCTGTCCAAGGTCGGCAACGGGTACGTGTTCGGCGCGGCCGGCCCGTCGGTCTTCGACTGCTCCGGTCTGACGATGGCCGCGTGGTCGCAGGCCGGCGTCTCGCTCCCGCACAGCTCGTCGGCGCAGTACAGTTCAGGGCGCCACATCTCCGAGAGTGAGCTGCAGCCCGGTGACCTCGTCTTCTACTACAGCCCGATCAGCCACGTCGGCATGTACATCGGTGGTGGCAAGATCGTGAACGCCCTGAACCCGGGCGCGGGCGTCGTCATCTCCGGCCTGCACGACATGCCCTTCTCCGGGGCGGTCCGCCCTGGCTGAACCCCCGTCGTCGCAAGGAGCCGCTCGTCCCGGGAACGCGCTGGGGGCGGGCGGCTTCCTGCTTGTCGTGATGCTGGTGCTGGCCCTGGTCGCCACCGGCTGTTCCCGCGACGAGAACCTCGCGCCCCCGCACGCGTCGGCTGACGACGCCGCGCAGCGCTCGGATGCCGCGCAGCACACCCTCGACCGGTTGGTCCGGGCCCTGCAGCAGCGCTCGTCCGGCTCGGTCGAGGCGCTGGCCACCCCCGACTCGCGTGACCTGCTGGCCTCGGTGGCGGCCAACGCGCGCGCCCTCGACGTGCGCCAGATCTCGATGCGCTACGTCGACGACGGGGCGCCACTGACCTCGACGCAGCAGTCGGAGTTCGGCACCCGTGCCTGGATGGGGACCGTCGAGCTGCAGTACGCGTTCGGCCAGGTCGACAGCACCCCGGCACGCGTGGACACCGCGGTGGTCTTCGACTCCCGGGGCGGGGGTGCCCGGATCGCCTCCTTCGGGGGTGACAACGAGCGAACCCCCCTGTGGCTGGCCGATCGGCTCCACGTCGTACGGCAGGGGAGCACGCTGGCCGCGGTCGCCGCCGACTCCGCGGGGCGCTACCCGCGCCTGGTCTCCCGGGCCGTGGCCCAGGTGCGCCGCACCCTGCCGGACTGGCACGGCGAGCTCGTCGTCGAGGTTCCGCGCACGCGGGCGGAGCTCGACGCCGCGCTGCACGCCGACCCCGACGAGTACGACGACATCGCGGCCGTCACCACGACCGAGGACGGCTCCCTGGCCAACGGAGCACCCGTGCGGGTCTTCATCAATCCCGACGTGTTCGGCAAGCTGACCGATCGCGGCGCCCAGGTCGTGATGAGCCACGAGGCCACCCACGTCGCGACGGGGGCCACGTTCGTGAGCATGCCGACCTGGCTGCTCGAGGGCTTCGCGGACTACGTGGCGCTCAACCACGCCGGCGTGCCCGTGGCGCTGGCCGCGGGCCAGATCCTGCCGCGAATCCGCAAGCACGGGCTCCCCGACCAGCTGCCCACCAGCGCCGATCTCGACCCGACTGCCAACGGCCTCGGCGCCACCTACGAGGAGGCGTGGCTGGCGTGCCGCTTCCTGGGGCAGGCCTTCGGCCAGGCGAAGCTGATCGCCTTCTACCGTGCGGTCAGCGGCGGCACCCCCGAGAAGAAGGCCTTCCGGCAGGTCCTCGGCACGACCGAGGGCGCGTTCGTGTCCCGGTGGCGGAGCGACCTGGCCCACCTTGCGGGCGTGGCAGGCTGACCGTGTGACCGAGGGGGCAGCTGCGGACGGGGGAGTGGCCCGGGGCCCCTCGACGCGGCTGTGCCTGGCCATCATCGGGGTCTCGGCGCTCGTGCTGGTGGTGCTGGGAGCCCTGCTGGTGCCGTGGTCGTGGGTCCCGGGTGGACACCCGCTCGCGGTGCGGGCCGCAGAGGCCTTCACCCCGGCCCAGATCGAGCGAGCCCGCACCTACGCCTCCACGCAGCGGCACCTCGGGTGGGCGTCGCTGGCCGTGAGCACGTTGCTGGCGCTGGTTCTCGGCCTGACCCACGCCGGCGCCTGGCTGGCCCGCCGTTGCCCGGGTCCCTGGTGGGTGCGGGCCCCGCTGGTGACCTTCGTCCTGCTGCTCCTCGGCGACCTGGTCACGCTGCCGCTCGGGCTGGCCCTCCGGCACCGCGACCTGCGCTTCGGGCTGACCGACCAGTCGCTGGGTGGCTGGCTGCGCGACCAGGCCACCTCGCTCCTGGTCTCCTGGGTCTTCGTCTCGGTGATGGTCCTGCTCGTGCTGGGGACCGTGCGCCTCTCGCCCACCCGCTGGCCCCTGTGGACCGCGGTGGCCGGCGCCCTGCTCACGGTGCTCGGGTCCTGGGTCTACCCGGTGGCGGTGGAGCCGTTGTTCAACTCCTTCAGCTCCCTCCCGGCAGGGCCGCTGCGCACCGACATCCTCCATCTGGCGGCGGTCGAGCACGTCCCGATCCACGACGTCCTGGTGGCCGACGCCTCCCGTCGTACGACGACCCTGAACGCCTACGTCTCCGGCTTCGGCGACACCCGCCGGGTGGTGCTCTACGACAACCTGGTCCGCGACGAGCCCCCACGGGTGACGCTCTCGGTGGTGGCCCACGAGCTCGGCCACGCCCGGCACCACGACGTCGCCATCGGTACCGCGCTGGGTGCGGCCGGCGCGGCCCTGGGCAGCGGTCTGCTGGGGCTGCTGCTCTCGCGTCGGTGGCTGCTGGACCGGGCCGGGGCCACCGACGCCGGTTCCCCGGAGGTGGTCGCCCTGCTGCTCGCCCTGGCAGCGGTGGGCGCCCTGCTGGCCAGCCCTGTGCAGAACACCGTCAGCCGCGCCATCGAGGCAAGAGCGGACCGGTCGGCGCTGGAGGCCACCCACGACTACGCCGCCTTCGACCAGGTGCAGAAGGAGCTGGCGCTCCGCTCCCTGAGCGACCCGACGCCGCCGGCGTGGAGCCAGTTCTGGTTCGGCTCGCACCCCACGGGTCTCCAGCGGATCGGCATCGCCCGAGCGTTGCAGCGTCAGCACGACGCCGGACGCTGACGTGCCCGGCCCGCCACGAACGTGGCGGACCGGGCACGGTGGTCCTGGCGGCTGACCACCCCCCGGTGGTCGAGTGCGTTGCTCAGGCGCACCCGGACCCAGCCGCCGGACCGCTCTGCGCCGGTGTCGGCGCAGAAGACCCGTTCACCTCGCCCGGAGACGACACGGACCCGAGGGCCGAGGCCCCCGGGTCCGTCGCACCGAGGTCAGCCGCAGCTGGTGGTCGTGGTGGCTGCGGAGCCAGCACTGACCTTGCCGCAGGTGGAGCTGAAGCTCTTCTTGATGACGCCGCCGAAGACGAAGACCACAGTGACGATCAGCGCCGCGATGCCGGCGACCAGCAGGCCGTACTCGACGGCACTGGCGCCGTCCTGGTCGCGACGGGCGGGGATGTTGCGGAGGAACTCGAGCATGGGCATTCCCTCCTAGGGAACCGTTCAGACGCTGGGCCGACCCCCGGCCCGGTGTTGAAAGTGTGGCAAATGGGATAACTGCTGTCCGGGTTTCCCGCGATTCGCGGGAAGAGTGGCCAGGTATCGAGCCTGCGTAGTCCGTTTGTGCCGGTCGCGCGGGGATCCACAGTGCGCGTCCGGCTCCACCCGGGCAGTGCCCGGGGCCCGGAACGCGCGAAGACCCGGGGGAGCAGGCTCCCCCGGGTCCTCGCGATGACGCTGACTCAGCCGCAGCTGGACGTCGTGGTGGCTGCGGAGCCGCCACTGATCGCGCCGCAGGTGGAGCTGAAGCTCTTCTTGATGACGCCGCCGAAGACGAAGACGACGGTGACGATCAGCGCCGCGATGCCGGCGACGAGCAGGCCGTACTCAACGGCGCTGGCGCCATCTTCGTGACGACGGGACGTGATGTTGCGGATGAACTCGAGCATGGGATGACCCTCCCTCTGGATCCAGTCTGTGTGCTGGGCCGACCCCTTTGGCCCGGCAGAAGAAAGTGTTGCAAATCGGACATTGGCTGTCCGGTGTTTCATATCTTTTCCGGGCAATCAAGCCAAGTGGTGCGGCTACTAGTCCGTTCGGACTACTCCACGGGGAGTGGATGCACCACGCAGGGGCGACTTCGGGGCCTTTTCGGGCTCCGCGGAGGCGTTCAGAGGGTTTCCGGTGGGGGCGCGATGCCCTCGATCAGGCCGAGCCGCATCGCCGCGACGAGTGCCTGGGCGCGGTTGGCGGCACCCAGCTTCTCGTAGATCCGCCCGATGTGGCTCTTGGCGGTGGACTCGCTGAGGTAGAGCTTGCCGGCGATGGCCGTGACGCCGAGGCCCTCGGCCAACAGCTCCAGCACCTGCCGTTCGCGGTCGGAGAGGCGAGGGGTGCCCGAGCTCATCCGCCGCAGCATCGCCTCGGCGAGGCCGGTGCAGGTGAACGTCAAGGGCGCGACGGCGGCCTGCCGGGCCGCGCTGACCACGGTCGAGGTGGGGGCGTCCTTGCCGACGAACCCGGAGGCGCCGGCGTCCATCGCGGCGAACAGCTGCTCGTCACCGGCGTACATCGTCAGCACGACCAGGCCGATCTCACGGTTGTGCTGGCGCAGGGCCCGCACCACGTCGAGGCCGGACCCGTCGGGCAGCCGGACGTCGGTGACCACGACGTCGGGCTTGACCTGCTGGGCCAGCTCGATGCCCGAGGCGACGGAGGCGGCCTGCCCGGCGATCTCGAACCCGTCCGCCTGCGAGAACGCCATGGCCAGGCCCTGGCGAACCAGCTCGTGGTCGTCGATCAGTAGGACGCTCGTCATGCGTTCCCGGGGTGGTCCCCGGCCTCCGTGGGCACAGGCTAGCGGCTTGGACGCCCGACACGGATCATCACGCGGGTGCCGGGACGCTGTGGCGTCGGCGCCTCGATGGTGAGCTCGGCCCCGATGCTGTCCGAGCGCTCCTTCATGATCTTCAGGCCGTGGGAGTCCGCGGCCGGCGCGTGCGGCCGGGTGCCGTCGTCGCCGACCTCGATCTCGGCGTACGGCGAGCGCACGGTGCACTTGAGCCAGAGGTTCGCCGCGCCCGAGTGCTTGCGCGCGTTGGCCATGGCCTCCTGCGCGATCCGCATCAGCTCGAACTCGACGTTGCTCGGCAGTCGCGGCCCTTCTTCGTCGACGGTCACGTGGACGGCCATCGGCGACATGGCCGCCACCTGGTTGGCGTAGGCCGAGAGGCTCTCGCCGAGCCCGGAGCCGGCCGGGATCTCCTGGCGGAGGTCGAAGATGGAGTGCCGCAGGTCGCCGACCACCCGGCTCACCTCGGCGCGAAGCTGGGCGATCAGCTCCTGCTGCACGGGATCTCGCGAGGTGCCGGCGATGTTGTCGACCAGGTAGCCCAGCGAGGCGACGTCTTGCGCCACGCCGTCGTGCACCTCGCGGGCGATGCGCTGCCGCTCCTGGCTCATCGCCGTGTCACGCACCCGGCCGAAGAGCAGCGCCGCCTGGAGCTGCACGGCATGGGTGTTCAACCGTTTCTCGAGCTCGTGTGCAGCCCGGGAGTCGACGGGTCGGTGCGCCTCCAGCACCAGGGCAGCGACCACCTCGTCCCCGGCACGCAGCGGCAGGGCCACCTGCTGCTCGTCCAGCACCAGCGACTCGTACTCCCAGCACTTGGCGGCCAGGGTCTCGGCCCACGCCATCGTCGAGGGTGTGGCCCCCACCGAGTAGCGCAGCGCGGCGACGGCGCCGCCGCGCGAGCGCACGAAGACCGCGCCGTACCGGGTCGGCACCTGCCGGTCGGCCTCCAGCATCAGCTCCTCGGCGATCCGGACAGGATCCAGGCCACCGCTCAGCTTCTCCGACAGGGCGTCCAGTCGACGGATCAGTGCCACGGCGCTGCGGTAGGAGGCCTCGGAGTCCGAGCTGGTCAGGGCACGCCTCAGGTCGACGCCCATCAGGCCGATGCCGACGGCGGCGGCCAGCCAGGTGAAGGCGCTCAGCGCCATCGCCCGGTCCCACTCCTGGACCCACACCGCCCAGAGGACGACGAGCACGCCGAACTCCGCGGCGACCACCCGCCACAGCCCACGCCGTCCGGCGTCGAGTCCCGCGATCAGCGCGGGGGTCACGAGGTACGGCGTGACGGTGGCCTGGTAGGGCTGGGTGGCCACGACCAGGCACGCGACCAGGCACCCCTCACCGAGGGCGACCACCCACTGGGGGAGCCGGGTCCAGTGAGCCACGGCCAGGGCCACCGCCGCAGCGAGCGCCACCAGCCCGGCACCGACGAGGAACTTCGGACCCGCCAGCGCGGCCAGAGCGGTGAGGGCTGCGATCGTGAAGACGCGCGCCGCCAGGGCAACGCGTCCGACGTCGGTCACGTGAGAGTGCCGCTGAAGTTGTCCTTGATGGAGATTCCCGCCGGCCCGAGGACCGCGATGAACAGGCAGGGCAGGATGCAGAAGATCAGGGGGACGAGGATCTTGACCGGCACCTTCTGCGCCGCTTCCTCGGCCCACTGACGCCGCTTGACCCGGATCTCGGAGGACTGCACGCGGAGCACCTGACCCACGGGGATGCCGAAGGCATCGGCCTGCACCATGGCGCCGACGAAGGAGCGGATGTCCGGGAGGTGGCTGCGCTCACCCATCGAGCGCAGCGCGTCGGAGCGGCCCCGGCCGATCTGCATCTCCTGCAGCATGCGCGCGAACTCCTCGGAGAGCGGGCCATCGGTGTTGCGAGCCACCTGGGCGACGGCCGCGTCGAACCCGAGGCCCGACTCGACGGAGATCGTCAGCAGGTCGATGGCGTCCGGGAGAGCCCGCTGCAACGCCTCGGCGCGATTGTGGGTCTTCTGGTACAGCATCATGTTGGGGCCCATGTAGCCCGCGAACGACATCCCGATCACGACCAGCATGGTGACCGGGAAGGAGAAGCCCATCAGCAGGGTCAGCAGCAGCGAGACCACGAGGCCCAGGGCGAAGCCCACGACCTTGCCGCCCATCACCCGGTCGACGGTCCAGCCTGCGGGGTTGCCCGCGCGCTCCAACCTCTCGCGGATGCGGTCGTTGGCGTCGGCCGGGGTGAGCTTGCGGCCGATCCCCTGGGTGCGGGCGAGGAGCGGGAAGAGCACGCGGTCGGCGAACGGCGCGTCGAGCTCCTTCTTCATCTCCTCGGGAGCGGTGGTCAGCGCGTTCAGCACCGAGAGCGAGCGGGTGACGCCCGTCTGCTCGCGGTTGATGCCGCCCACCGAGGCGAACAACAAGAAGAGCGCGACGAAGATCAGGGCCATCCCGCCGCCGGCCATGAGGAGCATCGTGAGGTTCACAGGTCCACCTTCGCAACCTTGGACATCCAGAACACGCCGACACTCAACAGCAGCGCGATGGCCGTGAGCAGGATGTATCCCAATGAGGTGTGGTACAGCGGGTGCACGTAGTCCGGCTTGGTGACCGTGAGGAACACCAGGAAGCCGGGCGGAAGGGCACCCAGGATGTAGCAGGACAGGCGACCCTCGGCAGAGAGGGCCTTGACGTGGCGACGGAGGAAGTCACGCTCCCGCAGGGTGTCGGCCACCTGGAGCAGGAGCTCGGCCAGGTTGCCACCGACCTCGCGCTGGATCCGGATGGCCATCACGACCCATTCCCAGTCGCGGCTCTCCATCCGCTGCGCGACTCCGTCCAGTGAGTCCTCGAGGGGGACACCGAGCCGACTCTCGATCACGACCCGCCGGAACTCGCCAGCGATCGGCTCGTTGCCCTCCCGCACGATCGTGTCGATCGACTGCGCGAGCGACAGGCCGGCGGAGAGGCTGCCCGACATCAGCTGCAAGGTGTCGGCGAGACCGGCGGCGAAGGCGGAGAGCCGCTTGGCCTTCTTGAACTTCAGGTACAGGGACGGACCCACCAGCCCGGCCACCACGAACAACACGCCGAGGATCAGGTTGCCGGAGCCGATCACGACGCCGACGATGCCCGCGCCGACGGCGACACCAGCCCGGATCAACAGCCACTCGGACGGCTTCAACGCCATCCCGGCCGCGTCGAGCTTGGCCTCCAGGCGCGCCTCGAGCGAACGGTTGTTGGCGAGGGCCTTCTCGGCCGCCTTGCGCGCCTGTCCGGTCAGGCCCTGCGGCTCTGCCTCCGCCTTCCCGCCCGGACCACCCGGCTTGGCGAAGGAGCCGTAGGCCTGCATCTGCTCACCGAGCCAGTGCTCGGCGTCGGGCTCGGGCTTGCTCATGCCCAGGGCAACGATGACCCCGAGAAGGCCGACGGCAATGGCAGCCACGCCGCCCAGGACCACGTTGCGCGGGATCACGAACCCGGTCGCGTGCACGGGTGCGGGCGAGGTGTCGACCGGCGCCGCGGCGGCGGTCCGGACCGGCACGTACGCCGCTGCGGTGAGCTGGGTGCTGCCGACGGGGATGTTCACGGCGACGTCGGCGCTCTTCTGCGTCCCCGCGGGCACCGCGGCGGTGACCACGAGCTGCCGGGCGAGGGCATCGGCCTCCTGGGCGAAGGCCGCGGACAGGGCCGCCGGTGCGCCGGCGTCGAGCACCTTGCCCTTGCCTGCCGCGACGATGTCGCGCAGCGGCTGGCTCTCGGCGTCGCTCTGCTGCAGCGACACCGCGTCGACCAGGACGCCGGAGGTCGAGATCGTGTCCACGACCTTCGAGATCGGGGTCTTCGTCGTGTCCTTGCCGTCGGAGAGCACCAGGATCCGGCGCTGCCCGACATCAGCACCGTCGGGCCCGGCGGCCTTGAGCGCGCCCAGCACGCCGTCGTACAGCGCCGTGTTGTGGGTCAGGGTGAGGTTCTTGATCGCCGTGAGCGCCGCAGCGCGGTCCAGTCCCGGCTGCACCAGGAGCTTGACCCGGTCGTCGAACGTCAGCACCCCGATCTCCACGTTGCTGGGCGCGCTGTTGATGTACGTCGTCGCGGCGCGCCGGGCCTCCGCGATGCGGGCACCCCCCATGCTCTCGCTGGTGTCGATCGCCAGGATCGAGACGCGCTTGATCTCGTTGCTGCTCGAGGCAGCCACGGTCTCGGCCTTGACGTCGTGGCCGCCGATCGTGACGCTCACCTTCGACGGGTCGACCGTGCCGGACCCCGAAGGGACGGAGACCAGCAGGCGGAGGCCGTCGGAGGTCGGTTGCGCGTGGTCGATGGTGGCCGTCTGGATCCCCGTGTCGTCGGCGTGCGCCGGGGACGCCAGCCCGAGTCCGCTGAGGGCGAGCAGCGCCGGCGCGAGCAGCAACGCTGCCGCGCGGGGCAGCCGAGCTGCGCTCTGGCGGTTCACCGGAACTCCATCGTGGCGAAGATCCGCGGGTCGACGGTGACGTTGTTGTGCTGCATCTTCTCCAGGAACTTCGGCCGCAGGCCGGTCGCCTTGAGCGAGCCCATCGACTTCCCGTCCAGGTCGAACCCCATGCTGTTGTCGTAGAGGAAGATGTCCTGGAGCGTGATGACGTCGCCCTCCATGCGTTCCACCTCCGTGACGTGGGTGATCCGGCGGGTTCCGTCCTTGAGGCGGGCCTGGTGCACGATCAGGTCGACCGCGGAGGCCACCTGCTCGCGGATCGCCCGCACCGGCAGGTCCATGCCGGCCATCAGCACGAGCGTCTCGAGCCGGGAGCAGGTGTCGCGGGGACCGTTGGAGTGCACGGTGCAGATGGAGCCGTCGTGGCCGGTGTTCATGGCCTGGAGCATGTCGAGGGCGGAGGAGTCGCGGACCTCACCGACGACGATGCGGTCGGGCCGCATGCGCAGGGCGTTGCGCACCAGGTCGCGGATGGTGACCTGGCCCTTGCCCTCGATGTTGGCCGGGCGCGACTCGAGCCGGACGACGTGGTCCTGCTTGAGCTGGAGCTCCGCGGCGTCCTCGATCGTGACGATGCGCTCGTCGGAGGGGATGAAGGAGGAGAGCACGTTGAGGGTCGTGGTCTTTCCGGCGCCGGTACCACCGGAGACCACGACGTTGAGCCGGCCTCGCACGCAGGCGTCGAGGAAGTCGGCCGTGGCCTCGCTCAGCGAGCCGAAGTCGATCAGGTTCTTGACCGTCAGCGGATCGGCGGAGAACTTGCGGATCGTCAGCGAGCTGCCGTCGATGGCGAGCGGCGGCACGACGGCGTTCACGCGGCTGCCGTCGGGAAGTCGCGCATCGACCATGGGGGAGGCCTCGTCGACGCGCCGGCCGATGCGGGAGACGATCTTGTCGATGGTGCGGCGCAGGTGCGCCTCGTCCTTGAACTTGCCGTCGACCTTGACCAGCTTGCCCTTGCGCTCCAGCCAGATGTCGAAGGGGCCGTTGACCATGACCTCGGCGACCTCGACGTCACGCAGGTAGGGCTCGAGCGGGCCGTAGCCGAGGATGTCGTCGGAGATCTCCTGGGTGATCCGCTCCCTGTCCACCCTGGTCAGCGGCCGGTTGCTGGCCGCCATCACGTCCGCGAGCACGGTGCGGACCTTCGTCTCGAGCTCGTCGACCTCGAGGTTCGCGTCGTACAGCTGGGGTCCGAGCTGCTGCAGGAGCTCGGTGTGCACGCTCTCCTTGAGGTCGTCGAAGCGGTCCTTGGCCGCATCGCTGCGAGCAGTGGCGGTGGACGACGTGGTGGTGGTCGGGACCGTCCCCGACGATCCGTTGCTCGACCCCGAGAGCGGCGGGGTGGCCCCATGGGCACCGTTGCCGTTGCTCTGGGCGTGGCCGTTGCTCTGGGCGTGGCCGTTCGCGGAGGCCTCGGAGGAAGGGGGTTCTGCCGAGTGCCGCCCGCCGGTCGACGGCTCCTCGCGCCCGGTCTCGGATGCCGTGCCCGCGGCGCTCTTCTCGCGGTTCAGTGCCGCGAGACGTTCGCTCAGACTGCTCATGGGACTCTTTCTTGGCTGGTGGTGCTGCTCAACGCTTCTTGCGGCCGAACAGGCCGCGCTTGGCCTTCTCGGCCTTCTCGGCCTTCTCGTTCTCGCCGAGCAGGAGCTCGGCGAGGCTGGTGATGCCCTTGGCGACCGGGTGGTCGGGCTTGGAGAGCACGATCGGCTGGCCGTGGTTGGTCGCGTTCGCGACGGCGGTCGCGCTCGGCAGGGAGACCGTCACCTTCATGTTGAGGATTCCCTCGACGTTCTCCCGCGAGAGCCCGACCTCCTCGTCGGCGCGGTTGAGGACCAGGTGCCGGTTGTTGCGCACGAGGTGCAGCAGGTCGAGGGTCTCCAGGGCGACCTTGGTGTTCTTGATCGTGGGTACGTCGAGGGTGGCCACCACGACGCACTCGTCGGTCTCGTCGAAGGCACCCAGCACCCAGTCGTCGAAGCCCGGAGGCGTGTCGATGATGACGTAGTCGAAGTTGCCGCGAAGCGTCTCGATCACCCGACGCACCAGGTTGGGGGAGATGCGGTCGCGTCCCTCCGGCTGGGTGGGTGCGGCCAGGATCGAGAGCGAGGGGTCGTAGCGGGTCAGCAGCGTCTGCAGCATCGCGAAGTCCAGGTGCTCCTCGGACTCGGCCGCGTCGGCGATGGTGTGCTGCGGCACCAGCTGCAACGTGATCGCCACGTCGCCGAAGGAGAGGTCGAGGTCGACCACGCACACCTTGTTCTCGCCGCGCGAGAGCGCGATCCCGAGGTTGACCGCCATCGTGGTCTTGCCGACACCGCCCTTGGGCGAGAAGACGGTGATCACGACGCCCTTGCGGTCGCCCTGCTGCGCCGCTGGCCCGACGATCGTCTCCCAGGAGTGCTTGGCGCGGCTGACGGCGGCACCGAGTGCCTGCTGGTCGTCTGCCGGTACGACGGCGCCGATGCCGACCGACATCGAGCTGGCGAAGATCTCCGGTGCGAGCTCGTGCCGGATCAGCACGACCGTGGTGGCCGGATGGGTGGTGCGGATCCGCTCCGCCAGCGCCGAGGCGGCCGGCATGTCGAGCGTGGGGCCGATCACCACGGCGTACTCCGACTGCCCGTTCAGCCAGGCGTCGACCTCGTCCGGGCGCGACACGACCTGCGAGCCCGCGGGGAGGGCGGGTGCCAGGACTCCAGCGGTCGTGGAGTCGGGCTCGACCAGGATCGGCATCGAGGTCCTTTCGGGTGGGGGGACGGAACCGCTACTTGAACAGGCTCGCCGAGGTGACCCCTTGCGAGGGGCTGATCTGGGAGTCGGCGTTCAGCAGGGCGAAGGCGAGGGAACCGTTCTTGGTGGCGAAGATGACCTTCTCGGCGTCACGCTGGCTCACTGCCAGGGTGAGCAGCGTCTTGGGCAGCTGCTCGACGGTCTGGGTGCCGTTGCTGGCGGTGGTGGTGGTCGTCGGGGTGAGCGTGGTCGTGCCGGCTGCGATGACCTCGACGCTGGGCAGCAGCATCCGGGTGAGGGTGCCGCCGCTGTAGAAGATGGCCACCTTGTTGCCGGGGTTGACGAAGCCCGCGACGCGGGCCGGGTCGTCGAGGCTGATCGAGATGGCGACCTTGCCCTTGGGGATGCTCAGCGACGAGGTCGCGGCCGCACCGGCAGCACCGAACTTGCTGCTCACGATCTGCTCGCCCGGGTAGATGGTCGAGGTGGCGACCTTGCCGGCGATCGGGTCGAGGCCGTTGATCGCACCGGTCAGCAGGTCCTGCTGCGAGACCGCGGCGGTCTCGATCTTGCCCTCGGACTGCGCGGCCTCGGCGGTCTCGCCGGCGTTGATCTCCTTGACCGCCTTGAGCACGGTGACGGCCTTGTAGCGCTGGTCGGCGCGGTTGTCCGCGCCGTTGACGTACAAGAACACCAACAGGGTGCCCAGTGCGGCGATGACCGCGGCCACGAGCAGCAGCACTTTCCTGCGATCCATGTGTGATCGACCTTTTCTTGTCCTGGGCGGGTTCAGTTCCCGCTGTCAACCGTCTCGGCGAGAACCCGGACGGCACGCGGCGGTGGCCCGCCCGCTCTCTCCGACCACATGGGTTCATGCATGAGACAGATTGCCGCAGGAAGTTCCGATTTGTACGCCAAATGGCATATCCGGAACCCCTGGGGGAGCGCTGCTGCGCTCAGCGACGCCTATCGGACATAAAGGGCGTCGACGTCGTCGCGGTGCTCGCGCATCACGACGCCGCGCTTGAGCTTGAGGCTGGGGGTCAGCTGACCGCCCTCCTCGGTCCACACCACGGGCAGGATCGTGAACTTGCGGATCGACTCGGCCTTGGACACCGCGGTGTTCGCGTCGTCTACCGCCTTCTCGATCTCCTGGCGCAGGTCAGGATCGCCCAGCAGGTCCTCGACCTGGTGCGACTTGCCGTGCTGCGCGGCCCAGGTCGGCAGGGTCTCGGGGTCGATCGTGACCAGCGCGGCGACGAAGGGCTGCCCGTCGCCGACCACCATGCACTGGTCCACGAGCGGGTGCGCCCTCAGCCGGTCCTCGAGGACGGCCGGGGCGACGTTCTTGCCGCCGGCCGTGACCAGGATCTCCTTCTTGCGACCGGTGATCCGGACGAAGCCCTCGTCGTCGATCTCGCCGATGTCGCCGGTGTGGAACCAGCCCTTCGGGTCCTTCGCCTCGGCGGTCGCCTCGTCGTTGCGCCAGTAGCCGCCGAAGACCTGTCCACCACGGAACAGCAGCTCCCCGTCGTCGGCGACGCGCACGCTGGTGCCCTGGAGCGGTCGGCCCACGGTGCCGACCTTCTGGGCCTCGGGCAGGTTGGCGGTGACGGCAGCCGTGGTCTCGGTGAGGCCGTAGCCCTCGAGCACGTTGACACCGATGCCGCGGTAGAAGTGCCCCAGCCGGTCACCGAGCGGAGCGCCACCCGACACGGCGTACTCGCAGCGACCGCCGAGGGCCGCCCGCATCCTGGCGTAGACGAGCCGGTCGAAGAAGGCGTGGCGCGCTCGCAGGGAGAACCCGACGCGGCCGGTCTCGAGCGCGCGCGACCACGCGATCGCGGTGTCGGCGGCCCGGTCGAAGAGACGTCCGCGCCCGTCGGCCACGGCTCGCTGGGAGGCGGTGTTGAACACCTTCTCGAAGACGCGCGGAACGGCCAGGATGAACGTCGGCCGGAAGGCCGCGAGGTCGTCGAGCAGGCGCTTGATGTCCGCCGAGTGACCCATCCGGACGCGAGCCTTGACGCAGCCGACCTGGATGATCCGGGCGAACACGTGCGCGAGTGGCAGGAACAGCAGCGTCGCCGGTTGTTCGTCGCCGTCCGCCGCCGGCGCGAACAGGCGGTCGAGCTCGACGACGGACACGGCCAGCTCGAACATGAAGTTGCCGTGGGTGAGCATGCAGCCCTTCGGGCGGCCCGTCGTGCCCGAGGTGTAGATGAGCGTGGCCAGGTCCTCGGGCCCGGCCGTCGTACGACGCTGCTCGAGGACGTCGTCGTCGACGTCCTGCCCCAGCGTCTGGACCATGCCGACGCCATGGCCCTCGATGTGCCAGACGTGGTGCAGGTCCGGCAGCCGCTCGCGTACGGGCTTGAGGCGGGCGGCGTGCTCGGGGGTCTCGGCGAAGACCGCCCGCGCGCCGGAGTCGGAGAGGATCCACTCGATCTGCTCGGGCGAGGAGGTCTCGTAGACCGGCACGGTCGCGGCGCCGGCGAACCAGATGGCGTAGTCGAGGAGGGTCCACTCGTAGCGCGTGCGGGAGATGATCGCCACCCGGTCCCCGACCTCGAGGCCGGCCGCGATCAGTCCCTTGGCCACGGCCTGGACCTCCTCCAGGAACTCCTCGGCCGTGACGTCCGCCCACCCCTGCGACCGCTCGTCGGAGGTGCTCGCGCGACGGGAGAAGACGACGTCGTCGGGATGCTGGGTGCCGTTGGTCACCACGTCGTCGGTGAGGTTGCCGCTGAGGGGGACCTCGACCTCGAGAGCCGTGGAGTACTCGCGCAAACGCTGCCCCTCTCCTCGGGCCCGGTGGCGGGCACCATGACACGAGCACGGTACCGGTCGGCGGACGCCGCCCGGGTGCGGGGCGGACGCCGTCGG
This sequence comes from uncultured Actinomycetota bacterium, assembly GCA_963794435.1. Taxonomy (GTDB): domain Bacteria; phylum Actinomycetota; class Actinomycetes; order Propionibacteriales; family Nocardioidaceae; genus Marmoricola. The sequence goes on from CAWCDX010000021.1 coordinate 112,229, forward strand.
CTAGCCTGCTCGGCATGGCTGAGCAGACCACTTCGAGCATCGTCGTCGACGCGCCGGCCTCGGCAGTGATGGCGGTCATCGCCGACTTCCAGGCCTACCCGGAGTGGGCTCAGGGGATGCAGTCCGCCGAGGTGCTGGAGACCGGGCCGGACGGTCGCGGGACCCAGGTCCACTTCGTGCTGGAGGCCACGCCGATCAAGGATGCCTACACCCTCGCCTACGTGTGGGACGGCGACGCCTCGGTCACCTGGACGCTGGTGGAGGGCAAGATGCTCAAGGCCATGGAGGGCGCCTACGTGCTGCGCCCCCAGGGCGCCGGCGGTGCCACCACCGAGGTCACCTACCGGCTCGCCGTGGACCTGAGCATCCCGATGATCGGCCTGCTCAAGCGCAAGGCGGAGAAGGTCATCATCGACACGGCCCTCAAGGGACTCAAGAAGCGGGTGGAGTCCTCGTCCGGCACCGCCTGAGGGTGCCGGTCGAGAAGGGGCTGGCGTGAGCTCCCGCATCATCCTGTTCACCGGCAAGGGTGGCGTGGGCAAGACCACGACCGCGGCGGGTACGGCGACCCTGGCCGCGCGGGGGGGCCAGCGGACCCTCGTGCTGTCCACCGACGCGGCACACTCGCTCGGCGACGCACTCGGCCTGCCACTGGGCGCAGAGCCCACGCAGGTCGAGGAGCGCCTCTGGGTCCACCAGGTCGACGCCCAACGGCGCTTCGAGCGCTCGTGGGGCGAGATCCAGGGATACCTGATGTCGGTGCTCGACGCGGCCGGCGTCGACCCCATCACGGCCGAGGAGCTGACGGTGGTCCCGGGCGCCGAGGAGGTGCTGGCCCTCCTGGAGCTGCGCACCCACGCGCTCAGCGGCGACTGGGACGTGATCGTGGTCGACTGTGCGCCCACGGCCGAGACGCTGCGCCTGCTCGCACTGCCGGAAGCGCTCGGCTGGTACATGAACCGCGTCTTCGGCGTCCAACGCCGCGTGGTCAAGGCCCTGCGCCCGGTGCTGACCCGCGCCACCGGGGTGCCGATGCCGGAGGAGTCGGTGTTCGACGCCGTCGAGCGGCTGCACCGCGACCTCGAGCAGGTGCAGCAGATCCTGACCGAGAAGGAGTCGACGGTGCGCCTCGTGCTGACCCCCGAGACGGTGGTCGTGGCCGAGGCACGCCGGTCGCTGACCACGCTCTCGCTCTACGGCTACCGCGTCGACGGCGTGATCGCGAACCGGGTCTTTCCCGAGGGCGGCGGGGACGCGTGGCGACAGGCGTGGGTGGACTCGCAGCGCGAGGTGCTCACCGAGGTCAGGCAGTCCTTCGCCGACGTGCCCATCTGGATCTCGTCGTACAGCTCGAGCGAACCGACGGGCACCGACGACCTCGCCGCCTTCTGCGAGCAGGCGTACGCCGGGGACGACCCGCTCGGTGTGCCGGACGGCGAGGGCCCGATGACGATCACCCGCACCGACACGGGAGCCGAGCTGCGCATCGCGCTGCCCTTCGCCCGGCGCCAGGACGTCGACCTCGCCCGCCACGGCGACGAGCTGGTCGTCACGGTCGGTCCCTACCGGCGACTCCTGGCGCTCCCGGCCGCCCTGAGCCGACACTCGGTCACGGGTGCGAGGGTCGAGGACGGCGCGCTGCGAGTACGGTTCCGGTTCGAGCAGGAGGGACGAGAGTGAGCGACGCAGGCGACGGGGCGCCGCCCGACGACGGCGCGGCGGGAGGCGAGGCCGTCGGCAGCCTCGGTGAGGAGGCTGCCAAGCTGCTCGGGGCACTCTCGGAGTGGGCGCGCGACCAGGGTCACGACTACGCGGGGTCTGCCTCCGGCGCGTCCGGAGCCCTCAAGGACGCCCTCCATGACGCCAACGAGCACATCGCCACCGGCAGCGCGGACTGCCGCTACTGCCCCGTGTGCCAGGTGATCCACGTCGCGCGCCAGACCAGTCCGGAGGTCCGCGCCAACCTGGCCCTCGCCGCGACCTCGCTGATGAACGCCGCGGCCGGCCTCCTCGCCACGCGCACCGGGAACCCGCCTCGCCCGGGCGTCGAGAAGATCGACCTGGACGACGGCCCGGCATGGGACGAGGACCGATGACCGCCACCCACACGATCGGCGTCGACGTGGGCGGGACGAAGATCGCCGCCGGTCTCGTCGATGCCGAGGGCCAGCTGCTGGCCACGGAGCGCACCGAGTCGCCGGCGAAGCACCCCCACGAGATCGTCCGCACGATCGGTGGCCTCGTGGACAAGCTTCGTGGAGACGTCGAGGTGGAGGCCGTCGGCGTCTCGGCAGCCGGCTTCGTGGACAAGGCACGCGCGACCGTGCTGTTCGCGCCCAACCTGGCCTGGCGCGACGAACCGCTCAAGGACCTGCTGGAGAAGGAGACCGGGCTCCCGGTCGTCGTGGAGAACGACGCCAACGCCGCGGCGTGGGGAGAGTTCGTCGTCGGTGCCGGCGCCGACATCGACGACCTGCTGATGCTCACCATCGGCACCGGTGTCGGAGGCGGCGTGGTCCTCGACGGTGACCTGATGCGTGGCGGCTTCGGCATCGCCGCCGAGGTGGGGCACATCCGGTTGGTGCCGGACGGCGTCCCGTGCGGGTGCGGGAACCGCGGCTGTCTGGAGTCCTACGCCTCCGGTCGCGCGCTCGTACGCCGCTCGCGGGAGGAGGCCACCGCCGACCCGGCCGCGGCCGCCGTCGTGCTCGAGGAGGCCGGGGGTTCGGCCGACAAGATCACCGGACCACTCGTCACCGCGGCCGCGCAGCGGGGGGACCCCTTCGCGGTGGCCCGGTTCCGGGAGCTGGGGGACTGGCTGGGGCAGGGGATCGCCGTGCTCGCCGCGGTCCTGGACCCCACCGTCGTGGTCGTGGGCGGGGGTGTCGGCGAGGCGGGTGAGCTGCTGCTCGAACCCGCCAGGCGCTCGTTCGAGGCCAACGTGACCGGTCATGGGCATCGCCCCCTGCTCCAGATCCGCGAGTCGCAGCTCGGCAACGCCGGCGGCATGGTCGGAGCCGCCGACCTGGCCCGCCGCCGGTGACGGGCGCTGCAGTGGTCACCACCGGAGGTACCTCGTGCGTCCCGCACCCCGGGCACGCACCTCGCTGCGTTGGCGTCGCTGGACGTAGGACCCGGTATGCCTGCGCTCCGCGGCCGCGCGAGGCACGCACCCGGAGCACGGGCCACCCCCGACCTACCCCCGGTGGTGACCACTGATGCCCGCCTCCATCGGCGTCGACATCGGCGGGACCAAGGTCCTGGCCGCTGCCGTCGACAGCGCGGGGCGGGTCCTGGACACCGAGGCCGTCGAGACGCCGGGTGAGGGGGCCGGCATCGAGCGGGCCACCGTCGCGGAGGTCGAGGACGCCCTGGTCGACGTCGTGAGCCGGCTGCTGGCCGTGCACGGCCGCTGCCCGGTCGGGGTCGCCGCGGCCGGTTTCGTCGACAAGGACGCCCAGCGCGTGCGCTTCGCGCCGCACCTGCCGTGGCGCGACGAGCCCCTGTCGCCGCGACTGACCGAGCGGTTCGGCAACCGCATCCTCGGCGACGTCCTCATCGACAACGACGCCGCCGCTGCCCTGTGGGCCGAGGCGCACTTCGGGGTCGCCCGCCTGGTGCGCGACGCGGTGATGATCACCCTCGGCACCGGCATCGGCGGCGGGCTGATGGTCCGCGGGGCCATCCACCGCGGCAGCAACGGGATGGCCGGGGAGTTCGGGCACATGCAGCTGGTGCCGGACGGTCGCTCCTGTCAGTGCGGTCGCCGCGGCTGCTGGGAGCAGTACTGCTCCGGTCGCGCCCTCACGCGAGCCGCCTCCGACGCGGGCCTCGGGCTCACCGGTGTCGAGCTGACGACGGCTGCCCGTGAGGGCGACGTGGTCGCGCTGGCGGCGTACGCCCAGGTGGCGCACTGGCTCGGCGTCGGTGTGGCGAACCTCGTGGCCGCGTTCGACCCGCCGCTGGTCGTGATCGGCGGTGGTGTCTCGGCGGCCAGTGACCTGCTCCTGGAGGGGGGCCGGGCGTCGATGACCGAGAGCCTGGTGGGCGCCGGCTTCCGGGACCTCCCCGAGCTGGTCAGCGCCGAGCTCGGCCCGCTCGCGGGTGTCATCGGCATCGCCGACCTGGCGCGTACGGCGGGACGGATCAGGCGCGTCGGTAGGTGGGGGAGAGCTCCATCGCGAGTTGCTCGAGGAAGAGCCCGACGTCGGTGACGATGCCGCGGGCCTGTGAGGACCCGCGGTCGGCGAGCTTGGTCACGGTGGCGGGGTTGATGTCGACGCAGACCAGGGGCACCGAGGCGGGCAGGATGTTCCCGGTCGCGACCGAGTGCAGCATCGTGGCCACCATCAGGCAGAAGCCGGCGTCCGCGATCTTCGCCCGCATCGCGCGCTGACCGTCGATGACGTCGGTGTGCACGTCGGGGAGCGGCCCGTCGTCGCGCACCGACCCGACCAGGACGAACTCCTTGCCGTGGGTGACCAGCGCATGCATGATCCCGCTGGTCAGCACCCCCTGGTCGACGGCTGCCCGGATCGAGCCCGCCTTGCGGATGGTGTTGATCGCGCGGATGTGGTGCTCGTGCCCGTGCTCGACGCCCTGCCCCCGGGCGAGGTCGATGCCCAGCGAGGTGCCGTAGAGCGCCGACTCGATGTCGTGGGTGGCCAGGGCGTTGCCGGCGAAGAGGACGTCGACGTAGCCCGCCTCGACCAGCGCGACCATCGCGGGCGCAGCGCCGGTGTGCACGACTCCGGGACCGCCGACCCACAGGACCAACTTGTCGGCCTCCTTCGCCTCGCGCATGCCGTCGGCGACCTGACGCACGAGCACGGCCTGGGGCTTCTCGCTGGAGACGTCGGACTCCATGAACCCGAAGCCGCCGCTGTCCTCCTGCACGACGGGCGGAGTGACCCGGATGCCGCTGGCGCCGCAGACGACCCGCATCCCGGCCTTGACGTCGGCCATGGGGAGCGTGCGGATGCGGCCGGCGTCCACGACCAGTCCGCAGTCCATCTCGGGGTTCTCGACCTCGATCCAGTGGCCCTCCAGGCGTACCTGCGTCTCCAGGTTGGTGCTGGAGTAGAAGCCGTCGGGGAACACGCCGTCGGTCGTCGCCTCCTCGACCTCGGCCTCGCCCGGGTCGACCTGGTTGACGCCGTGGGTCTGCAGGCGCATCAGCGTGCGCTGCAGCGTCGCCTCGTCGTCGGCCGACACCTCGATCCGGGCGTACGACGGGTCCGCGGTCCCGTGGCCGATGTCGAAGCGCTGCACGACGTAGTCACCGCCGTAGTCGGTGATGTCGCTGAGGACGCGGGACAACGATCCCGAGTCGATCAGGTGCCCGCGGATCTCGACCGCCTCGGTGCTCTTCACGCTGTGGTCGCCTTTCCGTCCATGGTGGGTCTGCGGTCGGGTGCAGCCCTCAGAGGACCGCCCCGTCGTCGTTCTCGTCGCGCGGGCCCGAGCGCATGGACGCCACCAGGAAGACGAACCCTCCGACGAACCAGACCATGAGCAGCAGCCCGAGCCACGACGCTATCGGCAGCTGGGTCAGCAGCGCCACGAACACGAACGTCGGCACGCCGAACAGTCCGATCCAGGCCAGCAGGCGCGGAGGCTCGGCGCGGGGCAGCGGGGGAGGCGGCGGCGGGACGAAGTGCTCCTCCGGGTCGGGCGCGGGCGTCTCGGCGCCGGTCTCGACGCGGGCGTCCTGGGGTCCCTGGGGCCCGAACAGGTCGCGCGGCGACCCGGGTACCTCCTCCTCGAGGCCCACTGCGGGGCCGGGATCCGCTGCGGGATCCAGCTCGGGGGACTCCTCCTCCAGACGCGGCCGCTCCCCGTAGTTGTCCACGATGGCCTGCCACGCCGCGTCCTCCGCGGACCGGCGGTCCGAGGCGTCGCCGGATGGGTCGTGGGGCACTGCCGGGCTCCTGGGTGATGGGCGTTCTCGATGAGCGTCGCCAATCGTGTCACGCCCTCCCACGAGCGGCTAGGGTTCGCCTTGTCGACGGGAGGTGTGCTGGCTTGTTCTACTGGTTCCTGAAGTGGATCGCCCTCGGTCCGCTCCTACGGGTGGTGTTCCGCCCCCACGTCTCCGGTGCGGACAACGTGCCCGAGGAAGGCCCTGCGATCCTCGCCAGCAACCACCTCTCCTACGCCGACTGGCTGTTCATGCCGCTGACGCTGACCCGGCGCGTCACGTTCGTGGCCAAGGCGGAGTACTTCAACACTCCCGGCATCAAGGGGTGGTTCCAGAAGCGGTTCTTCTCCGGCGCGGGGCAGGTGCCGATCGACCGCTCCGGGGCGTCCGCTGCCGAAGGGGCACTCTCGGCAGCCAAGCGGGTGCTCGAGGCCGGTGAGCTCTTCGGCTTCTACCCCGAGGGCACCAGGTCCCACGACGGCCGGCTCTACCGCGGCAAGACCGGGGTGGCCCGCTTGGCGCTGGAGACCGGCGTCCCCGTGATCCCCGTCGCCGTCGTCGGCACCGACGTGGTGGCGCCGCCGGGCAAGAAGTTCGGCACCTTCACGCGGCCGTACGTGCGCTTCGGCAAGCCGCTGGACTTCTCGCGCTACGAGGGCCTCGAGAACGACCGCTACATCCTGCGCTCGATCACCGACGAGATCATGTACGAGATCATGCGGCTCTCCGGCCAGGAGTACGTCGACAAGTACGCCGCGGTGGCCAAGGAGGAGCAGAAGAAGGCCGACAAGGCCACCGCGCTCGGCAACCAGGGCAGCCCGGGGAGCCAGTCCGGCCCCGACGCGAAGGCGTCCTGACCGGTGGCAGACGGCCCGGTCGCGGGCCCCGGCTCGAGAGCGGGCACGGTGCCTGCGCTGCACGTCCCGGTGCAGGACGCACTGCTGCGCACCCTCGCGGTGCTGCGGTGCCTGGTCCTGCTCAACACCCTGGTGATCTACGCGATCCGAGTCGACGGCTACGCGCATCCCCGGGTGGGCTGGCTGGTGATGCTGGCGCTCTCGGTGTGGACCGCATTCGCGATCTGGGAGTACGGCTCCCCGGACCGTCGACGGGCCTGGTTGTTCGTGGTCGACCTGCTCGTCGCGGTGGCGGCGATCCTGCTGACGCCGTACGTCAAGGGAGAGGGGTGGCACGCCACCATGCCCGGCTTCTGGGTGATGGGCGTGGTGCTGGCCTGGGCGGTCGTGTGGCGCTGGGTCGGTGGCCTGGTGGCGGGCCTGGTCGTCGCCGCGGCCGACCTCGGCATCCGCGGCGGGGTGACCCAGCAGTCCTACGGCAACATCTTCCTGCTCGTCGTCGGAGGAGCCGTGGTCGGATACCTCTCCGGGTTGCTGCAGCAGACCGCCAACGAGCGCGACCAGGCCGAGCGGACGGCGGCCTCCGCGTCGGAACGGCAGCGGCTGGCTCGTGTCGTCCACGACGGCGTCCTGCAGGTGCTGGCGCTGGTGCAGCGACGGGGTCCCGAGCTGGGACCGGAGGGGGCCGAGCTGGCCCTGCTCGCCGCTGACCAGGAGACGCGGTTGCGGGCGCTGGTGCAGCAGGACTCCCGGCAGGTGGTCGCGCCGGTCGGCGACCTCGATCTCGCGCAGCAGCTCTCCTCCCTGCAGACCGCGAGGGTCCATGTGGTCACGCCCGGTACGCCGGCCGTGGTGCCCGCCGCGACCGGCACCGAGCTGATGGCCGTCGTCGAGGCCTGCCTGAGCAACGTGCGCCACCACGTCGGGCGCGACGCCGAGGCGTGGGTCCTGCTGGAGGACCTCGGGGACCGGTGGGTGGTCTCGGTGCGCGACGACGGCCCCGGCATCGCTCCTGGCCGGCTCGAGGACGCAGCGCGTGAGGGACGGCTCGGCGTCGCGCAGTCGATCGTGGGTCGGATGCGCGACCTGGGCGGCGGGGCCGACCTCGTCTCCGCTCCCGGGCAGGGCACGGAGTGGGAGCTGTCACTTCCCCGGAGCCGCACGTGACCATCCATGCCGACCACCCTTTCCGCGACCAGACCCCGGACCCCGCGCGACAGCTGCGTGCGCGCCTCGGCGGCGCGGTCTCGCTGTGGACGGCCGGCGTCGACGCCTCGCGCGCCGGGTTGACGGTGTCCTCGCTGATGGTGGCCGGGGGCGACCCGGGTCGGCTGCTGGCCCTCCTCGACCCGGACTCCGACCTGCGCGCCGAGCTCGGGTCGACCGGCCGGGGCGTGGTGCACCTGCTCGGGTGGGAGCACCGGCAGCTCGCCGAGGCCTTCGCCGGCCAGCTCCCGGCCCCGGGCGGACCGTTCACCCTCGGTGAGTGGGAGCAGACCTCACACGGTCCGCGTCTCGTGTCGGCCACCTCCTGGGCCCAGGTGGAGGTCGAGTCGTTCGAGTCGGTGGGCTGGTCGGACCTGGTGGTGGCCCGCATCGGCTCGGTCTCCCTGGGCGACGACGACCAGCCGCTCGTGCATCGCCGGGGGAGGTACCAGCGACCTTCGGGTGGCTGAGGTCGGCCCGCGCACGACGCACGGATCGCGACCAGGTACAGCTAGGCGGAGTTGTCGATCAGGTTCAGGGTCCCTCGTGGGTCGTCGGTGATGATGCCGCTGACACCGTCGTCCACCATGCGGTCGATCTGCGAGCGACTGGGCTGGGTGCCCGAGCCGGGCCACGCGAAGACCTTGAGACGCTTCGCGGTGGCGCCGTCGACGGAGGAGTCCGTCACTGCGCCCACGGTCGGGTTGACCGTGGTCAGCCACGAGGGTGCGCCGGCGAAGCGCCTCTTCGAGGTGGTGATCAACCCCAGCGGCACCGTGGGGGCGATGACGTGGAACCTGTGCAGGGACCTGGCGTCGAAGCTGTGGACGAACGCCCGGTGAGCCCGGACGAAACCTGACTGCTGCAGGGCCACCGCCACCTGTCGCTCGATCCCGGGGTACAGCGCGGGGTACTTCAGCTCGGCCAGCACCATGAGTCGCGTCGGGCGAATGGCGGCCAGCAGCTCTCGAAGTGTGGGGACCCGCGTCCCCACGAAGTGCGAACCCTTCCAGGATCCGGCGTCAAGGCGCTTCACCTCCTGGAGCGTGAAGGAACCGACCGGGGCGTCCTGGCGACCGGGAAAGATCGAGGCCACGTTCGTGGTGCGTGCGAAGGTCCCGTCGTGCACCACCACCAGCTGGTGGTCGCTCGTGCGTTGGACGTCGAACTCGACCATGTCCGCGCCGGCTGCGGCCGCGGCGGTCATCGCGGGAACGGTGTTTTCCGGCGCCTGCGCGCTTGCTCCGCGGTGCGCGATGACCAGGACGTGTGCCGGGGCATCCCTCCCGGGAGCCGACATCGCCATGGGCTTGCGTGCTGAGGAGCCTGGGTGCCAGCGGCCGACCGGCCCGGCGGCACCGGCAATCACGCCCAGGGCCATCGCGACAACGAGGGCCGTGGCGCCCCTCCACAGACGCGGGTGGGACGACGGGGCGTTCGTGGTCGCCATGCTTGGCTCCTGGGATGGACGGCGCAGGTGGTCCGCCTCCCCGATACTGCGCGCCGATGCTGACGGGGACCTGTACGAGAATCCGGAGCCGGTCGAGTCACCAGCCCTCGATCGGCAGCTCCGGCGCGAGGTCCGCGGGCGAGCGGCGACTAGGGTGCCGCCCGTGCCGGAAAAGGACGAGACGCTGCGGGTGATGGTGGTCGACGACCACCCGATGTGGCGCGAAGGAGTGGCCAGGGACCTGGCCGAGGCCGGGCTCGACGTGGTCGCGACGGCGGGGACGGGGACCGAGGCGATCTCGCGGTTCCCGGCGGCGCGGCCCGACGTACTGGTGCTGGACCTGCAGATCCCGGAGCCCGACGGCGTCGCGGTGACCGCCGAGGTGGTCCGGCGCGACCCCACCGTCCGGGTCCTGATCCTCTCCGCCAGCGGTGAGCAGCAGGACGTGCTCGAGGCGGTGAAGGCGGGGGCCACGGGCTACCTGGTGAAGTCGGCGTCGCGTTCGGAGCTGCTCGAGGCGGTACGACGCGTCGCCGCAGGTGACACGGTGTTCACCCCCGGGCTGGCCGGGCTGGTGCTGGGGGAGTACCGCCGGCTCTCCGACGCCCCGGCGGCGGGCCCGGACGCCGACACGCCGCGACTCACCGAGCGGGAGACCGAGGTGCTGCGGCTGGTCGCCAAGGGGTTGTCGTACAAGCAGATCGCGGAGCGCCTGGTGCTCTCCCACCGGACGGTGCAGAACCACGTGCAGAACACCCTGCGCAAGCTGCAGCTGCACAACCGGGTGCAGCTCGTGCGCTACGCGATCGAGCAGGGTCTCGACGACGAGCTGGGCAGTGATCCGGCGACTCCCTCCCGGGAAGAACCACCCGCCCGGTAGCGTTGAGCCTCCAGACCACGACAGGAGTGCCAGATGGGCCATGAGACGGTGCTGTTCCGTGCATCGCTCGGCGACGTCCTGCGTGCGGAGCGGATGCGGCAGGGAATGACCCTGCGCGAGCTCTCCTCCACCGCCCGCGTGAGCCTCGGCTACATCTCCGAGATCGAGCGCGGCCAGAAGGAAGCCTCCTCCGAGCTGCTCGCCGCACTCTGCGAAGCCCTCGACGTACCCCTGTCCGGAGTGCTGCGCGACGTCAGTGACCTCGTGCTGGTCGAGGAGCTCGGCCTCGAGGTCGACTCCGTGGACTCGGCCCCCGGTCCCGGCGAGGTCGTGGCCGCCGCCTGACTCGGCTGGCCCGAGCGGGTTCCTGGCCGGAGCGGAAACCTGTGACTGGTGTGACGTACGCCGACCCCAGCCTCAGTTGACCCCGGCGGCCTTCTCCAGGAGGTCGACCTCGTCGTCGAGGTGGGTGAGCAGTCGCTGCAGGTGCGGCACCGAGCGGCGGCAGCCCGTGAGGCCGAAGTCCATGTCGTCGACGTAGCTGTTGCAGGTGATGTTCAGCGCCATCCCGTTGATCGGGATCGACAGGGGATAGGTGCCGACCATCTTGGCCCCGTTGAGGTACTGGAAGGACTTCGGACCGGGCACGTTGCTGATGATCAGGTTGAAGGGCGGCCGGATGATGCCCTGCATCCGGAGCATGGGCGTGACGATCGACGGCGCCATCCCGAGGGCACTCATCGCCATGATCTGGAGCTGGGTCATCGAGCCCAGGGCTTCCTTGCCGGTCTTCATCGAGGCGTGGATCGAGGCCAGCCGCTCAGCCGGGTCGTCGAGGTCGGTTCCGAGCCGGACCATCACGGCGCCGACGGCGTTGCCGCCGTCGCCGGACGCCGACTGCGACTGCTTGGCGTTCAGGCCCACCGGCACCATCGAGACCAGGGTGGAGTCGGGCAGGGCGTCGTGGTCGAGCAGGTAGGCCCGGACGGCCCCGGAGCACATCGCCAGCACCACGTCGTTGAGGCTGGAGTCGGTCGCCTTGCCGATGGCGCGCAGGCGCTCGAGGGGCCAACCCTGGGCGGCGAATCGGCGGGACCCGGTGATCGTGGTGTTGAACATGGTCCGCGGCGCGTAGAGCGAGAGGGCCGAGGTCTCGTTCTTGAGCCCGTGCTTGAGGGTCTTGACCAGCGCGCCGGGCAGGCCCGCGGCGTCCGCGGTGATGCCGAGTGCCGAGCGCATCGCGTCGATCGGGATGGCCGCCAGGCTCCGCTCCGCGTCGTGCTGCGCCTTCTTCTCCTTGGCGTTCGGCCTGGCGCCCCACATCGGTGGGGTGTCGCGTGCGTCGGGATCGGTCGACATCACGCTCTGCAGCAGCCGCATCGCGGAGATGCCGTCGACGAGGGCGTGGTGGAGCTTCGTGTAGAGCGCGACCCGGCCGTCGGCCAGTCCCTCGATCAGGTGCACCTCCCAGAGCGGCCGCTCGCGTGCCAGCCGGGTGCTGTGCAGGCGCGAGCACAGGTCGAGCAGCTCGCGGACGCGACCGGGCTTGGGCAGGGCGCTGTGCCGGAAGTGGTACTCGAGGTCGAAGTTGTCGTCCTGGGTCCACACCCACTGACCCGCCGTCGCGATGCTGCGCGTGGGCCGCTTGAGGAAGAGCGGAGCGATCTCGACGTTCTCGCTCATCTGCTCGTAGACCTGGCGGACGTAGTCGCGCCCGGCACCCTCCGGCTTCTCGAACAGCTGCAAGCCGCCGACGTGCATCGGCATCTGCCTGTTCTCGGCGAACAGGAACGCTGCCGAGGTGGGATCGATCGGTACGACCACGGGTGCCTCTTCTCTCGAGTCGTTCGATCTTCCCGTGCTGGGACAGGTTTGGCCAGCCAGGGTCCGGGCGCAAAGCCCGGGTATAGGTTGCGAGACGTGACCCCGACCCACGACTACGTCATCGTCGGTGCGGGCAGCGCCGGCGCGGTTCTCGCAGCACGCCTCTCCGAGGACCCGAACATGCGGGTGCTGCTGCTCGAGGCAGGGCCCGAGCCGGACGCGGACGAGATCTCCATCCCGGTCGCCTTCTCGGCGCTGTTCAAGACCAAGTGGGACTGGAACTACTCCACCACCGAGCAGAAGCAGCTGCACAGCCGCCGGGCCTACTGGCCGCGGATGAAGGCGCTCGGCGGCTGCTCGTCGATGAACGCCATGATCTACATCCGCGGGAACCGCGCCGACTACGACGCCTGGCGCGACGACTTCGGCGCATCGGGTTGGGGGTACGACGACCTGCTGCCGTACTTCGTCCGCGCCGAGGGCAACACCCGGCTCGCCGGGCCTTTCCACGGCCAGGACGGTCCCCTGCACGTCGAGGACCGGGTCTACACCCACGAGCTCACCGACCTGTGGGTGGACAGCGCGGTCAGCGCCGGCCTGAAGCCCACCGACGACTTCAACGGTCCCGACCAGGAGGGTGCCGGGCGCTACCAGGTGACCTGCAAGCAAGGACGCCGCTGGTCGGTCAACGACGCCTACCTCGCCCCGGCCCGTTCCCGGCCCAACCTGGACGTGGAGACAGGTGCCTTCGCCACCGCGATCGAGATCGAGGGCGATCGGGCCGTCGGGGTGACCTACCGGATCGCGGGCCGCGAGGTCACCGCCCGCGCCGGGCGCGAGGTGCTCCTGTGCGGCGGCGCAGTGAACAGCCCGCAGCTGCTGATGCTCTCCGGCGTCGGCCCGGCGGCACACCTGCGCGAGCACGGCATCGAGGTGAAGGCCGACCTCGCCGGGGTCGGCCAGCGGCTCCAGGACCACCCAGCCGTGCCGATGATCTGGTACACCCGCGGTGTCTCGGACCTCGCGGAGTTCAACAACCTGCGCAGCCTCGTGCGCTGGAAGGCCAGGGGGACGGGTCCGCTCGCCTCCAACGTCGGCGAGGGCGGCGGCTTCCTCAAGACGCGCGACGACCTGCCGGCGCCCGACATGCAGTACCACGTCGCCCCGGCGGGGTTCTACGACAACGGCCTGCACGAGCCCACCCAGCGGATGTTCACCGCGGCACCGACCCTGGTCGGGGTGCGGAGCCGGGGGTCGCTACGACTGCGCTCGGCAGACCCCTCCTGGAGTCCCGAGATCGACGCGGCGTACTACGACGACGGGGCCGACCTCGACGCCATGGTGGCCGGGATGCGCCGACTGTGGGAGATCTGCGGCCAGGGGCCGCTCGCCCGCCACCTCGCCCGGCCCTGGCAGCTGCCCGAGAACCCCAGCGACGACGACTTCGTCGAGCACGCCCGCACGCAGACCCAGACGCTCTACCACCCCGTCGCCACCTGCGCGATGGGCTCCGGTGAGGACTCCGTGGTCGACCCCGAGCTCAGGGTCCGCGGCGTGGAGGGCCTCCGGGTCGTGGACGCCTCCGTGATGCCCGTCGTACCGCGTGGAAACACCAACGCCCCCACCATCGCGGTCGCCGAGAAGGCGGCCGACCTGATCAGGAGCTCACGATGACGCTGACCGACCTGCCACTGACCGAAGCCGCGGAGACCTTCGACTCGCTGAGCCCACGCACCGGCGACGTCGTCGGGACCTATCCGGTGCACTCCGCGGAGGACGTCGAGGCCGCGGTCCTGCGGGCGCGGGAGGCGGCCGCCTGGTGGTCCTCGCTCTCCTTCGACGAGCGCGGCGAACGGCTGAGCGCGTGGAAGGGCGTGATCACCCGCCGGATCGCGCAGCTGGCCGACGTGGTCCACCGGGAGACCGGCAAGCCGCACAGCGACGCCACCCTGGAGGCAGGCCTGGCGCTCGACCACATCGCGTGGGCTGCGAAGAACTCCGAGAAGGTGCTCAAGCGCCGCAAGCGGTCCTCGGGCCTGGTGATGGCGAACATGGCCGCGACGGTGGAGTACAAGCCGCTCGGCGTGATCGGCGTGATCGGACCGTGGAACTACCCCGTCTACACACCGATGGGCTCGATCACCTACGCCCTGGCGGCCGGCAACGCCGTGGTCTTCAAGCCCAGCGAGCTCACGCCCGGCGTCGGGGTCTGGCTGGCCAACGCCTTCGCCGAGGTGGTGCCGGAGCACCCGGTCTTCCAGGTCGTGACCGGGCTGGGCGACACCGGTGCCGCATTGTGCCGCTCGGGGGTGAACAAGCTCGCCTTCACCGGCTCCACCGCGACGGGCAAGAAGGTGATGGCGGCCTGCGCCGAGACCCTCACCCCGGTGCTGATCGAGGCGGGCGGCAAGGACCCGTTCATCGTCGACGAGGACGCCGACGTCGAGGCCGCGGCCGAAGCTGCCCTGTGGGGTGCCTGCTCCAACGCCGGGCAGACCTGCATCGGGGTCGAGCGGGTCTACGTCCACGAGCGGGTGTACGAGCAGTTCCTCTCCTCCCTGCTGGAGAAGGCCCGCGAGGTCACCGCAGAGGAGACCGGCAAGGTCGGCCCGATCACGATGCCGGGGCAGCTCGGCGTGATCAAGTCCCACATCGACGACGCCCTGGGGCGTGGCGGTCGTGCCCTCCTGGGCGGGTCAGAGGCTGTCGGTGAGCGCTACGTGCAGCCGACCATCCTGGTCGACGTACCCGAGGACTCCCCGGCCGTGCAGGAGGAGACCTTCGGTCCCACCCTGACCGTGGCCAAGGTGCGCGACATGGACGAGGCGGTACGGCTGGCCAACGCCACCCGCTACGGCCTGGGATCGACCGTGTTCGGCAAGTCACGGGCGATGGAGGTGGCCGCGCGGATCCGCTCGGGGATGACGTCCGTCAACTCGGTGATCGCCTTCGCGGCGATCCCGACCCTGCCGTTCGGCGGCGTGGGGGACTCCGGGTTCGGTCGGATCCACGGACCCGACGGGCTCAAGGAGTTCACCTACGCCAAGGCGATCGCCCGCCAGCGGTTCAAGCCCGCCCTGGCGCTGACCACCTTCCGCCGGACCGAGAAGGCCGACCAGCAGCTCGCGCAGATGCTGACGCTGATGCACGGCCGTGGCACGACGCTCGAGAAGTAGCCAGCTCGGCGGCGTCACCCGGCGCGGCGCCCAGTGGGTGACAGTGGGGACGCCACAGCTGGAGCTCGCCGTCGAGCGCGGCCGCACGTCGCTGCGTCAGCGGCTGGGCCGGCTGCGGTCGAAGTCCTGGCAGGTCGGCCAGTGCGCGATCGCGGCCGGTGTGGCGTGGTACCTGGCGACCGACGTCTTCGACCACCATCGCGCATTCTTCGCGCCGGTGGCGGCGGTGGTCAGCCTCGGCACGTCGTACGGCCAGCGGCTGCGGCGCGTGGGGGAGGTGACCATCGGGGTGGCGGTGGGGGTGGCCGTCGGCGACATGCTGACGCAGTGGCTCGGCATCGGCGGCTGGCAGGTCGCCCTGATCGTCTCGCTCGCGATGTCCTTCGCGCTCCTGCTCGACACGGGGGCGATCTTCGTGACCCAGGCGGCGGTGCAGGCCGTCGTGGTGGCCACCCTGCTGCCGTACCCGGGTGCTGCCTTCTCGCGCTGGACCGACGCCCTGATCGGGGGCGCGGTGGCGCTCGTCGCCGCGACCGTCGTCCCGCGGGCGCCGCTGCGTCGACCCCGGGAGCAGGCGGCGGTCGTGGTGCGCAAGGTCGCGGAGCTGCTGCGTGCGGCAGCGGCGAGCATCCGCGACGGCGACACCGACCGGGCGCTGGCCGTGCTGCGTGACGCCCGCACCACGGACCCGCTGGTGGGCGAGCTGCGGGCGGCCGCGGACGAGGGGCTCTCCGTGGTCGCGTCGTCGCCGTTCCGGTTGCGGCACCGCGGCCGGGTGCGCGCGATGGCCGATCTGGTCGAGCCGCTGGACTTCGCGCTGCGCAACACCCGCGTGCTGGTACGCCGTGTCGCGGTGGCCTGCTACCGCGGCGAGCGCATCCCGGACGCGCACGCCGACCTCCTCGAGGAGATCGCTGTCTGCACCGACGCCGTGGCCGCCGAGCTCGCGGCAGATCGGCAGGCGAGCGCCGTGCGCGACCGGCTGATCGAGGTCGGCCGACACTCCTCGCAGCTCGAGCGTGGCAGCGAGCTGTCCGCGGAGGTGGTGCTGGCCCAGGCTCGTTCGCTGGTGGCCGACCTGCTCGCCGTGTGCGGCATGGACCCCCTCGAGGCGACCGACGAGATCCCGCCGCTGGAGGCGTGAGGGTCTTGCTCAGAGCGCGGGTGGGCAGTTTCCCAGGGGAGGAACCTTTTCTGCCTCAGACCACAGGAAACTTCCTGTGGTCTGAGGCAAGAACCTGTGCTCGGCGCGGACGTGGTGGGCAATTTCCCTTCGTACCCTGGGAAACTGGCCGACCCCCACGCGTGTGACTAGAGCTCCTGCACCACCGAGTCGACGACGGCGACGAGGTCGCCCCCGGTGCGCTCGGCGACCGCACGCTGGCGCTGGTACGACGCTCCCCGGCGCGGGATCTCGTGGACGAGCGCGAGCTCGTCGGTGCAGCCCAGCTGCTCGGCCACCGGGGTGAGGTGCTCGAGGAGGTCGGCGAGGTCGTCGCGGAGCAGTCGTTCGTTGGAGCGCTCGTCGAGGATGATCCAGGCGTCCAGGCCGTAGCGGGCGGCCCGCCACTTGTTCTCCTGCACGTGCCAGGGCGGCATGCCGGGTAGTGCCTCGCCCCGGTCGAGCCGCTGCGAGAGGTCGACGACCAGGCAGTGCGTCAGCGCGACCAGCGCGCGCATCTCCGCCAGCGTGGACACGCCGTCGCAGACACGGATCTCGACCGTGCCCAGGTGCGGCGCCGGCCGGATGTCCCAGCGGATCTCGTCGATCTGGTCGATCACCCCGGTGGTGCGCAGGTCCTGGGCATAGCTCTCGAACTCGGCCCACCGGGAGAACTGGAACGGCAGCCCCGCGGTCGGCAGCTGCTGGAACATCATCGCCCGGTTGCTGGCGTACCCCGTGTCGGTGCCCGCCCAGATGGGCGACGAGGCCGAGAGCGCCAACAGGTGGGGGTACCAGGTGAGCAGCGAGCTGACGATCGGGATCACGTGCTCACGGCGTACGCCGACGTGCACGTGGACCCCCCAGATCAGCATCTGCCGGCCCCACCACTGGGTCCGGGCGATCAGCTCCTCGTAGCGGTGCCCAGGGGTCAGCAGCTGGCGCGACCACTCGGCGAAGGGGTGGGTCCCGGCGCAGTACAGGTCGACGCCGAGCTCGTCGGCCACCGGGCGCACCATCGCGACCAGCTCGGCGAGCTGGTCGATCGCCTCGGCCGTCGTTCGGCAGATGCCGGTGGTGAGCTCGACGGTGTTGCGCAACAGCTCCTTGTGCACGCGTGGCTGCTCCCCGTGCCTGGCCGAGACGAGGTCGAAGAGCTCGGAGGCCGCGTTGACCAGGTCGCGGCTGCGCTTGTCGACGAGCGCGAACTCCCACTCCACCCCGAGCGTCGCGGGCGGGGAGTGCACGAACTCGATCGGCCCTGTCGACATGGGCTCATCGTTCCACCCCGGCGAGGGGGCGACGACCGGGCGCAGGCTCAGTAGGCCAGACCGCTGATCTTGTCGACGGTCAGGACGCCGCCCAGCTTCGAGCCGTGAAGGGTGACAGGTGCGGCTGCGGCGACCAGGCCGTCGAGCTCCTGGCGGTTGGTCTCGATGGTGCCGTCACCGTCGTAGTCGGCGGTCGCGGTGTCGTCGAGACGGTTGGTGCCGAGGTCGAGCGTGACCAGGTCGAGGGTGTAGCCCGCGGCGTTGGGCAACGCCCGCAGGGTGCCGGTGAAGTTCCCGACCTCGGGTGCCGGCGTGGGCGTTGGGGTCGGGGTCGGCTTGGGGGTGGGCTTGGGCGCCGGCTTCGAGGGCACCACGGGCGTGGCCGGGGTCGGCACGGCGACGTGGGGAGCGGGCTTCGCCGGCTTCTTCACCGCGGTGTGCTTCTTGGCCACGGTCTTCGCTGGCGGGGGCGGCGGCGACGGTACGGCGAAGACGCCGGTGTTGTAGCCGTTCTCGAAGGAGAGCACCAGCTGTGCGTAGTAGTCGGAGTGGTTGTAGCGGAACGCCGCCCGGACCACCCCCTGCGGTGTGGCCAGGCTGCCGCCGGCCTCGCAGAGGTAGACCGCCGCACCGAGCGCGGCGTCGTCGATGTCGTTGGGGTCCTTGGTGCCGTTGCCGTCACCGTCACGGGCCACGGCGCGCCAGGTGCTGGGCAGGAACTGCATCTGCCCGACGGCGCGGTCCCAGACCTTGTCGCCGTCCATCACGCCGTTGTCGGAGTCCGGGATCGCCGCGAAGGCACCGGCCCCGTTGAGCTGCGGCCCGCGGATCGCCGGGCGCGAGACCCCGTCGGCACCGAGCTGGGCGCCGCCGAAGCGACCGTGGTTGGACTCCACCCGGCCGATGGCGGCCAGCAGCGTCCAGGAGATGTGACACCCGGGCTGCTCCTTGGCCATCGTCGCCGCGGCGTGCCGGTAGGCGGCCAGGGCGGCCGACGGGACGTCGTTGCTGCCGGTGGTGCTGATCTGGAAGAACTGCTCGTCGCTGCGGGTGCCCTTGGAATCCGGGTGCTTCTCGCCCAGGGCAAGCAGGTACGAGCCCGGCTTCACCACCTGCGGCGTGGTCAGCTGCCAGAAGAAGCCGAGGTTGCTGGCCGACTCCTGGATCGCGACGGCGGTCCCGTCCTCGGGGTCCACGACGGCTCCTGCGGGCGCAGCCAGCGGGGTGGTGGCAAGGCTGGCGATCACCAGCAGGGGCAGCATGGCGATCAGGCGCCGGCGGCGGGACATGGACGGCCTTCGAGCTCAACGGACGGGGCAGTGGTGGTGCTCCCGCCAGCGTAGGCACGTGCGGGGAGACGCGTGCAAGAATCGGACAATTCGCAGTCGTCCGCAAATCGGCTCAGGACCGGTCTAGAAGGCCCGTCGCCAGGTGGTGGCGCAACCGCGCGAGCCAGTCCAGGTGTGCTCCGTCGAAGGGCGATCGGCCGGCGACGACGTCGTCCAGCACGCGCTGCGAGCTGGTCAGCGCAGCCTCGATCACCTCGGGCGGGTAGCCCAGGCGGACGCGGTGGTCGGCGAACTCGTCCTCGTCGTCGACCCACACCCGGCCGGTCGTGCCGCGGATGACGTCGAGGTCGAGGTCCACGGCGCGCACGAGGCCATCGCCGTGCCACACCGCGGGCGTCGCGATGTCGACGTAGACGTCGAAGGGCCGCCGAGGATCGGAGCCGTAGAAGGTGGCCAGCCACCACGCGTCGTGCGGCACCAGGGTGACGTGGTCGGCGGCGGCGTGGAAGGCCCGCACCGGACTGGCCAGCAGCGTCCCCTGCGCGATGCCGACCCAGGTGCCGTGGGCATCCACGCCCAGGCGCACCGCGTCGAACTCCCAGTGCGGGGCATCGGGCCACTTGCGGCACTCGACCCGGACCGGAAGCGGCATGCGCCGAGGATACGTTGGGCCGGTGACCGCTCCGACGTACGACGACCTCCTGCGGGCCGCCGTCCGGATCGCACCACACGTGCGGCGCACGCCGGTGCTCGACGTGGAGGTCGACGGCGTCGGGGTGACGCTCAAGCTGGAGCTGATGCAGCACTCCGGCTCGTTCAAGGTCCGCGGTGCCTTCACCAGCGTGCTGCAGGCCGCGGAGCGCCCCGCCTTCCTGGTGGCCGCCTCCGGCGGGAACCACGGCCTGGCCGTCGCCCACGTCGGCCACGTCCTGGGCATCCCCGCGCGGGTCTTCGTGCCGGAGACGGCCCCGGCCGTGAAGGTCGAGGCGATCGCGCGTCTCGGCGCCGAGGTCCACGGCGTCGGCACGACGTACGCCGAGGCGCTGGCCGCCAGTCGGCAGGCGGGCGAGGAGGCCGGGGCGCTCGTGCTGCACGCGTACGACGCACCGCGGACCGTGACCGGCCAGGGGACCCTCGGCCTCGAGATCGCCGAGCAGGCGCCCGACTGCGACTCGGTGCTGGTCGCGGTCGGAGGTGGTGGCCTGGTGGCCGGAGTCACGATCGGGGTGCACGGTGCTGCCCGGGTGGTGGCGGTCGAGCCCGAGACCTGTCCGACGCTGCGTCGGGCACTGCAGCGCGGCACCCCGGTCGACGTGGAGGTCGGCGGGGTGGCGGCCGACGCGCTGGGTGCCTCGAGGCTGGGCGAGATCGCCTGGGAGGTCGTGCGCGACCACGAGGTGACGTCGGTGCTCGTCGACGACGAGGCGATCGTCACCGCCCGGCACTGGCTCTGGCGGCACGCGCACGTGGCTGCGGAACCGGCAGGCGCGACCGCTCTGGCGGCGCTGCTCAGCGGCGCCTACCTCCCGGCTGAGGGCGAGCGCGTCTGCGTGGTCGTGTGCGGCGGCAACGCCGACCCGAGCGGGCTCTGACGCCTCAGCGGCGGTGGGGCATCACGCGCGGTGCCAACCGGGCGACGACGTCCTGGTAGCGCGAGCCGGCGAGCTTGGCGAAGTGGTGCATGGCGTGCGCGTCGAGGCCGACGAGCACCCGCGCCTTCCCCGACAGCGCGCCGTCGAGGATGATCCGGGCGGCCTTCCCGGCGGGCATCTTCGCGAGCTTCTGGTCGAAGAGCCGGTCGATCTGCTCGGCGTCCTGGCCGGCGGTCTTGCGGCCGTTGCGGGCGATGCCGGTCTTGATGCCGCCGGGGTGCACGCAGGTGACGCTGACCGGGTGCCCGTTGATCAGCATCTCCTCCCGCAGCGCCTCGGTGAAGCCGCGGACGGCGTACTTCGTGGCGTTGTAGGCGGTCTGGCCGGGCATGCTGATCAGGCCGAACAGGCTGGAGATGTTGACCAGGGTGCCATCGCCGGAGGCGATCAGGTGCGGCAGGAATTCCTTGGTGCCGTTGACGACACCGTCGAAGTTGACCCCGACGATCCAGTCGAACTCCTCGTAGGTCATGTCCTCGAAGTCGCCGGTCATCGAGACGCCGGCGTTGTTGACCAGCGCGTTGACGCGACCGAACTGCTCTGCCACGGCGGTGGCCCACTCGCCCACGGCGCTCCGGTCGGAGACGTCGACGACGTCGCTGCGGAGCTCACGCGCTCCCGCCGCCTTGAGCAGGTCGACCGTCTCGGCCAGCCCCTGCTCGTTCCAGTCGGAGACCGCGAGCAGCGCGCCGTCACGGGCGGCGATCAGGGCCATCTCGCGGCCCATGCCCGATCCGGCTCCGGTGATGACGACGACCTTGTTCGCCCACGTACGGTGCTGGTTCTTGCTCATGCGGCGTGCTCCTTCGAGAGGGTCTGACGGCGGGGCTGGACGACGTACTTGTCGAGGTCGAACTCGCGCAGCAGCCCGCGGAACGCGAACGTGGTGCGTGGCCAGAGGGTGACGTTGCGACCGTGGTCGTCGAGGTACCAGCTCGCGCAGCCGCCGGTGTTCCACACCGTGCGCTGCATCCGCCGGTGGAGGTCGTCGTTCCAGGCCTTCTGCACCTCGGGGATCGGCTCGACCGTGCCGATGCCGCGCTCACCCATCTGCTGCAGGGCCGAGACGATGTAGGCGATCTGGCTCTCGATGATGAAGACCATCGACGAGTGACCCAGGCCGGTGTTCGGGCCGACGATCTGGAAGAGGTTGGGGAAGCCGCTGATCGTGGTGCCCTTGTACGCCGACATCCCCTCGGCGCGCCAGGCGTCGGCGAGCGTGCGTCCGTCGCGGCCCTTCACGTGCTGCGCGATGGGCTGCTCGGTGGTGTAGAAGCCGGTGGCCACGATGATCGCGTCGACCTCACGGGTGCTGCCGTCGTTGGTGACGATCCCGGTCGGGGTGATCTCGGTGATGCCGTCGGTGACGAGGTCGACGTGCTCCTTGTCGAGCGCGGGGTAGTAGTCGTTGGAGATCAGGATCCGCTTGCAGCCGATCTGGAAGTGCGGTGTCACCGCCTCGCGCAGGGCCGGGTCGGAGATCCCGCGCTCGATGTTCTGCTGCGCGAGCCTGGCCGCTGGCGCGGCGAGCCTGGGATTGATGGTGAAGCCGGGGACGAAGCACTCGCGGCCCCAGTAGATGCCGGTGCGGTAGGCCTTCTGGAAGAACGGCAGGTAGCGGAAGCCGAGGCGCTCGAACCGGCTGTACTCGCGGTCGCGACGCGGCATCACCCAGGGGGCGGTGCGCTGGTACACGTCGAGGTGGGCGACCTCCTTGGCCACCTCCGGGACGATCTGGATCGCCGAGGCGCCGGTGCCGATCACGGCGACGCGCTTGCCGGTGAGGTCGTAGTCGTGGTTCCACCGCGCCGAGTGGAAGATCTCTCCCTCGAAGGAGTCGATGCCCGCGATCTCGGGCAGCTTCGGCTCCGACAGGCCGCCGGACCCGGTGACGACCACGTCGGCCAGCACGGTGCCGGCATCGGTGACGACCGTCCACAGCTGGTCGTCCTCGTCGAAGCTGATCTCCTCGACGGTGACGCCGAAGCGGAACCGGTCCAGGACGCCGGCCTCGCGGGCCGTCCGCTCGAGGTAGGCCTGGATCTCCGGCTGCGGGCTGAACGAGCGCGTCCAGTCGGGGTTCGGCGCGAAGCTGAACGAGTACAGCTGGCTGGGCACGTCGCACGCGGCACCGGGGTAGGTGTTGTCACGCCAGGTGCCGCCGACCGTGTCGCCCTTGTCGACGACGAGGAAGTCGCCGAGGCCGCTCTCGTCGAGCTTGATCGCGGCGCCGAGACCGGCGAAGCCGGCGCCGACGACGAAGACGCGCACGCGCTCGGGCAGGGCGGTGGTCCCGGGGGAGTTCGAGGTCATGGGCCCCACTCTAGGAGATATTGAACGACCGTCAATAGCCTTGTTGACGGAAGTTCAGTAAGATGCGCCACATGAGCAGCCCAGCCCCGAGTCGCATCCGGCTCTCGCCGGACACCCGGCGCGAGCAGCTGCTCGCGCTCGGCGTGCGCCTGCTCTCCACGCGTCCGCTGGAGGACCTCTCCATCGAGACCCTCGCCGAGGAGGCCGGGATCTCCCGGGGCCTGCTCTACCACTACTTCGGCAACAAGCAGGACTTCCACACCGCCGTCGTGCAGCGTGCCGCCGACGACCTGTTCGCACGCACCGCGCCGACCGGCGAGGGCAGTCCGCTGGAGCAGCTGGCCGGCTCGCTGGCCCGCTACGTCGACTACGTCACCGAGAACTACCAGGGCTACGTCTCGCTCATCCGGGGTGCGGCCGGCGGTCACGACGAGCTGCGACGGATCTACGAGGACTCCCGCGCGGCGTTGACCGATCGACTCTTCGAGACCCCGGTCGCGCGAGAGGCCGCACAGCTCGGCCTCACCGACACCCCCGCCGTACGCCTGCTCGTGCGTGGCTGGTCCTCCTTCGTCGAGGAGGTCGTGGTCGAGTGGGTGCGCGACCCTCGCGGCCTGACCCGCGACCAGCTCCTCGTGCTGCTGTCCGGTTCGCTGCCGGGGATCCTCCAAGCCCGATAGTCCAGGACGTTCGGGTCCCCGGCGGACTCCCTCGAGGGCCCGTTCGCCCTGGACTATGCGGTCCGGACGAACACCCAGAGCTTCATCGCCACGAAGCGGAGCACGGTCACGGCGAGGTTGGCCGACGGTCAGCACGGTGACCTCGAGGGCGCGGTTGGTCGAGCCGGAGGCGTGCAGCAGGGCGAGCGCGCCCGAGGTGACCGCGAGGCCGGCCGCGAAGAGCGCGAGCCCCTGCACCTGATGACGTACGGCGTCGTGCGGACCGCGCACGCCGAAGGTGAAGCGCCGGTTCGCCGCGGTGTTGGCGAACGCCGTGAGGAGCAGCGCGAGGAAGTTCGCCCACAGTGACGTGGTGACCGACCGCAGGCCGAGGAAGAGCAACGCGTAGGCGAGGGTCGAGCACACGCCGATGACGAGGAAGACGCCGACCTGCATGCCCAGCCGGCCGCGCTGTGCCTCCGTGCTGGTGCGTCCCAGGCGCTCGCCGATCTCGTGCAGCGGCAGGGTGCCCCGGACCAGGGCCCGGCCGAGCCTGGCGACCCCCTTGAGGTCGTCGACCGCGGTGCGCACGATGGCCACGCTGCTGTCGGGGTCGTCGACCCAGTCGACCGGCACCTCGTGGATGCGCAGCCCGGCGCGCTCGGCGACGACAAGGAGCTCGGTGTCGAAGAACCACGCGTTGTCCTCGACCAGTGGCAGCAGCTCACGGGCCGCGTCGCGTCGTACCGCCTTGAACCCGCACTGGGCGTCGCTGAACCGGGCCCGCAGCGTCTGTCGCAGGATCAGGTTGTAGCTGCGCGAGATGAGCTCGCGCTTCATCCCGCGCGTGACCCTCGAGTGTCGGGACAGGCGCGAGCCGATGGCGAGGTCGGAGTGCCCACTGACCAGCGGCGCGACCAGGGGAAGCAGCGCTGCGAGGTCGGTGGACAGGTCGACGTCCATGTAGACCAGCACGTCGCTGTCCGAGGAGCTCCACACCCGCTTCAGGGCCCGGCCGCGTCCCTTCTCGGCCAGGTGCACCACCTGCACCTCGGGGTGGGCGTGGCTGAGCCGTCGCGCGATCAGGGCGGTCTGGTCGGTGCTGGCGTTGTCCGCGATCGTGATCCGGAAGCTCCACGGGAGGGTGGTCAGGTGCCCGAGCACCCGCTCGACCGACGCTGCCAGCTGGGCCTCCTCGTTGTAGACCGGGATCACCACGTCCAGCACCGTGGCGGGTGCCTGGGTGGTGGCCGGGAGGAGCTCGTCGCCGGCCGGCTCCACGACCGCACTCATCGGATCCCGCCGGAGAGGTCGTAGAGGGTGACGCCGCCGACGGTCTTGGCGGTGAAGTGGGCCTTCACCCACTGGGTGATCGCGCTGGAGCCGTTGCCACCCGGGCCACCGCCCTGGCCGCCGCTGGCGATGAAGTAGTGGATCTGCCCGTTCGCGACGTACTGCTCGAACTGCGCCAGCGTCGGGCTGGGGTCGCTGCCGTTGAAGCCGCCGATCGGCATCACCGGCTCACCACTGGCCAGCTGGTAGCCCGAGGCGGTGTTGGACCCGATGGCGGCCGCCGCCCAGGTGTAGGAGTCGGCGTCGGTCTGCAGCAGCGTGGTGACCGCTGCCGGCGACGTGCTGCCGTTGAGCAGTCCGCCCACGCCACCCTGGCCACCCTGGCCGCCCTGGGTGCCGGTCGGCGGGCCGGCGGTGCCTCGGGTGGTGCCCGGAGCGGTGCCCTGGGTGGTGCCTTGCGTCGCGCCGTGGGGCGGGGCGCCGCGGAACCCGCCCGGGCCGCGCATGCCCCCGGGGCCACCGCCGGCAGTGGCGGGTCCGGCCGTGGGGATCGATCCCGTGTGCGGTGTGGCGGCGGTGTCCACGGCGTACGCCGCCGGGCCGGCGAACGTGGTCACCAGGGCGAGCACTGCAGCCGCCAGCCCCAGGCGACGCGGCAGGTGGCCAGCGAGCGCCACCCCGAACCCGGCGACCAGCCCACCCACCAGGACCAGCCAGCGCAACGCCGGCAGGAAGTCGCTGGTACGTCCGAGGAGGTACCAGGCCAGCACCGAGGTCATCGTGACGGTGAAGGCGAGCACCGAGGTGGCCAGGAGCGAGGACCGGTGCCGCCACAGCAGCCACGAGCCGATCCCGACGAGGGCGGCGATGGCCGGGGCCAGGGCGACGGTGTAGTAGGCGTGGAAGATCCCGGCCATGAAGCTGAAGGTCAGTCCGGTGACGAGGAGCCAGGTGAGCCACAAGGTCACTCCGGCGCGCAGCGCGTTGGTGCGTCGTCCGAACCAGAGACTGGCGGCACCGAGCACGAGGGCGGCCGGGACCAGCCAGGCGGCCTGGCCGCCGATCTCGCTGGTGAAGAGGCGGAACAGGCCCGTCGCTCCCCACATCCCGCCGCCCCCGGCGCCGGCCCGGCCACCGACGGAGCCCACCTCGTCACCGGTCAGGCGGCCGAAGCCGTTGTAGCCCAGGGTGAGCTCGAGGATCGAGTTGTGCTGCGAGCCGCCGATGTAGGGGCGGCTGGCCGCCGGCCAGAGCGCGACGATCGCGACCCACCAGCCTCCGGCGAGCACCATCGAGGCGAAGGCGACGAGAAGGTGCACGATGCGCTTGCCCCAGGGCGTCTTCGCGAAGAGCAGGTAGACCAGCGCGAGGGCGGGCAGGACGAGGAACGCCTGCAGCATCTTGGTCAGGAACGCCAGGCCCACGAGGGCACCGGCCAGCGCGAGCCAACGGACCGGCTTCTGCCCCTTCTCGGTGGCCTCGACGGCGCGCAGGGTCCCGGCCGCGGCCCCGACCATCAGCAGGACGAGCATGGCGTCGGGGTTGTTGAAGCGGAACATCAGCACGGCTACCGGGGTCAGTGCCATCGCGGTGCCGGCGATCAGCCCACTGACCGCTGATCCCGTCGTACGCCGGACGACGCTGTGCAGGAGCGCCACGGTCGCGATGCCCTCGAGGGCCTGGGGGACGAGGATGCTCCAGCTGGAGAGGCCGAAGATCCGCACCGAGAGCGCCATCGGCCACAGGGCGAACGGCGTCTTGTCGACGGTGATCGAGCTGGCGGCGTCGCTGGAGCCGAAGAAGAACGCCTTCCAGGACTCCGAACCCGCCTGGACCGCCGCGGAGTAGAAGGAGTTGGCCCACCCGCTCGCGCCCAGGCCCCACAGGTAGAGGACGCCGGTCGCGAGCAGCAGCCCGAACAGGGCGGGGCGGGCCCAGGCGGGGTCGTCGGCCGGGCCGCGCCACAGCCGGCCGAGTCGACCGGGGCCGGCCGACTCGCGGGTGGGGATGCTCTCGCCGACAGGGGGTGCTGCCACTGGGTCGGGGGCCGGGCCGGTCGGCCGGGGCAGGGTGCTGGTGGTGTCCATGACGCCCACGTTCCGGTCCTGCGCTGCGACCGGAGTGTGCTGACTCTGTGCCGTCCCTGTGAGCCAGGACGTCATCCGTGGTGGTCGCTGTTGCGACCACCCTCCGTATGACGTCCCGGGGTCAGCCGACCGGCAGGGTGATCCGGAAGGTGGTCGAGCCCGGCTCGGAGCGGACCGATGCGGTGCCCCGGTGCGCCTGCGCGATCGCGGCGACGAGGGAGAGCCCGAGCCCGGCTCCGCCCGAGGCGCGGGTGCGGGAGGTGTCGCCCCTGGTGAACCGCTCGAAGGCGTGGTCGGCCAGGCCGGGGGGCAGGCCGGGACCGTCGTCGTGCACCTCCACCACGACCTCGTCGCGTCCGGGGGTGGCCGAGACCCTCACCGTGGTGCCCGGCGGCGTGTGGTGGCGGGCGTTGCCCAGCAGGTTGGTGAACAGCTGGTGGAGCCGCTGCTCGTCGCCGACGACGGTGATCGGAGCCTCGGGGAGTCGCAGCTGCCAGTGATGGGGGGCTCCCCGCTGCGCATCGACCACGCGTACGTCGGCCACCGACTCCAGCAGCAGCTTGGTCAGGTCGACCTCGCCGCGCTCGAGCGGCCGGCCCGAGTCCAGGCGGGCGAGCAGCAGCATGTCCTCGACCAGGCGCGACATCCGGTCCGCCTCGGTCTCGACCTTGGTCATGGCACCGGAGAGGGCCACCGAGTCGTCCGGCGTACGGCGGGAGAGCTCGGCGTACCCGTGGATGGTGGACAGGGGAGTGCGCAGCTCGTGGGAGGCGTCGGCCACGAACTGGCGCACCTGCTGCTCGCTGCGGTGCCGCGCCTCCAGGGAGGTCTCGACGTGGTTGAGCAGGGTGTTGAGCGCGGCGCCGACCTGGCCGACCTCGGTGCGCTCGTCGGTGAGCCGGTCCGGGACGCGGTCGTCGAGGTCGATCGCACCCGTGGAGAGGGGCTTGACGGCCACCTGGTGGGCGGTGGCCGCGACCTCGCGCAGCGGTCGCAGCTGGCGGCGCACGATCAGGGTGCCGAGGCCCGCCGCGGCCAGCACTCCGAGCAGGATCAGCAGCAGCTCGTAGCCGACCAGCGCCGTGACCGTGCTGTCGACGTCGCGCGTGGGCAGCCCGCTCACCAGCTTGCTGCCGTCGGCCGTGGCCACGGCCCCGGCGCGGTAGTGCCCGAGAGCAGGGAGGTCGACGTCGTGCACCTTGCCGTCGGCGGGGACACCGGCGAGCTGTTCGAGCGCGGCGGTGGAGAGTGGGCGACGGCCGTTGAGCTCCCGGGTCAGGACGAAGCCCTGGGAGTCCAGCCCGCTCGCCGCCGGTTCGATGACGGCCAGGACCGTGCCCGGCCCCTGGTTGCTCGCCGGTGGCGGGTGTCCGGTGCCTCCTTGCGGCGGCCTGTTGTCGTGGTCACCATCGCCCACGCGGCCCAGCGAGGACTGCACGTTGCGGTCGAGCTGCTGCATCTGCTGCTGACGGATCGCCAGCGTGGCGACCGCGGCGATCAGGAGGGACACCACCGCGACCAGCGCCACCGCGGTGACGACCAGGCGCGCGGTGAGGGTGCGCGGCGCTCGCACCGCTCAGCCTCCGGACGTGGCTGGCTTGAGCACGTACCCGGCGCCGCGCATGGTGTGGATCATCGGGGGACGATCAGCGTCGATCTTCTTGCGCAGGTAGGAGATGTACAGCTCGACGACGTTGGCCTGACCGCCGAAGTCGTAGTTCCACACGCGGTCGAGGATCTGGGCCTTGCTGAGCACGCGCTTGGGATTGCGCATCAGGTAGCGCAGCAGCTCGAACTCGGTCGCCGTCAGGCTGATGTCGACGCCGTCGCGGCGGACCTCGTGGCTGTCCTCGTCGAGCACGAGGTCGCCCACCTGCAGGGTCGAGTCGCTCTCGGCCTGGCGTGCCCCGGCGCGTCGCATCAGTGCGCGCAGACGGGCCACGACCTCCTCGAGGGAGAAGGGCTTGGTCACGTAGTCGTCCCCGCCCGCGGTCAGGCCGGCGACGCGGTCCTCGACGGAGTCGCGGGCGGTCAGGAAGAGCACGGGTACGTCGGGCTGGTCGGTGCGCAGCCGCTTGAGCACCTCCATGCCGTCGAAGTCCGGCAGCATCATGTCGAGCACCACGGCGTCGGGGCGCTGCTGCTTGGCCAGGGAGGTGGCCTTGCTGCCGGTCAGGGCGACCTCCACGTCCCACCCCTCGTAGCGCAGCGCCATCCGCAGCAGCTCGGCGATGTTCTCCTCGTCGTCGACGACCAGCACCCTCAGCGGCGTACCGTCCGGTCGGGTGAGGTCGGGCCCGGCGTTCTTCATGCCTCCACTGTGGCGGTGCTGTGCGTGCCGAGTCCATGCGCCTGCTGTGCGTTCCCTGTGAACGCCGAATCCCCGATGTTTCATGGCATTCGGGCCCCGACACCCCGGCGCCGAGGGCCCGGATGCCATGAAACATCGGGAATTGGAGTCACAGGACAAGCACAGGATCGTGTCGCACCATGGACCTGTGAGTGACGAGGAGCCCCGGCCGGAGGAGCAGACGGCGCCGCTGGCGGCCCAGCACCCTGTTCCGCCGGAGCAGCAGACGACGCCGGTGGCCGGCGAGCGGCCTCCGCTCCCGCCCGACCGGCCGCCGGTGGCGGAGGGGCAGTCGCAGCGGTGGCGCGACCGTGCCTGGTCCCTGCGCGCGGTGATCGCCGTCGGGCTGGTCGCCGTGCTCCTGGGAGGGCTCGCGGGAGCCGCCATCGCCACCGTGGGCAACCACCAGGACGACCAGCGCGGACCCGGGTTCGGGCGCTTCCACGGCGGTCCCGGCATGCCGCCCGGGCCGACGCGGCTTCGGGCAGGGACCACGGTGGCGCTTCAACGACCCCTACGGGTCGGGTCAGCGTCAGTGGGGCCAGCAGGGGCCGAACGGGCCCAACGGACAGCTGAAGCCCTTCGGACCGGGGACCCAGGGGCCCACCCCGCAGCCGGCGTCCCCGACACCCTCGCCCACGCGCTGAGGTCCACGGCACACTGGTTGGACCGGCGTGACCTGCGCCGGGGACAATGGCAGCGCTGTGCGCATCCACTTCCCCGCCGACCTTCCGGTCTCGGCCCGACGCGACGACATCGCGGCAGCGATCCGGGAGCATCAAGTGGTCGTGGTGGCGGGGGAGACCGGCTCGGGCAAGACGACCCAGCTCCCCAAGATCGCGTTGATGCTGGGTCGCGGCCAGGAGCGGATGATCGGCCACACGCAGCCGCGGCGGATCGCCGCGCGCAGCGTGGCCGAGCGGATCGCCGAGGAGCTCGGCACCGAGCTGGGCGAGACGGTCGGCTACCAGGTGCGGTTCACCGACAGGACCTCCGCGCAGAGCCGGATCAAGGTGATGACCGACGGCATCCTGCTGGCCGAGCTGCAGCGCGATCGCGACCTGCGCCGGTACGACACGCTGATCATCGACGAGGCCCACGAGCGCAGCCTCAACATCGACTTCATCCTCGGCTACCTCACCCAGCTGCTGCCACGCCGCCCGGATCTCAGGGTCGTGATCACCTCCGCGACCATCGATCCCGGGCGCTTCGCCGAGCACTTCGGCGGTGCCCCGGTCATCGAGGTCTCCGGACGCACCTATCCCGTCGACGTGCGCTACCGGCCCCTGATCGAGGAGTCGTACGACGACGAGGAGGGTGAGCCCGTCCAGCGCGACCAGACCGAGGCGATCGAGGCAGCCGTCGAGGAGCTGCGCAGCGACACCGCAGGTGACGTCCTGGTCTTCCTGCCGGGCGAGCGGGAGATCCGCGACACCGCCGACGCGTTGAAGAGGTTCACCGACGGCCCGCGTGGCTTCGACATCGTGCCGCTGTACTCCCGCCTGTCGGCCGCCGAGCAGCATCGGGTCTTCGAGCGGCACACCCGGCGTCGGATCGTCCTGGCCACCAACGTGGCCGAGACGTCCCTCACGGTGCCGGGCATCACCGGTGTGATCGACACCGGGCTGGCGCGGATCAGCCGCTGGTCGGCGCGGACCAAGGTGCAACGCCTGCCGATCGAGCCGATCAGCCAGGCCTCGGCCCGGCAGCGATCGGGACGGTGCGGACGGGTCGAGGCCGGCGTCGCGATCCGGCTCTACAGCCAGGAGGACTTCGAGGGCCGGCCACCCTTCACCGAGCCGGAGATACTGCGGACCTCGTTGGCCAGCGTGATCCTGCAGATGACCTCGCTCGGCCTCGGCCAGGTCGAGCGGTTCGGTTTCGTCGACCCGCCCGACCGGCGCGCCGTACGGGCCGGCGTCCAGCTCCTCGAGGAGCTCGGTGCCCTGGCCCCGGGTCGCGGGGACCGGCCGCGACTGACCAGGATCGGCCGTCGGCTCGCGCGGCTGCCCATCGATCCGCGGCTTGCCCGGATGATCCTCGAGGCCGACCGTCTCGGCTGCCTGCGCCAGGTGCTGGTCATCACCGCGGCGCTGTCGATCCAGGATCCGCGCGAACGCCCGGAGGAGCACCGGGCGCGCGCCGACCAGCTGCACGCGCGGTTCCGGGACCCACGCTCGGACTTCGCCACGTGGCTGAACCTGTGGCGCTACCTGCGGGGTCAGCAGCAGGAGATGGGCTCCAGCGCCTTCCGGCGGCTGTGTCGTGCCGAACACCTGAACTACCTGCGCGTGCGGGAGTGGCAGGACTTCGAGTCCCAGCTGCGCCAGGTCGCCCGCGACGTCGGGCTCAAGCCCGGGCGAGCCGCGTGGCTGGAGCAGGACCTCGACCCGGACCTCGACGACGTCCACCAGGCCCTGCTGGCCGGCCTGCTCTCGCACATCGGCGTGCGCGAGGTCTCGACGGGGACCAAGGGCGAGTACCTCGGTGCCCGAGGGACCCGGTTCGCGATCTTCCCCGGGTCGGGGCTGTTCAAGAAGCCGCCCGACTTCGTGATGGCCGCGGAGCTCGTCGAGACCAGCCGCCTCTGGGGCCGGCAGAACGCTGCGATCGACCCGCTCTGGGCCGAGCGGCTGGGCGGTGACCTGGTCAAGCGCCAGTACAGCGAGCCGCACTGGTCGACCAAGCGGGCCGCCGCCCTGGCTCACGAGCGGGTGACGTTGTACGGCGTCCCGCTGGTCGCCGACCGCGTCGTACCTCTCGGCACACGTGACCCCGAGCTGGCCCGCGAGCTGTTCGTGCGGCACGCGCTCGTGCTCGGCGAGTGGAACCAGCAGCACCGCTTCCTGCGCACCAACCAGGAGCTCCTCGAGCGCGCCGAGGAGCTCGAGCACCGTGCCCGTCGGCGCGGGATCGTGGTGGACGAGGAGTCGCTCTTCGACTTCTACGACGCGCGGGTGCCGGCGGAGGTCGTGTCCGGCGCGCACTTCGACAGCTGGTGGAAGCAGGAGCGCCGTGCCCACCCCGACCTGCTCACCTTCGACCCCTCGATGCTCGTCCACGAGGGTGCCGGACTCGGCGCGGGGGAGTTCCCCGACGAGTGGCACGACGGGTCCTCGTCACTACCCCTGAGCTACCACTTCGAGCCCGGCAGCGAGGACGACGGGGTGACCGTCGAGGTGCCCCTGGCCACCCTCAACACCGTGGGCGCCGCTCCCTTCACCTGGAACGTGCCGGGGTTGCGCCACGAGCTGGTCACGGCGCTGATCCGATCTCTGCCCAAGCAGCTGCGGGTCAACTTCGTGCCGGCTCCCGACGTGGCCCGCCGATTTCTCGAGTCGGTCCCGCCGGGGGAGGAGACCCTGCTCGAGTCGCTCTCGCGCTACCTCCGCTCGCTCGCCGGCGTCCACGTGCCGCTCGAGGCCTGGGACCTCACCAAGGTGCCGGCGCACCTGCGTCCCACGTTCCGCGTCATCGACGCCACCGGTGCCGAGGTGGCCCGCGGCAAGGACCTCGAGGCGCTCAAGGTCCCCCTGCGACCCGCGTTCGACCGTGCGGTTCAGCAGGCCGCGGAGGAGTCCGGCGTGAGCGCGACCGGGCAGCGCACCTGGACCTTCGGCACCATCGAGCCGTCGTTCACCCGGATGCGGGCCGGCCACGAGGTGCGCGGCTTCCCCACGCTCATCGACGAGGGCGAGAGCGTCGGGCTGCGCGTCGCGGCCTCCTCCGAGGAGCAGGAGGCCGACCACCTGCTCGGCGTACGACGGCTGCTGCTGCTCACGGTGCCGAGCCCGACGGACGCGCTCCTCGACGGCCTGGACAACGCGGCGAAGCTGGGGCTGGCCGCCTCGCCGTACCCCAGCGCCCGAGCGCTCCTCGACGACTGTGCCGCAGCGGCGGCGGGCGCGTTGGTCGAGGAGTCGGACCCGGTGCGCAGCGAGGAGGCGTTCGACGCCCTCGTCGGCCGGGCGCGACGCGAGCTGACCGATCGGGCCACGAACGTGCTGCACCTGGTGCTCCGCGCCCTGGCCGAGTGGCGGCCGGTGGACAAGGAGCTGCACGGCAGGGTGGAGCTGCCGCTGCTTCCGTCGATGACCGACCTGCGCGACCAGCTCGCCGGGCTGGTGCAGCCAGGCTTCGTGGGAGCAGCCGGGCCGACCGCGCTGAGGCACTACCCGCGGTACCTGCGGGCGATGCAGGAGCGGATCGACCGCCTCGGCGACCTCGGCCGTGACCGCGAGCTGATGGCGCGCGTCCAGCCGCTGCAGCAGGCCTGGCAGCACCGCGTCGACGCGCTCCCCGAGGGGCGGCCGCTGCCGGCCGACCTGCGTCGGGTCCGCTGGATGCTCGAGGAGCTCAGGGTCAGTCTCTGGGCCCAGCAGCTCGGCACCGCCGTACCAGTCTCGGAGACGCGGATCCGCAAGGCGCTGGGCTAGAGGTACGGCGTCGCAG
Organism: uncultured Actinomycetota bacterium; assembly: GCA_963794435.1. GTDB lineage: Bacteria > Actinomycetota > Actinomycetes > Propionibacteriales > Nocardioidaceae > Marmoricola. The sequence goes on from CAWCDX010000021.1 coordinate 146,070, forward strand.
CCGCCACCACCGCGTCGAAGACCGGGCGGGGCAGGGCAGCGCCCTCCCGACGTACGGCGGCCGGGTCGAGCCGGAGCAGGCGGTTCAGCCGGACCTCGCTGGGCCGGTGTCGCGGGTCCCAGTCGCCCGACCCGACGTCCATCCAGATCCGCCCTGCGTGCCGCTCCTGCTCGGCGTCGCGGTCGTGGTCCTTCGAGGTGAGCGGCAGCGCGAGCAGCCGGCCGTCCTCCTCGCCGATGACCAGCACGGGACGGTCCTTGCCACGGGTCGGGTCGTCCTCGTAGGCGACCCAGGCCCACACCACCTCGCCGGGATCGGGGCGGCCGTTGCGATGCGGCGCCCAGCGCCAGCGGGGCGTCACCGGGTTGCGGAGCCGGGGGAGCGAGAGCCTCATCGACACCTCCGGGAAGCTGAGCGCCGGACCGGGAGCGCCTCACGGCGCGTGGCCGCTCGTAGCGGCTGATTTTGGGACCCGGGGCTGCCACGGCCCGGCGCGTCGCCCACTGTACCGGCGCATCCCACGGAGTCGAGCGTGATCAGGCCAACACGCCGTCGATCTCCAGCCGGGCCGCGTGGTCGAGCTGGTCGGCCAGGGTCAGCAGTCGCGAGGCCGAGAGGTCCGAGGCGTACGACGACCCGCCGACCGTCTCGGCCCGGGTGTCGTGCGCGCGGCCGGCCGCGGCCACCCGGGCGAAGGCCGCTGCGCGCAGCAGGGTGTCGGCGAAGTCACCCACGACCACGCCACCGAGCACCTCGTCGACCAGCGCCCTGACCTCGTCCGGTCCGGGAGGGTCGACCACCCCGGAGACCACCTCACCCACCGGCACGTGGGCCCGTCCGGCGTCGTACTCGCTGGCGGCGGTCCGCGGGTCGGCATGGACCCAGCTGCGCAGCAGGTAGAGCCGCCACAGGGCCCCGGCCAGGGAGTCCGAGGGCGCGCCCGCCCACAGCTCGGCGAGCGTCTCGAGGCCCTCGGAGTCGGCGAGGTGGACCACCCGCTCGACCAGATGGTCGTCCGCCTGCCCGCGTGCTCCGCGCACCAGTGCGGTGGCGGCCCGGTCGGCGGCCTCGCTGAGGGCCGCCGGGTCGACGTCCCCCTCGATCTCCTCGAAGGTCTGGGCGCCCGGCAGCATCGGCCGGTGGTGGCGGCGTTCGCTCATCCTCAGCCCAGCTTCCCCGCGGCCGCCTTGACGGCGAGCTGCATCGGGTCCTGCCCGGGCGGGTAGTTGTGGTCCTGGCCGGGGTGGTCCATCGCGATCAGGCTGATCCGGTTGCCGACGACGGCGACGCCGAAGGAGTGGAAGTGGCCACCGTTGCCGCTGGTCAGCACGACCCGCGGGACGTAGCTGACGAGGTACCACCACCCGGTGCCCTGGGGCACCGGCACGAGGGTGATCGGGGTGACCTTGACGTGCGTGCCCACGCGGGACGTGCGCAGACGCGACGCGCACGTGTCGTGCCAGGACTGCAGCACCTTCTGCGCCCGCGCGGTGGTGGCGGCGTCCGGGAAGGTGGCGATCTGCTGTGCGGCGCGGGCCAGGTCGGACCGGGCCCCGCTCACGAAGGTGCGTTCGACCGCTTGCTCGGCTCCGATGGACAGGACGTCGAACTTCGCGCAGAGGCCGAACTGGTTCGAGCCGACCGGGCCCGTGCGGACCTGCCGCCAGGGCTGTGTGTCGGTCAGCGGCGGCATCTGCTGGGCGGTGAGGAGTGCGGCCGCGGGGGCCAGCGTGGGAGACGCGGCGGCCGTGGGGGTCGGCGTCTGCGAGGGGGTCGGCGTCTCGCTCGGCGAGGGGGTCGCGGACCCGGTCGCCTCGGGCGTCGCCGACTCGGACGCCTGGCTGCTGGGCTTGTCGTCGGTGCTGACGCCGCAGCCGGCCAGCAGCGAGCCGGCGGTCAGCGCGAGGGCCACGAGGACGGGTGCCAGCACGCGGTTCGGGGTCGGCGACATGCGGCCAGCGTAGAGGTCGACACCCGCCCACACCGGCGCGTGCCGGCGGTGTGGCGCGGGCCGATATCGTGGCGCGGGTGCCCGGTGTCGGGCGCCGCCGGGCGGACCACAACCCGGTTTCGGACGACGACAGGGTGCTCGATGCGGGTCAGGACGGCAGCGCGAACGGCGGTCGCGCTGCTCGCGGTCGTTGCTGTGGCCGCCGGCTGCGCGAACGGCAAGGACCACCCTGCGACCAAGCCTTCCCCCAGCCCCTCGGGGCCCGCCGAGATCACCCTGGCGGTCTACGGGCCGCCGGCCGTCGTCAACGCCTACAAGTCGCTCGCCGCCGACTTCGGCGCGACCCACCCCGACACGGTGGTGAAGGTCGAGTCCTACGCGTCCCACGCCGCAGCGGCGGCGGCAGTGCAGAGCGCCACCGAGAAGGGTGACCCCCCGGACCTGTTCCAGATCGACGGGGACGACCTCCCGGCGCTGACGGCCGACAAGCAGGTGCACCGCGTCGACGAGCTGCTCTCGGACCGGGAGGTGGACTTCGGCGACGGCTACACGCGCACCTCGCTGGAGGCATTCAGCTCCGACTCCGCCCTGCAGTGCATGCCGACCGATGTCTCCCCCTTGGTCGTGTACTACAACACCCGACTCATCGACCTCAGCCTCGCCGCCGAGCCGGACCACCGCCCGGTGACCCAGGAGACCGGCTGGACCCTCGACGAGTTCGCGCGTGCGGCGGGACTCGCGCGACGTCCAGGAATCCGGGGTCTCTACGTGGCGCCGGACCTGGTGCAGGTGGCGCCGTTCGTCTGGTCCGGTGGTGGTGACCTGGTCGACGACCCGGACAACCCGAAATCGCTGGCCCTGTCCGAGGACAGCTCGGTGACCGCGATGCGCAACTTCCTCGACGTCGTGCGCAACCCCGACATCACCTTCGACCAGCCGGCCCTGCGCAACCGTTCGCCCGTCGAGCGGTTCAAGGCGGGCAAGCTCGGCATGTTGCTGGGCAACCGCGACCTCACCCCGCTGCTGCGGGCGCAGCAGGGTCTCAACTTCGACGTGATGCCGCTTCCCCGTGCGGGTGGCGCCGCGACCGATGCGAGTCAGAAGGGCCTGTGCATCGCGGCCAAGTCCCGCCACATCGACAAGGCCGCCGACCTGCTCACCTACCTGGTCTCGACCAAGAGCGCCAACACCCTGGCCGCGACCGGCTACGTGCAGCCCACCAACCTCGATGCGGTCGATGGAGACAGCTTCCTCCAGCGCGGTCAGCGCCCGCTGCACGCCGAGGTCTTCGAGCGGGAGATGCGCCACGTGCAACCGTTGCCCCGCACGCGCTACTGGCCCGACGTGCGCCGGGCGACGGTGGCGCCGCTCACCCAGCTCTTCTACGACCCGGTGATCGAGCCGCTCGTCGACCGACTGACCGCGATCGACCAGGCCTCCGTGCCGTTGTTCGACCCGAATGCGACGCCGTCGCCCTCGCCCAGTGCGAGCCCGACGGGCTAGCTACCCGGTGGCGTCACTCGCGTCCGGCTCGCCGGTGGCGGCGGGCTCGACGGGCGCGGTCTCCTGCGGGTGCTCGATCGCCTCGGCGAGCAAGGGTGCGGTGATCTCGACCTGCCAGGGGCGCGCACCCAGGCGGGTCAGGTCCGCGGCCACGAGCTCCTCGAGGTCCGGCCCACCGGACGCCGGCGGCTTCCACAGCACCCGGCGCAGGTAGTCAGGGGTCAGCAGGTTCTCCACCGGCACCTGGTGCTCGGCGGCCCACGCGGTCACGCTGGCGCGGGCCGTTGCCAGCCGGGCTGCGGCGACCGGGTCGCGCTCGGACCACACCCGTGGGGCCGGCGGGCCGTCGGAGCGGACCGCCAGGGGCGGCAGCTCGCTGTCGCGCAGGGCCCGGGCGCGCGCGAGCGCCTGGAGCCAGCGGTCGGCGTACCGGCGGGCACCGCGGCCGTGGAAGCCGGGGGTGTCCAGCAGGGCGCGGGTGTCGGCGGGCAGCGCGTTGGCGGCCGCGACGATGGCGGAGTCGGGGATCAGCCTGCCCGGGGTGGTGTCCCGCTTCTCGGCGATCTCGTCGCGGGTGGTCCACAGCTCCTTGACCGCGGCGAGGCCGCGGCGTCCGCGGGCCTTGTGGATCCCGGAGGTGCGTCGCCAGGGATCGTGCCGCGGCGGTGGCACGTGGTCGATGAGGTGCTGGAACTCCTGCCGCGCCCACTCGTCCTTGCCCGACTCGAGCAGCTCGCCGGACAGCACCTCGCGCAGCTCGAGCAGGACCTCCACGTCGAGGGCGGCGTACTCCAACCACGGCTGCGGCAGCGGACGGCGCGACCAGTCGACGGCGGAGTGCTCCTTGCGCATCGACCGGCCCAGGATCACCTCGACGAGCGTGGCGAGCCCGACCCGCGGGTAGCCCAGGAGCCTGGCCGCGAGCTCGGTGTCGAAGAGCCGGATCGGGACCAGTCCGACCTCGCGCAGGCAGGGCAGGTCCTGGCTGGCGGCGTGCAGGATCCACTCCGCATCGCCCATCGCCTCGCCCAGCGGGGTCAGGTCGTCGTAGGCGATGGGGTCGACCAGCGCCGTGCTGGAGCCTTCACGCCGGATCTGGATGAGATAGGCCCGGGGGGAGTAGCGGTAGCCAGAGGCACGCTCGGCGTCCAGGGCCACGGGGCCGGTGCCGGCGCGGATGCGTTGGACCAGATCGGCGAGGGCGGGCTCGGTCTCGGTGATCGCCGGGAGGCCGTCGCGCAGGATCAACAGCGGGACAGGTGGAGCCTCCGGGGCCGCTGTCGTGGTCTCGGGATCCGGTGTCGACGGGGTGCTTGGGGTGGTGTCGGCTAGCTCAGGCGGCATCAGTCTCGCGTCATCCCGATCCGACTCCCGGACCGGACCCCGTGCTGGATCCCGGTCCGCGCTGACCGCGTCGGCTCGGGATGGTGGCCACGCCGTCGGGCACCGGGGGCAGTCCCACCGCGGTGCACAGCAGCTCGCCCCAGGCCTCGACGTGGGCAGTGAGATCGCCCACGGGAGACCAGGAGGCACGGATCTCGAGGTGGGCCGCGGCCGGCTCGTCGGCCATGCCGCCGAAGCTCTCGGTGCTCACGCACGTGACGCTGCCCGACGGAGCGCCGTACTCGGCGCCGTGTGCCTCCAGCGCCTCGGTGAGCCAGCTCCAGCCGACGCCGGCGAGCATCGGGTCGGTGACCTGCTCGGGATCGATCTCCGCCCGGGCGTAGGCCACGCACCGGAAGGTGCCGTCCCAGGCGTCGTTGCCCGCCGGGTCGTGCAGCACGACGATGCGGCCCGAGCCGACGTCCTCGCCCGCCACGGTCACGTCGGCGGACAGCGCCGAGGCGAACGGGGCGATGCGCTGCGGGGCCGGCATCTCCTCCACGAACAGCTCCGGACGGTACGTCGCCGAGCGCATCTGACGCACGGCTCGCCGGAACTCCGTCGGAGCAGCCGGGGGCTCGATGCGGGGGTGCTCGGATGCCGCCATGCTCAACAGCGTAGGCCGCAGGCGCGTCCCCGACCACGGGACTCGCCGCCTGACCTGCAAGGATCGGTCCATGCCCGGTACCGGCTCCCCGAGCGCCCCGCGACCGGAGGCGCAGACAGCGCTGCACGACTCGGCCTTCCTGCGGGCGGCTCGCGGTGAGCCGACGCCGTACACGCCGGTGTGGTTCATGCGCCAGGCGGGCCGGTCGCTGCCGGAGTACCTCCGGGTGCGTGAAGGCACCTCCATGCTGGAGGCCTGCACCCGGCCCGAGCTGGTCACGGAGATCACGCTGCAGCCGGTGCGCCGGTACGGCGTCGACGCCGCGATCTTCTTCTCCGACATCGTGCTGCCCCTGAAGGCGGTCGGTGTCGACCTCGACATCGTCCCCGGCGTGGGGCCGGTGGTCGCGGAGCCGGTGCGCACCCGGGCCGACGTCGAGGCCATCCCCGACCTGACGCCCGAGCACGTCCCGTACGTGACCCAGGCCGTCGAAGAGCTCGTCGGTGAGCTCGGCGCCACCCCCCTGATCGGCTTCGCCGGGGCTCCGTTCACCGTGGCCTCCTACCTCGTCGAGGGCGGGCCGTCGAAGGACCATGCCCGGACCAAGGCCTTGATGTTCGGCGACCCGGACCTGTGGGCCGCCCTGATGGACAAGATCGCCGGCATCGCGGCGGCGTACCTCGAGGTGCAGGTGGCCGCCGGCGCGTCGGCCGTGCAGCTCTTCGACTCCTGGGCCGGCGCTGTGTCGCGGGCGGACTACGAGCAGTTCGTGATGCCGTGGTCGGCGCAGGTCCTCGAGCGGGTCGGCAGGACCGGGGTCCCGCGGATCCACTTCGGTGTCGGCACCGGGGAGATCCTCGACCTGATGGGGGCCGCCGGCGCTGACGTCGTCGGCGTGGACTGGCGGGTGCCGCTCGCCGAGGGCGTCCGGCGCGTCGGCGGCCGCGTCGTGCAGGGGAACCTCGACCCGACCCTGGTCTTCGCCCCCACCGAGGTGATGCTCGAGCGCGCCAGGGGAGTGCTCGAGGCCGGGGCGGCCGCGCCCGGCCACATCTTCAACCTCGGCCACGGCGTCATCCCGGCCACGGACCCCGACCAGCTCGCCCGGCTGACCGAGTTCGTCCAGCTGCACTCGGCGCGGTAGGCCCCGCTTCCCGACCCCCGAACATGCGAATGTGGTTCGAGGGGTTGGTGGGTGGCCCTTGGGCCTCGTCAGTGACATTCGCATGTTCCTGGGACGCGGGCCGGTGGGCTCGGAGTGCCGTTGGTCGAGCTCGATCTGGCCGCGCCTCCCGAACATGCAAATGTTGCTGAACGGGCGGGTGAGAGCCTCATCGGCCTCCCGAGCCACATTCGCATGTTCCGGAGCGGCCGGTGCACAGGAGCACCTCAGGCCTCGGCCCGAGGGCTCACCACCGGCCGCCGGCGCCGTACGACGAGCCACAGGGGTACGCCGACCAGGGCACCGAGCAGGACGAACGGGAACAGCGCGCCCACCAGCGTGAGGCCCACGACCGTCGCGCCCTGCAGCGCCGACCAGCCGCTGTCGAGTCCGGCCAGGAAGCCGCGAGCCTCGACCTTCTTCTTCGCCACCGGTGCCACCGGCCGGCTCAGATCCAGCGAGATCGTGCTGAGCGAGGTCTGGTCGGAGAGCCAGGCCTCCTGCCGCTCGAGGGAGTCGAGGTCGGCCTGGCGACGGCCGAGGTCGGACTCGATCGCGATGATGTCGGAGAGTCGAGTGGCCCGGCTCAGCAGGTTCTCGATCGAGGCGATGCTGCGCCGCGCCGCCTGGACCCTGGCTTGGTTGTCGATGACCTGGGTGGTGACGTCCTCGGACGAACGGCTCTGCTGCTCGATCGAGCCCACCTTCGCCAGCGCGTCCATCGCCACGTCGAACCTCGGGGTCGGCACCCGCAGGGTCATCGTCGAGTCGCTGAGGCGCCCGTGGGCGTCGCTGCTGGACTTCTCGTCGGCCACGGTCCCGCCCCAACCCGCGACGAGGGTGAACACGGTGCCCCGCGCCCGGGCGACGTCGTTGGCATGCAGGGTCAGCTGTCCGGTCGAGACGATCGCGCGCGACAGGGGAGCGACGGCCTCTCGGGCCGAGCCTGCAGCCGTGCCGGTGGCGGCCTTGGCGTCGGGAGCACGCTCGCCCGGCACGAGCCCCGAGGTCGAGGTCGAGGCGCTGGAGGCGCCGGCGCCGTCCGAGGAGGCCGTCGAGCCACCGCACCCGCCGACCAGGAGAAGGGACAGCAGCAGAGGAGTGGCCAGGGCGGCCCGCGTCGTGGTGTGCATGGGGGTGTGACGCGGGCGGGAGCACGACGGTTCCCGGAGCCGGTGTCGCCCGTGGCAGGCTGGCCGGGTGCCACCCTCGTCCTCCTCGCCCCACGTGGTCGTGGTCGGAGGAGGCGTCTCCGGCCTGGCTGCAGCGCACGACCTCCTCCGGGAGCTGCCGAGCGCGCGGGTGACGGTGCTCGAGTCCTCACCCAGGATCGGTGGCAGTCTCCGGACGGCCGAGGTGGCGGGAGTGGTGGTCGACGTGGGTGCGGAGACGATGCTGCACCGCCGACCGGAAGGCGTCCAGCTGGCACGGGAGGTCGGACTCGGCGACGACGTCGTCCACCCGGCCACCACCAGCGCGAGCCTGTGGAACCGCGGCCGGCTGGTACCGATGCCGCGCACGCTGATGGGCATCCCGCTCGACCTGCGCTCGGTCGAGGGTGTCCTCTCGGCCAAGGGCCTGGCGCGAGCGGCCCTCGACGCCGTCCTGCCGAAGACCGAGCTCGGTGACGACGACGTGAGCGTGGGGAACCTCGTGGAGGAGCGGCTCGGCAAGGAGGTCGTCGACCGGCTCGTCGAGCCCCTGCTCGGGGGCGTGTACGCCGGCCATGCACGCGAGATCTCCGCCCGGGCCGCCGTACCCCAGCTGCTGGGTCTGCTGGATCACGACCGTTCGTTGACCAGGGCTGCGGCCGAGGCGATGCCGAACCCGGCCGACCAGGCGCCGGTCTTCGCCGGCATCCGCGGCGGCATGGGTCGGCTCCCGACGGCCGTGGCGGACGCCAGCGGGGCGACGATCCGCACCGACGCCACCGTGCGCGACCTCGCCGGCCGACCGGGCGGCGGCTGGAACCTCGTGGTCGGCTCGACGCACGACCCGGAGGTCGTGCAGGCCGACGCCGTGGTGCTCGCCACCCCCGCCCGGGCCACCGCACGCCTGCTCAGCGACACCGCGCCGCTCGCCGCGCTGGAGCTCTCGCGGGTGGAGTACGCCTCGGTCGCGATCATCACGCTGGCGTTCGCGGCGCGGGACTTCCCCGAGGTGACCGGGTCCGGCTTCCTGGTCCCACCCGTCGACGGGCGCACCATCAAGGCGGCGACCTTCTCGGCCGCCAAGTGGGACTGGGTGCGAGGCGCCGCGGGCGACCTGGTGGTGATGCGGTGCTCGGTCGGGCGCCATCGCGAGGAGCAGGTGCTCCAGGTCGGCGACGACGAGCTCGTCCGGGTCGCCCTGGCGGATCTGCGCGAGGCCATCGGCCTCTCGGTGCCGGCGGTCGAGTCCCACGTGCAGCGCTGGGGCGGCGCGCTCCCGCAGTACGCCGTCGGGCATCTCGAGCGGGTCGCCACGGTGCGTCGTACGCTGGCGCGCCTGCCCGGACTGGCCGTGTGCGGCTCCGCCTACGACGGCGTGGGGATCCCGGCCTGCGTCGCCTCGGCCGGTCTCGCGGCGGCCAAGATCGTGCACGACCTGACCACTGCGCCCGCACCGACCGACGGGTTGAGAGACTGAGGCCATGCCTGGAGCTGCCAAGAAGGCCCGCGAGCTCAACGACACGATCCGCTACACGATGTGGTCGGTCTTCCGGCTGCGTGACGTCCTGGGGGAGTCCCCACGTGAGGTCGAGGCCGCCGAGCTGGAGGAGCTGGTCGGCAAGCTCGCGGTCGACGACGTCGTCATCCGCGGGCTCTACGACCTGAGCGGGCTGCGTGCCGACGCCGACCTGCTCGTCTGGTCGCACGCCGAGGAGGTCGAGCAGCTGCAGGGTGCCTACCAGCAGCTGCGCCGGACCAGGTTCGGCACCCGTCTCGAGCCGGTGTGGTCCCAGGTGGCGCTGCACCGCCCCGCGGAGTTCAACAAGAGCCACGTGCCGGCGTTCCTCGCCGGCGAGGAGGCTCGCGACTACGTCTGCGTGTACCCGTTCGTGCGGTCCTACGAGTGGTACCTCCTCGAGGACTCCGAGCGCCGACGGATGCTCGCCGAGCACGGCCAGATGGCCCGGGAGTACAAGGACGTCCGCGCCAACACCGTGGCCAGCTTCGCGCTGGGCGACTACGAGTGGATCCTGGCCTTCGAGGCCGACGAGCTGCATCGCATCGTCGACCTGATGCGCCACCTCCGCGCCTCCGACGCCCGGCGCCACGTCCGCGAGGAAGTGCCCTTCTACACGGGCCGCCGCCGGACACCGACCGAGCTCCTGGCCGCGTTGCCATGACCACGTTCCGCACGACGCTCCTCCAGGACGGCAACAACGTCGGGATCGAGGTGCCCGACGAGGTCGTCGAGTCCTTCGGGGCCGGCAAGCGGGTGCCGGTCAAGGTGACGGTCAACGGCTACACCTATGACTCGACCATCGCCCGGATGGGCGGGCGGTACCTGCTCCCGCTGGCCAAGGCGCATCGTGAGGCGGCAGGCGTCGCGGGCGGCGAGGAGCACGAGGTCACCCTCGTGCACGACACCGTCGAGCGCACCGTCGAGGTCCCCGACGATCTCGCCGCGGCGCTGGACGCGGCCGGGGTGCGGACCGGCTTCGACACACTGGCGTTCACCTACCGCAAGGAGCACGTGCGCGCCGTCACCGAGGCCAAGGCAGCGGCGACCCGCGAGCGCCGGATCGCCAAGATCGTCGACGGGCTGCGCGGCTGAGGGTGGTCACCTTCCGCACCACGGTGACTCAGGCGGGGCTGGTGGTCCCCACCGACGTCGTCGAGCAGCTCCGGGCGGGGACACAGGTGCCCGTGCGGGTCAGCGTCAACGACGAGCACTACTCCGCGACGGTACGACGCCGCGGCGACAGGTTCGTCGTACGCATGGGGGAGGGGCACCGCGCCGGAGCCCGCGTGGAGCTCGGTGACGAGGTCGAGGTGAGGCTCGTGCACGAGCCGGGACGCCGGCAGGTCGACGTGCCCGCCGACCTCGCGGATGCGCTCGACGAGGCCGGTCTCCGCGCAGCCTTCGAGGCTCTGCCGTGGTCGCACCGCAAGGAGCACGTGCGGGCGCTCGAGGAGGCCAGGAGCGAGGCGACCCGCTCGCGGCGGATCCTCAGGGCGATCGAGAAGCTGTCCGGCTGAGACTCAGGCGTCAGCAGCCCGGGCAGGCTCCTGGGACGGGGTCGGCGACGAGCCGTGCGACGCCTCCTGGGGCTGCAGGGTCATCGAGATGCTGTTGATGCAGTAGCGCAGGTCCGTGGGGGTGCCGTAGCCCTCTCCCTCGAAGACGTGGCCGAGGTGCGAGCCGCAGTTCGCGCAGCGGACCTCGGTGCGGACGCTGCCGAAGGACCGATCCTCGATGTACTCCACGCGATCCTCGGCCAGCGGCGCGTAGAACGACGGCCAGCCGCAGTGGGAGTCGAACTTCTGCGTGGAGCGGAACAGCTCGGCGCCGCAGGCGCGACAGGAGTAGACGCCCTCGGTCTTGGTGTCGGTGTACTCGCCCTTGAACGGCGCCTCGGTCCCGGCCTTGCGGAGCACCTGGAACTCCTCGGGCGAGAGCTGCTCGCGCCACTCGGCGTCGCTCTTGTTCACCTGATACGTCATGCTGCCCACGTTAGTGCGCCTCACAAGGGGGCACGGTGAGCGCAGGCTTGACGAAAGTCAGTGGACACATGTTCACTGACATGGACATTCATCATCAGGAGGACGCACACGTATGGTCGCCGAAAGGGTCACCAAGGCCCTGCCCTGGAACGGAGGCTGGGGCGGCGTACGACGCCTCGGGTCCGGTATCACCACGCCCCTGAGCCCCGATGACTACCTCTCCCTGATCAACCCGCTGTGGACCGCGCGCGAGCTGCGTGGCCGCATCGAGAAGGTGATCCCCGAGACCGAGGACGCCGCGACCATCGTGATCCGGCCGGGCTGGGGCTGGCGCTTCGATCACCAGCCGGGGCAGTACGTCGGCATCGGGATCCAGGTCGAGGGCAAGTTCCACTGGCGCTCCTACTCGATCTCCTCGCCCCCCAAGCGTGACGGCCGCACGATCGCGATCACCGTGCGGGCGATGCCGGAGGGCTTCCTGTCCTCGCACCTGGTCTCCGGCCTCGAGCCCGGGTCGATCATCCGGCTCGCCGCTCCCAACGGCGACTTCGTGATGCCCGACCCGCCGCCGGAGAAGGTCCTCTTCCTGGTGGCCGGCAGCGGCATCACCCCGGTGATGGCCATGCTGCGCACGCTGCACCGCCGCGACACCATGCCCGACGTCGTCCTCGCCTACAGCTCGCCCACCAAGGACCGGATGATCTTCCGCGACGAGCTGGTCGAGCTCAGCGAGCAGCACGAGCACCTGACGCTGCACGAGCAGCACACGGACTCCGACGGCATCCTGGAGATGAGTGACCTCGAGCGGGTCTGCCCGGACTGGAAGGAACGCACGACCTGGGCGTGCGGACCCGCGCCGATGCTCGACGCGGCCGAGGAGCACTGGAAGGAAGCCGGGCTCGAGGACGAGCTGCACCTGGAGCGGTTCACCCTGGACCTGGGCGGAGCGGGCGGCGAGGGCGGCACGATCACCTTCCGCAACTCCAACAAGACCACCGAGGCCGACGGGGCCACGACGGTGATGGAGGCGGGCGAGGAGGCCGGCATCGGCATGCCGTACGGCTGCCGCATGGGGATCTGCCACACCTGCACCCTGACGCTGGTCGAGGGCGCGGTGCGTGACCTGCGCAGCGGCGAGGAGATCTCCTCGCCGAACGAGCGCATCCAGACCTGCATCACCGCCGCCGCCGGCGACTGCACCATCGACATCTGACCGACCCACCGAGAAGGAGCACTGCCACATGGCTATTGCCGATGTGAAGGAGTACACCCACCTGACCGAGGAGGAGGTGGAGGAGCTCGGACGTGAGCTGGACCAGATCCGCGCCGACATCGAGGAGTCCCGCGGCGACGACGACGCGGCGTACATCAACCGGATGATCAAGATCCAGCGCGGTCTCGCGACAGCCGGGCGGATCACCCTGTTCGGCAGCAAGTGGAAGCCGGCGTTCTTCGCAGGCGCGGCCATGCTCGGCGCGGCCAAGATCCTGGAGAACATGGAGATCGGCCACAACACCATGCACGGCCAGTGGGACTGGATGAACGACCCCGAGATCCACTCCAGCACCTGGGAGTGGGACACCGCCCAGCCGGCCGAGCAGTGGAAGCACTCGCACAACTACGTGCACCACCAGTTCACCAACGTGCTCGGCCACGACAACGACATCGGGTACGGCATCCTGCGGATGGCGCGCGAGCAGAAGTGGAGCCCGTTCAACCTGGGTCAGCCGGTCTACAACGCCGCGCTGGCCAGCCTCTTCCAGTGGGGCGTCGCGCTGCACGACCTCGACATCGAGGCGATCCGCAAGCGCGAGAAGGACCCGAAGGTGATGAAGAAGCAGCTCAAGCAGATCGGCCGGAAGATCCGCCGGCAGATCGGCAAGGACTACATCATCTTCCCGCTGCTGACCGGGCCGGCGGCGATCCAGACGGCCAAGGCCAACGCGATCGCGAACCTGACCCGCAACCTGTGGTCCTACATGATCATCTTCTGCGGCCACTTCCCCGACGGGGCGCTGCACTTCACCGAGGAGGAGCTCGAGGACGAGACTCGCGCGGAGTGGTACCTGCGGCAGATGCTCGGCTCGGCCAACTTCACCGGCAGCGAGTTCCTGCACATCATGTCGGGCAACCTCGGCTACCAGATCGAGCACCACCTGTTCCCCGACCTGCCGAGCAACCGTTACTCCGAGATCAGCGACCGGGTCCGGCCGCTGTGCGAGAAGTACGGCATCCCCTACACCACGGGTCCGCTGTACAAGCAGTACGGCCAGGCGCTGCGCACGATCACCCAGCTGTCGCTGCCCAACAAGTTCACCAAGTCCAAGCGCCACGACGGGCCCGAGGGTCCGCCGGTGCCGCGCGGTCGCCGTCGCGACGACGAGCGCCCGACGCGGCGTACCGAGACCGGTGGCTGGACGTCCCGGGCGGCGATTGCGTGATCGACCAACCGGCCGTCGGAATCGGCGACGTCCCGTTCGCGAGCATGGGTGACCTCGGCCTCGACAAGGCCAAGGTCATCCAGTGCGCGCTGAGCCGGATCTGCGGGGTGTGCGCCCAGTCGCTGGGCAGGCCGATCGCCTTCCTCGGCAGCGCCGAGGAGGCTGCCCGCAACGAGTTCCACTTCCCGCCGGCGCACCTGGAGTGCGCCGAGCTGGCGCTCGACCGGTGGGCGCGGCAGTGGAGTGTCTCGCTGGGGCAGGCCGCCAACACCGAGAGCTGGACGCTGGTGACGACGTCGGGCTTCGAGTTCATCCGGATGGGCAGCGACGCCATCGACAAGCGGCCGGTGTTCTCGCCCAACTCGGTGCTGACCTCGAGCTGACCCTGGCGGACGTCATACGAATTGGTGCCTACCACCACCACGCCGCATGACGTCCGGCCACTAGGGTCAGCGAATGGCCAGCAAAGCCGTCGAGGTCGACGCCGCGGGGGAGCCGGTGCGGGTCACCAGTCCCGACCGGGTGATCTATCCCGCGACCGACGACACCCCCGAGGTCACCAAGCTCCAGGTGGTCGAGTACTACGTCTCGGTGGCCGACGGCGTCCTTCGTGCGCTCGGCGACCGGCCCACCGCGCTGGAACGGTGGACGACCGGCGTGCATCCCGGCATCACCCTGGCCACCGGCCGCGGCGACAAGAGCGACGCGTTCTACAGCAAGCGCGTGCCCAAGGGGGCTCCGCCGTACGTCGAGACGACGCAGGTGATGTTCCCCAGCGGACGCACCGCCGAAGAGGTGAAGGTGGCCAACCTGGCGACCGTGGGCTGGTGCGCGCAGATGGGCACGATCACCTTCCACCCCTGGCCCACGCGCAGCGGCGACAACGACCATCCAGACGAGCTCCGGATCGACCTCGACCCTCAGCCCGGCACCTCGTTCACCGACGCCGTGCGGGTGGCGGGTGTCGCCCGTGAGCTGCTCGAGGAGCTCGGCCTCACCGGCTACCCCAAGACGAGCGGCAACCGTGGCGTGCACGTCTACGTCCGCATCGAGCCGCGCTGGGAGTTCACCGACCTGCGACACGCGGCGATCGGCTTCGGCCGAGAGCTCGAGCGACGCGACCCCGGCGTCACGACGGCGTGGTGGAAGGAGGAGCGCGGCGAGCGCATCTTCGTCGACTTCAACCAGAACAACCGTGACCGCACGATCGCCTCGGCCTACTCGTTGAGGCCGAAGGCCGGCGCCCCGGTCTCCACGCCGATGACGTGGGAGGAGCTGGCCACCGTCTCGGACCCCAGCGGGTACAACCTGTTCACCGTGCCCGACCGGCTGTCCGACGGCGACCCGTGGGCGGGCATCGACGACACGGCGTACTCCCTGGAGCCGCTGCTGCAGCTCTGGGAGGAGCTGCCCGGCGGCGAGCTGAACTTCCCGCCCGACTACCCGAAGATGCCCGGGGAGCCGCCGCGGGTGCAGCCGTCGAAGAAGGTCGCCGAGCACTGGGACGAGGACGGTAACCGGGTCGAGGACTGAGATCCGGTCGGTCTGCGCGGTCGGCCTGGACTCTCAGTCGGGCGCCCCGGCGGCTCACGCGTCGCACCAGCCCGGTGAGCGCGCCGTCTTCCTGCCACGCGCGGGCGGAGAGTTCTGTCGGCAGAGCCAGTACGGCCAGGGCGGCTACGACGGGGAGGGCACCAGGTACGTCTGCCAGGGTGACCGGACCCATCCCCACTGGGAGTGAAGCGCTCACTCCTGCGAAGGCAGCACGATCTCGATGCCCAAGGAGCGGACGAACGCGCGCAGCTGCTCCGGGCCGAACGGGTCGATCGGCGGGTAGCTCGCGGGGGAGAGCTCGACGACGGTGCCGCGGAAGACCTCCTCGCCCAGCGTGGCGACCAGCACCTCGAGGGCGGCCTCGGCGCGCGACTCCTCGGGCAGGTCGGTGAAGCCGGGGTGGTAGGCCATCACGGACAACCCCGGTCCGACGACTCGAGCGGCGAGGAGCACCTCGCGCAGCGCGAACGCCTGCCCGGCGACCTCGACCGAGGCGGTCTCCAGGTCTGCGACGGGAGGCCGTGGCGTGGTACGACGCTTGAACAGGCCCACTAGAAGCCGCTGATGCCTTCGCCCTCGCCCGCCTGCTCGTCGAAGTTCTCGTGCTCCAGCAGGTGCAGGACCGGCACCCCGAGCTTGCGGCGGGCCTTGGAGGTCCAGTCGACGTGGAAGAACTCGGCGATCGTGTGCGGCTGGGTCAGGATGATGACCTCGGCGGCTTTGACCTCGGCCGTCTTGGCGACCAGGGCGGCGATCGGGTCGATCGTGACGGGTTCGCCCACCGCCTTGCCGCCGGAGGCCTCGATGGCCTTGATGGTGATGTCCACGCCCTCGCGGCAGGTGGTCAGCAGCTCCTTGCGGATGTCCTGGATCTCGGAGTCCTCGACGTACACGGTGGGGGAGCTGTACACCTCGCCGCCGAGAGTGCCGATCGCGGACTCCACGCTCGCGGAGGCGTCCTCCACGGGCAGCAGGACGTGGTAGACGACGGGGTCCTCGATCTCCCCGTGCAGCTGGCGCAGGTTGGTCGCGTCCTGAGCAGTGAACGGCTGCTCGACCAGCAACACGACGTCATAGGTACTCATGGCCTCATCTTCCCTCGCCGACGCCGAGAACTTTAGCCAGTTCGTAGCTCACCGGCTCCTCGAGCTGCTCGTAGCCGCAGGACTCCGGATCGCGGTCGGGACGCCAGCGCTTGAACTGTGCCGTGTGACGGAACCGGCGGCCCTCCATGTGCTCGTAGCCGACCTCCAGCACGCGTTCGGGGCGCAAGGGGGTGAAGGAGAGGTCCTTGCCGGCGCTCCACCGGCTCTGCGTGCCCGGGACGCGGTCGGGGTTGGCGATGGCCCATTCGGCCCACTCGCCCCACGGGTGCTGCTCGATGCCGACCTCGAGGGGGCGCAGCTCCTCGAGCAGCTCGGCCCGGCGCTTCTCGGTGAACGACGCCGCCACGCCGACGTGCTGGAGCTTGCCGTCGTCGTAGAGACCCAGCAGGAGCGAGCCCAGCAGCGGTCGCTGCTCGGTGGAGTTCTTGTGCAGGCGGTAGCCGGCCACCACGACGTCTGCGGTCCGGGCGTGCTTGATCTTGAGCATGGTGCGGGCGTTCTCGACGTACGGCGCCCCCATCGGCTTGGCCACCACACCGTCGAGCCCGGCGCCCTCGAACTGGTCGAACCAGCTCGCGGCCTCGTCGACGTCGGTCGTGGTGCGGGTGAGGTACGTCGGACCACCGAGCCCCGCCAGGGCGGCCTCCAGCCGGTCGCGTCGCTCGCTGAAGGGACGATCGACCAGCGCGTGGTCCCCGAGCGCCAGCAGGTCGAAGGCCACGAACGCCGCCGGTGTCTGCTCGGCCAGCAGGTTGATCCGCGACGCCGCGGGGTGGATCCGCTCTTGCAGCACCTCGAACTCCAGGCGCGGCCCCACGGCCACGAACAGCTCGCCGTCGAGGACACAGCGGGGCGGCAGCTGCTCCAGCACCGCAGCGACGACCTCGGGGAAGTAGCGCGTCAGGGGCTTGGTGTTACGAGAGGTCAGCTCCACCTCGTCGCCGTCGCGGAAGACGAGGCAGCGAAAGCCGTCCCACTTCGGCTCGAACGAGAGCCCGCCGTCGAATTTCGCGGGATCGGGGATCCCCGCCACCGACTTGGCCAGCATCGGTTTCACGGGCGGCATCACGGGCAGGTGCACAGCGCGACACTAGGACATACTCACCCGCATGTCTTATGCGCTGACCGACCAGCTCCGGCTCCCGGCCGGCGAGGTCGACCTCGATGACCTGGACCCCGCGGCCACTCCCGGCTTCGACGGAGGCAAACGCGATGCCGAGAAGTCCCTGCGGAAGCTGGGCACCGAGCTGGCCGACCTCCAGGAGCGGATGTACGCCCAGGCCTACACCGGTGGCTCACGGCGGATCCTCGTCGTCCTGCAGGGGATGGACACCTCGGGCAAGGGGGGCGTGGTCGACCACGCCCTGGGTCAGCTGAGTCCCAGTGGCCTGCGGGTGACGTCGTTCAAGAAGCCGACCGAGGAGGAGCTGTCCCACGACTTCCTCTGGCGCGTCGAGAAGGTCCTCCCGGCCGCCGGGCTCGTCGGTGTCTTCGACCGGTCTCACTATGAGGACGTGCTGGCGGCGCGCGTTCACGAGCTCGCCGACGAGGAAGAGATCGAGCGGCGCTACGGGGCGATCAACGCCTTCGAGAAGGACCTCGTGGACTCCGGGACCGTCGTGATCAAGTGCTTCCTGCACGTCTCGCCCGAGGAGCAGGCCAAGCGGCTGCTGGCCCGTCTCGACGAGCCGGACAAGCAGTGGAAGTTCCACCCCTCGGACGTCGACGAGCGCGAGCGGTGGAAGGACTACCGGCGCGCGTACACGGTCGCCCTGGAGCGCTGCCACACCGAGACGGCACCGTGGTACGTCGTCCCGAGCGACAAGAAGTGGTACCGGAACTGGGCCGTCGGCCAGCTGCTCGCCGAAGCGCTGCGGGGCATGCGCCTGGAGTGGCCGACTCCCGACTACGACGTCGAGGAGCAGAGGGCCCGGCTGACGTGAGCTGCACCCGATGAGAGAGGTGCGCGCCACCCGCTACGTCACGCCGCTGCGGGAGGGCGGCTCGCTCCCCGGCGTGGTCGAGGCCGACGACCTCGGCATCTACGTCTGCAAGTTCCGCGGCGCCGGCCAGGGCCTGCGGGTCCTGGTGGCCGAGGTGGTGGTGGCGGGGATCGCCCAGCTCGTCGACGTACCGGTCCCGGACCTGGTCACCGTCGACCTCGCCCCGGAGATCGGTCGCTACGAGGCCGACGAGGAGGTGCAGGACCTGCTGAACAGGAGCCTGGGTCTCAACCTGGGCGTGGACCTGCTCCCTGGTGCCTTCGGGTACGACGCGTCGTACGAGCCCGACCCCGACCTCGCCGGCCGGATCCTGTGGCTGGACGCGCTCTGCGCCAACGTGGACCGCTCCTGGCGCAACCCGAACCTGCTGATCTGGCGCGGTGACCTGTTCGCGATCGACCACGGCGCGGCGCTGTACTTCCACCACGGCTGGCCCGGCGCGAACGCCTCGGCCGAGCAGCTGGCCCAACGCTTCGCCGCCCAGCCCTACGACGTCAGCGAGCACATCCTGCGCCGGCACGCGGTGGAGGCGGCCGAGCAGGACGCCGCGCTGGCGGCCAGGGTCACGGCTGACGCGCTGGCCACGGTGCTGGCCGACGTGCCTGACGAGTGGCTCGAGCCCGTGCCGGGGGCCGAGAGCCCCGACGCGTTGCGCGAGCGCTACGTGGCGCACCTGCTCGCCCGCGCGAGCAGCCCGCGCGGCTGGCTCCCGGACGCGGAGGCAGCGCGGTGAACGGCTCGAAGGGCTACCAGTACGTCGCCCTGCGGTGCGTGCCCCGGGTCGAGCGCGAGGAGTTCGTGAACGTCGGCGTGGTCCTCTTCTGCGAGGAGGACGACTTCCTGGGCTCCGCATTCCACCTCGACGAGGAGCGGCTCCGCGCGCTCGCCCTGGACGTCGACGTGGACGCCGTCCGCTCGGCTCTCGAGGCGGTCGACCGCGTCTGCCGGGGTGAGGCCCACGTGGACTTCGGGGTGAGCACCCGGGCCACGGCCTACGGCTCCCGCGAGGAGGTCGACGACCTGGGCAGCCGGTTCGGATTCCTGCGAGCACCGCGCAGCACCGTGGTGCAGCCCGGGCCCGTGCACGGCGGCCTCACCGACGACCCGGCGGGCGAGCTCCAGCGGCTCCTGGGGGCCCTCGTCGGCTGATCGATGTCACAGCCGGCCCCGGTCGGGTGTCTCCCTGGTGAACCCATCGACCAGGAGGAGTCATGACCAGCACGGCGCGCATCCCCGCCACCGAGATCACCGGCGTCTACGGAGCGTTGGTGAAGAAGTTCAGTGCCCGGCAGCTCGGCCAGGTGCCCGAGTCGCTCGGCGTGATGTGGCACCACCCCGCAGCGCTCAAGGCGATGTTCGCCTTCGGCGGCAAGGCCGAGAAGTGGCACGAGTGCCCCGACAACCTGAAGTCGTTCGCCCACATGGCCGTCTCCTGCCTCGTCGGCTGCTCCTTCTGCCTCGACCTGGAGTACTTCCAGGCGCACAACCGCGGGCTCGACCTCGACAAGGCTCGCGAGGTGCCGCGGTGGCGCGAGTCCACGGTGTTCACCCCGTTGGAGTGCGACGTCATGGAGTACGCCGAGGCGATGACCCAGACTCCGCCGACGGTGACCGACGAGCTGTCCGCGCGGTTGCTGGAGGCCCTTGGTCCTGCCGGACTCCTCGAGCTCACGACGTACGCCGGGCTGGCCAACCTCTACACCCGCAGCAACGTCGCCCTGGGCATCGAGGCACAGGGCTTCGCCGCGTCGTGCGGGCTCACGCCACTGGCCGAACCTGCAGCTCAGACCGGGACGAGCTCGACGGCACCCACCGCGTAGCGCGCCAGGATGGTCCGGGCGAGGACGGGGTCGGCGCCCAGCGGCGCGGAGACCGCCACCGCGCCCGCCTCCAGGGCGAGCTCGGCGGCCCGGTCGGGCAGGAAGCCCGGCGCCAGGAACATCGAGGCCACCGCGACGTGGCGCCGGCCCTCGAGGCGGAAGGCGCGCACGGCCTCGCCCGTCGCGGGAGGTGCCGAGGACGCGAACGCCGCGGTGACGGGGAGCCGGTGACGGGTGCCCCAGACGCGGGCGAGCCGGCCGATGGCCTGGTTGGCAAGCGGGTTGGAGGACCCGGCGGCCGCCAGCACCAGCGCATCGAGCTCACGGACGCGAGCCTCGCTGAGGGCGTCGCGCAGGCGGGTGTCGAGCACCTCGAGGAACGCCGGCTCCAGGCCGAGGATGCCGGTGGCGCGCATGCGCAGTCCCGGGTGCCGCCCGAGCGCCTCTTCGATGGCGTTCGGGACGTCGACGTTGGCGTGGTAGGCGTCGCTGAGCAGCAGCGGGACGACGACGATCTCGTCGTACCCCTCCTTGACCAGGCGGTCGACCGCCTGGCCCAAGCCAGGACGCGACAGCTCGAGGAAGGCCGCCTCGACACGGAGTCCGGGTCGCGCCCGGCGCACCTCGTCGGCGAGGGCCTTGATCGTGGCAGCGGACCGGCGGTCGCGGCTGCCGTGGGCGAGGGTGATCAGTGCTGGAGCGGTCATCGTGGGCCTGCTCCCTTCGTGCTGATGCGTCGGTCGTCGTCCTCGTTGACGATCACGTCGGCATGGGTGGTCTTCACTGGTGGATGCCGCACTCGGTCTTGTTGAAGCCGGACCAGCGGCCGCTGCGGGCGTCCTCGCCCTCCGCGACCCTGCGGGTGCACGGCCAACAGCCGATCGAGGGGTAGCCGTCGTACTGGAGCGGGTTGACCAGCACGCCGTTCTCGGCGACGTACTTCTCGACGTCCTCGTCGCTCCACCGCGCGAGCGGCGAGACCTTGACCTTCTGCTTCTTCTCGTCCCAGCCCACGACCGGCGCGATCACCCGGTTGTGGGTCTCCGCCCGCCGCAGCCCGGTCGCCCAGGCGTCGTAGCTCGCGAGGGTGTCGTTGAGCGGCTTGACCTTCCGCAGGGCGCAGCACAGGTCCGGGTCGCGCTCGTAGAGGTCCTTGCCGTACGTCGCGTCCTGCTCGGCGACCGACTGGACCGGGGTGATGCTGAGCAGGTTGACGGGCATGGTGGCCTGCACGGCGTCGCGCGTGCCGATGGTCTCGGCGAAGTGGTAGCCGGTGTCGAGGAACACCACGTCGATGCCGGCGTGCACGCGCGAGGCGACGTGGGCCAGCACGGCGTCACCCATCGAGGAGGTGATGCAGAACCGGTCGCCGAAGGTGGCGACGGCCCACTCGATGATGTCCTCGGCCGGGGCGAGCTCGAGCTCGGCGCCCACGTGGGAGACGAGCTCCTTGAGCTCCTCGGGGCTGTGGCCCAGGGTCTCGGAGCCGCGACGGCCGCGGGCGGCCATGGTGGCGGGGATCGTCATCGGTTCACCCGCTTGGCGCTCGTGCCGGTGGGGGGACGCAGCTGCCCGATCATGCTGACCTTGAACGCCCGCAGGCAGGAGCGGCATTCCCAGGCGCCGTGCCCCGCCCCCTGGATGACTGAGTCGTCCTCCGGGTCGTGGGGGAAGAGGTTCTCCTCGCCGCAGTAGGGGCAGTGGAACGGCACGGCTCTGGCGCTCATGCACGTACTCGCTTCGCTCCGTGCGCGCATGAGGCTCCTGGCGCACTGTGCTGTGTGATGAGCTCGCTTCGCTCGCTCATGGGACCAGGCTCTTCTCGCCGCGCAGCAGGATCTCCTCGGCGCGGTTGGCCCAGGTGGCGAACGTCTCGCCGTGCGCGCGGTCCTCGAGGTAGTTGCCGACGACGGTGGTGACGTAGTCGTCGAGGCCGGTGCTGGTGACCTTGTGGGCGCGCAGCTTCTTGCCGAAGCCGTTCTCGAGCCCGAGGGCGCCGCCGAGGTGCACCTGGAAGCCCTCGACCTGGTCGCCGTCGTCGTTCATCACCAGCATGCCCTTGAGGCCGATGTCGGCGACCTGGGTGCGCGCACAGGCGTTGGGGCACCCATTGACGTTGACGCTGATCGGGGTGTCGAGGTCGGGGAAGCGCTGCTCCAGCTCGGTCACCAGGTCGATCGCCCGCTGCTTGGTCTCGACGATCGCCAGCTTGCAGAACTCGATCCCGGTGCACGCCATCGTCGAGCGGCGCCAGTTCGACGGCCGCACCTGGAGGTTGACGGCGGCGAGCTCCTCGACGAGGTCCTCGACCTTGCTCTCCTCGACGCCGAGGACGACCACCTTCTGGTGGGCGGTCAGGCGGGCACCGTCGGCGCCGTACTTCTCCACCAGGTCGCCCAAGGAGGTGAGGGTGGCGCCGTTGATCCGACCGGCCACGGGCGCGGCGCCGAGGTAGTACCGGCCGTCCTTCTGCTCGTGCACGCCGATGTGGTCGCCGTCGCCCTGGGTGGCCTCGGGGGAGGGGCAGTCGACGAGCTTGCGGTGGAGGTACTCCTCCTCGAGCACCTGACGGAACTTCTCCACGCCCCAGTCGGCGACCAGGAACTTCAGCCGGGCCCGCGAGCGTAGGCGCCGGTAGCCGTAGTCGCGGAAGATCGCGGTCACGCCCTCCCAGGCGTCGGCCACGTCCTCCAGGGCGATCCAGACGCCCAGCTTCTGGGCCAGCATCGGGTTCGTGGAGAGGCCGCCGCCGACCCACAGGTCGAAGCCGGGGCCGTGCTCGGGGTGCACCGTGCCGACGAAGGAGACGTCGTTGACCGACGGCACGCAGTCCAGGCTCGGGTGCCCGCTCGCCGAGGTCTTGAACTTGCGCGGCAGGTTGGAGTACTCCGGGTTGCCGATGAAGCGGCGCTTGATCTCGGCGAGCGCGGGGGTGGCGTCGATGATCTCCTCGGCGGCCACGCCGGCGACGGGGGAGCCGAGGAACGGCCGCGGCGAGTCGCCGCACGCCTCCAGGCTGGTCATCCCGACGTTGTCGAGCCGCTCCCAGATCTCCGGCACGTTCTCGATCTCGATCCAGTGGTACTGGATGTTCTGCCGGTCGGTGAGGTCGGCGGTTCCGCGCGCGAAGTCGGTGGAGATGCTCCCGAGGGCGCGCAGCTGGTCGGGACCGAGCAGGGCGCCGTCGCTGCGCACGCGCAGCATGAAGAACTCGTCGTCGAGCTCCTCCTCCTCGAGCATCGCGGTCTTGCCGCCGTCGAAGCCGGGCGCGCGCTGGGTGTAGAGGCCCATCCAGCGGAACCGTCCGCGGAGGTCGGCGGGGTCGATCGAGGAGAACCCTTCCTGGAGTAGATGTTCAGGATCCGGGCGCGCACGTTGAGCGGGTTGTCGTCCTTCTTGGACTGCTCGTTCTTGTTCAGGGGCTCGGTGTAGCCGAGTGCCCACTGGCCCTCACCGCGCTTGGGGCGGGCGCGGCCGGAACGGCCGATGCGGCCCTCGGTCGGGGCGGAAGGGGAACTGGCGGTCATGGCTCTCGTCCTGGAGTGCTCGTCCCGCGTGGCGGGAGGACTCACTGATCAGTTGCTGTGGTCAGGGGCAGGTCAGGCGAGATGACACATCATGCTGCGGGTGCGACCGAGGTCCACGTGGCGACGGGCCACGAGCCAGGTGGTCGTTGCAGCACTGATCATGCGACCCAGTCTCAGGTTGCGGACACCCTGACCACAAACGTGAATCTCATGCAGTGAGACGCACGTTCAATATATGGACACCGCGTCGCGGGTCTGGACGGGCCCCGAGGGGCGCCCCCTAGTCTGCTGCCATGAGCGACTCCACGCTGGCCAAGACCGCTTCCACGGCGTACGACGCAGCGCTGGAGGTGATCGCCTCGGTGGAGCCGCGTGTGGCCGACGCCACACGGAAGGAGCTCGCCGACCAGCGGGCCTCGCTGAAGCTGATCGCCTCCGAGAACTACGCCTCGCCGGCGGTCCTGCTGACCATGGGCACCTGGTTCAGCGACAAGTACGCCGAGGGCACGGTGGGGCACCGCTTCTACGCCGCCTGCCAGAACGTCGACACGGTGGAGGCGCTGGCCGCCGAGCACGCGCGGGAGCTCTTCGGGGCGCCGTACGCCTACGCCCAGCCGCACTCCGGCATCGACGCGAACCTGGTCGCCTTCTGGTCGATCCTGGCCAACCGCGTCGAGACCCCGGCCCTGGAGCGCCTCGGCGCGAAGAACGTCAACGAGCTCTCGGACTCCGACTGGGAGAAGCTGCGCCACGAGTTCGGCAACCAACGGCTGCTGGGCATGGCGCTCGACGCCGGTGGCCACCTCACTCACGGGTTCCGGCCCAACATCAGCGGCAAGATGTTCCACCAGCAGCAGTACGGCACCGATCCCACCACCGGGTTGCTCGACTACGACGCCGTGGCCGCCAAGGCCCGGGAGTTCCAGCCCCTGGTGATCGTCGCCGGCTACTCCGCCTACCCGCGACGGGTCAACTTCGCGAAGATGCGCGAGATCGCCGACGAGGTCGGGGCCGTGCTGATGGTCGACATGGCCCACTTCGCCGGCCTGGTCGCCGGCAAGGTGTTCACCGGTGACGAGGACCCCGTCCCGCACGCCCAGGTCGTGACCACCACGACGCACAAGTCGCTGCGCGGGCCCCGCGGAGGCCTGGTCCTGGCGCAGGAGGAGTTCGCCGCGGACGTCGACCGGGGGTGCCCGATGGTGCTGGGTGGGCCGCTCTCGCACGTGATGGCGGCGAAGGCGGTGGCCCTGGCCGAGGCCCGGCAGCCGTCCTTCCAGGCCTACGCCCAGAACATCGCCGACAACGCGAAGTCGCTGGCCGAGGGCTTCCTCTCGCGCGGCGCCACCCTGGTCACCGGCGGCACCGACAACCACATCGTGCTGCTCGACGTCTCGTCGTACGGCCTCACCGGTCGCCAGGCCGAGTCGGCGCTCCTGGACGCCGGC
The DNA here is from genome assembly GCA_963794435.1 of uncultured Actinomycetota bacterium. GTDB lineage: Bacteria > Actinomycetota > Actinomycetes > Propionibacteriales > Nocardioidaceae > Marmoricola. The sequence continues at coordinate 171,227 of CAWCDX010000021.1, forward strand.
GTGGTCACGAACCGCAACTCGGTGCCCGGTGACCCCAACGGCGCGTGGTACACCTCCGGCATCCGCTTCGGCACCCCCGCGCTGACCACGCGCGGCTTCGGGCACGACGAGTTCGACACCGTGGCCGACCTGGTCCACGAGGTGCTCTCGAACACCACGCCGGGGACCAACAAGGCCGGGGCACCCTCGAAGGCGACCTACACCCTGGCCGACGGTGTCGCCGACCGGGTGCACGCGCGGTCGGGCGAGATGCTCGAGAAGTACCCGCTCTACCCGGGGCTCGTGCTCGCCTGAGACTTCGGGCGTTGGTGGTGGCCTGCGAGGCCCTGACGCGAGAGGATTTCCTCGCCGCGGTGATCGGCCGGCGAGAGGGGTCCAGGTATGAGCGCGTGCCCGAGCTGCGCCACCGACCTGCCTGAGGGTGCGAGGTTCTGCTTCAGCTGCGGCGCCTCCATCGCCCCGGGCACGTGCCGCGAGTGTGGGACGACGCTCGTCCCCGGGGCCCGGTTCTGCAGCGGCTGCGGCACCGAGCAGACAACTGGCGCCGCGATCGCGAGTGGTGTGGCGCCCAGGCCGGTCTCGTCGCGTCGCGTCACCAGCGTGCTCTTCGGCGACCTGGTGGGGTTCACCGCGCTGGCCGAGCACCGGGACCAGGAGTTCGTCCGTGAGCTGCTGGCGCGCTACTTCGAGGAGTGCCGGCAGATCATCTCGCGGTACGGCGGCACCGTGGAGAAGTTCATCGGGGACGCCGTGATGGCGGTCTGGGGTGTGCCCACCGCGCACGAGGACGACTCGGAGAGGGCCGTGCGTGCCGGCCTGGAGCTGGTCAACGTCGTCTCCGCGCTCCGTGACGACCTCGGGGTGGCCGATGTGGAGATGCGGGTCGGCATCGTCACCGGCGAGGTGGCCGTCACGATCGGCGCCGAGCACCAGGGGATGGTCGCCGGCGATGCCGTCAACACCGCCTCGAGGGTGCAGGCGGTCGCCACCCCGGGTCAGGTCTGGGTCGACGAGACCACCCGGCTGCTGACCTCCTCGGCCATCACCTACGTCGACGCCGGCACCCACCAGCTCAAGGGCAAGCTCGACCCCGTTCCGCTCTGGTCGGCGCAGGCGGTGGTGGCGGCCGTGGGTGGGGCGCAGCGCGCCGACGGTCTCGAGGCCGCGCTCGTGGGCCGTGACCGGGAGCTCCGGCTGGTCAAGGAGCTCTTCCACGGGGTCGAGGAGAGCGGCCGGCCCTCCCTGCTCGTGCTGGGCGGTGACCCGGGCACCGGCAAGTCGCGGCTCGCCTGGGAGTTCGAGAAGTACGTCGACGGGCTCTCCCGGTTCGTGCGCTGGCACAACGGCCGGTGCGTGGCCTACGGCGAGGGACTCGCCTACTTCGCCCTGGCAGAGGCCATCCGCGGCAGGCTGCGCACGCTCGCGCCGGACGAGGAGGACAACCCGGCGCCCGACCCGGGGCTGCTGCTCGAGCGCGGCCTGGAGACCTTCGTCGAGGCCGAGGACGAGCGTGCCTGGCTGCGACCGAGGTTGGGCGCGCTGCTGGGCATCGGTTCGGTCGGGACGTACGCCCGCGAGGACCTCTTCTCGGCGTGGACCGTCTTCCTCCAGCGCATCGGCGAGGACAAGGAACCGGTGGTGCTCGTCATCGACGACGCACAGCACGCGGACGACGGGCTGCTGCAGTTCGTCGAGCACCTGCTGACCGTGGCCGAGTTCCCGTGCTTCGTGATGCTCCTGAGCCGCCCGGGCCTGCTCGAGCGGCGGCCGGGGCTGGCCACCCATCACCGGGCCACGGTGATCCACCTCGCCGTGCTCAGCGACGCCGACATCGCCCGGCTGCTCGACGGCCTGGTCGTGGGCCTCCCGGTCGACGTCCGCGACGCCCTGGTCACCCGTTCGGAGGGGATCCCCCTGTTCGCGGTGGAGACGGTGCGGTCGCTGATCGACCGTGACCTCGTCGTACCGCGTGGCGGGCGGTACGTCCTGACCGATCCCGATGCGGTCGACCTCGCCTCGATCGGGGCGCCCGCGTCCCTGCACGCGTTGATCGCCGCCCGGCTCGATGCCCTCGAACCGGGCCAGCGGATGCTCGTCGACCGGGCCAGTGTCATCGGGAACGTCTTCTCCCGCGACGACATCGCGGAGCTCTGCCCGGAGCTCGGTGACGTCGGCCCGGTCCTCGCGGCGCTCGTCCGGCTGCAGATCCTGGGACAGCTGACCAGCAGGTTCAGTGCGGAGTTCGGGCAGTACCAGTTCGTGCAGACCGTCGTGCGGCAGGTGGCCTATGCCACCCTCTCGCGTCGTGACCGTCGTGCCCTGCACCTGGCGGTGGCCCGGCAGACCGAGGCCGTCGAGGACCGCGCCGGCGAGCTGGCCCCGATCATCGCCCAGCACTACCTCGACGCCATCGACGCCGTCCGGTCGGATCCAGAGGTTCCCGAGCTGGGCGAGCGGGCGATCGCCCAGCTCGAACGGGCAGCAGCGCGCGCCCGCTCCCTCGGTGCGTTGACGGAGTCGGCCGGACACCTCCTCGCTGCCCTGGACCTGGCCAGGGACGCGGCGACCCGGGCCCGGCTGCTGGGTGCCGTGGCGGCTGCCCTGGGCGACGGTGGCCAGTACGCCGAGACGATCGTGCATGCACGCGCGGCGCAGGAGGCCTTCGAGGAGCTTGGTGACCGGGCCGCGGCCGGTCTCGCTGCTGCCGCGCACGGTTCGGCGCTCGCGTCGGGAGGCGACAACGCCGGCGCGCGGGCCATGGTCGAGCCATGGTGGAACGAGCTCCAAGGGGCCGAGGACGCGGACCTGGCGTTGCTCGCGCTGAGCCGGGTCCTCTCGACGGCCTACTCCCACCTCGACCTCCCTAGGCGCGAGATCCTCGACCGGGCCATCCAGATCGCCGAGCGGGTCGACAATCCCGAGGAGCTCGCGCACGCGCTGGCGGGCCTGAGCCTCTGTTACGCCACCGAGGGTTCGTCGATCACGGCGCGCACCCTGCTCGGCGCGGCGGCCGACATGGCCCGCGAGCACCACCTTCCGGGGGTGCTGGCCCGCTGCCTGTCGAACCTCTCCGTCGAGTACAACCTCGTGGACCTCGACAAGGCGATCACCACCGCGGGCGAGGCGGTCGAGGTCGCTGCTCGCACGGGTCACCTGCTGTGGCACGGGTTCACCACCGCCAACCTGTTGATCGCGCTGACGTCGGCGGGGCGTTGGGACGAGGTGGACGAACGGCTGGCCGGCGAGCTTCCCGACCTGATGGCGCTCGAGGTCACCGTGGGTGGGCTCGCGGCCTGGCTGGCCGTCGTACGACGGATGGAGCCGAGCCTGCCGTGGCCGGCGGACGCGGTGCCGGTCAGCGACGATCTCTCGGACGAGGCCTGGATCTCCTTCGCCGAGTCCAACCGTGCCCTGCACGAGGGACGCACCGACGAGGCTCTCGACCTGAGTCTCCGAGCTACCCGCGCGATGTTCGACGACACGGCGCTCTCCGACGACTTCGTGCAGTTCTGGCCGCCTGCCATCGACCTCGCCCTTGCGCTCGAGGAGCACGGCGCGGTCGCAGACCTGCTCGACCTGGTCGACGAGAGCGCCTCCCGGGTCCGGGTACCGCTGGCGATCCGGGCGCACCGTGCTCGCTTCGCCGCGCTGCTCCGGCGGGAGGAGGCCCCGGAGGAGGCGATCGCGCTCCTGCGCGAGGCGGCCGACGGTTTCCGTCAGTGGGGATCGCGCCACCACCTCGCGCGCACGGAGGGGGAGCTGGGTGTGCTGCTCTCGTCCCTCGGGCGCGAGCAGGAAGGTGTGCTCCTGCTCGACGGCGCCCTCGCCACCCTCGTCGAGCTCGGTGCCGTGCGGTGGGTCGACCAGCTGAAGGGCCAGCTGGCCGCGCGGCGTTAGCTCCTCGGCGAGGGGCAACCGCACCACCACCGCGGTGACTTCGCGCATGCTCGAGATCGAGGACGACTGGGCCGTCCGCGTCGGCCATCGGCGCTACCGCACCTTCCGCCGGGTGCTCGAGGAGCTGGCGCAACCCGCCGAGTGAGCCATTGCGGCAGGGGCGCCGTACCGCCACCATCGAGCCATGGTCACCGGGAGGGCGGACCCGGGCGACGAGCTGTCGCCGGTCGCACTGGAGCTGCGTGTCCACGGCGTGCACGGCACGCCGCCCTCGTCGATGCTCGGTGTCGACCGCAGCGACGTGATGCAGGTGGCCGGCGACGGCCTGACCGGCTTCTACCGCTCCCGCAGCGGGAACCTGCCCTACCGCACCCCGAAGCCCGGCCTCGCGGTCGAGGCGTACTCGTGGGGGACCCTCACCAGCGGGACGCGCGGGATCTTCGGCTGGGTGCAGCGCGCACTGTGGTTGGTGCTGCTGCCGTTCGCGCTGGCGAACATGGCCTACTGGGCCCGGCTCGGCCTGGGTCAGAGGGGCCCCGGCAGTCGGCTGGGCGCGTCGGCGCTGCGCGTGGCCTCGGTCCTGCTGACGATGTTCCTGGTGATCTCCGCCGCCACGGTCTTCGTCGACATGATCGGGTGGCAGTGCTTCCGGGGAGGCAGTCCTGGCTGCCCGGGTCTCCCGGGCTGGTTCGGGTGGCTCGCTCGCCGTACTCCCGGCCAGCGGCTGGCGATCGCCTCGCTGGGACCCCTGCTGCTGATCACCGTGTTCGTGCTGCTCTCGAACACCTCGCTGGCGCGGTACGAGTCGACCAAGGATCCGCTGGGGGAGGACCTCAGGGGGGCGCGCCGCCACGAGGACCGCGACCCCGACGGGCAACCGGCCGACACGCGTCCGGCGGGCCCGGTGCTGCTGCACGAGGACCTCTTCAACGGGATGGAGCGCACCAAGGTGCTGCGCAACGTCCACCTCGTGGCCGCGCTCGCGACGGTCGTCGCCTTCGTCGACGTCCACCTCCTGAAGGTGATCCACACCGGTGAGTGGCAGGTGGTCTTCGTGGTGCCCCTCGCCCTGGCGGGGGCGTTGCTCGTCGGCGCGCTGGTGGTGGCGTGCACGACGCTCCCCGGCGACGTCGAGGCGCAGCTGCTGCCGAGGGCCTCCACCGGCATCACCCACCGGGCGTGGAGCGGTCGCACCCTCGTCCTCGCCGCTCTCGCCCTGACCCTGGCCCATCTCGTGCTGCTCTACGTCCTGCCGTCCGGTCCGGTCGACGAGCTCCAGGACTACTTCGGCCGCAACGCCTGGTTCGCCGCGCTCTTCATCGCCCTCACCTCCCTGCACCTGTTCGTCTTCGCGGGAGGCAGGCTGCACGGCTGGAAGCGGTACGTGGCGCCGGTGGTCCTTCCCGTCGTCCTCACGGTGGGCTACCTCGTGGTGCGCGTCGCGTCTGAGGGATCGGACCCCGAGGCGCCGAAGGGCTCAGCGGCCAAGAAGGCCGCCGACCACGGCACCCACGTCGCGCTCCTGGTGTGGTTGGTGGCCCTGGCCGTCTTCGCGATGCTGGCTCTCTGGCACTACGGCCTGGGCCACGACGTACGCACGAAGGTGCGCGAGGGGACCGCGAGCCCCGAGGAAGCGCTCTTCGCGAGGAGCGCGTTCGGGGGCGCGGGCGCCTCGGTGCTGCTCGCCGCCGCTGTCTGGACGGCCCTGCTCTTCTCGACGGCAGCGGTGATCGGCAGTGCCAACGTGCTCAACGGGCAGGCGCCGGTGACCCTCCTGGTGACCCAGCTGCCCGCGGTGGAGCGACCGCCGCCCGTCCAGACCGGTGAACATGCGGCGCGGCGGCCGGACTTCACCGTCAGCGGCCCGGTGGTCGTCTCCGGCGCCGTCTACACCCACCAGTCCGGCCGGCTCGTCGTGTACTCCGGGAACATCCTGGTGACCTCGGCCTGGCACGGGAACCCGCTCTCGAGCAAGGTGCCGCTGCGCGCGCTGGCGGGGGGAACCCGGCTCCAGGAGGACGTGCTCGCCGTCCCGGGGACCGTCGTGGAGCTCCACGACAGCTGCGACTACGACCAGGCCGCGCCGCGCCTGAAGGCACTGACCCGGGCCGGCGGCTACGTCTGCCAGGGCTCCGGCGGGGGGAGGGACTTCAACCAGGCGGTCGCCGTGACGGTGGCGGACAGGTTGGTGCACGTCGACGCCCCGAGCTCGACCGTGCACCTGGCCCTGCGGCAGCCCGGGTACACCCCGCTCGTCGTCCCCTCGGTGATGGTGTGGGCGCCCGTCGCACAGACCCTGTGGCTGCTGGCGGTGGTGCTGGCGGTCGCCGGCTGCTTCCTGCGGTTCCGCGGGCCCCGTCGGCTCATCGACGCCGAGGCCGAAGCCGACGCCCCGGTGCCGCAGTGGGACCGTTCCGGTGCCGGTCACACGCGTGCCCTGGCGGGCTTCACCCACCGCGCCGAACGCATCCTCGACGTCGTCGGGTTCGTGACCTCTCCGGTGGCACTGGCAGTGGTCGTCTTCTCCGCTCTGCAGCACCCGCCCTGGCAGGTCTTCGGCTACCTGAACGCACTCTCGGACCTGTCGCTGTACGTCGTGTGGGCTACCGCGGCGTTGCTCGTGCTGCTCGGCAGCCAGATCCGCACCTCGGACTCGGTCCGCCGGGCTGTGGGCGTCATCTGGGACCTGGCCACCTTCTGGCCCCGTGCCGCGCACCCGTTCTCGCCGCCGTGCTACGCGGAGCGGATCGTCCCGGAGATCAGTCGCCGGGCGATGTGGGCACTCAGTGTCTCGAAGGGCCGCTCCGTCGTGCTCTCGGGTCACAGCCAGGGATCCCTCGTGCTCCTGACGGTGGCGGCTCGGCTCCCACGGCTCGACGGGTTCCGGCTGATCACCTACGGCAGCCAGATCCGCGCGCTGTACGGCCGCTTCTTCCCCAGCGTCTTCTCACCCGATGTCGTGGGCTACGAGGCGACCACGGGCCCGATGACCCTGGGCGACGCGCATCCCGACCTGGCCACGGACCTCGTGGAACCACCCGATCCGCCCGGTCGCAGCGTGCGGGCCCGCTTCGAGGGGTCGCGCCGCTGGGTCAACCTGTTCCGGCGTACCGACCCGATCGGGTTCCGGGTCTTCTCCGACTTCGACTCCGGGATCGACGTCCCCACCCTCGAGGTGCCGCGCGCCGAGATGGGCGATGCCGGGCCACCGATCAAGGGGCACAGCGACTACCAGCACTCGCCGGAGTACCGCCAGCACGTGGGGGAGTGGACCGAGGAGGACCCCGTCGGCTACCCGGGCGGCACGACCGACGTCCAGCCGCTGCCCGCGCCCTGAGGCTCAGCCCAGCGAGCGGTAGACCGCCACCGTCTGTTGCGCGATCGCGGGCCAGCTGAACGACTCCTGCGCGCGGAGCCGGCCCGCGAGACCGCGCTGGCGCGCGCGGTCGGGGTCGGAGACGGCGTCGACGAGCGCGGCGGCCAGGTCGGCGACGTACTGCTCGGGGTGCAGCGGTGTGCCGGTGCCGTCGGTGGCCTGCTCGATCGGCACCAGCCAGCCCGTCTCCCCATCCACGACCACCTCGGGGATGCCGCCGGTGGCGGTGGCGACGACGGCCGTCTCGCAGGCCATCGCCTCGAGGTTGACGATGCCGAGAGGCTCGTAGATCGACGGGCAGGCGAAGACCGTCGACGCCGTCAGCAGGGCCACCACGTCGGGGCGGGGGAGCATCTCGTCGATCCAGACCACGCCGTCCCGCTCCGCGGCGAGTCCGGCGACGAGGCCGCTGACCTCGTCGGCGATCTCCCGGGTGTCGGGAGCACCGGCGCACAGCACCAGCTGTACGTCGGGCGGCAGCTGGGCGGCGGCACGCAGGAAGAGCGGGAGCCCTTTCTGGCGGGTGATCCGGCCGACGAAGATCACGCTGCGCCGGTCGGGGTCGACCCCGAGCTCGCGCACCCGGTCGGGGTTCTCCACCGGGGACCAGTCGCCGGTGTCGATGCCGTTGTGCACGACGTGGACCTTGTCGGGGTCGACGTCGGGGTAGCTGCGTCGTACGTCCTCGGCCATCGCGGCGCTGACCGCGATGATGCCGTCGGCCGCCTCGTAGGCCGTCTTCTCCACCCAGCTCGAGACGGCGTAGCCGCCGCCCAGCTGCTCTGCCTTCCACGGCCGCATCGGCTCGAGGCTGTGCGCCGAGACGACGTGCGGGATGCCGTGGAGCAGGGAGGCCAGGTGCCCGCCCATGTTGGCGTACCAGGTGTGGGAGTGCACGAGGTCGGCGCCGGCGCAGCCGCCCACCATCTCGAGATCGACCCCCAGGGTGCGGATCGCGGCGTTGGCGTCGGCGAGTCCCGGTGGGTCGGCGTAGGACGTGGTGCCCGCCTCCTGCCGGGGGGCGCCGAACGCGTGCACCCTGGCGTCGACACCGTCCACCGCCCGCAGGGCTCGCACCAGCTCGGCGACGTGGACTCCGGCGCCGCCGTACACCTCCGGCGGGTACTCGCGGGACAGCACGTCGATGCGCATCCCCACACGTTAGTGGCGGCCATGTGACGCGCGACACTAGGTTCGTGACATGAGCTCTGTCGTGCCGACCCGCAAGAACGTGCTCGCCGTCGTCCTCGCCGGTGGGGAGGGCAAGCGGCTGATGCCGCTCACGGCCGATCGGGCGAAGCCAGCGGTGCCGTTCGGCGGCATCTACCGGCTGATCGACTTCGCCCTCTCCAACGTCGTCAACTCCGGCTACCTGCGCGTGGTCGTGCTGACGCAGTACAAGTCGCACAGCCTCGACCGCCACGTCACCACTACCTGGCGGATGTCGACCCTGCTCGGCAACTACGTGACGCCGGTGCCCGCGCAGCAGCGGGTGGGGAAGCGGTGGTACCTCGGCAGCGCCGACGCCATCTTCCAGTCGCTCAACCTGCTCACCGACGAGCGGCCCGACATCGTCGTCGTGGTGGGGGCCGACCACGTCTACCGGATGGACTTCGGCCAGATGCTCGACCACCACGTGGAGACGGGTGCCGCCTGCACGGTTGCTGCGATCCGGCAGCCGATCGAGCTGGCCGACCAGTTCGGCGTGATCGACGTCGACCCGAAGGCGCCCTCGCAGATCCGGGCGTTCCTGGAGAAGCCGAAGGACCCCGTGGGCCTGCCGGACTCGCCCAACGAGGTCCTCGCCTCGATGGGCAACTACATCTTCGACGCCGAGGCCCTGCAGGACGCGGTCACCCGCGACGCGGCACGCGAACGCTCCAAGCACGACATGGGCGGCGACATCGTGCCCTGGTTCGTCGACCGCACCGAGTCGGCGGTCTACGACTTCAAGGACAACCAGATGCCGGGGTCCAACGAGCGCGACCGAGGCTACTGGCGCGACGTCGGGACGATGCGGTCCTACTACGCCGCGCACATGGACCTCGTCGCACCGCTGCCGGTCTTCAACCTCTACAACACGCAGTGGCCGATCTACACCAACTACGGCCCGCTCCCGCCCGCGAAGCTGGTCGAGGGCGAGAAGGGCAGGCCGGTCAAGACGTTCAACTCGATCCTCTCGCCGGGAGTGGTGGTGACCGGTGGAGAGGTCAACCAGTCGGTGCTCTCGCCGTCGTGCCGGGTGGAGTCGGGGGCCGAGGTCTCCGACTCGGTGCTGCTGTCCGGTGTCCGCGTCGGGCCCGGGGCCATCGTGCGCAACGCGATCCTGGACAAGAACGTCGTGGTGCCGCCCGGGGTCGAGATCGGTGTGGACCCCGCGGCCGACGAGAAGCGCGGCTTCGCGGTCGAGGACGGGCTGACGGTGCTCGCGAAGGGCCAGGAGGTGCCGTCCGCGTGAACGACTCTCGGGCAGGACAGGTCGCCGGGCCAGAAGACCTCGTCGACGTCCCCAAGCTGGTCACGGCGTACTACACCGGCGTACCCGACCCGGACGACGTGGACCAGCAGGTCGTCTTCGGCACCAGCGGGCACCGGGGCTCCTCGCTGAAGACCTCGTTCAACGAGACCCACATCCTGGCCACGACCCAGGCGATCTGCGACTACCGACGGGAGCAGGGGTACGACGGGCCGCTGTTCGTCGGCGCGGACACGCACGGTCTCTCCGAGCCTGCGTGGAGCACGGCGCTGGAGGTGCTCGCGGCCAACGAGGTGACCGTGCTGGTCGACGACCGCGGCGGGTACACGCCGACACCGGCGGTGTCGCACGCGATCATCCGAGCCAACGCCGGTCGTTCGTCGGGCACCGGTCTCGCTGACGGGATCGTCGTGACGCCGTCGCACAACCCGCCCACGGACGGCGGCTTCAAGTACAACCCCCCGCACGGTGGGCCGGCCGACTCCGACGCCACCAAGGTCATCGCCGACCGGGCCAACGAGCTGATCCGGGGCGGCCTCGCCGAGGTCCGGCGGGTGCCGTTCGCCCGGGCGCGAGCCGCAGTGGGCGAGTACGACTTCCTCGGGACCTACGTCGACGACCTGCCCTCCGTGCTCGACCTCGAGCGGATCCGCTCCGAGGGCGTGCGCATCGGGGCCGACCCGCTCGGCGGCGCCAGCGTGGCCTACTGGGGTGAGATCGCCGAGCGGCACGGGCTCGACCTGACCGTGGTCAACCCCCTGGTGGATCCGACCTGGCGGTTCATGACGCTGGACTGGGACGGCAAGATCCGGATGGACTGCTCCTCGCCCTCGGCCATGGCCTCGCTGATCCAGCGCAAGGACGAGTACGACATCGCCACCGGCAACGACGCCGACTCCGACCGCCACGGGATCGTCACCCCCGACGCCGGCCTGATGAACCCCAACCACTTCCTCGCGGTCGCGATCGGGTACCTGTTCGGCGACGCCCGCCCGGACTGGCCGGCGACCGCACGGATCGGCAAGACGCTCGTGTCCTCCTCGATGATCGACCGGGTGGCCGCCGAGCTCGACAAGCCGCTCGTGGAGGTGCCGGTCGGCTTCAAGTGGTTCGTGCCGGGCCTGATCGACGGCTCCTTCGGCTTCGGCGGCGAGGAGTCGGCGGGCGCGTCGTTCCTGCGGCGCGACGGCTCGACCTGGACCACCGACAAGGACGGCATCCTCCTGGCCCTGCTGGCCTCGGAGATCCTCGCCGTCACCGGCCGCACGCCGAGCGAGCACTACGCCGACCTGGTGGCCCGCCACGGCGACCCGGCGTACGCCCGCATCGACGCGCCGGCCGATCGCGAGCAGAAGGCGAAGCTCGCCGCACTCTCACCCGACCAGGTCAGCGCGACCACGCTGGCGGGGGAGGAGATCACCGCCAAGCTCACCCGCGCCCCCGGCAACGACGCCGAGATCGGCGGCCTCAAGGTCACCACCGAGTCGGCCTGGTTCGCCGCCCGCCCCAGCGGCACCGAGGACGTCTACAAGATCTACGCCGAGTCCTTCCAGGGCCCCGACCACCTCCACCAGGTGCAGGAGGAGGCTCGCGAGGTCGTCTCCGCCGCCCTGGGCTCCTAGGGCCGGCCTCGGGCGCCGGACGCGGGGCGAGCGAAAACCCGGCTCAGGCCACGACCGGGGTGGTGCGGTCGACGAGGTAGCGGAGGTCGGTGCCGAGGGGGAGAGTTCCCAGGGTGCCGTTGTAGTCGCCGCCGAGCCGGGTCGCGCAGAAGGCGTCGGCGACGGGGGCGGGGGCAAAGCGGATCAGCAGGGAGGCCTGCAGGCACGCGGCCATCTGTCCGGCGAGCCTCCGGGCCGAGACCTCCAGCGACTCGGCGTCGCCGAGCAGCGTGAGCACGGCGGCGATGGCCTGGTCGAGGCGCGGGTCCTCGCCCTGGGCCAGGCCGACCTCGGTGAGCCATGCCGCGAGGACCTCGGGCTCACGACTGAGGGCACGCAGGACGTCGAGCGCGTTGACGTTGCCCGAGCCCTCCCAGATGGAGTTCAGGGGCGACTCGCGGAAGAGCAGCGGCATCCCCGACTCCTCGACGTACCCGTTGCCGCCGAGGCACTCGAGCGCCTCGGCGACCATCATCGGCGTCCGCTTGCACACCCAGAACTTGGCCAACGGCAACGCGATCCTGCGCAGCGCCGCCTCGTGCGGGTCGCTGCGGTCGTCCACGGCGGCGGCCAGCCGGATGGCGAGCGCGGTGGCGGCCTCCGACTCCACGGCGAGGTCGGCGATGACGTTCTGCATCAGCGGCTTGTCGGCGAGCACGCCGCCGAACGCCGAGCGGTGCGCCACGTGCCAGGAAGCCTCGGCGAGCGCCTTGCGCATCAACGACGCAGAGCCCAGCACGCAGTCGAGCCGGGTCGCCGCGACCATCTCGATGATCGTGCGCACGCCGCGACCCTCGTCGCCGAGACGCTGGGCCCAGGTGCCGTGGAACTCCAGCTCGGAGGAGGCGTTGGAGCGGTTGCCCAGCTTGTCCTTGAGGCGTACGACGTCGAGCCGGTTGCGCTCCCCGGAGGGAAGCACGCGAGGCACCAGGAAGCAGGACAGGCCGTCGGCGGCCTGGGCGAGCACCAGGAAGACGTCGTTCATCGGGGCGGAGGTGAACCACTTGTGCCCATGGAGGGTGTACTCACCCTCGACGGCGGTCGCTTCCGCCCGCGTCTGGTTGGCCCGTACGTCGGAGCCGCCCTGCTTCTCGGTCATCCCCATGCCGGCAAGGGCCCCGGCCTTCTCGGCGAGCGGGCGCAGCGTGGGGTCGTAGGTGCGGGAGGCGAGCTTGGGGGTCCACTCCTTCGCCAGGGCGTCGTCGGCCCGCAGGGCAGGCACCGCGGCATAGGTCATCGAGACCGGGCAGCCGTGGCCCGGCTCGGTCTGCCAGGCGAAGAACCCCGCGGCGCGCCGGACGTGTGCGTGCGGATCCTCGGACTCCCACGGCGTCGCAGCGAGCCCGTGCCCGATCGCGCGCTCCATCAGCCAGTGCCACGCGGGGTGGAACCGGACCTCGTCGATGCGGTTGCCGTAGCGGTCGAAGGTCCGGAGCTCCGGGTGGAACTCGTTGGCGAGCATCCCCTGCTCACGCGCCTGCGCCGTGCCTGCCTCGGCTCCCAGCGCCTCCAGCGACTCGGCCGTCTCGGCCGATGCGTGACGCGTGATCGCCTCGAGGAGTGCCACGTCGGAGGTCACCGTGTTGTGACCCACGAGCGGCGGCGGCTGGTTCCGCGCGATCCGGTCGTCGTCTCTCGCGGGGTCTCGACCTGACGGGTTCGACACGGACATGGGCCTACCGTAGTTGCCATGACGGCCGAAAGCAGTCTGCTCCAGCGGGCGCGGACTCTTTCGTGGGTGACAGTCCGGCACGCGCTGTGGCGGCTCGTGGTGTCGACGGTGGGCACGTGCATGCGCAACCGGGTCACCGGACTCGCGGCCGAGGCTGCCTTCTTCGCGGTCCTGTCGCTGCCGCCGCTGATCTTCGCGCTGGCCGGCTCGATCGGCTACGTCTTCGCGCGCTTCAGCGACACCCAGATCACCGACGTCCGCACCACCGTCCTGGACCTTGCTGGTCAGGCGCTGACGCCGGAGACGGTCGACAGCATCGTGAGGCCGACGCTGAACGAGGTGCTCCGAGGAGGTCGCTACGACGTCGTGTCGATCGGCTTCATCCTCGCGCTGTGGTCGGGGTCGCGCGCCCTCAACGTCTTCGTCGACACGATCACGATCATGTACGGCCTCGGGGGCCATCGCAGCATCCTGCGGACCAGGGCACTCTCGTTCCTGCTCTACGTGCTGGGGATGATCACCGGTGTCATCGGCATCCCGCTGGTGGTGGCCGGCCCGACCCTGATCCGCAAGTGGGTGCCCGACAGGTTCGCGTTCCTCAACACGCTCTACTGGCCCACGGTGCTGGTCCTCGGCATCCTGTTCCTGGCCACGCTCTACCACGTGTCGGTCCCGGTGCGGAACGCCTGGCGCTTCAACCTGCCCGGTGCGGTCTTCACCATGTTCTGCTGGGTGTTCGGCTCGGCGCTGCTGCGCTGGATCCTGGTGGGTACGGCGAAGGGGTCGACCTCGATCTACGGCCCCCTGGCCGCTCCTATCGCGGTGCTGCTGTGGATGTACCTCCTCTCGATCGCGGTGCTGATCGGTGCGGCGCTCAACGCGGCCTTCGACCAGATCTGGCCCCAGAAGGAGCTCACCACCGCGCGACTGGAGCGCGTGCGCCGGCTCAGGCTCGAGAACGTGCTGCCGTGGCGTGCGTCGTTGGAGCGCGCGGAGTCCGAGGAGGACCGCTCGGCCGAGGCCAGCGACCCCGAGGCACAGGACACCCAGGCCGACGGATAACCCGGTGCACGCGCGCGCCCCCCGACGTACATTCCAGTCATGTCGGAGGCTCTTCCTTGACGGCCGCCCCGCTGGGTCGGCCCGAACCCGAGGTGGGTTGCGTGCTCGGCCATGAGGTCGGGGTGCTCGTCGTCCTGACCGACCACGGACCGCTCCGCGCCACCTACGGCGCCCGGTTGCTCGGTGCCATCGCCCGCGACCGAGGCTGCACGCCCGAGCCGGGGGAGTGGGTGGCGCTGCGCCGGTGGCCCGACGGCCCGGTCACCGTCGAGGGTGCGGTCTACCGCCCACCGAGACGAAGGCCGCACGCCGTCGTCGTCCCGCTGCGCCGGCCGGCCTGAGGGTCGCTCCGCAGCCGCTGCCCCGGCGCGTGCCATGCTCGTGCCGTGGGAAACGTGACCCTGCCGACGCCGGTGTTCCTGGCCGGCGGAGCGTTGTGCCTGGTGGGCGGCTACCTCGTCGGCTCGGTCGCCGGGCCGGACACCCCCGACCGCACCACTGCAAGAGTGCTGAGCTTCGACCACAGCTCGTCGCGACTGTGCCTGCGGGGGAGCGCGACAAAGGACCAGGACGGTGCCCACTCCGACGGCACCCTGTGCGGCACGTGGCGCGAGAGCAGGGGATCGCAGACACCCAGGACGGGGGACGACTTCCGCTTCGTCTCGGTCTCGAACAGCGGTGACTCCGAAGGCCATCGCCAGGACCAGGTCGTCATCTACGGCGACGTGCTCGGCTGAGTGTCCTGATGGCCGAGGAAGAGAAGACCTCTGTCGCCGGACGACTGCTGCTGCCGTCGAACGCGCGATCACCCTGGTGGGAGCTCACCCGGCGGGTGCTGCTGGCCACCGCGATCCTGGTCTTCACCGTCCTGCTGGTCTACGTCGACCGCGCCGGCTACCGCGACAACGCCGACCCGACCGGCCATGTCGGGCTGGTCGACTCGATCTACTACTCGACGGTGACGCTGAGCACGACCGGCTACGGCGACATCGCGCCCTATGCCGCCCACTCCCGGCTCATCAACGCCTTCGTGGTGAGTCCCTTGCGCATCGCCTTCCTCGTGCTGCTGATCGTGACGGCCATGGAGTTGCTGGCCAGGCAAGGGCGCGAGAACTTCCGGACTGCCAGGTGGAGGAAGCACATGAATCAGCACGTCGTCGTGATCGGCTACGGCACCAAGGGCCGCAGTGCTGTCGAGACCCTCGTCAGCAACGGCACCTCGCGTGACTCCATCGTGGTCGTCGACCCGCGGCCGGTGGCGCAGGAGGAGGCGCACGCCGACGGGCTCGTCGTGGTGACCGGTGACGCCACCCGGCGCGAGGTGCTGCGACGTGCCGGCGTGGACAAGGCCCAGCAGGTGATCATCACCACCGCCCGCGACGACACCACCGTCCTCGCCACCCTGACCGTGCGGCAGCTCAACCCGCAGGCCTACATCGTCGCCGCCGTCCGGGAGCAGGACAACGTGCCCCTGGTGCGGCAGTCGGGTGCCGACTCGGTGATCACCTCCTCCGACGCCGTGGGCCGGCTGCTCGGCCTGGCGTCGTACTCACCCAACCTCGGCTCGGTGATGGAGGACCTGCTCACCCACGGCGAGGGGCTGGAGGTGGCCCAGCGCGACCTGCTGGTCAACGAGGTCGGCAAGATGCCGCAGTCGCTGCCGGACCAGGTGATCGCGGTGGTCCGGGACGAGAAGGTCTACCGCTACTTCGACCCGACCGTGACCCTGCTGGCACGGGGCGACGAGCTGATCGTCGTACGCCCCTCCAAGGAGCTGCCGTGGGCTCCGCGGCCCGGGACCCACAACGAGGCCCGCTCGGACGAGGACGACTGAGTCGGTGAAGCAGGCCGCGAAGCGCTGGACGCTGGTCGTCCTGGGGTGGTTCCTGCTCCTCATCGGTATCGTCGCCCTGCCCCTTCCCGGGCCCGGGGCGATGATCATCCTGCTCGCCATGTTCGTGCTCGCCACCCAGTACGAGTGGGCGGATCGGCGCCTGGAGCGGGTGAAGGCCTGGGCGCTCAGGGGCGCCGCCGACAGCGTCCGCTCGTGGCCGCGGATCGTGCTGTCGCTGTGCGGAGTGGCGTGGCTCCTCGGCTTCGGGGTGCTGTGGGTGGCGCAGCCCTCGGTGCCGTCGTGGTGGCCGGTGGCAGACCGCTGGTGGCTGATCGGCGGCTGGGGCACCGGGGCGACCCTGGTGTTCTCCGGCCTCGTCGCTCTCGGCCTGCTCGTCTACAGCTTCCTCACCCTGCGCGACACCGATGAGGCAGGTCCCAGTGAGCGGGCGGGCGCTCGCTAGTTGTACTGATCGGCGAGGTCGGCGGACCAGCGCTCCTCGATCCGCCCGAAGTGCCACACGGCCAGTGCGACGACCCACGCGAGGACGAAGAGCAGCACGATCCCGTACCCGGCGTAGTCGAGCGGGATGTCGGCGATCGCGGCGATCGGCCCGGTGTCGATGTGAGCCTGCTCCGCGAGTACGCCGATCAGCTCGATGGTGCCGATGATCAGCGCCACCGCGACCGAGATCGTGGTGATGGTGATGTTGTAGAAGACCTTGCGCACCGGCCGGGCGAAGGCCCAGCCGTACGCGGCGTTCATGAACACTCCGTCGATGGTGTCCAGCAGGCACATGCCGGCCGCGAACAGGATCGGCAGCACCAGGATGCAGTAGAACGGCAGGTCGAAGGCCGCAGCCCCGCCCGCCAGCACGAGCAGGCCCACCTCGGTGGCGGTGTCGAACCCGAGCCCGAAGAGCACGCCGACGGGGTAGATGTGCCACGGCTTGCGCACCGACTTGGTCAGCCCGGAGAGGAAGCGGTTCATGAAACCGCGGTTGTTGAGCTGTCGCTCGAGCTCGGCCTCGTCGTACTGCCCGCTGCGCATCTCCCGGAACACCTTGACGATGCCGAGGAGCACGGCGAGGTTCAGGATGCCCAGGACCCAGAGGAAGACCCCGGAGACCGACGCGCCGATGACTCCGGTGAGCGAGTGCAGCCCGGAGCCCTGGTTCTCGACCGGCCCGGCCAGGGCCTTGACCCCGGCGGAGAGCAGGAACGCCAAGCCGAAGACGATCGTGGAGTGCCCCAGGGAGAACCAGAACCCGACCGAGAGTGGCCGCCTCACCGTGGGGTCGTCGGCCCGGTCGGCCAGGAGCTTGCGGGTCGTGTTGTCGACGGCGGCGATGTGGTCGGCGTCGAAGGCGTGCCGCATGCCGAAGGTGTAGGCCAGGATGCCCACACCGACGGTGAAGACGGGGTTGTCCCCGCCGAGCCGGTAGTGCGCGGGGACGACCAGGCCCAGGAGCACCCCGAACCCGACCACGTGCAGCAGCACGATGAAGCCGCCCATGCCGGCCAGGCTGCGACGGTCGTTGCGGTCCAGGCTGTGCACGAACTGCCGGAGGCCGGAGCGGCCGTCCACCACGGGAGCGGCGGCGGTGCTCGTCTGGGCCATCCCGTCCTCCACGCGTGTCGCCTCACAGTGCTTGTTGCGAACGTATCGCAACAAGGGGCGGATCGCACGGGGCGGGTCGGTGCGTGGACGCGGTCTGCCTCAGGCCAGCGCGAGCAGGAGGTCGGTGAGCTCCCGGGGGCGGTTGCTGGCGACCATGTGGTTCGTGGCGATCTCGTGGTGGCGCCAGCGGGTGGACGCAGCAGCGCGCTGGGCGGCGGCCTCGAACGCCTCCCAGCTGGGGGCGCCCGGTTCGTCCGCGCTCGCCCGGATGTAGGTGAGCCCGACGTCGTGCTCCTCCAGCGGCCGGGAGAGCCGCACCGGCTCGGCGAAGGAGGCGAGCGGCTGACTGACCCGCCGGGGGTTGATGAAGCCGGCTTCGGCGGGCTCGTCGAATTCCCGGGGAACGGGCGGCACCAGCCACTCCGGGCCGACGCTCGCCGGGGGAGCCGGAACCCCGAGGAGCGAGAGGGTGGACTCGCCGTCCTGGGGCACGAAGGCGTCGAGGTAGACGAGCTCCTGGACGCGGTCCGCGACGTGCTCGAGGGCACCGGTGACCACCATGCCGCCGTAGGAGTGGCCCAGCAGCACGATGTCGCGGTGGTCCTCGTAGAGCACGTGGTTCACGACGTCCTCGACGTGGGTGCTCAACCGCACCTGGGGACCGGTGAGGTGGGCCCGCTCCCCGAGACCCGTGAGGCTCGGTGTGAAGCACTCGTGGCCGGCCGCGTGGAGCAACCGGCGTACGTGCCGGAACCCATGGGCTCCGCTCCAGCCGCCGTGGACGAGGACGTAGGTGACCATGCCGCGCATCATGGCGCGACGACGACGACGTCCACCACCGCGGCAGGTTCTCGGGGTCGTCCTCACGGGCTCAGCAGCTGCCCGCCGCGTACGGGGGGATGCGGCGGGCAGCTGGTCCTTTGCTGGGCACAGCACAGCGTGGGGCCCACGACGAGCCCCGTGGAGATGTGGTGCTCCGGTGGACTGGCCACCGGGTGGTGGTCAGTCTGTCCGGTGGTCCTGTGTGATGCCAGCAACGCCACATCGCGGTCTAGGTCGCCCCTGGCCACGCGTGCCGTCACGGGCTGGCAGGGCGTGTGACGAGGGGATGGAGTGCCGCTCGCAGCCGCGAAACATGGAGGGCGGGCTGCGAGCGGCCGAGGGACCTCGGGACGTATGAGTTGGGACCCGAGGACCACTCCGAGCGCATCCTCACTGCACAGGTGTGCCGTCCGCCAGAGCGGGCACGACCTGGTCTAGGTCGAGGGAATGGCGGGGTGCGGGCAGGGCTAGACCGACCGAGTAGTCCGCTTGGGCCATTTCTGTCCCCTCAGAACCGATATTTCAGGATGAAGGGGGGCAGAACTACTTGCGCGCCTTGGGACGCTGAGGCCAAGGTGCCGTCACCACGCCCGGCATCGCGGGGGGAGCAGACGAGAGGTCGTTGCCCGTGTCCGCGATCGCCGTGTCAGTGCTCGTCCTCGCGGGCTGCGGGGTCATCATCGTCGGCGGCGCGCTGCTCGGGATCTATGTCGCCGAACGTCGCCGCGCCCGGCTCGAGAAGTCGCCGGCGGCGCCGGTGTCCGGCGGTGAGGTGGCCCCGCGGAAGAGCCGGAGCTAGGCCGCCCGGCGCGGGCGGCCTGCCCGCACCTCACGCTCCCAGGTCGTGAAGTCGGCACGTTCGCGCTCCACGTCGGCGCTGGCCTGGGCGACCGCCTCCCGGAGCTGGTCCCAGGCGTGGCGAGGGAACGGCTGGTCCCAGGGGTCGTCCATGATCACGCGCAGGTCGCCCCGGTGAGCGGCGACGCCGAGCGTCACGACGACCGCTGTCGCCACGATCCAGATCACGGCCACCCCCGCCAGCAGCAGCCACACGAATCCACTCATGATGCCCCCCGAGATACCCAACAAAGCGTATTAGATGTCACAATAACGGACAAACAGGTCACAAAGTTACGGAGAGAGCTGAGATGGAGGCGGGGGAATCCTGGGCGACCGTTCACCGGCTGCCCGGATCGGGAGCTGCCCCTTGTCCGGCTGATGCCCGTGATGAGTGCGATGGGGCTCACGTCGGGAGCGATGCGACGGCCGAGGGGTTGACCTGGCAGCTGCTGCTGCGCGTCCCCCCGCACCGGGTCTTCGCCGCTCTCGTGCGCGCGACCACGCGGCGCGGGCGCCTCCACGAGATCGAGGACTACGGCACCACGCTGACCTTCACGCCGACCCGCGGCGCTTTCGAACACGGCCGCCGGCTGAGGGCGCACGTCGGACGGCACGGCGAGGAGACGTTGCTCCAGATCGGCTCCGTCGACCCTGGTGCCCCGGGCTGCGACACCGCCCGCGAGGCGGAGCTGATCCGCGAGCTGATCGGCGAGCTGCGAGAGCGCGTCGCCCAGATCGCCACGCAGGCACCGGTCGCGTGACACCCGGCCGACCCGGCGAGGTCAGCCGGGCGGACAACCAGTGACTGAATTGCGGAACCCGGTCCAGTCCACGCGAGTCACATCTCGGGACGAGGTGGCGTCGCGGCGCTCGATCGCAGAAGGTGATGCGAACAGCCGTTCCGGTGTGTGACAACGGGGGGAAGTCGCACACCGAAACGGCTGCTTGCCCAGAGTGATGCCCACTCCACGCCATTCCTAACCTCGGTTTCGAGAACCCGTCGAGCAATCCGGACCGCAGATGCCACCGCGGTGGCGTTCGAGATGCTCGCGGACGTGGCGTCGGGGCCACTTCGGGAATAGCAGTCGCTGCATCCAGGCTTGCTCCTGGTGACGGCCACGAGGACCGTCCCGACTGCAAGGAGCCTGTCGATGAAGTTGCGGACACTACCCACGCGCGTTGCTGCCGGGGCCTTCATCCTGCACACGGGCATCGAGAAGTGGAGTGGCGGGGAAGCTCAGGCGCAAGGAGTCCACGGCATGGCGTCGGGCGCCTTCCCGTTCCTGTCGGGGATCAAGCCCGCGGACTTCCTCAAGTCGCTGTCCGTGGGCGAGATGGCGGTGGGGGCGGCCCTGCTGGCCCCGTTCGTGCCCGGCGCCGTCGCCGGCGCCGCGTTGACCGGCTTCTCCGGCGCGCTGGTCACGATGTACCTGCGCACGCCGGCCCTGCACAAGCCGGGCAGCATCTGGCCCACTCAGAACGGCATCGCGGTGAGCAAGGACGTGTGGATGCTCGGCATGGGGATCAGCCTGATCCTCGACGCGCTGACTGACGACTGAGTCGCACCCGGGGGAGTCCTCGGATCTTCACCAGACGCTCGGCATCTTCTCGGGTCATCCCAAGGCCCGGCCTCTAACGTGCTCATGCGAGCTCGCGCGCGTCCACGGCCTCGAGCTCGCCCGTGCAGAACCTCGTCTCCGGCCCATGCGTCAGCCTGCCGGCGTACGTGTCCTGCACGGAAGTGGAGGGCTGCCCGCGGCACCAGGGAGGGGGGCCGCGGGCGGTCTGGGGTCGTGGGCGGAGCTGCGGTACGAACCGGCCACAGGTCACCACTCGGATCGAGATGCTGCGCGGAGACTCCGTGGTGGTTAGTGTGAGCGGCGCCGTCCGGAGGCGGGGAAGCTACCGGGACGGCGCCAGGCCAGATCGAGTGGGTCAGGCTGGAGGGTTCACCCGAACGGCCTTGTGACAAGTGTGGGCACTGGCATGGCCGTCCCGAGCAGCGACACCATGTGAATCTGCTGAGAAAGATCAGGGCTGGCGCGTCCAGGTCGCCTGCCTCGCGTCCACCACGAGCTCGAGCTGGTCCTGGCGGACCCACCACCGTTGGCCCCGAGCGACACCGGGAAGGCGTCCGCACCGAAGTTGTTCCGTCACTGCCCGTGGGCTGAGGTCGAGGAGGGTGGCGACCTGCGCCGGCCGCAGCCACACGTGGTCCTGGTCCGGCCACGAGTCGATGACCCGGTGACCCCGGGCATAGGTGATGCGGGTGGACACAACCGACACATGCCCCAAAGCGGTAGCGGCTCAAACGGTCGTGCCGAGGAGTGAGACATCTCGCTGAACGGGTGCTCCTCGATCCACTGTTCGGTCGCGGCGGAGGTGCGCTCGATATCGATTCGAGGTCATCCTGACCAACTCGGATGACTCCTCGGCCGCCGATGTTCAGCGAACGCATATCCCCCGGCGGATGAGTGCGTGTGCCTGGCTCACGGAGATGTTGAGCTCCTCGGCAACCTGCTCGCGGGTCAGGAAGTGGCCGCGCACGCAAGTGGGACCACGCGGCGAACCGGGGTTGAGTGTTGTCCGCCGCCCTGAGGGCCCGCACCGGCTAGCGGTACAGGCCCTCAGTTGGTGGTATCTCAGGCGTGCGCCGGCTTCGGCGTCAGCGGCTTGAAGTGCGGCTTCGGCGTGATGGGCTTCGTCGGCTTCGGCCCGGGCCCGTTCGGGGTCGGGACGTCCTTGGGCTTGGACGTGGACCGTGCGCTCATGAGGTCGACCAGAGCCACGAGCGAGTAGGGGTTGGTCGCGCGCTTGGTGAAGACGCTCAGCGCGTCGCCGTGGGTGTAGTTGTCGAACTCGATGCCCACGCGGCTGCGTCCGTGCCCGAAGCTCTTGCACTTCTTGTAGGAGCGCACGGTGTCGAGCACGGGCACCCACGTGTCGCTGATGTAGGAGGTGTCGACCCAGTAGGACTCGTCCACCCACTCCATGTCGGGGATGTAGTTCCCAAACTCATCGAAGGTGCCACCCATGTCCATCCACTCGCCGTCCGGCTGCCAGTAGCCGTCGTCGACCCACACAGCGTCCTCGTAACCGTTGTCGGCGTAGTCGATCTGTGCGCCCGAGATGTCTGCGATGCGGGCCACCTGGGCCGGAGTCATGCCGCTGCGGATCGCGCGGTACTCCTTCTTGTCGATGCACCCGGGGGTGTCGTGGTGCCGCCTGCGAGCTGCGGCGCTGGCCGTGCTCGGGTTGGTCAGGGTGAGCCCGAGGGCTGCGATGAGAGCCGCCACGAGGACGGCGGTGAGACGCTTCATGATGCTCCAGCTATGACCCGAGAGTGCCCTGTTGGCGCCCCGCGAAGTGGACACTAAATCTGGTGGTGTTTGGCAACCAACTTCGCCGCGGGTGCGGCCTAGGCCACGACACAGGTGAAGCACAGGTATGCGAAATGGCGCCCCCGAGAATCGGGGACGCCTCTTCTTGCGAAGCCACTTGGACGCGCGCTCGTCTCAGACTCCCTCGCGCCTCTCTGCTGCACCCGTCGGCCTCGTAGCAGGACTCGCCGACGGCACGGACTGTTCCCGGCCTCGGCCCTCAGGGGCATCCCACTCAGCGTTGCAGTGCAGGTTCCTTCCCGCTCGGACATTCCAGGGAAGGCGACCACTACCGAGATCGACTCCTCCATCACTGGTCGGTGCCAGTCGATCTCGTGGTCGTACCCCTGATGCTGCCCGACCCACGCCGGGCAAGGTCACAACGGCCTCTCTGGAGCGAGACCGTCCGATAC
The DNA here is from genome assembly GCA_963794435.1 of uncultured Actinomycetota bacterium. Classification (GTDB taxonomy): domain Bacteria; phylum Actinomycetota; class Actinomycetes; order Propionibacteriales; family Nocardioidaceae; genus Marmoricola. Next base: position 194,280 of record CAWCDX010000021.1, read on the forward strand.
GTATCCGACACGCGGCGAAATGAAAACGGCCTCCGTTCCTGCTCCTTCGCAGGCCAGAGGCCGTTCTGTGCTGGTGGGCGATACTGGGTTTGAACCAGTGACCTCTTCCGTGTCAAGGAAGCGCGCTACCACTGCGCCAATCGCCCCGGGTGTTGAGGGTAATGCTGTCGTGCGGTGGAGGTGGGTACGGGATTTGAACCCGTGTAGACGGATTTGCAGTCCGTTGCCTCGCCTCTCGGCCAACCCACCGTGGAGGCCCTGGACTTGACCCGGCTTCTCTCCGAGCGGACGACGAGGCTCGAACTCGCGACCTCAACCTTGGCAAGGTTGCGCTCTACCAACTGAGCTACGTCCGCTTGCGACGGCGGGCATGGCCCGCTGTGCGGACGTAACCATAGCGGACATGCTGCCCTCCACAAACTCGGGTGCGACGCTCCCGAGCGACGCGGATCGAGCGCATCGGGACGCTGGAATCGACCGGTCTCGCGACTAGTGTCAGGACATGCAGACCTGGGTCAACGGTGCATTGTTGAGCGACCCGGAGGCGCCGGCGATCGCGGTCACCGACCACGGGCTGACCGTCGGGGACGGCGTCTTCGAGGCGATGAAGGTGGTCGACGGGCAGGCGTTCGGGCTGACCCGCCACCTCGAGCGGTTGGGTCGCTCCGCCGCGTCGCTCGGCCTTCCCGCTCCCGACCTTGCCCGGCTCGCCGGCGCGGTCCGGGAGGTGCTGGCGGCCGAGCACCTGCCACTGGGTCGCGTGCGGCTGACCTACACCGGCGGTCCCGCGCCCTTGGGCTCCAACCGGGGCGACGCCGAGCCGACCACGATCGTCGTGGCCACGGCGATGGAGGAGGCCCCCGCGACGACGGCCGTGCTGCCGGTGCCGTGGCCCCGCAACGAGCGGGGTGCGCTGGCCGGAGTGAAGTCGACGTCGTACGCCGAGAACGTGGTCGCGCTGGCGGAGGCGGCCCGGCACGGGGCGACGGAGGCGATCTTCGCCAACCTGGCCGGTCACCTGTGCGAAGGGACGGGCTCGAACGTCGGCTATGTCGTCGGGGGAGAGGTGCGCACACCCACACTGGCCGTGGGCTGCCTGGCCGGGATCACCAGGGCGCTGCTGCTCGAGTGGTACGACGTGAAGGAGATCGACGAACCGATCGAGGTGCTCGACGAGGCCGACGAGATCTTCCTGCTCTCGACCACGCGGGACGTCCAGGGGGTGCACCGGTACGCAGACCGGGACCTGGAGGCTCCGGGACCCGTGACGCGTGAGCTCAGGGAGCTGTGGTCACGCAAGGAGTCCGAGGACCTCGACCCCTGAGGTCACTCAGCGAGCAGGGCGGCGAGCTCGTTGTCGAAGTCGACGTAGGAGCTCTCGTGGCCGTCGGGCACGGAGTCGAGCATCGCGCTGACGAAGCCGGTCACCGTGCGGGAGTTGGCCTGCACGAGCAGCTCACCGTCGGGGGAGCACAGCTCGATGATCACCACGGCGCTGCCGTTGGAGCTCAGGCATGGCCACACGTGCACGTCCCCGTCGCCGCTGGGCTCGTAGAGCCCCTCGACGAGCAGCTCCCGGCCGAACGTCCAGAGAACCTCCTGCACGCCGGTGCGGAACACCATCGTGACGGCGTACGGGTCGGCCGGGTCGAAGACCAGGTCCGCATCGATCGAGGTGGACTCGCCCTGCGGGTCCACGAACTCGAGCTCGACATTCTCGGTGATGACCTGAGCGGTCTTCGTCTGCTTCATCGTTTGCTCCCCTTGATCCCTCCAGGGTCTCCCTCCAGAAACCCTGACGCGCCCTCCAACGCGATGAGTGAAGTGTGTGCAACTTTTCGCTGTGCCGGTAGATGAATGGTTGATATGTCCGTTATGTACACCGACTGGTCTACCTGGCTACGGAGGGTGGTCTATTTTGACATGCCACTGGTCTAGTCATTTGCGGACGACTTATGAGCGCGTCCTCGTGCTTTGTGCCCCCGCCGTGCTACGTAACAAACAGTGCACAGGGGACGTGCTCACCGGGTTTCGGGGCCACCCCGCCCCTGCGCTAGGGTTTCGCAGGCACCGGCCGATCCGGCTCGGTGACGGCCGCGAGGGCGATTGGCGCAGTGGTAGCGCGCTTCGTTCACACCGAAGAGGTCACTGGTTCGAACCCAGTATCGCCCACCAACACACCCGGCCCGATAGCACAGCGGTAGCGCGGCTCTGCCGTCCGCACCGAAGAGGTCACTGGTTCGAACCCAGTATCGCCCACCAACACACCTCCGCGCAGAGCAGCCGCGAAATCCGGTTGAGTCGGCCGGATGGGCCGTCGCTACGATCGAGCGACGCAGCCCCCGCAGCCAGGAGCCCCTTTCGTGCCCGAGATCCAGGTCCACCTCGCCCGCCCCGGCTCCCCGGACGAGGAGCGGAGCGTGGCCACCGGGACGCACGCCTGGGAGCTGTTCCGCGACGAGCCCGAGGTGATCGCGGCGCGGGTCGGTGACGTGGTGCGCGACCTGGCCCACGAGCTCGCCGACGGTGACGCTGTCGAGCCCATCGCGGTCGACAGCCGCGAGGGGCGCGACATCCTGCGTCACTCGACCGCGCACGTGATGGCCCAGGCGGTGCAGGACCTGTTCCCCGACGCGAAGCTCGGGATCGGGCCGCCGATCGAGGACGGTTTCTACTACGACTTCGACGTCGAGACGCCGTTCGTGCCCGAGGACCTCGAGAAGATCGAGTCCCGGATGCGCAAGATCATCAAGGACAACCAGCGCTTCTCCCGTCGTGCGGTGAGCGACGACGACGCGCGTGCGGAGCTGGCCGAGGAGCCCTACAAGCTCGAGCTGATCGGGCTGAAGGGCTCGGCGGGGCAGGGCGAGGAGATCGCCGAGGGCGCGAGCGCCGAGGTCGGTGCCGGTGAGCTGACCATCTACGACAACCTCGACCGCAACGGTGAGCTGGCGTGGAAGGACCTCTGCCGTGGGCCGCACCTGCCCACCACCCGGCGGATCCCGGCGTTCAAGCTGATGCGCTCAGCTGCGGCGTACTGGCGCGGCAACGAGAAGAACAAGCAGCTGCAGCGCATCTACGGCACCGCCTGGGAGAGCAAGGAGGCGCTCGAGGCGCACCTGCACCGCCTCGAGGAGGCCGAGCGGCGCGACCACCGCAAGCTCGGGCGCGAGCTGGACCTCTTCAGCTTCCCCGACGAGATCGGCTCCGGCCTCCCCGTCTTCCACCCCAAGGGCGGCGTGATCAAGCGGGAGATGGAGGACTACGTCCGCCGGCGGCACATCGAGGAGGGCTTCGAGTACGTCGGCACGCCGCACATCGCCAAGGAGGGACTCTTCTACACCTCCGGACACCTGCCGTACTACGGCGAGAGCATGTTCCCCCCGCTCGACGTGGACGGCATGGACTACCGACTCAAGGCGATGAACTGTCCGATGCACAACCTGATCTTCCGGTCGCGCCAACGCTCCTACCGCGAGCTGCCGCTGCGCCTCTTCGAGTTCGGGCACGTCTACCGGCACGAGAAGTCCGGAGTCATCCACGGCCTCACCCGCGTCCGCGGGTTCGCGCAGGACGACTCGCACTCCTACGTGACCAAGCAGCAGGCGCCCGACGAGATCCGGCACCTGCTGAACTTCTGCCTGGACCTCTTCCGCGACTTCGGCCTCGACGACTTCTACCTCGAGCTGTCCACCCGCGACGACTCCAAGCCGGACAAGTTCATCGGTTCCGACGAGCAGTGGGCGGAGGCCACCGAGGTCCTGGCGGAGGTGTGCGCCGAGTCCGGGCTGGAGCTGGTCCCCGATCCGGGCGGAGCGGCCTACTACGGTCCCAAGGTCTCGGTGCAGGCGCGCGACGCCATCGGCCGCACCTGGCAGATGTCGACGATCCAGTACGACTTCAACATGCCCTCGCCTGCGCGCTTCGGCCTGGAGTACGTCGCCGCGGACGGCTCGCGGCAGGAGCCGGTGATGATCCACTCCGCGAAGTTCGGCTCCATCGAGCGCTTCATCGGCGTCCTCGTCGAGCACTACGCCGGCGCCTTCCCACCCTGGCTCGCGCCGGTGCAGGTGCAGGGGATCCCGATCGCCGAGCGGCACAACGACTACCTCGCCGACGTGGCGCGGCAGATGCGCAGCCGGGGCATTCGGGTCGAGCTCGACGACTCGGACGACCGGATGCAGAAGAAGATCCGCAACGCCCAGCTGCAGAAGGTGCCGTTCATGGTGATCGCGGGGGACAAGGACGTGGAGGCCGGCGCCGTGAGCTTCCGCTACCGCGACGGGCGCCAGGACAACGGCGTCCCCGTGGAGGAGGCCATCGCCCGCGTCACGGAGGCCGTCGCCTCGCGGGTCCAGGTGTGAGCACCGGCGCAGGCGAGGTCGGCGGTGTCAACCGCAAGGGCTTCGAGGGATTCGACCGCCTCTGGACGCCGCACCGAATGGCCTACGTCCGCCCGAGCGAACCCGTGGGGGAGGGCTGCCCGTTCTGCTCGATGCCGGGGCTCCCGCCCGAGCAGAGCCTCGTGGTGGCCCAGGAGGACCGGTGCTTCGTGGTGCTCAACCTGCACCCCTACAACCCCGGTCACCTGATGGTGGTGCCCAAGCGGCACGTGGCCGAGCTCGAGGAGCTCGACGAGGAGGAGTCCGGCCAGCTGATGGCGATGACCCAGCACGCGATCCGCGTGCTCAAGGCCGTCAGCGGGCCGCACGCGTTCAACGTGGGTCTCAACCTCGGCGGGGTGGCCGGCGGCTCGCTGGCCGACCACCTCCACCAGCACGTCGTACCGAGGTGGTCCGGCGACGCGAACTTCATCACCGTCGTGGGCGGCACCAAGGTGCTGCCGCAGCTGCTCGCCGACACGCGTGAGCTCCTGGCCGAGGCCTGGTAGCGGTCAGCCGACCAGGTGCGGCGCTTCGAGCGATCGTCCTTGGAACTGCAGGATGGCCGGGTTGACGATGCGTCCGTCGCGGATCTCGATGGCGCGGTGGATCGTCTCGTTGCCGTCCCATTCCCCCGGCCCGGCGAGCACCGTGGGCAGGAACGGCAGCAGTGCCTCGCTGTTCTCCCAGGTCGCGGAGTTCCAGAGGTACGACGGGCTGTGGTCCACCGCGTAGTAGTCGACCTTGTCGGCCACCCTGAACATCGGGTGGTCGAACGTGGTGGGTCGGGCCCACTCGAATCCCATGCCCTCGTCGCACGAGACGTCGACGATGAGGGTGTCCTGCCGGAACAGGGAGAGGTCGGCCAGCGAGAGGAAGGTGAGCGGCGCCGCCGTGTCCTGCAGCGTGCAGTTCACGATGATGTCGTTCTCGGCGAGGTACTCCGGCAGCGGGACGCGACCGCGCTCGATGATGACGTGGCTGCCGTGGGGCGGCTCTGGGTCGTGGTCGAACTGCCGGATCCGCACCGAGTGGATGGGGGAGCCCACCGCAGCGACGCCCCGGTTGGTGAGCACCGCGACCTCGTGGATCCCGTGGGCGTTCAGTGCCGTCACCGCACCGCGGGCCGTCGCGCCGAACCCGATCACCGCGGCCTTGAGACGTCTGCCGTAGTCACCGGTGCGGCCGGTGAGGGCGAGGGCCTGGAGGACCGAGCAGTACCCGGCGAGCTCGTTGTTCTTGTGGAAGACGTGCAGTCCGACCGCCCCGTCGACGGTCCAGTGGTTCATCACCTCGAAGGCGATCAGCGTCAGCCGCCTGTCGATCGCGAGCTGGGTGGTGACGGGGTCCTGGACGCAGTGCGGCCATCCCCACAGGACGCTGCCGGGCGCCATGGCGGCGATGTCCTCGTGCTGGGGCTTGGGGAGCAGCACGACCTCTGACTCGGCCAGGAGGGCCTTCCTCGTGGCGAACCCGGCGACGTACGGCGCGAGGTCGCTGTCGCTGCGCCGGAACCTCTCGCCGTACCCGTGCTCGAGCGTGATGTGACCGCGCAGATCCTCCGGGATCCGCGCGAAGTGATCGGGGTGAAGGGGGAGGCGGTGCTCGTTCTCCTTCGCGGAGGAGCCGATGACGCCGAGCCGGAGCGGCGCTCGCGGTGTCACTTCTTGGCCGGCTTGGCTTCCTTGAAGGCGGGACTCGTCGGCCTGGTCGCGCTTGGCTGCTCGCTTCTCCTTGATGGACTTGCCTGACTTCTTGCTCATGCTCTGGCGCGGCGACTTGTCGTTCATGGGCTCTCCTCGGTCGGCGCCGCAGTGGCCCC